>NC_013222.1:0-1337500 GCF_000024125.1 Robiginitalea biformata HTCC2501 | reverse complement strand
TATAATCGAGTCTCTAGAAAGGAGGTGTTCCAGCCGCACCTTCCGGTACGGCTACCTTGTTACGACTTAGCCCTAGTTACCGATCTTGCCCTAGGCCGCTCCTTGCGGTGACGGACTTCAGGCACTCCCGGCTTCCATGGCTTGACGGGCGGTGTGTACAAGGCCCGGGAACGTATTCACCGGATCATGGCTGATATCCGATTACTAGCGATTCCAGCTTCACGGGGTCGAGTTGCAGACCCCGATCCGAACTGTGACCGGTTTTTTAGATTCGCTCCTGCTCGCGCAGTGGCTGCTCATTGTACCGGCCATTGTAGCACGTGTGTAGCCCAGGACGTAAGGGCCGTGATGATTTGACGTCATCCCCACCTTCCTCGCGGTTTGCACCGGCAGTTCCGTTAGAGTCCCCGACATTACTCGCTGGCAACTAACGGTAGGGGTTGCGCTCGTTATAGGACTTAACCTGACACCTCACGGCACGAGCTGACGACAACCATGCAGCACCTTGTAATGAGTCCGAAGAAAAGCCTATCTCTAAGCCTGTCCCACTACATTTAAGCCCTGGTAAGGTTCCTCGCGTATCATCGAATTAAACCACATGCTCCACCGCTTGTGCGGGCCCCCGTCAATTCCTTTGAGTTTCATTCTTGCGAACGTACTCCCCAGGTGGGACACTTATCACTTTCGCTTGGCCGCTGAGGCGTGAGCCCCAACAGCTAGTGTCCATCGTTTACGGCGTGGACTACCGGGGTATCTAATCCCGTTCGCTCCCCACGCTTTCGTCCATCAGCGTCAGTGTGTGGTTAGTGACCTGCCTTCGCAATCGGTGTTCTATGTGATATCTATGCATTTCACCGCTACACCACATATTCCGGCCACTTCACCACAACTCAAGACCAGCAGTATCAAAGGCATTTTACGGTTGAGCCGCAAACTTTCACCCCTGACTTACTGGCCCGCCTGCGGACCCTTTAAACCCAATGATTCCGGATAACGCTCGGACCCTCCGTATTACCGCGGCTGCTGGCACGGAGTTAGCCGGTCCTTATTCGTACGGTACCGTCATCTGCCCACACGTGGGCATTATTCTTCCCGTAAAAAAGCAGTTTACAACCCGTAGGGCCGTCTTCCTGCACGCGGCATGGCTGGATCAGTCTTTCGACCATTGTCCAATATTCCTCACTGCTGCCTCCCGTAGGAGTCTGGTCCGTGTCTCAGTACCAGTGTGGGGGATCCCCCTCTCAGGGCCCCTACCTATCGTAGCAATGGTGAGCCGTTACCTCACCATCAAGCTAATAGGACGCATGGCCATCCTCTACCGCCGAAGCTTTAATTGCTCAAGTGATGCCACTAAGCAATACTACGGGGTATTAATCCGAATTTCTCCGGGCTATCCCCCAGTAAAGGGTAGGTTCCATACGCGTTACGCACCCGTGCGCCACTCGTCAGCGGATTGCAAGCAATCCCTGTTACCGTTCGACTTGCATGTGTTAGGCCTGCCGCTAGCGTTCATCCTGAGCCAGGATCAAACTCTTCATCGTAGAATCTTAAATAACTTAACTCTCGGTAATCCCAGAGGTAACTCCTACAACTTATTTGTCCCAACTCGGTCCAGGTTCTTTTCTTAATTCCTTGACGGATGTTGTTTATTTATTTTGTACAATCACTCCTGCCCGTTATCAGATCCATAGGCCTTTCGACCCAAAACCCCGGACAGAAGCTACGCTGTCTGTCAATATGTCAATGAACTTTTTTCTGTTCCTCGCATCCAGGTTTTACCCCGAAAAGCGGGTGCAAATATAGAATGCTTTTTTGGCTTCCACAAACAGGGAGTGAAAAAAATTTGCTTAAAAATTTCCTAAAGACACAAGTGCTTGTCTGCGTGAGGCTTACAATCCGAACTTTTGAAAAAATCACCCCCGAATTGGCAAGTGTCTCGTAATCAGCGACAGACATATTCCCACCCCGGGAGTCACGGTCCACCCCGGAAAACGGCAGGCGGTCAGGAAAAGAAGTTCCAAACCAGCCCGAAGCGGATGACAAAATCCCTGTAGGGATAGTCTGGCGCAGAATAATAGTTATTACCGGAAAACGACGAGTTAAAGTGTTCCGCCTTCAGATAAATCCTGGTTTGCCGGATCCTGGCATTGATAAAGAAGTCCAGCATCGGAAAACCGCCGAATTCCTCCCGGTCCTGTACGTAGAAATCCCCGAGCAGCGGATTGTACGCATCCATATAGTACGAGGTGAAATACCGGAAGGTAATCCCGGTTTGCAGGAACATGGCCTTTTTAAAGACGTCACTGGAAAAATAAAGCGTATTGCGGGTTACCAGCCTCGGCACATTCAATACAGCCGCATCCTGATCCACCTCCTGATAGAGGAGGGTGTTGTTCAGGGCCCATTTGCCCAGCTGGAATTCCTTCTGGTACTTCACCCGAAGGTGGGTGATGCGGCCCGCCTCCTGAAAAGGGCGCACAAAGGCCTGCTCCTCTCCCGCTGCCAACTGGTCGGCATCGGCCTCCGAACGGAAAAAGGAATAGTTGTCCGTTGAACTGAGTTGTGCCCTGAGAGACCCCAGCCATTCGGAACGCACCTCCCCGAAGAGGCTTTGGACCTGCTCGTTCTCAAAGGTGCCCGAATTATCCCAGTTGTAATTCAGGTAATCCGACTGGTACAACAGAAAGTTGAAATCGGGCTTCCGGGCGCTGTGGTGGATGCCCGCATGCAATTCCAGGGATGTGCCCAGGGGCAGCGTCACGCTCGCATCCAGGTAGGAATCCGTCAGGTCGCCCCCAAGCCCGAGCCCCCCGTCTGCCTCCAGGGTAAGCGGCCCGAAGGACTTTTTCCAGGCAGCCCCGGAAACCAGCTGCTGCCCGGGCAATTGGTTTGGGATCGTCCCGGTGCCTGTCTGCAGGACACTATTAAAGAAATAGGTGTAATCAAAGATGGTAATATATCCTTCGAGCCGACCCAGCCAGCGGTTCTCCAACCCCACCCCGAAGCGGTTGTCAAACGTCTTCAGGTAGGCCTGGTCCCTGACCGGCGTCACCAAAAGGTCGCCGAAGTATTCGGTGGTATTGTTGTTCTGGGAATACTGGTACCATTTGGTTTCATAGGAAAAACGGTGCCTCAAAAACAAATTCCCCATGCCCGGGATGCTGTCGGCACCCTGCCCCAGAAGTCGGAATTCGTGATCTAGGAAATACCGTTTCCCGTTGAGTTCGTTCTGCACGTTGCTAAAGCGGACATCAATCCGGGAGCGGTCCTGGAAATCCGGGTTCCCGGATTCAAATTGATCCGGCGCATTCAATAGCCCGCCATTTTCCTGCCCCTGGATGTCCTGTGCAGCCACGTGGGCCAGGAAGCGATAGCGGCCATCCCGGGTCACGTAGTTGGCAGTGGCACGGAAATTCCCCGATTGGACCTCGTCTTCCTGATATTTCCCCAGGGACCGGAAACCCTTAAACGCGATGGATACATTCAGGCGGCGGCTGAAATTGGAGGTGAGCATGGCGTCCAGCAACTGCCCCTGCTCAAAAGTGGTTTTAAAGAACAGGTCCGTCATCGGAGTAGCGACGTTGTAGTAGCGGATATCCGACGCCTCCATATAATTATAGTGACGCGCCCGGGCACCCATCCTGGGAAACAGGGACTCCCGGTTCAGGTCCACCCCCAGCCGGTTGTAGGGCTGCCCCACATTCGAGAAGGGCATCAGTTCAAAATCGTCGCGCCTGAGGTAGTTGTAACGGTATTCCTTCTGGATGGTGAGCGTGGTATCCAGGTAGGTCGTATCCCGCTCCTGGGTAATAATCTTGTAATCCTTAATGGTGATGGCCGCTTCCGCGCGGCCGGGCGGGACATTCGGGGGAAGTCTCTTTTCCCGGGGCGGGATGGAATCATTCTGGAGGGCAGGCCGGGCCGGGTTGTCCTGGGCCAGTGCCGGATGCAGCACGAGAGCCGATAAAATCAGCAGGCAGTATCGCATAGGGCTTTTCTTCCCCGCAAAGGTACCTTTTTTGTTCCTAAGTATATGTGAAAGTTTCCCTGCTTCCGGCTGGCCTGGCATCTCCCGTGGGGTTTCCCCTGCGGAGGGAAACCAACCGGTTAACGCAAAAATTTGCTACCTTGGAAGGCTTTACGCATTTTAGCAAAAAAATTGATATGAATCGCATACTATTCGTTACCTGCCTCCTGGCAGCAGGGATTGCTCAGGCCCAATTCAACCCGGGCGCCCCCTGGATGCGACAGCTCGAAAAAAGTAAGGGGGCCACCGCGAAAGCCTCCGGTCAGCGCTATACATTGCCGGAAATCTCCGCTGCCTTCGACGCCTACTGGTCCGGGCGGGACTGGGAAGCCAGGGGAAGTGGCTTCAAACCGTATAAACGCTGGGAAAACTACTGGCAGTACTTTGCCAATGCGGATGGTTACCTGCCGACCGCCAGGGAACTCTGGCAGGCCTGGGAACGCAAAGCAGACCGTACGGGATTTGACGTGAACCCCGTCAGTGCCTGGACCTCCGTGGGGCCTTTTGCCCCCGGGATTTTTGCCGGGCAACTGCCGGGTACGGGACGGTTGAACGCCGTAGCGGTAGACCCGAACAACCCGGACACCTGGTATGTGGGGGCTCCGGCAGGGGGCATCTGGAAATCCACCGATGCCGGGGGCACCTGGACAAACCTGTTCGACAATTTCCCGCAGATCGGCGTCTCGGGGATCGCCATCGACCCGCAGAATTCAGACATTATCTACATAGCCACCGGGGACGACGACGCAGGGGATTCCTTCAGCGTAGGGGTTTTCCGCTCGGACGACGGGGGCGTTACCTGGTCCGAAACGGGACTGAATCCGGAAAACACGAGCGTCAGTACGCTGATGAACGAAATCGTCATCGACCCGACGGATTCCAGCACCCTTTGGGTGGGGACCACGAGCGGGTTGTTTAAATCGACGGATGCCGGGGCGAACTGGTCGAATGTGCAGTCCGGCAATATCAAAGACTTCAAACTCAAACCCGGCGACCCCAACACGGTGTACGCCGTCACCAACAGCCGGTTCTACAAGAGTACGGACGGGGAGACTTTTACGCTGCTGGAGAACAGCGCCCTCCCGGAGGAATCCGGCCGGCTTGTCCTGGGGGTGTCCCTGGCCGACCCGAACCGGGTCTATGTACTGAGTGCGAACACCTCGGCCGAGGATTTCAGTTTCCAGGGGTTGTACGAGTCTACAAATTCCGGGGACAGTTTCAGTGTAACGCTGAATTCCGAAGACCTGATGGAATCCAGCCAGGCCTGGTTTGACCTGGCCCTGGAGGTATCCCCCACCGATGCGGACGAATTGTATGTGGGTTGCCTGAATATCTGGAAGAGTACGGACGGGGGGGATTCCTTCGAAAAACTCAACGAGTGGTTTGTCAACGACGCCGCGTACACCCACGCGGACATCCACACCCTCCGCATTTTTAACGGGAAGCTCTTTGCGGGAACCGACGGCGGCCTTTATGTGACGGAAGATGGGGGCGAGACTTTTGAGGACCTGACCAGCGGCATGGCCATCGGACAGTTCTACCGCCTTTCCGTTTCGGGATCGGATGCAGGGATCATGACGGGCGGCCTGCAGGACAATGGCGGACAGGTACTCGGGGCGGCCAACTGGAACAACTGGCACGGGGGAGACGGAATGGACAACGTCATCGACCCAATGAACAATTCCGTGGTGTACGGTTTTTCCCAGTTCGGCGGGGTACTTTACCTCTCCACGGACGCCGGGCAATCCATCGGCTTTTTGGGATCGCCTTTTGACGATAACGGCAGACGGCTCCAGGGCAACTGGATCACCCCTCTGGCCATCGGGCCGGACGGCACCGTATATGCCGGTTACGATGCGGTCTATAAGCTAACCGGGAATGCCTGGGAAAAGGTTTCCCTGGGGCTCGGGAATACGGTGGAAGACGTCGAGGTGTCCGCCAGCGACCCGCAGGTACTGTACGCCGCCGAAGGGAGCGACCTGTATTTCAGCGAGGACGGGGGCGAGAATTTCCTGAAGGTAGCCACCCTTCCGACGGAAATCGCCGACATCGCCATCCACCACGAAAATCCGAATATCGCCTGGGCGGTGACTTCCGACCGCGTCGGGGTTCCCCAGGCTTTCCAGCCAACCAACCGGGGGGTGTATAAAATCACCGTCACAGGGTCCGACGGGGAAGTGGAAGAAATCACGGGCAACCTCCCTCAAGACCAGGCCTATTTCTCGATCGTCCACCAGGGGCGGCACACGGACAACCCGGTCTATGTGGGTACGAGTCTGGGGGTATACCGCCTGGACGATACACGAACCGAATGGGAGGATTATTTTACCGGGCTGCCCAGTGTGGCCGTCAGCGACCTGGAGATCAGCCTGGACGACGAGATCCTGACAGCATCCACCTACGGTCGGGGCGTCTGGCAGTCGCCCATCCCGGTACAACAGCCCGACAACGACCTGCGGTTGTTGTCCGTGAGTCCGGCTTCCGGCTCCATCCTGTGTACGACGGATGCCATCCCGCAGATTTCCGTAGAAAACAAAGGGTTGAACAGTATCAGCCAGGTAGCGGTAAGCTATCGTGTCAACGGCGGGGCGCTGAATGAATTTACCGAAACCATCGACCTGGCGAGCGGGGCAACCGGAACCATCGACCTGCCTGCCATCAATATCGGGGGAGCGGGCGAAATCCTCCTGGAGGTGTCGGCCACTGTTTCCGGGGATGCTTTTAATGAAAACAACGACGGCCAGGTGCGATTCTTTACCAACAATACGGCCGGGCCGAATGAGCGGAACGATTTTGAAGATGCCGCGGACGATTTGGTGGCCTTTAACGCCAACGGGGACGGCAGTGAATGGGAACGGGGCGTACCCCAGGGGGAAGTCCTGAATGCGGCCGCCTCCGGCACCCGCGTATACGGGACAAACCTGGACGGCGACCACGCGGATGCCACCAAGGCGTTCCTCCTGACCCCCTGCTATGATTTCACATCTTTCCTGGCACCGGTGCTGCGCTTTAACATGGCGTACGACCTGGAGGTGAATTTCGATATCGTCTACGTGGAATATTCGACAGACGGCGGGGATACCTGGAACCTGCTGGGTTCTGTCGACAGCCAGCCCAACTGGTACACGAGCAACCGGACGAATGCGAGCAGCGGGGCAGAAGACGACTGCCAGAATTGCCCGGGCGCCCAATGGACGGGAACCGACGACGAGATGAAGGAGTACGCCTACGATTTTGCCCTGAATGCCTCCCTGGGGGAGACCGACCTGACAGCGGAAGCAAACATCGTCTTCCGGCTGGTATTCCACTCCGATCCGGCTGTAACCCAGGAAGGCGTTGTGGTAGACGATTTGGGGGTTTCCGGGCTCATCGACGATGAGGACGACGACGACGACGGGGTCCTGGACGAAAACGACAACTGCCCGCTTACCGCCAATGCGGGGCAGGAAGACGGAGACGGAGACGGGATCGGGGATATCTGCGACAACGACGACGACAACGACGGGGTACCGGACAACCAGGACAACTGCCCGCTGACCCCCAATGCAGACCAGGCCGACCAGGATATGGACGGGATCGGGGACGTGTGTGACGATGATTCGGACAACGACGGCGTGCCCAACACGGCCGATGCCTGCCCGGATACGCCCCAGGGCACCACTGTAGACACCTCCGGCTGCGAAGCCTTCAGCCTGCCGACGGAAAACTTCCGGGTGCGCACCACCGGGGAATCCTGTATTTCCAGCAACAACGGCACCATCCGGGTGGAAGCGGTGGAAGCCCTGGATTATACAGCGACGCTGACCGGGGATGCAGGCACCTTTGAGGAGTCGTTTACCGAGGCAGTAACTTTTCCGGACCTGCCGGCCGGGAGCTATCAACTCTGTATTGGCGTGGTGGGTCAGTCAGGATATGAAATCTGTTTTGATACGGCGATTGACCAACCCGAAGCGCTGTCTGTCAGTTCGCAGATCCGCACCCTGGATCAGGAAGTGGAACTCGAACTTAGCGGGGGGACGGAATACATCATCCAGTGGAACGGGAAAACCTACCGGACTGACGGGGGAAGCATCCGTCTGCCCATCGAAAAACCCAGTAACGAGCTGTCGGTTTCCACCGGCCTGAGTTGCCAGGGCACCTATACGGAAACGGTAGTGGTCAGCAACACGCCCCTGATTTACCCGAACCCCGTGGGCAACGAAGATCTGAATATCTACCTGGGCGGCACGGCTTCCGGGAATGCGGAAATTGCCCTCTATGCACTCAGCGGCACCCGCGTACTGGCCAAGCGTATTCCGGTGGCAGCCTCCGAAATGCTGATCAACATGAGCGGGTATCCCGCCGGGGTCTACATCCTGAATGTCCGGACCGGGGATTCCCTGAGAATCTATAAAATTGTGAAGAAATGAAAATTGTAAAAGGCATTACCGGGAGTTTATTTTTCCTGCTGCTCGCGTGCGGCGGCGGTGGGTCCGACGACCCCGAGCCCGAACCCCAACCCGATCCGCCCTCGGCGGCAACCCTGATTTTCCCGGGAAACAATACGGAGTGTACCGAAGGGGAAATCATTAGCCCTACCCAGAGCCGGATCACTTTTCAGTGGAACCTGTCGCAGAACACGGATAGCTACGAGCTCATAGTGCGCAACCTCAACACAAATTCCGAGTTGAGCACCACCACGAATACCAATGAGGCCACCCTCTCAGTAAACCGCGGCACCCCCTACCAGTGGCAGGTGGTGTCCCGTGCCAACGGGGTCAGCGAAACAGCTGCGAGCCCTACCTGGCGCTTCTATAACGAAGGCCCGGGGGTAGAAAATTACGCCCCCTTCCCCGCCCAGGCCATCGCCCCGGCCCGGGGCGCGCATCTGGAAACGGCCTCTGAAGTTACCCTGGAATGGTCCGGTTCGGACGTGGATGGCGATATCGAAGGATACGAGGTTTTCCTGGGTACCGGGCCGGGCGCCCTGGAATCGGTGGGCACCACCGGAGCGGGCGAAACGACCCTGACCGTGCCGGTTGCCGCTGCCACCACTTATTACTGGCGGGTGACCACATCGGATTCTGTCGGCAACTCCTCGGAATCGGAGCTGTTTGAATTCCTGGTGCAATAAACCAACACTTCCCAGAAACTGACGCGGATGCTCGAAGCCTATTACAGTTGCGCCCTGGAAGCCGGCACGGACGAAGCCGGCCGCGGGTGCCTGGCCGGGCCGGTTACGGCAGCCGCTGTGATCTTACCGGAGCGTTTTGAAGACCCGCTCCTGAACGACAGCAAGAAGCTCAGCGCGGACCAGCGGGAACGATTGGCGCCGAAAATCCTCCGGGAGGCCCTGGCAACCGGGGTGGCCCATATCCCCCCCGCCACCATCGACGAAATCAACATCCTGCAGGCATCGCTTCAGGCCATGCACCGGGCCCTGGACCAACTCGGGATGCGCCCGGAAGCCATCGCGGTAGACGGGAACCGCTTCCTTCCCTATGAGGGGATTCCCTACCAGTGCCTGGTCCGGGGGGATGGGCGGTACCTGAACATCGCGGCGGCCTCCGTCCTGGCCAAGACGGCCCGGGATGCCCGCATGCGGGAACTGCACCGGGAATACCCCCAATACGGCTGGGACCGCAACAAAGGGTATCCCACACAGGAACACCGGGAGGCCCTCCGGAAACACGGGCCTTCCCCCTATCACCGGCAAAGCTTCCGGTTGCTGCCGGAGCAATTGAAATTCCGGTTCTAGGTGCTACATTTGCCTAAAAAGAACCCGATTTTGAAGATTCCCGGCCTCGTCCTGCTTGCATGCCTTCTGACCGCATTGTCCTCCTGCGTACAAAGGGACAGGGATTCGGCAAATCCCTGGGGCCTGATTCCCGCGTCTTCCGATGTGGTTTTGCAGCTCCACGACGTTGAACGATTCCGGTCCGAATACCGCAATAACGGGTTGCTACGGCATTACCGGGAAGTATCCGGCGGGAATCGCCTCTTCGGGGTACTCGACCAGGTGCTGGAACTCGAGCTGGGTCCGGGATGCCTGGTGGCCGTAACCGGAGACCCGGGCGAAGACCCCCGGTGGCTTGTGGTTTTTGAAGAGGTTTGGCAACCGGTCCCCGATTCCGTCGGGGCCGCCGGGAGCAGCCCTGTCGGGACGCCTGCGGATTCGTCCGGGCTGGTAGCGGAAAAAGTCGGAGCGATACGCCTGTTGAGCAATTCGGCCTCCCTGATAGCGGAGGCCACCGGGAATGAAACGGATTCGGGGAACCCACTCCTGCGGGCAGCACGGACTGCGAATCCCCGGACTTCCGCCTCCCTGTTCCTGCCCATGGGACACGCGCATCCCCTGGAAGCGTTCCTCCTGGGCAAAGTATCCGGAAAACCGATTGCGCCGGGCGCCGCCTGGTCCGCCTTCGACCTGCAATTGCGATCCGATGCCCTCCTGTTCCAGGGCATTGAAGTACGTCCGGACAGTCTCTGGGACAACCGGGCCATCCTCAGGGGTATCCCTGCGTTGCCGTTGGGGGAAGTTGCCAGGGTGCCCCCGGCCGGAACCTCCGCGCTCTATACGCTATCTTTGGGAGACCCGGGCAAGTTCCTCCAGAACCAGGAGCGCATCCTCGGCAGGCCGAATCCGCATCCCGGGCTCCTTGAAAGTGTGGAACACCTCGGGGTGTTCAACCTCTCGGGCGAAACCCTGGCGGTCCTGGTGAGCGTCAATCCCACGGCCGTGATCGATGGCCTCCGGCCTCAGCTGGACCAGCTGGACTCCTTCCAGGATGCCGGCGTATACGCCCTTCGGGATCCCGCAGCGCTGATGGCTGCTTTTGACCCATTGCTAAAGGGCATCCCGGAGCCGGGTTTTTTAGGTGCTTTTGGCAATTATTTTGTCCTGGGGCCCAGCCTTGAAGGCGTCCGGAATGTCATCAGCTCTTACAAACGGGAAGATTCGTACGCCGCAAACGGCACCTATGACCGCCTGCAACCCTTCCTGGCGTCAGAATCCACCTCCTTCGTACTCGCCGACCATCCCGGGGAGGCCGGTTTCCTGACCGACAGCCTCTCCGTGCTGGGGCTCCCCGAACCGATTGCGGGTGAAATGCCTTCGGATTACCTGTATAGCGCCCAGCTGAATAGCTCGGAAGGCTACGACCTGCTGGAATACCAGTTCCGGAAAAAAGACGACCCGACGGGCAGCGGGGCCTCGGTGAGCCTGGCCTTTACCCGGAAACTCGAAGGACAGGTAATGGCCGGGCCTTTTATGCTCAGGAACCACCGGACAGGCGGCATGGACCTGGCCGTCCAGGACGACAGGAACCAGCTTTACCTGTATTCCGCCAGCGGGGACCTGTATTGGAAAAAGGAACTGGCGGGGCCCATCCAGGGGGCCATCCATCAGGTAGACCTGTTTAAAAACGGCCGCTTCCAGATGGCTTTTACACTTCCCGGGGCCCTGATGGTGCTGGACCGGGACGGAAACCCCGTTGCCCCCTTCCCCAAAAAATTCGAAGGCGGGACGCTCGGGCCCCTGGCCCTGTTTGACTACGACAACAACCGGAATTACCGGCTCGTTTTCAACGACGGGCAAAAGATCTATATGTTCGACGGTCAGGGGCGCGATGTGAGTGGGTTTAAATTCCGGGATGCCGGCAGCCCCCCAATCGGCCCGCCGGATCATATCCGCATCGGCAGTCGGGATTACCTGGTCTTCCGGCTGGAAGACGGACGCCTGAGGATCCTCAACCGGGTGGGGGATACGCGCATACGCGTCGAGGAGCGATTCGACTTTTCCGGTAACGGCATTTACCTTTACCGCGATAAATTCGCCTTCACCGAGAAATCCGGCAACCTGGTTACCATCGACACCCGGGGCAGGATCAACCGAACCGCCCTGAACCTCAACGCGGATCACGGCATGTATGCAACGGCCCATACCCTGACGCTGATGAACGACAACGTGTTCCAGGTCAAGGGCAACCGCGCAGAGCTCGAACTGGGGGTATACACGGCCCCGCGAATTTTCTACCTGTACGATATCATCTATGTGGGCGTTACGGATATCCAGACCCAGAAACTCTACCTGTTCCGCAGCGACGCTTCCCGCCTGAAGGGCTTCCCCGTTGAGGGAAACGGCCTCCCCGACATGGCGGACATGGATGGGGACCGCAACCCCGAACTGGGCGTCAAATTCCGCGACAGCCTGATTGCCGTATACAGGATACAGCGGTAAGCAACCTGCTGCCATCGATACCATTTTCCCCGCGGATTATACATCCAAAACGGTATCTGTACATCTGTTTTGTATCTTTAGGAGAATCGTTAAACCACAAAGAACACACCGATGAAAATGCTTACCTCCGGGATTCGGATTTTCCTTACAGCCGGCTTATTCCTGCTGTATATTCCGGATGCCAACAGCCAATTTTTAAAGAAACTGGGCAAACGGGCGCGGGAGGCTGCCGAGCGCACTGTGGAACAGCGCGTGGACGAGGAAGCCACCAAAAAGACGGACCAGGCCCTGGACAGTATTCTCGAACCCGGATCCGGCGGCCCGGCGGAAAGCCCGGCACCCCCGATAGGCGGAAACGAGCCCGATGCCGGCGCCGGCAGCGGAAACACCCCGGCTGCGGGCGGCGGGAACAATCCTTCCTCCAATAGCGGAACCCCTTCTGCCGCATCGGGACCCAAGTCATTGGAGGTATATAGCAAATTCGATTTTGTCCCGGGGGACGAAGTGCTTTTTTACGACGACTTCGGGGACGACTTTATCGGGGATTTCCCGGCCAGGTGGAACACGAACGGGGGCGGCCAGGTGGTTACCTTCGGGGACGACAGCGGCAAATGGCTCGAACTCGTATCGGGTAACCGCACCTACTATGTCCCCAATCTGGACAACCTGCCCGAGGACTTCACCCTGGAATTTGACTTGCAGGCATCCGGCATGGACCGGCAAACATCCTCCACGGCCGTCCTCCAGGTGCTCCTGGACGACAACGGTGGGTTTGAAAAAGGATCGGATTACGTCCTGGCCAACCTGCCGATGGTGCAGTATACCCCCGGGGGTATCCGGGTACAGAACCTGATCAACTCGGAACGGACCATTTCCAATACCGTAAAACTGGATATCCGCGAAAACATCCAGAACCGGCCGCATATTTCCATCGCGGTCAACGGAGAGCGGTTCCGCCTGTATGTTGACGAAAATAAGCATATCGACATTCCCCGGATGATCGGCCCGGGCGGGCCCCTGTCCCATGTGAAATTTCAGCTGACGGGGGTCAAATCCGGCAAGGAGAAAGTATTTATTTCCAACGTGAAGATCGCCAAGGGAGGCGAGGACCTGAGGCGAAAACTGCTCGCCGAGGGATCCATCTCCACAAACGCCATCCTCTTCGATTCCGGCTCGGCCAACCTGCAACCGAGGTCCATGGGCGTCATCCGGCAGATTTCCCAGGTCCTGCAACAGGACGGGGGCATGTCGCTGCAAATCGTGGGGCATACGGATTCGGACGGAGATGCCGACGCGAATGTGGCTTTGTCCCAGGCGCGGGCCGAAGCGGTAAAAAAGGCGCTGGTAGACGTGTACGGCGTAGACGCAGGCCGTCTGAGCACCCTGGGCAAGGGGGAGTCCGAGCCGGTCTCCGACAACAACAGCCCGGCCGGGAAAGCACAGAACCGTCGCGTGGAATTCATCCGGCAATAACCGAAACACCCTCCTCTACAGAGGGTGTCAATTCACAGATAACAAACAGATACGCAACCAAATAAAACTTGAGCAAATGAACCTTATTCAGAAACCCGTTCAATGGATCTCCACATTCGTCTTGGCCCTCTGCCTTTTGCCCGCCGTTTCCACGGCCCAGGAATGCAGCGCATACTACCCGCTACAGGAGGGCGTGCGGATGGAATACACCATGTACAACCGGAAGGACAAGGTAGAAGGCACCCAATGGCAGGAGGTGACCGAGGTAGCCGAAACCTCCGAGGGCCTGGTGGCCCAGATGAATATGGGTTTCAGCGACAACAAGGGCAAGAATTCCTATGAAACCTCCTACGGCATCACCTGTACGGGGACCGCAATTCGCATCGACTACGAATCCCTGCTTTCCGGCCAGATGATGGAGCAATTCGGAGATGCCGAAGCGGAAATCACCGGCACGGACCTGGAGTTGCCCAACAACCTGTCCGAGGGGCAGCAGCTCCCGGACGCAAATGTCTCCATGAAGGTAAAAATGAGCGGCATCAACATGAATATGCAGGTGGACATGACCAACCGGAAGGTGGAGAAAAAGGAAACCGTCAGCACGCCGGCGGGCGAATTCGATTGCTACGTGATCTACAGTGAAACCCAATCCAAGATGATGATGGCCAACCAAACCTTCCCGCAACGCACCTGGCTGGCGGAGGGCGTGGGCATGGTCAAGTCCGAGAGCTATAACAAAAATGGCAAGCTTACGAGCCGGATGGTCCTGTCTTCGATTTCCCGTTAGTCCGGCGCGAAATCCCGGGGGATATCAATCCGGCTGCACGGGGAGGCTTTCCGCCCCGAAAAGTTCCGAAAAATGGGTGAGCAATTGCTGTTTCACCTCCCGGGTGGGTATGTGGCGCCCGAGTTCGGCGCTGAGGGAAGTCACCGATTTGTCGCGGATGCCGCAGGGAATCATCAGGTCAAAATAGGCGAGGTCCGTATTGATATTAAAGGCAAAGCCGTGCATGGTAACCCAACGGCTGGCCCGCACCCCCAGGGCACAAATTTTCCGGGCCCGGGACGTACCGGCATCCAGCCAGACTCCTGTTTCCCCTTCGGACCGGACCCCTTTGAGCCCGTACCCGGCCAATGTCCGGATCACCATTTCCTCCAGCAGGCGCAGATACTTGTGGATATCCGTGAAGAAATTCTCCAGGTCCAGGATCGGGTAGCCCACAATCTGTCCGGGCCCGTGGTAGGTGATGTCCCCGCCCCGGTTGATATGGTAGAAGGAGGCGCCTTTTTCCCGTAAAACCGCCTCACTCACAAGCAGGTTGGACTTGTCCCCGCTTTTCCCCAGGGTATAGACATGGGGGTGTTCCACAAAGAGGAAGTGGTTGGGAGTGGCATCGGAATTCCCCTCCCGCCGGTTCCGGATTTTCCGGTCCAGGATGTCCCGGAACAGGGACTCCTGATACTCCCAGGTTTCCTTGTAGTCCCGGAAGCCGAGGTCCTGTACCTGTACCTTTTTGTTCATGCTGCAAAGGTACGCAACCTAAAGATATCGTCCGGGGTCACTCCTCGAGTTCCACCCGGATATCCAGGACGCCAGGATCCCTCAGGTACTCCATGAATTCCACCTCCTGAATGAGGGTTTTTCCATCCATACTCAGGGTGGCCGTCTCGGAACTCGCAGAACGGATCCGGGAGGGGAAATGGATTTTGAGCGTATAGGTAGAGCCGGAGAGAAACATTGCGGTACCTTCCAGGCTGTCCAGGCGCTGCCTGTGCAACACGGAATCGGTGATTTCGGAGCGGCGGCTGAACACCCGGTCGCCGAAGCGATAGGATACCCGCGTACTCTCATAGATTTCCGGGGTCCCCGGCATGGCCCCCGCATTGGGTTCCGGATCCAGGGAGCCCGCCCGCTGGAAGGCGTTAAAGGACTCTTCCACCTCAGCCAGGCTGGCAAAATCCCTTTCCAGGGTAAAGAGCATTTCCCCCGCTGCCGGGTTGCTCTGCATACGCAGCCGGTAGGGTTCCAGGCTTTTCAGTCGCTCCTGCTCGGCCAGCGGCAGGGTAGCGATACTGTCCTTTTTTTCTTCGAGGATTTCTGAAAAATATACCACGGAATCCATGGCCACACTCGTGGAGTCCAGCAGTTCCTCCCCGGCCATCTCCAGCATCCCCGAGCCGTCGAAACTCAGGGCGATGGATCCGGAACCGTCCGGCTCCAGGTAAATTTCCTCGGTCAAATTGCAGGCCCCTGCAACGGCCAGCAGGGCCAACAGGGTGCCATATCGGATTGATTTCATACGCAGAAAGGCAACTGCTGCCGGTTTGGTTGCCCGGCAAGATGCGAAAATGCGGCTAATTCGGGTTATTCAGGATGATCAGGGCTGCAATTACCCCGGGGACCCAACCGCATAGTGTTAAAAGTAACACAATCAGGAAAGAACCGCAACCCTTTCCGATAACCGACAAGGGCGGGAAAATAATGGCCAGTAATACGCGTAAAAAACTCATGACTCGGGATTTGATCGATGCACTTATGGGACGCACTTTTGTCGCAATTGTTACAATCATTTCACGCCTGCCCTGCCGGTTTCCGCAATGGGCCTGCCTGCAAGCGAGTCGACTCATTGGCAGGTTGCCCCATTCAACCTATATTTGCAGGGCTTAAATCCTTGAGAATGCAGCTTTCGGAACAAGAAATCATCCGCCGGGAAAAACTCCGGCAACTTCGCGAACTCGGAATCGACCCTTACCCGGCCGAAAAATACCCTGTGGACACCCTCTCCTCCTCCGTACGGGAGAACTACGAGGAAGGGAAACACGTGGTCATGGCCGGCCGGCTGATGTCCCGCCGCATCCAGGGAAAGGCCTCTTTTGCAGAATTGCAGGACAGCGCCGGACGGATCCAGTTGTACTTCAACCGGGACGAAATCTGTGAAGGGGAGGATAAGTCGGCCTATAACGACATCTATAAAAAACTGCTCGACATCGGCGATATCATCGGGATCGAGGGGGAGCTCTTTAAGACCCAGGTAGGGGAGAAAACGGTCCGGGTAAAGCGGTTTACGCTCCTGAGCAAGGCCCTGCGCCCCCTGCCCCTGCCCAAAAAGGATGCGGAGGGGAAGGTTTTCGACGAGTTCAACGACCCGGAACAGCGTTACCGCATGCGGTACGTGGACCTGGTGGTAAACCCGAACGTCCGGGAGACCTTTGTCAAGCGAACCAAAATCACCAACAGCATCCGCCGCTTCTTTAACGAGAAGGGCTACCTGGAGGTGGAAACGCCCATCCTGCAACCCATCCCGGGGGGTGCGGCGGCAAGGCCCTTCCAGACCCACCACAATGCGCTGGGCATTCCGCTCTACCTGCGTATCGCCAATGAACTCTATCTGAAAAGGCTCATTGTCGGGGGGTTTGACGGGGTATACGAATTTGCCAAGGACTTCCGGAACGAAGGGATGGACCGGACCCACAACCCGGAATTTACCGTCATGGAACTCTACGTGGCCTACAAGGATTACAACTGGATGATGGAGACCACCGAGCAACTCCTGGAACGGGTAGCCCGGGAAGCCAATGGCAGCACCCGGGTCAGCGCCGGGGGGGAAACCATCGACTTCAAGGCGCCCTACCCAAGGGTCCCAATCCTGGATGCCATCAGGGAGCACACGGGGATCGACGTGGACGGCATGGACGAAGCCGCCCTGCGGGACGCGGCGGCCGGCCTGGGGATTGAGGTAGACGAGAGCATGGGCGTGGGCAAGCTGATCGACGAGATCTTCGGCGAATGCTGCGAACACCACTATGTTCAACCCACTTTTATCATCGACTACCCCAAAGAGATGAGCCCGCTTACCAAGGCCCACCGGTCCAAACCCGGGCTTACCGAGCGGTTCGAACTCCTGGTCAACGGGAAGGAGATCGCGAACGCCTACTCCGAGCTGAACGACCCGATCGACCAAAGGGAGCGGTTTGAGGAGCAATTAAAGCTCTCCGAGAAAGGCGACGACGAAGCGATGTTCATCGACCGGGATTTCCTGCGGGCCCTCGAGTTCGGGATGCCCCCGACTTCCGGGATCGGGATCGGGATCGACCGCCTGGTGATGCTGCTCACGGACAACTCCTCCATACAGGAAGTATTGTTCTTCCCCCAGATGAAACCGGAAAAGAAGCCGCTGGAGCTCAACGACGAGGAAAAAGCCATTGTGAATATCCTCCGGCCTGCCGCCGAAATGGATCTCGGCATCCTGAAGGAAAAGGCCGGCCTGAGCAACAAAAAATGGGATAAGGCTACCAAGTCCCTGGCTAAAAAGGGGTTGTTTGAGGTGTCCAAAACGGAAGACGGCCTCCTGGCCCGGTTTAAAGCTTGATCTTCAGGCCCCGCCTGCCGGCACGCGACTCTGCTGGCGTGTTGTGCCCGGGCGTCAAAAGAATTTCGCCATTGCCAAAAAAATCCTAGTTTAGGGGGCGCGAACTGGCGATTATGAACCGAGCTTCTCAGATCGGCCTCCTGGCCGGACCCATCGTTTTCCTGCTGCTAACAAGTTTTTCGGGCCACCTGATTTCCGACATGGGCGACAAGGTGCTGGCCGTCGCTGCCTGGATGATTATCTGGTGGATCACCGAAGCCGTTTCCATCTCGGTGACCGCCCTGCTCCCACTGCTCGTTTTCCCCTTGCTCGGGGTAATGGACCTGGCGGACGTGGGGGCCAATTACGGGAGCCCGATCATCTTCCTGTTTTTCGGGGGCTTCGTCCTGGCGCTTGCCCTGGAGAAAGTCAATTTGCACAAACGGATTGCGCTGAGCATCATCCACCGAACGGGAACCAGCCCGGACCGGGTTATCCTCGGGTTTATGATCGCCACTGCCGCCCTGAGTATGTGGATCAGCAATACGGCGAGCACCGTGGTCATGCTCCCGATCGCCATGTCGGTGATTGGCCTGCTGATCCGGGACCAGGACGGGTTTACGCCGAAAGACCGGAACTTTGCCCTGAGTGTCATGCTCGGCATTGCCTTTTCGGCAAATGCAGGCGGGATCGCCACGGTGATCGGCACCCCCCCGAATTCCGTACTGATCGGGCTCCTGGAAAACGAATACAATACGGAAATCTCCTTTCTGAAGTGGATGACCCTGGGCCTTCCGGTCTCCATCATCCTGATTTCCATCTCCTACTGGGTCCTGGTCAAATGGATGTTTCCGTGCAAAGGACTCGCTTTCGGCACCTCAAAAGACGTCATCCGGATTGAACTCGAGAAGCTCGGCCCGGCAAGCGGGCGGGAGAAAATGGTCCTGGTCATCTTCGGGATCACCGTTTTCCTGTGGATTTTCCGCACGGTAATCAACGGGATCTTCCCCGGGCTGGACCTGACCGATACGGCTATCAGCATGTTCGGGGCCCTGGCGCTTTTCTGCGTCCCCTATAATTTTAAGAAGGGCTCTTTTATCCTGAAGTGGAAGGATACCTCCCGCCTGGCCTGGGGCATATTGATCCTGTTCGGAGGGGGATTGGCACTCGCCCGGGCCATGTCTGCCAGCGGCCTGGTAGACCTGGTATCCGCGGCAATTGCCGGCAGTGAAATGAGCGTCCTGTTTACCGCCTTCCTGTTGATTGCCCTGATGCTCTTTATGACCGAGCTGATGAGCAACGTGGCACTGGTAGCCGTACTGGCACCCGTGGTAGCGGGGATTGCGATCGGACTGGACATCCCCATCCTGCACCTGCTCATCCCGGTGACCATTGCGAGCAGCTGCGCATTTATGCTGCCCATGGCCACCCCGCCAAATGCGATCGTATTTGCCAGCGGGTATATCCGCGTGCACCAGATGGCGCGGGCCGGGATCATCCTCAATTGTATTTCCGTCGTGTTGCTCGTACTGCTCTTCCAGTTCGGGATCCCCTACTTTTTCTGAACGCACCCGGTATTTGTCCCGCCGGTCGGGTAGTTCCAGGTCGCCCCTGAAATAGTTAAGCCCCTGCCATGGCAGGGGCTTAACAGCTGACTAATTCAAATAACTGACAGAAAATGAGATTATTCCATCATCTACAAAAGCACCTTGCGTAGAGGAGCCTTCTACAAATATAGACGGGAGTTTCCGTGAATTGTTACATACAGACAGGGGTTTAACGAATCTTTGGCCAATTGTTAAGAATCTTTTGGAAAAGCAACTGTAGGGTAAATCCGACAAAATGTTCGATTTCATCGATTAACTGTCAGGCGGGCAACCCGATTCGGGACCTCTGCGACCCTTTGCCCACAAACCAGGTGCCCTTCACATCAGAAATCGGCCAAAAGACAACATCGCTACAGGTGGTATGGGGCGTTCCCCTAATTTTGATAGTAACCTAACCCCCTGAAACCATGAATTACAAAACAAAAAGTCTACTGTATTTCCTGGCCTTCGCCGCAAGCGCACTGATCTATTATACTTCTGACCATCCTGCAGGCGACAACCAACCCGGGCAAAATGAAATTGCCGCCAAAACTCCCGTCGAAGATGAGTCTTCAGCAACTTTCTGAGTTATTCCCGGAACGTTAAACATCTGCCAAATACACAGTCGGGATTAAACCCCCGGCTCCTTTCGGATTCTAATTACCAGAACCCTAAAAGAAAGAAGTATGAAAAATTGGATTTTTACAGGACTGCTCTTCCTGGGCCTCTCCCTCAGTGCCCAGCGCGGTCCCCGACCCCACCACGCACATTCGGATGCGCCAAAACTGACCAGCGAACAAATCGCCACCCTGCAGAGCAAAAAGCTTACCCTGGCGCTCGACCTGAGCAAGAGCCAGGAGAGCCGGGTCCGGGAACTCCTCGAAGAACGGATTGCTGCTAAACGCGAACTTTTCAACCAACGGCGTGATGGCGCGGATTCCACGGGAATGCGCGGGCAACGGCCGAATTTTGACTCCATGGACGAGCGCCTGGATGATCAGATCGCATTCCAGCGCGAATTGCAGGAAATACTCAGTGAGGAACAATACCAGCAGTGGAAGGAAATGCGCCACCACCGTAAAAAGCCGCAGCGGCATGCCAGGCGGATGCACGGAAAAAGCTAACAATGAGAACAGGGCACGGCCCTGTTTTTTTTATACGATTCCCGAAATGTGCGCGTTAGAAAATAAAGACATACCCGTATTATGTGCCGTTTCCTGAAAATTCTCCTAATCGCCACCCTGGCCTTCCAGGCAACCGCCCTGAATGCCCAAAAGAACAAAAAGGACAAAAAGGACAAAGCCAAAATCACTGTTGCGGACCTTCTTGCCGAAGCCAACGCCCAGGCCGATACGCGCACTGCGGAGATCGCCGATGAATTCGGCATTACCGCCCCCGAGGAAAAAAACAAGATCAAACAGGCATGCCGCAAATACTACAGGGGCCTCGTCCAGTTAGAACTTCGAAACTCCACAAAAAACTCCAGCAGTTACCAAAAGCGGCAGGAGAATATCCGCAAGGACTATTACCGGGCTCTGCGCAAGGTACTCCCGCAATCCTGACGCCCTAGTCTTTCAGGGCACCGGCGGCTGCATCGATGGCCAGGTCCAGGTCTTCAGCAGTCAGGGCATCATTGAGGAAATAACTCTCAAACGCACTCGGGGGCAGGTAAACGCCCCGGTTGAGCATGCCGTGGAAATAGTTGCGGAACCGGTCGTTATTGCCCGTAGCCGCCGATTCAAAATCCCGAACTTCCCGATCCGAAAAGTGTACGGAAATCATCGAACCGAAACGGTTGATCCGGTAGGGGTGTCCGGCTTCCTGCAGGACGTGCTCCAGGCCTTCGTGCAGGTAGGCGGTTTTCGATTCAAGGCGGCTAAACACTTCGGGATCTGCCTCAATGGCGCGCAACATCGCCAGGCCAGCACCCATGGCGAGCGGGTTGCCGCTCAGGGTACCCGCCTGGTACACCGGGCCTTCCGGGGCCAGGTGCGACATAATTTCGGCAGGGCCTCCGAAGGCGCCTACCGGCAACCCGCCACCGATGACTTTCCCAAAGGCTACAAGGTCTGCGGAGATACCCAGGGCTTCCTGGGCTCCGCCGGCTGCCAACCGGAACCCCGTCATCACTTCATCAAATATGAGCAGCGCCCCTGAATCGGTGCACAGCTGGCGGATGCCTTCCAGAAATCCCGGCTCGGGCGGGATACACCCCATGTTCCCGGCCACGGGTTCCAGGATCACGGCTGCCACCTCCCCGGGATTCGCCTCAAACAACCCCTTTACGCTTTCCAGGTCATTGTATCGGGCCAACAGGGTGTCCCGCGCTGTCCCCTGGGTTACCCCCGGGCTGTTCGGGCTGCCAAAAGTCACCGCCCCGCTTCCGGCTTCTATCAGGAAGGCGTCGGCATGGCCGTGGTAGCACCCGGCAAACTTGATGATTTTTTCGCGTCCGGTATAGCCCCTGGCCAGGCGGATCACACTCATACAGGCTTCCGTGCCGCTATTGACAAACCGGATTTTCTCGATGCCGGGTACCATGGAAACGGCGAGTTCCGCCACTTCGGTTTCCAGGGCCGTGGGCATACCAAAGGAAGTGCCCTTTTGTGCCCTTCGGGTGACGGCCTCCACCACGGGTGGAAAAGCGTGCCCAAAGAGCAGGGGGCCCCAGGAGGCTATAAAGTCGATGTACTCATTGCCATCTTCGTCCGTAAAACGGGATCCCGCTGCTTCCCGGACAAATACGGGGGTGCCCCCTACGGATTTGAACGCCCGAACGGGGGAATTCACCCCTCCGGGCAATACCCGGCTGGCCTGCCGGAACAGTTCGCTGCTGCGCTTGTATCGCATATTACTTATTGTTGGAATCGGCCCGGACTTTCAACAACTGCCCGATTGCCAGGGCGCTGCTGCTGAGCCTGTTGATTTTCATGAGTTCGTCCACGGACATGCCGTAGCGGCGGGATATGGCGTACAGGGTATCCCCCGCCTGCACCCGGTGCGTATTGTAGATCCCTTCGGACACCGTAACCGGCGCCTTCCGGCGGACCATGGTACCCAGCACTTCGGCGTCGTAACGCTGCAGGTTGTACCGTTCAATCAACCCGATGAGTTTCTGGGGGTAACGGCGGTCCGTGGCATAGCCCGCCGCCTTCAGGCCCCTGGCCCAACCCCGGTAATCGTCGGGGTCCAGGGTAAAGAGTGACCCGTAACGGGACCGGCTCGAAAGGAAAATACTGTGGTCGCGGAAGGAGTACATCGGGTGGTTGTATTTCCGGAAGCATTCCCCCCGTGCGTCATCGTCGTGGGTGGCGTAGTCGCCCTCCCAGCCCGTATGGCATTTGATACCGAAATGGTTGTTGGTCTTCCGGGTGAGCTCCCCCATGCCGAAACCGCTCTCCAGCAGGCCCTGGGCCAGGGTGATGCTCGCCGGGATCCGGTAAGTCCGCATTTCGCGCTGGGCAATTTCGGCAAAGGTCCGGATGTACTCCTCCGGCGATCCGATCTCAAAAAATACGAAATCCCCGGTGTCTTCCGGCAAGTCTCCGGATGGGGCCGACACGCTCTTCTGCCCCGTCGGCGCAGGGTTGGCCCGCGAGGCCCGTTTCTTGCTCCCGCAACCTGTAAGGAGCCAACCGGCCAGGCATGCAAACAACAATATCCTTCTCATAGTTGCAACAAAGGTAAGCCCTTTTTCCCCAATTTCAGGTTCATGCCCCGGATTCCCTGCAACCCCCCGGTGTGGATGGCGAGGATCCGCGTCCCCGGTTGAAACTGCCCCCGTCGGGTCTCCTCCAGGATGCCGTAGAGCATTTTGCCCGTATATACCGGGTCCAGGGGCACCCCGGTTTCGGTTCGGAAATCATTGATAAAACGGACCAGGCGGGCATCGATTCGGGCATACCCCCCAAAATGAAACTCCCCGGACAGTGTCCAGTGTTTCCCCGGAATCCAGTCCCGCAAGCTGGCTTCCAGGCCGGATGCCTTTAGCGATGCATATCCGCGGACCTGCTGCCCCGGCACTGCTGCAGCCGCCAGTCCGGCCAGGGTACCCCCGGTGCCTACGGGGCAGCAAACCCGGTCGAATCCGGCATCGGCCTCGCCGAGGATTTCGGCACAGCCCCGGACGGCCGCCGGGTTTGTCCCCCCTTCCGGGAGCAGGTAAGCCGGGCCAAATTGCCCCAGTAGTTCCTGAAGGTATTCCGGGGATTGTCGCCGGGCATAGTCCCGACGGGAGACAAAATGCAAATGCATGCCTGCATCCCGGGCATCCGCCAACGTAGGGTTCAGGGGGGAAACCGCCAGCTCGTCCCCGCGGATGACTCCGATGGCCCGAAACCCGAACTGCCGTCCCGCGGCAGCCACGGCGTGGATATGGTTGGAAAAGGCACCCCCGAAGGTGAGCAGGGTTTGGTGCCCGCCCCGTTGCATCTCCCGAATGTTGTACTTGAGTTTTCGGTATTTGTTCCCGGACAGACCCGGAAATAATTCATCTTCCCGACGGATCCAAAGCCGGACGTCCCGCTCCCGAAGTATGGGAAGGTCAATCTCGCAGGTGGCTGCCTCCGACATCTTAGGATGGCTCAAAGAGGTAACGGACAAAACGGAAGGCGCTGCGGTTCTCCAGGTACTCAGCATCCCTTTCGTGCCAATAAGCCTCGCGTTCAAAACTGATATTCCTGTAGGCCTGGTAGGTATCCAGGTAGCAGATGCAGCGGATGGTCCATTCAACCGCGTACCACAAATAGAAAAAGACCACCAGGAGTTCTGCCTGTTGGCGCAGGTGGATGCGTTCGTGGTTGATCAGCACCCGGTCAGCCTTCAGGGCCGGGTTCCGTAAAATTATAAACGGCCAGAGGGAAAGGCCCACATAGCTCCGGTAGAAAAAATGTTTGAAAACCAGGATCATACCGTTTGCATAACGTACGCTTGTAAAGATAATTGTTAAAATCGGACGAACGACATTGCCCCGTTCGCTATCCGGGAAAACGATTGTCGAATCCATGAAGTCCTTTGTGGGATCCATGAAATCCTTTGAGGGATCCATGAACTCCAAAGCCCCGACAACGCAGGGCACGGGCGAATTTTAGTAAATTTACGAAGGAACCCCATCCGGATGCCATGAAGGAACCCGAACTGCCGGAAGACGCAGATTTTTACTGGACCCCCGAAGGGTACAAGGTCTTTACCGCCCGGTACCACCTGAAACGGGGCTATTGTTGTGAAAGCGGTTGCCGCCACTGCCCCTACGGCTACGACCCCCGCACCAATACGCAACGCGGCGGCAAGGGCCGCTGATTGCTTCCCGGACCATCGCCAGCCGGCAGCCACTGCCGACACGTGCATTTCCGGGGGATTCGGCACGATATTTGTGCCATTATTTAAAAAATTGCTGATTAAATTGAAGAAACTATGAGACCCATATTGAAAACTACATTCCTGCTGGCGGGTTTTGCCCTGCTGGCCAGTTGCAGTTCGGTCCGCGTCGCTTCCGACTACGACCGGGACGCGGATTTTTCCCGCTATGCTACCTATGCTTTTTACAAAACCGGGATCGACAAGGCGCAGATCTCCGACCTGGATAAAAAGCGAATCCTGCGCGCTATTGATAATGAAATGAGCTCCCGGGGATTTGTGAAATCGCAGAACCCGGACCTGCTTATCAGCATCTTTACCACGGAAAAGGACCGGGTGGATGTTTACAACAACAACTTTGGCTGGGGTTGGGGCTGGGGTTGGTACAACCCCTGGGTCTGGGGGCCGGGCGGCTGGAATTACGGCCCCACGGTAACCACCCGTACGGAAGGTACGCTGTATATCGACCTGATCGATGCGGAGGCCAAAGAGCTCGTCTGGCAGGGCAAAGGGACCGGCATCCTCGGGAACACCTCGAACATCGAAAAGAAAGAAGCGCGCATCCGGGCCTTCGTATCCCGAATCCTGGAGCGCTATCCGCCGGGTGGCGTCGCTGCCAACTAACCCTTGTTCTGGCCTTCCGCAAAACCCAGAACCCTGCCCCGGCAGGGTTTTTCCGTTTTTCGGGTTACCTGTCAAATTCGTATCTTTAAATAGCGTGAAAACTAATCTATGAGCTACGAAAGCAACCCGATACTGGACCGCCTGCCCAGACACCTGAGGCAATACATCAAACCTCAGAACTACGACGATTACACCCCTATCGACCAGGCCGTCTGGCGCTATGTAATGCGTAAAAATGTAGATTACCTCAGCCGGGTGGCCCACCCCTCCTACCTGCCCGGATTAAAGAAAACAGGGATTTCTCAAGACCACATCCCGAACATGTACGGCATGAACCGCATCCTGAAGGAAATCGGCTGGGCTGCCGTGGCGGTAGACGGGTTTATACCGCCCGCGGCCTTTATGGAATTCCAGGCCTACAACGTGCTGGTCATCGCTTCGGATATCCGCCAGCTGGACCACATCGAATACACCCCGGCCCCGGATATCATCCACGAAGGGGCCGGCCATGCCCCGATTATTGCGAACCCCGAATACGCGGAATACCTGCGGCGGTTTGGCGAAATCGGATGCAAGGCGATATCCAGTGCTCACGACTACGAGGTTTACGAGGCTGTCCGTCACCTGTCCATCATCAAAGAGGCCACGGGTACGGACCCGGAAGAAATCGAAAAGGCCGAGGCCCGAATTGACGAGTTGCAAGCCGGGGATGTAGCGCCCAGTGAAATGTCCCTTATCCGGAACCTGCACTGGTGGACGGTGGAATACGGCCTGATCGGCACGCCGGAAAACCCGAAGATCTACGGGGCCGGCCTGCTTTCTTCCATCGGGGAAAGCAGTTGGTGTATGACCGACAAGGTGAAAAAAATCCCCTATTCCATCGAAGCGGTGCGGACTTCCTTTGACATTACCAAGCCCCAGCCGCAATTATTTGTAACCCCCGACTTTGCCTTCCTCAGCCAGGTTCTCGAGGAGTTTGCCGGAACCATGGCCCTGCGCAAAGGCGGCCTGGACGGCATCGAAAAACTGATCCGCTCAGCGGCCCTCGGTACGGCTGAGTTCAGTACGGGCCTCCAGGTTTCCGGGGTATTCACCGATGTGGTTTCCCACGACGGAAAGCCCGTTTATATCCAAACCCAGGGGCCCACGGCCCTTGCCTATCGGGAAAAACAACTGATCGGGCATTCGACGGCCCACCACCCGGACGGTTTCGGCGCGCCCGTGGGCAAGCTTAAAGGCATCAACCTGGCCATTGAAGACATGAGCCCGCGCGACCTGAAGGCCTACAAAATATATGAGGGGGAACGCGTACGCCTGGAATTTGAAGGCGGGGTGGTCGTGGAAGGCGATATCGTCACGGGGACCCGGAACCTGCAAGGCGAGATCATCCTGATTACCTTTTCGGACTGCCGGGTGACCCATGCAGGCCGGGAGCTCTACACCCCGGACCTGGGGCTCTACCATATGGCAGTAGGGGAACAAATAGTTTCGGCTTTCAACGGGCCCGCCGACAACGCGAGTTTCGACCGGGTGACACACACCCCGGAAACCACTACAATCAAGCCCAGGAAAAGCCCGGAACGCTTGCGGCTGGAACGCCTGTACGGCCAGGTCCGCGAATTCCGCGAGGGAACCAACACAACCATCTCGCGCAACAAGGTGCTGCGCGAACTCAAAAACCATTTCCCAGAGGACTGGCTGCTCCCGGTGGAACTCTACGAACTGGCCAAAGGCGGGAAAGACGCCGATTTTGCCGGTGAAATCCTGGACCACCTGGAAGCTGTCAAGCAGCGGCGGCCCGAAATCGGCCACCTGGTTGATGACGGGGTATCCCTGGCCCGGGGAGAAACGGTTACTTACTGAGCGCCTCCCGGTTCTCCGGGGTGTCCAGAAGCTGCGGGATGGGTTCCTTGCGCCTGGGAAGATAACTTACCGGATATTCCCTCCCATTGCGCCGCACGACCAGTTCTACTTCTTTGTCGGTAGCCCCCATGTAGATGCTCCGGGATAGAACCCGATCCCCCTTGCGGACACCGGAGGCAAATGCCGCGGATTCCGGGTCGACTGAAATAACGGAGTCGCGCTCCGGGCTGAAAGTAAAGCCCAGGTGGAACAGGTCGGCACCCGTTTTAAAATCCAATTCCAGGTCGCGGAAGTAATCTTCCAGGGGCAGGAGCTCCCCGTTTTCGATGTATTTGTGAAAAAACGGCTGCAAATCCTCCACCAGGTAGGCATTGGCACGCTTTACAAAATGGCCTCCGGAAAGCTTAATCCCCTTCTCCCGGCTGTCCTTCAACAAGTCCCGCATCAGGTTGTCCAGGCTTTTGCGACGTTCGGAAACAGCCCGGATCTGCTGGTCCAGGTAAAACGCAAACAGGAATCCGCGATAATAGGGGAGCTTTTCATAATCCCGGCTGCTCCAGAAATTTTCATATGTAATATCGCTATTGGGGGCCGTACGGACGGGGGAGGCTGCCAGTTGCCGAATTTTCTCGTTCACCGCTTCGATGTAATACCCCCAGTCCTTCCCGGCAATTCCGTAGGCAGCGATGTTTTTGGCCGTGTAGTATTCGGTGAAACCCTCGCTGAACCAATACTGGGCTTCCTCCGATTCATTCTCAATGGCGTGGCCAATCCAGTTGTGCATAAGTTCGTGGTTGAACAGGTATACCAACTGATCCAGGGACGTGGAAGCATTGTTGGAGACGGAAGTGGCAAAAGAATTGGTAAGGCCCGTGCCCTGGTAACTACTGCCCCGCTCCAGGGAGAAGGGGCGCATCGTCACGGTAAAATAAGGCTGGCTGTGGTCCTGCCAGAAGTCCCGCTGGGCGGCAAGGGTTTGCCGGAGAAGATCCATGACCTCTTCGGGCGAAAAGGGTATCCAGTCGCCCCGGATGGCCAGGTGGACGGTATTGCCCTTTACGTCGGCGGTCAGCACCCGGAAATCCCCCCCGACAAACACCGCACTCATAAACCGATCCAGGTCGATGGCGCCCAGGTCCTGCTCCGGTTGTTGGCTGCCAAAACTATTGTGGACCACCCCAGGGGCTTCCCATCCTTCCCAGGAAAGCCTCACGGCAGCCCGGTTTCCGAAACCTTCTCCGGAAGCCTGCCCTTGTCCCTCCCCGGCCTTCCCGCCCGCCTGGTAATGCTCGGGCACCATCAGCAGGTTATGCGCAAATACATGGAAATACTCTGGTTGGACGATTGGTCGGTAGGTCAGGGAGGGATCCCCGGAAAGCGGTTGGTCCTGGATGATTTTATAGCCAACCTCCAGGGGGCCGGTGCCAGTCGCGTGGCTGATCTCCACCCAGCCGCTGTCCCGGTTGATGACCGACGTGCCCTGGCCGGCATGCATACGGAGGTCTTTCACGGTATTCCAGAGGCTGTCCTGCCCCCAGGCATTGTCGGCAAACAGCAGTCGGGTTTTCCCATTTTCTGCGGGCTGGAAGGCAATCCTTACCTGAAGGGCGGGCAGGGAATCCCAGGAACTCCGGGATATCTTATAATCGAGACCCGGCAGGACGGGTTCCGGCTGGCACCCGGAAAACATGACGAAAAGGGCCGGGGCGATTACCCGGCACAGGAAAACGATTCGGCGCATCAATGGTGTGTTTACCCTAATAGACGAAAAGTCGGCAAAAGTGTTTCATTTCCCGGAGGCCGATTTTAATCGCGGAAGACATCCGGCCCCGGCACCGTGTCCAGGGGGCGCTCCTGATAGGTGAGTTGCCAGCCCATGGACCGGGTGAGCACCCAGAATTCCGCCAGTTCGCTCAAAAGGCGGTTTTGCGCATTGCTGCGCAGGGTGGAAGCTTCCACCTGACTGCGGATGCGCTCTGTTACCCGGTGCTTGATCGCGTTGTAATCCTCTGCCCCGAAGGGGTTCAGGAAGTCTGCCGTCACATCGTAGTACTCGATATCCGGTACAATCGCAATCTCCGGTTCGGGGATGTGCAGCAGGTGCAGCGTTCGGGTTTCCCGGTCGAGCCGGTAGGAAAGCCCTTCCAGGTCATACGCTACCGTGGCGCGGGCATTGACTACCACCAGGGCCCGTTTGCGGGCAGACAACAGGGATCCGAATAATTCCCGGGAATCCTCGTAGGTGTATACCTCTGCAAAGTGTCCTTCGGTCACAATCAGTTTGGAGACCTGCTCCAGCTGTTTCTGAATCAGCAGGGACTGCTCCTGCAACACCGATTCGCGTTCGGACTCCTGCCGGCAGGACCGGTAGATCAGGACGGCCGCCAGTGCCAGTAAAACGCCTGCGATAAATCTTTTCATGTTGAATGCGCTGTTCGCGCGGTTCGGTTATTGCAAATAACTTGCAGCCGCCTCCAGGGCTTTCCCAATGCCCGAGGGGTTTTTTCCCCCGGCCGTGGCAAAGAACGGCTGTCCGCCGCCCCCTCCCTGGATGTGTTTGCCGAGTTCCCGGATAATGGCCCCGGCATTCAGGTCTTTCTCCGCTGCCAGCCCCTTGGAAATATACAGCGTCAGGAGGGCCTTCCCGTCCTGCTCTGACCCAAGCAGCAGAAAAAGGTCTTCCACCTCCCCGCCCAGCTGGAAAGCCAGGTCTTTCATGGAGGAGGCATCCAGGTCTACCTGCCGGGCGAGGAAATGGACCCCATCCCGCTTATCAAGGGCCGACTTGAGGTCGCCCTTGAGGTTGCCAGCCTGTTCCCGCTTAAGTCTTTCGAGTTCTTTTTTCAACCCGGCGTTCTCCTCCTGCAGGCTCTCTACAGCCTGCAACGGGTCCTGGGCGTTTTTCAACCGGGTCCGGATGGCCTCCAGTACGCGTTCTTTGTCGGCAAAGTACTCCCGTACCGCATCGGATGTTATCGCCTCGATACGCCTTACGCCGGCTGCGACAGCACTTTCCGAGAGGATTTTAAAATGCCAGATCTCGGCGGTATTATCCGCGTGGGTGCCCCCGCAGAGCTCGATGGAATCCCCGAAACGGACTGTGCGGACCGTATCGCCGTACTTTTCGCCGAACAGGGCCATGGCCCCCGCTTCCAGGGCTTCCTGCATGGGGACCCCTTTTTTTATTTCCACGTCAAGGCCGTCTGCTATCCGCTCATTGACAAAGTCCTCAACGCGCCTGAGTTCCTCGTCCTTCAACTTTGAAAAATGCGAGAAATCGAACCTGAGATACCCGGGCTGAACGGCAGAGCCCTTTTGTTCCACGTGACTACCCAGGACCTCCCGCAGCGCCTGGTGCAGCAGGTGGGTGGCCGTGTGGTTGCGCCGGGTCTGCTTACGCCTCTCGGCATCCACCACGGCGAGGAATTCGGCACCGGGGTCTTCGGGCAATGCTTCGGTAATGTGCAGGATTTCGTTGTTCTCCTTCCGGGTGTCTAGAATTTCCGTAACCGCGCCGCCAGAACCCTCGAGGTGGCCGCTATCCCCCACCTGGCCGCCGCCCTCCGGGTAAAACGGGGTGGTATCCAAAACCAGTTGGTATAGCGTGCCGGTCTTCTTGCTCTCGACTTTCCGGTATTTCCGGATTCGGGAGCGGGCTTCCAGCGCATCGTAGCCTACGAACTCGGAAGCCGGCCCCGGATGTACTTTCACCCAATCTTCGGCAGCGCTCTCGGAGGCCGCCCGGGAGCGGTCCTTCTGCTCCTTCATGGCCGCGTCGAACCCCTGGCGGTCCAGTTCGTAGCCGCGCTCCCGGAGGATGAGCGAGGTCAGGTCGATGGGGAACCCAAAGGTGTCGTACAGTTCAAAGGCCCTGCCGCCATCCACGGTTTTCCCCCGGGTTTCGGCGATTACGGCATCCAGGCGCGCCAACCCCTGTTCCAGGGTCTTCAGGAAGGAAACTTCTTCTTCCCGTACCACGTTTTCGACCAGCCGGCGTTGTTCGGCCAACTCCGGGAAGGCCTCCCCCATCTCCGCCACCAGGGTACCCACCAGGCGGAACATAAAAGGCTCCCGGGCACCCAGGAAGGTAAACCCGTAGCGGATGGCGCGGCGGAGGATCCGACGGATCACATAGCCGGCACCCGAGTTGCCTGGAAGCTGGCCGTCTGCGATGGTAAAAGATACGGCCCGGATATGGTCGGCAATGACGCGGATGGCAATATCGTCCTCCTCCGATTGGCCGTAATCCTTGCCGGTGATCTTTCCGATCTCCCTGATCAGCGGGGTAAACAGGTCCGTATCGTAATTGGACCGAACCCCCTGCAGGACCATGCACAGCCGTTCAAAGCCCATGCCCGTGTCGATGTGCTTCTCCGGAAGGGGCTCCAGGCTGCCGTCCGCCTTTCGGTTATACTGAATAAAAACCAGGTTCCAGATCTCCACCACCTCGGGGTGGTCCTGGTTGACCAGTTCGGACCCGGGGGTTTTCCGGCGTTCTTCTTCCGGGCGGATATCGACGTGGATCTCCGAACAGGGGCCGCAGGGCCCCTGGTCGCCCATTTCCCAGAAATTGTCTTTTTTGGACCCCATCAGGATCCGGTCTTCCGGCAGGATGGCCTTCCAAAAGTCATAGGCCTCCTGGTCGCGCTCCAGGGCGTCCGCATCGGAACTTCCCTCAAAAATGGTCACATAGAGCCGGTCCCTGTCGATCCCGCAGACTTCCGTCAGGAATTCCCAGGCCCACCCGATGGTTTCCTCCTTGAAATAATCGCCGAAACTCCAGTTGCCGAGCATCTCAAACAATGTGTGGTGGTAGGTGTCCCTGCCCACCTCTTCCAGGTCGTTGTGTTTGCCGCTTACCCGGAGGCACTTCTGGGTGTCGGCCACTCGGGGGTATTTCGGGTTGCTCACCCCCAGGAAATACTCCTTGAAGGGGTTCATCCCGGCGTTGACAAACAGCAGGGTGGGATCGTCTTTGACCACCAGGGGGGCCGAAGGCACGATCCGGTGTCCGCGGTCTTTGAAAAATGTTAAAAATCGGCTTCGTATCTCTCTGGAAGTCATATAAGAACGTCCTCTTACTTTAAATTTCGGTTATTATGCGAAACTATTTTTATATTTGTTGGTCAGCATCCTGAGACGGCACAAAAATAGGATAAAATCCCTTCATGACTAAGGTTAAGTACTATTACGATCCGGACACGCTTTCCTACCGGAAGATTGAGCCGAAAAAGTCCCGGAAGTACCGGAATATCGCGCTTTTTGTGATTGCTTCCGCCTTATTCGGCTTTATGGGCCTTATGCTGTTGCTCAATACGAACCTGCTCAACACGCCCAGGGAACTCGCCCTGCAGCGGGAAGTGAACAATTTTGAATTGCGGTTTGAGCTCCTGAACCGCAAAATGGACCAGATGGAACAGGTACTGGCCAATATCGAAGACCGGGACAACAATATCTACCGCCTGTATTTTGAGGCGAACCCGATTCCGGAGGAACAGCGCCGGGCCGGGTTCGGCGGAGTAAACCGCTACAAGGACCTGGAAGGGTTCAACAATTCGGATATGATCATCGCCACCACGAGGCGTATGGAGATCATCCAGAAGGAGATGGTCATCCAGTCCAAATCTCTGGACGAGATCACCAAACTGGCGGCTGAAAAGGAGGAATTGCTTGCGGCCATTCCGGCTATACAACCCATCAACAACGATAACCTTACCCGAATGGCCTCCGGGTACGGTTGGCGCTCGGATCCCTTTACCAAAGCGCGCAAAATGCATTGGGGCATGGATTTTACTGCTCCGCGGGGCACACCCGTCTACGCTTCCGGCAACGGGACCGTATCGCGGGCAGACAACAACGCCTCCGGCTACGGAAAGCACATCCGGATCGACCACGGCTACGGATATATGTCCCTGTATGCCCACCTGAGCAAGTACAACGTCCGCCGCGGCCAGCAGGTCAAGCGCGGGGACCTGATCGGTTTTGTGGGAAGTACCGGGCGGAGCGAGGCGCCCCACCTGCACTACGAGGTATGGAAGGACGGCGACCGGATCAACCCGATCAATTTCTACTACGGCAGCCTCACGGCCGAGGAATTCGATAACATGCTCATCCGCGCCAACCAGGAAAACCAATCGCTCGACTGATGCACGTAGAACTTCCAGAGAAACGGTATTACGGCATTGGCGAAGTGGCCCGGGCCTTTGACGTGAACACCTCCCTGATCCGTTTCTGGGAAAAGGAATTCGACGTATTGCAGCCCAAGAAAAACGCCAAGGGAAACCGCAAGTTCACCCCCACGGATATCAAAAACCTGGAGTTGATCTACCACCTGGTCAAGGAGCGCGGTTTCACCCTGGAGGGCGCTAAGATCCACCTGAAGGAGCACCGCCAGAAAACCCTCAGCAATTTTGAGATTATTCGGAAACTCGAACGGGTTAAGGCGGAGCTGACCAAGATTAAGGACCAGCTCTGATGTAACTTTTTAGCGATTTTCGCTACTCATTCAATACAACCATCAAAAACCGCAATAGCATGAAAAAATGGCTTATCCCTTTAATAATAGTCGTCCTCGTTGTTTTCGGCGTATATCGCTGGGCCGTGAGCTTCAACAACACGGCTGTCACCTATGAGGCCAATGCAGAAACCGCCTGGTCCAATGTGGAGAGTTCCTACCAGCGGCGGAACGACCTGATCGGCAACCTGGTAAAGACGGTGCAGGGAGCAGCGGATTTTGAGCGGGAAACCCTGCAGGAGGTGATTGAGGCCAGGTCCCGGGCAACCTCCACCACCATCGATGCCAACAACCTCAGCGCCGCCCAGCTGGCCGAATTCCAGCAGGCTCAGAGCGGCCTGTCCTCCGCCCTTTCCCGCCTGCTCGTGACCGTGGAACGCTACCCGGAATTGCGGGCCAACCAGAATTTCCTGGAATTGCAGAGCCAGTTGGAGGGCACCGAGAACCGCATCAACGTGGCCCGCGACCGCTACAATGAGGCCGTGAACACCTACGACATCCACATTAAAAAATTCCCGAACACCATCCTGGCAGGCTGGTTCGGCTTTGAGGAGATGCCGCGGTATACGGCAGATGCCGGCTCGGAAGTAGCTCCCGACGTGAATTTCGACTTCGACTAGGCCATGTCAGAAGCCGATGCCCTTTTAAGCCCGGAGGAAGAAACCGAGGTAGTTCGCGCTATCCGGGAGGCAGAACGACAAACCTCGGGGGAAATCCGCGTGCACCTGGAATACACGGCCCAGGGCGACCCCATGGAACGGGCCCGGGAGGTATTCCTCGCCCTGAAAATGGAGAATACCCGGGAGCGAAACGGGGTACTGATCTACGTCGCCGCCAGGGACCACCGTTTTGCCATTATCGGAGACAAGGGCATCGACAAGGCCGTTCCTGCTGGTTTCTGGGATTCTACCCGTGACGCCATGCAAAACCACTTTCGCAATGGCCGGTTTGCCGAAGGGCTCATCGCCGGCATCCGGAGTGCGGGCCGCGAACTAAAAACCCATTTTCCCTGGAAACCCGACGACACGAACGAACTGAGCAATGAGATTTCAAAAGGCTAGCCGCATCTTACTACTTGCCTGCCTGCTTGCGGGCAGCTGGCTGAATGCCCAGTTCCAGATTCCGGAAAAACCCCCGGAATCCGGGCAAACCAGCCTCTACGACTATTACGGGTTACTGAGCGACACCCAGGCACAGCAGTTGGAGCAAAAGCTCATCCGCTATTCGGACAGCACCTCCACGCAGATCGTGGTGGCCATTATCGCCTCTACGGAAGGGGAAAACATCCAGTACCTCGGGGCGCAATGGGGCCAGGCCTGGGGCATCGGCCAGGAAAAGGAGGACAACGGCATCCTGGTGCTGCTCGCCCGGGACGACCGGCGGATCGGAATCAATACCGGATACGGGGTGGAGGAGTTTCTCACGGACGCCCTGTCCCGCCGGATCATCAACCAGGTGATTATCCCGGAATTCAAAGCGGGCGACTACTACGCCGGCCTGGACAAGGGGACGGATGCCATCTTCCAGGTGCTGACCGGCCAGTTTGAAGGCTCGGGCCGTACCGACGGAGGGCGCTTTCCCTTTGGGGCATTTTTGCCGTTTTTAATCTTTATCGTAGTAATAATTATCCTGGCGTCCCGTCGCAACCGCGGGGGTGGTTCGGGCGGCCGCAGGCGCGGCCTGGACCTCTGGGACGTGATCATCCTCAGCAACATGGGCCGGTCCGGTTCCTCCGGAGGCGGCTTTGGCGGGGGCGGCGGCTTTGGCGGCGGTTTCGGGGGCGGCTTCGGGGGCGGTGGCTTCGGGGGCGGCGGTGCCTCCGGGGGATGGTAAGCCTGTTAATCATCGATTGCCGGGCGGAGGCGCAACAAGCCTGCCCGGGGTAGCCAGACAGGAGCGCACTTCACCGGCAGTTGGCAAACTACTTCTTCCTCATAAAAATGTCCATGGGCACACCTGTGAAGTCGAACTGTTCGCGCAATTTGTTTTCCAAAAATCGCTTATAGGGGTCCTTGACGTATTGCGGCAGGTTGCAGAAGAATGCAAATTGCGGGAATGGCGTGGGGAGCTGGGTGCAAAACTTGATCTTGACGTACTTCCCCTTGATTGCCGGGGGCGGGTACTTCTCGATAATGGGCAGCATCAGGTCGTTGAGCTTCCGTGTGGGAATCCGCCGGGACCGGTTCTCGTAGACGGTCACGGCCGTCTCGATGGCCTTGAAGATGCGCTGCTTGTTCAGGGCGGAAATAAATACGATGGGGATGTCCGTAAAGGGGGACGTGGCTTCCTTGATCATTCTGGTGTATTCCTTGACGGAGCCCGTTTCCTTTTCCACCAGGTCCCATTTGTTCACCAGGATGACGATCCCTTTGTGGTTGCGCTGGGCCAGCCAGAAGATATTCTGTACCTGGCCATCAAAGCCCCGCGTGGCATCTACCAGGATCAGGCAGACATCGGAATGCTCGATGGCCCTAACCGAGCGCATGACCGAATAAAATTCCAGGTCTTCCTTCACCTTGGATTTTCGCCGGATACCCGCCGTATCCACCAGGTTGAATTCAAAACCGAAGCGGTTGTATCGGGTATCGATACTATCCCGGGTGGTGCCCGCGATATCCGTAACGATATAGCGCTCTTCCCCAATCAGCGCATTGATAAAGGAGGATTTCCCGGCATTCGGGCGGCCAACCACCGCAAACCGCGGCAGGGCTTCCTCCCTGGGGGGGCGCTCCGGCAGCACGGGGACCAGGGCATCCAGCAATTCGCCGGTACCGCTCCCATTGATACTGGAGACGGGGTAGTATTCCCCAAGGCCGAGGGAGTAAAATTCCACGGCATCCTCCAGGCGGGCGGCATTATCCACCTTGTTGACCACCAGGAATATGGGTTTGTCCACCTTCCGGAGCATGCGTGCCACCTCCTCGTCCATCCCGGTAACGCCGGTGACCGCATCCACCATGAACAAGATGGCATCGGCCTCATCGACGGCCAGGAGGACCTGCTTGTCGATTTCCTTTTCAAATACATCGTCGCTGCCGACGACATATCCCCCCGTATCGATCAGGGAAAATTCCTTCCCGTTCCAATCGCTCTTGCCGTAGTGCCGGTCTCGGGTAACCCCGCTCACGGCATCCACAATGGCCTCCCGGCGCTGGATCATCCGGTTAAAAAAAGTTGACTTCCCAACATTGGGACGTCCCACAATTGCTACAATGGCAGACATAGGCGTGCTTCAGGCCACAAAGGTAGTGTTAAAGGGGTAGATATGAAACGGGTGGGTGCAGGTGGTGGCGAAGCGGCTTACAGGTCTCCGGTCACGGTACTCCGCTGCCGGTACCTGTTGCCGGTGAGGTAGCTCTCTCCGATCTCCCGGGACCGCACCACGCGGGCCGGGCTGCCAAAAGCCACCGCGTTGGAGGGGATGTCATTCATTACCAGTGAACCGGCACCAATCACCGCATGCTCAGCTACCTGGATGTTTTCAACGACGTTGGCCCCCAGGGATACAGCCGAACAATAGCCCAGTTTGAAATTGCCCCCGGTACCGACCCGCGGGGCAAGGCTCGAAAAATCGTCCATCAACCCGTCGTGTCCGAGGGATGACAGGGTATTGAGGATGCAATGCTGTCCCACGCGGGAATTTGCATTGACGATGACCCCCGGCATAATCACGGAACCCTGGCCAATCTGCACATCCTTGCCGATACTGGCAGACGGGTGTACAGCGCTTACAAAGCGGAAAGACGGAACGATGCTCAGGATACGCTTGACGATGGTCCGCCGGATCCAGTTATCCCCAATAGCCACAATGCCGCCGTGAATATTAAACGTCTCGATGAGGTAGGGAAGGTCGTAGGAGGTACCCAGTACCTCGTATCCGTTCTTTTTGGTTCCCTTGGGTTTGTAGGAATCCAGGAAGCCAACCGGCTGGTACAGCCCCTCGGACTCCAGGATGTCCAGAACGACGCTGCCATGACCGGACGCACCAAAAATGATGATGTTTTTCATGGGATCGGGGGCTTTTAGGTATTTCATCGATGAAATGCAACATTTCGTCGATAATTCAAAGATATAAAAAGCAGCTGAGCGCTCCCGGGTGTTTTTTCTTAAAACGTAGGAATTTTTGACTCAGATGCCTGTAGGAGGAACGGGATAGCTCATATCGATAAAATACGGGCTCCCGGAACCCGGGGAGTTTTCGGATTGCTGCGGGCTACTTGGAATCATACCCAAACCGGCGCAATTGCCGCGCGTCGTTACGCCAATTCTTGTTTACCTTGACAAACAACTCCAGGAAGACTTTCTTGTCGAAAAACGTTTCCAGGTCCTTGCGGGCCTCCGTTCCCACACGCTTCAGCGCGCTGCCCTTGTGCCCGATCAGGATGCCTTTTTGCGTGGCCCGCTCCACCATGATCACCGCCCCGATACGGATGATCTCGTCGGTTTCCTCAAACCGTTCCGTTTCGATTTCGACGGCATAGGGGATTTCTTTTTTGTAGTGCAGCAGGATCTTTTCCCGGATGATCTCATTGACGAAAAAGCGTTCCGGCCGGTCGGTGAGCTGGTCCTTGGGGAAATAGGGAGGTGCCTCCGGGAGCAGTGCCAGGATGCGGTCCAGCACCTCCGGCACCCCAAAACGCTCCAGGGCCGAAATCGGGATGATTTCCGCGTTGGGGAATTGCTCCGTCCAAAAAGCTACCTGCTCCTCCAGCTGCCCCTGGTCCGAGGTGTCTATTTTATTGATCAGGAGCAAAACCGGGATCTGGCTGCTCCGGATCTTTTCGGCAAATGCCTCGTCCTTCAGGCCCTTCTCCCCCACTTCCACCATGTAGAGGAGAACATCCGCATCCACTAGGGCCAGGCGAACGAAGTCCATCATGGATTCCTGCAACCCGTATGCGGGTTTGATAATTCCGGGGGTATCCGAAAATACGATCTGGAAGTCGTCCCCGTTGACGATCCCCAGGATCCGGTGGCGGGTAGTCTGGGCCTTGGAGGTGATAATCGACAGCCGCTCCCCGACCAGGGCGTTCATCAGGGTGGATTTCCCCACATTCGGGTTCCCGATAATATTGACAAATCCGGCCTTATGCTCTTTCATGGCGCAACTGCTTAAAATATTTTTTTGCCGCGGCGTTCACCCGGGGGGCGAGCCACAGTACGGCGATCATATTTGGGATAACCATCAGGGCGTACGACAGGTCGATGAGGTTTTTGACGAGCTCCAGGGAAGCCACAGCGGCAAAGACGATCATGACGACAAAATACCAGTTGTAGTACTTCCCGATCCGCGCGGTGGTCAGGAACGAAAGGCTCTTGACCCCGTAATACGAATACGTGAAGAGGGTTGAAAGCGCGAAGGCGGTTACGATCAGCATCAGCAATTCGTCCCCGTATCCGAACAGCGTGGTGCGGAAGGCACTGAGGGTCATAACAATCCCGCTCCCGTCTTCCAGATAGGCCCCGCTCAGGATAATGACCACAGCGGTAAAGGTGCAGACGAGGATGGTGTCGATAAACGGCCCGAGCATGGCGACCAACCCTTCCTTGATGGGCTCGTCGTTCCGGCTTTGGCCGTGGTACATGGGTGCACTCCCCAAACCGGCCTCGTTGGAGAACATCGCCCGGCGGATCCCGATAATGACCAATCCCCAGAAACCGCCCGTGACGGCGGTCTCAAAATTCCAGGCTTCCCGGAGGATCATGCGGAGGGCCGGCCAAACCTGATCGGAATTCAGGACCATCACCACGATAACCGCCACCAGGTAAAGCAATACCATGAAAGGGACGATGGCCGAGGCCACCTTTGCGATCTTGGTGAGCCCCCCGAAAATCACGAAGGAGGTAATTATGGCCAGTACAATACCGATCAGCAGCTTCCAGTTGAATTCCGACGTGGCCCACAGGGTTTCCGTGGGTTCCACAACGCTCATAAACGTTTCGGTGAACTGGTTGGCGGTAAATACCCCGAGGAACCCAAAGAGGCCGCAGATGCAGAAGAAGACCGCCAGGGGCTTCGCCTTTGGCCCCATTCCCTGGGTAATGTAAAACATCGGGCCTCCCTGCAATTTTCCATCGGAATCCGTACCCCGGTACATGATGGCCAGGCTGCACGAATAGTATTTGATACACATGCCGATCAGCGCTGTCATCCAGATCCAGAAGACCACGCCCGGCCCCCCGTCGTGGATGGCAATAGCCACCCCGGAAATATTCCCCAATCCCACGGTGGCCGCCACCGCAGCGGACAATGCCTGGAAGGAACTGACCTCCCCCTGGGCCTTTTTATCGTCGTATTTTCCCGCGGTTATCGCCAGGGCGTGGCGGAAATACCGGTACGGGGCGAAGCCGGAATAAAACACCAAAAACAACCCCCCGCCGATAAGCAGCAGGAACATGGGCCATTCCGTATAGGGGATCAGGCCCGCTATGAATTCATTGATAACTTCCATCCGAAATTCCTCAATGGCCGAAGTTAGGGAATTTCGCAAAAGCACCCGGCGGCAGGATAAATATTTCCCCCAGCCAACTTTTGATTAAACCAATAAATCGTCGTATATTTGCCGTCCACATCGCGGGGTAGAGCAGTAGGTAGCTCGTCGGGCTCATAACCCGAAGGTCGCTGGTTCGAGTCCAGTCCCCGCTACAAAGAAAGCCATCGACAGAGTCGGTGGCTTTTTTCTTTGGGAGCATGCCAAGCTCGCTTGAGCATGCGGACAGAGGAAAAAGGCAACGCCGCGCGCCAGCGGGGCGGATGGCTTTCTTTGTTAAGCTCCCCCATTCTGGCCGCTTTCGAACGCAGTGAGAAAGCAATCCAGTCCTGTGGGGCATGGGTGGCCGCTTTCGAGGCGAAGGCGAGAAAGCAATCCAGTCATCCACCAGACTGGCTTTCCTTTTAAAGCCCCCCATGGCCGCTTTAGGATGGCGTGAACTTCTTGATATTTTCTCCCAGGTCGAATACCCGGACGCTTTCGAGTTCCCTGGAAAGAATACTACTCCCCGCAGCGCTGCGATACCCCCCGGCACAGTGCACCACCACCGGTTTTTCCGTTGGGATTTTACCGGCCGTACCGCGCAATTCATTCAGGGGGTGGGAAAGCGCATGGTCAAAGATCTTGCCTTCCTCCACCTCGCTGGCGTTCCGGACATCGATGACGGTATATCGCTCCGGATGGGCCTCAAAATCCTGCAGGTCCAGCGACCTGCTCTCAACCAAATTCCTCCCGTTCAGGGTGAATACCGATTGCAACTGTTTTTCGTACCCAATTTTCGACACCCGGTTCAATATCGCTCCCAAATCTGCAGACCGGTCAATCACCAGATGGAATTCCTCCCGGGGCTCCACAATAGACCCCAACCAGGTCTCGAACTTGTCATCCATGGAAGTGGCCTGTATGTTGATACTCCCCTCCAGGTGACCGCTTTTAAAATCCTCTTCAGCCCGCGTATCCACAATAAGGCCTTTCTCAGACCCATGCATCCTGAACGGTACGGCAGCCAGGGCCTCCCTCAGGTTCCCGGCTCCGGTTTTATTCACATCGACGTTAAAACCAAAATAGCCTGGAATAAACGGTTGGCTGTCGAGCAAAGTACTGATGAATTCCTCCTTACTTTGATCCTTAAAGGCCCAGTTGCCCATGCGTTCATTGCCGAGTGTACTGCTTTTGTCACTGCTTAAATTTTTGCCGCAAAGCGATCCGGCGCCATGCGCAGGATAGACCTGTGCGTCATCCGGTAAGTTCTTGAATTTATGCTGTATCGTATGGTACATCATCTCGGCGAGTTCCTGTCTTTTGGCCCGCATGTTTCCGGCCTTCTCCCGCAGGTCCGGACGGCCCACGTCGCCAATAAAGAGCGTGTCACCGGTGAAAAGTGCCGTATTCCCGTCCGCCTCAGCAACCACGGTAATACTGTCCGGGGAGTGGCCGGGGGTATTGATGGCTCGTAAGGTCGCCTTCCCGATTTTAAGCACATCCCCCTCATCAAAGCCCTTATTCGGATAATCCGCCCCCAGTTTTTTACTGTTGTATATAGTTGCCCCGGTTTCGCGGTGTATTTGCAGGTGGGAACTGACAAAATCAGCGTGTGGATGCGTCTCGATAACCGCGGTGATCCGGGCACCGTGTTCCTCTGCAATTTTGTAATACTGCAGCGGGTCGCGCTCCGGGTCTACCACGGCCATTTCCCCATCGCTGATCAGGGCGTAGGAATAATGGGCCAGGGGTTTGTATTCGAATTGTTTAATATGCATGGTTCAAGTCTTTAATCGTGTTAATCGGAAAGTATAAATTCCACCGCCATTTGCACATGCAGGTGGGTGGTAGCCAACAGGGGCATGTCAATATCGTCCTCTTTGAGCAAAATCGGTAATTCGGTACACCCTAAAATAATCCCTTCCGCACCCCGGGCCCGGAGAAGTTCCATTTGACCGGTGAAAAACTCTCTGGCGGGGGGCGTAAATGCCCCCTGGGTAAGTTCTTCGGACACGAATTTATGGGCCTTTCCGATATTTTCGGCTTCCGGAATCAGGACTTCCATATGGTAATTTGATTTGAGGAATCCTGAAATAAAACTGCCTGTCATTGTCGGCCGATTCCCCAGCAGCCCCAATTTCTTCAGTCCCAATCGCTCCGCCTCCTTTCCGGTGGCATCGGCAATATGCAAAAAAGGGATGCCGATTTTTGGCTGCACGTTGTCATAGGCCATGTGGGGGGTATTGGCACAGATGACAATAGCCTCCGCACCAGCCTGCTCCAATTTTTGGGCTACATCCAGGTACTTGGCGTTGATTTTCCGGGGGTCCTGTTCCCGCATCAATTCAATGTTGATACTGTGCAGGATCAGGGGCGGATTGGCATGCCTGCCAATCTCCTCTCCCACCTGTTCATTGATACAGCGGTAGTATTCAATAGTGGAATGCCAGGAGGTGCCGCCAATAAGCCCCAGTGTCTTCATTTCAATGGTTATAACAACATACCATTACCTGAAAAGCGCTCCGGATTTCCCGTAATTCGATTCAGGCTTCAGGGGTTGGTTTAAAAGAAGGAAACGGCCCGGTTTGAGCGGACCGCCTCCCAAAACAAACAACCAACCTATCAATTAAAAATCAATCCTTTCAAACGAATCATCCTGCAGCCTGGCATCGGCCGGGTGCGGGAACATCGCCATTTGTCCGTTGCAAATCCCGAAAACTCAGTCTCAGATGTAAAGGTATCGACTCCAGGCTGCAGCCACAGTAACCTGGGTTACATGGGATGTGAATTAATAAGTGGAACATGGAGAAAGCCCGGGGAGAGGACAAATTAATCGGTTTCCTCAACCCCCTGCCTGCCCGGCAACGGGAATTCAGTATCGGAACAAGGCACAAACCGCAGAGTGCTCATCCGGCATTTCCTCATCCGGGAGCACATAGACCGTACCGCTTTGCCTGTAGGTTTCCCCGGCAGCGAGGTTAAACAGGGAAACACTTGCCTCCCGGGGCTCTTCATGTATCTTGGTTTCCCGCGCCTCGCGGTTGTACAGCCCCCAGGTATCCTCCCCTTCCCGGAGGAACAGGGCCTCGACGCGTCCATCCAGGGCAGCCGGGACGATGTCGCGGATATCCGGCGTGGCCTTTTTGGAGCCCAGGGCCTGCTGATACGACCCGGCCTTCGCCTTCCGCTCGGTTTCAAAATGGGGGGCGACTAGGTTCCAGGTCCTGTCGTGAAGGGATAAAACATCCAGATCCTCCGGGTTGATGGCGATGTGCGATTCCATCAGGTGCTGGTAGTCATTGGCCTCCCGGTAAATCGGGAACAAATAATCCAGGCATACAACCACCAGCGGCTGTTGTTCATCGTGCAGGAGCTGCATCAACCCGTCGTTTACGGCCCGGAAATACCTCAGGATTTCATTCTTATGGTCGGCCTCCCCTTCCCCGTGGCCATGAAACAAGGCATGGCCGGAGCCTTCCTGCTGGCTGCGGAATTGCAGGAACTTTTCCTCGTAGTCATACCCCACCCGGTCCTGGAGCCGGCTTGGCGTCAGGTCATCAACCACAACCTCCGTGATGGAATACCGGGTGCCCTCGTATAATTTCACCCCTTCCAGGTCGAGCGTCAGGATAAAGTACCGGCCATCCCCGGTAAGGATGGGCATCATAGGCACCAGGTAGAAACCGTTGGAGACATAATGAGCCGGTTCGAATTCCAGGGGGAGGGTAAACTTTTTAAAATACCCCTCAGACAGGAAGAGCGCCAGCCCGTCGGATTGGTGCCTCCAGAATTCGGTGTCCTCCAGTAATTCGGTAGCCGGTTCCAGCATGGCTTCAATTTCACGATCCGAATACCCCTGCTCTGTGAGCTTTTGGGAAACTTCTTTCAACTGGTTCTTCAGGGCCAGGGGGTCTTTTTTTTCAAGTACCTCCTGCCCGCTCCGGTGGGTTGGGATATAAATAGATATACAGGTGGGGGCATGCATCCCGCTCAGTTCGATTACTTCTTCTTTGGTAAGTAGCGTCATAGGTGCGTCACTTTCAGGTTTAGAATTGTTTTAAGTCAACTTACGGACTATATAAGATAATCACTCTATAGAACCCTGTTTGACGGAGAGGCAACAGATTTTGACGCATTCAGTATGGTTGCGGTAACTGGTTAATCCTCATCCTCCCCGATGGTGAGCGGATGGTCTTCCTGGCCCAGGCCGACGATCTTGATGATATTGATCACGGTGTTGTAGAGCATCAGGACTACCACTATCAATGAAGCGCTCAGCACCGCGCTGATCCCAAGCGATACATAATAGATAATCGTAAACCAATTGGCCGGTACATTTTCGGATTCAGTGATGGGCAGGTTGAATATCAGGAAGGACAGCAGGGACATGATGAAGACCACGGTATCCACCCGGGCAATTTGCATGACGTGCCTGTAATGGCTTTCCTTGAGTTTCGAATTACTTGTAGAACTCAGGCCGAGCAAAGTCAATAGCAGGGCGAGTATCGTCGCCGACGCCAGGACGATGGTATTGCACAGCACGTTCAGCCCGGAAAGGGAATTCTTGATGAGGACTTTGGCCTCATATCCGCTTAAAGTCCCCAAAAGCCAGGAACTCAGAAAAATAAAGAATAGGGAAAACAGGCCGCCCCCGATGGCGCGTTTGGTGTATCTGGATAGCTTCATGATCGATACTGGTTTGACAAGTTTCTTAATCGGCAGGTGGTTTTCAAAACATGCCTTCTGTCCTCAGAATTTCATCTCAACAAAATGTAATTTTAAGCTGGCCCCGTTTGACCGAGAGGCAACAGATTTTGACGCTTTTGGCTCCCCAAATACCCAATTGCCTGGATTTTATTATTTTAGGACGGTTTTATCCCAATCTGCCCTGCCTAATGCCACAAGGTGTCACCAGGTTAAGCGTATATTCCCGGGCGGTGCTCCGGTATGTTCCATTAATCCAACCATCCCAATGAAAATTGCCGTCGCCCAATTCGAACCCAGGGATGCAGATAAGTCTTACAACCTGTCCGTTATTACTGATTTGACGCGCAAGGCTGCAACCGCCGGGGCGAAGGTTATCAGTTTCCACGAGATGTGCATTACGGCCTACACCCATACCCGGAACCTGGACAGGGAGGCGTTGTTGAACCTGGCGGAAAGCGTGCCGGACGGTCCGAGTACGCGTCAGTTGATCGGGCTGGCCCGAACAACCGGCCTGACCATCCTGGCCGGGCTGCTGGAAGTAGACCATGGGAAGGTATACAACACCTACATTTGCGTGACAGGGGAAGGCCTGGTTGCCAGGTATCGCAAGATCCACCCCTTCATCAACCCGCATATCGAACCCGGGGCGGAATACTGCGTATTTGATTTAATGGGATGGAAATGCGGTATCTTGATATGCTACGACAATAACATCATCGAAAATGTTCGGGCAACGAGCCTGTTGGGAGCCGAGTTGATATTTGCCCCCCATGTGACAGGCTGTACGCCATCTGCCATGCCGGGTCGGGGGTATGTAGCCCACGAACTCTGGGAGAACCGGGACACCCACCCGGATATCCTCCGGGCAGAATTCCAGGGGCCCAAAGGCCGCGGCTGGCTTATGCGGTGGTTGCCGGCGCGAGCCTACGACAATGGGGTCTTTTATGCTTTCTCAAACCCCATTGGCTACGACGGGGACCATTTGAAAAATGGCAATGCCATGATCCTGGACCCATATGGGGAAATACTAGCGGAAACCGAGTCTTTTGATGCCCAGATCGCTACCGCCCAACTGGACAGGAAAAAACTGGAGCTGGCCGGCGGGACCCGATACAAGCGGGCCCGTAAACCCAGTTTGTACAAAAACATCATAGGCCGGGCCAACAGGTCCCGGACCATTCCCCATTGGATGGAAAGGGAGACACAAACGGGCTCCCCCAATACGCAATAACCAAAACCAGATATATTATGTCCGATCTTAAAAATTCAGCAATTGAAGCACATTACTATCGGGAGCGGCTCAGCGAAGATATCCTGAAACGACTTGGTGAATTGGGGGTGGACCTGAAGCACGTCCGCAGAAGCGATATAGCTGCAGTGGATGAGTTTCATGTCCGGGGTGCCGAGGTTTCCCGAGAACTTGCCGAAAGGGCAGGCTTGCATGGTGCCAAACTCCTGGATGTAGGATGCGGCTTAGGCGGCCCCTGCCGGATGCTGGCAGATGAATTCGATTGCCAGGTTGTAGGTGTCGATCTTTCAGGCGAATTTATCCGTACAGCGCGGAAACTCTCCGACCTTGTGGGGCTATCGGAGAAAACGGAATTCCTGCAGTGCGATGCCACATCCCTGCCTTTTGCGGATGCATCCTTCGATGCCGTGTGGACGCAGCACGTGCAAATGAACATCGAAAGAAAGGATGCCTTTTATGGGGAAATCAGCCGCGTATTAAAACCGGGGGGTAAATTTATCTATTACGATATCTTTAAACTTGGACCGGAACCCATTACCTACCCGGTCCCCTGGGCCGATAATCCCGATATCAGCTTCCTGCAACCCGCCTCTCATATGTCTGAAATCCTGCTTGAACTCGGGATGAAAAGTCAGGAAAAAACCGACCAGACAAAAAAGGGAATTGAATTTTTTGAACGCGTGTTACAGAAAATAGCCGCTTCGGGCCCGCCGAAATTGGGCTTGAACGTACTCATGGGGTCTGAAACAAAAGTCAAAATAACCAACCTGGTAAACGGCCTCAAGGAGAAAAAAATCCAATTGCAGAGTGGTTGCTTTATCCGATAAATTAACATGGTGGCAAATTCTCATCGCCACTTGATCCAACCGTGGAGGAATTCCTGGATAGCTTCTGAGGCGCCCATGGGAAACCGCAGCATACGGAATACAATCAGGAGCAGGCCAATGGCGGTAGCCGCATGGCGAAATTTGCCAAACCTCGCGGTAAACCACAGGAACAGGCCCAGGTAAATAACCTCCGTACTTGCCAATACAATAACCGGCTTAAAATTTTCAGGGGACAGGATCCGCCGCCAAAAAATAATCATGCCACGCCCCAGGGCCGGGGGCATCATGTAAAAGGCCCCTGCGATCAACCACCACGAATGCTCGTGGATTTCCTTGCGGTGCAGGATGCTTTTAACGATGGCGTAACCGAAGGCGATCATGGAAATCCCTTCGATGATCAGCGTTCCATAGTAGAAGGAAATTGGGGGGCCGGGTCGGGAAGGGTCATACGCTTCTGCCAGCTTCAGGGGGACATCCAACAGGCTCAAACCGGTAAAAATAACGCCTCCCGCCAGGACAAACCCGATGACGCCGAGCGTCCGGTGCCTTGCAATGTTATTCACAGAAATCAAATAGGGCTGTGCAATGAGCATCAGGTACCAAGCGGTCACCAGCCAATAGTGAAAATGGATTTCCCAGGTCTGCTCGGTAAATCGCGGCCAGTAATAGTAGAATATGCTGATTTGAACAATCGCAAACAGGCCGATCATCCATACATATAATCGCTTGTATTTTTCCATCTCCCCGAATGGTATGCCCGGTGCATTTTGTATCCTGCCCGTTTCCCCGATTGTAATTTAGTAAAGATCAGGGAATATTCCGACCCGGATATCCCTGAAATCGCAATCAGGGTACCTCATCCACCCCGGCAAAAAGCGAATGCCAGGCATCCCGGTTTACGTAAGGTCCAAAGGCGGGGTTGGACCGGAGTGCCCCCGGGTTGGAAAACCCCAGGGTAACAGCCTTTGCCAAAGCGCCGAAGACCGCCTCGTCCTGCCCCAACCGCGCGTGGTCTTCGGCCGCCCGGATCCAGGCATACGGGCGGTCCGGGAAACCCGAGGTCAGCAGGCGGCTCAGCTCCAGGGATTGTTCGTATTGGCCAGCGGCCCGGTAGGTGTTGGCCCGTTCGATACAAAAGGCAAAAACAAAGCCTTCCACGCGCTCGCGCATCGCGGCAACCTGCACGCCTTCCTCCCCCTCAAATTTCTTTCGGAACCTGCCCCAGGCGGATTCCCAACGGTTGTAGCCCCGGCCTTCCCCTTCGCCCAAATGCCGCTCAGCAAGCTCCCGGAACCGGGTGGTCCAGGCTTCCTCCTCTTCCAGGATTTGCTCCAGCTGCTCCGCTTCGGCCCGGTAGGCCGGCGAAGATTGCAGGGCGTCGATTCTTCCCGACAGGGAATCCGTCTCAAGAAGTTCCCCATACCATTTGCGGATATCCCGGTACTCCATTAGGGCATTGACCAACCTGCCGGAATCCCGATAAGCCCGGGCAGCATCCAGGGCACGTGCAAGGGCGGCATCGGCCCTTCCCGGCTCCAACGAGAAATTCGCCTGCAACTGCCCGGCCCGCATCAGCCAGTCCATCGCCCGGAGGAGCTCCCCGGGACCCGGCCAGTGGTGGCCGCCTTCAAAAACAATCAGTTTGTTCTCTATTTCCAGCTTCTGCAACCACTCCCGCGTGTGGTGCATTTCCGGAAAATTCATGTCCCGGGTCCCAACCACCCCGGCGTACAGCAACCCGGTCCCCGGCCCGGGCAGGTACCCCGCCGAACTGTCGAACCCTGCACCACATCCAATAACCCCGGCTATTTGTCCGGTGAGTACCGCAATGGAAGCTGCCAGGCGCGAACCCCCGCTGAATCCCGCCAGGAATACCCGGTTTTCATCAATCGGGTACTTGCTGAAAATTTCGGAAAACAGCCGGTTGGCAATTTCAAAATTCCGCTCATACGGCCCGTTGCGGGAGGCATTGGACCCCACCAGCAGCAATCCGTAGGCCTCGGCCACCTCCCGGAATGCGTTTACGGCAAGCACTCCCCGGGCCGCCGGGTCAAACAGGATCAAAACGGGCAGGGGCCGCCCCGGCTGTGCGGTACCGGCCAGGTAGGCAGCGTAGCTTTCCGTCCCCTCATTCCCCAGGGGAATGGCCTCCACCACTTCCCCCGCAGGAAGGGGCCCCGGGTTGCTGGTAGTCGCAGTTTGAGCCCGGGCTGTCCCTATTGCCAGGAGGACCAGCAGCAGGATATTTCGTGCCGGAACCCAAATCTTCAAAACCTATAGATTACTTAAACAACATGGGCGCAAACTCCGAGAGGTAAATTCGCCAATTCGTCCAGGTATGGCCCCCGGGGCTTTCGCGGTATACATAATCAAAGTCCAGTTCGTCCAGCTTCTCCCGCATGGTCACCACGCTTTCATATAGGAAATCGTCCTTGCCGCAGGCAATCCAGTACAATTGCGGTTCGGCCGCTGCCAGCGCTTTGATTTGCTGCTCCCTTTTGGAATGGTCAATCTCGATCCCGAATCGGCTCAGGTCGGCAAACCCCATACTCATCACCCCGATGTAATCAAACATCCCCGGGTTTTCAAATGTGGTATTCATCGTTTGCAACCCACCCATGGAAAGGCCGGTCAGCGCCCGGTTTTCTTTACCGGTCTTTACCTGGTAATTCGCTTCGATATAGGGGATCACGTCGTTGACAAGGCTTTTCTCAAAGAGCATATTGGCCATTCCGCCGGCGCCCTGGGGTTCGGTATCCAACTTCGGGCTGACAGTAAAGGCGGCCGCCTGGTCCGGGTTCCCGTTGGTCATGACCACCAGCATCGGCTCGGCCTGGCCGGCATTGATCAGGTTGTCCAGGATGTTCTGGGCCGCACCCAGGGTAGACCAGGCCTCCTCGTCGCCCCCGCCGCCGTGGAGCAGGTAGAGCACCGGGAAATTTTCGTTGCTTTCCGCATACCCGGGCGGGGTGTAAACAAACATCCGCCGGGTAAGGCCCAGGGTGGGCGACTCATACCAGACCTGGTTCACGCTGCCCTTGGGCCCGGTTTTTGCCCAGTAAAGGTCTGAAGCTTCTCCGGGCACGTAAAGCACGCTGGCCGTGCTGAAGCGGCCGTCCCGTACGATGTTCTTGTTGGCCGGGTCCAGGGTACGCACCCCGTCCACCATAAAGGCGTAGGCGTACAATTCGGGTTCCATGGTCGGGACGGTTACGGTCCAAATACCGTCCTGCCCCTTTTCCAGGGGGGTCATTTCCTGGGCAAAGCCGCCCTCGGGCGCAGGGGCTGTGGGCATCCAGTTCCCGGTAAGTAGGACCTCAGCTGCCTGGGGTGCCGAAATCCGGAAAGTCACCGAGTTGTTTGCAGCCAATTCCGGGGAGACCACCGGGGCAGCCTGTGAAATCTCCTGTCCACTCGCCAGAAACGGGATCAGGAATGCCAGCGCAAGCACGCCGTTGCGCGAAATCCCTTTAGCCAAACCAGAAAGCGGGAATTTCCGTTTGGCAGATGCTACTATCCTTTTCATAATTTGTTCTATTAGCTTGTTCATCCTGTTAAGATACGGATTAACCGGATGCGCATCAAAGCGTATATCTGCCGGGCCACTCCCCAAAACTTTTTATACCTTCCCGGAGAATCATCAAAGAGAAAGACATGACGCTAGACCTGGATTTTACCCGCTCCCAATTTCCGGCGTTCTCCCAACCCGGGCTGAAAGGCTGGGCCTTCTTTGAAAATGCCGGGGGCTCCTACCCTTGCCGGCAGGTGGTAGACCGGTTAACGCGGTTCTATACCGGGAATAAGGTACAGCCCTACTATCCCTATCCTGCCTCCACCCGGGCCGGCCAGTTGATGGACGAGGCCTACAGGCGGATCGCCGAATATATGGGTGCCGACCCGCTGGAAGTCCATTTCGGCCCCTCCACCACCCAGAACATTTATGTGTTGGCCAATGCGCTGCGCCCGCTGTGGGATGACGGGGATGAAATCATCGTCTCCTGCCAGGACCACGAGGCAAATGCCGGCGCCTGGCGACGGCTCGGGGAACGCGGCCTGAACATTGTGGAATGGCATGTGGACCCGGTTACCGGGGTCCTCGACCCGGAGGTGCTCAGCCGCTTGTTTACGGACAAGACCCGGATGGTAGCCTACCCGCATTGTTCCAATGTTATCGGCCATGTTAACCCGGTTCGGAAAATCTCCGAAATGGCCCGAAGCCGCGGGGTGCGCACCGTGGTGGACGGGGTTGGTTGGGCCCCCCACGAGATTCCGGATGTGAAGGGCCTTGGAGCGGACATTTACATGTTTTCCGCTTACAAAACCTTCGGGCCCCACCTGGGGGTCATGTATGTGGAACGCAACCTGCTGGAAAAAATGGAGAACCAGGCGCACTTTTTTAAGAAAGACAGCCTCCGCCATAAAATTACCCCCGCGGGGCCCGACCACGCCCAGGTGGCTGCAGCAGCCGGTATGGCAGACTATTTCGATGCCATATACGCCCATCATTTTCCGGGGGAGGCGGAGCCCCCAAAACGCCGGGATCTGTTGAACCGCATGTTCCGCGACCATGAAAAGGGCCTGTTGCAACCCTTGTTGGAATTCCTAACCGGCAGGGAGGACGTCCGGATTGTCGGGCCAAACACCCCGGAAGACCGGGCGCCCATCGTCTCCATTCTGCCCCTGGAAAAGACCGTGGGCCAGGTTTATGAAGCCCTTACAAAATACCAGCTGATGACCGGGATGGGACACTTCTATGCCGTCCGGCCGCTTAAGGACATGAAACTTCCAACCGACCCGGGGGTGATACGCCTTTCCTTTGTGCACTACACGAGCCCCGAAGAGGTCGCTCAGCTTATCGACGGCTTGAAGCGGGCCTTATAGGCCGGTTCTCAAAACAACGCCGGTCGGCCGGTTTGCGAATCCCGTTACGCCGGGTTACTCCCCATGCGCAGCCGGTGGTTTAAACAACAGCGGAAAGAACCTGCCGCCCATGGGTTCCCCTTTTTTAATCGGGGGCACCCCATTGAGTAAAACCTCATCGGAATTGGAACGGGTACCGTCGGCAAAGACGTTCAGGACAAAAGCCCGCCGGGGCTTGTCCGATCGGTTTTCATAGGAGCCGTGGACCATCTTGGGGTGGTGGAACGTGGCGTATCCCGCCGGCATCTCCGCTGCCACCCGGTTTTCGTATTGTGCGATTTGCCCGGGGTTCAGCAGGTCCCGGAGGCTGTCCATGGAACCGGCCAGTTCGATCTTTTCCAGCAAGTCCCATTTATGGCTGCCGGGGATGTATTGCAGGCACCCGTTATCCGCTGTGGCATCGTCCAGGCCTACCCAACAAGTGAGGTGTTGCAGGGGGGTGGTGCGGGTCCAGTAACTGTAGTCCTGGTGCCAGGCCACCACGCCCCCGTGCCGGGCGGGTTTGCAAAACAGCTGGTCGTGCCAGAATCGGACAGCTTTGCCGCCCAGCAGCTGGCTGGCAGGGACCACAAACCGGGGGTTCCACAATACGTCGTGAAACCCGGGGGTTATGCGCCAATGCCCCAGGGAATGGAAGAGCACGGTATCCGGATCCGACGATTCATTCGAATGGAACTCATAAAACAGATGATGCCCCGGGTGGCCCGGGTCCATAAGTTGCTCAAGCTCCAGCCGGAGGGCATCCACCTGGTCGTCGTCCAGGATCTTTACCCCGCTCAGAAAGCCGTTTTCCTCAAAAAAGGCAAGCTGCGCATCCGTAAGCCGGTAGCGCTCCCAGGCCTCCCCCGCGGGTAGTTCCGGGAACAGGTCTCCCACCAAACCCCGGGTTTCGGAGAGGTCCCTTGTTTGTGATGTCTTCATGTTTTACTTAATAAAATTCCATTGGAAGGCTCCTGACTGGACATACAGGTAAAGTTAAAACTACATGCTTTTTTACGAAGTTAATTGCGAAAATCCCCTCCGTCCCGGGGCAGCATTGCCCATAGCCAAATTTCCAAATTGACTCATTTCCAAATTGATTCATTGCCAAATTGGCAAATTGGCAAATTGGCAAATCGCCTACATCTCCCACCCCTCCCGGTAGGTACGGGTGACAAACTGGTTGGCCTCCTCCAGGTTGGTGATCTTCATATTCTCGCCGTCCCAAAGCAGTTTCCTGCGTCCGTAGAACTCCTGCCGGGGCCGGCCGTTCTCGCCGGTCACCTCCCGCCGGAGCATGTAGCTGCGGATAGCCAGGTTCCCCATGAGCACCGTTTCCGTCATGGGGCCGGCATAGTCAAAGGACGAGGTGAGGGCCAGGTGCTCCTCGCTGCCGAAGCCCGCCTTGCAGGCATCCACCCACTTGCGCTGGTGTCCGTATTCCGGCTCTTCGTTCTCCTCCACTTCCGGGCCGAATTCCGTCGTGCCGTCATTCAGGTACAGCTTGGGCATCAGGGGCGAACTGTCGTTGATATTCGTGGAGATGATCCCATTCTCTCCGTGGATCAGTACGCCGTTGGCACTGCCGTGGCCGCCGATGTCCTGGTCGGCCGGGATGATTTCCGGGTGGGACGGTCGGATCCCCCCGTCGCTCCAGGTCATCTCGATAGGTGAACCTGTCTTTTCGGTGGCGTCGAAATGCAACGTAATAAAGGACGAGGGCGGGCAGCCTTCCGGGTGGTAATCCGGGGTCCACATCTGGGTAAATACCGTACCCACGCTACATTCTGCATCCTTGGGGTATTTCAGGCCCAGGGTGCGGAAGGGGATGTCGATCAGGTGGCAACCCACGTCGCCCAAAGCGCCCGTGCCGTAATCCCACCAACCCCGCCAGTTAAACGGGTGGATATTCGGGATATAGGGGGTCTCGGGGGCCGGCCCCAGCCAGAGGTCCCAGTCCAAAGCCTCGGGCTTTTGAGAAGGGTCCGGGGCAGGCATGGCAAAGCCCTGGGGCCAGACCGGCCGGTTGGTCCAGACTTCCACCTTGTGGATCTTGCCAAGCCGGCCCGAATCCACCCACTCCTGGACCATCCCGAGCAGCGGGTTGGAGCCGCCCTGGTTCCCCATCTGGCTGACGATCTTATTCTCCCGCGCCATCTCGGTGAGCATCCGGGCCTCCCGGATGTTATGGGTCATCGGTTTCTGCACATACACGTGGATACCCCGCTCCATGGCCGCTTTTGCGGCCGGTCCATGTATATGGTCCGGGGTGGAGATGGTCACCGCGTCGATATTCTTTTTCTTATCCAGCATCCGCCGGTAATCGCTGAAGAGCTTTGCCTTGGGGAAGGATTCCACCGAGGCGGCCGCCGAGCCGGAGAAATCCACGTCGCAAAGGGCAACTACCCGCTCGCGCCCCCCAACGGATGCGTTCATAATATCGCTGCGTCCCTTGCCCCCTGCACCGATGGCTGCCAGGTTCAGTTGGTCGCTCGGGGCGATAAACCCCGGGCCGCCCAGCACATGGCGGGGTACGATAAATACAGAAGATGCCAGGGCGCTTTTCTTCAGGAAATCGCGCCTTTTGTTGGTGTTCGGGCCTTTGGCGGGCCCTTTAGATGTTTTCATTGGTCTATGGTCTATGGTCTATGGTCCTAAAAGGTACTAATATTTTTGGGTTGCATAACCCCGTTGGTTCAACGCCGGTTCGGCAACAGGGAATTTAGTACTTTAGACCCACATCAATGCCGCCAGACCATGGAAAATAATCTATCACTCCCATTGATTGAGCGCGCCCGGAAGCACCCGGACCGAACAGCCATTCAGTGCGCGGGAAGCAGCTATTCATACGGCCAACTGCTGTCGGAATCCCGCAAGCTGGCCCTGGGCCTGCTGGGTGGGGCAGCCGATTTGGAAGAGGCGCGAATTGCCTTTTTGGCCCCGCCGGGGTTTGCCTACGTCTGTATCCAATGGGGGATCTGGCGGGCGGGCGGCATTGCGGTGCCCCTGTGCGAGAAACACCCGTTGCCATCCATGGAATACGTTGTCCGGGATACCGGGGCAGATGCCGTCATTTGCACGGAGGAATACCGGGAGTTCCTCGAACCCCTGGGAGCCATCAGCAAGTTGGTTCCCTACACCGCACTCGGGGCGGAACAGGGCCGTCTGCCAACACTCGGGCAGGAACGGCGCGCGATGATCCTCTACACGAGCGGGACCACCGGGTCGCCCAAGGGGGTGGTTACCACTCACGCCGGGTTGGAAGCGCAGATTACCGCCCTGACAGAAGCCTGGAAATGGCAGGCCGACGACCACATCCTCAATGTACTCCCGCTGCACCACGTACACGGGATTGTCAATATGCTCTGCTGCGCCCTTTGGAGCGGCGCATGTTGCGAATTCCTGCCAAAATTCAAACCCGGGAAGGTATTTGAGGCCTTTCTGAGGGGGCAGGTAAACCTGTTTATGGCCGTGCCCACCATTTATTTTAAGCTGATTGCGCACTACCAAACCCTGCCGGAAAAAGAGCGGGAAGCCATCAGCGGGCAATTGCAAAAATTCAGGCTGATGGTTTCGGGCTCTGCGGCCCTGCCGGTCAGCGTACTGGAACAGTGGCGGGAGATCAGCGGGCATACCTTGCTGGAGCGGTATGGGATGACCGAAATGGGCATGGCCATCAGCAACCCCTATGACGGGCTGCGACGGCCGGGTTATATCGGGCAGCCCTTGCCGGGGGTATCGGTCCGGCTGGTGGATGAAGAAAACCAGGAGGTACCCCACGGGAGTCCCGGGGAAATCCAGGTAAAGGGCGCCAATGTCTTTCGGGAGTACTGGGGCCGGCCGGAGGCAACTGCAGAGGCATTCACCCAGGACGGTTGGTTCCGCACGGGCGACATCGCCCAGTGGGACGACGGGAGTTACCGGATCCTCGGCCGGAATTCCGTGGACATCATCAAATCCGGGGGGTATAAAATATCCGCCCTGGAAATCGAAGAAGTACTCCGGACCCATCCTGAGGTAAAAGATTGCGGCGTGGTTGGGGTCCCCGACCTGGAGTGGGGGGAGGTTATCGGGGCCGCCATCGTCCCAGGTACCCGGCAACCGGACACCGAACAACTAACGGAATGGTTAAAAACGCGTCTGCCGGGATACAAAACCCCCCGCCTGTACCTGTTTGTGGATGAATTGCCCCGGAATGTGCTGGGGAAGGTTACCAAAAATGCCCTGAAGGATTCTTTTAAACCGTCAGATACCACCGGATGAAGATATATGGGGTTGCTTTGTTGTGCGGTTGCTTCCTGGCCGGGAAATTCCTCGGCCAGCTCCTGGGCGAGTTGATCGGTATCCCCGGGGATATCGGCGGGGTGGGCTTTGCGATGTTCCTCCTGATGCTCGTTAGCCTGTACCTGCGCAGGAGGGGCTGGTTTTCCGATACCTCCGAATCCGGAATCGCCTTCTGGAGCGCCATGTATATCCCCATCATTGTTGCCATGGCAGCTACCCTGAACGTCCACGCCGCCTTTGGGGGCGGTTGGGTGGCGGTACTCGCCGGCCTCGGCGCCACCATAGCCGGGTTCCTGCTCGTACCTCTGCTTTCGCGCATCGGCCGGCCGTCCGATCGCGGCCAAAATCCGCTGAAATAATGGACGGGGTAGAAACGCTGATTGAGAGGAACGGCCTGATCCTGGCCTTCCTGGTGGTGGGCCTGATTATGGGGGCTGCCTACGCCATTTCCCGATACCTGACCCGGGGCAGGCTGCCCGGGGCCGCCCTGGCTATACTTATTGGGTTGGGACTGGCCTTCCTGGGAGGGGAGCGCGGGATAGCAGACCACCCGTTGTTTGCCGGAATGGCCGTCCTCGGGGGTTCCATGTTCCGGGATTTTGCCGTGGTAGCCACTGCAATGGGGGCCGACCTGGAAACCATCAAGCAGGCAGGCAAGGCCGGGGTGGTTGCGCTGCTCTCCGGCGTGTTGATCGCATTTGTCGCCGGGGCGATGGTGGCCCTGGCCCTCGGGTATTCCAATCCGGTGGATATTACCACCATCGCCGCCGGCGCCTGCACGTATATTGTGGGCCCGGTAACCGGGACCGCACTGGGGGCCACGTCGGATGTCATCGCCATTTCCGTGGCAGCGGGGGTGGTCAAAACCCTGGCGGCCACTATCGGCACCCCTTTTATCGCCCGATATATCGGCCTGAACAACCCGCATTCGGCCATGGTCTTCGGAGGGCTCATCGGAACCACCAGCGGTGTGGTGGCCGGGCTGGCGGCTACGGATGCCCGCCTGGTACCCTACGGAGCGCTTACCGCTACGTTCTATACCGGGATCGGGTGCCTGCTCTGCCCCTCTGTATTGTATCTGCTGGTCCGGCTTTTCGTCTAGATAAACGACAGGAACAGGGCTGCCAGGCCAAAGAAGGCGGTCAGGACATGAAAAAGAACCAGGAGGCGTTCTTCCCGATTGTTGAGGTAGGATCCATGGTTTTGCAAAATGGCCGCCACGCCCAGTACGGGGATCCAGTAATTCCATTTGATATTCGACATAGCCATTTAGTTTTTCTGCAAAACTAAGCGGGCCTTCCTTCCCGTGAAATAGCGATTTTACCCGGTTTCTATCCTATTTTGACCTTAAAGGAACGTTAATTCCAGCCTGCTCCTCGTGCCGCTCAACAGGAAAATAGTAATTATGCAGGGCGATTATGATGCGTACATCCCAAAGCGACATTCCGGCAAGATCCTCCGGGTCCCGGTTTATCCGGTTCTGGGGTTGGCTTTTTGTACTGGCGTCATCCCTCTTCCTGTTTATCAGCATCCTGCCCAATGTGCTTCTATTCAAGCTGTATGCGGAGGGCGTTGTAGACAGCGCCACCTTTCCGGCCCACAACATGCTGGAGGTTGTTTTTTATTCGAACCTGCGGCTGTTTGCCGCCCTTTTCACCCTCCTGAACCTGCTCTGGCTTTTCGGCGCCATCGGGATGCTCAGGCGAAGGGACTGGTCCCGACCGTTGCTGACCGTCGTCCTCTGCTTCCTGGCCGTTTCCCTGTTGCTGGTCCTTTCGAATTTCCTGGCCTTCGACTACGAAATAACTGCCTGGAGGGACCCGGAGCGCAATGAACGCTTTAAAGCGTACTTCCCATGGGCCCTGGGGGGCGGTGTGGTACTGCTGGTTGGGTTGATTTACCGGTTGAATACCGGCAGGGTTGCCAGGGAATTGTCCTAACCTGTTAACTTTGAGCTGACAACCAAATCCCGTTAGCATGGCAAAAAAGAAACGATTAGACCTCAGCCGCTCGGACGACCTGGCCGTAGAACGGACCCGCCTGGCCAACGAACGCACCTTCCTGGCCTATTTCAGGACATTTATTGTATTCCTGAGTTCCGGGGTGGCCATTCTGAAACTCACAGTTCTGGAGGAAATCGCCGAGCTCGGTTACTTCCTGCTATCCCTCTCCCCCATTCTCCTGGCCATCGGGATCGCCCGGTTTCTCTATGTGAAAAAACAGATTAAAAAATACTACATGGTCCGCACCTGAACCGGTGGCCCCATTGATGCATCCGGTTAGCTTCCCCCTGCAACGGATATGGATCTGCGGAACTACCTACTCCGCGTCCTTTACACAGCGAAAGCCGGTGTGGCCAAAGGCGGAATCCCGGGTGGCGCGCATCCGCCTGGAAACCCGGTAACCGCTGCAATAACTGTCATTACAAAGGTAAGAGCCCCCGCGGATCACGTATTTCTCGGCGAGGGGTTCGCTGGGGTCGAAAGAAGTATCCGGCCCCCGCGGGTTCATGCGGTCCGTGGGGGTGGTCTCCAGCTGGTAGGTATCCGAACGGTATTTATCCTGGCACCATTCCCACACATTCCCGGCCATATCCACCAGGCCGTATCCGTTGGCCGGGTAAGTGCCCACCGGGGCGGTTCGCAGATAGCCATCGGCCTGCTCGTTGCTATAGGGAAATATCCCCTGCCAGAAATTGGCCTTGTCGGCAGATTCCGAAATAGGCGCATTTCCCCAGGGGTATTTGGGGTCCTCCAGGCCGCCCATCGAGGCCCATTCCCACTCCGCTTCAGTCGGCAGCCGTTTTCCTGCCCATCGGGCATAGGCCAGGGCGTCGTCCAGGGCAATATGTACCACCGGGTGGTCCATCCGCCCTTCAAGGTCGCTTTCCGGGCCCTCCGGGTGCTTCCAGTTGGCGCCCGGGGTCCAGTGCCACCACTGGCTCAGGTCGCGGAGGTCTACCGGACGGTCGGTGGCATGGAATACCAGGGAACCCGCCTGGAGCAGGGAATCGGGCGGTTTGGGGGTGCCGGGGGGCAGCTGGGTTTTCATCGCTTCCCAATCAATGGGCTTTTCCGCAACAGTTTCATAGCCGGTGGCATCTACAAATGCAGCAAATTCCCGGTTGGTCACTTCCGTGCGGTCCATAAAAAACCCGGCCACCTGTACGGAACGCCGCGGCAATTCATCCGGGCTGGCCTGGTCGGATTTTCCACCCATCAGGAACGATCCCGACGGGATATACACCATGCCTTCGGGAACCGAATCCGGGTGTACGCTGTTTTGGTGCGCCTCCGGGGATCCGGCCCTGGCTTTTTCCGGCAGCTGTGCCCCGGCTGCCTGATCCGCCCGCTGGGCATCTCCGCGGTGGGAAGACGGACCGTCCGCATCGCGGCAGGCGGCAAGTATTAAACCTCCTGCCAGGACAAGCAGGCGAATATTTCGGAAAAGTCTCATCATCATACGTAGCTTTCGGGGATTAACAAGTGTCTAAAGTACGGCAAAGCAGCTGTATAGAAAAAAAGGGTGATAAACTGTATTGGGAGCAGTAGCCCCTGGCCGGTTCATTGCCCCAGCACACGGGCCTCAAAGGACCGGATGCCCGCGCCGTCGCACGCCACTGTAATCTCCATGGGATTGCAACAAACCTCACAGTCTTCAATATAGGTTTGGGAGGACACGGAGGTGTCGATGAGAAACGAAATCGTTTCCCAGCAGTACGGGCATTGAAAGAAGTGCTCTTCCATGCCGCAAAGATACGGATTGTAATGGGGGCCTTACCGTATGGGGAATACCCCCGGCCTTTCCCCTGTGTTCAATATACGCGATCCCTGCGCAAAATACCCGCAGTATTTAAAACTCCAGGTTCAGCAGCTGCCCGGTAAGTTGCAACAGCTGCAATTCCGCCAGTTTTGCGTCGTACTTGGCCAGGTTCTTATTGGTCTGGGCGTTGAGCAGGTTGATCTGGGCCTGACGGAATTCGATGGAGGTGATCCGCCCGAGTTGGAATTGCTCCCGGGAACGCTCGAAATTGTTCTGGTTGGTCAATACGTTCTGTTCCTGGATATGGAAGATCTCCAGCCGGTTCTCGTAAATGGCCAGGGCGTTCTGGATATCGCGGGTTACCTCGAGTTCCACCTGTCGCTGCAACAGTTCCTGGTTCTCATAGGCGATCCGGGCATTTTTCACCCGAACCGTGGTGCCGCCCCCGTCAAAGAGGTTCCAGGTAAGGCTTGCCCCCAGGGCCAGGTTGTAGCTGATACTGTTTGTCCCGGGCGCCTGGAAGTTTCCGAAGATCCGCGGGGGGTTCTGGCTCCGGTTCCAGCCGTAGGACCCGCTGAGCCCGATGGTCGGGAGGTAACCGGACCGGTTGATTTTGATGTCGTATTCGTTGATGGCCAGGTTCCGCTCGGTTTGCAGGATGGCCACGTTGTTTTCCATGGCCGATTCGATAAACCCTTCTACCTGCGGCATGGGCGTAAACCGGATCATCGTATCCACCCGGAACACCTCATTGAGATCCCGGCTCATCACGACATTCAGGTCGCGCCTGGCGTTGGCCAGCTGCTGGCGGGCGTTCAACAGGTTGATACTGTCGTTGGTCACGTCCACCTGCGCGTTGAGGATATCCAGCTTCGTGTTCTGGCCGAATTCAAAGGCGTATTCCGCCCGGGTGATCCGGTCTCGGGATATGCGCAATGCCTCGGAAAATATGTTCACATTTTCAGTGAGCCGGGCTACTTCAAAATACACGCTGAAAAGCTGCAAAACGGTATTCTCTATAGTCTCCCGGGCCTGGAGTTCGCTGAGCCGGTACTGTTCCTTGAGGCTCTTGTAGTTGTAGAACCGGCCCATCCCGTCAAAGAGCGTGTAATTGAGGTTGAGCGAGCCGGAGTATTGCTGGGTTTCCGCATTGTTCAGTTCCACGTCTGCCAGCGGGTTTCCTTCTTCATCCACCTGCCCCGGGAATTCCGTACGCGAATCGTTCCGGCTGTAATTTGCACCGGCCTGGCCGGTCAGGGTTGGCAGGTACCCGGAGTTCAGGATGCTTGCGTTGTTCCCGGCAATCTCCACCTGGTTGCGGGCCACCTGGATCCCGAAGTTGTTTTCCAGGGCGAGGGCCACGGCGTCTTCCCGGGTCAAAAGCGAATCCTGGGCCTTAGCGGGAAGCAGCCAGCAGAGGCCAACGAGTAGAATCGTAAAACGTAGTGTCATCTATGCAAATTAATATTCGGCGACTTTTTCGGTCGATGTGCGGGAAGTACCTTTCCGGGATGCCTGTCCCTGGATGGCAGCCTGTCCGTCCCGGTGGTCTTCCTCCTGTTGTTGTTCCTTGATGGCGCGTTCCACCTCCTCCTTGGAGACAGGTTCGCCGGTCTTGAGCCATTTGGCGCTTACTTTTACCCGGTTGTTGAACGAGAGGAAAAGCGGTAGCAGCAATAGGGTCAGCACTGTTGCAAACCCGATTCCGTAGGCGATTGAAATCGCCATGGGCTTGAGGAATTGGGCCTGCCGGCTCTTTTCCAGCAAGAGGGGTGCCAGACCGGCGATGGTGGTGATCGAGGTGAGGAAAATAGCCCGGAATCGGGATTTGCCCGCCTCGAAAATGGCATCGTCGAATTTCATGCCGTTTCGCAGGTTGCCATTGAATTTACTGATCAGTACCAGGCCGTCGTTTACCATGATGCCGATCAGGGCTATAATGCCCAGGAAGGAAAGCATGTTGAGCGGAAAGCCGTGGATCCAATGGCCCCAGGCAACTGCTGTGAGGCTGAATGGCACCAGCAGGATCAGCATGATCGGCTGGCTCAGGCTGCGGAAGGTAAAGGCAATGGTGATGTATATAAGCAGGAGCACAATCAGGCCGGCGGTCTGCATGGAATCGGTAGTCTTGGCGGCTTCCCGGTTCTGTCCTTCATAAGAGACGGAAACGGTGGGATAGCGCGACAGGATGTCCGGCATGACGTCCCCCCGCACCCAGGCCAACATGTCCGTTGCCGTGGTGGTCTCGTCGTCGGCGATATCCGCCGAAATCTGTATCTCGCGCCGCCCGTCCAGGTGGTTGATGGCCACATCCCCCCGGACGATTTCGTAGTCGGCAATTTCCTTGAGGGGAACCCGCTCGCCGGTCGGGGTTACGATCCGCATCTCGTCCATATCGTTGATGGAGGATCGGTTCGTCCGGTCGTATCGGACCCATACCCGCACCTCGTCCTGCCCGCGCTGAAACCGCTGTACCGGGGCGCCAAAAAATCCGGCGCGCACCTGGTTCATCACCGTCCGCAAATCCAGCCCCAGCAGATAGGCGTTCTCTTTCAGGTCGAGCCGGATTTCCTTGATCCCCGCCGGGTCGTTGTCCGAGACGTCCTTGAGAAGGGAATTGTTTTCCATGGCGCTTTTAAGCTCCGCCTTGGCGCCCTTGAGCTCTTCAATGTTGTTCCCCAGGAGGGAAACCGATACGGGCGAACCCCCGAAACGGCCGCCGGATCCGAAGATCAGGCTTTCCACCCCGGTAACCGGGCCCACGAGTTCCCGGAGCCGGTTGGATACGATATCCGACCCTACCGCATCGGGACGTTCCTCCCCGGGCAGCAGGTTGATGGTCAGGGATGCCTGGGAGGATCCCGGGCCGACGCTCTTGATGATGTTCTCGAACATCTCCTTATCCGAATTCGGCAAATACTGTTCGGTGAGTTCCCGGTTGACAATGAGCGCCTTCTCTTCGATCATGTCGATGATGGAGTCCGTGACCCGTTCATTGGTCCCGTTGGGCATAACGAGTTCCACGGAAACCCGGTCACTGGCGATGTTTGGGAAAAAGGCGGTCCGAACGATCCCGCCCCCGATGGAGCCGAGGGTCAGGACAAACGCAACGATAAAAAATGCAAAGGTCAGGATCTTCTGTCTCAGGGCAAAACTCAGGACGGGCACATAGACCGTATCCCGCATCCACATCATCAGGCGGTCGCCCATGCGGTTGATTTCACGCAACTTGGCAAAAGCTTGCCCCATGCGGCTTTTGGGCTTCTTGCTATGCGGTTGCAACGCCTTGGAATGCGCCAGGTGGGCCGGCAGGATAATCAATGCCTCTACCAGCGAAACAGCCAGGGTGAGGATTACGATAACAGATACCTCTCCGAAAAATTCGCCGAGCCGCCCGTCCAGGAAAAAGAAAATGGAAAAGGCCAGTATCGTGGTAATGATCGCAGAGACGATTGGAGGGATTACCTCCATAGTGCCGTCTATGGCCGCCTGTATCGGTTTTTTCCCTTTTTCGTAATGCTGGTAAATATTCTCGGCAATCACAATACCGTCATCCACCAAAATCCCGATCACGATGATCATCCCAAAGAGGGACAGAACGTTGATGGTTACGTCAAAAAACGGGGCGAAAATAAACATTCCCAGAAAGGAGATTGGGAGGCCGAAGGCTACCCAGAATGCCAGGCGCGTGTTCAGGAAAAGGGAGAGGAAGATCAGCACGAGGATCATCCCCATAATGGCATTCTCGGTCAGCAATTGGGTGCGCTGGTTCAGCGTGGTAGACTGGTCGCTGACGACGCTGAGCTTTACGTTGTTGTGCTTTTGGTTATAGTCCGCAATATATTCCTTGACCTTCTCCGCAGAGGTGATGAGGTCTTCTGTATTCGTACTGGTGATGGAAACGTCAACCGCGAGGTTGCCATCAAAATAGGCGGCATTCGGGCTTTCGGCAAACCGGTCGCGGATGGTGGCAACGTCCCGCAGGCGGACGGTCGTTCCCGAGGCATCCCCCCGGATGATCAGGTGGGAGAGTTCATCCCCGTAATACGCCCGGTTGTTGGCCCGGATAAGGTATTCCTCCGTATCTGTTTTAATATTCCCGCCGGTAACCAGGATGTTTGCATTGGCAATGGCCTGGGAAACCTCGGTAAAGGTCAGGTTGTAAGCCAGCAGGCTCTTTTCGTCCACGGCAATCTCGATCTCCTCCTCAGGGAATCCTGAAATGCTGATTTGGGAAATGCCTTCCATCCCGCGGATATCATTCTCAATCTGCCGGCCGATTTGCTTAAGCGTGCCGAGCGGAATCTGCTCCCCACTGATGGCAAAACTGATGGTCTGGCGGACAGGCCGGAGTTTGGAGACGATCAGAGGCTCCATGCCCGATGGGAAGGTAGGCACCTGGTCCACCGCGTTTTTGACCTCCAGGAGCATAAAGTCGATGTTCCGCCCCTTTTCGATCTCGACGTTGATGGTCCCGCTGTTTTCCCGGGACGTCGAGGTCACCCGCTCCACCCCTTCCAGGCCCTTGAGGTTGTCCTCGATCTTCAGGACAATCCCCTCTTCCACCTCCTGGGGGGAAGCCCCCGGGTAGGCAATGTTGATGGAAATGTTCCGGGACTCCACCAGTGGAAAAAAAGAGGAGTTCAGGTTTTTTGCCCCGTAGATCCCGAAGATCACACAGGCGATGATCAGCACGTCCACGGCCACGTGGTACTTGATGAAATAAGAGATAAGGTTGCGCATCGGGTGGTGGTATACGGTTAATTGGTCTGGGTGTTCCCCTCATAAACCTTTACCAGCATCCCCGCGTAGGCTCCCACCACCGGGCGGGAGACAATGGTTGCCCCTTCGGGGACATCCTTGAGTACAACGGATTTGTCGGTAAAGTAAACCGGGTTGACGTCGATCAGGTCCAGGATAGAGTCCCTGACGATGAATATCTGGTCGTTGTCGAGCAGCAGACCCCGGTCGATCTCAATGGCATCCTGCTCCTTCTTGGCGTTCAGGTTGGCTTCCAGGTACATCCCTTCCTTAAGCGAGGGGTCCCGGACTTCGATAAATGCGGTAATGGTCTGGGAATTCTGGTCTACCCGTGCATTGATGCGGGAAACCGTGCCGGAATAGGTACGGGTCCCTTCCAGGTTGGAGAGCTCCACTTCCTCGCCGATCTCCAGCAGATCGCTGAACGTTTTGCTGATGGCCACTTCCAGCTCGTACACGCCCGTATCGATGAATTCCCCGAGCTTCTGTCCGGAACGTATCAGCGTACCTTCGGTAACCAGGGCTTCCGTGAGCACCCCGTTGAACGGGGCGCGGATGGTGTACTTGGCCAGGCGCTCCTCCATGTTTTTCACATTGTAATAGCTGGTGAGGATGCCTCGGCCGGAAATAAAATAGCGTTCCTTCTCGTCCGGCATGTCGGGCAAAGGCGGCGTGGTTTCGTTCAGGTCGAAACTCGTCAGGTAGGCCTGCCATTTCGGGCTCACCTCCGGGTAGTCCAGCCGAAGGTCCGGCATGACGGAGGTTATCAGGTTATACAGGTTGCTTTTGGCAGATTGGACGCCTGCGCGGTATTCGGCCGCATCGATGGTAATGATGCGCTCACCCCGGCTGTATTTCTGCCCGGGCTTGAAGAGCTTGCTGCTGCGCTGGAAAACGCCCTGCACCTCCGAATAAAGCTCCACGCGGTTCCTGGCCACAAGGGTGCCGTTGGCCGGGACGATGATCGGTACGGACGTATTGCGCACGGTATCGACAAAAACGGTCTTGACCACCTTACTGGGCCGGGGTGTCGGTGTGGTCCGGCTGCTGATAATCGCCTGCGCCGCATAGATCGAGAGCGCGATCAGCAGGATGCCGAGGACCGATAAAATAATTTTTCTTTTATCCATGAGGGTTGATTAGACAAGGGATTAGACCGCAAAACTATCCATTAGTTTAATCGTCCTCCGTTAAATATATCTTAAATGGAAGTAATAAAAAAAGGGTGCCTATGGCACCCAAACAACTGCATTCCAATACATTAACCTTAAACTGCTACTTGTCTACGTCGTCCTCAAATTTCGTGTCGGCCATGCGGGTCCGCGAAAAGTCGAAGTTTTTGAAGTCGATCTCGGATTCCTCCTCGTCGTAGTCGAACACGAGAAGCTTATCCGTCTGCATGTTCGCCAGGTTCCGATAGGAATTGAATTCGTTGTTCTGGAGTTGAAGGACCTCAAGGCTCGCCAGCCGGCCAAACGATTCCGGGATGGCACCTCCCAGACGGTTATTGGACAGCACGAGTTCCTTGAGTTGGGCCAGGTTCCCCATACTTTCGGGAATATCGCCGTATAATTGGTTTTCAAACAAGCCCAGGGCCCGCAGGTTGTTGAGTTCCCCGATGGATTCCGGGATACGGCCAAAAAACTGGTTGCTCGACAGGTTGAGTACCTCCAGGCGCTTCAGCGAACCGATCCCATTGGGAATCCGGCCGGACAAAAAGTTATTGAAAACGGATAATTCCCGGAGCTCGGTCAAATTCCCGACGGTTTCGGGCAATTCGCCCTTCAGGCGGTTCATCTCCAGTTTCAGTACGCGGAGTTTCCGAAGCTTAAAGATAGTTGCCGGGAGCTGGCCCGTCAGGTTGTTGAAGGCCACGTTCAGGGTTTCCAGCTGTTGGAGCTGCCCGAGGCTTTCCGGCAGCGGGCCCATCAGGTTGTTGTGGAATAATTCAATCCCGACAACCCGGTTGTCGCGGACCGTAACGCCGTACCACGTGTCCACGGGTTCCTTCAGGTTCCATTTGCGAACCCAGTGCTTTCCATTGGTAGACTCATAGAGGTCCACCAGGATCTGCTTCTCGGACCCGGGCACCTCTGCGAGGGCTGCCAGGCCGACTAAAAGGCATACAACTGTAAGGAGTCTTTTCATCACCTGATTAAAGAATTTACTTACAATATTACACATTCAGAGCTGTAAGAACCCCAAATATTCGACAAACGGGCGTATTTTGTTGTGAAAACCCGGATTTCTGTGGTTTAGCAATATACCTAGCTGCTTACCCGAGTGCCTCGATCTCCGCTGCCACCGCTTCCCACTGCTTCATCAGCTTTTCCAGATCCTGCTTTTTCTGCTGGTAGTCGTCAAAAAAGCCGGGGTGGGCAATCGTAGCATCGTAGTCCATCAACAGCTGGTGGTCGATTTCCCCGATTTCCTTTTCGAGGGAGTGAATCCGGGATTCCAGGTTGCCCAGTTTATTGCCCAGGGATTTTTTCCGTTTCCGGTTGGCGTGTGCATCCGCCCCGCCGGCAGCACCCCCGTTGCCGTCATTTGGAGTGCCCGCCTGCTTCTTTCCCTCCGGGGATTCCGGGCTTCGCTTTTCAATGGCCCGGAAATCCTCGGCCTGCCGTTGCTCCAGATAGAAATCGATATCCCCCAGGTAGGGTTTGATGCCGCCATCGCGAAACTCATAGACCTCCCCGGTGAGCCCCTGCAGGAAGTCCCGGTCGTGGGAAACCAGGATCAGGGTGCCTTCAAAATGCTGGAGGGCCTCTTTGAGCACCCGCTTGGAAGCGATGTCCAGGTGGTTGGTGGGCTCATCCATGACCAGGACGTTAAAGGGCTGCAACAGCATGCGCGCCAGGGCAAGCCGGTTCCGCTCCCCCCCGGAAAGGACTTTTACGGGCTTCTCCACCTCCTCGCCCCGGAAGAGGAAGGATCCCAGGATGTCCCGGACCCGGGGACGGGATTTTTCGTCCGCCGCATCCACCATGGTTTCTTCAACGGTTTTTTCCCCGTCCAGGAATTCTGCCTGGTTCTGGGCAAAGTAACCCAGTTGGACATTATGGCCCAGCTTGCAGGTCCCCTTGTGGTCCAGTTCCCCAACCAGTATCCGCGCCAGGGTGGTCTTGCCCTGCCCGTTCTGTCCCACGAAGGCAATCTTCTTCCCCCGCTCAATCAGCAGGTCGATATCCCGGAGTACCTGGTTGTCCCCATAGGCCTTGGAGAGGCCCTCCAGCTCCGCAATGACCTTGCCGGGACGGACCGACAACGGGAAACGAAGCGACATGACCCCGGTTTCCTCCCGGTCTACCTCGATCCGTTCCATCTTGTCCAGCTTCTTGATCAGCGACTGGGCCATGGAGGCCTTGGAGGACTTGGCCCGGAACCGCTCAATAAGCCGCTCGGCCTGTTCAATCTCCCGCTGTTGGTTTTTCTGGGCGTTGAGCTGCTGCTCGCGGATTTCCTCCCGGAGCTCCAAAAATTCGGAATAGGGTTTCGGGTAATCGTAGATGCGGCCCAGGGAAATCTCGATGGTCCGGTTGGTAACCCGGTCCAGGAACATCTTGTCGTGGGACACGAGCAGTACGGCCCCCTGGAATTGCTGGAGGAATTCCTCCAGCCAGATAATGGAATCGATGTCCAGGTGGTTCGTCGGCTCGTCCAGGAGCAACAGGTCGTTTTCCTGCAACAGGAGCTTGGCCAGTTCAATCCGCATCCGCCAGCCGCCCGAAAACGTTTCGGTGGGAGCGTTGAAATCGGAGCGTTTAAAGCCGAGACCCAGCAGGACTTTTTCCGTTTCCCCTTCGTACCGGTACCCGCCGATCAGGTCGTAGCGCTGGGTGGTGTCGCTCAGGGAGACCATCAGGTCGTGATAGGCCTCGCTTTCGTAATCGTCCCGTTCCGCCAGGGCCTGGTTAACGCGCTCCAGCTCCTTCTCCAGCGCCTTGATTTCCCCAAAGGCCTGGTAGGCCTCTTCCAGGACCGTCCGTCCCTTTTCAAAATCGATATCCTGTTTCAGGTATCCGACGCGCAGGCCCTTTTCCCTGGCGATCGTACCCGAGGTGGGCTGGGTTTCCCCGCTCAGCAGGCGCAGGAGGGTGGATTTCCCGGCACCGTTCTTCCCGATCAGACCCACCCGGTCCCCCGCCCCCAGGCGGAAGGAAACCTCGGAGAAGAGGTCTTCCCCGGCAAAACTGACGGTAAGCTTGTGTACATTGATCATGGGTTCATGGCCTTGTTAGTCGGGCGCTACGCCCTGTCCGCCTTCGGGCGCTATGCCCTGTCCGCCTGCAAAAGTCCGAAAAATAAGGGAATCAGGGAGCCGTCCGGCCGTAAAATTTCGCGTACCGGGACAGGTCCATCTCCGGCGGGAGGGGGCGTCCCTCCTCCATGAAATCGGCCAGGCAGGCAGCTGCGTAAGGGGCCAGCAAGACGCCCCGCGACCCCATCCCGTTGAGTGCAAATAGCGCATCGTGTTCCGGGTGGCGGCCCACCAGGGGACGGCGGTCCGGGACTGTTGGCCGGATACCCGCGGATTGCCCCTCCACTTCAAAGTCCCGGTTGACGATTTTGCGGAGTTTGGCGGTGAGTTCCTCCCGGGCACGGGCCGTGGGTTCCGGGTCAAAATCGTTCCGGGCGTAGGTGGCGCCTACCTTGTACCGGTCTGCCCCCAGGGGGATCAGGAAGATATCCGATTTGACGATCCGGGTTTCCCCCAAACCGGGTATCCGCACCGTGAGGAGTTCGCCCTTGCTGCCCTGCAGGGGCAGGTAATCAAAAAACGGGTTGCCGCGCATCCCGAATCCCTCGCAGAAGATGATCCTTCGGGCCCGGATACCCTTGTACGCCAGGTGGTCCCGGTTTAATTCCAGGGCGCCGTGAACAAATGACTCGGCCCGGAGCCGGCCTTTTTCATGTAACTCTTCCCGGTAGGCATGGAGCAGGCGGGCCGTGTGCAACCGGCCGGTTTCCAGGACCTCCCCGAAGCCATGGGGGGCCTGCAAGCCATCATGGACATTTCGAACCAGGCGTGTGGACAGGAAGCGGGACAAGCCCGGCCGGTCTGCAGCTTCAAACCAGGCATTCTGTTCTTCCGCCGATGCCAGGCGCCTGAGGATGGGCAGCTTTTCATCGAAATGCCCCTTTAGCCGTTGCTGGAGCTTCTCGTAAAACGGCAGGGAAAAATCCATGAGCTCCTCCCCTTTCCAGGTGAGGTTCAGCCGCTTGAGCACCACGGGGTTGTACAGGCCCGCCGCCACCAGGGACGCCTTGCGGGAGGCGTCGTCGAACAGGCAAATAGTGCGGCCCCGTTCCCGGAGGGTTTCGGCCATGGCCACCCCGGCCAGGCCCGAGCCGACAATCAGGTAATCAAACATAGCTGCAAAGGTAGGGAAGGCGGATAAAAAAACAGCCCCGGCTTATCTGGCCGGGGCTGTCCTACATGTGAATTGGAAAGGGCGTTTTTAATAGGCCCACATATCTTGTTCGCGATTTCGGATCTGCTCTTTGATACGCTGCGACTCCAGGAGCTGGAACAGCGCGTTGTCGGCAATGTAATCGCGTATCTCGCGGTCTCCGTGCACGTTGTCTTCCTTATAGATCATCCCGTTGAACCTGCGGGCGTTGAGCAACATGTCAAAGGAAAGCGGTTGTGCCGAATTTCCCTGGTTGAATACCTTGGCCTCGTGCAGGATCTGCCGGGCGCTCGGGTACCAAACCCAGAACAGGGGCACCAGCGCATCCTCCGGCGCCATCGAATCGTCGTCGATGAAGTTCACGTCCGGAGCAACCGGGGCAATCCCCAGCAGGCGGTACTTGAGTTCCCCCTGCCGCTTGTCGAAGTACCACATCCCCTTGATGCGGTATTCCTCGATGTCGGCTGCCGTGATGTTCCGGCGGTTGATGTACTCGGCCGAAACCTGCTCCCCGGCGTTTACCTGCTCGTACCCCAGGTCGGTGGTATCCACCTTCTGGAGGGTCGCCTGCAGGTCGCTGAAGTTCCGCTTCTCCGTAAAATAGGAATCCACGTAAACGTCGGTGAGTTTCCCGTTTTTGATATTCTTGATCAGAACATCGTAAAGGGAGCGGCGGTCCGAGCCGATATCCACGGTGTCCGTCGGGTAGTACAGCGGGAAATTCACCCGCTCGTCCAGGTCGATGACTTCCCATACGGTCTTGGACCACAGGATATCGCGGTCGTCCACGTATCCGTAATCCAGGGGCGCATCGTTATCCATCGCCTTCTGGGCCTCGGTTCGCATGCCGATTTCTTCCGGCTTCTTGGCGTTCAGGATGTTGGCTTGCGCCCACCCGGACACCGGAAGAGCGGCAACCGCCCCGAGTACTAGTGCTTTTTTCCAATTCATTGTATTGTAGTATTTAGGTCTTTAATTACCGCGCAGCCGGCCTGGTGCCGAGCTGCGCGGATTTTCAATTAAATTCTCAATCTAGTTGGTGATCTCCACAACCACGGGAGATACCTTCTTCAACTTATAACTCCGGTTGTTGGTAATGTACGCCTCGATATCAAAGATCTGGATGGCATCACCCCGCCCGGCCCGACGCAACGCTGCCTTGGCACGCGCGTCCAGTTTGTTGCCGTTCACCTCAACGGTGGGCTGTCCGGGAACTTTCAGCTTAAAGCCGCTGATGGCCATATTCAGGTCAAAGTCAAAGTCTTCCAGCATGGCGCCGATGGTGGCGATTTCCAGGTTGTTGCGGGGCATTTTCACGCTGCCGCTCTCACCCCGGATGGTACCGGAAGGCCTCGGGATATCCTTGATGCGGAATTCGCTGTTGGTCGAGATCCGCTGGCCGTCGGGCAGCGTACCGGAAGCGGTAATGGTTACCGTACGGCCCGTACCCGGGTTCATCACGTAGTTGCTGCCGCTGCGCTTGCTCAGGCCGGGGGCCGAAGCAGACACTTTGTTGTCCGGGATCCCCGGGATGGAGATCGTCATCGGGTTGGCAACACCGCGGTATACCACGTTCATCTTGTCGGCAGAGATCACAGCCGCATTCGGCTTGGAGATTGTGGAGAAGCTGTTTTTAACAGGCACCTCGGTCTCCTCCCCGTCCTGCATATAGATCAGGGTACCGGCAATCTCGTGGTCGCCGGGGCTGCCGGCTCCGATCAGCATTTCCACGCCGCCTTCCTTGAGCTGGTAATCCTTCCCTTCGGCGAGCTTGCGCCCGTCCAGGGTCAGTTCGGCCCGTACAGGCTTGGCGGTCTTGTCGGTTTTACCCAGGACAATGCTTCCGTTAAACTTCTCCCCGGCATAAAAGGCCGATTTCTCGGACTCCAGCAGCGTGGAGAAATTCGTCAGGGACACCTGGGAAGTCAGCTCGCCTTGCAGCATCGCCTTCAGGGCCGCCTCCTCGGTGGCCTTGATGTCGGATTGCAGGGAGGTGATCTTGGTCAGGGAAGCGATCAGCGGGAAGCCTTCGTAGTGGTAGTTGATCCAGTCTACTTTGACCCCGTCGCGGCGCTCTACCTTGCCGTTTTCATCTCCGGTCTTGAAGCGCGTCTTCACCGCGTCCTGAACTTCCGGGAAGCCGTCGCCGAGGATGCCCAGCACCTGGGTGCGGTAGGCCTCGATGCGCTCCATGAACTCCTTGCCCTGGGGGGCCAGGTTATCGCCCTGGAAGAATTTCTGGTCCAGGTAATCGGACTTGTCCATTACCGTGTAATCCGTCGGGTCCTCGATGTCCTCCACCATGCTCGCCTTCAAATCCTCGAGGTAGGTGTAGTACTCCTGGGACAGCTGCTTAATCTGCTGAGCGTCCTGATAGAGCTCCGCATATTTGGCAGCGTCCTCCGACGCTTTGGTTTCCAGGCTCGCCAAAAACGCTTCGTTGTTTTCGGTGGCCTTGGAATTGGAAGTCTCCAGCTTTTCGTTCATAAGACCGAAGGCAGCCAGCACTTCCTTGCTCATATTCAATGCCAGCATCGCAATGAAGATCAAGTACATAAGGTTGATCATCTTCTGACGTGGCGTTTGTTTTCCTGATGCCATTATATCTAATTAGTTGTTAACAGTTACTTTGATTTGGGATTTAGAACGACAACCTAATTAGTTTCTGTTCATGGCAGTCAGCATGCCGCCGTAAACGCCGTTAAGCGAAGACAGGTTGCTGGCCAGGGACTCCATTTGCTCTTTGAGGGCACCGGCGTTCTGCACCACTTCCTCGTTGATGGAAGCCTGGCGGCTGGCACTCTCGAGCTGAACTTTGTACAGGCTGTTGAGCGATTCCATCTGGGAAGCGGCCTGGGAAAGTTCTTCGGAGTATTTCTTGGTGTGCTCAATAGCATCGGCCGTAGGGGCAATCCCCTTGGCAGCGCCTTCGAAGTTGCGGATGCTCTCGCCCAGGCTGCTGAACAGGCTGGCGTCGATGTTGGCTTCCTTGAGGAGCTCATCCAGTTTCCTGGAGAGGAGTCCTTCCGCCTCTTGGGCTTCTTCGGCTTGTTTCTTACGGTTGTTGCTCTGGGCTCCGGCGAGTTCCGGGTAGACCAAAGACCAATCGTATTCGTCGTCCACCGGCTCAAATGCGCTGATTGCAAAAATGAGGGCTTCCGTGATCAGACCGACTGCGAGGAGCAACCCACCGGTAAGCGGGCCGAATTCCCAGTGCAGGATCTTGAACAGCGCCCCGATGATTACCACCGAAGCACCCAGGCCGTAGGCCATGTTAAAGAGCTTTTTTGTTGATTTTGACTGTGCCATAATTAAGAATTTAAAAGAAGTTTAAAGTTAAATAAGTATTGGGTTAAGGTTTGATAAGCATGGTGTTAAAAAGCGGTTTACTGGGTGGAATCTTCCTCCCCCATGTAATCCTGGACGGTCCGGAAGCCAATGTAGCTTCGGGCGGAATCCTTGTATTCGTAATCCCGGGTACTCACCTGCAGGAAATACGCCACGTCTTTCCAGGAACCGCCCCGGATCACTTTCCGCGTATTGTTCTGGCTGTCGGCATTCGGGTTCATGGTTGAAGCGTATTCATAGGACCCCGGGTAGTAGCTGGAGTTTGTCCACTCCGATACATTACCGGCCATATTGTACAGGTTGAAATCGTTGGGTTCATAAGATTTGGCCTCCACGGTGTAAAGGGCGGCATCGGCCGCATAGTCCCCGCGCTGGGGCTTGAAATTCGCCATAAAGCAACCCGTGTCGCTGATCACGTACGGGCCACCCCAGGGATACGTACCCCCTTCGATGCCTCCGCGGGCCGCGTATTCCCATTCGGCCTCCGTCGGGAGGCGGAACTGGTTGACGAATTGCTTGCCGCGGGCACGCTGGTCGTCGTTCTTGAATTTGGTCCGCCAGTTGCAGAACGCCTTGGCCTGGCTCCAGGATACCCCTACAACCGGATAGTCGCTGTAGGCATCGTGCCAGAAGTAATCGTTGTGCATCGGTTCATTATAGGAGTATTCAAAATCGCGGATCCATACCGTGGTATCCGGGTAGATCGCGGTGATTTCCTGACGGATGAAGTCCTTCCGGCGGCCTTCCTTGGCGCGGGCGGCAGCTTCGATATCCATCCAGGTATACTTGTAGTTGAGTTTCGTCACGTCGATAGTCCGCTGCCCGTTGTAGGTTTCTTCCTCCGGGAGGTACATGGAATCCATCACCTCTGCGTAATAGACGTCCGGGTAATCCCGGGTATCCCAGATCAGGTCCTCGTCCTTGTTCAGGGCGCGGCCCTCGTAATAGTCCTCGCCAAAACCGGCGTAGTTATCGAGCATGTACTTGTCATAAACCGAGAGGTTGGCAGTATCTGCATCCTTAAAGGCGTAACGGCCGATTCCGTCATCCTCCGGACCCATCCCCAGCTCGTCGGCCAGGATGGCCAGCTTGGTCCGTACAATGGAATCCTTGACCCACTCTACAAACTGCCGGTACTCGCTATTGGTAATTTCCGTATCGTCCATATAAAAGGACCGGACAGTAACTGTTTTGGTAGGAGCGTTCATTACATTGGCCATGTCTTCTTCACTCTTTCCCATAATGAAAGCACCCCTGGGAATCAGTTCCATCCCGTAGGGTTTTTCCGGGTACCACTTTTTGCCTTTAACGCCTACCAGTTCCCCTTTGGATTTGGAACCGCAGCTGCTGAGCAAAAAAACAAACGCTATAGACGTTAACAATAGCTTCTTCATACTTTAGGTTAATTTCGGTTAAGACTGTACGGTACTATCTTCGATTATTCACTAAAACAGAAAATTGAATAATTTATTGTACGTACCGGCCTAATCTCGTGCAATTAAACGGCTTTAGTTAAAACCTTTTTTATAGGCTTTAAACCACCGGTCCGGAATATTCTGATCGCAGGCGTCCAGATAGTCCTGTTCGGTGCATGGTAATAACGCCGGCGAATCGGGTTTAGTATGCGCGCCGAGGAGGTTTGGGACCTCCACCCACCAGCGCCCCGTAAGCGTACTGTTGTAGAAGTGAAGTTGTTCGGATTGGCAGGGGACGATGAACTTGTTGAAATCCTTGCTGCCGCTGTCCGGTTGTTCGTCCACCCGGAAGTTGTGGCCTTCCATGAAATACCAGATAATCTGGGCGACCAGCTGGAAGGACTGGACGTTGTTTTCCATCTCAAAGATCCCGAAGGCGGAAATCTTGTCGCCCATACCCGCATACCGGGCAATGGCACAGATCTCCCTCCCCGTGAAACCGTTGGGCGAAAACGTGTCGGGCAGACCCATTTCGGAGGCCCGGATGGCCCGGGCGTCAATACTGACAAGGTGCGCATTGCGCAACACCGGTTCGGCCAGGCCCACGTCGGAGGTAATTTCCCCCAGGCGGTAGGCGTCGAAAAACAGCCGCTCCATCAGGTCGATCTCCTCCTGGGCATTGAAATAACTCTGGTACCCGATATTCGAAAAATTAAACAGGTTGTTGGGCTTGTCCGTGATGATCTTGCTCATATAGGAATTGGAGGAGATCAGTTCCTCCTCCGCCCCGAAGTCGAAACGGCTGTCCACGGCCACCAGGTTGACCATGTCGATAATCTTGTCAAAGGCCCGGTAGGCCGGGTAGGTAATATCCTGGGTAGCGCCGATCACAATCGGGATGATCTTCTCCTCGAGCAGCTCGGCGATGATTTCCCGGACCACAAAATAGGTGTCTTTAACGGTCTCCCCCTCGTCGATGTCCCCCAAATCGATGATGGTGCCATTCCAGTTCCCCTCCATAAGCCGGTAAAACTGCATGCGGATCTCCTCGAGTTCCAGGCGGCTCGTTTTCTTGATAAAGGCATTGCGGGATTCGTACACGCCCAGGAGGGCAAAGGTGGCCCCTGCCAGGACGGGCAACCCCTCCTTTTCCGTATGCTTGTAAATGGTGCGTCCCAGTGCCTGGGCGGGCAGCAATTCACAGTGGGCCAATACGCGCTGGGGAACCGGAAGTAAGAAATCGAATGCCATAGAACCCCGGGTCTGTTTTTAGGATTTTTTACGCGTTTTCTTCTTGCTGAGCAGTTCCTGTGCTTCCTCGAGAGTCACCGCCTGCGGGTCCACGTCCTTGGACAAGTCTACCTTTTTGCGGCCCTTGATCACCGTATGGCGTCCCCAGCGGCCCTTCTCAATCCGGATGTCCTCCTCGGGCCACTCCCGGACGAGCTTCTCGGCCTCTTTCTTCTTCTTGGCTTCGATCAGTTCTTCGATATCCGCCTGGCTCAGGTTGTCGAAATCGTATTTCTTGGGAACGTTGATAAACATGCCGTCCCATTTGATGAACGGCCCAAACCGGCCCTTGCCCTTGGTCACCGGCTTATCCTCATAGGAGGCAATCGGGGCGTCCTGTTTTTTCTTGGCGCGGATCAGCTCGGCAGCCCGCTCCATGTCCACGTCAAAGACGCTTTCACCCTCGTCCAGGGAAACGAATTTTTTGCCGTAGCGCACATACGGGCCATACCGGCCCACATTGGCCTCCACCTCATCCCCTTCAAAGGTGCCCAGTTTCCGGGGCAGCTTAAATAACTCCATCGCCTCGTCATAGGTGATGGTGGCCAGGGACTGGTCCGGGAGCAAACTGGCAAACTGGGGCTTCTCCTCCTCGTCCGCTGTCCCGATCTGTACCATGGGGCCAAACCGGCCCAAACGCACGGCCACCTGCCGCCCGGTCTCCGGGTCGGTTCCCAAAACGCGTTCCCCGCTGGCGCGGTCTGCATTCTCCTCGACATCGAGCACATTCGGGTGGAAATCCTTATAGAAATCCCGAAGCACATCCTGCCAGTCTTCCTCCCCTGTGGCAATGTCGTCAAAGTCCTTTTCCACCTTGGCGGTAAAATTGTAATCCAGGATATTGGCAAAATGGCTCACCAGGAAATCGTTGACGATCATCCCGATATCCGTCGGCACGAGCTTGCCCTTGTCCGATCCCACGGTTTCGCTCAATTCCTTCCGCTTCACGCCGCCTCCTTCCAGGGTGAGTTGCAGGTACTCCCGCTCCGTGCCGTCCACTGTGCCTTTTTCGACATACCCGCGATTCTGGATCGTGGAAATGGTCGGGGCATACGTGGAGGGGCGGCCAATCCCGAGTTCCTCCAGCTTTTTGACCAGGGAAGCCTCCGTATACCGGTACGGCGGTCGGGTAAACCGCTGGGTGGCTGTGATGTAGTTGTTGGTCAGCGCCTCGTCTACCTGCATGGCCGGGAGCATGCCGTCCTGTTCTTCGGCGTCCTCTTCGTCTTTGCCTTCCAGATACACTTTCAGGAACCCGTCAAATTTAATCACCTCCCCGTTCGCGCTGAAGAGGCGGTCGTCCCGGTCGTTGCGGATCTTTACCTGGGTGCGCTCCAGCTGGGCGTCACTCATCTGCGAGGCCAGGGTCCGCATGCGGATCAGCTCGTATAACCGGGCCTGGTCGCGCTCTACGTTGGGGCGCTGCAGCCCCATATCGGTGGGACGGATGGCCTCGTGCGCCTCCTGGGCCCCTTTGGATTTTGACTGGAACTTCCGGACTTTGCTGTACTTTTCCCCGTAATTCCCTACAATTTCTTCCTTGGCAGCCGCAATGGCCTCCCCGGACAAACTCACGCTGTCCGTACGCATGTAGGTAATAAGCCCCGCTTCGTAGAGCCGCTGGGCGACCTGCATGGTACGGGAGACCGAAAAATAGAGTTTGCGGGAAGCTTCCTGCTGGAGGGTGGAAGTGGTAAACGGCGCAGCCGGGGATTTCTTAGCAGGTTTGGTGTCCAGGCTGTCCACGGCAAAGGAGGCGTTGGCCAGCCCCGCCAGGAATTCCTGAGCCTCCGTTTCGGTATCGAAGCTCTCATTGAGTTTGGCGGGCAGGGTGGCCCCGTTTTCCGTCCGGAATTCGGCGGCAACCTTGAAGCTGCTCTGCGGTTCGAATTCCTCGATGGCCCGCTCCCGTTCCACAATCAGGCGTACGGCCACCGACTGCACCCGGCCAGCGGAGAGGCCCGGCTTGATTTTCTTCCAGAGGACGGGCGACAATTCATACCCTACCAGACGGTCCAGGATCCGGCGCGCCTGCTGGGCGTTGACCAGGTCGTAGTTGATTTTCCTCGGGTTCTCAATGGCCTTCTGGATAGCCGATTTGGTAATGGAATTAAAGACAATCCTCCGGGTCTTGTCGGCGTCCAGTTTCAGGGTCTCGGCCAGGTGCCAGGAAATGGCCTCCCCTTCCCGGTCCTCATCGCTGGCCAGCCAGATGGTTTCCGCCTTCGAGGCGAGTTCCTTCAACTTCTTGACCAGTGCCTTCTTCTCCTTATCGACCACGTATTTCGGACTGAAGTCCTTGTCTACATCCACCCCGAGTTCCCGCGAGGGCAGGTCGGCAATATGCCCGAAACTGGAGGTTACCTTGAAGTCCTTCCCCAGGAATTTTTCAATGGTTTTTGCCTTTGCAGGCGACTCCACGATTACCAGGTTTTTTGCCATTCCTTATAAATTAGGATCACAAAAGTAGCCGAATTTTTTAATATCCGCACCTGCCGGCCGTATCGGGGGATGCGGAAAATGACATTCCCGGCGGCGGGTATCCTTTCCCGAAGGGCCGCAAACCAAACCCGGCCTTACAGGAAATATCAATATATTATATCTTGTTAGAGTTGCCCCAGTAAAGCTGCAGCTGTTTACCCTCCCTATAGGTTCGGTTACCAGTTTGCCGAACAATTCGGGAAGCAACTCCGGGGCGAACAGGAGAGGTAAATCATTTGCGAAACGTCATCGTTTCCGGGCACAGAGCGATAGGGTACTCTCAATCAGCCAGGGTCAGCGCGCTGAGGAATTCGAGGCCCGCTTCCGTGTAGCGGTATTGGCTGAGCAATCCCTCCCCCACCATCAGCAGGTGGTCCTCGAGCGGGATCACATCGTACGGATTCACATCGTCGAATACGGCCAGTTGCTGCAGGTCCGTCACGTTGGACTTGTCGTAGACTTTCAGGCCGGAGGCCCCGTCACAAATAAAAAGCTGCTCGCCCCGGATACCCAGGCCGTACGGCTCGTCCATCGGATAGCTGATGAGGAGCTCGGGGGTGTGGATATCGCTGATGTCCACAATAAACAAACCGCTTTCCGTGGCACCGCAGCCATTCCCGCCCCGCAGGGTTACAAAGGCGTAGTCCCCGTCCACCACCACCGGGTCGCAGGCCGTGCCGTGCTGGAATTCTGAGACGAAGGCCGGAGCTGCAGGGTTGGAAATATCGAAAATGTACATCCCGCGCATACTGCCCAGAAAGAGGTGGTCCCCCCGGTTAAAAATGGTCTCGATATCGAACCCTGCAAATACATCGTCCCCGGCCACCGGCGCTTCGAGGTTGGAAATATCGAATACATTAATGGTGTGGCTGTCCACGGCGTAAAGGAAGTCTTCAACGATCTTGAACCGCGCTAGGGAACCGCCCTGTCCGGTCCCGGAGGCATTGTCCGCGGCCGCTTCCAGGAAATCTACCTGCCCCCGGTTCCTGCCTTCGACCTCGGAAACCGACAGCCGCTCAGTCCGCATTTCCCAACCCACCAGGATCTCATCCTGGGCATTCCAACCGTCGTACTCCACGATGTCTGCCTCAAACGGCCAGGGCACGTGGTCCTGCAGGACGCCCTTTAACCGGGCCACCGGACGGATGTTGTCCGGGTTGGAAATGTCGAGCACCACCAGGTCCGAGAGGCTGTCGGCAAACAGGTAGTTGTCCCTGACGGCGATATCGACATTCCCGGGAATATTGATAAACCCGGTCTTCCGGGGGGCCAAGGGGTCCCGGTTGTCGATCAGGTGGACTCCCTTGAAGGGTTCGTTGACGAAGATCCGGTCGCCGAAGGCGTAGATTTTTCCGGAAACTGTCAGGGGTTGGGGCGGGAAGATGTCCACCGCCGCTTCGAACTGTTCCACGGACATCGTCAGCGGGGTGGCCACCAGGTAGTCGGCGAATTCGGAATCATTGTCTTTTTCACAGGAATTCAGCAGGAGGAAGCCTGCCAGGATCAGAAGGAGGCGGGAGGTTTTCATCGGGCAATTGGTTTAAAGGGCTGTTATCCCAAAGATACGCAGGGGCGTTTCAGGTTGCGTTTTTTTAGGAAATTTTAAACGCTGCCAAATTGTCATATTCCCAAGTTCCTAGTATCTTTGCTGCCCTTCCGGTGAGAAGGAAATTCAGATGCATGGAAAAGACAATAAATGAAGCGGAACAGGGAACGGCCCTGGAAATGCGGGGCAAGGATGGGAATGCCCGCAAACTGTATATCGAGAGTTACGGCTGCCAGATGAATTTTTCGGACAGCGAAATCGTCGCGTCCATCCTGGGCCAGGAAGGATTCAATACGACCAGCCGCCTGGAGGAAGCAGACCTGATCCTGGTCAATACCTGCTCCATCCGGGAAAAGGCCGAACAAACCGTCCGCAAGCGGCTCGTCCACTTCAACGGCCTGAAAAAGAGCAACCCCGGCGTCAAGGTGGGGGTGCTCGGCTGTATGGCCGAACGGCTGAAGAGCCAGTTCCTGGAGGAGGAAAAGATCGTGGACATGGTGGTGGGCCCGGATGCCTACAAGGACCTCCCCAACCTGGTGCGGGAAGTAGACAGCGGGCAGAACGCCGTAAATGTCATCCTCTCCAAAGAGGAAACCTATGCGGATGTATCGCCGGTCCGCCTGGGCAGCAACGGGGTTACCGCCTTTGTTTCCATCACCCGGGGGTGCGACAACATGTGCACGTTCTGCGTGGTCCCGTTTACTCGCGGCCGGGAACGCAGCCGGGATCCGCAATCCATCCTCCGGGAGGTCGGGGATTTGTGGGCCAATGGCTATAAGGAGGTGACCCTGTTGGGGCAGAACGTAGACAGTTACCTCTGGTACGGAGGGGGCCTCAAAAAGGATTTTGACAAGGCGAGCCCCATGCAGCAAGCCACAGCCGTGAATTTTGCCGGGTTGCTGGAGATGGCCGCCACGGCCTACCCGGGCATGCGGTTCCGCTTTTCGACATCGAACCCCCAGGATATGACCCTGGACGTCATTGAGACGATGGCCCGCTTCGACAATATCTGCAACTATATCCACCTGCCCGTGCAAAGCGGTAGCGACCGGATCCTGAAAGCCATGAACCGTTTGCATACCCGGGAGGAATATTTCGGGCTTATCGACAATATCCGGCGGCTCATCCCGGATTGCGGCATCAGCCAGGACATGATTGCCGGCTTCCCGACGGAAACGGAGGAAGACCACCAGCAGACCCTGTCCCTGATGGACTATGTAAAATACGACTTCGGCTTCATGTTTGCCTATTCGGAGCGGCCCGGAACGCTGGCAGCCCGGAAAATGGCGGACGACGTCCCCGATGCGGTGAAGAAACGGCGACTGCGGGAAATCATCGACAAGCAGCAGGCGCACAGCCTGGAGCGCAACCAGGCGCATATCGGCCGCGTGGAGGAAGTGCTTATCGAAGGCCCCTCCCGCAAATCGGATGCCCATTGGATGGGGCGGAATACCCAGAATACCGTGGTGGTTTTCCCGAAAGAAAACTACCGGGTGGGCGAATTCGTCAATGTGCGAATCGAGGATTGCACTTCGGCCACGCTCCTGGGTACGGCAACCGGTTATTCCAATATGAACTGAAATGGAGAACGTACAAGCCATCAAACAGCGTTTTGAGCTGATCGGCAACGATGTAAAGCTCAACCGGGCCCTGGAAAAAGCGATCCAGGTTGCCCCCACGGATATCTCCGTGCTGGTCACGGGCGAAAGCGGGGTGGGAAAGGAATCCATCCCCAAGATCATCCATTCGCTCTCCCACCGCAAGCACGCCAAGTATATTGCGGTAAACTGCGGGGCCATCCCCGAAGGCACCATAGACAGCGAACTCTTCGGGCACGAGAAAGGGGCGTTTACCGGGGCCACCCAGACCCGGAGCGGCTACTTTGAAGTGGCCGACGGGGGGACGATTTTCCTGGACGAGGTAGGCGAACTGCCGCTGACCACCCAGGTGCGGCTGCTGCGGGTGTTGGAGAACGGGGAATTCCTGAAAGTGGGGTCTTCCCGGGTCCAGACCACGGACGTGCGGATTGTGGCCGCGACCAATATGAATATGCGGGAAGCCATCGAAAAGGAAAAGTTCCGCGAAGACCTGTTCTACCGGCTGAGCACCGTGGAAATCCATATCCCCGCCCTGCGCGACCGCCGGAACGACATCCACCTGCTGTTCCGGAAATTCGCCTCGGATTTCGGGCAGAAATACAAGATGCCGACCATCCGCCTGGAAGACGACGCCGTGCCCGTACTGGAGAACTACCGCTGGCCGGGAAACATCCGGCAGCTCCGGAATATCGCCGAGCAGATTTCCGTTTTGGAGAAAGACCGCTCCGTGTCGGCGGAGACGCTCCGGTCCTACCTGCCCGAATCCGGCGGGAGCCGGCTTCCGGCCGTGGTGGAACAACGGCGGCGCGAAGGCGACTTCTCCAACGAGCGGGAAATCCTCTACAAGGTACTCTTTGACATGAAGTCGGACCTGAACGACCTGAAGAAGCTCACCCTGGAAATGCTCAAACACGACAACAGTGAAAAAGTCCAGGAAGAACAGGAACAACTGATCCGCAAGATTTACGGGTCCGAGGACGGGGAGATCCTGGATGAGGAAACCGCCGTGGCCATCCTGCCCCCTGCCGGCCAGGAACCCGAGCGCACACCCCCTGCCGCCCCACCCCAGGACAAGTACCATTTTGCGGAGGAAATCGAAGAGGAAGAAACCCTATCTTTACAGGAAAAGGAAATCGAACTGATCGCAAAATCCCTGGAGCGGAACAAAGGCAAGCGCAAAGCCGCGGCTGCCGAACTGGGGATTTCCGAGCGGACCCTCTACCGCAAGATCAAGCAATACGACCTCTAGCATGAAGCGGATGAAGCAATTTGGCCTGGCCCTCCTGGCCCTGGTACTTTTGGGTTGCGGGGCCTACTCCTTTACCGGGGGGGACGTCGGCGAAGCGGAGACTTTTCAGGTGAACTATTTCCAGAATTACGCCACCCAGAGCCCCGGGTCGGTTTTCCACCCGGGCCTCGACCGGGACTACACGCTTTCCCTCCAGGACCTGATCCTCAACCAGACCAACCTGGACCTGGTAGGCTCCAATGCCGATTTGGTTTACGAGGGGGAAATCGTCGAGTACCGCGTGCAGCCCATGTCTGCCACTGCGGAGCAACGCGCTGCCCAAAACCGGCTGACGATGACCGTCAACGTGCGCTTTTTCAACCGAACCAAAGACAACGTGGACTTTGAACAGCGGTTTTCCTTCTTCTACGATTACCCGGCTGCCACCCAGCTGGCCAGCATCCGGGACGCCGCCCACCAGGAGATCTTTGAGCGGATCAACCAGGACATATTCACCCGATCCCTCGCTAACTGGTAGGAGATGCAAGTACCCGATTTCACATACCTGCTGCAGCAACCCGGGAAATTAAAAACCCCCGTCCAGACCCGGCAGCTCGAAGAAGTCCTGAAAACCTACCCCTGGTTCCAGGCGGCCCGGGCCCTCCACCTCAAGGGGCTGCGGAACCTCAACAGCTACAAATACAACCAGGCCCTGAAAGTCACGGCTGCCTGTACGGCCGACCGGGAAGTACTCTTCGATTTCATCACTTCCGAAGCCTTCCTGCAAAATGAAATTGCGGATGCGATTTCGGGCAAGACTTCCCTGTCGGATCGGGAAATCGAATCCGAGGAGGTGGCCCCTGAACCCGGAAGGGATGCCGGGATGGTGGACGAGGGGGAAGACGGGGCACTACCCCGGTCCACCGCGGAAGCCGAACAAATCCTCGACCCGAAACTCTTCCGCTCCAAAGACCCGGAGGTAGACAGGGAACTGGAGGCCGATCGGGTAGCGGCCCGTGAAAAACTGGGGATGGGCCGCCCCCTGGACTTTCACAAGGGAGAGCGCTATTCCTTCTCGGAGTGGCTGCAGATCACCAGCCTGGGGCCCGGCAAGCGCAAAGAGCCAACTACCCCCGCTGCAGGGGATGAGGACGCAGCGTCCAAAGCCCCGGGGGGTGACGCCGCGTCGCCGGCGAATCCCGACCCGAAACCGGCTGAAGACGCGTCGCGGAAACAGAAATTCGACCGGATAGACCGCTTTATCCGGGACAACCCGAAAATCGTCCCGCAGGCAGCCGCCGAAGCGGAAAAAGTAAACATTTCCCAGTCCGTTAAAATCGACAAGGAAGAGCTGATGACCGAGACCCTGGCCCGGGTTTACCTGGAACAGGGAAAGCACAAAAAAGCGATACAGGCCTACCGGATCTTAAGTTTGAAATATCCGGAAAAAAGTGGTTTCTTTGCGGACCAAATTAAAGCGGTGGAAAAACTGCGGAAAGATAAACCCAAGAAATAATGAGCACATTTTCCATATTCCTGGTCCTGATCATTATCGTCTGCCTGCTGCTGATGCTGGTGATCATGGTACAGAACCCGAAAGGCGGGGGCCTCTCCTCCTCCTTTGGCGGTGGCGGGAACCAGGTGGTTGGCGGGGTCAAGAAAACCGGCGACTTCCTGGACAAGAGTACCTGGACGCTGGCGACGGTCCTGATCGTCCTGATCCTGCTCTCCAATGTGACCCTGAAAACCAATTTCCAGGAGGCCGAATCGAGACTCCTGCAGGAAGACGGCATTGAAGCTGTACCCGAGGGGGACCTGGAGTCCATCCCCGAAGCGCCGGCCGGCGAACCTGCCAGCCCGCTCGATACGCTACAGTAAAAACACACCCGAAACTATGGGAAATGCCAGTTTGTATGACAAGCTGGCATTTTTCATTTCACAAACTGTCAGTTTTTGCCGCATGGCACAATTTCTGCCCTGTGGAAGGGCGAAACTTAAAATCTAAAAAATCGATCAATATGGCTAAAGTAAACATCAAACCACTGGCGGACCGGGTCCTTGTAGCACCCATGGAAGCCGAAACCAAGACGGCCTCGGGGATCATTATCCCGGACACGGCAAAGGAAAAACCGCAGAAAGGCAAAGTCGTTGCGGTAGGCCCGGGCACCAAGGACGAAAAAATGACCGTTTCGGTGGGCGACACCGTATTGTACGGCAAGTACTCCGGCACCGAGCTGAAATTCGACGGGGCCGACTACCTCATGATGCGCGAGAGCGATATTTTAGCAATCATATAAATTAAACACCACGGCCGGCCGGCCCGCGGGGCCGACTCCGGCTGAATCCAAAAATCAACATTCGCATTATGGCAAAAGACATAACTTTTGATATTGAAGCAAGGGACGGGCTGAAGCGCGGGGTAGACGCCCTGGCCAACGCCGTTAAAGTAACCCTCGGGCCAAAAGGCCGGAACGTAATCATCAGCAAATCCTTCGGGGCCCCGGTGGTCACCAAGGACGGGGTTACCGTAGCTAAGGAAATCGAACTGGAAGATGCCCTGGAGAACATGGGTGCCCAGATGGTCAAGGAGGTTGCCTCCAAAACCAATGACCTGGCAGGCGACGGAACCACTACTGCCACTGTCCTGGCACAATCCATCGTCAAGGAAGGCCTCAAGAACGTGGCAGCCGGCGCCAACCCCATGGACCTCAAGCGCGGTATTGACAAGGCCGTAGAGGCAATCGTCGAGAACCTTGCCAAGCAAGCCAAAAAAGTAGGCGACTCCAGCGAAAAGATCAAGCAGGTAGCCGCCATTTCCTCCAACAACGACGAGACGATCGGGGAACTGATCGCCGAGGCGTTCAACAAAGTTGGCAAGGAAGGGGTGATTACCGTTGAGGAGGCCAAAGGAACCGACACGTATGTGGACGTGGTAGAGGGAATGCAATTCGACCGCGGATACCTCTCCCCGTATTTCGTAACGGACTCCGAGAAGATGATCTCCGAGCTGGACAACCCGTACATCCTGCTCTTTGACAAGAAGATTTCCACCATGAAGGACCTGCTGCCCGTGCTGGAACCGGTAGCACAGTCCGGAAAGCCCCTGCTGATCATCGCAGAGGATGTGGATGGGGAAGCCCTGGCCACCCTGGTGGTCAACAAACTGCGCGGCAGCCTGAAGATCGCCGCTGTGAAGGCTCCCGGATTCGGCGACCGCCGCAAAGCCATGCTGGAAGATATCGCCATATTGACGGGCGGAACCGTAATCTCTGAGGAGCGCGGCTTCACCCTTGAAAACGCCAGCCTGGATATGCTCGGCACCTGCGAAAAGGTCTCCATTGACAAGGACAATACGACGATTGTCAACGGTTCCGGTTCTGCCAAGGACATCAAGGCCCGTGTCAACCAGATCAAATCGCAGATCGAGACCACTACCTCGGACTACGACCGCGAGAAACTGCAGGAACGCCTGGCCAAACTGGCCGGCGGGGTGGCCGTCCTCTACGTAGGGGCCGCTTCCGAAGTGGAGATGAAAGAGAAGAAGGACCGTGTGGACGACGCGTTGCACGCCACCCGTGCCGCCGTTGAGGAAGGCATTGTCGCCGGTGGGGGCGTTGCCCTGGTACGCGCCTTTTCGGTACTGTCCAAGGTGAAAACCGAAAACGCCGACGAAGCCACCGGGCTGCAGATTGTCGCCCGGGCCATCGAGTCCCCGCTTCGCACCATCGTGGAAAACGCCGGGGGCGAAGGCTCCGTGGTAGTTGCCAAGGTACACGAGGGGAAAGGAGACTTTGGCTACGACGCCAAGAGCGAGAAATACGTGGAAATGATGAAGGCCGGGATCATCGATCCCAAGAAGGTGACGCGTATTGCCCTGGAAAATGCCGCATCGGTTGCAGGCATGATCCTGACCACCGAATGCGCCCTGACGGACATCAAGGAGGACGCCCCTGCCGGACCGCCCATGGGCGGAGGCGGCGGCATGCCCGGCATGATGTAACCCGTTTCCGACTGAAACCATTCCCCTTTGGGAATTCACAAAAACCGGCAGCCCGATCTGCCGGTTTTTTTATACCCGATTTTGTAACTTGTCGGCCTTTAATCAGCAAGCCCAATGAACGAATCCCTATTGCAAGATGCCCTGGAAATCCTCCGGGATACAAATCAACCCCCGATAGCCCGTTTGCAAGGAGTCTGCGACCTGCTGCAGGACCGCGTCCCGCACTACGACTGGGTGGGCTTCTACTTCCGGAACGGGGACCGGCCCGAACTGAAACTGGGCCCCTATGCAGGGGACCCTACGGACCATACGATCATCCCTTTTGGCAAGGGGATTTGCGGGCAGGTAGCCCTGAGCAACGAAAATTTCGTGGTGCCGGACGTCGGCGCCCAGGACAACTATATCGCCTGCAGCATCCATGTTAAGGCGGAAATCGTCGTGCCCATCTTTGTGGACGGGGAAAATATCGGGCAGATCGATATCGATTCCCACACCCCGGACCCCTTTGGCCCGGAAGACGAAAAATTCCTGGAAACGATCTGTGCGGAAGTATCCAAGATCCTGTGAGGCCTTCGCTGGCCCCGGAGGCTTGCGCATTCTTTAAAACTTTCCCGGTTTTGTTGATAAACCGGCCGGCATGTTCAAGGCAAAGAACGTACTTTTGCTCACCTAAACCCTTATAATCCAGCACAGATGAGTACTTCCCGAAAAGCGGCTTCGGCCCTGGTCTCGGTTTTTCACAAGGACGGGCTCGAACCCGTGGTCCGCAAATTGCACGAACTCGGCATCGCCCTGTATTCCACGGGCGGCACTGAGGCATTTATCCGGAAACTGGGCATCCCCGTTACGGCTGTAGAAGATGTCACAGGCTACCCCTCCATCCTCGGCGGCCGGGTTAAAACGCTCCACCCGAAAGTCTTCGGAGGCATCCTCGGCAGGCGCGAACTCGAATCGGACAGGGAGCAACTGGAACAGTATGAGATTCCCCGGATGGACATCGTGATCGTGGACCTCTATCCATTCGAAAAAACAGTTGCCGACGGGGGCTCCCGCCAGGAGATCATCGAAAAAATCGACATCGGGGGCATCTCGCTCATCCGGGCGGCCGCCAAAAACTACAAAGACGTTCTCTGCGTGTCGGCCATGTCCGATTACGCCCCCCTGCTGGAGGTGCTCGAGGAAGGCAGCGGAACCACTACCCTGGAACAACGGCAGGCCTTTGCAGCCAACGCGTTTCAGGTTTCTTCCCATTACGATACGGCCATCTTCAATTACTTCAACCGGGAGGCGGGGAAGCAATCCCTGAAAATCAGCGTCCCGGAAGGGCGCGTTTTGCGCTATGGGGAAAACCCGCACCAACAGGGCATTTTTTACGGGGATTTCGAGGCCCTCTTTGACCAGCTGCACGGCAAGGCACTCTCCTACAACAACCTCCTGGATATCGATGCAGCGGTGAACCTGATGGAGGAATTCCGGGAAGACGACCCCACCTTTGCGATCCTGAAACACAACAACGCCTGCGGCCTGGCCACCCGGGACACGCTCAGCGATGCCTACCGGGATGCCCTGGCAGGCGACCCCGTATCCGCCTTCGGGGGCATCCTCATCTGCAACCGCCCGATGGATGCCGACACGGCCACCCAGGTCCACGAACTCTTCTGCGAAGTGGTCATCGCCCCCGCGTTTGATGCGGATGCCCTGGCCATCCTGAAAGGGAAGAAAAACCGGATCCTCCTGGTTCAGAAACCCCTGCCGCTGCCTGAAGGCCAGGTCCGCACCTGCCTGAACGGCATCCTCTACCAGGAGAAAGATTCCAAAACCGACCAGGCCGAAGACCTGGACTACGTAACCGGGAAACGCCCCACCTCCTCCGAGCTGGACGATTTGCTTTTTGCATCCCGCATCTGCAAGCATACGAAGTCCAATACAATTGTCCTGGCAAAAAACCGGCAACTCTGCGCCAGCGGAACCGGCCAGACTTCCCGCGTGGACGCCCTGAACCAGGCCATCCACAAGGCTGGCAGCTTTGGCTTTGACCTCCAGGGGGCCGTGATGGCCAGCGATGCCTTCTTCCCGTTCCCGGATTGTGTGGAAATTGCCGGGAAGGCCGGGGTAACTGCCGTGATCCAGCCGGGGGGCTCAATCAAGGACCAGTTGAGTATCGATTATTGCAACGAAAATGGAATTGCGATGGTAATGACCGGCACGCGTCATTTTAAGCATTAATTTTACTACTTTTATCGATAAAATTTGCCCGTTCGACGGGAAACCAAACAGCTAGCCAATGGGTTTTTTTGATTTCTTGACCGAGGAAATAGCCATTGACCTCGGTACCGCCAACACCCTGATCATACACGACGACAAGGTGGTGGTGGACAGCCCCTCCATCGTGGCCCGGGACCGGATTTCCGGGAAAATCATCGCAGTGGGCCGAGAGGCGAACATGATGCAGGGGAAAACCCATGAGAACATCAAGACCATCCGGCCGCTCAAGGACGGGGTTATCGCCGATTTTGACGCCTCGGAGAAGATGATCAATATGTTCATCAAGAACATCCCGGCCCTGAAGAAGAAATGGTTCCCGCCTGCCCTGCGCATGGTTATCTGTATCCCGTCGGGGATTACCGAAGTGGAGATGCGCGCCGTCAAAGAATCCGCCGAGCGGGTCAACGGCAAGGAGGTCTACCTGATCCATGAGCCCATGGCGGCTGCCATCGGGATCGGACTGGATATCATGCAGCCCAAGGGGAACATGATCGTCGACATCGGAGGGGGGACCACCGAAATTGCCGTGATTGCCCTCGGGGGGATCGTCTGCGACAAATCGGTTAAAATTGCCGGGGACGTCTTTACCAACGACATTATCTATTACATGCGGACGCAGCACAACCTCTATGTGGGGGAGAGCACGGCCGAGAACATTAAAATCCAAATCGGGTCGGCTACGGAAGACCTGCAGTCGCCCCCGGACGAGATGTCCGTACAGGGCCGCGACCTGCTGACCGGGAAACCCAAACAGGTGTCGATTTCCTACCGGGAAATCGCCAAGGCGCTCGACAAGTCGATCCTGCGTGTGGAAGACGCCGTGATGGAAACCCTGTCGCAAACCCCGCCCGAGCTGGCGGCGGATATCTACAACACCGGGATCTACCTGGCAGGTGGCGGTTCGATGCTCCGCGGGCTCGACCGGCGGCTTTCCCAGAAAACGGACCTGCCGGTCTACATTGCTGAGGACCCGCTCCGCGCCGTGGTCCGGGGCACCGGGATCGCCCTGAAAAACCTGGAGCGCTACAAGAGCATCCTCATCAAATAAAACGGGCCGGGGCCGGGCCCCGGCAGTTCAATAAAGCAGCATGCAGCGGATAATCAATTTCATCCTCCGGAACCGATCCTCCCTGCTTTACCTGTTCCTGCTGGCTGTAGCCCTTTTGCTAACCGTTCAAAACAACGCCCTGCACCGTTCCCGATACTTCAACTCGGCCAACTGGCTCACCGGGTCGGTTTACAATGCCTCCAACTCCGTGACGGATTACTTTGGGCTGGAGCAGGAGAACGACAAGCTCCTGGAGGAGAACCGCAGGTTGCGCATGCTGTTGTTCAATTCCGAAACCCGGGATTCCATGGAATTGGATACTGCCGAATTACACTATCAGGTGATGACTGCCTCCATCATCAAAAACAGCTATTCCGAGGCGAACAACTACATCACCATCGACAAGGGGCGCTCGGACAGCGTCTCCCAGGACATGGGGGTGATCACCTCCCGGGGCATCCTCGGGATTGTGGAAAAAGCCAGCAGGAACTACGCCTCGGTGCAGAGTATCCTCAACGCCAAATCGAATATCAACGCCAAGATCGCCGGGACGGATTACTTTGGCTCGCTGACCTGGGACGGCCGGGATTACCAACTCGTGCAACTCGAGGACATCCCCCGTTTGGTGCCGCTTCGCGAAGGGGATACGATTGTCACCGGGGCCATGTCGAGTATCTTCCCGGAAAACATCCCGATCGGCACCATCGAGGCATTCTCCCTGACCGAATCGCAGAGCTTTTACCAGATTGACGTCCGGCTGTTCAACGACATGACCAACCTGAAACAAGTCTACCTGATCCGCAACCGGGATCGGGATGAAATCCTCCAACTGGAATCCGACGTGGCCAATGACTTATAACTACCTGCTTACCGGTATCCGATTCATTGCGCTGGTCCTGGTCCAGGTACTGGTCTTTAACCGCATGAACCTCTTCGGGTATGTCAATCCGATGGTCTATGTCCTGTTCCTCTACTGGTACCCCGTCCGGGAAAACCGCACCACGCTCGTACTGGCCGCCTTCCTGCTGGGCTTTGCGGTAGACCTGTTCTCGGACACCATGGCCCTGCATACGATTGCCGCCCTGACAACGGCCTTCCTCCGATATCCGCTCATGCGGTTTGTTTTCGGGGTCAACATGGAATTCCAGAATTTCCGCCTTTCCAACTCCACCCGGGTACAACAATTCACGTTTTTAGCGTTATTGGTAGTGGTACACCACCTGGTATTCTTTGCGTTCGAAATTTTTAGTTTGTCGAATTTGCTGTTAATTTTGAAACGGGTGGTTCTCACGGGGCTCAGCACGTTCGTGTTCTCGGTGTTGCTGGCAACTTTGTTTGCCATCCGAAGGGAGTGATCCGAAACCTCGCTGCCACCCGCAATAGATACTAATTAATAACCGCATCCGCCGAAGATGAAGAAGCTGGTTCTGTCTTCCATCATTATCCTGATCGGGCTGACTTTTATCGGCAGGCTGTCCTATTTGCAGCTTTTCCGTTTTTCCCCGGACCAGATCCTGGAAGACCCGGCCATCAAGGTGGTATACGACTACCCGGAACGGGGCTACATCTACGACCGGAACGGCGAGCTTTTGGTGGCCAACCAGCCCGCGTATGACGTGATGGTGATCCCCCGGGAGGTGGAGCCCCTGGATACCCTGGAATTCTGCTCCCTGCTGGGAATCGACCGGGATCGGTTTGTCTCCCAGCTGGAAAAGGCCCGGGTGTACTCTCCCCGCCTGCCCTCGGTAATGGTGCCCCAGTTGTCTAAGGAGGACTATGCCGGGCTGCAGGAAAAGATGCGGAAATACAAGGGGTTCTACATCGAGAAGCGCTCCCTGAGGGACTATCGGACAAAGGCTGCGGCCAATGTACTCGGGTATATCAGCGAGGTCAACGAATGGGACCTGCAAAAGAACCCGTATTACGAACAGGGCGAACTCACGGGGCGGACCGGCATCGAGAAACAATACGAGGAAATCCTGCGCGGCCGTAAAGGCGTAAAAGTCATCCAGAAAGACCGGTTTAACCGGGAGATCGGCCCTTACAAGGACGGGGCGCTGGATACGCTGCCCCAGCCTGGTACGGAAATCCGCATTACCCTGGACAAGCAGTTGCAGGAATACGGGGAACGCCTGATGAACGGCAAGCGGGGCGGCATCGTCGCCATCGAACCCGCCACGGGCGAAGTCCTGGCCCTGATTTCCGGGCCTACCTACGACCCCGCCCTGTTGGTGGGACGGGAGCGCTCCAAGAATTACAGCGCCCTGCATTACGACACCATCTCCAAGCCTACCTGGGACCGGGCCATCCTGGCGCAACCCTCGCCCGGGTCGCCGTTTAAGACCCTCAATGCGCTGGTCGCCTTGCAGGAAGGGGTGATTTCCCCGGAAACCACCTTCCGGTGCTACAACGGCTTTTACGTGGGAAACAAGTTGCGGGGGTGCCACTGCGGGGGTGGCCTGCGGACGATGAATAGCGGCATCTACAAATCCTGCAACGCCTATTTTGCGGGGACCTTCCGGAAATTCTACGACAATTTCGAAACCACGGATGCCGCCATGGACGTCTGGGAGAAGCATATGAGGAGCTTCGGCCTCGGGGACTTTTTGGGGTACGACCTCCCCACCGGGGCGAGGGGACGGATTCCCAACAAGGAATACTACGACCGGGTGTACGGGGACGGAAGGTGGAGTTCCACCTATATCATTTCCAACTCCATCGGGCAGGGCGAGGTAGCTGCCACGCCCATCCAACTGGCCAACATGACCGCGGCCATTGCGAATCGCGGCTGGTTTTACACGCCCCATCTGATCAAGGAAGTGGGGGGGCAGTCCATCGATATCCCGAAATTCACCGAAAAACATTACACGACAATCGACCCCCAGCATTTTGAACCGGTGATCCGGGGGATGGCAGACGTCTACGAAAAAGGCACGGCCAAATGGCTGAGAATCCCGGGGGTGGACATTGCCGGGAAAACCGGGACTGTAGAGAACTACACAAAAATAGACGGGGTGCGGACCCAGCTCACCGACCACTCCATTTTCGTCGCCTTTGCCCCGGTGGACAATCCAAAAATTGCCCTGGCTGTCTACATTGAACACGGGTACTACGGGGCGCGCTATGCCGGCCACATCGCCTCCCTGCTGATCGAAAAATACCTCAAGGGCGAAATCAGCCGGACGGACCTGGAAAAACGGATGCTCGAGAAGACGCTGGAGCACGAATACGCCAAGCCGTACAGCGGGGAGGAATTTGAGATCAACGAATATGTCTGGTAGCGGGGCCCTCCGGAGGGTAGACTGGCTGACGGTGTTCCTGTTCCTGCTCCTGGTGGCCATCGGCTGGGTGAACATCTATTCCAGCACATTTAACGAAACCGAGAGCTCGATTTTCGATATGGGCCAGTTGTACGGCAAGCAAATGGTCTTTATCCTCCTCTCCCTGGGAATCATCCCCGTTATCATGGCCCTGGAGGCCAGTTTTTACGAACGGTTCTCCAGCGTATTCTATGTGGTCTCCCTGGTACTGCTCCTGGGCCTGTTCGTGTTTGGAAAAACCATTGCCGGCGCCACCTCCTGGTACAACCTGGGCTTCTTCAACCTGCAGCCTTCCGAACTCGCCAAGGCCGCCACCGCCCTGGCCCTGGCCAAATACCTGAGCGATATCCAGACGGACATCAAGCAGCGCAGGCACCAGTTGTTTGCCCTGTTGATCATCGCCATCCCGGCCCTGCTGATTATCCCGCAACCCGACCCCGGAAGCGCCCTGGTATTCTTCTCCCTCGTCTTTGTTTTGTTCCGGGAGGGCCTGCCGCTCGGCTACCTGGGCCTGGCCCTGGCAGCCATCCTCGTATTTGTCTGCACGCTCATGTTCGGCACCGTGTGGGTGGCTATCGGCCTGGCATTGCTGATCATCGGGTTCTTCATGGTGAAAAAGCCGTCTCTGAAGGTACCGGTCTTCCCGCTGGTTGGCGTCTATGCAGCCGCCATCGTCCTGTCCCTCTCCGTAAACTTCGTTTTTGAGAACGTGTTCGAACAACGGCACCGCGACCGTTTCAGCCTCTGGTTGCGCCTGGAAAAAGACCCCGACAAACTCGAGGAAATCCGAAAAACCATCGGTTACAATACGTACCAGTCCGAGAAGGCCATCGAATCCGGCGGGTTTTTCGGGAAGGGGTTCCTGGAGGGCACCCGGACCAAGGGCGATTTCGTTCCTGAACAGCACACCGATTATATTTTCACCACGGTAGGCGAGGAATGGGGCTTTATCGGCACGGCCACAGTGGTGATCCTCTTCACCATCCTGCTGTTGCGGCTGGTCTACTTGTCGGAACGACAGAAAAACCCCTTTAGCCGGATGTACGGCTACGGGGTGATCTCCATCCTGCTGATCCACTATTTTATCAATATCGGCATGGTGATCGGGGTGCTGCCAACCATCGGGATCCCCCTGCCGTTTTTCAGCTACGGGGGGTCCGGGCTCATCGGATTCACCATCCTGTTGTTTATTTTCCTCCGGCTCGACGCCAATCGGCTCAAGGAGTGGTCCTGAGTGGCCCGGGTGTTTTACGGCGTGGAAACCCCGCTGTTACCGGAATTCCCAATCTTTTGCACCCATACGCGATTCAAGGCTTTCCTGCAATTCCGGCGGGAGCCCCTGGAAGAAATCGAGTCCGGTAATCGCTTCGATGCGGTCTACCGGGACCGTAAATTTCTGCAACGGGCCCTCAAGGGGCTGATTGGGCATTAAAAAGGCGACCACAACCGGGCCGTCCGACCCCTCGCGGGCCACAATTTTATAAAAACTGCGCGGCACCGCCACCCCTTCTTCGCCAATCCGGTCCAAGCCGGGTTCCAGCACCCCGGCCGTCAGGACGTATAACCGGCCGTAGCGACGGCACCAGCGGCGTACCTGCATCTCCAGTTCATTCCATGTCCCGGCATTGAATTCCCGGTTTTGCGGACTGATATTGCTCGTATAAAAGGTTTGGTTGTACGCCGCCAGGGAATAGCGCCGGTCTCCGGCCGGGCACAGGTGGCCGCGGTCGTACCCGGAACCCCGGTAATTCCGCCAGTCGGCCGAATGGGTGGAAACCTCCGGGTCCTCTACAAAATACGGGCGGTCCCGGTCGTCATCCGTCAGGTGGGACGGATCCAGGACATAGGCCACCCAGGCCGCCTGTTCGTAGCTTTCGGCGTATTCCAGCAGGTAATGGTCGTGGCGGATGCGCTCCCCGTTTGCCCCCGAAGGAAGCCAGGCTTCCCGGAATGCCGGGGCCGTGGCGCTCCCGGGTGGGGATGGATACGGATCTTCGGTGTAGAAATTCTCGAACCACCAGAAGCCCACCAGGCACAGGAGCATCAACCCGGAATAGATCAGCCGGTTTTTTTGCCGTTGGGTCAGGGACATGCACCAAATTTAGGGTAATTTGCAGCTTCAGGCTGTACGGGCGTAAGGGAATCCGTCCGATTCCGACCAATTCGGGCACCTGCAACTATCAAATACAAAGCATACATGGCACTTACCTGGAAAGACATCATCCATTTCGCCACCAAAGGCAACCCGGAACCGGACCGCAGCGTCGTAAAATCGGATGCCGAGTGGAAAGCGCAACTGACGCCGGAACAGTACCGGATTACCCGGGCGCATGGGACCGAGGCACCCCATTCCGGAGAACTCTGCACGGCCCATGACCCGGGTATGTACCGTTGTGTTTGTTGCGGCACCCCGCTTTTCGACTCCACCATCAAGTTTGATTCCGGGACGGGCTGGCCGAGTTTTACCCAGCCGGTGCAGGAGCATGCCGTACGGTATATCCGGGACACCTCTTTTGGCATGGTCCGGGTGGAGGCGCGTTGCAACACCTGCGAGGCGCACCTTGGGCACGTGTTTCCTGACGGGCCGCCCCCCAGCGGCTTGCGGTACTGCATCAATTCCCTGGCTTTAGAGCTGGATAAATCAGCTGGTGATGCCGACTAAATCGTTGCAGGAAGCCACGCTGGGTGCCGGATGTTTCTGGTGTATCGAGGCGGTATTCCAGGAATTGCGGGGGGTGGAATCGGTAGTATCCGGCTACAGCGGCGGGACGGTCCCCGGAAAACCGACGTACCGGGAAGTGTGCTCCGGCCTGACGGGGCATGCCGAAGTTGTCCGGGTCCGTTTTAACCCGGAGGAAATATCCTTCCGGGACCTGCTGGTGGTCTTCCTCAGCACCCACGACCCGACAACCCTGAACCGGCAGGGGGCCGACCGGGGAACCCAGTACCGCTCCGTGGTCTTCTTCCACGATGCCGAACAGGAACAAGTGGCACGGGAAGTGATTGCCGAAATGCAGCAGTACTTCGACGACCCAATCGTCACGGAGGTCTCTCCCCTTTCCAATTTCTACGAAGCAGATCCGGAACACCAGGATTTCTACCGGCGGAACCCCGAGCTGGGTTATTGCCGGGTAGTCATCGACCCGAAAATGCGGAAACTGCGGGATCTTTTTGCCTCCCGGCTCAAAAACCCGGCATAAAAAAAGCCCCGGCGCGCCATGCACCGGGGCTTCTTCTTATTTATCAACTGCATCAGTCGTCCAGGCGACTGGCCAGTTTATCCTTCTTGAAGTGGTTCAACTTGAGGTCTTCCAGCACATTGATGGCCTCCTCCACGTAGACGTCCCGGGCGAGGTTCTGGTGCCAGCGATCGCGTTTTTCGCGAAGCACGGAATCCTGGGTAAAGAGCTCCTGCTCGTATTTCAGTGAACTGAAGGTGAGCTTGGAGTCGTATTTCATATTATTGCGGAAATACTGGGAACGCTCCTTGTTTTTCTCTTCCCGCTTGCGGTAGTCCGCGATGCTGAGGGGCACCACGGTTTCTTCCTGCTGTTCCTTCAGCCAACGGGCGTTTTCCTCGATTAGGGCAATCTGCGGGTGAGCTGCCATACGCGCCGCCGAACGGGCAATGGTTTCCTCGTAATCGATATACCCCTCCCAGGGTTCGTAATTGGCCGGGCTGATCTTATCCCACTTGAGCGGATTCTGCTGGTCGCGTTCGCCCAGGTCGATGTAGCTGTAGCGGTCCGGAACCACCACGTCGCTCTTGACGCCTTCCAACTGGGTGGAGCCGCCGTTGATGCGGTAGAATTTCTGGGTGGTCAGCTTAATGGCCCCCAGGTCGCCGTGCTCGTTGCTGCGGACGATGTTTTCCAGGGGGATTACGTTCTGAACGGTCCCCTTGCCGAAGGTCTGTTTGCTGCCGATCACCACGGCCCGCTTGTAATCCTGCATGGCAGCTGCCAGTATTTCGGAGGCAGAGGCCGATAATTCGTTCACCAGGATCACCAGGGGGCCGTCCCACTGGATCCGTTCGTCCCGGTCCTCATAAATTTCTTTGTCGCGGGCAGAAGAGCGCACCTGTACAATGGGGCCATCCTTAATAAACAGGCCGGCCATTTCCACCACGGTCTTCAGGGAGCCGCCGCCGTTGTCGCGGAGGTCCAGCACGAGGCCTTCCACCCCTTCTTCCTTGAGACGCTCAATTTCGCGGGCGACATCGGTGGCCGCGTTCCGCTCGTTGTAATCCTCAAAATCCACATAGAACTTCGGCAGGTTGATCAGGCCGTACTTCCGGTTGTCTTTGATGACGGTAGAAGACTTGGCAAAGGATTCTTCCAGTTCCACCACATCCCGTACCAGGGTCACTTCTTCCACAGTGCCGTCCACTTTCCTTACGGTTAACACCACTTCGGTCCCTTTCGGGCCCTTGATGAGTTTGATGGCATCGTCCAGGCGCATGCCGACGATATTCACCGGGGGCTCGTCTTTCTGGCCTACCTTGAGGATTTCATCCCCCACTTCCAGGCGCTGGTCCCTCCAGACCGGCCCGCCGGAGATGATCTCCACAATCTTGGCCCCTTCGGGCTTTTGCTGCAACCGGGCCCCGATCCCCTCGAACTTCCCGGACATGCTGACGTCGAAACGCTCTTTGTCTTCCGGGGCGAAGTAATAGGTGTGCGGATCGAATTCGTCCACGATCGTATTGAGGTATTGTACAAACCAGTCCTTGCGTTCCAGGTCTTCAACAAAGTCGAAATATTCGTCCAGGGTCTGGCGGGTGGATTCCCGGGCTTCCTTCTCGGCCTCCTCGGGCGAAATCGCACCTTCACCGTCACCCGCCTCGGCACTCAGGCTGATTTTTGAATCGTAGGTGCCGATGGCCGCATATTTCAGCTGCTTTCTCCAACGCTCCCGCATCTCCGCCTCCGAAGCTGCGTATTCCTGCTTGTCGTAGTCGATTTCAATGGATTCGTCCGCCGTAAAATCGAAGGGCTCGTCCAGCAGTTCCCCGTACATGTTGCGGGCATCCTGCATGCGCTCCATGAGCCGCTGGTACACCAGGTTAAAAAAGCTGATGTCCGTATTCTTTATCTGGTCGTCTATCTGGAATTTATACTGTTCGAATTCCGCGATGTCCGACTCCAGGAAGTAGCGTTTTGTAGGGTCGAGTACGTCGATAAAATCCTCGTAGACGCTCACCGAGAAGTCGTCATTGATGTCTTTGGGCTCGTAATGCCCTTTTTCGAGTACGTAGGTAATCAGGTCCAGGAGTAGTTTGTCCTTGTCGTCCGATTCAAAAGATTTACTGGTAAAACTACAGGATGCAACTGCAATCAGGGGAACCAGGAAAGCAAGCAGGAAATTCCTTTTCATCTATGTCATTTTTTTTACCGGGGAAAAGGCATGGAAAATGCACAACCCCCCGTTTTTTCGGTCATTGAACTCCCTAAGATACAGAAAAAACCATGCCAGTCAGGATGCGCGCCGCTAATTTTTTGTTAACGGGGGTGCTGGGAGTTCTATGTTTGAAAAACGTATTTTTGCCAGATAAAGTATAGTCCATGCCCAAACCGCTCATATTAGTAACCAATGACGATGGAATCACGGCCCCCGGCCTGCGCCACCTCATCCGGTATATGAGCGGCCTGGGCGAGGTAGTGGTTGTAGCCCCGGACAGCCCGCAATCCGGTATGGGGCATGCCATCACCCTGGACAATACGCTCTATTCCAAAAAAGTGGTGATCGACCGGGAAGCGGGGGCTCCCAGGGAGTTCAGCTGCAGCGGGACCCCGGCCGATTGCGTCAAGCTCGCCCTGCAGGAAATCCTGCCCCGCAGGCCCGACCTCTGCGTCAGCGGGATCAACCACGGGTCTAACAGTTCCATCAATGTCATCTATTCCGGCACGATGAGTGCGGCCATCGAGGCGGGGATCGAAGGGGTGCCGGCCATCGGCTTTTCGCTTTGCGATTACTCCTGGGAAGCCGATTTTAAGCCCTGTGCGGAAGCGGTTAAAACCATTGCAGCGGAAACCCTGAAGAACGGGCTCCCGGACGGGGTGGTGCTCAATGTGAATATCCCGGCAACCAACGGCGTCCCGCCCAGGGGCATTCGGGTTTGCCGGCAGGCCCGGGCCAACTGGAAAGAGCGCTTCGACAAACGGACGAACCCAAACGGCAAGGACTACTACTGGCTTACCGGCGAGTTTGAATTGCTCGATAAGGGGGAAGATACGGACGAATGGGCCCTGGCCCACGACCTGGTCTCCGTGGTCCCCGTTCAATTCGACCTCACCGCCCACCATGCCATCCAACCCATCAGCAACTGGAAACTCTATGAATAAACGCAAGGAAATAGCCATCGGATTTGCCGTCGGGATCATCGCCAATGTACTGGGGGTCCTGCTCTATATATTGCTCTTCTCGGACCTCGGGATTACTGAAACCTATGAAGCTGCCGTAGCACAGGGGCACGTGGGCAGCCTGCTGGCCCTGGGGGCCATCCTGAACCTGGCCGCATTTTTCGGCTTCCTGCGCCTGAGGCGCGATTACCGCGCCCGCGGCGTGCTGATGGCAACGGTAATCACCGCCCTGGTGATCCTCTATTACAAGATATCCTAGTCGTGAAATATTACATCATCGCAGGGGAAGCTTCCGGGGACCTGCACGGTTCCAACCTCATCCGCGGTATCCGCGGCAGGGATCCCGAAGCGGATATCCGGTGCTGGGGGGGCGACCGCATGGAACAGGCGGGCGGGACGCTGGTCCGCCATTACCGGGAGCTCTCCTTTATGGGCTTTCTGGAAGTGCTCCGGCACCTGCCGGCCATTTTCCGGAACATCGCATTCTGCAAAAAGGACATTGCCCGGTTCCGGCCCGACGCGCTGATCTTCATCGACTTCTCCGGATTCAACCTCCGGATTGCACGCTGGGCCAAGGAAAACGGCTTCCGGACGCACTACTACATCGCCCCTCAGGTATGGGCCTCCCGGGAAGGCCGGGTAAAGAAGATCCGCAGGGACATCGACCATATCTACGCGATCCTGCCTTTTGAAAAACCCTTTTACGAGGAGAAGCACGGGATCCCGGTGCATTTTGTGGGCCACCCGCTCATCGATGCGATGGAAGGGCTGCCCGACCCCGACCCGGCTGCCTTCCGAAAACGGAACAACCTGGACCCGGAACGACCGATCCTGGCGCTGCTTCCGGGCAGCCGGAAACAGGAAATAGAGAAGATCCTCCCGGTGATGATGGCCGTCATTCCCGAATTCCCGGATTACCAGTGTGTAATTGCCGGGGCGCCGAGCCTGGAGGCGGAACAATACGAGCCCTACCTGACCACCGGGGCCACCCTGATCCGCGATCAGACCTATCCGCTCCTCCAACACGCCCATGCCGCCCTGGTCACCAGCGGTACAGCCACCCTGGAGACCGCCTTGCTGGGGGTCCCCCAGGTGGTCTGCTATAAAGGCGGGTGGGTTTCCTACCAGATCGCCCGGCGGCTGATCCGACTGGAATATATCTCCCTGGTCAACCTGATCATGGACCGGGAAGTGGTCCCGGAACTCATCCAGCATGAACTGGAACCGCAAAAACTGGCCGCGGCCCTCAGGAACATCCTGAAGGGCCCGGGCAGGGAAAGCCAATTAAAGGCCTATGGGCAACTGCGCGAGAAACTCGGCGGGCCGGGGGCCAGCGTGCAGGCAGCCGAACTGATTGTAAATTTCAGCCGGGAGACCTAGATTTCCGGCGGATTCCCCCCCGCAGTGGAAGCATTCCGCGGTTTTATATAATTTAGTGGTACCAAACCCCGTTATTTCCGCATGAGGCAATTCGTTACCGCAGGCCTTTTGGCTTTTTTGCTCGGGAGCTGCGGCGTAGTCAAAAAGAAAACGACCTACGCCGAAGACCGGCCCTCCGTTTCCGTAACCGCTGCGGAAAACGCCCCGCGTACAGCCCATGAGGAAGAGCCCCCGGGGGATTTCTCCCGCGAAGCGGAACCCGGCCTCCCGGCTGCGGAACCCGCCGAAGCCGTCGTTCGCACGGCGCTCTCCTATACGGGAACCCGGTACCGGTATGGCGGCACCACCCGCAAGGGCATGGACTGCTCCGGCCTGCTCTATGTAGCCTTCCAGCAACACAACGTCCCGCTCCCCCGGGTTTCCCGGGATATGGCCGACCAGGGCCGCCGCGTCCGGGTACCCCAGCTGCAAAAGGGCGACCTGCTCTTTTTTAAAACGACCCGCCGGGGTGGGAAAATCAACCACGTGGGCCTTGTTGTGGAAGTGGCAGGGGACGATGTGAAATTCATCCACTCCACCTCCTCCAGGGGGGTCATTGTATCCTCCCTCCGGGAAGGGTTCTGGAATTACGCCTTTGTAAAAGCAACCCGCGTCTTCTGAAATGAACGCCTGGCGCACCCCATCGGTCACTCTGGCCCTTGGGATGTGCGGGGGAATCGTCACTGCTAGGCTTTTTCAGCCCGATTCCCTCCCGGATTTCGCCACCCTCCTGGGCACCTCCCTGATCCTGCTATCTACCGCCTGGATATTGAAACACCGTTGGCCCCCGCCGGCTTTTCCGGGTCTGGCCGTCCTGGCCTTTTACTGCTTTGGCGGGTGGGTGGCCACCGGCCGGATGCCGGAAAAACAACCCGGGCACTATGTGCATGCCGATTGGGAAACCCCCGGCCTCTGGAAAATCCGCCTCCGGGAACCCCTGCGGCCTACGGCCTTTTACCAGCGCTGGGAAGGGTCTGTGGTAGCCCGGGACGGGAAGCCCTGTCACGGCCGGATCCTCTTGCAGGTACCTGTTTCCGACACGCTCGCGAAGTGGGAACCCGCGGCCACCCTGCTGGCCTATGGGAAACCGGAAGCTGTACCTCCGGCCCGCAACCCGCACCAATTTGACTTTGCCGCCTATTTGCGGACCCGCGGAATCCACGGGCGGTTCCGGCCGGATGCCGGGAGCCGTGTACTCCCGGCGAACCCCCGGGGCGCGGGTAGCCTTGGACGAACAGTTGCCCGCCTCCGCCACCGCCTGATCGAAAGCCTGGGAGCTGCGGGCTTCCACCCGGAGGTCGCCGGGCTGATCCGCGCCCTGATCCTCGGCGACCGATCCGGCCTGGACCAGGACCTCTACGGAGCCTACCAGCGCGCCGGCGCGGTTCACCTGCTGGCCGTCTCCGGGTTGCATGTGGGCCTGGTGGCAGCCCTGTGCAGTTGGCTGTTGTGGCCGCTGCGCCGATTGCCCGGGGGGCGCCGGCCCCATTTCCTGCTGGGCCTCGGCATGCTGTGGGGGTATGCCGCCCTCGCCGGTTTCGGGCCCTCTGTAGTTCGGGCCTCGGTCATGTGCTCCGTCGTCTCCTATGCACTTCTGATCAACCGGCAGGCAGACAGCCTGCATTTCCTGGCCCTGGCAGCCCTGGTGATGCTCGGGCTGATCGAGCCGCTCTGGCTGTTCCAGGCCGGGTTCCAAATGAGTTTCCTGGCCGTCTGGGCCATCCTGTCCCTCTACCCGTGGCTCTACAGGTCCTGGCCGGTGAAACGCGGCGCGGGAAGGAAGATCGGCCAGCTGCTTTGCGTCAGCGGGGCCGCCCAACTCGGCGTACTCCCCCTGAGCCTCTATTATTTCCACCAGTTCCCCGCACTTTTCTGGTTGTCCAACCTGTTGCTTATACCCGTCATGGGCGTGGTGCTCGCCAGCGGTTTCCTCCTGCTGGGGCTGGCCAGCTACTCCCCTTTGCCCGATTGGGTGGCCTGGGGTGCAGACCGCTTCTTCGGTCTCTTTAACGGGGTGGTCCGCTGGGTGGGTGGTCAGGAAGGTTTTCTGATTACGGAAATTCCCTGGGACGGGGTGCAACTGGCCCTGAGCCTGGCCGCCCTGGTTGCCCTGGGCACATGGGCCCGCAGCCGTGATCTGCGGTGGCTGAAGCGAACAGGGGCCCTGCTGCTGGCCCTGCAGGTTTACAGCGTAGGGGCCGGCTGGCATAGCGGGCGACAACAGGAATGGCTCATCCCCCACCGGTTCGGGGAAAGCGCCCTGATACTCCGGCAGGGGGCGCAAGCGCGTATCTTTTCGAACAACCTAAAGGCCTGGGAGGGGTTTCTCTCGGATTTCTCCACCGGGGAACGCCTCCGGCAGGTACTCGGGGACAGCCTCTGCCCGCAGTTTCAGATCGGCCGGCTGCGACTGCGGGTGGTAGACAGTACGGGGCGGTACCAGGGTACGGGGGCGCCACCCCATATCGTGCTGCTGACCGGTTCGCCCGCGGTCCGCCCGGGGCAGCTCCTGGACGACTTACAACCCCGCCAGGTCATTGCAGACGGCAGCAATTACCGGAGTACCATCAATCGCTGGGAAGCGAGTTGCAGGAAGCGGGGAATCCCCTTCCACAACACGGCGGTGCATGGGGCGTACCGAAGCGCTATCCCGTAAGGCAGCATCCGGTAACGCGGTGTCCTGCATTCCGATACCCCGCAATCCCTGGGGTGCCCAGTGGACGTGACCCATCAACCGCAAGTAGCTAGTGGACGTTCCCCATCAACCGCTTCATCAGCGGGGCGGTTACCAGGACGATAGCTGCAGCCCCCAGGGCATACATGGCAATCAGCTCAAAGCCGCCGGTGTAAACATCCAGGGTTTCCAATCCGCGGACATCCGGGTCGTCGCTTTCGATGGCGAGTTGTTTCCCGATAAAGCCCACTACCTGGAAGGCAAACGCCGAGGAGAGGAACCAGACCCCCATCATAAAGGCCACGATGCGCTTGGGGGAGAGGTCGGTGATCTTGGATAGGCCTACGGGCGACATAAAGAGCTCCCCTACCGAGATCAGGAAGTACATGATCAGCAGGTAGGAAAAGGGCACCATCCCGTTTTCGTCCGCACTGCCCCCGCTCAGGGCCAGGATGTAAAAACTGATTCCGGCAAAGGCGAGGCCGAGACCGAATTTATAGGGCGTCCGCGGATTCAGGTTCCGTTTGGACAGCCAGGTAAACAGCATGGATATGGGGATGGACAGGATAATGATCCACATGGAATTCAGGGCGTTTGTCTGGGCCGCGTCGATGACCGATAGGTTGACATTCCGATCCGCGAATAACGTAATCACGCTGCCGGAGAGCTCATGGAACCCCCAGAAGATGGTCATGAACAAGGTGATCAGCACGGCCATAAACAATTTTTTGCGCTCATCCAGGGTGGCCCGGTACATGATCAGCCCCAGGTAACCGAGGATAAAAATGGCGATGCCCTTGAAGATGATATTTACGATGTTCTGGTCTTCCAGCAGGGTCCCCGCCTCCCCAAGGGGCCGGTAAAATGCCAGCAACATGGCCACGACCGGGGCCGAGAGGGCTGCGATCAGAGGCACCATCGTTTTCTGGGGCAGGCCAATCAGGCGTTTCTCCAGCGCCGCCGGGTTCGGGGCGCGCCCCTTGTCCCCGAAGACGTTATTCCGGATCCCGCTCCAGAAAAAGATCAGGCCCGTCAACATCCCGATCCCGGCCAGGCCGAAGCCGTAGTGCCAGCCGAACTCCCTGCCCAGCCAACCGCAGAGCAGCGGGGCAACGAAGCCGCCGATGTTGATCCCCATATAAAAAATGACAAAGCCGGAGTCCTTCCGCGGGTCCCCGTCCTTGTAGAGCGAGCCGACGAAGGTGGAAATATTCGGCTTAAAAAACCCGTTCCCCACGACGATCAGGGCCAGCGCCAGGTAAAAGGCAACATTGTGTTCCACCGCGAGTACAAAATGCCCGAGGGCCATCAGGATACCCCCCAGGAATATGGAGCGTCGCATCCCGAGGATCGTATCGGAAATCCGCCCGCCGATGACCGTGGAGGCGTACACCAGCGATCCGTAGCTGGAATAAACGGCCGCCGCCGCGTAGTCCCTCTCGGCCAGCGCTTCGAAAATGACGTTGACCATATACAGGGTGAGCAGGGCGCGCATCCCGTAAAAACTGAAGCGTTCCCAAAGTTCGGCGAAGAAGAGGTAAAATAGGCCCTTGGGGTGTCCGAAGAGCTGCTTCTCTTCCATGAATTCGGCGCGTGTTTCCATATGCGGGTTGGTTATCGGTTAGTTTTTCTACAGGTTTTCCAAAACAAATCGAGTCATCTTGTTATAGAGGTGGAGGCGGGTATTCCCCCCGTAAATCCCGTGGTTCTTATCCGGATAGATGGCCCACTCAAATGGCTTGTTCGCCTGGACCAGCGCCTCGATCATACGCATCGTATTCTGCACGTGTACGTTGTCGTCGGCCGAACCGTGCACCAACAGGTAGTCCCCCTTCAGCCGGTCTGCAAAAAACAGGGGGGAATTCTCGTCATACCCGCCCGGGTTCTCCTGGGGGGTCTGCATGTAGCGCTCCGTATAGATGGTGTCGTAGAACCGCCAGCTGGTTACCGGGGCCACGGCGATGGCCAGTTCAAAGGTCTCGTTGCCCTTCAGGATACAGTTGGAAGACATAAACCCGCCGTAACTCCATCCCCAGATCCCCGTACGGTCCGGGTCGATGTATGGCCGCTCGCTCAGCAACTTTGCCGCGGCAATCTGGTCTTCCACCTCGTACTTCCCGAGTTCCTTCTGGGTGATTTTTTTGAAGTCCCGCCCCTTGAGGCCGGTACCCCGCCCGTCCACACAAGCGATAATATACCCTTCGGACGCGAGCATCTGGTGCCAGTAGTCGTTGCTCCCGTGCCAGCGGTTGGCCACCTGCTGGGAGCCCGGGCCGCTGTACTGGAACATGAAAAGCGGGTATTTTTTTTCCGGGTCAAAGTCTGCCGGCCGGATCATATACATATTGAGTTCGTAGCCGTTGACCTCGAGGGTGCCGAATTCCTTTGGCGCCATTTCAAACCCTTCCAGGCGGCCCAGGAGCTCCCGGTTGTTCTGCAGCTCGGCAAGCTGCTCCCCGTCCGAAGCGTCGTGCAGCGTATACACCGACGGGGTATCCACATTGCTGAACGAGTCGATGAAATAACTGAAGTCGGCACTGAAGGTGGCCTGGTGCGTCCCGGTGCCCTGGCTGAGCCTTTTCAGGCCCCGGCCCCGATCGGAAACGCTGTAGATATCCCGGAGGATGGACCCCTCGGCGGTGGACTGGAAGTAAATCCGCCCCTCGTCCGCGTCGTAGCCGTAGTAGGCCGTCACTTCCCAGGGGCCGCTGGTGAGTTGCCGGAGTTCCGCACCGTCCGTATCGTGCAGGTAAATATGGTTATAGCCGTCCTTTTCGCTGGTCCAGATAAAGCGGTCGTCCGGGAGGAAGGTCAGGTTGTCGGTCACGTCCACGTAGGCCGCATCGGTCTCCTCCAGCAGCAGGGTGGTTTCCAGGCTGGCGGCATCCACGCGATGCAGGCGCAACCGGTTTTGGTGGCGGTTCAGGGTCTGTACGCTCAGGTGGTCCGGGTGGTGCATCCACTGGAGCCTCGGGATGTAGTAGGCTTCTCCCAGGTCCACGTCCCGGGTCTGCCCGGAATCCAGGTCGTGGATATGCAGGCTCACCACTGCGTTGGCCTCCCCGGCTTTCGGGTATTTGAATTGATGCGGGAACGGGTACAGGTCGCTCCCGTACACGTCCATGGAAAATTCGGGGACGTCCCGTTCGTCAAACCGGAGGTAGGCGAGTTTATCGCCCCGCGCATTCCACTCAAAAGCGCGGACAAAGGCAAACTCCTCTTCGTAGACCCAATCGGTGACCCCGTTGATGATGGCATTCGGCTGCCCGTCTTCGGTTACCTGCAGCAATTCCCCGGACTCCAGGTGCAGGACATACAGGTTGTTTTGGTCCACGTAGGCCACCTTGCTGCCGTCCGGCGAAAGGGTGGGTTCCTGGATTTTCCTCTCCGAGATTTGCGTGAGCTGTTCCTGTTGCAGGTCGTAGACGTAGTAGACCCCCAGGCGCGAGCGCCGGTAGATGGGTTCCACCTGGGTGGCAATCAGCACCTTGTTTTCGTCCTCACTGAAGGTGTAGCCGGTAAAATACGGGATTCCCCGGGCCGGATCCGTGCGGAGCAGCGTGCCCACCTGCTGGCGGGTGCGGTAATCGTATTTGTCGATGGCAGCCACCTGCCGGTCCCTGTCCTGGTTCAATACGGTATAGTGCTGCCCGTCCTTTGTGGAGCGGAGCGCTTCAAGGCCCTCTGTACGGAAGGTGCCTCCCCAAATGTCCTCAAGGGTAATTTGTTTTTTCTGCGCCTGCAATGCGGGAGTCGCCAAGAGCCAAAGCAGTAAAAACCCGGTTCGGAATCTCATAGGAACGTCAAATAGTTTATAAGCTTTCAAGTTTATGAATATTTTGCCAGAAAGCACAAGAATAGGGCCAAATTCTCAACCCGGCCGGGCGCCCCGCAACCCGCCCGTTCTTTGAGGGTGATTCCGTATATTTAGCCCCAGAACACCTGTTTCATGACCGATCCCGTACAAGGATTCTCCCGGTTTACCAAAGAAGAAAAAATCCGCTGGATTGCCCGGCGGTATACGGCCCGCCCGGAAGCCACCGAAGACCTGCTCCAATCGTACTGGCATGCCGACCCGGCGCTCCAGCAACTCCACGACGAGTTTATCGAAAATACCCTGAGTAATTTTTACCTGCCCCTGGGGGTAGCGCCGAACTTTAACATCAATGGAAAGCTGTACGCCATCCCGATGGCCATCGAGGAGAGCTCCGTGGTAGCTGCGGCCAGTAAGTCGGCGAAATTCTGGGGCAGCCGGGGCGGGTTTAAGACCCAAGTCCTGGGCACGCGGAAAGTCGGGCAGGTGCACTTTCGGTATAACGGGGACCCGAATACCCTGAAGGCTTTTATCGAGTCGGCCATGCCCGCCCTGATGCAGGAATCCGAAGGGCTGACCCGCAACATGGAACGGCGCGGGGGCGGGATACACGCCATTGCCCTCCGGGACAAACGCCAGGAACTCCCGGGCTACTATCAATTGCACTGTGAATTTGAGACCCGGGATGCCATGGGGGCCAATTTCATCAATTCCTGCCTGGAACAATTTGCAACTACCCTGGAAAAAGAGGCCCGGACGTATCCCGGCTTCAAAGGGGAGGAGGCCCCTCTGGAAATCCTGATGAGTATCCTCTCCAACTACGTCCCGGACTGCCGGGTGCGGGCAACGGTGAGCTGCCCGGTGGCCGACCTGGGTCAGGACAACGGGATGGACGGGGAGACCTTTGCCCGCCGGATGATCCAGGCCGTCAAAATCGCCGAGGCCGACCCGTTCCGGGCCGTGACCCACAACAAAGGGATTATGAACGGCATCGATGCCGTGGTAATTGCCACGGGGAACGACTTCCGCGCCGTGGAAGCCGGGGTGCATGCCTATGCGTGCCGCAGTGGCAAATACCGGAGCCTGAGCCATGCGGATATTTCGGAGGGGGAATTCCGGTTCTGGCTGGAAGTGCCCCTGGCCCTGGGAACTGTGGGCGGCCTCACCAAACTCCACCCCATGGTCCGCCTGGCCCTGGAAATCCTCGGCAACCCCACGGCGCCCGAGCTCATGGAGATCACCGCCACGGCCGGCCTGGCACAGAATTACGGGGCGCTCAGCTCCCTGGTTACGGTGGGCATCCAGCGCGGACATATGAAAATGCACCTGTTGAATATCCTGAACGAACAAGGGGCGAGCCCGGAGGAAAAAGACCTGCTGATCGATTACTTTAAAACGCATACGGTGAGCCACAGCGCGGTTACCGAACGCCTGAAAAAATTGCGCAACCCCGGATGAAAACCGACTACCTGGCCCACGGGAAATTGTTGTTGTCCGGCGAATACGCTGTCCTGGACGGCGCACTGGCCCTGGCAGTACCCACCGGGCCCGGGCAGCGGCTCAGCATACGTGACGGGGAGCGGGGCGCCCTCCAATGGATTGGCCGGGAGATGGATGGATCCGTTTGGCTGGAAGTGCGCTTTACGCGGGATGAAATCCTGAAACCCCTGGCCCCAAAGGACTTCCCTTCCGACCCCCGGGAACGCCTGTTGTATTTGCTGCAGGCAGCCGGGGCGCTGCAACCCGGTTTTTTAAACCGACTGGCGGGGTGCCGGGTGGAGACGCACCTGGAATTCCCCAGGGAGTGGGGCCTTGGCACTTCTTCTACCCTGGTTGCAAACATCGCTGCATGGTCCGGGGCCGACCCCTATGACCTGCTGGCAAAAACCTTCGGGGGCAGCGGGTATGACATAGCCTGTGCCGCTGCGGACGGACCGATTTTTTACCGGCAGATGCCCGGGGGGCGGTTGGTGGAACCCGCTGCATTTCACCCCCCCTTTGCCGGGCAATTGAAGTTTATCTACCTGAACCAGAAACAGGATAGCCGGGAAGGCATCCGCCGCTATCGGGAACAGGGAAAACCGCCCTCATCCGAATTGGAAGAGGTGTCCCGCCTGGCCGCGGCGATGGCCTCGGCCGGGGACCTGGAAGACTTCCGCCGTGCCGTGGACCGGCATGAGGAATTGGTATCCGGTTGGCTGGGGCTTCGCCCGGTGGGGGAACGCCTTTTCCCGGATTTTGACGGAAGTGTGAAGAGCCTGGGGGCCTGGGGCGGGGATTTTATCCTGGCCGCCGGGGGGTCATCGCCCGAAACTTATTTCCGGGCCAGGGGCTACGAAACCTGCCTGGGATACGCCCAATTGGTACGCACATAAAAAATCCCGCAGCCTTTTCGGGTGCGGGATTTGTATCCTTTGTAAATTCCGGTGCTCCCTAGTAGTAAATAGACCGGTTGTCCTCGATTTCCGCCTTATCGCGAAGGGCCTGGTAGACCTCCGCGGCTACCCGCGGCCCGAGGCTGCTGCGCAGCGTGTTCGCATAGGGCGCGTAGTTGTCGAGCTCCGGGGCTTCCGTCTTTCCGGTCACCTCCAGTTTAAACACCCCGGTTTCCCCTTCGATCAAATCGGAAGTGGCGCCCTGGTCCATGACCGTAGCGATCCCCACTACCAGGGGTTCGCGGCCCGCACCCGGAATGGTGGGCGATTTCACGTTCAGTGCAGTGGCCGTGGAAATGGCAACCGCATTCGACGAGGCGATCTCCTCGATGCTTTTTCCCTGGTTCGCGGCGAGGATCTGTTGGGCTTTCGCCTTCTTGCGGAGTTTGGGGAGTACCTGAACGGAGGCATCCTCCACGCTCATCGTTCCCTCCTTGTACGTGCCGGTCAGCTGGACGATGGCATAACCGCCGGCTACGTCGAAGCGGCGGATATCACCGATTTCCGTATCGCTGTTGAAGGCCCACTGCACAATCCGGCGCTGGGCGCCCAACCCGGGCAGGTTCTCATCCATGGTCCGCACTTTGTTTACCGGGCGCACCTGGTAGCCTTTTTCCTCGGCGATGCTGCGGAAGGTTTCCGGGCTATCGCTTACGGCCATTTCCAGGCTCGTCGCCTCGGTGAACAGCGAATTGATCGTTTCTTCCGACGGCTCAATAGCACGGGTAAGGGTTGCCAGGCGGACTACGTCCCGCTTGTCGTCCACTTTAACCACGTGATAGCCGAATTCGGTTTCCACCAGGCCAACAGTACCTACGGCGTTCCCGAAGGCAAAATCGTTGAAGGCGTCGGTCATGACCCCTTCCTGGAAGTACCCCAGGTCCCCGCCATTCGGTGCGGAGGGCCCATCCGAGTTGTCGCGGGCCAGCTGGGCAAACTGCGCGCCGGAACGGCGGGCTTCTGCCAGGAGCTCCTCGGCGCGTTCCCGGGCCTCCTCCTGGGTACGGGTAACCGAAGGGTTGGCGCGTTCGGCGCCCGCATAGCTAATCAGGATATGACTCGCCTTCACGGAGCCGTTTTCCTTCCGGTCCATCATCCGGGAAACCTTAAAGGCGTTCCCGTCGCGGTAGGGGCCAAAAGTTTCGCCTGTTTCCAGGGCCATCAGGGTGTCCGCCCATTGAGTAGGCAGTTCGGATTTCGCCCGATAAATAGTGTCGTATTTGGTGTCCGAATTCCGATCCAGGAAGGCCAGCATGTCATCGGTATTCAAAAAGCCCGGGTTGACCACGGTAGAATCCAGGTCCTCCCGGTATTCTTCCTCGTCTTCCAACAGGGCGCGAAGGGATTCCTCAATGGCTGTTTCGTCCGCGGCACTCGCTTTTTCCTCAAAATACACATAGCGCAAATCGCGGGCGGCTTCCTGCTTGAATTCGCTCGGGTTTTCCTTAATATAGGCCGCGATCTCCTCCTTGGATACGGAGATCGTACTGTCCGGGATGGATGTATAGGGAACGCGGACATAGCGGATATCCACCTTGTCATTGGCCAGGCGGTAATCGAGCTCCCCTTCCTTGAGGGTTGCCCCCACCCCGGCCCGGATCAGGTCAAAATAGGTCTGTTCCTTGGCTGCCTGGATAAGCGCGTCTTCGGTCTGGAGCCACATTTGGTATTGCTGGGGCTGGTTGACGCGCAGTTCGGTGATAAAATTCCGGAAGGCGTCCTCGTCAAAGTTGCCGTTTGCATCCTGGAACTGCGGGTTCTGCGTAAAATTCGGGTTATTCCGAATCAGGTCCATGATCTGGTCCTGCTGGATATCGATCCCGAGTTTTTCAAATTCCTGCCCGAGGATTGCCGTGCGAACCGTCTGGTCCCAGATAGAATTCACGATCTGGGTGGAGGTAGCCTGGGGGCCAAAACTGCCTTCGGCCGCTTCCATCCGGGCGCGAAAATCGTCTATGGATATCGGCTCCCCGTTGACTTCGCCAACGGCCGAACCTATTTTATCCGAACCGAAGCCACCCCGTGTCAGTACGTCGGATACGACAAAGGCAAACAGGGCCATCCCGATGATCAGGATGAGCACGGTGGTGCGCTTGCGGATATTCTCTAAAATCGCCATGCTATGGGTTGTTTAAATCAGTGGGCGAAATTACCATTTTCCAACCAATAATAAAAGGGAAAAACAACCGTAAACCGCAGCATGTCAATCCGCATCCAGCACCTCCAGGGTCACCAGGTCGATCTTGTTGTTGGACACCTCCAGGATTCGGAACACAAACCGGCCCAGCCGGATCTCGGAATCCTTCTTGGGAATCTCCCCGGTTTCGTTCAGGATCATCCCCCCCAGGGTCCCGTATTCGTCGCTCTCGGGGAGTTCCAGTTTGTATTGCTCATTGAGGTAGCCCACCTCGTGCCGGGCCGAAAACTTGTACTGCTTGTCGCCCAGGACTTCCTCCAGCAGGTCCGTGGAATCGTGTTCGTCCTCGATTTCCCCGAACAGTTCCTCGATAATGTCCTCCACGGTCAGGATCCCCGAGGTGCCGCCGTATTCGTCCAGGACCACCGCCATGCTCTTGCGCTTCTTGGTGAGGACGTTCAGGATATTCTGGATAAGCATCGTTTCGGGTACGAATTCCACTGGCAACAGGATGCTCTTGATGGTCTTGGGCCTTTTAAACAGCTCGTAGGAATGGATGTAGCCGATGATGTTGTCGATGGTATCCTTGAAGACCAGGATTTTGGAATACCCGGTTTCGGTAAACAGTTTTGTGACGTTTTTGGGGCTTTCGTGCAGTTCCACGGCGGTGATTTCTGTCCGGGGCACCATCACCTCCCGCGCCTTTACCTCAGAAAATTCCAGGGCGTTCTGGAAGATCTGGATCTCGGAATCCACCTCGTCTTCTTCCTCCACGGTCTCCATCTGCTCGGTAATGTAGTCCCCGAGTTCGAGCTTCGTGAACGACATCTGCACCTCGTCCCCGTCCGACCGGAACAGCAACTTGAGGATGACATCCGATATAAACATAACCCCCTCGGACAGCAGCCAGAACAGGATATAGAAAAAATAAGCCGGGACGGCCAGCAGCTTCAGCAGGGAATTCGAGTAGATCTGAAAGAGGACCTTGGGCAGGAATTCGGCGGTCACCAGGATGATCAGCGTGGAGATCACCGTCTGGGTAATCAGGGCAAAATCGGTGAGCAGCGCCTGCAAAAATGCATTGTCCGCGGGGAGCAGCTGCCCGAACCAGCCCATGAGCAACTCCCCCATATAATAGGCGTACACCACCAGGGCGATGTTGTTCCCGATAAGCATCGTGGTGATAAACTTGGAAGGCTTGGCAGTGAGCCGCGACAAGACCCCCGCCAACAGCCCCTGCTGCTTTTTCTCTATCTCGATATGGATGCGGTTGGCCGACACAAAGGCGATCTCCATCCCCGAGAAAAAGGCCGAGCAAATAAGCGAAATGACGATGATGGCTATCATACCTGGCCGGAACCGTTAGGAGTTCTCCTCATCCCGGCGCCTCTCAAAGCGCTTCCGGTACCGCCGCCTGAAGAGGAACATCCCCAGGGATACCAGGGCAAAAAACAGGAAGAGGTAGGCGCGGTTGCGGTCCACATTCCAGAATTGCCAAAGCTCGTAAGTGGCAATTATGGCAATAATCAGGTAGATGTATTCGGTGTACTTGAGGATTTTGATCATGATGGGTCTTCTTCTTCCGGCACTTCCATCTGGCCGCCGGTCTGGTGAGCGTTAAAATAGCTAAAATCCCGGTTAAAGTCCATTCCGGTCCCGTTCAGGAGCGTCCCCTCTTCCGGGTTGGTCAGGGTAAACCGGCCCTCGGTAAATATCCAGTCGTTGTTCCGGTCCCAGAAAAGCTGGTCGGCCTCCAGGCGCTTCCCGTCGTGGGTCTCCATCACCACGTGCCCCTGCAGGTCAAAAACATTCGTCTGGGCATAGATGATGGCGTAATCCGCCTCGATGGTGCTGAGCCGGCCCTGCTCGTCGTAATGCTCCACCCGCAACCCTTCCGGGAAGGTGCGGTACTGGAATTGCAGGTTGGTGAAATCCTCGCTTAAGGGGCTTCGCAAAACGGCAATAACCCGGGTGGCACTGGTATCCTGGTTGGACATGCCTTCCGGGGCTTCCGTATAGGTAAGCGAAAAGTCGTGGGATACGCCCTGGGGGTAGACGGGCTCCGCCGCCTCGTCCCCGACGCGCTTATACCGGTCTTCGCAGGCCATAACGAACATTGCCACGGCAAAAGCCATGGCAATGTACATCAAACCGGATATGTTCGGTTTCATAGAGTCTTACAAATTGGGCACCTTCACGCTGCCACCTACCCAGCAGGAGAAAGACACGGTCTTCCCGGCCATGCCGGATTGGAAAATATCCGTTTTGGACGGCGCCTTGGCACTGTAACTGGCGGCTGCCTGTTTAGCGGTGCTGCTCAGGGACGGGTCTACCCGTGCTGCCTGGCGGGCCAGGTCGGCGGCCTTCCAGTAAATGGCGCGCTTTTCAAATGTCGTACTTCCGCAGTCATTGGCGCTCGAGGCGTACAGGTTGGCTATCAACAGATAGGCCTTCCCGTTGGCGCCGTAGGCATTGATCGCCTTCTGGGCATAGCTGCGGGCCTGTGACTTGCTGAATTTCCGGGCAATGGTAGCCGCCTTATACAGGATGTCGGACTTTTTCTTGGCATTGGTTTCCAGGCCGGCTGCCTTGTCGAAATCGGCAATCGCCCCCTGGTTGTCGCCGTCCTTGGCCTTGAGGGTACCCCCGTAGAGGTACGCACTGGCCGACGGCTCAAGGGCCAGCTGGGCTTCGAACAGTTTCCGGAAGAGCGGGTCGTCCGTACATTCCTTGGAGAACATCCGGCCCACGGCGCGTTTCACCCAGGTAATATCGTCTTTCTTCTCGGCGAAGTTCTTCTCGTAGAGCGGGATCAGGTTGTCGCAATCCGCCAGGCTTCCCAGTTTGGAATCGATACTCCCGGAAATTTTTCCGTAGTTTTCAGAGTAGCTGTTGTACGCGCGGAGTTGCTGCTTTTCCTTGGAGGTCAGTGTGCCCAGCGAATCCTTCGGCAACAGCCGGTTGATCTGCGCCAGGTATTTTTCGTTCTCTTCTTCAATTTTTTCCGTCACGTCGTCGTACACGTTGAAGACCTCCTGCAATTCCTGCTTGCCCGCATTGTGCAGGTTTACCAGGGAAGAGAAATAGAGGTAGAGCGCCTTCGGGTTGTCGAAATTCTCGCGGTCCTTTTTAAAAGCATCGGAGAGCATCGCATAGAGCTCTGTGTCCGTGGCCTTTTTGTTGTCGTACAGCAAGGAGGCCTTATCGCTGGCGATTTCCGCAGGGGAATAGTTCTTGGGGAAGTATTCGGTGCTCTTGTCGTAAAGCGCCAGAAGGTCCTGGATATAACCCTCTTTTTCAGCCCCGGTGGAATTCTCGATCTTATAGTCGAGGATGCGCTCCCCATAAGAGAAATTCGCCTTGTTGATTCCCGGACAATTTTCATAAACCATCTTCCACGGGGTATAGGCCGCCTCGTAATTCTTCACCTTGGCGTGTTCCGCATAAATGGATAAATTCGTCATACATTCAGGATTCTGGGCTTGTCCGAATACCATTCCGAAGGCCCCGAAAACCGCAATGATCATCAAGTAAAAATCCTTTTTCATTTTATATGTCATTATTAGAGGGGTGGTAAATTACTAATTTTTTATCAATTAATCTGCCTCTTCCGGAACCATCTGTCCGCGAATGAGAGGCCCAGACTCACTTTGAAATAGCTTTCCCTCACCAGGCCATTCATCGTGGTGCCCCTCCTTCCGAGTTCGAATCCCAGATTCAGATTCGAAAATTCGCTTTCGGCTCCGAGGGGTAAACCTAATCCAAATGTTATGCCAAAGTTTTCGAGCGCCTTGTCATTGATGACCATCCCGGTATTGTCCAGGCGCAGTCCCGCCCGGTAGGTAACCCGGTTTAAATACGTATCGATGGAGGTGTAATCCGGCACATAGAATCCGCCAAGCGCCAAGCTGCTGGCGTTCTCGTAGACCACATTGGCCGATTCCAGGAACCGGTTCTCAAAATCGCTGAATTGCTGGATGCCGTATTCGGCCCCCACAAACCAGTGTTTGTCTTCCCCGTATCCCAGCCCCAGGGTGTAGGTGGTGGGGATCTTGATCTCGGTAAACCGCAGGTTGTCCCGGTCCAGATTTACGTCGATTCCCTCAATTTCAATCCCGGTCAGCGGGACAAAGGAGGAAATGCGCTGCCGGTTGGAGGATACCAGGTTGGTCTGCGTATTGATCCGGACCGAGGTGAACAGCGTGTGCTTGCTGCTGACCATGGGTTCCCAGGTAAGGCCGTAGTTGAAGTCGAAACCGCTGATGTCCGAGGTCCGGCTGTCCAGGGTCCCGTAGGCGATGCCGTCGGTTACCTGCACCCGGGTCAGGTCGATGCGGCCGAAGTGGAAATTCACCGTAGCCCCGATGTTCAGCCTGGGAAGGAGGCGGAACCCCGCGGAGAGGAATGCCTGGTTGATACCCCCCTCGCCCGTAAACTGGTTGGCCGTGGTGACCCCCTGCACGGTCTGGAGTTGCTCCAGGTCGTATCCCACCGAACTATACGGCTTGATCCCCAGCGCCACCCCGGCTTTCTGGGCGATAAGCGGGAATGCCAGGCCCAGGTATTCGAAATTGGAAACGGACGGGCGCTGCTGTTCGGCAAAAGTCTCCAGGCGAACCTCCTTGTGCGAAAATCCGGCGGCATAGGCAGTAAGGCCGAGCTTCCCGAGGGAGGCCGGGTTGTTTAGCTGCAGGTGGATGCTGTCCGTGTAGACGCCGAGTCCTCCCATCATCTGGTTCTCGATGCTGTTGACAGACCGAAAATCGCCAATGCCCAGGGAAGAGTAAGGAGAAAGCGTGCCGTTTTGCGCGGACGCTGAATACATCGCAATACCGATTATTGCGAGAACCAATCGTTTTACCATCTAACTTTTGTTGTATTCCAGCAGCTGGTTTAAGCCCTCCAGTAGAAAATTAGGAAGGGCAAATATGGTATTTTTTAACCGGTTAGACAAAAATTGCGCATCGCCTCCTGTTAAAATAACTGTTAAATCTGAATAGCGCGATTTATATTGGTCAATCACCCCGTCCAGCTCGAACAACAGGCCGTTTACCACCCCGCTGTGCATGCTGCTCACCGTGGCGTTCCCCACCAGGTCCAGGGGTTCTTCCGGCTCCAGCAGCGGCAGGCGCGCCGTAAAGGCGTTCAGGGCCCGGTAGCGCATCTTCAGGCCCGGGGAAATGGCCCCGCCCAGGAATTCGCCGTAATCGTTCACAAAGTCGTAGGTAATGCAGCTGCCCGCATCGATCACCAGGCAATTCTCCTTGTGGAAGCGGTAGAAGGCAGCCGTGGCCAGCGCCATGCGGTCCGCCCCCAGCGTCTGGGTGGTGGCGTAGGAATTCCGGTAGGGAAGCCGCGTGCGCGCACCCACCACATGCACCGGGCAGAACACCGTGAGCGCATCCGTATAACACTTCTCCAGGTGGCCCACCGAGGCCAGGATGGCATGGCCAATGCCCGGGTAGCTGTTGAAAAGGGATTTGATCCGGTCCGTAAAAGAATCCTCCACCGTGGTTTCCACATGCAAAAGCCGCCCCTCGCTGAAGACGCCCAGCTTGATCTGTGTATTCCCCGCATCGATGACCAGATTCATACTTCAAAGATCGGGAAATCGAAAAAAACGCCCCGCTTTTTTTCGGAATTTGTTGGTTATTCCCGGATTTGAAATTATATTTGCCCCCGCCTTTACAGGGTCCTCCGCGACCCCAAAAAAAGGCCAGCTCAAATGAGGTACCTTAGCTCAGTTGGTAGAGCAACGGACTGAAAATCCGTGTGTCCCTGGTTCGATTCCTGGAGGTACCACTTAAAGCGCCAAAACCCGCTCCGAAAGGAGTGGGTTTTTTGTTTCCTGAGACCGTTGAAAGCTTGCTTTCATAAGGGATCGGGAATCAAAAAACACCCGCTGGCACGCCAGCGGAGGGTTTTGGCATTTTCAGGCGGGGGACCGGTCAGGAACACCGAGCGACAGCGAGGTATCTCCTTCCCCCACTTCAACCAGAAACCCCAAATCCCCTATCTGCAATCAAAAGTAACCTCCTTTTCGGTAGGCGAGAGATAAACCGTATCCCGGGATTCAATGCAAATCCGCTCCTTGCGAACCTCTCTATCGAGCAGATAATTATCCGGATCTTCAGGGTCAGCCACAAAAGATTGAACGGTACAATCGCATCGTTCATATTCGTTCGGGTCGCATATAGCAGCCAGGCTGAGAACAAAAAAGCCGAGCGTGTAAGTGATGATTTTCATACCAATATAATTTTCCCTGAAACTAACTTGTTATAAACACAAAATCATTAAGTCATCGTTAAATCCTCCCCCTCTCACCCCATTTCGCACTTCAGGCAGGGGGCCAAAGGAACACCGAACGCACTGAGGTATCTCCCGGAGTACTTTGAGGTTTTCATTCAAGTTATACCATTCATATATTATTTCGATCCGTTTACGGATTCCCTTATTCTTTCCTCTGGGAGGTTTTCTATCTTTCCGATCCCCTAATTCTTCCGCGGTATCTCGCTTGGATTTCTCCTGCTTTCGACCAAACTTGTATGAGAAAGCAAATACGCCTGCCCATTTTTCTTTTGGTGATAGCTTCTGGTTTATACCTGGGCTGCACCAAAGAAGAAGATCCTGTAAAATATTCACTCTCCATTAGCATTACCCCCAAGGGTGCTGGCTCGGTCAATCCATCCGGCGGGACTTTCGATGAGGACGAACAGCTCTCAATCTCGGCAATCCCTGCCGAAGGGTATAGTTTCAGCAAATGGAGCGGTGATATAACCGGCAACTCCAACCCACTTAATTTCAGGATTACAGCTGATGTGGACCTCATTGCAGAATTTGTTCTAATCGACCTGGACGGTGACGGTGTCCCCAATGACCGGGACGAATGCCCTAATACCCCACAAGGTGAACAGGTAGATGATAAAGGATGTTCCTCATCCCAAGTCGATTCCGATGGTGATGGTGTTAGTGATGCCGATGATCTTTGTCCGGACACTCCCGAGAGCGAAAATGCTGATGAGAATGGTTGTTCTGAGTCCCAGAAAGATGACGACGGGGACGGAATTGTTAATAGCCTAGACCAATGCCCCGATACACCGGAAGGTGAAACAGTGGACGGCAATGGCTGTTCTGAGAGCCAGAAAGATGCTGATGGAGATGGAGTGGTGAATAGCCTGGACCAATGTCCGGGTACCCCTGATGGTGAAACCGTTGATGAAACTGGGTGTTCTTCATCCCAGCTCGATTCTGATGCGGATGGGGTAATTGACGAGCTTGATCAATGCTCCGATACACCGGCAGGAGCCAATGTGGATGAAAATGGGTGTGCTTCCAGTCAAAAAGATACCGACGGAGACGGAGTTACCGATGATCAGGATCAATGTGCCGATACACCTGCAGGTGAAGAAGTCGACGAGTTTGGTTGCTCAGAATCTGAAACCGATGGAGATGGTGACGGGATTACCAATGACCTGGATCAGTGCCCGGGAACACCGGAAGGGGAAAGTGTAGACGAGAATGGCTGTTCCGATAGTCAGAAAGATTCCGACGGTGATGGAGTTCAGGATCAGGATGACCTATGCCCCAATACCCCCAACGGAGCTACAGTGGACGCCAATGGATGCGCCGACTCCCAGAAAGATAGTGATAATGATGGGGTTAACGACAATAACGATGATTGCCCGAATACCCCTAACGGAGAATCAGTTGATGCCAATGGATGTTCGGACAGCCAAAAAGACTCTGATGCCGATGGCGTAACCGATGATCGGGATAATTGTTCCGGCACACCCGCCGGAGAGTCCGTGGATGCCAACGGCTGTTCGGAGAGTCAAAAGGACTCAGACAATGATGGCGTTAGCAATGACCTGGATCAATGCCCCGGAACACCAACTGGGGAAACAGTAAATTCCGAGGGGTGCTCAGAAAGTCAGATCGACGATGATGGTGATGGCGTCCCCAACAGCCAGGACCAATGTCCAGATACCGCCCCCGGATCAACAATTGATGCATATGGCTGCTCGGCTAGCCAAAATGATAATGACCCGCCCAGTATCACCTCCATCGAGGTAACCAATATTACCGAAACATCCTTCACTGTTGACTGGAGACTCAATGAAGGAAGCAAAGGATACATCCGGTTTGGGACAGCCTCCGGGGTCTATGTAGGATCAACCAATATTGAAAACAGCTTCCTCACCCGGCATATTCAAACCGTCGGAGGAAACAACCCATTTCCATTAAATCCTAACACCACCTATTACTGGCAAATCTATGTCGAAGATCAGTATGGAAACACAGAATTCTCACCGGAATATTCTACAAAAACTTTAGAAGAGGTTGGGTCGGATCAAAGGCCGTTTATAATTTCCCCTCAGTATTATGACCCTGAGGGCGTATGGGGTTGTTGCCCTGATGAAGATGGTTATACTTTTACAATACCAACCGATCCCAATTATAGCTATAATTATAAAGTCGATTGGGGTGACGGACATGTAGATACAAATGTAACAGGGGATATTAGCCATTCTTATGAGCCTGGTGAATATCGTGACGTAAAAATTACTGGGGATTTTCCTAGACTTTATTACCACGCACCTTCTTCTTATGGGTTGACCCATCGTGGGGGATATATCATAAAGCAGTGGGGAGATATTGAATGGGAAAACTTGGAGCGAGCCCTCAATTTTCCCCGTGTTTCCTTAACGGCTAGTGATGTACCCAACTTAAACAATATTAGCAGCTTAGCCCATATGTTTGATGGCACAACAATTTCAAATATTCCAAACTTTGATCAATGGGATTTAAGTAATATAACTGATTTATCCTACATGTTCCACGCATCTAATTTCAATCAAAATATTTCTTATCTGGATGTCAGCAATGTTTCGAACATGTCTGGAATGTTTTCTGGTGGGAGTCGAAACACAGGTGGTATAGGAGGTAGCGACTGGGTTCGAAACCCATTTAATCAGGACATTTCTAATTGGGACGTAAGCAACGTCACGGATATGTCCAATATGTTCTCAGCAAGTGATTTTAATCAAGACATTTCATCATGGAATGTTAGTAAAGTAACCGATATGTCTGGAATGTTTTATGCAAGTACTTTCAACCAGAATATTTCAAACTGGGATGTTTCTCAAGTGACAAGTATGGCTGGTATGTTTCAAGGTTTTGATAATATTTCAACAGGGCAAAATGTCTCAAACTTTGATCAAAATATATCAAGTTGGAATGTTTCAAAAGTCAAAGACATGCAATCTATGTTTGCCAATGCGGTAGTATTTAATCAAGATTTAAGTAGTTGGGATGTTATGGAGGTCACTAATTGTACTGGATTTAGTGCAAATACCCCATCATGGAATCAAGCAAAACCAAATCTGGTAAATTGTGGTGATATAAATGCTGACCCCGGATATTAACATTTAGCTATTTTCTTTTATTTCTTCCTTTTTGATAAATGCCATTTGATGCAAATTGAATTAAAGTTGAATTCTTCCGAATATAAATACATCTTATCACCCAAAACCCCCCTCTCACCCCATTTCCCCTACACTTCATCGAAAATTCCGCCCTCCCGGCAGGTTTGGCCCGGCTCTGGATTGTTTCCTAATCAAAACCCTCAAATACTATCGTTATGGAAACTGTATCTCTTATCCGCGAAATCTACCAGGAAGCCTTCCGCAACCTGGGAAACTATATCGTACGCAACTACCTGAAGCTGTTTGCCTGGTTCAGCCTGGCGATGTTCTTTGTAGTGCTTTACGCCTTTATCTTCAGGCTGGCCACCGGATTCGCCTTTGACTAACCTGCAGAAACACCTGCCGGAAGGAGCCGGATTCTTCCTATCTTTCGGGGAAATTCAACACCCTTGAAAGCATTCGATATCCACTCCGAACCCCAGGAGATCTCCGCCTTCCTGTCCGGCCTGGGCTGGCTGGAAGACGGGGAGTCGGTCCGTGAAGTTTCCCGGGCCGGGGAAGGCAATATGAACGTGGTCCTGCGGCTTGCCACCACCGGCCGGTCCCTGATATTAAAGCAGTCCCGTCCGTATGTGCAAAAATACCCGGACATCCCGGCCCCCTTAGGGCGGATCCGGACGGAATACCGCTTTTACCGGGAAGTGCAGGGGGCGGGCATCCAAGACCACCTGCCGGCCATATACGGCTTTCACGAGCCGTCCCACCTCCTGTTGATGGAAGACCTGGGCAAGGCGGAAGACATGACCTTCCTCTACCGGACCCGGCAACCCGACGCGGAAACGTTGCAGGCCCTGGCCGGAGCCCTGGCCCGGATCCACGCCTGTACGCTCCCTGCGGACTACCCGGACAACCTGGAACTCCGCCAACTCAACCACCAGCATATCTTTGTCCTGCCCTTCCGGGAGGATAACGGCTTTTCCCTGGACGACGTTCAGCCCGGCCTCGCCGCCCTGGCGGCCCCTTACCTAAACGACCAGGCGCTGATTCGCAACATTACTGAACTCGGCGAGCGCTACCTCAGCGAGGGCGACACGCTGCTCCACGGCGACTACTACCCCGGCAGTTGGCTGCAGGCTGATGGCAAGGCGTACATCATCGACCCGGAATTCAGCTTTGCGGGCTTCCCCGAATTCGACCTGGGAGTGATGGCAGCCCATCTGGTGATGGCCACCAATGATCCGGACGCATGGCGCCGGGTGCTGGACTTGTATCCGAACCCCGCTGACCCCCAGCTCACGGGGCGGGTAGCCGGCACGGAAATCCTGCGCAGGCTGATCGGCCTGGCCCAGCTTCCCCTGGAACGTTCCCTGGACGAAAAACGCAACCTTCTGGAGACGGCCCGCAAACTCGTACTCTATGGAAACTAAAACCTGCACTACTCCCCGGTTGGCCTTATACACGCTCACGGCCCTGCTGGCACTGGCCGCCTGCAAAACGGAGCCTTCCCGCGAGACGGATATCCCGTCCCCAATCAAATCTTCCTATGGGAGTACGATAGGCCTGCCGGATTCCCTGGGATATTACGACAAGGTGCTCGGCGCCCTGGCGGGGTCGGCCATTGGCGATGCCATGGGGGCCTCCACCGAGATGTGGCACCGGGAGGATATCCGAAAGACCTATGGCTATGTACAGGGGATTACCCCGGCCATCCGCCCCCAGTCGCCCGAAGGGACCTGGGACCACAACCTCCAGGCAGGGGCCACCACGGACGACACCCGGTGGAAAGCCCTGATGGCAGGCTACATCGGGGAAAACCGCAACGAACTGGCCCCCCGGGCATTTGCCCGCATGCTCACGGATTATTACGAAGCCGCGGTATCGGATCTGGGGGATGAATCCCTGCTGGAGTCCACGGATGCCATCGACAGCACCCTGGAACGCGTGGACTGGATCCGGGAATGGGCCCGCGTTGCCCAGGCCTACCAGGCGGGACCGGATTCCTACAACCTGGCCCGCGACCGGTTTTACGGGGGCGACCTGACCTGCGCCGGCATGCTCTATACCCCGGCCCTGGGCCTGGTGGCGGAAAACCCGGAAGCTGCCTACCGTCTGGCTTATGACCACGCCCTGTTCGATCTGGGATACGCCCGGGACATCTCGGCCCTGGTAGCGGCCATGACCCGGATGGCGATGAATACCAGCCAGACGGATTCCCTGCTAAACACCGCGGTATTCATTGACCCGTATCGCTTTGAGGACAGCCGGCTCGTGGGGCGGATTTCCCTGACACTGGCTCTTTCCGCTCGGAACTACGTCAAGCGGGCGCGGTTGCTGCGGCCCCTGCCGAAAGACTTTTCCAGGGATTCCCTCCTGAGACTCGTGCCCACGGGCTATCCGGAGGGCCCGGAGGGCTGGCGGCAGCAGGAATTTATCTATTCCAACCTAGAACGCGACCAGAAGGCCCACGCCTTCCACGCCGGGGAAATCTGGCAGATCCTGATCGCCAGCCTGGAATTCGGCCAGGGCGACTTTATGAAAACCATGCAGTTTATTGTCAACTACGGCAGGGATAACGACACGGTTGCCGCCGTTGCAGGGATGATCCTCGGGGCCCAGCTGGGGTTTGAAGCGCTGCCGGAGCGGGAACGCCAACTCGTGCTGCGGTTTAGCCGGGATCAACTGGGTATGGACCTGGAGGCGATGGCGCGGGAAATCTGCGGGCTCGATGCCGGGTGGCGCCCCGCTACGCCCAAACCGGGGCCGTCCGGGTAGCCAGGATGCGATGGACCAGTTCCCGGGTCTGGTCCGGGTAATCCATCCGGAGCCGTTTGTCCGACATCACCCAGGCCTGCAACCGGGGCAGTTCCCTGGCCGACAGGCCGGCGAGTACCGGTACACCCATGGCTTTCAGGGCAGCGGCATTGCATTGCTGTTCCAACTGCGCCCGCATGGGGATGACACAGAGTTTTTTTCCCATAAAAAGGGCTTCGGACGGGGTTTCGAACCCGGCGGCGCTCAAGACTCCCCGGCAGGAGGTAATACTCTCCAAAAAGGCCTGGTTGGACACAGGCTGAATCGAAACGTTTCCGAAACGGTAGGCGTGGTGACTGTGTTTGGAAAATACCTGCCAGCTAACCGAGGGAATCTCGGAAAGAACGCGGAGAATCCGGCTGTCTGAATAGGCAGGGAGGTAAACCGTGTAATGGCCGGAATCCGAAAGCGTTGCATGGCGGATGCCGTTGCGGATGACCGGGGTATACATATCCGGTTCATAGGCCTTGAAATGGAAACCGAACTGCCGGGATACCGGTGCATACCGGGAAAGGACGAAACGTCCGATGCGGTCTGGCTTTTCCGGCTGGGGAGCCGCAGCCGAAAGGACGGCTGCCTGGTGGCTGACCCCCCAGCAGGGAACCCCCCGAAGCTTGCAGGCCCAGGCCGATACCGGCTCAAAGTCATTGAGGACCAGGTCGTAGTCCGCTACCGGCAACTGGCGGATTTCCCGTTGAAGCCGCATGGAATTGGCCTTGAGGTAGGTCCGCCAAAAATCCACTCCACCCTGTTTCCCGAAAATAAAACTCAGGCCGCGGAAACGGAATTTAACCGGGTACGGAAGCGGGATGTCTGCCTGGGTCCCGCTCACGAGCAAATCCAGGGATACCCCCTGGCGCAGCAATTCCGGAACAATGGCCCGGGCCCGGCTCAAATGGCCATTTCCGGTTCCCTGTATGGCGTAAAGGATGCGCATCAATACTTATTCTGCCATGAGTTCCCGAAGGAGTTCGGCATGGGTTTGAGGGTGTTCAAAGGCCGCAGGGGCATCGGAACCCTCCCGGGCGCGTTCCTGCATCCGCACGTCATCTTCGTACCGGTAGATCCTCCAGGCACCCTGGTCGTATTCCAGGCAGCTCAGGTTCTCAACCCAATCCCCCGAATTCAGGTAAACCACCGAACCTTCCGACGCCTCGATCCGCCGGATAACCGGTTGGTGGATATGCCCGCATACCACATAGTCATACGCGTTCTCTACGGCGATTTCGGCTGCAGTAAGCTCAAAATTATCGATGAATTTAATGGCCGACTTGACGCTGTTCTTGATTCGTTTGGACATGGAGAGTTTTCCGTAGCCCATATTCAGGCTCACATAATTCACCCCGCGGTTCAACAGGATCAAGGCGTCATACCCAATGGCCCCCAACCGAGCGAGCCACTTGGAGTGTTGCATGGTAATATCGAATACATCCCCGTGGAAAAACCAGGCGCGCCTGCCGTCCAACTCCAGCACCACCTTATTGACTACCCGGAAGTTCCCCAGGGACGACCCGGCAAATTTTCGAAGCATCTCGTCGTGGTTACCCGTTACGTAATACACCTCAACCCCCCTGGAAACCCAGTCCACGAGTTGCCGGATTACCTTCATGTGAGCCGGGGGCCAGTACCGCTTGGAGAATTGCCAGATATCGATGATATCCCCATTGAGGATCACCCGGGACGGGCGGATGGATTTCATGTAGGCGAGCAGCTCGGTTGCGTGGCACCCGTACGTCCCCAGGTGTACATCGGAAATGACGACGAGCTCGACGTCTCTTTTAGCCATAGAACATATTTGGATAACTTCAATATTCCCAATTTAACATAAACAGGATGTCAATAAGGGATTATTAAAAAGTTTCGGGTCCTTTAAGGTTTTGAAACCAGCGCGCCTGATCCGTTGGCAATTCCCCGGGAATTCCTCCCAACCCTTTACAATTCCACAACCTAAGTTTCACGCCCCCGTAATACGCCTCAATCAAAAAACCGGGATATTTGGGTCTCATTCAATTGCTAAGCCAGAATTGAGTTAGTTTGGTTAAACCGGTGCCGGGAGGCATCGGTTTTTTTCTGCCCGTTATTCTATCCGAATTTTTGTCCGAATTTCTGTCCGCCCGGATGGTTTACGGAGAATCCCACTTTCCGGCTGCGATCCTGCATTTCACCGATGAAATCCTCCAAAGGCCGAAGCAGGGGGCATTGACAGGGCACCGGCCAACTGCGGCAATTCCCGTTGAATTACAACTTCCCTGCAATTAATCGAGAGAAATCCGTCGAAAATCCAGAATGCCGGGAATTCCGCTGAAAACTTTTAAGCTTTGTCTCAACCAAATTTTAATCCGTAATAGCCTATTTTATGAAAACAGTTTTACTCCTGAAAGAAATATACCTGGAAGCTTTTAAGAACCTCGGAAACATGATCGTGCGCAATTATTTCCGGATTTTTGCCTGGTTCAGTTTCGCCATGTTCCTCGTGGTCCTATATGCCTTTTTATTCCGCCTCTGGACGGGATTCCCCTTTGACTAGGTTACCGGGACCCGCAGCCTGAACACCTGCCGGGATTTCCATAATGCTTTTACGGGAACACTATATGATTATGAAACACAATTTGTACCTGGGGAAATTGTTCCGGTTTGGGACGTTCCTCTACCGAAACCGCACGCCGATCCTCTTCTGGCTCTACATCCTTGCGATGATGGCCTACGCCTACCGCTGGATGCCGGAATAAGGCAACCCGGACCCCCGGCGAAGGTGGTCCTTTTCGGGAAGAATTCAACCGGGAAGACTTCATTTTCCCAAAGAATAACCAGTATATTTGATTCGCTTAAAATAACTGCTCCCCCGTAGGGAAGCAGTAAAAAATCGAATGGCTGGTGTCCCGAAACTCCGAACAGGCGCTGCTTGTATTTACCCGCAACCCCGAACGGGGCAAATGTAAGACCCGACTGGCTGCAACGGTCGGGGACGACGCCGCATTGCGTATCTATACCTTCCTCCTCCGGCATACGGCCGCCGTGTGCACCGGCCTGCCGGACACCGATAAATTCGTCTATTACAGTGAATACCTGGGCGACGGCAAACTCTGGGACCCCGCGGTTTTTAAACCCCGGCTCCAGGAGGGCCCGGACCTGGGCGCGCGTATGGAACACGCCTTCCGCACCGCATTTGACGCCGGGTACCAACGGGTGGTACTCATTGGCAGCGACCTGTACGACCTGGGCACCGGCGACCTCTCACGCGCCTTTGACGCGCTGCAGGATGCTCCCGTGGTCATCGGGCCTGCCACGGACGGCGGCTACTATCTGATGGGCCTGACCGGGCCGATGCCCCAACTCTTCCGCGGTATGGCCTGGGGGACGGACACCGTATTGCCCAACACGATGGATGCCCTTGGGAAAATCCGGCCGCACCTGCTCGATTTCCGAAACGATGTGGATTACTACGAAGACATTGCCGGCATCCCCGCCTTTGAACCCTTTTTAAAAGATCACGCTACCAATGACGGAAAAACAACTCGATAAATCCGTAGCCTACCTGAAGGACCGGGGCTTCGACAACCCGGAAATCGGCATTGTGCTCGGCAGCGGCCTTGGCCGGATGGCCGATGAACTGGAAGACTCCCGCGTTGCCCATTACCACAACATCCCGAATTTCCCGCTCGCCACGGTGGAGTTTCACAGCGGGAAACTGTTTTGCGGAACCATCCACGGAAAAAAGGTGGTGGTGATGCAGGGGCGGTTCCACCTGTACGAGGGCTATGACTTTTTCGACATCACCTACCCGATCCGGGTCATGGAGCGGCTGGGTATCCGCAAACTCCTGATCTCAAATGCGGCAGGGGCCGTCAACCTGGATTTCCAGAAGGGCGACTTGATGCTGATCACCGACCATATCAACCTGCAGGGAGGTTCCCCCCTGGCCTTTAAAAACGTCGCGGATTTCGGGGAGCGGTTTGTCGATATGAGCTGCCCATACGACCGGGAGATGCAGGGTCGGATCCGGGAGATTGCCAAAGGTACTGATTGCGTCTTGCGGGAAGGGGTGTATGCCGCCGTTTTCGGGCCCCAGCTCGAAACGCGGGCCGAATACCGCATGCTGGGCCGCCTGGGGGCAGATGCCGTGGGGATGAGCACCGTGCCCGAGGTCATTGTGGCCAACCACCTGAAACTGCCGGTAGCCGCCATTTCCGTGATCACCGATTTGGGAGACCCGGACAACCTGGAGCCCGTTAATGTTACGGAGATCCTGGCCGTTGCCGCCCGGGCCGAACCCGGCCTGGTACGGATCATGAAAGAACTGATCCGGGAAATTTAAACGGCGGGGACGGATAGCATCTTTTTTGTACGCCAGGCACAGAATAGCATCGAGCCCTTGTAAGGAAATACCGGGGATTGCTACCAAGACAGAAATACGAAACCCGGTTCGGATATGCACACCTGCTTTTCCGCAGTCGGCAAACCCCCTTCCTATGAGCTATTTGAAAGCGACCAACGAATTGTACCGTGAAGCTGCCCTGACCCCGGATGTGGGCCTGTGCTGCACAACAAACCCCATCTGGCAACTCCCCGGCCTGACTGTGCCGAAAATCATGCAGGAAATGAATTACGGTTGCGGGAGTACCGTCAATGCCAAAGACCTCGCGGGCAATCCCAAAATCCTCTATGTGGGTGTCGGCGGGGGGATGGAACTCCTCCAGTTTGCCTATTTTGCCCGACAGCCGGGCGGGGTGATCGGGGTGGATGTGGTCGATGAAATGCTGGAGGCCTCCCGCGCCAATTTCCAGGTAGCAGCGGCTGAAAATTCCTGGTTTGACCCCCGCTTTGTGGAACTGGTGAAAGGGGATGCCCTGAACCTGCCGGTGGCCGACGAATCCGTTGATGTGGCCGCCCAGAATTGCCTGTTCAATATCTTCAAAGAGGAAGATCTGCGGTTAGCTGTTGCCGAGATGTACCGCGTGCTGAAACCCCGAGGCCGTTTGGTTATGAGCGACCCGGTTTGCGATACACCCCTGAGCCAAACCCTTCGCAACGACGACCGCCTCCGGGCACTCTGCCTTAGTGGGAGCATCCCTGTATACGATTATATACGCGTACTGACGAATGCCGGCTTTGGCACCATCGAGGTTCGGGCACGGCGACTGTACCGGGTCCTGAGCCCGAACCACTATCCGGTAGACCGGCTGATCCCGATCGAATCTATCGAAGTGGCCGCCATCAAGGATCCCATGCCCGAAGACGGCCCCTGCGTATTTACGGGAAAAACCGCCATATATTATGGCAACCAAAAAGTATACGACGACGGGAAGGGCCATGTGCTTGTGCAAAACCAGCCGCTGGCTGTTTGCGATAAAACCGCCGCTGCACTGGCCCTTGAAAATGCGGAAATCCACGTGAGCGATAGCACCTGGCACTATACCGGCGGTGGCTGTTGCTGACCCATCGGACCGCATCCGCCTGGGAAGACCCGGCCCCACTGAACCTTTGGCGCCACTCTTGCGTAGATAAATTAAACCCGCAATAAAATGAAACGCGTACTCCTGTTCCTGCCCATCCTGGCCCTGGCCATAACTTTTGTTTCCGGCCGCCCGGCCACCGGGGCCCCCGGATACCCGGACCCGCCCGGACACGAAGCGTGGAACAAACTGGTCGGCCAGCATGTTTATCCGAACGGCACGGTAAACTACAACGGTTTTGCCCGGGACCGGGAAGTTCTCGACAGCTACATAAGTACCCTGGAAAAAACCCCGCCCGCCGGCGCCTGGAGTCGTGAGGAAAAACTGGCCTACTACATCAACCTCTACAATGCGGCCACCATCCGGCTCATCCTGGATCATTTCCCCATTGAGAGCATCATGCGGATCGGGAACCCCTGGGGGCAGAACATCCTCAACATCGGGGGGGTGGCCTACAACCTCAACAACATCGAACACGACATCCTCCGGAAGATGGGGGAGCCCCGGATCCATTTTGCCATCAATTGTGCCTCTACGTCCTGCCCGGTATTGCAACCCTTTGCTTTTACGGCGGATAAGATGGAGTCCCAGCTGGACCGGGCCGCACGGGAATTTATCAACGACCCCGGCCGGAATGCGATCGGCGGGGACAAAGCCGAGCTGTCAAAAATATTCAAATGGTACAAAGAGGATTTTACGGAATCGCACGGCAGCCTGGTGGCCTACCTGAACCAGTATCTGGAAGAACCGCTTCCCGAAGGTGCAAAAATCGGATACCTGGCCTACGACTGGTCCCTGAACCGGCCCTGATTTTCCGGTTTTCCCGATTTGCCCTCAGGGCCGGGGAAGCCACCTAGCGGTCCTCGTAATCGGCCAGGATTCCCTCGCATATCCAGTTGGCCAAAGCCTGCCGGTTGTCCGGGTCCAGAATCCGGCGCTGGTCGCGGGTGTTGCGGATATTGCCAATCTCGATAAACGCGGTTGCCGGCAGGGTGTTTTTTACCAGGTAGAGCGTGCTCCGGTCTTCAAAGGTGCCTGTATAGGTCCGGCCCGGCTGGTAATACGCGTATTTTTCCTGGAAGGTCTTGTGGATGTGCTCGGCAAGTTTCTTGCCGCTACGGCTCTTGTTGTGGTGGTAGAAGAACACGTCGATATTCTGCCCTTTGCTCCGGCTGTCCACATGGGTAACAATCAGGCGCTGGTGCTTCCCGCGGTTCTCGAGATAGAGGTTGTTCACCGCCTCCACGCGCTGTTTCAGCCGCGCCAGCTGGTTGAGCGGGATGGCCTGGTCCGGGAGGGCCACTTCGTCCGTATCCATTTCCAAAACGCGGGCGTCCCGGATGCCGTCGTCCGGGTCGCGGATGATGATATGCACCGTTGCGCCGTGGGCCAGGAGCTTCCGCGCCAGGCGCAGGGTTACGTCATAAGCGTATTCGTCCTCGGAAATCAGCTTGCCGTTGTACTTGGTCATCGCCCCGGGGTCCGGGCCGCCGTGGCCGGATACCAGGTAGAATACAGCCCCTTCCAGGCGGGAGCTCTCCGGCGGGACCTCGGCGTATTGTTCCCCGAAAATATCGTATCGCGCAAACGTGGGGACTTCAGCCGCCTCCTCTTCCGGGGATGGTATGGGGATCAGGTAGGTAGTCCCTTCGTACAGGCTGGCACCCTCGCCGAGGCGGGGTTCGTTCAGCGCGATAAAATCCTCGATGTGCCGGGCGGGATCGGCCCCGTGCTTGCGCAAAAGGGAAAAGATGCCGTCGCCGGGTTCGGCCACGACCTGCAGCGTGTCCTGGGCATGGGACGGCAGCCCGACCAGCCATGAGATACCTGCCATAAAACCAAGAAACGGACCCCTCATCCTCAAAAGCGTTTTACAAAGATTATCAAAAATGCTGCCGAAATGCAAGGGGAATTTTCCGGCGGCTGGCGGGGCCATCCTCCAGGCTAACCGTTTCGGGCCGCTGTCAGAACCGGCCGTAGTACTCGCGCAGGACTTTTTCCGCCGGCTTGTTCTGGGGGGTAAAACGGTTGTCCCCCGGCCCGCCTGAGACCGGATGGTGGAGGAACCACTTCCAGACAAAACCGCCTGCAAACCAGGGTTCCCTCCAGAATTCCTCGAACAGGGCCCGCTGGGCTTCCGCCTGGGCCCCCAGGTTGACGCGCTCGTCATTCCGGTCTACCAACCAGGGTTTTTTGGCCGTATAGTCCATACTCCGGTAGCCGTATTCCGTGAAGAGCACCGGGCGGTCGAGTTCCAGGGAGAGCTCCCGGATCTCCGTTTTCCATTTCTGCCAGCCCGCGCGCATCTCCTCGAGCCCCGGGTCCCGGGATTCGGAAAGTGGGAAATACGCGTCGATCCCGATATAGTCCAGGTCTTCCCAAAAAGGTGTCCGCGTGTATTCGTCCCAATTGGCGGCATAGGTGAGTTTCCCCCGATAGCGCTCCCGGATGTCCGCGATCAGGCCTTCCCAAAAAGCCGGTCGGGCCTTGACAAATTCTTCGAGTTCCGTGCCGATACAAAACATATCGGCCCCCGTTTCCCGGGCGAGATCGGCGTAGTTGAGGATGAATTCCCGGTAGGATGCCTCGAGCCGCTGCCAGTCTGCCTCGGTTTCCATTTTCATATCGCCGGTAAACATCCCCCTCCAGATCCAGAGGTGCGGCTTGATCATCACCCGGATGCCGTTGGCGTGCAACAATTCCACATATTGCCTGGCCCCCATGCGGGTTTCCCCAAACCACTGGCGGTCCGTATCGAAGATGATTTCCGGGGTATCGGGTTCCCGGATAAACCCATAGGGCATGACGGAGGCGTAATCCGCGTTTATGGAAACGATGGCGTCCACATGGGCCTGGCTCGCACGCTCCGGGGAGCCCACAAAGCTAACTCCATTGATTTTTTCAATCTGCTTCCCGCTGCACGCGCACAACAGGAACACCCCTAATATCCATCCAATACACCTCATAATTTGCGAATTGCCGACTGCTAAAGATAAGGAATAACAGGCGCTTGCTTCAGCTGCATTTGTTAAGTTCGTAACTTCAACCCGACCAATTGCCCAAACCACACCTGTACCCATGCACATCGTCATCATCGGCAACGGTATTTCAGGGATTACGGCCGCCAGGTTCATCCGCAAGGCTGCCGACCACTCAATAACCGTGATATCGGCCGAAACCGACCATTTCTTCTCCCGGACGGCCCTGATGTACATCTATATGGGCCACCTGACCTACGAGCAGACCAAGCCCTACGAGGACAGCTTCTGGAAAAAGAACCGGATTGACCTGGTCAATGCCTGGGTGGAATCCGTGGATCCCGCTGCCAAAACGGTCCGACTCAGCGAAGGAGCGTCCATCCGCTACGACAAACTGATCCTGGCCACGGGGTCGAAACCCAATAAATTCGGCTGGCCCGGCCAGGACCTCCCCGGGGTGCAGGGCCTCTATTCAAAACAGGACCTAGACAACCTGGAGGCCAATGCCCCGGACAACCGCACCTGCAAACGGGCCATTATCGTGGGCGGGGGGCTGATCGGGATTGAGCTCGCCGAGATGCTGCGCACCCGCGATATCCCGGTGACCTTCCTGGTGCGGGAAAACAGCTTTTGGAGCGGGGTGCTGCCGGCGGGGGAATCTGCGATGATCAACGAACATATCCGGGAGCACCACATCGACCTGCGCCTGGGGACCAACCTGGTCGAAATCCTCGCCGACGACACCGGGAGGGCACGGGCGGTTACCACGGACAAAGGGGAAACCATCGACTGCGACCTAGTCGGCCTCACCGCCGGGGTGACCCCGAATATCGGGTTCCTGGACGGGAGCGGCATCGAAACCGGAAAAGGGGTTCTGGTAAACCGCTTCCTGGAAACGAACCATGCGGATATCTATGCCATCGGGGACTGCGCGGAACAGCGGGAACCTATCGGCAATCGGCGGCCTGTGGAGGCGGTCTGGTACACCGGGCGGATGATGGGCGAGGCAGTCGCCCAGACCATCTGCGGCAACCGCCGGGAATACAAGCCCGGGCACTGGTTCAATTCCGCAAAATTCCTGGACATTGAATACCAGACCTACGGCTGGGTGATGAGCGGGAAGAACCGGGGTCCCCGGGAACTGCATTTTCACTGGAGGCACCCCGAAAAGAAAATTTGCCTGACCCTGGCCTATGATTCGAAAACCCGTCAATTGCTGGGGGCGAACACCTTCGGAATGCGGATGCGCCACGAGGTGTTCGATGCCTGGCTGACGGAACAACGCAGCATTGACGCGGTGGTTCGGGACCTCCGGGTAGCCTGTTTTGACCCGGAATTCCACCGGGATTACCACCCGCTTATCACCCGCGCCTTCAAAGAACACGAACCTGTAAATGCCTGATATATGCAATCCATGTCCCTGGCCGCCGGGCCGCCCAAAGCCCTGAATATTTCCCAGCGCCTGGCTGTGTTGCTGGGTTTTTCCGGGCTCTTTATCCTGTTGTTGGCCACCCTGGGAGTCTCCTTCCCGCATACCGCCGCCTGGCTCACCGCCTCCCTGGCTGCCATCGCTTTGGGGGTTGTCTGGTTCAGCTGGTCTGCCTATGCCGGGCAATCGGCGGGCATCAAGAATGACGGGGTCTGGTTTAAATCGATCTCGGGACGCGGTATCTGGGCCTGGGGCCTGGGCATCCTGCTCACGGGGTTCTATATTGTGCTGTACTTTTACCCGGAGTACCTCGGGCTGGTATCCGACGGGCCGAACCGCGGGCTCGTGGCCCTGTTCGACACCCTGAGCCGCGCCCTGAGTGGCAACCCCGCCAGCCAGTGGTTTGTCTACGGGGCCCTCTATACCCTGGCAATCCTGGCTTTCGGCATCAAATTCATCTGGAAATACCGGCACAACCGCTATGAGATCCTCCGGACGGTAAGCGTCATGTTCTTCCAACTGGCGTTCGCCTTTTTGATTCCCGAGATCATGGCCCGCCTCAACGGCGACCTACCGTATTACGACCTGAAGAATATCTGGCCGCTCAACTACTACAACTTCGAAAGGTACCGCGTCAACGGGTTTATCAGTGCCGGCAACATCGGCCTGGCCATGCTGATCTTCGGGGTGCTTTCCATCCTGGTGATCACCCCGGTGCTCACTTATTTCTACGGCAAGCGGTGGTACTGCTCCTGGGTCTGCGGCTGCGGGGGGTTGGCGGAAACGGCCGGCGACCCCTTCCGCCACCTGAGCGACAAAAGCCTCTTTGCCTGGAAGGTGGAGCGGTGGGTGATCCACAGCGTTTTGGTATTTGTGATATTGATGACCACGGCGGTGATCTATTCCTACCTGGGGCCGGACAATTCCAAATACTGGCTGAGCCGCGGGCAATTCCTCACCGGGGTGGGCGTGCTGCTGACCGCCGTCTTTGCCTGGGTGATGGCCTTTCGTCGAAACGAGTTGAAAAAAGACGCCCGTTACGGGGCCGTCGCCTATTTTGTCATTATCCTGGGGCTGCTGGCCTTCCACTGGCTCAGCGACTCCCGCCATGTCTTCCTGTTTAAATCCGAAACCCTGCGGACCACCTACAGCTTCCTGATCGGAAGTATTTTTTCGGGGGTGATCGGCACCGGTTTCTACCCGATCTTCGGCAGCCGGGTCTGGTGCCGATTCGGTTGCCCGATGGCAGCGATCCTGGGGATCCAGCAACGGTTGTTCTCCCGGTTTCGGATCACTACCAACGGCGGGCAGTGCATTTCCTGCGGGAACTGTTCGGCCTATTGCGAAATGGGGATCGACGTCCGCGCCTATGCCCAAAAGGGCGAGAATATCGTCCGCGCCAGCTGCGTGGGCTGCGGCATCTGTTCGGCGGTTTGCCCGCGCGGGGTGCTGAAACTCGAAAACGGTCCTCGGGAAGGTCGGATCAACTCCCGGGAAGTGCTCCTGGGCAACGATGTGGATTTGATGCAACTGCTCAATGAAAAATAATCCGCAATCCGTGCCCCGCCAGGCAACAGCCTCCACGCCACTGACTCCCAAAATCAGCCTGATCATCCCCGCCCAGAACGAAGCCGGCTCCATCGGCAAGGTGCTGGATGATGTCCCGGAAGGGGTTTCTGAAAAAATTGTCGTGGACAACGGCTCCACGGACGACACGGCTGCCGTGGCCCGCAAACACGGGGCCACAGTCTTGCACGAACCGCGAAAAGGCTATGGGTACGCCTGCCTGAAAGGAATGAATTACCTGGGGGAAACATCCAAACCTCCCGACATCGTCGTATTTATGGATGGCGACTATTCCGATTACCCGGAGGAACTCCCGAAAGTGGTTGCGCCGATCCTGGAGGATCGATACGACCTGGTGATCGGGGCCCGCAGCAAGGCGCTTCGGGAACCCGGGTCGATGACGCCGCAACAGGTCTTTGGAAATTGGCTGGCCACGTTTCTAATGCGGCTTTTATTCGGCGCCCGGTTTACCGACCTGGGGCCCTTCCGGGCGATCCGGTACGAGGCCTTCAAGCGGTTGAAGATGGAGGATAAAACGTATGGCTGGACCGTGGAAATGCAGCTGAAAGCCATCAGGCACAAACTCGCATATATCGAGGTGCCAGTTCGTTATAAAAAAAGAATTGGGGTCTCCAAGGTGTCCGGCACCGTAAAAGGTAGTATATTTGCCGGCGTTAAAATTTTGGGTTGGATCTTTAAATACAGTATTCGATAATGGGAATTACAATTGCGTATTTTATTATTGCCATTTACAGCCTGGCGCTGCTGCTGATCTTTTTCTACAGCCTGTCCCAACTGAACCTCCTGCTCAATTACCTGGGCTTTAAGCGCCGGAACAAAGAAGCTCCCAAATTTAACCTGCTCGACCCGAAGGAAATCCCCTATGTGACCATCCAGCTACCCATCTACAACGAGGAATACGTGGTGGAGCGGCTTCTGGAGAACATCGCGCGGATTGAATACCCCAAGAGCAAACTCGAGATCCAGGTACTGGACGACTCCACGGACGATTCGGTGGAACAGACCGCAGCGATGATCGAAGAACTGCAGAAGCAGGGCCTGGACATCCAGCACATCCGGCGTGAGAACCGGGAGGGCTTCAAGGCCGGTGCGCTGAAAGAAGGGCTTAAAATCGCCAAGGGCGATTTCATTGCCATCTTCGACGCGGATTTCCTGCCCGATGCCGACTGGCTCAAGAAAACCGTCATCTACTTCAAGGACGAGGAAATCGGCGTGGTGCAGACCCGCTGGGGCCATATCAACCGGGATTATTCCACGCTGACGAAAATTCAGGCGTTTGCCCTGGATGCCCACTTTACCCTGGAGCAGGTAGGCCGGAACTCCAAGGGGCACTTTATCAACTTCAACGGCACAGCCGGAATCTGGCGGAAGGAATGCATCCTGGATGCGGGGAACTGGGAAGGCGACACGCTTACCGAGGACCTGGACCTCAGCTACCGGGCCCAACTCAAGAACTGGAAGTTCAAATACCTGGAAGACGTGGAGACCCCGGCCGAATTGCCGGTGGTCATCAGCGCGGCCCGCTCCCAGCAATTCCGCTGGAACAAAGGCGGGGCGGAAAACTTCCGCAAGACCGTCTGGAATGTCGTAAAGGCCAAAAACATCCCCTTCAAGACCAAATTCCACGGCGTGATGCACCTGCTGAACAGTTCCATGTTCCTCTGCGTCTTTATCGTTGCCCTGCTGAGCATCCCGATGCTGTATATCAAAAACACCTTCGGCCACCTGGACTGGATCTTTGAAGTGACGAGTTTCTTTATCGTCAGCACGATTATCCTGTTTGTCTGCTACTGGTTTACCTATAAGAGTATACAGGGGAGCAGTTTCGACAACTTTGTGGACTACATCAAGCTGTTCTTTACCTTTTTCTCCGTGGCCCTGGGCTTCTCCCTCCACAATACCGTGGCGGTGCTGGAAGGACACATGGGCAAGCGGTCCGAATTCGTGCGGACCCCGAAGTTCAACATCAACAACCTCACCGATAGCTGGAAGGGGAATAAGTACCTGGCCAAAAAGCTATCTCCGAACATGATCCTGGAGTTTGCACTCATGCTGTATTTCCTGTTCGGGATGTACAGCGCCATCCCCCTGAACGACTTTGGGCTGTTCCCGTTCCACTTCATGCTGTTCCTTGGCTTCGGGTTTGTTTTCTTCAACTCCCTGCTGTCTAAAGCCTAAGGGATCGTCGATAAAAAACACCATGCCGTCCGGAGTCGCGTCTCCGGGCGGCATTTTTATTTCCACAGCCTTCATGTGGTGGCGAACCGGCCTATGATATCCTGAATATTTTTAGATATTTACGGGGCCAAACCAAAAGAACATGACCACCCGGGCCCTGGTTACCTTCTGGAATCTGCACCGGATCCCCATCCTGATGCTCCTGTTGAGCATGGGGTTCTACGCGGCTTTCGCCTATGACCTGCAGCGACCCGATTCGGTTAAATTGCTCGCGCTTTACGCCGCCCTGTTCTTCCTTTGCTACAAGCTCATCCAGTTTGAAAAGTGGAATTTCCGCTTCCTGGTTGCAGCGGGCGTGCTTTTCCGGCTCGTTTTCCTTCTGGCCATCCCGAACCTCTCCCAGGATTTCTATCGGTTTCTTTGGGACGGCGGCCTGATGGCCGAGGGGTTCAACCCCTACCTGCTCACCCCGGACCAATGGATGGAGCAGGCTACCGTCCCCGTGTCGGGAGCCGCCGAACTCCATGAGGGGATGGGCGGGCTCAGCGCCCGGAATTTCAGCAACTACCCGCCGGTTAACCAGTATTTTTTCGGGCTGGCGCGCTGGCTGGGAGGCGAATCGATAACGGGTGCCGTAGTCGGGTTGCGGCTGTTGGTGGTCCTGGCAGACCTGGGCATCCTGTATTTTGGGAGGCGCTTGCTGCGGCACCTCAACCAGGCGCCCCACCTGATATTCTGGTTCTTCCTGAACCCCCTGGTAATCGTGGAGTTTACCGGCAACCTGCACTTTGAAGGGGTGATGCTCTTCTTCTTTATCCTGGCCGTTTTCCTTACGATCCGCTACGGCTGGGCCTGGGGGGCCGTGCCTTACGCCCTGTCCATCGGGGTGAAACTCATGCCGCTCATGCTGCTGCCCCTGTTCCTCCCCCTGCTGGGGCTGCGCCGGGCCACCGGGTTTTACGCACTTACTGCCGCCGCCCTGGCGGCCCTCTGCTACCCGTTGTACTTCCCGGAATTCCCGGACCACTACCTTCAGACACTGCGGCTCTGGTTCTCCAACTTTGAATTCAACGCCGGGATCTACAACCTGGCCGAACACCTGGCCGTCACCCGGGGGGCGAAGCCCTGGGAATTCATTGAAACGTATGGCAGCTATGTCCCCTGGGTGACGGCAGCCACCGCCCTGCTGGTCTGCCTCCATCCGAAAATGCGCGAGGGGCGTTCCTGGTTTACCGGGGCGCTGGCGGTAGTAACGGTCTATTACCTGGCCTCCGCCGTGGTACACCCCTGGTACCTCACTTTCCCGCTGTTGCTCAGCCTGTTTACCCGGATGCGGTATATGATCCTTTGGTCCGCATTGGTTATCCTCTCCTATACGGCTTATTCCGGGCCAACGGTTTCCGAGTCCACGGCGGTACTGCTCATTGAATATATAGCGGTAATCGGCTTTTTGCTTTACGAAATTGTAAAATACCGAAAGGATTTTGTTTCATTTCTCAATTTTTCGGCAACTAAATCCGATGAGTAAATAATATTTGTACATTTGTTTCGACCATGAAGCAGTACGCAACTATCTTCTTTCTCCCCAATTTTACCGGGGTCCCGTACCGACGCGATTTTCGCCGTCGCCCGTAAGGGTGTGCTTCAGTTTTGGAATTAGGTGTGTCCATTTCCGTTTTCTCAGTCCATTTTCTCCATATTTTTTAATTAACCCAACTGGCAATGAATATTACGATTGCTAATGCCTCCCATGTAAAATACGCCCAGGTCATCTGCGACACGATTGCGGAATCGGCCCGGGTGCGCGGAACCGGCATTGCCAAGCGAACGCCCGAATACATCATCAAGCGCCTGCTCAACGGGAATGCGGTGATTGCCCTGGACGGGGACCGGTTTGCCGGATTCTGTTACATCGAAGTCTGGGGCCACCAGAAATACGTGGCCAACTCCGGGCTAATCGTCCACCCGGACTACCGGAACCAGGGGCTGGCAAAAAAGATCAAAAAGGCGATTTTTGACCTGTCGCGAAAAAAATTCCCGGATGCCAAGATCTTTGGGATCACCACGGGCCTGGCGGTCATGAAAATGAATTACGAACTGGGGTACCGCCCCGTGACTTTTTCGGAACTGACGGACGATCCGGAGTTCTGGAAAGGGTGCCAGACCTGCAAGAACTTCGATATCCTGACGCGGACCGAAAGGCGGATGTGCCTGTGTACCGGCATGCTCTACGACCCGGAAGACAAATCCCGGGAAAAGGAAAAGAAAATCGATAAGAAATCATTTGAGCGGCTCAGAAGCATCAAGGAGACGCTCTTCCTCAAAAAGAAAAACGGATGAAAAAACTTGTATTGGCATACAGCGGCGGCCTGGATACGTCCTACTGCGCCCATATGCTTTCCCATAAGGAGGGCTATGAAGTCCACGCCGTAACGGTGAATACCGGCGGGTTCGACAAGGAGCAACTGGCGGGGATCGAGGAGCGGGCCCTGGAACTGGGCGCCTCCACCTACACGGCTATCGATGCCGTACAGTCCTTTTACGACCGCGTGGTGAAATACCTTATTTTCGGCAATGTGCTCCGGAACAATACCTACCCGTTGTCCGTGAGTGCCGAGCGGATCGTCCAGGCCCTGGAAATCGTTGAATACGCCCGGGGCGTGGGGGCCACGCATATTGCCCACGGCAGTACGGGGGCCGGGAACGATCAGGTGCGCTTCGACCTGATATTCCAGGTGATCGCCCCCGAAATCGAAATCATCACCCCCATCCGGGACCAGCAGCTCTCCCGGGAAGCGGAGATTGCCTACCTGCAGGAAAACGGGATCACCTATAGCTGGGAAAAGGCCAAATACTCCATCAACCAGGGCCTGTGGGGCACCTCGGTGGGGGGCGTGGAAACCCTGGGGTCACGCGAGGCCCTGCCGGAAGCCGCCTATCCGAGCCAACTCTCCGAAACCCAACCCCGGAATATTTCGCTGACGTTTGAAAAGGGGGAACTGACCGCTGTCGACGGGAAGCCCGGTACGCCTGTTGAAAATATCCGGTTGCTGGAATCCATCGCCTCCGCCTATGCCATCGGCCGGGACATCCACGTGGGCGATACGATTATCGGCATCAAGGGACGCGTTGGTTTCGAAGCAGCCTCCGCGCTGATTACCATCAAGGCACACCACCTGTTGGAAAAACACACGCTGAGCAAATGGCAACAATTCCAGAAGGAGCAACTGGCCAACTTCTACGGCATGCTGCTGCACGAAGGGCAATATCTGGACGAGGTGATGCGCAACCTGGAAGTCTTCCTGGCAGATACCCAGCGGCACGTGAGCGGAGAGGTCTTTGTGACGCTCCACCCCTATCGTTTTGAACTCCGCGGCATCGAGTCGGATAACGACCTGATGAACGCCTCCTTCGGGAGCTACGGGGAGATGAACAAGGGCTGGACTGCAGCGGAAGCCAAGGGCTTTATCAAAATCCTGTCGAATCCCGGGAAGATTGCCCGGAAAATCCAGGAAAAATGATTTCGGCAGGCATCATCGGCGGCTCGGGCTATACGGGCGGGGAATTGATCAGGCTGCTGTTGCACCACCCGGAGGCGGAACTCGCCTTTGTGTACAGTACCACACGGGCCGGAAAACCGCTGAGCAGCGCCCACCCGGACCTGCTCGGGGTAACGGACCTGTTGTTTACCGGAACGGCAGACCCCGGGGTGGATGTGGTATTCCTCTGCCTGGGGCATGGGAATTCCAGTGAATTCTTGAAACAGCACGCGTTTTCAGACCGCACCCGGGTCATCGACCTGAGCAACGATTTCCGGCTGAAGGAAGACGCCCAATTCGGCGGGCGCGAATTTGTCTACGGGCTGCCCGAACTGAACCGGGAGGCCATCCGCGAGGCCCGGCATATTGCCAATCCGGGTTGTTTTGCGACGGCCATCCAGCTGGCCCTCTTGCCCCTGGCCCGGGCCGGCGTCCTCCGGGAGACGGTCCACGTCAATGCCGTAACCGGCAGCACAGGGGCCGGGGTGGGGCTATCACCCACCACGCATTTCAGCTGGCGGAACAACAACGTCTCCTGGTACAAGCCCTTTACGCACCAGCACCTCGGGGAAATCCGGCAGAGCCTGCACGCCCTGGATGCGGACAGCGGCGACCTGCTCTTTTTGCCCATGCGGGGAGATTTTACCCGGGGGATATTCGCCACCGCCTATACGCCTTTTAACGGATCCCTGGCCGAAGCGGAACGGATGTTCCTGGAGTATTACGACGAAGCCCCGTTCACGGTAGTCTCCGATGAGCCCCTGCAGCTCAAACAGGTGGTCAACACGAATTTTGCCCACCTCCACCTGCACAAACACGAGGATGTGCTGTTGGTGAGCTCCGCCATTGACAACCTGCTCAAGGGAGCCTCGGGACAGGCCGTTCAAAATATGAACCTGCTCTTCGGGATACCGGAAAATTCCGGGCTGAACCTGAAAGGCAGCATCTTTTAACCGTTCAGCCAACGAATAACTAATATTCACGCCTAACCAAGAAACAGATGAAAATTGCAATCATCGGCGCCGGCAACCTGGGGGTATCCATCGCCAGGGGCATCCTGCACAGCGGAGGGGCCACCAGCATGTATCTCACCCGGCGCAACCTGTCCGCCATCAGGGAACTGGAAGCTTATGGGAATGTCACCCTGACCAGCGACAACCGCGAGGCGGTAGCGGCAGCGGACATCCTCATTTTTGCCGTACAACCGGGGCACTTTGGACCCATCCTCGAATCCATCAAAGACCTGTTGCACGAAAACCATGTGGTAATCTCAACCATCACCGGCTTCGGGATCGAACGAATTGAATCCATCCTTGGCGCGGACCGGCATATTATCCGGGCCATGCCGAACACAGCGATTTCAGTGGGACGGTCCATGACCTGCCTCTGCGCGAATGAAAAGGGAGGCAAGCGCCTGGAACTCGCCTCGGCCATCTTTAACCGGATGGGACATACCATGGTAATCCCTGAAAACCGCATGCAGGCAGCCACGGTGATCTGCGCCAGCGGGATCGCCTTCTGGATGCGCCTGATCCGCGCCACCACCCAGGGGGCCATCCAACTCGGGTTCGACGCCCGGGAAGCCCAGGAACTCGCCATGCATACCTGCCACGGGGCGGCGGAACTCCTCATCGAATCCGGCAGCCATCCCGAAGAAGAGATCGACCGGGTCACCACCCCGATGGGTTGTACGATTGAAGGCCTCAACGAAATGGAACACCAGGGGCTGAGCTCCTCGCTGATCCGGGGGGTCGTCGCCTCTTTTGACAAGATCTCGCAAATCCGCAAAGGCTGACCCATGGAACTATTCGACGTATACCCGCTCTACGACATTACCCCGATCGAAGCCCTGGGCAGTTGGCTGACCGATAACAACGGCCAAAAATACCTGGACCTCTACGGGGGGCACGCCGTGATATCCATCGGCCATTCGCATCCGCGCTATGTAGAGCGTATCGGCAGGCAATTGCAAAAAATAGGCTTTTACAGCAATTCGGTGCAGAACCCATTGCAGCAACGTCTGGCAGACCGGCTCGGGTCGCTTTCGGGCTGCGGCGATTATCGGTTGTTCCTTTGCAATTCCGGGGCGGAGGCCAATGAAAATGCCCTCAAACTCGCGTCCTTCCATACGGGGCATTCCCGGGTGATTGCATTTCACAACAGCTTCCACGGCCGAACCTCTGCGGCCGTGGCAGCAACAGACAACCCGGGCATCGTCGCCCCGCTGAATGCAAACCACGAGGTGGTCTTCCTCCCGTTGAACCGCACGGACCTGCTGGAACACGAATTGGAAAAGGGAGGCGTCTGCGCCGTGATCCTCGAAGGGATACAGGGGGTTGGCGGCCTGGACAGCACCAGCCCGGAATTCTACGGGGCCGCTTCGCGCCTCTGTGATTCGCACGGGGCCGTCCTGATTGCCGACGAGGTGCAGTGCGGTTTTGGGCGGAGCGGGAAATTCTTTGCCTATCAGCATAGCGGGGCCCGGCCCGGCATCATCAGCATGGCAAAAGGGATGGGGAACGGCTTTCCGGTAGGCGGGATTCTGATCCGGGAGGACATCCGGGCATCCCATGGCCTGCTGGGTACTACCTTTGGGGGAAACCACCTGGCTTGCGCTGCGGTGACTGCCGTCCTCGAGGTAATCGAAAGCGAGGACCTGCTGGCCCACGCCCGGGGGATGGAAGCGTATTTCCGGGAACGCGCCGGCGAAATCCCCGAAATTCGCGAGGTAAAGGGGAAGGGGCTGATGCTGGGGCTGCGCTTTGATTTTGAGGTGGCAGACCTCAGGAAAAAGCTGATATTCGAGCACCGGATTTTTACCGGAAGCGCCAAAAACAAAAATTTATTGCGGATTTTGCCCGCACTGAACGTACAGCCCGAAGAACTGGACCTGCTTTTCGCGGCTTTAAAAAAGGAACTGGCATGAAGCACTTTTGTACGACCGACGATATCACGGAACTGGCAGACTGGCTCCACCTGGGCAACAGGCTGCGGGCCGAGCCGGATTTGCTCGCGCACCTGGGCCGGGGCAAAACACTCTGCCTGCTGTTTTTCAACAACAGCCTGCGTACCCGGCTGAGCACCCAAAAGGCCGCACAGCTCCTCGGGATGGAGGTGATGGTCATGAATTTCGGAAGCGAAGGCTGGAGCTTGGAATATACGGATGGTACCGTCATGGACCAGGGGACTGCCGAACATATCCGGGAAGCGGCCCCCGTGGTGGCCCAGTATGCAGACCTGATCGGCATCCGCGCTTTTGCCGGCCTGAAAGACCGGGAGGCGGATTACGCGGAAATGGTCCTGCAGGGCTTTGTACAACATGCCGGGATTCCCGTGCTGAATATGGAGAGCGCCACGGCCCACCCCCTGCAAGCCCTGGCCGACGCCCTCACCATAGAACAATTCCGGGAGAAGGACCGGCCCAAAGTGGTGTTGAGCTGGGCTCCGCACCCCCGGGCACTGCCCCAGGCCGTCCCGAATTCGTTTGCGAAAATGATGCAGGCCCTGCCGGTGGACCTGACCATCACCCATCCGGAAGGGTATGAACTGGCCCCGGAATTCACCGGGGGCCTGTCACCCGAATACAACCAGGAGAAAGCGCTGGAGGGCGCCGATTTCGTGTATGTAAAGAACTGGAGCAGCTATTCGGATTACGGAGCCATCCTCAGCCAGGACCCGGCCTGGATGATGACCGCAAAAAAGCTCGGGGAGGCGCAGCTCATGCATTGCCTCCCGGTAAGGCGCAACGTGGTTGTAGCCGATGACGCGCTGGACGGGGGCCGGAGCCTGGTTCTGCAGCAGGCGGCCAACCGGACCCTGTCGGCACAACTGGCCCTGGCACACCTCATCCAGTCGAATTCTTAAATTGCCCTGCGATGAAACCTGTTTTGTCCGTAGTTAAAATTGGCGGCGCCTTCCTGGAGGAGCCCGGGTTGGTGGAATCCTTTACCTCGGCCTTCGCCTCCCTGGAAGGGCATAAAATCCTCGTACACGGGGGCGGCCAGCGAGCCACGGCGTTGAGCCGCCGGCTCGGGGTGGAACCGCGGGTTGTGGACGGGCGCCGGATTACGGATGCCGACAGCCTGGAAGTGGCTGTAATGGTCTATGCGGGCTGGGCAAACAAAACCCTGGTGGCAAGGCTCCAGTCTCTGGGTTGCAATGCCCTGGGGGTCAGCGGTGCGGATGCCGGCCTGATCCGGGCGCTGAAACGCCCCGCCGGGGAAATCGACTACGGGTTTGTCGGGGATATCGCATCGGTGAACGCCCCGGGGATTGCCAATTTGCTCGCGGCCGGCATCGTCCCGGCATTTTGCGCCCTGACCCATGACGGCCGGGGCCAACTGCTCAATACAAATGCGGACACCATCGCCTCCGAACTGGCTGTTGCCATGAGTGATAAATTCACTACGCGGCTCCTGTATTGCTTTGAAAAAGCCGGGGTGCTCCGGGATGTTTCGGACCCTGGAAGTGTCATCCCCAGGATCGACGCGGCGGCCTATGCCGACCTGCGGGCGAAAGGAAAGGTGGCTGCGGGCATGCTGCCCAAGCTGCACAATTGTTTCCAGGCATTGGAAAAAGGAGTAGACCAGGTATTCATCGGGGCGCCCGAAATGCTCACGCCGGGACACGCCATCCAAACAGAAATCACATTATGACAAAGACGACCAGCGAACTGACCGAACGGGCCATCGGCCTGTTAAAAGAACTCATCGCCACCCCATCCTTTTCCGGGGAGGAGGAACAGACCGCCATGCGGATTGCCGAATGGCTCGCCCGGGAGAAAATCCCGTATAAACGACAGGGCAACAATATCTACGCCTTTAACAAGGACTACCAGGAGGGAAAACCGCTGCTACTGCTCAATTCCCACCACGACACGGTACGACCCAACAGCGCCTATACCCGCGACCCCTACCAGGCAACCGTTTCCAACGGGAAGCTGTACGGCCTGGGCAGTAACGATGCCGGGGGCTGCCTGGTTTCCCTGATGGCGGCCTTTGCCTACTGGTATCCGCAAAAAGGTCTTTCGCACAATATCGTTCTGGTGGCTTCCGCCGAGGAGGAAAATTCGGGTCCAAATGGCCTGAACAGCATGCTGGAAATCCTGCCGCCCATAGATGTGGCCATCGTGGGGGAACCCACTTTGATGGACCTGGCCATTGCCGAGAAGGGCCTGGTGATCTTTGACGCGGAGGTCCATGGAACGCCCTCGCACGCGGCCCATCCAAACGACGACAATTCCATCTACAACTGTATCCCGGTACTGGACTGGTTCCGCAATTATCGCTTTGAGAAGGTATCCGAAGTACTGGGGGAAGTGAAACTGACCGTTACCCAAATCAACGCCGGGACCCAGCACAATGTGGTTCCCGCCAAGGTGGACCTGGTGATTGACGTCCGCGTAAACGATTGCTACACGAACCGGGAAATCCAAGATTTGCTGCTGGCCGAAGCGCCCTGCAAGCTAAAGGCGCGCTCGCTGCGGCTAAACTCTTCCTCCATCGCGGCCGACCACCCGCTCGTCCGGGCGGGAATCGGGCTGGGGCGAAATACCTACGGGTCCCCCACCCTATCGGACCAGGCGGCCCTGAGCTGCCCCTCCCTGAAATTGGGCCCGGGTGACAGCCGGAGGTCCCACTCGGCGGACGAATTTATATTTGTCGAAGAAATCGAACAGGGGATTGACCTCTATATCCGCATTTTGGACGAGTTCCTGACGGGTACGAACAAAAATTCCTAAAAAAATACGACCATGAAATTATGGGATAAGGGCAGCAGCCCGGACGAAAAGACCGACCTGTTTACCGTGGGCAACGACCGCGAACTGGATTTACTCCTGGTGAAGTACGACCTGCAGGCTTCCCGGGCGCATGCGCGGATGCTCGGCAAGATCGGGTTGCTGACCGAGGCGGAAACCGCCGACCTGGTGCGGGAAATCGACGCTTTAATGGACGAGGAAGCCGCCGGGCGATTTACGATCGAGGCGGGATTTGAGGACATGCACTCCAAGATTGAATACCTGCTAACTGAGAAACTGGGGGATACCGGCAAGAAAATCCACACGGCCCGCTCCAGGAACGACCAGGTGTTGGTCGCCCTCCAGTTGTACCTGAAAGATGCCCTGTCCGATGTACAACACCAGGTCCGCATGCTCTTTGACCGGCTCCTCGAACTGGCCGAAAAACACCAGGCCGTCCCCCTGCCCGGGTATACGCACCTGCAGGTGGCCATGCCTTCTTCATTCGGACTTTGGTTTTCGGCATATGCCGAAAGCCTTATAGACGACGTCTACCTGCTGGAGGCAGCCCGGCGGGTGGCCGACCAGAATCCGCTGGGAAGTGCTGCCGGCTACGGGAGTTCCTTTCCCATCGACCGGGAATTCACTACGGAAGCACTCGGGTTCGAAACCATGAAATACAATGTCGTGGCGGCACAGATGGGCCGCGGCAAGGTGGAGCGGACAGCCGCCACCGCCCTGGCTGCGGTGGCTGCCACCCTGGGCAAACTGGCCATGGACATCTGCCTGTACATGAGCCAGAACTTCGGTTTTGTATCCTTCCCGGATAAATTGACTACCGGGAGCAGCATCATGCCGCATAAGAAGAACCCGGATATTTTTGAACTGATCCGCGGAAAATGCAACCTCCTCCAGGCCGTCCCCGGCCAACTGGGCCTGCTTACCACCAATTTGCCCAGCGGTTACCACCGGGACCTGCAACTGACCAAGGACCTCCTGTTGCCGGCTGTGGAAAACCTGAAATCCTGCCTGGAAATGGCCCATACGAGCCTCGGGGAAATTCAGGTGCGGGAAGACATCCTGGACGACCCGAAATACGACTACCTCTACAGTGTGGATACCCTGAACCAGCGCGTCCTGGAGGGCGTACCGTTCCGGGATGCCTACCGCGATATGGCAGCCGCCATTGCAGACGGTTCTTTTTCCCCCGTCAAAGGGGCGGCCCACACGCATGCGGGCAGCCTGGGCAACCTCTGCCTGGACCGGATAGCGGATAAAATGGCGCAGGCCTGCGCGGACCCGGCCTGATTCCCATCGATACCGGGCGAAATTCTTTCAATACCAACCGATTGGCCGGCTGAGAGGTTGTATATTGGAAGCATACACGTAAAACTATAACAACTAAAAACTGAAAAACATGAAACGTATACTGTATATGCTGGTGCTTCTGGTAGCCATTTCGGCCTGGAGTTGCCGGGACACCAAAAAGGCGGATGACATGGAAGACAACATAGAACAAATGGCGGATGACGCCGAAGACACCATGGAAGAAGCCGGTGAAGAAATTGAAGAGGGGGCCGAAAGTGTCGGCGAAGAAATGGAAGGCGCTGCAGAAGACGTCGAAGATGCCGTGGAAGACGCTACCGACGACAATTGATCAGCACTCCTTCCCAAAAAACCAGCCCGGGTATCCCCCGGGCTTTTTTATTGGATCATTCGCAGGTTGATCACCTCCTGTTCGGTAAGGTGCCGCCAATGTCCCCGCGGCAGGTCCTTTTTGGTGAGGCCCGCCAGGACTACCCGGTCCAGCTTCACCACCTGGTAGCCGAGGTGTTCAAAAATCCGGCGCACAATCCGGTTGCGCCCGCTGTGGAGCTCCACGCCCACCTCCTTTTTCGAGGCCCCGTCAATGTAGCTCGCCTCATCCACTTCGATGCGCCCGTCCTCCAGCTCGAGGCCTTCCCGAAGTTTTCCCAGGTCGGCCGATTTAAAGGTCTTGTCCAGTTCCACGTGGTAGATTTTCCGCACCCCGTGCTTCGGGTGGGTGAGTTTCTTGGCGAGCTCGCCGTCATTGGTGAAAAGCAACAGCCCGGTGGTATTCCGGTCCAGCCGACCCACGGGGACCAGCCGGGCGTTTGAGGCGCGGGAAATCAGCTCCATGACGGTGCGTCGTCCTTTTTCGTCCCGGGTGGTAGTGATAAAATTCCGGGGCTTGTTCAACAGCACGTATTCCTTCCTTTCACGCTGCAGCAACCGGCCGTCAAACCGAACCTCATCGGTAGGCTGAACCTTATAGCCCATCTCGGTGATCGTTTTCCCGTTGACCGTCACATTGCCCGCCGCAATATAGGTGTCCGCCTCCCTGCGGGAGCAAATCCCGGCATTGGCAATGTATTTGTTGAGGCGTATGAGGCCCGGGGTCCCGGTCCGCCGCGGGGCGGCCTTTCTAATCGGGGCATTCCCCCTGGAAAAGCTCTTTTTCCGGTAGTTGCCGCCCTGCCTGCCCGAGGCGCGGCGATCGCCGTTTCCACCCTGCCTGCCGGACGATTTACGGCCTGAGTTACCGCCTTGCCGGCCCGAAGAACCCCCGCTTTTTTTCCCGTCGGATTTATCCATGGAATATTTTTTTCAAAGGTACAAAATAGCCTCCCTTCCGCCACGGGGGGGTGTTACATAATGCGGGGGGGTGTTACATAATGCGGTTCAGTACGAGATCCACATCGATGAGCAGAATGCCGAAAACCCCGGACACGATGATGAATTTCAGGATGTTGTGCAGCCAGACGTAGTGCTTTTTGCTATGGGAGCGCCACAACAGGAACAAAAAGAGGACGAGCAGCAGGCTGCTCGCTATAAAGTAAAGATACATATACCCCACATCAAAGTAGCGGATCAGCAGGTAGGAAGGCACAAAAGTGAGCAATACCAACAGGCTGATATACCGTTTGGAAGCCACCGTGCCGTATCGCACGGCAATGGTGCGGTAATTCTGCGCCAGGTCGCCGGCCAGGTTCTCCATATCCTTGATGAGTTCCCGGCTCAGGATGAGCAGGAAGAGGAAGAGGGCGTGGACAAAGATGACGGTTTCAAAATTCTTGTAATACACGAAAACGGCGAAAAAAGGGGCAATGGCCAGTGTGGCCGAGACAAAATTCCCGAGGAAGGCAATTTTTTTCAGGCGGTGCGAATAAAGCCAGATACCGAATATATAGGCCGCAAAAAAGAGGGCAGCCCGGAAAGACACGTAGCTGCCGAGCAGGACCGCTGCAAAATTCAGGGTGAAATACGCATAGATCTTGACGCGCTGGCTGACCAGGCGGTCGAGCATGCTTTTGTGTGGCTTGTTGATCAGGTCCTTCTCCGAGTCGTAAAAACTATTGATGATATAGCCTCCGGCAATGACCAGGGCGGAACAGAGTACAATGACCAGCAGGTTCCCGTCCAGGACCACCTGGCGGAGCGGCAACTCCGGCGCCATGATGTAAATGGCCGCCAGGTATTGCGCCAGCACAATCACCAGGATATTGTACCCGCGAACGATGGAAAAAAGGCTCAGGGCCTTTACCAGGAAATAGCGTTGCTTGCGGCTGAGCATGCCGGCTGGTTTAGAAGTTGTAGACGACCTCGAGGCGGTGTCCTTTCAGGGCTTTTTTGGCTTTATCCAGGTCTTCCGTAAAGCCCAGGATGTAACCGCCTCCCCCTGAACCGCAAAGTTTCAGGTAGTAGGCATTTGTCTCAATCCCCTGCTTCCACAACTGGTGGAATTCCTGGGGGATCATTGGTTTGAAGTGGTCCAGGACCACGTGGGAGAGTTTCTTGATGTTTCCGAAGAGCGATTTGACATTCCCGCTGATAAAATCTTCCACACAGGCATCCGTGTACCGGACGAACTCGTCCCGGATTACGCTCCGGAAACCTTCGTGTTTCATTTTTTCCATGAAAATCTGGACCATGGGGGCCGTTTCGCCCACGCTGCCGCTGTCTAGCAGGAAGACGGCTCCTTTGCCACCCGGGTTCTGGGAGGGGATGCTCGTCGATTCGATATGGTCCCTGGAATTGATCAGGATCGGCAGGCTCAGGTAGCTGTTCAGCGGGTCGAGGCCGGAAGACTTCCCGTGGAAAAAGGATTCCATCCGCCCGAAAATTCCTTTGAGGTCCAGGAGTTTCTCCCGTGTCAGGTTTTCCAGGATGGTTACTTTGTTCCGGGCGTAGCGGTCGTAGATGGCGGCCACCAGCGCCCCGCTGCTCCCCACCCCGTACCCCTGGGGGATGGAACTGTCAAAGTACAGGCCCGCATCCAGATCGTCCCGCAACCGGTCCAGGTCAAAACCCGTGTCGGGGAATTCCCGGCTCACGGTTTCCAGGTAGGTTGCAAACCGCCGGAGGTTTTCATTGGATTCCCTGGCCGCACCCTTCAGGGGGTCGGCTGTTTTGAGGGCTCCTTTAAAGAAATTGTAGGGAATGGAAAGGCCCCTGGAGTCCTTGATGATCCCGTATTCGCCGAATAACAGGATTTTGGAGTAAAAAAGCGGTCCTTTCATGAATTGCCGGTAACGTGATACAAAAATACAAAACTTTACCCGATTCCCTTGTCGGACGTACGATCCGGTGCATTTTTTATTGGTTGCGGCCCGGATCCCACCCGGTCGCAGATGTGCTGGCCGGATACACAGTGCTCCAGCAATTCCTCCCGGATGAAGCTGTAAACCGGGCCGGCCGAGGCCTCCGGGTAGAGGACGTGGACATTGGCCCCTGCGTCCAGGGTAAAGCATACGGGGTGGCCCGTTTCCCGGCGATAATCCCTGATTTTTTCGATGATCTCGAGGGTCCCGGGTTTCATCAGAATAAAGGAAGGCGTGCTGGTCAGCATCATCGCGTGCAGGGAAAGCGCCTCGGATTCCACGAGGTTGGCGAAGGCTTCCAGGTCGCCCGAAGCGAATATCCCACCGAGCTTCTCGAGGTGGCGTCGCGCCTGCTCAAAACGCTCAGCGGCAAAGGGGTGCCCGTCCATCAGGCCGTGTCCTACCGAACTGCTCACGGTTTTCTGCCCCTTGTCCACCAGCAATATCGTGTCGTGATACGTATGGAATACTTCGTGAACCTCCCCTGGGTAAGGTACCCCAAGGAGGTCAGTGCTTTCGGGGATACCCTCCTGCTCGCCCCATAAAATCAGGCCCCCGGCCGTACTCCGGGCAGCCGAACCGGAACCCAACCGGGCCAGGAAGGAGGCTTTACGCCGGGCATACCCGGGGTCTGTCCCGGGCAATAACTGTTCCTCCAGGCTTACCAGGCACAAGGCCAGGGCCGCCATCCCGCTGGCCGAGGAGGCAATTCCACTGCTGTGGGGAAAACTGTTTTCCGTTCGGATCTCGAGGTGCAACCCCGAGAGGAAAGGCGCATAGGGCAGGGCCCTTTCCAGGAACTGTCGGATTTTCGGTTCAAAATCGGGGGCCGGAAACCCGTCCAGGAACACCCGGAAACGGGGGCCCTTTACCGATTGCTCCAGGGGGGAATAGGCAATCCGGGTAGAGGTCCGGCACGCCTCCAGGGTAAAACTCACCGACGGGTTTGTCGGGAGCTGGCCGTCCCGCTTTCCCCAATACTTGACCAGGGCGATGTTGCTCGGCGCCTGCCAGCCAACTTCCCCGGCAGGGAGGGGGCCTAAGGGCCCTTTACACTGGAATTCCTGGTAAACCATCGATGGATTTTTGGCAAATATAGCCCTATTTGGCCCGGAGCAGCAAGGCAAAATTTCCTACCTTGGGGAAATGCACCACGGTCACAAGAAATACACGCGGCTGCTGGGATCCCTCGGCATATGCCTACTGATTGGGGCCCTCGCTTCATTTGCCACCCAAACCTCCGTGCAATCCTGGTACCCGACCCTGGCCAAACCCGCCATTACACCGCCCGACGCCTGGTTCGGACCCATCTGGACCGTCTTGTATATACTGATGGGGATCTCCGCCGGGATCGTATGGTCTCGCGGCTTCCACCACCTGTGGGTGAAAACGGCCCTCTACCATTTCGGGATACAGCTCCTGCTCAACGGATCCTGGAGCCTCGTATTTTTCGGCCTGCGCGAACCGGTATGGGCACTCGCGATCATCAGCTCCCTGGTGGTCCTGCTGATCCTCACCATCAAATGGTTCCGCGTGGTCAGCAAAACGGCAGCCTGGTTGCTGGTCCCCTACCTGGTGTGGATCCTATTCGCCGCCTACCTGAACCTGCGTATCGTCCAATTGAACTGATTATGCCGTCAGGAAGAATTCCCCTATTTTAGGACAAACAAACTAAGCGAAACACCACCGCCTGCCATGGAGAAATACATCCTCGCCCTGGACCAGGGCACCACCAGTTGCCGCGCCATCGTTTTCAACCACAAAGGAGAGATCGTTTCCACTGCCCAGAAGGAATTCGCCCAACATTTCCCGAAACCGGGTTGGGTGGAACACGACGCGGAGGAAATCTGGGCTGTCCAGTCCGGGATGGCTTCGGAGGCCCTGGCCCGGAAAGGGCTCAAGCCCGGACAGATTGCGGCCATCGGCATCACCAACCAACGGGAAACGGTGGTGATCTGGGAGAAAGCCAGCGGCAAACCCATCCATCCGGCTATCGTCTGGCAGGACAAGCGCACCTCGGATTACTGCGACGAATTGAAAGCCGCAGGCCACCAGCGTATGGTGCGGGAGAAAACCGGGCTGGTCATCGATTCCTACTTTTCAGGAACCAAGGCGCGCTGGATTCTCGACCATGTAAAAGGTGCCAGGAAACGGGCGGAGAACGGGGAGCTGCTCATGGGGACAATCGACTCCTGGCTGATCTGGAACATGACCGGGGGCGAGTTGCATATTACCGACGTCACCAATGCCTGCCGGACGATGCTCTTCAACATCCACACCATGGCGTGGGACCCGGAACTCACCGAATTGCTCGGAATCCCGGAAGCCCTGCTGCCGGATGTACGCGAATCGAGCGAAAAGTACGGGGTGACCGACGAATCCTTCCTCAAAGCAGGCATCCCGATTTCCGGCATTGCCGGCGACCAGCAGGCCGCGCTTTTCGGGCAGATGTGTACCCGCAAGGGGATGGTCAAAAACACGTACGGCACCGGGTGTTTTATGCTGATGAACATCGGGGACAAACCCATCGTTTCCGAAAACAACTTATTGACCTCGGTGGCCTGGACGCTGAACGGGGAAACCACCTACATGCTGGAGGGCAGCATATTCATTGGCGGGGCCGTGGTACAATGGCTTCGGGACGGGTTGAATATCATTAAAAAATCTTCGGATGTCGAAGCGCTTGCCACCAGCGTACCGGATACGGGGGGCGTCTACCTGGTCCCGGCATTTGCCGGGCTGGGGGCACCGCACTGGAACCAGCAGGCCCGCGGTTCGATTTTTGGCCTTACCCGCGGGAGTACCGATGCGCATGTGGCACGGGCCGCCCTGGAATCGATTGCCTATCAGACGATGGATATCCTCAAGGCCATGGAAAAGGATTCGGGGATACCCATTCGGGAACTGCGGGTAGACGGGGGTGCCACGGTAAACAACCTGATGATGCAGTTCCAGGCGGACGTGCTGGATGCCGAAACGGTCCGCCCCAAAATCGTGGAAACCACCGTAATGGGTGCCGCGTTCCTGGCCGGGCTGGCCGTGGGCTACTGGGAAAACCCCCGGGCCATCCAGTCTATCTGGCAAACCGACCGCCGGTTTTTCCCCACCGCAGACCGGGCACCCATTGAAGCCGGGATCCGCGGATGGCAACGCGCTATTCGCGCCATTGAATTCTGGTCCAAAGACAACCAATAACCACCTACCATGACACCGTTTACAGCAGAATTTATCGGCACATTCTTATTGATCCTCCTCGGGTGCGGGGTAGTTGCCAATGTGGTCCTCGAAGGCACGAAGGGGAATGGAGGCGGCTGGATGGTGATTACCACGGGATGGGCTTTTGCCGTTTTTGTAGGAGTGGTCGTGGCCAGCCCGTACAGCGGGGCGCATATCAACCCGGCCGTAACGGTAGGGTTGGCTGCCGCCGGGGAATTCCCCTGGGAAGATGTCCCCCCCTACCTGCTAGCCCAGCTGCTCGGGGCCATGCTGGGAGCCTTCCTGGTCTGGGTAATGCACAAGGACCACTTCGCCCAAACGGCGGACAGCAGCCTGAAACTCGCGGTATTCAGCACGGAACCTGCCATCATGAACAAACCCATCAACCTGCTCTGCGAAGCTGTGGGGACCTTTGTCCTGGTTTTTACCGTCCTCTACTTTACGGATGCCTCCTTAAGCGAGCCGGAAACGGTGATCGGGCTGGGTTCCCTGGGGGCCCTTCCCGTGGCCCTGCTGGTTTGGGGTATCGGCCTGAGCCTGGGCGGGACCACCGGATATGCCATCAACCCGGCCCGCGACCTGGGCCCGCGCATCATCCACAGCCTGGTGCCCATCCGCAACCGAAGGACGGACCACTGGGGGTATAGCTGGGTACCCATCCTCGGACCCTTGCTCGGCGGGCTGCTCGCGGCTGCAGCCTATTTGGTCCTCGCCTGAGATGCTGTTGCCCCGGCAATGGCCGATGCCGCGAGAAAGGCACCGGTCCACGCATTCTGGAAATTAAACCCCCCGGTGACCGCATCCACGTCCAGGACCTCGCCAGCCAGGTACATACCGGGTAGTTTGCGGCATTCAAAAGTCCTGAAATCGATCTCCTTCCGGGAAACGCCCCCTGCGGTTACAAATTCTTCCTTGAAGGTGCTTTTTCCATCCACGGCAAATTCAGAATCCGTCAACTGGGCAGCCAACCGGTGAAGCCCGGGTCGGGACAGCTCTGCCCATCGGCGGTCTGCCGGGATGCCCGCCGCTTCCACCAGCCGCGCCCAAAGCCGGGATGGAAGTCCCGAAGCGCGGCTACGGGATACCAGTCGGGGTCCGTCTGCCTGCCGCACCTGTTCCAGGAAATCCGGCAGGGAACCCTTGTGGTATTCCGGCATCCAGTTCACCCGAATCCGGAACCGATAGCCGGTAGCGGCAAACAACCGGGCACCCCAGGCCGAAAGCTTCAGGACAGCCGGACCGCTCAGCCCCCAGTGGGTTATCAAAATCGGGCCTTCGGCTTGTAACTCGCCCTTCCGCGCCGCTTTTCTGTAATTAGTCTGTGCAACCGGCGCCTCGTCTCCGCCGGGCGGGAGGACTGCCACTTGACCGGGGGCAGAAATTCCCTGTAGCCCGTTGAGCCTTGTATCGTCGATACGGAACGTAAACAGGGAAGGTACGGGCGGGATGATTCGCAGGCCCAGGCCTGCCAGCAGGGCCCATACCGGCCGGCTGCCCCCAGGCGCCACCAACAGGTAACGACTTTGGAAATCCCCGCTCCCGGTGGCCACCGACCATCCGGAGCCTTCGGGCGCTTCCGCTATCCCCGTGACCCGGCAACGCGTCTCCATCCGGATTCCCAGTTTCCGCGCCTCTTCCAGCAGGGCAGAAATTACACTTTCCGATTGATCGCTTTGCGGAAAAACCCGGCCGTCCCCTTCCGTCTTGAGCGGGATTCCCAGGGATTCAAAAAAGGCCATTACCTCCCGGCTGGCATGGGTGTGGAAAGGTCCGATCAATTCCTTGTTCCCACGGGGGTAATTGCCGGCGAGGACAGCCGGTTCCAGAGGCCGGTGCGTCACATTGCACCGCCCCCCTCCGGAGATTCGTACCTTGGAAAGGAATTCCTTGTTTTGTTCCAGGATGGCAATGCGCATCCCGGGCTCCCGCCGCGCTGCATGGATGGCCCCGTAAAACCCGGCGGCACCGCCCCCTATAACCAGCAGGTCGTACATTATTGCATCCGGTCCGGATAGTCGGTAAATACCCCGTCCACGCCCATTTCTGCCAGGGCATCAAAACGGGCCCGGTCATTGACCGTCCAGGCGTACACCCTGAACCCTGCCTCCTTCATGGCTGCAGTATTCTCCGGGGTCAGCGACCCGGCATGCGGGTTGATCGCCTCGGCCCCGAGCTCCCGGGCTACCTCCAGCGCCTCCAGGGGGTCCCCGTCCGTTAGTACGGCTATGCGCGCCTCCGGGTCGATCCGCCGGAATTCGCGCAGTTCGTCCCAGTTAAAACTGGAAATCAGGAACTGGTCGGCCGTCCAACCCATTTCCCGGATGTAGTAGTCCGTAATAAAGTTGACCCGGTCGGAAGTGCCGGCACCCTTGAGTTCGATATTGAGGGGAACCTGTGCCTTGATCGTTTTCAGGACGTCCTGCAGCAACGGTATCCGGTGGCGGCCCTCGAGGATCAGCTGGCGCAGGTCGAATGCATTGTATTCTTCAATACGGCCTCCGCCGTTGGTCAGCTCGTCCACGGTTTCGTCGTGGAAAACGGCAATCTCCCCGCTTTTGATCCGGAAGACGTCAATTTCGATCATGTCGACCCCCAGGTCGAGCGCTTTCTGGACGGACGCGATGGAGTTTTCCGTCTCATATCCCATGGCGCCCCGGTGGCCGATGACCAGGGGCTTGTTTCCGGTAGATATACATGCATTCATCATCAGGGTCAGGATCAGGGCCCAAAAATATCGCATAGCTCAAATTTTTTAACCCGATAAAAATACGAACTCCTGCCGACCCGCCCTATGTGCCGGCAACCAAAATCATCACCCCCTGGCTGTGCCAATCGAAAGAATACCTATATTGTACTCACTATTAACCAATTAACCTTACAAACATGTTTTCAAAACAAAATCTGCTGGCAACGCTTGCCGCAACGGTGGCCATGTTTATTCTCGGATACCTGATCTGGGGAATCGCCACAATGAGTTTTTTTGAGGAGCACGCCCTTACGGATGCGATGAAAAGTGAAGAGGAGATGAGCATGCTGATGATCCTTCTGGGGAACCTGGCCGGGGCGCTGGCCATGAGTACGCTCTATGGGAAGTGGGCCCGGGGACACCACAGCGCGGGAGGCGGGTTCCAGTTCGGGGCCTGGATCGGCTTTTTTGTCGGTGTCGGAATGGGCCTGGTGATGTACGGCACGTCCAAAATAATGGACGGCACCGGCCACGCGGTAGAAGCCGTCCTGGACATCGTCTATTACGCGATTATCGGGGTCATTATCGCCCTGGTTTACAAGGCAACTGCCGGAAAAGAGGCAGCCTGAGGCCCGGGCTTGCACTCCCGGAAAATGCAGACCGGCCGGGGATCCCCGGCCGGTTTTTTTATTCCGGCAACCGGAGGATCAGCGATTCCAGCGGGTCGAGTTCCAGGGCTACCGTCCCTGCCGCACCTGCCACTTTTAACTGCGAACTCTTGTTCCCGTACAACATTTCCTGCAGCGGATAGGTCCCGTCGGATAACCCCCACTCCCGGATCAGCTCCCCGGGGAGCCGCAGATCGAATGCGTAGGAACGGTCCTTCTCAAAATTGCTGACGATTACCAGCCGGTCGGACCCTTCCCAGCGAACGAAGGAATACACCCGGTGGTCGTAGCCCGGGGTGTGTTCTTTGTTGTAGTAATGGATGTCGGCATATGCCCCCATGAGGGCACGGCTGCCGACCGTGAAATTGAGCAGGCGGCTGTAGAAGTCGCGGAGCGCTTTTTCCGAATCGGTGGATGCGCCCCCGTCAAAGGCCCCGCCATTCATCCAGCGCTGGTGGTGGGGCACCCCGATATAATCAAAGATGGAAGTGCGGGAGGGTTTGCCAAACCCGGCATCCTCAGCCCCCGGCTCCCCGACCTCCTGGCCAAAATACACCATGGTCGGCGAAGTGGTCAGGGTGGCCGAGACCACCATGGCCGGCATGCCGAGCCTGGCGTCCCCGGCAAATTCCGGGGAGGCGATTCGCTGCTCATCGTGGTTTTCCAGGAAGTGCAGCAGGTGGTGTTCAATGTCCGTTTGTCCGCGAAGGACCACCGGGATGTGGTCCGTCCAGCCGTATCCCTTCATTATGTGCTTCAGGCTGTCGTAGAGCTCCACCTTGTCGTAGAGGTAGTCCATCTTCCCCTTATGGATGTATTCGCGGTAAAGCCCCGGGTTGTAAACCTCTGCCATGAGAAAAGCCTCCGGGTTGGCCGCCTTGATGCCGGAATTCAGATAGCTCCAGAATTCAACCGGGACCATCTCGGCCATGTCGTAGCGGAAGCCGTCCACGCCCAGCCCGATCCAGAACAGGGCGATGTCCCGGAACTTCTGCCAGCTCGGGGGTACTTCCCGCCCTTCCCAAAAGGCCTGGTGGGCGGCGACATCCCTTTCCGCATACTCCCCCGGCAGCGTGTCGAAGGCATAGGCCCCATCCGGGGATACCCCGTAATTTACCTTGATCGTTTCATACCAGTCGTTCATATCGGGCTGGGCCAGGCGGGAGCCGTTGCCGGTCCACCGTGCCGGGTCTTCCTCATAGCGGCCGTCTGCCAATGGGTGCGGTTGCCCCCCGAGCGGCTGGTAACCATCCCGCCATTCGGGTACCCGGAAGGCTTCCCCGGGGATGTAGTAGAAATCGTTGTCCGGGCGGTAGGCTACAGAGGTGTCGTCATCCGCCCCAAACGGCTGCGAACCCTCGGGCGTGGTGGCCCCTTCGTAATTCCGGGCCACGTGGTTTGGCACGATGTCGATAATGACCTGCATGCCCGCCTTATGGGTCCGGCGGACCAGGGCACGAAACTCCTCCAGGCGGTTGGCCGGGTCGGTGGCCAGGTCCGGGTTCACGTTGTAATAATCCTTTACTGCGTACGGGGACCCCGCCCGTCCTTTGATTACATCCGGGTCGTCCGGGGAGATGCCGTAGTCCGAGTAATCCGTGACCAGGGCGTGGTGGGGCACGCCCGTGTACCAGATATGGGTCACCCCCAAGTCCCGGATGGCCCTGAGGGCTTCCGGGGTAAAGTCCGCAAACTTGCCCACCCCATTCTCTTCCAGCGTCCCCCAGGGTTTGTTGGTGGTTTGGGTATTCCCGAACAAACGGGTGAAAACCTGGTAGACAACCGCTTTGTGTGGTTTCTTCATGGCAGTGATATCTTTTGGCCCGCCATCGGCGTGCCGCTCCTGACCGCAGGAGGCCAGAAGAAGCGAAGACAGGATGACGGAAAGGATCGATTTCATGGCAGTGTGTTGGCGGCACCCGAGGCCCCGCGCTTGTTATTGGCGGGTGGTAAACACGTAGGCGCCCCTACGCGGTAAAGATACGGAATCGGCCCAGAGTATACCGGCCCCGGTAAGGACGTTCCGCAGTTGTTCGCCCCCAAGGCCGAGTTCGCCAAAACGCCCGGTATCCAGCAGCACGGGGCCCTCGTTTTTGTTTATCACGAGTACCACCGTTTCATCCCCCAGGACACGGGCCATCAGGTACACCCCGTCCTCCGGGGCAAAATGGGTGGTTTCTCCGGCCTGAATGGCCCGGCTGTCCTTCCGGTATTGCAGCAGTTTGCGCAGGCTTTCCTGCATCCCAAGCTGGGCCGGCGAAAGCCCCTCGCCCGTAAATGCATTCACCGCATCCCCCTCCCATCCCCCGGGAAAATCCGAACGAATCCTCCCGTGGTCGCCGGGCTTCTCCGAATTGTCCATCAGGATTTCCGTCCCGTAGTAAACCTGGGGGGTTCGGGGCGCTGTCAGGATAAAGGCCAGGGCCATTTCCGTCAACCGGATATCCCGCCCCAGCTGCGTAAAGAGCCGGTCCATGTCGTGGTTGTCGCCAAAGAAAAGCAGGTCGGCCGGCCGGGCGTAGTGAAAATCGTTTGCCAGGGCTTCGTAGAGTTGGTTCAGCCCGGTATCCCATCCTTCCTCCGCGCGCAGGGCTTCCACCAGGGCGCGCTGTAGCGGGAAATCCATGGTGCTCCTCAGGTGCGAGCGATACCCGTCCCGGTTGTTGGCGCCGTCCTGCCAGTAGCCCACCAGCAGCGGGTTGTAGCTCCATTCCTCCCCAACGATATTGAAGTTCGGGTACTCCGCCATGATGGCTCCTGCCCAGCGGGCCATAAAGTGCTTTTCCGGGTACGGGTAGGTGTCCTGACGGATACCCCCGAGCCCCAGGGTCTCGATCCACCAGATACTATTCTGGATCAGGTACCTGGCGAGGATCGGGTTGTCCTGGTTCAGGTCGGGCATGGAAGGCACAAACCAGCCGCGGTCCATAAGCTGGCGGTCGGCGGCTGCGGCATAGGGGTCCTGGTTGACGGTCCGCCGATGGTTCGTCACCCGGGGCGGTTCGCCCTTCTCCCAGGCCGCCTGGCCGTGGATCCAGTTCCCGAAGGGCAGGTCATCCATCCACCAGTGGGATACCCCGATATGGTTCACCACCTGGTCCATGATGAGTTTCATGCCGCGCTGTCGCGCCGCGTCGGCCAGTTCCCGGTAGTCTTCCAGGGTCCCGAATCGCGGGTCTACCTCGTACAGGTCCGTAATCGCATACCCGTGATAGGAAGTCCGCTCCATATCGTTGGTCAGGAGCGGGCTGGGCCAGATAGCCGTAAAGCCCATCTCCGAAAGATAGTCCAGGTGCCCGATAATCCCCCGGATATCCCCTCCGTGGCGGGCGTAATCATCCGCGCGATCCACACGGGTTTCGCGCATCCCGGCCACCGAGTCGTTCAGCGGGTCGCCGTTGGCGAAACGGTCCGGGGTGATCAGGTAGACGACGTCCTCAGGGCCAAACCCCTTGTAGGTACCGGCAGGGCGCTCCCGGGCCAGGAAGGGGTATTCAAGATCCAAAGGCGGAGAGCCGGGGGCCTCCAGGCGGATGCGGGCCGTCCCCGACGGGAGGTCCGGCCCCAGGACCAGGTCCAGGAAAAGGTAGTTCGGACTATCCCCCGGATGCGTGCCGGCAAGTTGCAGCCCCGGGTAATCCACCCGGGCGGTTGCGGCGGCCAGCCCGGGGCCGTGGATCAGGAGTTGCAGGGTATCGGACTGCATTCCTGCCCACCAGTTGGGAGGCTCAACGCGAATCTGGGCGGCGGCGTGCCGGGGACTGCTCATCAGCATCAGCATTAGTAAGGCCAGCGTAAGGCGGCCGGCCGTTCCGCATCGCTTCACGGCTCAGACGGTTGTGGTCTGCCCGGGGGTCAGCACCACCCGCTTGCCGTTCACGCGAATCGACATTTCTTCCTTGCCGTCGAGTTCAAACCGGGTTTGCCCGGGAGCCACGGTGACGTGGATGATCCGGTGCCGGAAATTGATCTTGAAGGAGTAGGATTTCCACTCCTTGGGGATCCTCGGGGAAAAAGACAATTTATCATCCACAATCCGCATCCCGCCAAAGCCTTCCACAATACTCATCCAGGTACCCGCCATGGAAGTGATGTGCAACCCTTCGTGGACTTCCTTGTTGTAGTCGTCCAGATCCAGGCGGGAAGTCCTCAGGTAAAATGTATACGCCTGTTCCATCCGCCCGAGCCGGGCTGCCTGTATGGAGTGCACGCAGGGCGAAAGGGAAGACTCGTGGACCGTGAAGGGCTCGTAGAAGTCAAAGTGCCGCTCGAGCTGGTCCAGGCTGAAATCCGATTCGAAAAAATAAAAGCCCTGGAGCGTATCGGCCTGCTTGATGTAGGGCGACCTCAGGATCCGGTCCCAACTCCATTTCTGGTTGATGGGACGTTCTTTCCGGTCCAGGTTCTCCACCGTGATCAGCTCCTTGTCCAGGAACCCGTCCTGCTGCAGGTACACCCGGTGCTCCTCGCTGTATGGAAAATAGAGGTTGTCGGCTACTTTCTTCCAGGCGGAGACTTCCTGGGGGTTCAGCTTCGTCAGACCCACCACCCGGTCATAGTCCTCCGGATAGCCGTCTTTTACCTTCCCGAGTTGTTCGATGGCATAGCGGATGCACCACCGGGCCGAGTAATTCGTGTACCAGTTGTTGTTGACGTTGTTCTCGTATTCGTTCGGGCCGGTGACGCCGAGGATCACATATTTGTTCTTCGCTTTTGAGAACGTGGCTCGCTGGTACCAGAACCGGGCAATCCCGATCAGGACTTCCAGGCCCATTTCCGGGATGTAGCTGTAATCTCCCGTGTACCGGAAATAATTAAAGATGGCAAAGGCAATGGCGCTGTTCCGGTGGATCTCCTCAAAGGTGATCTCCCATTCGTTGTGGCACTCTTCCCCGTTCATGGTCACCATGGGGTACAGGGCCGCCCCGTTTGAGAAGCCCAGTTTTTCCGCATTCTCGATGGCCTTTTCCAGGTGGTTGTACCGGTACTTGAGGAGTTGACGGGCCACCTGCTGGTCCTTGGTGGCCATGTAAAACGGGATACAGTACGCCTCGGTATCCCAATAGGTACTGCCGCCGTACTTCTCCCCCGTAAATCCTTTCGGGCCGATATTCAGTCGCGAATTGCGCCCCGTGTAGGTCTGGTTCAGGTGCAGGATATTGAACCGGATTCCCTGCTGGGCCCGGACGTCCCCCTCGATGGTGATATCGCTCATTTCCCAGATGCGCGCCCAGGCATCCTGCTGGGCTTTTTTCAGGCCGTCGAAACCGAGGGACAGGGCCTGGTCCAGGGCTTTGTCTGCGGCTTTGCGCAGCGAACCTTTAGGGTGATTCAGGTCGGCGGCATACCCGCCGAATTTGTAGAGTACCAGTTCCTGGCCTTTTTCAGCATCGGCCGTATAGCGGTGGCCAATCCGTTTTTCCCCCCGGACTTCCTGCCGGTCGCCGTCCACGGCTTTCCCGTCCCGTTCCAATACGGCGTGCATAAAGGTGCAGGTATCGAAATGGGTCTTCAGCGTATGGGCGCCGATGTAGGCGCGCGCACCTTCGGATTCCACCGAGGTGACCTCCCAGAAGGGGTCGTCCCAGTTGGTATCCTCGTTGGTGATGCCCCCGTCCAGGTAGGGCTCAAAGCTAATAGCCGCATTCCGGTTGAGCGGTTGGATGGCATAGCGGATCGCCCCGACCTCGTCGATTTCCATTGAAAGGAACCGGGTGACTTTTACCGCAATCCGGGTCCCGCCGGGGAGTTCCGCCTCAAAGCTCCGGTAGTAGACGCCTTCCTGCATGTTGAGTTCCCTCCGGAAATTTTCCACTTTGCTGCAGGCCGCCAGGTCCAGTGGCTCCCCGTCAATGTGGATATCGATCCCGATCCAATTCGGGGCATTCAGCACCTTGGCAAAATATTCGGGATACCCGTTTTTCCACCAGCCGACACGGGTTTTATCGGGGTAGTAGACCCCGCCGATGTAACTGCCCTGGAAGGTGGGGCCGCTGTAGGTTTCTTCAAAATTCGCCCTTTGGCCCATGGCGCCATTGCCAAGGCTGAAAAGGCTCTCAGACGATTTTACCCGATCCGGCTCATAGCCGTCTTCGATGATGGACCACGGGTCGGGTACGATATAATCCTGATTCATGTGTTTCCTTTGTTTGGTTATTGGCTCCCGGCCAACAGGCCGCGTAAATAGTCGACGTCGATCTCGGTAAAATCCCTGAAAACTGCGTCCGCCTCCGTAAGGATGTCCGGATCCCCGATCCCGATGCTTTGCATCCCGGCTTTATTTGCAGCTTCGATTCCCGCCAGTGCATCCTCAAAAACGACGCACTGATTCGGGGAGACGCCGAGGCGTTCCGCCGCGAGCAGGAAAACCTGGGGGTCCGGCTTTGCCTTCACCACCTCATTCCCGTCGACAATGGTATTAAAATACGATAACAAACCGACTTTTTCCAGTATGGGACGCGCATTCTTGCTGGCAGACCCCAGGGCCATCGGGATGTTGCGATCGCGCAGATAATCGAGCACCCTGGGAACATCCGGCAGAATCTCCGAGGCGTCCATTTTGCTGATATGGGAAAGGTAGTCTTCGTTTTTCTCGTGCAGCCAGCGGTTGAACTGTTCCCCGGAAACCTCCATGCCGCCCATTTCGAGCAGGATCTCCAGGCAGCGCTTGCGGCTCACCCCTTTGAACCGTTCGTTGTCTTCCTCTGTAAAAGTTATTCCGAGCTCGTCGGCCAGGTGCTTCCAGGCCAGGTAATGGTATTTTGCGGTGTCTACAATAACGCCGTCCAGGTCAAATATAAATCCTCTCATGGAAGCTTCCGGTATTTAAAGGTTTGGCGACGAATCCCGGGGTCGCGTGCCAAATATAGAAAAGGAATTCCGTTCTCCCGCAGTACGAATACGGAATCGGAAACCGGGTGGCTATCCGTCGGCTTTTGTCGGCTTTCCCAAAACTGCCGATTCCCGTTCGATGAGTTGGACAGGGATCACCTCCGTCCGGAACTGGGTCGGGTCCGCCTCGTCAAAACGGTCCTCCACCTTTTGAATCAGCATTTCCGCTGCCCGCTCGCCCATGGCTTCGCCCCGCTGATCCACAGTGGTCAGGCTCGGGGTGGAATAGCGGGAGAGGATGCCGTCCGTAAAACCGATAAACGCCACGTCCTCCGGAACCCGCAACCCGAGCTTGATGGCCAGGCGCATCCCGCGGATGGCGAAAATCTCATTCACGCAAAGTACGGCGTCGAATTTCCGGCTTTTGAAAAATGCTTCGCTTGCCTGTTCCTCTTCATACTGGTACGGGAGGCGCAGGATGAGTTCAGGGTCTACCTGAAGCCCGGCAGCCTCCAGGGCTTTCCTGTAACCCACTTCCCGTTTGGCGCTTACGTTCAGATAACTTTGGGTGGTGAACAGGGCAACCCGCCTGCGGCCGCTTTCCAGGAGTCTCCGGGTGGCATCCCTGCCGGCCGCCTCATCGTCGATAATCACCTTATCGCAGGCAATCTGATCGGTAACCCGGTCAAAGAGCACCAGGGGGATGCCCTGTTCGGTGACCTCCCGCAGGTGGTTGAAGTCCTGCCGCTTCTGGGTTTCCGCTGAAAGCGCCATGATAAAGCCGTCGATGCTGCCATTGGCCAGCAATTCCATATTGATGACCTCCCGGTCAAAGGATTCGTCCGAGATGCAGACGATTACGTTGTACCCCCGCTGGTTCGCGTATTTTTCAATCCCCCGGAAAACGGTCGTAAAGAAATGGTGGACGATGTCCGGGATGATCACCCCGATATTTTTGGTACGCTTGTTTTTGAGGCTGATAGCGATATTGTTCGGCTTGTAATTGTACAGCCTGGCAAAAGCCTGGATTTTCTCCTTGGTATCCGTACTGATTTCCTCGCTGTTCTTCAGCGCTTTGGAAACTGTGGAAATGGATACATCCAGTTCCCGGGCAATATCTTTTAAGGTGAGTTTTGGTTTCACTGGAATCGATCACTGCGGACAACAGGTCAAGGTAAGGAATTATTCTCCCGCGTCAAACTCCAACCACCCTCCCGATACACGCAAACCTTTAAGGTTTATTAATGAATTGTAAACGGATGTAAAAAATTGTATATTTGATGGCGCATTCCCAAAACATACAGCCTCACAATGCGGGATGTGGAATTAGACCGACCGATTTTTATTGCATTCGCATTTTGTTAAAGTTATTAACACGAAACCGTTTTCGGAGATGTCGCACCTAGTGTTTTAGGGCTATTAACGATTTTTTTACATATTTTAACCCTCTGAATTGAATTAACTAAACTTAAAAATCCACTATCTATGAAGATTACGTTACTGAAGAGCTTGATGCTCGTAGGGGCATTCCTATGCTTCGGCGCGGCTCAGGCCCAAGAAGTATCAGGTACCGTTTCCGACGCCACCGGACCCCTGCCTGGGGCCAGTGTTGTGGTTCAGGGAACAACCACTGGTACGCAAACGGATTTTGACGGGAACTATACCCTGGACGGCGTCCCCGGCGATGCCGTTCTCGTGTTTAGCTACATTGGCTATGCCACGCAGGAAGTCCCGGTCAATGGCCGGTCTTCCATCAATGTTACGATGGAGGAAGACGCCCAGGCGCTGGACGAAGTCGTGATTATCGGATACGGTCAGACCACCGTTAAGGATGCGACCGGTTCTGTAACAGCAGTGACCTCGGAAGACTTTAACAGCGGGGTCATCGCCTCGCCGGAACAACTGATCCAGGGTAAAACCGCCGGGGTGAATATCTCCCAGACGAGCGGGGAACCGGGAGCGGGTATCCAGGTGAACATCCGGGGGGCGAACTCGGTACGTGCCAACAACAATCCGCTCTTCGTAGTGGACGGTGTACCGCTTTTCGGACAGAATACGGACGCCTCGGGTGATACGGGGAACGGTGGAAGCGACGTGGGGAACCCGCTGAACTTCCTTAACCCGAATGATATCGAAAGCATCAGCATCCTGAAGGACGCTTCGGCAACCGCCATCTACGGGTCGCGGGGAGCCAACGGGGTGGTCATCATCACCACCAAAAGCGGCCGCGCAGCGGCTGGCGGGAAGTTCGAATGGAGTTCCAACCTGAGTGTTTCCACTCCGGTACGTCAGTTTGACCTGCTGAACCGGGAGGAATTCCTGGACGCGGTTGAGCTCTACGGCGGTAACCGGAACCTGGTGGATTTTGGCAACGATACCAACTGGCAGGACGTCGTTATGCGTACGGCTGCTTCTTCCAACCACAACCTGGCCTACTCCCAGAACTACGGTTCGGGGAATGTCCGGGCTACATTTGGATACCAGAAACAATTCGGGGTAGTTGAAAAATCCGAATTTGAACGGATTACCGGAAGGCTCAACCTGAACCACCGGTTTTTGGATGACAAACTGATCCTGGGGATCCAGGCCTCGATTTCCCGCGTCAACCGCGAGCAGCCGCCCCTGGCGGCAGGTGCCGGTTTCCGGGGAGATATCCTTGGCTCGGCCTATTCGGCCAACCCGACCTGGGGGTCCAGCCCGGCGTTTGACGACGGTGGCGGACAAACCCAGCCGGCCAACTACCTGGCCTCTACCCAGAACATTACAAATACCAACCGGCTCCTGGTGAACGGGTCGCTGGAATACAAGTTTACCCCGGAGCTCTCCGGTAAGGTGAACCTGGGTTACGATACGTCAAACAGTGAAAATACCTCTACCCTGAATGCGAACTTGCAGAACTTTACGGGTATTGAAGGAATCGGATTCGGGACCTACAACACACTGGACCGGGACAACAAAACCCTGGAAGCTACGCTGAACTATACAAAGCAGTTCGACAATTCCAACCTGGATGCACTGGTGGGTTACGCCTACCAGGATTTCCGCACCCAGGGTCGCAATTCGGCAGGTAGGGGCTTTGGCACCACTGACCTGAATGGTATGGGTGAAGATCTGCGGTCAACTGTGAATGCGGCCCAGTCGGTAATCGACGGCTCCTTCCAGCAATTCTACTACGGCACCAATACGGGGAACCTGGTGGTCAACCGCCTGTTTCCGACCGTAGTTTCCGGAGAGGTTGTGGACGGCGGTTTTAACAAGCGCGTCCAGGCCATCACCGCGGATATATTTGACAACACCGACGAACTGCAGTCCTTCTTCGGGCGGGTCAATTACAGCATTGCCGGCAAATACCTGTTCACAGGAACCATGCGGGCAGACGGATCTTCCCGCTTCGGACCAGAAAACCAGTACGGGTATTTCCCGTCAGGGGCCTTTGCCTGGCAAATGGGCGAAGAGGACTTCATCGGGGAGAGCATCTCTACCCTGAAGCTCCGCCTCAGCGCCGGTATCACGGGTAACCAGGACGGCCTGGGCTACGGTAACTTCGTGGCGCGCCAGCGGTTCGCCGGCCTGGGCATCAACAACGACGCCTCGGTTAACCAGAACGGTCTATCCATCGTCGCCACGGATGTGCCCGACCTGAAATGGGAATCCACTGTTAACTACAACATCGGGCTCGACTTCGGCTTCAACAACGATCGCCTGAATGGTAGTATCGACGTGTACCAGAGCACCACGCGGGACCTGCTGCTGCAGACACCGCCGGCTGCTCCTTCCACGCAGCCCTTCCAATTTGGTAACGTGGATGCGGAAATCGTCAACCAGGGTATTGAATTTGCCATCTCCTACGACTTTGCTCAGTCCGAGGATTTCAATTTCAGCAGCTCGTTCAACATTGCGTACAACGAGAATGAAATCCAGAACTTCGCCGGGGCGATCAATACGGGAGAAATCAACGGTCCGGGCTTGTCCGGGGCCTTTGCCCAGCGCTTTGAGTCCGGAGTTTCCCTCTTTTCCTTCTACATGGCGGAATTCACAGGGTTTGATTCCGATGGCAACCCGCAATATGTGGACATCGACGGCAACGGCATCGGCGATCCGGATGCCGACAAGTCATTTGTCGGGGAGGACGGCCTGCCGGATATCACTACAGGTCTGAGCCTGAATGCGAATTACCGCAACTGGGACTTCAGCGCCTTCTTTGCCGGACAATTCGGATTCTCCGTCTACAACAACACGGCCAACTCGTTCTTTAACGCCGGCCAGTTGGTAACTGCCCGGAACGTGACCCAGAATGTAGTTGCAAGCGGTGAAAATGGTGGGGCTTCAACAGCCGTATCCACCCGTTTCCTGGAAAAAGGCGATTTTGTCCGCTTCCAAAACGCAACCATTGGGTACAATGTGCCTCTGAGTGGTGAAGGGTTCTTTGATACGATGCGCTTCTCGCTCACAGGCCAGAACCTGGCTCTTTGGACGGATTACAGCGGAATCGACCCGGAGGTCACCGTTGGTACAGGTACGCTCGGTTCCGGAATCCCCGTACGGGGTATAGACTGGGCTGCGTTCCCGAACCCGCTTACAGTAACCTTTGGCATCAACGCCTCGTTTTAAATAAAAAAAATTGTATATCATGAAAGGATATCATATTAAATATCTAACATTCACTCTTTTAGCTGTTATAGGGCTCAGTTCCTGTACGGATCTGGAGATTGAGGAAACGGACTCCTTCATCAGCGAGGGGTTCCAGGGGTTGGAAGATCCCTCCTCGGCCCTGGATCAGCTCTATAACCAGGTTGGCGGCCAACTCGGCGACCAGGCAAACACCTATGCCCTGAACGTGGTCACCACCGACGAACAACTCATCCCGACCCGGGGTGCCGACTGGGGGGACAACGGACGCTGGCGGAAACTCCACCAGCACGAATGGGGCCTCGAAGAAACCGACATCATTACCCCATTCGACCAGTGGAATGCCAACCAGCTGCTCGCTTCCCAGATCCTGGATGAGCGGACGGCCGCACCGGCAGATGTAGCCGCCCAGGCGCAATTCCTGAGGGCCTGGTCCATGTTCCTGATCCTGGACCTTTACGGCCAGGTACCTTTCCGGGATACACAGCTCCCTTCTTCGGAAGTGCCTACGGTGCTTACCGGGGCAGAGGCTGTTAACTTCATCCTCTCAGATCTGGATGCAGCCATTGCCGGCCTGCCGGCGACGCCTGCGCAATCCGACGATCTGGACCGGGCTTCCAAGGCAGCTGCGCGCCTCCTTAAGGCCAAGGTGCTCCTTAACCGGCACATCTACGAAAACCAGCTGACCGGCGGCGGCGGAACGCCTGCAGCCGCGGATATGCAGGAAGTAATCAACCTGGTGGACGCCATTGAAGCCGACGGCTTCGCACTCCAGGCGGGTTATTTTGAAATTTTTGAATCCTCAGCAGATACGGAAACGATCTGGTACGTAACATCCGGCAACACCGGTAACCGGATTTTTAACGGCCTGCACTACAACTCCACCGGCCTCGGGGGAGGCGGATGGAACGGGTTCAGCACACTGGCTGAGTTCTACGACCTCTTTGAGGGCGACCCGAACCAGAACCGCTACGAGTCTGACCTGGAGAGCGCCCAGATCGACGGACAGGAAGAGCGCCGCGGAGGAGTTCCCAATATCGGGGTTCCTTTTACGGGGGCTCCCGGAACTTCAGATAACAACGGTCGCGAAGACGGTTCCAATGTGGGTAACGGCTTCCTGATCGGTCAGCAATACGCCCTGAACGGGGACGCGCTGGAAGATCGCCAGGGTAGCCCGCTGGTATTTTCCCGTGAGTTTGTAGACGGCAACGGCTCTCCCAGCCTGATCAACAACGATGAGAAAACCGGTATCCGCGTGATGAAGTACAACCCGCGTTTCGGCGGTGGCTTTGAGCCGCACGTGCTGGTTATGCGGTTTGCTGATGCTTACCTGATGAAGGCTGAGGCCATGATGCGTTCAGGAGGCGACCCTACTGCCATGGTTAATGACTTGCGCGTCCTGCGCGGCGCTACCCCCCTGGGCAGCGTTACGGAAAGCGATCTGCTGGACGAAAGGGGACGCGAGCTCTACGTGGAAGGCTGGAGACGGAACGACATGATCCGCTTTGGCCAATACGGACGCCAGTGGGAATTCAAAAGCAGCGACGAGGCCAACAACCCCGCACGCCGTCTTTTCCCGATCCCGCTGCCGCAATTGCTGGCAAACCCGAACCTGCAACAGAATCCCGGATACTAAGGGAACTGATTTAATATCCAGGAAGGACCGCCCGAACAGGCGGTCCTTTTTTTATGCCCTCCATCCAAGTATTAACGATAGATTAATAGGACTAAAAGAAGGTTAATATCTCTGGGTAAACCCCTTTGTTTCTGGGCCTTTCGGGACGTAATCCGTAATTTAGCCAGCTGTTCCCCCGTAGGTTATGAAAAAGATTTGTGGCGTATTTTTTACACTTATTGCACTGGCCGGTTGCCAGGAGGCCCCTGTCTACCTGTTCCGGGAACTCCCGCCGGCGGAATCCGGTATTTCCTTTTCCAACACGCTACAGGAATCCCCCGACCTGAACATCCTGAATTACCTGTACTATTACAATGGGGCGGGGCTAGCCGTTGCGGATTTTAACGGGGACGACCTCCCCGACCTGTATTTTACCGCAAACCAGGCGCCTGACGCCTTATACCTGAATATGGGGAATCTGAAATTCCGGGAGATAACCCGGGAAGCCGGGATCGAAAACGCAGATGGCTGGACAACGGGTGTTACCCATGTAGATATCAACGGGGACGGCCTGCTGGACATCTATGTCTGCCAGGCATCCGGATACCGGGCGCTCCGGGGGAGGAACCTCCTGTATGTGCACCAGGGCCTTACGGAGGAAGGCATACCGCAATTCGCAGAGCGCGCCGCCGAATACGGGTTGGATTTCTCCGGGCTGGCCACCCAGGCGGCATTTTTCGATTACGACCGGGACGGCGACCTGGACCTCTTCCTGATGAACCATTCCGTACACCCCAACCGGACGTACGGGAAGGGTTCCCAGCGCGAGGGATACGATGCCCTTGCCGGGGACCGCCTGCTGCGCAACGACGACGGGAACTTTGTGGACGTAAGCCGGGAGGCGGGTATTTTTCAGGGAAAAGCGGGTTACGGGCTGGGCCTGAGCGTCGGGGACCTGAACAACGACGGGTTCCCGGATATCTATGTGGGCAACGATTTCTTTGAAAACGACTATCTCTACATGAACCGCGGCGACGGCAGTTTCCAGGAGATCATCTCGCAGGCCGCCTCGCCCATTGGACATACCACCCATTTCAGCATGGGGAATGACATCGGGGACATCAACAATGACGGGCATGTGGATATTGTATCCCTGGATATGCTGCCCGAAGACCTGGTCACCTACAAGACATCCGGCCTGGAATACGGGTACCCGATTTACCAGCAATACCTGAAAAATGGATTTGCCCCCCAGTACATGCAGAATACGCTCCAACTAAATACCGGGGATGGCCGGTTTTCCGAAATTGGGTTCCTGAGCGGGATGGCCAGCACGGAATGGTCCTGGGGGACCCTGCTGGCCGATTTCGACAACGACGGGCTCAAAGACCTGTTTATCAGCAACGGTATCCGGGGGGCGACCAACGACATGGACTACATGAATTTTATCGCCAACGAGGATATCCAGCGGCGCATCGACGCAGGGATGACGGATGCGGACATGCCCCTCACCCGGGAAATCCCTGCCAAAAAGGTGCCGAACTATATATTCCGGAATACCGGGGAACTCGGCTTCGAGGATATGGGGGGGCAGTGGATGGCCTCGGAGCCCACTTACAGCCACGGTTCCGTTTACGCAGACCTGGACCGGGATGGCGACCTGGACCTGGTGGTAAACCACATGGACCGGCCTGCCGCAATCTATGAAAACACCGGGGAGGGCGGGGCTGCCCTCCGGGTCACCTTTACCGGCAGGGACCCCAACGCGCTGGGGATAGGCGCACGGGTAGCCGTTTATTCCGGGGGGCAGGTCCAGGTAGGGGAAAATTTCCCTACGCGGGGCTATCTTTCTACGGTTGCCCCGGAACTCCACTTTGGACTCGGGGCTGCAAGCAGGGCGGATTCCCTTTTGGTTATCTGGCCGGACGGCGCATACCAGACCCTGCACGGGCTGCCGTCCGGGGAAACCATCCGCCTGGAACAAAAGGATGCCTCCGGGAATTATTACGGGTGGGCGGATCCTGCCAGCCACCCCGGCACCTGGCAACAGGCCGACAGCCTGATTCCATTCGTACACAGAGAAAACCCCACCTTGGATTTTGACCGGGAACCGTTGATCCCGTTTGCCTATTCCAACCAGGGACCTTCCGTCTCCACCGTCGATTTTAACCGGGATGGACGGGACGATGTTTTTATCGGGGGGGCGAAACGACAGGCCTCGGTGTTATTCCTGCAAACGGAAAACGGGGAATTCCAGTCCGCGTTCGATCCGCTTTTCGGGGAAGATGCCCTGAACGAGGATACGGCCCACCTCTTTTTTGATGCCGATGGGGACACCTGGCCGGACCTTTTGGTAGCCAGCGGGGGGAATGAATTTACCGGCGGGGAGCCCCTGCAGCCCCGGCTGTACTTTAACCAAAAAGGGACGCCCGTTAAGGACCGGGGCGCATTTGCCGGAATTGCCCTGAATGCCTCGGATATGGCCGCCTTTGACCTGGAGGGGGACGGTGACCTGGACGTACTCATTGTGGCAGACGCCACCCCCGGCGCCTATGGCGAGCCCCCCCGGCATTACCTCCTGGAAAATGACGGGACCGGACGCTTTACGGACGTGACCGTGGAGCGGATGCCTGAAATCCTGGAAGTCGGCGCGGTAAGCAGCATTGCAGTGGCCGACCTGGACGGGGACGGGCGGGAGGAACTCGCTTTGGCGGGGCACTGGGCCCCGGTAACCGTATTTACCCGCCGGGACGGCAACTGGGAACGCATGGAAGCAGGGGGACTGTCCCATTCGTCGGGTTGGTGGAACAGTCTCACGGCTGTGGATATCGATGGGGACGGAGACCGGGACCTGGTAGCAGGCAACTGGGGGCTGAACAGCAAATTCCGGGCATCCCCGGAGGAGCCCCTGCGCCTCTATCGCAACGATTTCGACGAAAACGGCTCGGTGGAGCCCCTGGTAACCTATTTCCACAACGGGGTGGAGACTCCCTTTGCCTCCCGGGACGAATTGGGGAAACAAATGCCCTTTTTAAACAAGAAATTCAGGACCTATAAAGGGTTTGCGCAGGCCAGCCTGGCAGACCTGTTCGGGGAGGAAGCCCTGGGGCAATCCCGCATCCGGCAGGTAGAGGAATTGCGGAGTATGGTATTTATCAACGACGGGGAGGCGAATTTTACCCCCAGGGCGCTTCCGAAAATAGCCCAGGCCTCGGCGGTTTTTGATATTTTCGCGGACGATTTTGACGGCGACCTCCACCCCGACCTGCTCCTGGTGGGCAACTTTTTCGAGATCAGCACGCAACTGGGGCGCCTGGATGCACTCCCGGGGCTGGTGCTCAAAGGGGACGGGGCCGGTGGATTTAGCTGGTCCCGGGAGGGGTCCCTGCCGCTCCCCGGTGCCGCCCGCAAGGTGGATACCCTTCGGATAAACGGCGATAAAACCTATATCATTGGACGGAACAACACCTCCCCCGTCCTGATGCAAAAAAGATGAACGCTTCTATGAAAATACCTGTCAGAATTTGTATTGGGTTTGCCCTGGCCCTGGCGGCTTGCGGGGAAAAGCAGCCGGAGGCGGCTGCGGATACGGCAACGGTCACTCCGCTGTTTACGCTGATGCCACCGGACAGTACGGGGATCGATTTTGTGAACCAGGTAGAAAACCAGAAAGACTTCAATATCTTCAAGTACCGGAATTTCTACAACGGCGGGGGGGTGGCCCTCGGGGATATCAATAACGACGGCCTTACGGATATCTTCCTCACCGGGAACATGGTCCGCAACCGGCTTTTCCTGAACAAGGGCGATTTCCGGTTTGAGGACATCACGGAAACGGCCGGCGTGGGAGGCGACAAACCGTGGTCTACGGGGGTTACCATGGCCGACATCAATGCGGACGGCCTGCTGGACATCTACGTGAGCAACGCCGGGAACATGGAAGGCAACAACCACGACAACGACCTGTATATCAACAACGGCGACCTGACCTTTACCGAGCGGGCGGCGGAATTCAACCTGGCGGAAACCGGGTTTTCCACGCATGCAACTTTTTTCGACTACGACAAGGACGGCGACCTGGACGCCTATATTCTGAACAACAGCAACATACCCGTCAGCAGCCTGGGCTATGCCGAACAGCGCGAAGTGCGGGCGCAGGACTGGGAAGGCGTGCCGCATATATTCCGGGGCGTAGGCGACATGTTGTTGCGCAACGACGGGGGCACCTTTACGGATGTCAGCGAGGAAGCCGGGATTTACGGCAGCCTGATCGGCTTTGGCCTGGGGGTGCTGGTGTCGGATTTCAACCAGGACCTGTATCCGGACATCTATGTCTCCAATGATTTCTACGAGCGGGACTACCTGTACATCAACAACCGGGACGGCACCTTCTCCGAGCAGATCAAGGAGTGGACGGGCCACCTGAGCCTGTCGGCCATGGGGATAGACATCGGCGACATCAACAACGACGGCTACCAGGACGTGTTTATCACGGACATGCTCCCCGAACCCGAGGAGCGGGTGAAGTCCGTAATGGAATTCGAAGGGTACAACGTCTACGACCTGAAACGCGGCAAGGATTTTTACCAGCAGTACATCCAGAATACGCTCCAGCTGAATAACGGCAACGGGACCTTCTCGGAGGTGGCCTACTTCAGCGGGGTGGATGCCACGGACTGGAGCTGGGCGGGCCTGCTCTTCGATATGGACAACGACGGGCTGCGGGATATTTTTGTCACCAACGGCATCAACCACGACCTGACGGACCTGGATTTTGTCGATTTCTTTGCCAATGAGATCATCCAGAAAATGGCACTGACCGGCAAGAAGGAATCCATCGATTCGATCATCCAGAAAATGCCCATCAAGCCACAACCCAACTACGCCTTCCGGAACAACGGGGACATCACCTTTGACAATGCGAATGCGGACTGGGGGTTTGAGATCCCCACCCGCTCCAACGGCGCGGCCTACGGCGACCTGGACAACGACGGCGACCTGGACCTGGTGATAAACAACGTCAACATGCAGGCCTTCCTCTACCGGAATGAGACGGATAACCAAAAGGACCACCACTATGTGCGGCTGCGATTCAGGGGGCCGAAAAAAAACCCATTCGGCATTGGGGCCACCGTGCGGCTGTATGCCGGCAAGAACGTGCTGGTGCAGGAACTGGTCCCGTCCCGGGGCTTCCAGTCGAGTATCGATTACGTCATGGCGCTCGGCCTGGGGGACGCCCGCACCATCGATTCCCTGCGGGTCATCTGGCCCGACGACCGGACCCAACTCCTGGAAGGCCTGGAGGCCGATCGGGAATGGGTGTTGGACCATGGGGAAGCGGGGGATACCTATGTACCGCCGAAACCGACGCCCCAACCTTCCCTCCTGACCGAAATCCCCCTGGAACGCGTGGAAGCGCACCGGGAGGACGCTTATAACGATTTTGACCACGAAGGCCTGATCTACAGCAAGCTCTCCCAGGAAGGCCCGGCCCTGGCGGTGGCCGACGTGGACGGGGACGGCAATGACGATTTCTTCCTGGGCGGGGGATCCGGGCAGCCGGGTGCCCTCTACCTGCACAGCGGAAACGGCCGGGTGGCCCCGCAGCGCACCCCAGCCTTTGAAGCAGACAGCGACCAGGAAGACACGGCTGCAGCCTTTTTTGACGCGGACGGGGACGGCGATCCGGACCTGCTGGTGGCTTCCGGCGGGAACCAGGCAGACCGCTACCGCAGCTATCGCCCCAGGCTCTACCTGAACGACGGGGCCGGCAGGTTTACCCGGGCCCCCGGCGAATTGCCCACGCGGACCAAGAATATGTCCGTGGTGGCACCCCGGGATTTTGACGGGGACGGGGATATAGACGTATTTATCGGTTCCCGCTCCGTGGTGGGGGTCTATGGGGTCAACCCGGACCACCTCTTCCTGGAAAACGACGGCACCGGGCAGTTCCGGGACGTTACCGAACGGGTGGGCAACGACCTGAAGGATGCGGGCATGGTAACCGACGCTGTCTGGGCAGATATGGACCAGGACGGACGGGACGACCTGGTCACCGTTTCGGACTGGGGCATCCCGGCTATCTACCGGAACAACGGGCGCCGGATCAGCAAGATCCCAACCTCCCTGGACAGCCTGGACGGCTGGTGGGGATCGGTGGCCGCAGCCGACCTGGACGGGGACGGCGACCTGGACCTGGTGTTGGGCAACCAGGGGGCGAACCTGCACTACAAGCCGGAACCCGGGAAACCCATGAAGATGTGGGTGAACGACTTTGACAACAACGGGACCCTGGAACAGGTGGTAACCCTGACTACGGAATCCGGGGACTACCCGCTCCACCAGAAAAAGGAGTTGACGGCCCAGGTGGTTTCTCTGAAAAAGGAAAACTTGAAGGCTTCCGTCTATGCGCGCCGGACCATACAGGAGCTTTTCCCGCCCGAACTGGTAAGCCGTTCCATCGTCAAGACCTCGCGGGTTTCGGAATCCGTGATCGCAATCAACGAGGGGAATGGGTCGTTCCGCATTCAACCGCTCCCCTACCGCGTGCAACTTTCCTGCATTTGCGGCATCAGCTGCGAAGACGTGAACGGGGACGGGAACCTGGACCTGATCATGGCCGGCAACAATTTTGAATTCAAGCCGCAATTCTCCCGTCTCGACGCGGGGTACGGCAATGTATTGCTGGGCAACGGAGACCTGGACTTTGAATGGCAACCCTACGAAACCAGTGGCTTTGTCCTGCGGGAGGAGGTTAAATACCTCCGCACCCTCCGGGATGCCTCGGGCAGGCGCTACCTGTTGGCCGCGCTGAATGAAAACCAACCCAAATTATTTGCCATCAATGATTAAGCGTACGGGCATATTGGCATGTATCGGCATCATTCTGGCATCCTGCCAGGACGGGGGTAACCAGTTTGCCGCCCCGCCGGCGTCGGATACCGGGATCGATTTTGTGAACCGGCTGCAGGAATCCAACGAACTGAACATCCTGGACTACCTCTATTTTTACAATGGGGGAGGCGTGGCCGTGGGCGACATCAACGGGGACGACCTGCCGGATATCTACTTTTCCGGGAACCAGGTGCCCAACCGCCTGTACCTGAATGAGGGGGATATGAAATTCCGGGATATCACGGAATCGGCCGGGGTAGCCGGCAACAGCACCTGGAACACCGGGGTGGTCATGGCCGACGTAAATGCGGACGGCCTCCTGGACATCTATGTCTGCGCCGTGGTGGGGATCAACGGGTTCTCCGGCCACAACGAATTGTTTATCAACAACGGGGACAACACCTTTACCGAACGGGCATCGGAGTACGGCCTGGATTTTGACACCTTCAGTTCCAATGCCGCCTTCTTCGATTACGACGGGGACGGCGACCTGGACATGTACCTGCTGAACCACGCCGTCCATACCCAGGACTCCTACGGGAAGGCTTCCCTCCGATATCAGCGGAACTACGACACGGGCGACAAACTGATGCGAAACGACAACGGCCGGTTTACCGAGGTCAGCGAGGCGGCGGGCATCTACGGGGGGATCAACGGCTACGGCCTGGGCCTGGCAGTCTCCGATTTCAACCAGGACGGGTACCCGGACCTGTACGTGGGCAACGACTTCCACGAGGACGATTACTTCTACCTGAACAACGGGGATGGTACGTTTACCGAAAGCCTGCGCGCGTATTTCGGGCACACGAGCCGCTTTTCGATGGGGAGCGACGTGGCGGACATCAACAACGACGGGCGGCCCGACCTGATATCCCTCGATATGCTGCCGGAAGACGAGGTCCCCCTGAAGTCGTCGGAAGGGGACGACAAGTGGCAAACCCAGCAATTGCGAACGGAAGACTTCGGCTACTACTACCAGTTTACGCGGAACATGCTCTATGTAAACCAGCCGGACGGCCGGTTTATGGAGACCGCCCTGATGAGCGGGGTGGCGGCCACGGACTGGAGTTGGAGCGCCCTGTTTGCCGACTACGACCTGGATGGCCACCAGGACCTGTTTATCTCCAACGGCATCCCCAAACGCCCGAATGACCTGGATTTTGTCCGGTTTATCTCCAACGAGCAGATCAGCAGCAAAATGGACAACACGCGCCTGGTAGACCAGAAGGCGCTGGACATGATGCCCTCCGGGAATGTCCACAACTATATTTTCCAGGGGGGCAGCGACCTGCGGTTTACCGACCGGTCCGGGGACTGGATTGGCCGGGACACCACGCTCTCCGGCGCCACCGCAACCGCCGACCTCGACAACGACGGCGACCTGGACCTGGTAATCAGCAACATCAACCAGGAGGCCACTGTGTTGGTCAACCGGGGCGGAGGCGACAACCACTTCCTGAAACTGCGGCTGCAGCACGGGGCGTCCAACCCCTTCGGGATCGGGACCAAGGCGCTGGCCTATTCCGGGGGTACGGTCCGGTATCGGGAGCTCTTCCCGGTACGGGGGTTCCAGGCTTCCTCCGAGCCCGTCATCCATTTTGGATTTCCGGCGGGCACCCGGGTGGATTCCCTCCAAATCGTCTGGCCGGACAATACCTTTCAAACCCTGCTGCAGCCGGGCCTTGACCAGACGCTAACCGTCCGCCCGGAGCAGGTGCGGCCCTATCGGTACGATTCCAGTCCGGACCGGCAGCCGCAGCAGACACTTTTCCGTCGGGTAGCCGGAAACCTGGGGCTGGACTTTACCCACCGGGAAGACCGGTATACGGATTTCAACCGGGAAAAACTACTGCCCTACAGCCTGGCGGACCGGGGGCCGGCCGTTGCAGCCGGCGACCTGGACGGAGACGGCAGGGAGGATATTTATTTCGGGGGGTCCAAGCGGGAGCCCGCCCGGGTCTACCTCCAGCGGGATACGGCCTTTGTCCGTTCTGCCATGCCGCCCGCCACCCGGGACAGCGTACAGGAAAACATCTACGCGGTTATCCGGGACCTCAACGGTGACGGGGCCAACGACCTGGTAGTGGCCAACGGGGGATCGGATTACTTTGGCGCCTCCCAGTACCTCGCCAACACGTATTATACGAAAGCGGGCGACAGCCTCAAGGCGCAACCCCTTCCAGAGGATTTTGCCAACTCATCGGTCATCCGGCCTTTCGATTTTGATCAGGACGGGGATCTGGACCTGTTTGTCGGCAACCAGTCGGTCACCGGGTCGTTTGGGAAGCGGCCGGATTCCCACCTGCTGCTGAACGAAAACGGCTTCTTCAACCCCTCCCCGGATTTTGACGGGACAGGCCTGGGCATGGTGACGGATGCCCTTTGGACGGATTTTAACGGGGACGGTCAGACAGACCTGATCGTAGTTGGGGAATGGATGGCCCCGCGGTTCTACGCCAACCGGCAGGGTCGGTTTACAGAAGAAGACGCGTCCCGCGTTACGGGGTTGTGGCAAGCCATCGCCCCGTTCGATATGGACCAGGATGGGGATACGGACTACGTACTGGGGAATTGGGGGACCAATTCCAAATTCAGTGCCCCGGAAAATTTCCCGATGCGTCTCTATCTGTCGGATTTTGACCAATCCGGCAGCACGGACCCGGTGATCGCCACGGCCAGGGAAGGCCGTTATTACCCGCTGGTCGGATTGGATGAGCTGGCTTCCCAAATGGTATCGCTCCGGAAGAAATACCCGAATTACAGAGATTTTGCAGGCCGGTCGGTGGAAGAAATCTTTGGTCCGGAAGCCCTCCGGGAAGCGGAGGTACTGGAAGTTTCCGAATTGCGTTCGGGCTTCCTCAGAAATGAAAACGGCCGCTTTGAGTTCGTCCCGTTTGCACCGATGCTGCAGGTGGCCCCCATCCTGGAATTGCTGCCCCACGATTTTGACGGAGACGGGCGGGAAGAAATCCTGGCAGCCGGCAACTACTTCGGGGTAAAACCCTACCAGGGGCGCCTCGATTCATTCCCGGGGGCCTTGATAGGCGGAGAAAATAAAATACTTTTGGCCAACCGGACCGGCCTGGACCTCATGCACCAATCCGTGCGGAGGCTGGAGGTGATCCGCATGGGCCAGAAACCCTATCTGCTGGTGGTCTTCAACGATGCGCCGGCAGCAGTTTACGAATTGACAAATACCAAAATAGCATACCCATGAAAACGAATATTGCCATTGTAGCGGCCCTGAGCTTCCTGCTGCTCTCCTGTTCCGGGGAGTCTGAGCCCATTACCATCAGCCCGGAAGATTACCACGCCTCCGTGGATAAGGTCACCGAAGTCATGGTGCACGATATCTTCAGCCCGCCAGTGGCCAGCCGGATTTATGTATACCCGAATATCGCGGCCTATGAAATCATGGCCCTGCACAACCCGGCGTATAAGTCCCTGGCCGGGCAGGTCACCGATCTGGAACCCATCCCCTCCCCTGAAGCGGGTTCCGGGGTGAACTACCCGCTGGCTGCCCTGGTGGCACATATGGATCTGAGCCGGCAGCTCATCTTCTCGGAAGAACGGGTGACGGAGTTCCGCGACAGTCTGTATTCCCGTTGGTCCGAAATCAACGAGGAGGAATTTGAGGCCTCCCGGGACTACGGCCTGGAAGTCGCCGCTTTTATCTCGGAGTGGATGGACAAGGACAATTACAAGCAGACGCGGACGATGTCGAAATTCACCGTAAACACGGACGAACCGTCCCGCTGGCAACCCACCCCGCCCGCATATATGGAAGGCATCGAACCCCATTGGAACAAAATCCGCACGCTGGTCATCGATTCGGCTGCCCAGTTTAAACCGGCACCGCCCGTACCTTTCTCCATGGAGGAAGGATCCGACTTCCACCGGGAACTCATGGAGGTCTACGAAGTGGGCAATGCCATCACCGAAAAAGGGGATGAATCCGAGGAGGTGGCCATTGCGCGGTTCTGGGATTGCAACCCCTACGTGTCCGTTACCCGCGGCCACCTGATGTTCGCCACGAAGAAGATCAGCCCGGGGGCCCACTGGATCGGGATTGCCAAGATTGCCTGCCGGAAGGACGGCAGCGATTTCGACAAAACGGTTTTCGCCTATACGAAGACATCCATCGCCCTGTTTGACGGATTCATCAGTTGCTGGGACGAGAAGTACCGGAGCAACCTGATCCGCCCGGAAACGCTCATTAACCAGCATATCGACGACAGCTGGAAGCCGGTCCTGCAGACCCCTCCCTTCCCCGAATACACCAGCGGTCACAGTGTGGTCTCCGGCGCGGCAGCCACAGCCCTGACCAGTATTTTCGGGGACAATTTTGCTTTTGACGACGATACGGAACTGCCTTACGGGTTACCCGTCCGTTCGTTTAATTCCTTCAACGAGGCCTCTGCCGAAGCCGCGATCAGCAGGATGTACGGCGGAATCCACTATCGCATGGCAATCGAAGTGGGCCTGGACCAGGGGCGTTCCCTTGGCGGCTATGTCGTGGACCAACTGGAGATGAACCAGCGACAGACGGCCATGGCAGCAACCGCTGGCGGAACGGCGAACACGACAGCAGCAGCAAACACGACAGCAACAGCGAACACGACAGCAACAGCAAACACGACAGCAGCAGCAAACACGACAGCAAACGAAGAGTAATACAGGGAAATTTTTGTAGCAACCATGAAAAAAATACTATGGGCAGCAGGCCTCCTGCTCGTGCTGGGGGCCGCGGGGTACTTCCTGATATACCCTTATGACTACATCGTGCGTTTTGAGGCCCCTACCTTTCCGGGCGCCATCAACCAGTCCATCAAGATCTGGAACCGGGACGTAGCGGCTGAGGACGCCCCGGTGACCCAGGACGATTTGTTGAGTCTCAGGCAGCAGCTGCGCGCCGGGGATTCCGTGCTAATCTGCCAGTGGGAAATCCAGCCGCTGACGGATTCTACCTCATTGGTAAGCGCCAAACTCCGGGACCGGGACCACAGCCTGGCAAACAAATGGGAGGTACTCTTTGGAAACAGTACCATCGAACGGGTGGGAGTACGCCTGATCGGGGAATTCGCCGAAGGCCTGAAGGCACATACGGAAGCCTTTGAAGTGCAAGTTGTGGGCGAAGCGGAACTGCCGTCCACCTTCTACGCCTACGTCCCCCTGGAGACTTCCCAGCACGGGAAGGCCGCCGGGATGATGGACAACTACGAACTGTTGGGCAGCGTGCTGAACACGGCAGGCGTCACCCTGAACGGGCCGCCGATGATTGTGGTAAACCGCTGGAACCGGGAGGCCGACAGCCTGGCCTATGAATTCTGCTTCCCGATCATCCGCTCCACCCAGTTGCCGGAATCGCCGCTGGTGAGCTATGACCGCCTCTATCCGAAAAAGGCGCTGAAGGCCATCTACCACGGCAATTACATCACCTCGGACCGGGCCTGGTACGCCTTGATGGACTACGCTGAAAAAAACGGTATTGAGGTGGTTCCCGAACCGGTGGAAGTCTTCTTCAACAACCCGAACATGGGCGGGGATGCACTGAACTGGACGGCAGAAATTTACCTGCCGATCCGCGAGGAGGAATCCGGTACCGGACCCTAGACCCCAGGCATCCGTACCCCTGCGATGACCAGGGGGGCCGACGGGCGTCGCTGCGCTTGGTTGACGGCGTTTCGCCTACTTGGCAAAGGCGATATAGATCAGGATGACGATAACGACCACCGCAAGCCCGACCTGCTTCACATACCGGTAAGGGGTAATCTCCACCTGGTTGGTATATTCCAGGACATAGGGTTCGGCTTTGGGCCGCAATTTCCCGATCAGCAGCATGATCCCCACATTCAGCAGGAAGAGGATGGCCATGATATGCAGGTAATGCGGATAGGCTTCTGCCTCTACCTTGCGAAGGGCCGTCACATCCGTGATCCCGGATTCCCGGGCCGCCTCGAGGGCAGCTTCCACCATGCCGGGGCCGATGATGAACTGGCTCAGGATATAGAGACCGGACCCGAGGAAGATGGCGATTTTAGCCGCAATGGCCGGTACGCGTTGGGTGAGGTACCCCACGACGATAATGGTCAGGATCGGGATGTTGTATATCCCGTTCACTTCCTGCAGGTAATCAAAGATACTGCCGGCCTTTTCGATAACCGGGGCCACCAGCATGGCGGCCAGGGCCAGCACAATCCCGAAGATCTTCCCGTACTTCACCGTAGTGGCCTCTGAAGCCTCTTTGTTGATGTGTTGCTTGTAAATGTCGATGCCGAAGAGAGTTACCGAGGAGTTGAGCACACTGTTGAAGGAACTCAGGATGGCCCCGAAGAGTACGGCCGCAAAGAAACCGACGAGCGGGCCGGGCAATACGGCCCGAACCAGTTCCGGGTAGGCGTCGTTACTGGAGGCCAGGTTGCCTTCGAAATAATAATAGGCGATCATTCCCGGAAGGACCAGGATAATCGGCCCGAGGATTTTGATAAATGAGGCCAATAGCAGCCCCTTCTGCCCTTCGGCCAGGTTTTTGGCCCCGAGGGCGCGCTGGATGATCTGCTGGTTGGTCCCCCAATAGAACAGCTGCACGAGCATCATCCCTGTAAAGATGGTGCTGAACGGGACTTCCTGGTAGTGTTCCCCTGTGGAGTCGAAGCGTTCCGGACTGCTGTCGATCAGGTTGTCCAGTCCGGTCATGACGCTGCCGTCCCCAATGGCCATCAGGCCGAAAACCGGGATCAGCACACCGCCGATCAGCAGGCCGATGGCGTTGATACTATCGGAAACAGCCACTGCCTTTAACCCTCCGAAAACCGCATAGATGGACCCGATAATCCCGATGCCCCAGATACAGATAATCCGGGCTGTAGGCTCTGAAACGTCCAGGAGTCCGGCCACATTAAACATGCCGCTGATGGCCACCGAACCGGAATACAGGATCACCGGCAGGAGTACTACCACATAGCCGGTGAGAAAGAGCCCGGAGGTTATGGTTTTAGTTGTGATGTCGAATCGCTTGGCGAGGAAGCCGGGCACTGTGGTCAAACCGCCTTTCAAATAGCGCGGCAACAGGAATACGGCGGTAATCACCATGGTAATGGCCGCGAGGGTCTCCCAGGCCATAACGGATAGCCCGTCGAGGTAGGCGCTGCCGTTCAACCCGACGATTTGTTCGGTAGACAGGTTGGTGAGCAACAGGGACCCCGCAATGACGCCGGCCGTCAGGCTGCGCCCCCCCAGGAAGTACCCATCCGAGGTGGATTCATTGGTTTTACGCGTGGCGAGATAGGAGATTACCGCTACAAGCAGCGTGAATCCCACAAAGGAAAGTATTCCGACCATGGTAGCTGGATAGTTTGGTTTAGCACTTAAAAATAGGGGATTATTCATTAACTGAGCCCCCATTTCAGTTATTCCCGCAAATTCCCCCGACCTCCGGGCGCCCAAAAGCTTCAGGGCCTCCCGTATATTCCTTATTTTTAGCTCCGGATCTACCGGAGGCGCTGCATCCGCCCCAGCGTCGCGCGCAGGCCCTTCCCTAATACAATGTACTCCGTATGGCCCAACTCGGCAGCAAATCGTTTCGTCAATCCCTGATTTTAATCACCGCCCTCCTGGGATATAGCTGTACGCAATACGGACAGCTGGAATACGTTTGCCGGTTGCCGGGCCCTATAAACGAGGCCTCCGGCATGATCACCTATGACGGGAAAACAGTCTGGATTGTCGAGGATAGCAGCAACCCGGATAAGATCCGGGAGGTGGATTCCACCGGCAACCTGGTCCGCGAGTTCAAAGTGGACCATGCCCGCAATACGGACTGGGAGGCCATGACCCGCGATTCGTTGGACCGGGTCTATATCGGCGACTTCGGAAACAACCAGAACTACCGGGACGACCTGGTGATTTACCGCCTGCCCGACCCCCGGTCGGAGCCCGGCGACAAGATCGACGCGGAGGCCATCCGTTTTACCTATCCCGACCAGAAAAAATTCCCGCCCAAGAAGAAGGGGCGGTTCTTTGATGCCGAAGCCCTGTTCCACCAGGGGGGGCATCTCTACATCGTGACCAAAAACCGGGCGGTGCCGTTTAACGGGATGGCCACCGTCTACCGGGTACCCGACCAACCCGGCGAATACGAGGCGGAAATCTTTGCCCGGATCCCCATATGCGATGACCGGCGCGCGTGCCAGGTAACCGACGCCGCCCTTTCGCCCAGCGGAAACCGGCTGGTCTTGCTTGGGTATGGCTACCTCTGGGTCTACGAGAACTTTGCCAGGACCGGGTTTGAAGAGCCCCCCCGGAAGATCTCCCTCAGGACCAATACCCAACTGGAAGGCATTTGTTTTGTGACGGAAACCCTCGTCTACCTCGCCGATGAACGGAGCGTGGGGCGCGGGGGCAATTTATACAGTTTTCCCCTGCCGATCCCCCGGGACGCCGAGGATTAAAACGTAAAGCCCAGCCCAAAGGAGAAGCGGAAGCCGTCCGCGCCGTGGAACAGGGCCGTGTTCAAAGTGATCACGTCGATCCCATTGAGGAAAAACCCGCCTCCGTACGATGTGTGCCAGCGTTTGGACGGATCTCCCGGCTGCCAGACGCGCCCGTAGTCAAAACCGCCGAATACCCCGACGGATAATGGCACCAGGCCCGTCCACATCTCCCCGAATTGCAACCGCAGATCGGTGATCTGGTAGTAGGCTGTTTTGCCCGAGAACCGCTCGTTCCGGTAACTCCTTGGCCCGTCGCTGGCACCGATACTCGCTGCCTGGTAGAACGCGTACCCGTTCCCCAGGTTAAAATGGGCCTTCCACCTCGTGGCCAGGACCAGCCTGCCGGACGGGACCAGCCGGTGGTCCAGGCTCAGGGACGGGACAATAAAACCAAAACGCTCCCCCCCCGAATTGAGTTCCTCCCTGAACCCGGCTTCCAGGCTGGAGGCCATCCCCAGGGTCGGGAAGGCGTCGTTGTCGCGGTTTTCATAGAAATACCGGGCCGTAGCCCCCAGGAACTGGTTGGAATTTTCTTCTCCGTTGGCCTGGTAAAACGTATTCACGAACCGGTCTCCGGTCTCCTCCACCGTAAAGCGTTCATAGTCCATGCCCAGGCGAAAGCTGCCTCCCAGGGGGCCGCGCCAGATCAGGGCTGGTCGGGCACTGAGGATTCGAAGGCGAACCCGGTTATAATCCAGGCCCAAATCGTCGTCCGGGTTCACTGTCTCGTTGCCCAGGCCAAAGAAATTCCGTGTAAAATTCGGGCTCGTATACCGCGCCTTCAACTGGATGTTCCAATTGCCAGCGATATTGGCAAATTCTCCCTCATACCCCAGATCGAAACCGCTGGTGGCAAAATAGAATGCCCCTTGCACCGTGTGGCGGTAAGTAAAGGGGTTGCGCCGGAACCCGTAGCGCGTAAAACTGTAGCCCAGGCCCAGCCGCATTCCGTCATCCGGGTTAAACCCGGCGGTTGGCAAAAGCTGGCTGGTAAAGCTGGCCAGGTTCAGCGGCTGAAACGTGTTTACCAGATAGTTGTCCGTCAGCACCTTCCTGACGCGTCCGGGGCCGTCGAATCGGTTATCTGCCGAGGCGTGGTCGTATACCACCGCTTTGGCCCCCGAAGTGGTGAGGTAGCGATCTTCCCCCAGTCCCCCGACAATCCGCACTTTAATTTTGGACTCCCGGGCCAGGTTCAGGTCAAAACGGTCCCCGTCGTCCAGGCCAAACACCCAGATTTCCCGCGTCAGGCCGGGCTGCAGGGTCCGTTCGAAAAATAACTTGCTCTTCGCTCCCTGGATATTCCGGTAGGCTTTGACGGATACCCCCCCGTCGGGAAGCGAATGGATTTCAAACCAGTCGTCCTTGTCGGTCCCGGCAACCACCAGGTAGCGCTGCAATACCTCAAAATACGTATTGGCAAAATGGTCCAGGCTCCCCAGCCGGGCCAGGAGGGTTTCCCGGATCCGGATACTGGTTGTGCCGCGAACCTCCGGAGGGATGCCTTCCAGGGACGATTCGATTACCTCCGGGGTCACCCGTTCCCGGATGATACGGGCCTGCTCTTGCCATTGGGAACGCGTCGTCCCCCCGAGCAGCGTCATATCCAGGGAAAAAGGATTCGTGTTGAAGGTCCGAATATTGCGGATTTCCTCATTGAAGCCCTCCATCTTTTTAACCCCGGGAACCAGGCGGGTCAGGATACTGCCGATCAGGCCGTCGCCCATGATGGAGAACGCCTGGTCGCGATCCCTGGGGATGGGCCGGTAGACCACGTTTCCGGTTTCCTCGTCCTCGAACTCCGCCCAGCGCCACTGGTCCTGGTGACGATCCCAGTCGCCGATAAGCATATCGAAGAGCCGGGCGCGGATATAGGCATCAGTATCCACGCGGTACTTTTCGTCATCCCGCAGGTTGTCCAGCAGGTCGAAGGTGCTCTCGATGTCTTCGGCATACCCGAAACTCGCCAGGTCCTCGTGCCCTTCCGAGGGGTGTTCCTCAATCATGTAGAGTTCGTCTCCAAAATCCTCGTTGTATTTGCCCAGAGCCGGTTGCCTCGGCACATAGAACAGCCGGGGGTTCGTGTGGTAGATATCCAGGGTGTCCATCAATGGGGAAAGCCCGAAAGGCGCGTAGGGGTGCGCCCCCGTGTAGAGGTCTTCCAACAGGTTTGCCGGGGCCGTGTTCTCCAGGTCCCCGATAATATACTGGTCCTGGAAAGCCATCGCCTGCAGGTTTTGCTCGGCCTGTTTCCGCAGGGCCCGCATCACGAATTCCCGGCCGTCTCGATGGCGAAGCCGCAGGGACTTGGACTGCTGTCCGCCCCCTTTCCGAACCGGGGTCAGCCCCCCGTACAAGGTGTCGATGCGCACGGTCGGGACCTCCACCGGCTCCCCGTAGAGCCTCCGGTAACGGGGCCCCCAGAGCCGCGTATGCAACCGGGATTTGTCTACTTCTACCGAATCGTAGACCGAGGCTTTTACCCGAGGCGGGAACTCGCCCTCGAAAATCTCCGGGTCCGGTTCAAATGGGGGGGAGTAAACGGAGGAGGTGAACAAAAATCGTTCGTTCCCGGCATCGTCCACCCCATAGTATCGCACCCGGGAGCTGCCGTCCTCGTACACCTCCAGCACGGCATACCCCCGTTGCCCCGTGGTGAACACGCTGCCGCCCAACTGGTTGGTGGCCCCCTTTTTGGCTCCCGATCCGCTGACGATCTGCGGCAACCCGTCCGATACAATGTACTGGAGCGTGTGCTCGTGACCGGAGGCAAGCACCACCCGTTCCCCAAACCGTGCCAGGGTCAGCAGCCGCTTCTGTAGCTCCAGGTAGCGTTTGTTCTGCATATCCTCCACAGATACCCCCGCGGTCTTCCGGAACAAATTAACCAGCGTCCCGAGGATCGGGAGGGGTATTTTGCCGGAATACGGATAGAATTGTTGCCGGAAGGTGTACTGCCCGCCGTGGACCCCGTAGCTGAACATCGGGTGGTGGGTGGCCAGTAAGATGGTCTTGTCCGCGTGTTGTTTAATCTCGCTCCCGAGTTCCTCCCAGAACACGTCCCGGTTCTTGATTTCGCAGTCGTCGTTGATGGCCGGGCGCTTGTCCCAGTTGGTCAGGTACCACTCCGTGTCCACCAGGATTACCAGCAGGTCGTCGGATATTTCCAGGGTCTCGATCGGGCAGCCGTCTTCCGGCAAGAAAACATCCTTCCGGCCCAGGTAGTTTTCCACGTAGTTCTCCTGCCGCTTCAGGCCGATGATCCCCTCGTTGTACCAATCGTGGTTCCCGGGGATAAAAACCGGGCGCCCCCTGTAATTCTCCAGGGTTCGCAACTGGGCTTCCAGGTGGCTGGATGCTTCGATGAAGGCACGGGTGGAATCCGCGGCATCAGGCAGTCCGGCCGGGTAAATATTGTCCCCGAGGAAAATTGCAGTGCTATTCGTATCGGCGGCTGCCAGCCGGTCCCGGAAGCGCTCCAGGACCGGGTTCATCCCTCCCAGGGGGGAGAGGCCGGCATCCCCTATCAGATAGAATGTATGGGCCACCTCCGACTGGCTTTCGACATCGGTGGCCTGTTCCGGGTCTGCATACTTCGGGGCATAGGTGGCGCAGGACCCCAAAAGGAACACCCCTGCGGCGATTGCGACAAAATGTTTTGCAAGGGCACTTCTGGGAGACATGTAAAATTTTGTACTTTGGATGATCAACAACAAATTCCTGTATGACAAAGCTGGCGGAAAGCACGGGCAAGTATGTGACCAAATTGCTCACCGAAGAGCTGGATGAGCGGTATTTATACCATAACCTGAGGCATACGCAGCGCGTGGTACAAAGTACAAAAGAATTGCTTGAACACCATGAGCTGGACCCGGGGCGGGCCGAGGAAGTCATCCTGGCTGCCTGGCTGCACGATACGGGATACACCGCTGGCAGTCAGGACCATGAGACAAAAAGTTGCGAAATTGCCCGGGAATTCCTGGGCGGGAAGGACCTGGAAGAGGATCGAATTGAGCGGGTATGCGAACTGATCGAGGCCACCCGGCGGTTCTACACCCCGAAAAATCTGGCGGAAAAAATCCTCCGGGATGCGGATTCCTCCCACCTGAGCCAGAAAAGCTACCGGGAGACCGCCGAGTTGTTGCGGGAGGAGCTTTCCCTGTTGGGCCTGGCCGAATACACCCCCGAGGAATGGCGGGAGACGAACATCAAGATGTTCCGCGCCGAACACCAGTACTACACGCAGTACGCCCTGGAGAACTGGCAGGAAGGCAAAGACGACAATATCCGCCGGCTGGTCAAAGACAAGAAAAAGCGGCGGAAGATGGCCAAGAAGGAAAAACTCAAGGCCTACTACAAAAACGAAAGCCCGGAACGCGGCATTCAGACCATGTACCGCGTATCCATGCGAAACCACCTGAAGCTAAGCGATATAGCAGACACCAAGGCGAATATCCTGCTGTCCGTGAACGCGATCATCATCTCCCTGGTAATCGCCAACCTCATCCCCAAACTGGACAACCCGACAAACGACTACCTGATCTACCCGACGGTGATCTTTATCGTATTCAGTATCATATCCATGATCCTGTCCATCCTGGCTACCCGGCCGAATGTTACCAGCGGCCAGTTCACCAAGGAGGATGTGGCCGAGAAAAAAGTCAACCTTTTGTTTTTCGGCAACTTCCACAAAATGAAGCTGCCGGATTACGAATGGGCCATGCAGGAGCTGATCAAAGACAAATATTACGTGTACAACACGCTCACCAAGGACCTGTATTTCCTCGGGGTGGTCTTGCAGCGCAAATACAAGTTGCTGCGATGGACCTACACGATATTTATGGTGGGGATGATCCTTTCGGTGATCGCCTTCTTTGTCGCCCTGAAATTCTACGGGCCGGAACGGATTATTGAATTGCCCCAATAGGCGCGGCTTACCCGAAACCTTTCGACGAATGCGTCGGGGCACAGCCTGCCGGGAAACGCTCAGGTCTGAAGCTCTTCCATCAGGTCGTCGTAGTTGTAGAATTCCTTGGAGCCTTCCTCATTACCCGACAGTTTGCGGTAGAGGATGCCGGCGCGGATGGCCTTGAGGCCGGAAACCCCCTGCAAGCCCTCGAGTTCCACAATTTCGATATCATCGGTAAAATACCCCTTGGATTTCAAGAACCGGATATACCTCAGGTACTCCAGTTCGTCTTTTTTCTGTGAATAGACAATCACCAGTTTCCCGGAGCGGGTCAGGCGTTCGTCGGACCCCTTGATCTTGGACTTGTCGATGCGCTTTTTGATGACCTCGTAGCGGGCGTTGTAGGTCCCGTCCACATCGAAGCGCTTCTCGTCCATCCGGAAACGGATGCTCAGGGAGGTGTTGTAAACCAGGATCAGGGAAGCCACGTCGAGTTGTACCGGCAACTCGGCCTTGAAGTCGTAGTAGGCGTTCTCCATCTCGCACATCACCTGCAGCTGCCACAGTCGGAGGTTACTCAGGTAGAGCGGGTCAAAATCGCGTTCGGCGGCGATGGAGTCCCCGATATACATGTTGTGCTCCACCCCGTCGGTCTTGTAGCGTTCAAAATAATGCGGGAACATCTTCTGGGCATCTTCCTGTCTCCGGTCGAGTACCGAGGCCAGGGATTTATTGATCCGCATCACGGTCTCGTCGTAATTCCTGCGGTGGTCGTAATAGGACTGGGTCCCCATATCGATCCCCGCTTCGTAGGAGAGGATTTCGGCGCCCAGCTGCTTGTCCACCCCCTTGAGGTGCTCAAAGACGGGCAGGATCTCGTCCTGTACAAAATTGAATATCGCCTGCTCGCTATTGGTGTGGAGTACCTCCTTGATATCCTCCATATGGTTGTTGACCCGGTAGATCAGCTCCTCGTAAATGGGTAACTCGGTCTTCTCAAAGGCTAATTCCAGAACGGACCGGATCCGGGAAAGCTGGATCATCAGGTCGCGTTGTATGGCCGAATTCCGGGCACGGGAGGAATCGCGGATATCGATCTGCCCGTACAACGGGTGTACGTCCTGGAAGGCGATCTCCTTAAAAGCCGGGTCGTTGCCTTCCAGCTGGTCGATGATGAATTTCTTGGCCTCTTCCTGGAAGCGCCACAGCACGGATTCATGGACGGTGGTACACTCGTGCTGAATGATTGCATCGATCAGGTTCTCCTCCTCGATCTTGGAGCGGACCACGGCCGAAACGATAAAAGGCATTACGTCGTCCAGCTTGGTGGCATTCACCCCGTTGAGCGCATTCGGCTCGCTGGAGACTACCTCCAGCAGGCCGAGTATCTCGTCCTGGTCGGCAATGGGGGCAAATATCGCGCTGCGGATGCCTTGTTCGTACAGGTTATTGTAGAATCCCTGCCCCTTGGAGAGCTTCTGGTATTTTTCGACGTCCGGGATGACGTAATACGACTTTTGCCGGAGCAACCTGTCATAGGATTTTTCGCAGAGGCATTTATTGCATTTACTGGCTGCGGCATCGCCCAGGATAAAGCTGTCCATGCCCTTGCCGTAAACTTTTTCGAACTGCCCGTCCTTGCGGTTATAGGTGATGAAGCCCACCTTCAGGTCGTTCAGCCGGAAAAAGGATCGGAACGTATCCTGCAATTCGCCCATAAATTTATCACTGCCCCGTTTATCGCTGGCGATCAACTCGGATTTTATCGCGGAAATGGAATACTCCGAGGTAACGTCGAACATGTTTGCGATGACAAACCCCTTGATGATAAAGCTCTCAGGCGGGATAATCGATTTCCAGTATTCCAGGTCTTCGGGACGCGACAGCATTTCGTCCACATCGTCCTGGGAGATTTCAGGCGCCTCCCCGTTGGGAAGGATTTCCATAAAATCCGCGTTGTACAGGATCCGGTAATGCCGCTTTACCCCGTTGGCATCCGGGAATTCAAAGAAATAAGGCCGGCTGAAATCGAGTTTATAGCCGTAAAAGTTGTTGAGGATGACCGTGCAGGTCATGATATAATCCTGCCCTTCGGTGCGGCTCATCAGGATGGGACTGAAGTCTTTCCCCGCCGCCTCGAGAATCTTTTGCAACCGTTTGGAAGGGTGGGAAAGCACATCCACGTAAGGCAGGGAGAGCGCTTTGATCTCATTGTGGCTGAGGACTTCCGAAAAGGCGTCCTGCAGGATTACATCGAGGATTTCCCGGTGCGTTTCCAGTTTTTCGACCTCCGTAAACCCCTCCCGGAGTTCCGGGTAGGGGGCCTGGGCTTTCAGGATCCGCCGGGCCTTTTCCTGCTGGTAGGGCGTACCTTCCTCCGCCAACCGGTCGTAAAAACGGAGGTACTTGTCAAAGCTGATCAGGAATTTAGCCGGGAAGTCCTGGTTCATAATCTTATGTTTACCCCTGTTTCGTCGCAGCAGAGCATGTAAAATTACAAAATAAAACGGTTCCCTATCGAGCGCTAAGACGAACGCATTCCGCACATTTTTTGGATATTTAGGGAAAATTCCAGGATGTCCTCCCGCCGCCGCCTCGACCGCGCCTACAAAAATGCACGGGTTGTCCCGTTTGACGACCGCTCCCGGCTGATCCTGTTTAGTGACTGCCACCGGGGGGACAACAGCTTTGCCGATGAATTTGCCAACAACCGGAACATCTATTACCACGCCCTGAACCACTATTACCAGCAGGGGTTTGACTATTTTGAACTCGGGGACGGGGACGAGCTTTGGGAAAACCTCAGTTTTGAATCCATCTTCGAAGCCCATAAAAACATCTATACGCTCCTGCGCAAATTCCACCTGGAGAACCGGCTTTACATGATCTGGGGCAACCACGACATGGTGTATAAGGATCCCGAATATGTGGAGGCCCACCTCAGCAGTTATTTTGAACCGATCGACGGCAGGGACAAGGAACTGTTCGAAGGCATCCGGTACGAGGAAGGCATTGTATTGCGCCACGAGCAGACGGGTCAGGAACTGTTCCTGTGCCACGGGCACCAGGCAGACTGGTGGAACTACACCTTCTGGCGGTGGAGCCGGTTTCTGGTTCGCATTCTCTGGAAGCCGCTTCAGGTTTGGGGGATTGCAGACCCCACTTCCCCGGCCCGCAATTACAAAGAGCTGATCCGGATAGAGAAGCGGATCAAGAAATGGATCCTCAGCAAGGACATGCTTCCCGTGATCGTGGGGCATACCCACCGGCCGAGATTCCCGGAACCCGGCGACATCCCCCTGTTCAACGACGGGAGCTGCGTACACCCCAGGAGTATCACCGGGCTTGAAATCGAAAATGGCAGGATCTCGCTGATCAAATGGCAGATTGCCACCACCGACGACGGCGTACTCCGCGTGGTCCGCGTCCTATTGGAGGGCCCCCAGAAACTGGCAGACTACGCCAAAAGATCGGGGAGATGACCGAGCTGCAGGCACTGATCGACTCCATCCCTATTCGCCACAACCCCATCTCCTACCTGATGTTCAGCGGGGTATTCCTGGGGTTCCTCCTATCTGGAGTCGTCCTGCTGCGGGCCCCCCGGGACAACAGGGCGCTCCTTTTTTTTGGGCTGATGATCGGCTGCCTCTCCATCACGAACCTGGACACCTTCCTCTGCTACACCGGCTGGATGAAATTCACCCTGGCCTGGAACGATTCCACGGAACCCCTAACCCTGCTGTTCGCCCCGTTGCTCTACCTGTGCATCCGCCACCTGGTAGTCCGCAAACCGCTGCCGGCATGGGTGGTGGCACTCCACCTGGCGCCGGCCCTGCTCTACGCCCTTTCCCAAATCGGGTATTATTCGGAGCCCCTGGCCGTTAAATTCAACGCTTACAAAGGGGCCTATTTTTCGGAAATCCCCTTTGCGGAGGTACCCGAAGGCACCACCTATGGGTACCAGTGGGTCAAGGACATGCAGCGGTGGCTCCTCCTGCTGGGCTTTGCCGTATACGGCCTGTTGTCCTTCCGGCTCTGGCAACGAGCCAGCAAATCGTTTGGCCACCCGGCCACCGGGGTCCGGATATCCAAATATCGGTTCGGGAGGTACGCCCTGGTAACCTTCCTGCTCAGCCTGGGCCTCATGCTGGTGGTCTACATCAGCTACGACGATGACGGAGGCGATCACTACCTTTCGCTTTTCACCCTTGCCGTAACCCTGTCCACCTGCATTGCCTTTATTTCGGAAAGCCGGTTTTTCCAACGCACCTGGCTCCTGGACAAATACGAATCCTCTGCAACCACGCCGCCTGAAATTACCCTGGAAGCCCTCAGGGAGGTGGCCGGTGAGGAGCGTTTCTTCGAGTCCCCGAAGGCATCGCTCAAGGCGCTTGCCGCCCACCTGGGGGTCCACCCCAACCGGGTGTCCCGACTGATCAACCAGGAGACGGACGGAAATTTCAACGACTTTGTAAATGCCTATCGGATTGACCTGGCAAAACGCCGGCTGGTTTCCCCTGAATTCCGCCACCTGACAATCGAGGCCATCGGCCGGAGCGTCGGGTTCCGCTCCAAATCCTCCTTCTACGAGGCGTTCCGCAAACAGGTGGGGTGCTCGCCCACCCAATTCATGAAATCTACAGGGAAGCCCTGACATACCGCCTTGTCCGGAATTACAAAACCGTACGTTTTCCGGACAAAATCCCCGGGCCGGATGCCTGGGAGTATGCATCTTTGGTGAAAATTCTCACGGATGAATGCAACGAGACGATACGACCTGGACTGGCTGCGGGTAGGGGTATTTGCCCTCCTGATTTTCTACCATGTGGGCATGTTTTTCGTACCCTGGGGCTGGCACCTAAAAAATGACGTGATCTACCCGGAGCTCCGGTGGCCCATGCTTTTTGTCAACCAGTGGCGGTTGCCGATCCTCTTTGTGATTTCGGGGATGGGGACCTACTTCGCCTATTCCTACCGAACCCCGGGCCGCTATGCCCTCGAACGGTTGGGGCGGCTGGGCATCCCGTTGGTTTTCGGCATGCTGGTTATCGTGCCCCCGCAGGTGTATACCGAACGCCTTGCCGCCGGCGCTTTCCAGGGCTCCTACTGGGAATTCCTGGCGGGCCCCGCCTTCAGCGGGGTCTACCCGGAGGGAAACATCAGCTGGCACCACCTCTGGTTCCTCCCTTACCTCCTGTTGTTTTCACTGGTCCTCGCCCGGCCATTCCGCAGGTTACGGGACCGGCCGGGCCGGTTGGTCGGCTGGGTCCGCCGCCGGCTCCGCTCGCCCTGGGGCTGGCTGGTATTCATCCTGCCGCTCTACATCTATGAAGCCCTGATGGAGCCATTCTTCAACGTGACCCATGCGCTTATCGGGGATTGGTTTGCCCTGGCGAACTTCGGGACGCTGTTCTTCTATGGGTTTATACTGACAGCCGCCGGAAAAGACTTTTGGGATTTTGCCATTCGCTACCGCGGCCGCAACCTGCTGATAGGCATTTTGAGCTTTGCCGCCCTGCTGGTACTCTGGCAATTCCCGGATACCGCGCTGCGCCACTTCACCGAAGCGGGGCTCAAGGTGCTGAACCTTTGGACCTGGATATTTATCCTCTTCGGCTATGCTGCCGTTTACCTGAACCGCCCAAGTAATCTGCTGCGTTATTGCAACCGGGCCGTGTACCCGTTTTACATCCTGCACCAGACCCTAACGGTGGGCATCGCCTATTTCCTGATGGACACGAACCTGGGGTTGCCGGCAGAGTTCGCGATTCTCAGCCTCGGAACTTTTGGGGGAAGCCTGCTGATTTATCACTTCCTGATCCGGCCGTTACGCGTACTCCATCCATTGTTCGGACTCAAAGCAAGGAAGCCCGGCAAGAAGCCCGCAGGACGATTGGTTTCAGAATAAGGGGATAGGAATATTTTTGTAGAAAACGGGCTCGAGCATGCTGTCGTAGCAAATGTTCCGGTTGTAAAGTTCCCGGGCAATCGGGTGTGCTACCAGATCCGATTTTGTGGCGTGTTCCGTCAGGTCATGCACCTTTTCCTCATCCATATCCTCCAGCCAGTGTTCCCGATCCCCGGGCTCCAGGACCAGCGGCATGCCCGCATCGAGATTCTGGATTTGCCGGAGCATCTGGTTGGAAGGGCCTACCAGGACGGAGGCTGTCAGAAAACCGTCGTCCAGCACGCTGTAGATGCCTGCCAGGGCAAACGGCCTTTTGTCCCGGTAGTAGACGTAATACGGATAGAGTTCCCCCTCGTAATGGTACATTGTGAAAAACCCATTCACCAGGATCAGGCAACGGCGCCTGAGGAGACTTTGCCGAAGCCAGTCCTGCCGGTTAACGGTTTCCAGACCCAGGTTCAGGGTGTTCAGGCTGTTCTGGAAAAGTTGCCAGTCTTCCCGGAATCCGTCGGGTAATATTCCCCAGATACCGTGCTGGATATATTCCGTATTGTCCTGGGTAATCAACGGAATCGTCTCCTCATTGAGACCGTTGATGACCTGCCGGGGTTCGTAAATTCCGGGAAACTTGAATGGCGTACCGAATTCCTCTTCAATCTTCCCTCGTCTCGTCATATTCGATAACCTGTAAAACATCGGGGACTTTTTACTGCAATTACGCGATAATTTATAAGCGAAACTTGCCCTAATAAAATGATTGTTAGTCCGTTTCGCCCGCCGCGTTTAAATTTTGTGTTAAGATTGACCCAATTTCCGCAAAACTGTTAAACAATTTCCGAAAACCATTAAGAATACTGAAGGGGAAGCGATAAATTTACCCTACCCCAAGAATTAAAATGAACGGGTAACACTTTGAAACTATGGAATTAACTATCAAAAGGGCTGAAAAACACCTGCGGGCGCTCAACGAGCACCTGCTGGGATCAATCAGCCAAAATAAAGGGCTTTTCAAGCTCGATATCGGCCAGCAGGTCGGCAGCGGGTCGGTGACCTGCATTTGCTTCAACAAGTGCATGACCGCCTATGAATACGACATCACGCTGAAAGAAGACATGCATATCCCCCTGAATGCCCCGGACATGGATATCCTCTATTTTGCATATTGCCTGGAAGGCAGCAGTTCCGTCCGGCTTCAGGAGTCCGGCAATTTTGTAAGGCTCGACAATTTACAGACTGCCGTGGTCTACAACAACCAGGAAACCGAAGGGGTCCTGAAGGTAGAGAAAGGGCAGCGTTTTGTTTTTAACCTCATCGGCATCGACAAAAAGCGGTACGAATCGCATTTCAAAGACAATTTCCACGGCCTGGAAGGGAAACTCCGGCATTTGCTGGAACAATTCGGCAACGGGAAAAAGTTTTTGCATATGGGGGCCTACAACCTGAAGATCGGCGAACAGATTAAGATGTTGCAGGAACAGCAATTTGACAATGAAATTGCCTCCTTCCTTCGTTTTGAAGGGATCTGCAACCTGATCCTCGCCAACCAGATCTCCCAGTTCTACCTGGATGTAAACCAGCGTTCGAATACGACCTCCCTCACCTCGCAGGAGTTACAGCTCATTCATCAGGTGAGTGAATTTATCGTGAACTACCCCGAGGTACAACACGCCATCAAATCGCTATGCAAAAAATCCGGCCTCTCCCCGAATAAGCTGCAGGAGGGGTTTAAATTCATGCACGGGCGAACGGTTTCCGACTATGTGCGGAACGTCCGGGTGGAAAAAGCCGAGGAACTCCTGCGGACCACAGACATGAATATCTCGGAAGTGGTTTACTCCGTTGGCCTCACCAGCCGGAGTTATTTCTGCAAGATCTTTAAGAATAAATACAATTGCAGCCCCAAGCAATACAAGAGCAAAAGGCTGAACAAGGTGAATCTGTCCGAGGTGTCCGCCTGATACGACCCTGATACCGAATCCCGGTAAGGGATGTGTGGCCCGTCGCCGGAGTATTCCGTCGGCGGGTCATTCTTTTTCTGCCGGCCCGGAATCGTTATGGTGTTCCACCCGTAGCGGCCCGGAAAAATCCAGCGTCCGGATCGGGAACGGGATGTTGATCCCTTCCGCATCGAAGGCTTTCTTGATGGCGATCATCGCCTCGGTCCTGGCCCGGGCGACCTCGAGGGCCGATGTGGAATCGATCCAGAAGCGCGTTTCAAAATTGATGGAACTCGAACCGAATTCCGTATACAGGAATATGATATCCCCGTCTTTCTCCACCTCGTCGAACGTTTTGACCAGGGTGTCCCGAACCACCTGCCTTACGTGCTCCAGGTCCGAACTGTACCCGACCCCGCAGGTGAGGATTACCCGCGACTGGGCCGTGGTACTGTAATTTTTAATCGGGTTTTCCACCACCATCTTATTGGGGATATACACCATGTTGTTGTCGGGTTGCCTCAGGGTAACCGACCGCAGGTCGATGTTGACCACCTCCCCCTCGTAGTCATTTGTGTGGATCCAGTCGCCGAACTTGATATACTTGACATAGGAGAGGACGATACCGGAATAGGTGTTTGCCAGGGCCCCCTGCAGGGCGAGACCCACTGCAAGGCCGGCCACCCCGGCACCTGCCAGGATGGTGTTCAGCGCCCGGCTCAGATTCAGGATGCCCAGCACCAGGAACAGGCCCAGAAGGATCACGACCACCGAAACCAGGCGGGAGATCAGGTTTTTCATGGAATCCTGGAGTTTGGAGCGATCCAGGAGTTTTAAGGTGGCCCGGCTGGTGTATTTTGAAAAAATCACCGCAATGGTGAAGACCACCAGGGCGATCAGGATATTCGGCAGGTTCAGGACGAGGGTGTCTACCCATCCCAGGAGCTTCTCCTGCATCTTGCCCCAGGCTTCGCTAAATTTGGTTTCCATATGGAAGTGCGTTTGGTTTGGTTCGTGTGCCGTGCCTGCCGGACAACCGGAAGCAACTGCCTAGCGGTTCTTTTCCACGTAGGTCGAATACTCCTCAGCCAACCCGGTCTTTTGTGATTCGGTCAGGACTTTCCCGGAGACCTGGAAAAATTGCTTTTCTTCATCTGCCAGGTGGTGCTCCACCTGCTCCTGCAACGATTTGCACAGGGTGAGCCACCCGGGCGAATCGAAGGGGGTTTCCTCCAGGCGCTCCACAAGTTCGTCAATTTCATGGTGTTCGGCAACCCCGTGCCGGGCCATTTCCTGGGTAGCGTCCTTTTTGATCAGGGGAACATAGAAAAATCGTTCCTCCGCATCTGCATGAACCTGGAGCTCCTTTTTCAATTTCGCAAAGATGGTGCGGCGCGTGGAGGTATCTCCGGATGTTTCCAGTAATTGGTCCAACAGGCTGCGCTGCAGGTCGTGGTCCTGCCGGATTGCTTCATAGATATTCATAGGGATCGGATTAAACAGGGATCGGATAAAAAAAAGACTCCGGCCTGGCAGCGAACCGGAATCTTTATAACTAACCAACTAAACTTCAAAGCTTATTGGATAGGCGCCCCAGTAGCAGAACGGAACGCCATACCCGCTTCAGGTGTGTGCTGCCATTAGGTGTAAGATACCTGAAATGATGCCGCCGGATGTGCTCATTCGGGAGAAAGCTTAATGCATTTCCGCACCCGCGGATACTGACGGGTAATGAGGGGTTGTCCACCAAACACGAACGCCCCATCCCGGTTACCGGTACGTGCCGGATCTCTTGCCACAATTTGATGCACCTACTCGATCAGGCTCAAAAAAATGCCTGTCCGGAACATGCACCCGACCCGTTTCGCCTATCTTTTGATCATGACTAACAAAAAATCAATGGATAAAAAGCAAGGAGAAGAATCTACCGAATTCATCAAGGATCCGGAAAAGGAAACCCGTGGATACATCTTTCAGAAAAACAGCAAAACGCAACTGGCAATCATGATCATTGCAGTAGCCGTTTTACTTATTATTGCAGCATTGTACAAATCCGGGGTATTCCTGGATCAATAGTCAAACCCTTTCCGACTGCCACACGTAACGGAGAATTAAACCCCGCGCTCCCAATGCAACGCATGTCCCAGAACAAAACATTTCACCAAGGCCTTTGCCGCCCGGTCCAATGGGCGGCCCGAGCCATCCTCGCAGCCCTCCTGTTCCAGGGGTGCGCCACCTACAAGCCACAGGTCAAAAAATCGGTCCCGACAGCCGGACCCGCGGCCGCTTCACCCGAATACACCTTTTTCCTGGCCGGCGGCTGGGGCCACACAGACCCCGAGAAGCCCGCGGAATCCCTCACCCGCCTGGAAAGCGAACTGGCAGCTGCCGGCACGAATTCCGAATTGCTCCTTTTGGGGGATATGATCTCGGAGGAGCCCGGAAACCGGGAGCGGGATTCGGCCCTGTTGGGCGAGCAACTGGATTTGCTCCGCCGGTTTCAGGGACGGACCACGCTGATTCCAGGGAATAACGAATGGAAGGAATTCTCGGCGCGCAAACGCAAGTGGGTGGAGGATTACATGGAAGAGCGGGATACTGCCCTCAAGATGCAGCTCGTCGGCGAATGCCCCATCGAATACCGGGATATCAACGACCGCCTGGCGATCATCCTGGTGGATTCCAAATGGTTTATCTCGAATTGGTCGCGGGTGGAACACATCAATGAAGCGTGCGTCGTGATGGATACCCGGAAGCGCTTTGCTGAGGAGCTGGACGGGTATATCAACGATGCCCAGGGAAAAAACCTCATTATCGCCATGCACCACCCACTCTTCAGCAACGGGAAATACGCCGGGAAAGAAACCCTTGGGAGCCATATGCGACCCGCCCCGGTTATTGGAACGATGATCCACGCCACTGCCGACCTGGGCGCCTTTTCGCCCGACCGCCTGATCTCCCGCCGATACAACTACCTGCGTATCCTCGTCTCGGCCCTGGCGCAGAAATCCGACCGGGCCGTCGTCGTATCCGCCCATGAGGAGAGCCTGCAGTACCTGAGGTCGGAGTCCATCCACCAGATTATCAGCGGTTCCCTGGGCCGGGCCACGGCAACCCACCGGTCAAAAGAAACCCTGGCAACCGTTGGGGGATCCCTGGAATACGAGGGTATCTATACAAACGGTTCCCGGGGATTTTCCCGGCTGGACACCTATCCGGACGGGTCCGTTTCGGTCCGGTTTTTCCCGGAAGGGGGGCAGGAAGTGTCCTATGAACTGCTGCCGGCCCTGCCGGAACCCGAATCCGGCGGACCGTATGAAATGCCCGCCGAGGCGGAAGTGGCCTCCAGGGTACTGGACGATCCGGAGCAATACCGGAAGAACGGTTTCTACACCTTCCTGTGGGGGGATCGCTACCGGGAGTATTTCGGGGAGAAAGTCACGGCGCCGGTGGCCTCCCTCGATACGCTTTACGGGGGGCTGAAGGTCACCCAGAAAGGGGGCGGCCACCAGTCGTATTCCATCCGCCTGGAAGATGCCCAGGGCAGACAATACGCCATGCGCTCCCTCCGCAAGGACGCCCTGAAATTCCTGGCCTTCAAGGTCCCCGGGGTGGCTTACGTCCCGGACGACTACAAGGAGACGCTGGCACACGAGGTGGTAAGCGATTTTTTTACCACGGCCCATCCCTACATGCAACTGGTTATCAGCCCGCTGGCAAGGAGTATCGGGGTCAACCACTCCAGCCCCAGCCTGTACTACATCCCCAAACAGGAAGCCCTGGGCGAACTGAATGCGGAGTTCGGCGACGAACTTTACTTTATCGAGGAACGCCCATCGGACGAGCAGCTGAATTACAAAGGGTACCGCCGCACCATCGACGAGAAGGGCGAGATCAAGGACTTTGAGAGCACGACGGACATGCTGGAGCTCCTGCGGAGCGATGAGTCCTACACCCTGGACCAACGGGCCTATGTCCGGGCCAGGCTTTTTGACATGCTCATAGGCGACTGGGACCGGCACCAGGACCAGTGGCGCTGGGTGGAATACGAAAAGCCCGACGGTTCCGTGGAGTTTATGCCGGTCCCCAGGGACCGCGACAATGCGTTCCCGAAGTTTGACGGGACAGCCCTCCCGGTAATCCAGTGGTTTGCCCCGGGAAGCCGGCGCTTCCAGTCCTTTGGCCCGGAATACGGAAACCTGAAATGGCTGAATACCTCCGGCGGGCGCCTGGATAAGGTATTGCTCCCCGATATGCGACAAGAAGACTGGGTGGCCGAAGCCCGGTATATCCAGGAGCACCTCGGGGACGCGGAAATAGATGCCGCCTTTGAAAGGTTGCCGCAGGAGGTGCAGGACAGCACGGCCGCATCCATCCGCAACGACCTGAAAGTGCGACTGAAAAACCTGCATCAGGCGGCTCTGGCCTATGGGGAATCCCTGGATCGACGCGTAATCCTCCGCGGCACCGAAAAAGACGATATTATCGAGATAGAGCGACTGCCCGAAGGCAATACGCGGGTGGTAATCCGCCGCAACCTGACTGACGAGCCGAATACGGTGATGCTGGACCGTACCCTGGAGGCTGCGGAAACGCGGGAACTCTGGATTTACGGCCTGGGGGATGACGATATCTTCCGCGTCACCGGCCCGGGTACAGGAAGGACATTCATCCGCCTGATCGGGGGGTACGGGGAAGACCGGTTCGAAATCGGGAATGATTCACGCCTGAAGGTCTACGACTGGGAATACGAGAAGACCGAATTCTCCAACCGGGAACCCCGCCACCAGTATACGAACATCTATTCCACGAACACCTATCACTGGCGCTATTACGAGCCGAGTTTCAACAAACTGGTCCCCTTCCTCGGGTTTCGGGTAGACGACGGCCTGGCCATCGGTGCCACAGACACCTATACGTATAAAGGCTTCAACGGGGAGGACTTCCGGCAGCAGCACCGATTTGGCGCCAAGTACTTTTTTAATTTCGGAGCGCTCGAAGCTTCCTATTCCGGGGTGTATGCCAATGCCCTGCCGGGGTGGAACTTTGAGACGGAAGCCTATTACGCCTCCAACCGCTTTGTCCGGAACTTTTTCGGGATCGGCAATGAAACCGTGAACCTGGAGGACGACCTGGACATCGATTATTATCGCGCCCGCGTCCAGTCTGCCCGTGCAAGTGCCGGCCTCGCCTACCATACGCTGAAGATCCGGGCCGTGTACGAAACCCATAAGGCCCAGGAACTCGAAGACCGGTTCTTTACCCCTGAAAACCTGGACCCGGATGTCTTCACGCGCCAGCATTACGCGGGGGCCGAAACCGAGCTCAGCTACCATGCGGACGATGTGGACGATTTCCCCACAAAAGCCATTTACATCGGGTTATCGGCCGGGTATCAATGGAACCTCCGGGATGCCGAAAGGCATTTTGGCTACTTGCAAAGCCGCTTGTCGCTTTCCCATAAAGTAATCCCCTCCGGCGACCTGGTGCTGGGTACCACTGCGGAGGTTCGCACGAACTTCGGGGGCGATTATTTCTTCTACCAGGCCCCTGCCCTGGGTGGGGACAACGGATTGAGGGGGTACCGGGACCAACGATTCACGGGCAGGACGTATTTCTACCAGAGCACCGACCTGCGATGGCGGATCAAGCGATATGTCACCCTGGTGGCACCCGTAACCGTGGGGCTGTATGGCGGATTCGATTACGGCCGCGTCTGGAACCCCGGGGAATCATCCGGCGTATGGCACACAAGCCGGGGCGGGGGCTTCTGGATCAGCGGTTTCAATTACCTGGCATTCAACATCGGATATTTTAACTCCCGGGAAGGGAATTTCTTCCAGGTGGGTTTTGGATTTGGGTTTTAACGCATTGACGGCCGCCCATGGACCTTAAAAAAGGACTGCAATTATTCGGATGCCTCGCGGTACTCCTCTCGCTCCTGCCGCTCATCGCGGCAGACTACTGGTGGATCCGCATGTTCGATTTCCCGCACCTCCAACTCACTGCCCTGACCCTGCTGGCCATACTCGCTTTTTTCTGGAAATTCGAGTTGCGGGAGCCCAGGGATTACGCGTTTATAGCCATCCTTGCAGGGTGCCTTACATTTCAGGTGTCGCGAATTTACCCGTTTACGCCCCTGGCGGATATGGAGATACTCGCGGCCCAAACAAAATCCGCCCCGGGTATCCGCATGGTCACTGCAAACGTCCTCCAATCGAACAAAACAGACAGCCTGCTGGCCGCGCAAATCAAGGCGTACAACCCGGACCTGCTATTGCTGACCGAGGCAAACGCCCGCTGGCGGGACGCCCTGGCACCCGTAACGGGCAAGCGATTTTCCTATAAGGAGGAAATCCCCCTGGAGAATACATATGGGATGCTGCTTTATTCAAAATTTCCCTTGATCGAGCCGGAGGTGCGTTTTATGGTAGACGACAGTATCCCGTCCATCCACACCCGTATCAAACTCCCTTCCGGGGATACGCTGCAGCTACACTGCATCCACCCCACACCCCCCATGCCCCAGCACAACCCCATGTCCACGGACCGGGATGCCGAACTGATGCGAACGGCCCGCCTGACCCGTCAAAGTGATTACCCGGCAATCGTGCTGGGAGATTTCAATGACGTGGCCTGGTCGGAGAGCACCGGCCTGTTCCAGCGGGTGGGCCGGCTCCTGGACCCCAGGAAAGGCCGGGGATTTTTCAATACCTACCACGCACAAAATTGGATCCTTAGGTGGCCCCTGGACCACATTTTTGCCCACAGGGAATTCCGCCTGAGGGATTTGGAGGTGATGCCGGACATTGGCTCGGACCATTTCCCGGTATATATACACCTGGACTACTTTCCGGAGGGAGCCGGGGATCAGTCCCCGGAACCGGCCAGCGAAGAAGACCTGCAGACTGCCTCCGATATCATCGGCCAGGAAATCCGCCAGGATTCCGGGAATGGCAGTGATGACAGAGGGGGCAAACCCGATGGGGACGGTTAGCGGAAAATGCTATCTTTAGCGATGCTAAACAACCAGTAACCTCCTACATGCCCTTACTCATTGTATTCGGCGGCATTCTCCTGCTATTCCTGCTGGTGGCCCGCCTCAAACTCAACGCCTTTATTGCATTTATCATCGTCTGCCTGCTCGTCGGATTCGGACAGGGTATGTCCGTGGACGGTGTCATCACCGCCATCCAGAACGGAATTGGCAACACCCTGGGTTTTCTGATCCTGATACTCGGGTTTGGCGCCATGCTCGGCAAGCTGGTGGCAGACAGCGGTGCCGCCCAGCGAATCACCTCGGCCCTGATTGCAAAATTCGGCCGCAGGTATATCCAGTGGGCCGTGGTCCTGACCGGTTTTATCGTGGGAATCCCCATGTTTTATTCGGTGGGCTTCGTGATCCTGGTCCCCCTGGTGTTTACCGTGGCGGCATCCACGCGCCTGCCCCTGCTCTACGTGGGGATTCCCATGCTGGCGTCCCTTTCGGTTACCCACGGCTACCTGCCACCCCACCCCGCCCCCACCGCCATTGTCGGGATGTTCGGGGCCGATTTCGGGAAGACGCTCCTGTACGGTATAATCGTCGCCATCCCCGCAATCGTCGTGGCCGGCCCGCTGCTTTCCCGTACGTTTAAGAATATCCCGGCCTCCCCGATGAAGGAATTCGTCAACCCGGAGATCCTGGAGGAGGACCAGATGCCCGGGATGGGGGTGAGTATCTTCACGGCCCTCCTGCCGGTCCTCCTGATCGCGGTTGCCACCCTGGCGGAATACGTGCTCCCGGAAGGGCATGTGCTATTGAAAATCCTGCAGTTTGCCGGGAACCCGGTAATCGCCATGTTGCTGGCCGTCCTCGTTGCGATTTACACCCTGGGGCTCGCCCGGGGCAAAAGCATGAAGGAGGTGATGGGGACTGCGGCCGAAGGCGTCACGGGCATTACGATGGTGACCCTGGTCATCGCCGGGGCCGGGGCGCTGAAAGAAGTCCTCGTGGACAGCGGGGTAAGCGATTACATCGCGGAGATGCTCAAGGACACCACCATTTCCCCGCTGATCCTCGCCTGGGGGATCGCCACGGTCATCCGTGTATGCGTGGGTTCGGCAACGGTAGCCGGGCTCACAGCTGCGGGGATCGCCATGCCGCTGCTTCAGGGGAGCGGTGTTTCCCCGGAACTGATGGTCCTCGCCATCGGCTCGGGGAGCCTGATGCTTTCCCATGTCAACGACAGCGGTTTCTGGCTGTTTAAGGAATATTTCAACCTGTCCGTCAACGACACGCTGCGCACCTGGACGGTGATGGAAACCACCGTCGGTATCATGGGCCTTCTTGGCGTGCTGGTGCTGAATGCCATTTTATAGTCATCCAAACAATCAAAAATACTACCTCGATGAATCCTAACCCTGCAGAAGTCCTCAAGTCCCTTGAAAATGAACTCCCCCCCGCCCCGCCCCCGGCCGGGTTGTATAAGCCCGTCCTTGAACTGGACGGCTTCCTCTACGTATCCGGGCAGGGGCCCATGCAGAAAGACGGCTCGCTGATGCGCGGCCGGGCGGGAGACGACCTGGACCTCAGCCAGGCTAAGGCCGCCGCCCGGCAGGTGGGCCTGACCATGCTCTCCACCATCCGGACCCATTTTGGGTCGGTAGACCGCATCGACCGGTTGGTGAAGACCCTCGGGATGGTCAATGCCACGCCCGAATTCCCGGACCACCCCCTGGTAATCAACGGGTTCAGCGAACTGATGCAGGAGGTCTTCGGGCCGGACAAAGGCGTGGGGGTCCGAAGCGCCGTGGGGATGATGCTCCCGGGAAACATCCCGGTGGAAGTGGAAGCTGTGTTTAAACTCCGCTGATTTGGCAGCAAACTCCGCAGATATGGCAGCAAACTCCGCAGGCTCAGCAGCTCCCGCCTGGTACGAAATCCAAAACGCCCGGGAAGTCCCCTCCCCGGCCCTGTTGGTGTATCCCGAGCGTATCCGCAGGAACATCGACGCGATGATCCGAATCGCGGGGAGCCCCGACCGCCTCAGGCCCCATATTAAAACGCACAAGACGGCCGAAATCATCCAAATGCAAAGGGGGCGGGGTATCGACCGGTTTAAATGCGCAACCATTGCCGAAGCGGAATTGCTCGGCAGCCTCGGGGCCGGGGATATCCTGCTGGCTTATCAACCCGTCGGCCCGGACCAGGAACGATTATTACGCTTGCAGGCGGCCTACCCCGGGGTGCGGTTTGCAGCCCTCGTGGACCACGAGGAAACCCTGAAAGCATTGGGGGAACTGGCCACCTCCCACAATGCGCAAATCCGCCTTTACCTGGACCTGAATACGGGAATGGACCGCACGGGGATTGTTCCGGGAGCGGCGGCTGCGGCCCTGTACCGAAAAATCGCCGCCCACCCCCACCTGGAAGCCTGCGGGTTGCACGCCTACGACGGCCACAACCGCCAGACCGATACCAGCGAGCGACAGGCGGCCGCGGACAAGGCATTTGAAGGGGTCGCCAAACTGCGGGACCAGTTGGTTTCCGAAGGGTTGGACGTGCCGGCAATCATTGCGGGAGGCTCGCCGAGCTTCCCAATGCACGCCTCCCGGGAAGGCGTGGAACTCAGCCCGGGCACTACATTGCTCTGGGACGCCCGTTACCAAAGCCTCTTTCCGGACATGCCCTTTGAGATAGCGGCCGTATTGCTCACCCGGGTGGTGAGCCACCCCCGGCCGGGTATAGCCTGCCTGGATCTGGGCCACAAAGCCATCGCCCCGGAAATGGACTTTCCCCGTGTCGCATTGCCCGAACTGCCCGGATGCCGACAGGTGGGCCAGAGCGAGGAACACCTGGTCCTGGATTGCGGGGAAGGCGCTGTGCCGGAGATCGGACAGGTCCTTTACGGGTTTCCGATGCACATCTGCCCGACTGTAGCCAAATACCCGGAACTGCTGGTGGTGGAAGACCGGCAGGTGCGGAAGGCCTGGAAAGTTGCTGCCCGGGACTACAAAATTAAAATATAACCATGCTGCTATTCGATATCCACCTGGACCTGGCGATGAATGCCATGGAATGGAACCGGGACCTGACGCGGCCCATTTCGGAAATCCGCCGGCGCGAAGCCGGTTGGGACGATAAACCGGATCGCGGGAAAGGAACCGTCTGCTTCCCGGAAATGATTCGCGGATCTGTGGGCCTTTGCGTGGCTACGCTGATTGCGCGCCATGTAAAACCGGGAAACCCGCTGCCGGGGTGGCATTCCCCGGCCCAGGCCTGGGCCCAGACCCAGGGGCAACTCGCCTGGTACCGCGAAATGGAGCGGCAGGGCCACTTGCGATGTATCACCTCGGCGCAGCTCCTGGACGAACACGTACGCCTCTGGCAAGAGGATTCCGGCGGGCCCATCGGGTACGTACTCAGCCTGGAAGGTGCCGACTCCATCGTGGAGCCCCGGCTCCTGCAACGATCCTACGACATGGGACTCCGGATTGTGGGGCCGGCCCATTACGGCCCCGGCACCTATGCCCGGGGAACGCACGCTGAAGGGGGGCTCGGGCCTGCCGGGCGGGAGTTACTGGCAGAGATGGATCGCCTCGGGATGATCCTGGACGTTACCCACCTGAGCGATGACGGGTTCTGGGAGGCCCTTGAGATGTTTCAGGGGCCCGTTTGGGCGAGCCATTCGAATTCCAGGAAACTCGTCCCGGACCAGCGCCAGTTTGCGGACGACCAGTTTCGCGCCCTGCTCGAACGGGGGGCTGTTATCGGCACGGCCCTGGATGCCTGGATGCTCGTGCCCGGTTGGGTGAAGGGCCAATCGAACCCCCAGAACACCGATGTGGGCCTCCGGCATGTTGCAGATCACCTGGAATACCTGTGCAACCTGGCGGGAAATACCCGACACGCCGCCCTGGGCACGGACCTGGACGGGGGTTTCGGAAAGGAACAGGGGCCTGCAGACCTGGATACGATTGCGGGGCTGCAACAACTGGTCCCCATGCTCACGGAACGAGGGTTTACCCGGGACGATGTGGCGAACATCTTCCACGGCAATGCCATCCGCTTCCTCAAAGAGGCCTGGAAGTAAGCCCCGGCTGGTCGCCTGTCGAATTTAACAGCAATTTATACCGGTCCGGCAAGGTATTTGCTACTTTTACGTTATGCAGTTATAGCTATGCGGAGCCTCTTGATCTTCTTCGTACTCGCGGTATGTTTCGCCACCGGGGCCCTGGCCCAGACGGATGTCCCGCAAACCCGGCGGCTGGATATTTCGGCCGAACCGGACAAGGACGTCAATGCGAGCCCCGAAGGCCTCCCGGCCCCGAACCTCCTCGATAAAAAACCGGAAATCGACCTGGGCCTCTCCGATCGGAAGAACCCGGTCCGGATGCTGCCCGACAGGGACCTGAAGCAAGCCGGCCACGACCTGGTACTGAAACCCAAAATCGGGGAAGCTGAAAAAGGCAGCTCCGGGAAACACTTCGGCGACATGTACCTGGGGGATGTGAAAACCTCGTCAAAATTCGTCGGCATCGTTTGCCGGGACCACGAATTCGTAGACGGCGACCGCGTCCGCATCCTGGTGGACGGGGAGGTGGCCGAGCCGAATATCCTGCTAACCGGGACATTCAAGGGGATCAACCTGGAGCTGGATAAGGGCTTTAACCGGATCGACTTCGAGGCGCTCAACCAGGGGTCTACCGGCCCGAACACCGCACAGGTAGACGTATACGACGACAAGGGCCAGCTGATCTATTCCAACAAGTGGCTGTTGTCTACGGGCTCCAAGGCAAGCCTGATCCTCGTAAAAGACGAATAAGCCTAATCGCCCCGTTGCCCGGGATGATACGTCTCCGCAGCCCGCTCAATCACATCCTCCGGATAATAGGGAACTTCCTTGAATTCCGCCCGCCGGTACATCCCGGCCTGGTCGTCGAAATGCGGGGAGGCCGGATCGCCGCTCTGTCCGCCGGCCAATATGGATTTTGCCCGGACTTTCTCCCCGAATTCCACCACCGCGACAAAACTGTTCCCGCGGGTACCGTAGATTTTTTTGGTATCGTTGTGGTACCGGGCCCCGTAAGCGGCCAGGGCGCCCCACCGCCCGGAGGCAAACCCGATGGGGATACTCGGCAGGCTGTCGTTGAAAGGCTGCCGGACGTCCCCGTTAATGCGCTGGTACCGGTTGACCGTTCCCCAGGGGAGTTCCCAGGTGCCAAAATCCCCCTCCAGCTTTTCGATCACCTCCCGAAAAACTTCCAGGCGTTCCGCAGGCGGGGAGTCCGCCCCGAGGTACTTCACGAATTCCATCCCGCTCATATCCTGCCAGTCACCCTCCGAAATGTGCGCCGGGCGCCGGGCCTTCCAGCTGTACAAATCCCCGTAGAAATGCCCCAGGGTCATAGCCACAGACGCTTCAGAAGTCCGGTAATCCCATTGCCGTAAGGTCCCGATGGGACCCGCGAGATCCGGGTAATCGGAGGCGTGTTCCTCATAAGCGGCCACCAACCCGGGGATGAGGTCTTCAAAGGCGGGCAGGTACGGGTCGTAGGCCAGGGATATCAGGCTGTCCAGCGTATACCCCTTCCGCCCCCTCAATAATTGGATGGCGTGAATGCCCCGGTAATTTTCCTCGTCCCGGGACATATAGCCCGGATAGTCTTCCCGTTTCGGGCTGTACTCCAGGGCCGCTGTAAAGGGCGTGGAATTACAATTCTGGATCCAGCCATTGGCGGGATTGCGGATCAGGATGTTCTCATCCACCGTATGCAACCCCTGCCAGTCCGTAGCCGGATCGCTGCCGTCCACGGGTTCCCGGTAGTTGAACCGGGGGTCGCGCCTTGGGATAAAATTCCCGTGGAAATAAGCGATGTTGCCGTCTGCGTCCGCATACACCGTATTGTTCGACGAGTTTGTCCGGATGTCCATCATCTTGCGAAACCCTTGATACCCGTCCTGTTTTGTTCGGATGAAGGACTGTTGCAGGGCATTCACGGGATCCCACATCATGGCCGTGGCCACGGGCCGGCCTTCGGCAACGTGCGTCAGCGGGCCGTGATGCGTCCGGTAAACCAGGAAGGTCCTCCGGGCAAGGCTGTCCCCGGAACGATAGGCAAGGGCCACCTCCCGCTGTTCCACCGGGCGCAGTTCCTCCCCGTACTGGTAATACAGGCTGTCCCCCACCCGGGTGACGACTTCCCGGAATTCGTCGAGTACATCCGTATAGGTGGAGGTATGCATCCACCCCGTCTTTTCGTTAAATCCCTGGTAGATGAAAAACTGCCCCCAGGTAACTGCTCCGTAAGCGTTCAAGCCTTCTTCGCTAACCATGTGTACCTCGCCGCGGAAGTAAAAGGACGTGTGCGGATTGATCAGCAACATCGCGTGGCCCGAATCGGTGAGTTCCCCGGAAAGGGCAATCCCGTTAGACCCCTGCGGTTCCGATTCGGGTTCCCGCTCCCGGACCTCCTGCCCCGCGGCTTCCTGCTCCCCGGATTCCAGGAAAGCGGCCTCCGGAAATTCCGCCCCTTCTTCGTACCAGGCCCGAATCCGGTCGGTCCGCACCCGTTCGATATCGCCCCCAATAGAGCCCTCGCTGAAATACATGGGCATCCAGGGCTCAAAGCGGGTGAGGAGTTTCGGGGTTACCTCCGGGTGCGTATGCAGGTAGTAATTCACCCCGTCCGCGAAGGCGTCACAAAGGTCGCGTAACCAGGGCGGACTGTTTTCGTAGGCAGCAATCGCTTCTTCCCGGGTCATAAACATCCTGGCCCGCAGGTCGCTGTAGAGCGCTTCCTCCCCTTCTATCTCGGCGAGCCTTCCAATGGCCCAGATATAATTCCGTTCCACCCGGTTGAAGTCGTCCTCGCATTGGGCGTATAGCATTCCGAAGACGGCGTCCGCATCCGTTTTTCCGTAAACGTGCGGGACGCCGAAATCATCCCGGTGGATGGTAATGCGTGACGCCTGTTCTTCCCAGGCGGCCACTTCGGGGTTGGCGGGTTCCTGGCTACAGGATGCCAGCAACAGGGTCAGCAACCCGATGCATGCTGTTCTCATGTCGGTAAAATTTTGACGGAAGATACGGAAATTCGTCAGGGACCCGGTGCCCCGGGGGAGCCGTTCCCGGCACCAACTTCCGAATGGCCGGCTGCAGCCCGCCTGGGGGTCAACTCTCGGGGGCCAGCTCTACTTCCAGGCCGTCCAGGCCTTCATTGAGATGGATTTGACAACCCAGCCGGCTGTTTTCCTCCACATAGAAAGCTTCGGAGAGCATCGCTTCCTCCTCGTCGGATTTCGGCGGCAGGGGGTGGTCGCTTTTTACATAGCACTGGCAGGAGGCGCACATGGCCATGCCCCCGCAGACCCCGATGGTCCCTTCCGGCGCCAGTTCATAGGCCCGGACCAGTTCCATGAGATTCATGTTCATGTCCGTTGGGGCGGTCACCTCGTGGATCTGTCCGTCCCGGTCGGTAATCGTTACGTTAATGTCGCTCATGCTATTGGGTAGGGGTTAGTCTATGGATCGTATCACGGCTTTCGGTGCCTCCTTCTTACTGCCGTCAAAGCCCTGGACACCCCCGACGGTCGTGTACTTCATGACATATCGTTTATCGGGGTGGATCCGCTGGTAGGCGCTCTGGCACATCAGGGTGGCTTCGTGGAAGCCGCAGAGTATGAGTTTGAGTTTGCCCGGGTAGGTATTCACATCCCCGATGGCATAGATGCCGGGGATATTTGTCTGATAGTCCAGCGTATTATCCACCCGGATGGCATTTTTCTCGATCTCCAGGCCCCAGTTGGCAATGGGTCCCAATTTGGGAGAAAGGCCGAACAACGGGATAAAGGCATCCGTCTCAATCCGCGTGTCTCCAGCCGGTTCGGCAGAGCGTCGCACCACGACGGCCTCCAACTTCCCGGAGCCTTCCAGGCGTACCACTTCGGCAGGCGTGATTAACCGGATCCTGCCCTTATTTTTCAGTTCCCGCACCTTTTCCACGGAATCCAGGGCGCCCCGGAATTCATTCCGCCGGTGCACCAGGGTCACGCTGCTCGCAATATCCGCCAGGAAGATGCTCCAGTCCAGGGCCGAATCGCCGCCCCCGGCGATGACCACCTGCTTTCCCCGGTAAATTTCCGGGTCCCGGATCATGTAGGTGAGGCCCTTGCCTTCGTATTCATCCAGGTTTTTCAACAGGGGTTTCCGCGGTTCAAAACTGCCGAGGCCCCCGGCGATGGCCACTACGGGCGCCTGGTGCCGGGTCCCCTCACTGGTGGTCACAATAAAGCTGCCGTCTTCCTGTTTTTCGATGGTTTCGGCCCGCTCCCCCAGGGTAAAACCCGGTTGGAACGGTTCGATTTGTTCCATCAGGTTGTCGACGAGGTCACCTGCGAGCACCTCCGGGAAGCCCGGGATATCGTATATGGGTTTCTTTGGGTAGATTTCGGCCAGCTGCCCCCCGGGTTGCGGCAGGGCATCGATAATATGGCATTTAAGCTGCAGCAGGCCGGCCTCGAATACCGCAAATAGCCCGGTGGGGCCAGCACCGATAATGAGGATATCCGTTTGGATCATGAGATATTGATGACTTGTTCGATTTGAGGGGCGTGTTTTTTAATGGTCATTTCCACACCGCTCTTTAAAGTCATCTGGTTCACGGTACACCCTACACAGGCCCCTTCGAGTCGCACCTTTACCCGGGTGCCGTCTTCTATGCCGACCAGTGAAATATCGCCCCCGTCGCTCTGGAGAAACGGACGGATCTCCTCCAGGGCGGCTTCGATCTTTGAGGTTAATTCTTCTGAAGTCATGTTTAGCTCTTTTTAACGGCTTCGCAGCCGGCCATGGTTGTAATCTCAATCGCCCGGGTAGGGGGCAGGGACTCGTTGCGAGCGACGAGTTCCCGAACGGTACGCCGGGTGAGTTCCTCGAAGGCTTCCCGCGTAGGGGTCCCCTCCTGCAAGGCTGCCGGCCGGCCGACATCCGAGGCTTCCCGGATACCCTGTACCAGCGGGATTTCCCCCAGGAATGGGATATCCAGGTCTTCGGCCAGGTTGCGGGCACCGTGGCGGCCAAATATATAATACTGGTTATCCGGAAGTTCTGCCGGTGTAAAATACGCCATATTTTCCACCAGTCCCAGTACGGGGACCCGGATGGCTTCCTGCCGGAACATGGCCACCCCCTTGCGGGCATCGGCCAGTGCGATCTGCTGGGGGGTACTCACTACCACCGCGCCTGTAATCGGGAGGGATTGCATGATGCTCAGGTGGATATCCCCCGTTCCTGGCGGCAGGTCTACCAGGAGGAAGTCCAGTTCGCCCCAATGGGCGTCGAATATCATTTGGTTCAGCGCCTTGGCGGCCATGGGGCCCCGCCAGATCACCGCCTGGTCGGGTTCGGTAAAGAAGCCGATGGAAAGCACCTTGACGCCGTAATTCTCAACCGGGCGCATCCGGGACTTCCCGGCTACCTCAACGGCCAGGGGCTTCTCGCCCGCCACGTCGAACATAATCGGGATGGAAGGGCCGTAGATATCTGCATCCAGCAGGCCTACCCGGAACCCCATCTGGGCCAGGGTTACCGCCAGGTTGGCCGTTACGGTGGATTTTCCCACGCCCCCTTTGCCGCTGGCCACGGCGATGATATTGTCGATCCCGGGAATCGCTTTGCCCCGAATCGTATTGCCGGCCGGCTTTTTGGCCGGGGCATCCACGGTTACGTTTACTTTGATCTTCGCCTTCTCGTAGACCTCCCGGTGGATGGTTTGCAGAATACTCACTTCTGTCTTTTTCCTGGCCTGGAGGCTCGGGTTTTTTATCGTGATATCCACGACCACTTCATCCCCGAACACCTGGATATTCCGGACGGCCCCGCTTGCCACCATATTCTCGCCTTCCCCGGGGACGGTGATGCCTTCCAGTGCTTTTCGGATTTCTTGTTTGTCGAGTGAAACAGCCATAGATTTATTCAAATTCATTCTAAACAACAAAGATACGGCTTGGAATCCAAACCGAAAAAGGCAAACCCCTTATAAATAAGGCAATGAAAAAGCCCGGGCCTACAGTTCTTCCCCGGGGCCTCCAGTTCTTCCCCCGGGCCTACAGTTCTTCTCCCGGGTCCCAGTAGTGGCGCCGGAAATCCACCACCTGGTTCTCCACTACGCGGACGCCCTCGTTTTCCAGGAGCTGCTGCATAAGGCGGGTCCCCCCGAAATGGTGTTTCCCCGTAAGCAACCCGTTGCGGTTGACCACCCGGTGGGCAGGCACGTCTTCCATCCCGTGCGACTGGTTCATGGCCCAGCCGACGACCCGGGCGCTGCGGGCGGTTCCGAGATAACGGGCAATGGCCCCGTAGGAAGTCACCCGCCCGTAGGGCACCTGGCGGACTACTTCGTAAACGCGCTGAAAAAAATGGGGGTCGCGGTCGCTCATGGGTTCAGGTGTAAAAGACGCGGATCAGGGTGATGACCAGCAGAACTACCATCAATACGGCCAGCACATAGTTGGAGTTCTTCGAAAATGCATTGGTGCGCGAGTCCAGTTTGGTAAAATACACGGTATAGAGGTAGAGGACCGAAAACGTCCCGCATCCCGCCGACAGGATAAAAACCGCGATGTCCCAGAATTTGAAGTCGATCCAGCCGGAAGCGTTCCACATGGCGTTCAGGGCGCTGTAATAGGGGATGGTGAGAAAATTCAGGGAGGCCAGGACCATGCCCTTCAGGTAACTGTTCCGCCGGCGCACCTCCACCATTTGACGGGGGAGGTCTTTTTCCTTTCGCGCCTTGACGAAAAAGTAGATGGCAAAAAAAGCAAAGACCACCAGGGCGGCCTTTTGCAGCCAGACGATGACCTCGGGGTTCCGGTACAGGAACTTGGAAATGAGCACGGCGATATACGCCTGGATCACCACCATGGTGGACACCCCCAGGCTGAAGATGATTCCGTTGGACTTGCCTTTTTCCACACTGATCTTTGCGGCGTTCAGGTTGAGCAACCCGGGGGGCACGGTAGCCATGAAGGCCGCCGAGAATGTGGCAAAAAACAAGGTCAGCATGTGTGTCATAAGGCATCCAGGCTGAAAGCGAGATAGGTGATGGCTTTTCCCCTTTCAAGATACTGTTTTTCGTAAAAAGTCTGGATCCCGGTCGCTTCGGCCGGTGCGCCGGAGTTTTTGTAAATATCGTGGTTGGCATAAAGAACCGGGATCCCCAGCCCCTGCAGCAAGCCCAGGGTATACCCGTGCATGAACTCGCTGTCTGTCTTCAGGTGCACCCGGCCGCCCGGCTCCAACACATCCCGGTAGCGACGCAGGAAATCCGGGTTGGTCATCCGGTGCTTCGTCCGTTTGAATTTGATCTGCGGGTCCGGAAACGTAATCCAGATTTCAGCCACTTCCCCGGGGGCAAATACCCGGTCGATCAGTTCGATATGCGTCCGGAGGAAGCCCGCGTTGGGCAGGGGTTCTTCCAGGGCGGTTTTGGCCCCCCGCCAGATCCTGGCTCCCTTGATGTCCACCCCCAGGTAATTGGTTCCCGGGTTGCGGCGGGCCAATTCCAGGGTATACTCCCCTTTGCCGCAGCCGAGTTCCAGCACAATTGGGTTTTCGTTGCCGAAAAACGCGGACCAGCGGCCCCGGTATTCAAAATCCCCTTTCAGCAGGTTTTCCCGTTCGGGTTGGATGACGTTGGTGAATCGTTCGTTGTCGCGGAAGCGCTTCAGTTTATTCTTACTGCCCACTCAATTGGTCGTTTGGTAGCGCAAAGCTACGAAAACGGGGCCAGAACACTGCCTCAATCCGGGCCCGGGCTGCCCTTGGCCTTTTCAAGGGTAAAGGAGAATTCGGACCCCACGTCCACGTCGCTCTCCACGTAGATTTTTTCGTTGTGGGCTTCTATAATGTGTTTTACAATGGCCAGGCCCAGGCCGCTGCCCCCCTCTTTCCGGCTGCCGCTTTTGTCTACCCGGTAGAAGCGCTCGAAAAGGCGGGTCAGGTGCTGCTCGGCAATCCCCTCCCCGTTGTCGGTGACGCGGATAATGACCTTGTTCTTGATCAGGTTCTCCACGCTTACCTCCGTGGTTCCCTTGGGATACCCGTATTTGATGGAATTGACCACCAGGTTGGTGAGTACCTGCTGGATTTTCTCCTTGTCTGCCCGGACGTAGATGGGGGTGGTGTATTCCATGTCGAAAACGAGGCTGATCTCCTTTCTGGCCGCCTTCATTTCGAGCAGGTCGAACACGCTCTGTATCAGCTCGACAATGTCAAAGGTCTCCCATTCCAGGTGCAGGTCGCCAACCTCCAGCTTGGTAATCAGGTCCAGGTCCTTGATGATATAGATAAGCCGCTCAACCCCCTTGGCCGCCCGGTTCAAATACTTGCGCCTAACCTTTTTGTCGTCCAGGGCGCCGTCCAGCAGCGTATGGATGTAGCCCTGCACGGTGAAGAGGGGGGTTTTCAGCTCGTGGGACACATTGCCCAGGAATTCCTTCCGGTATTCTTCCCGGATCCGCAACGTGTCGATCTCAATTTTCTTGGCACGGGCAAAATTTTCAATCTCTTCGTTCAGGGTGCGCAGGTCCGTGGTGATGGGCCCGGAGGTCAGGGAGGTGGATTCCAAAAGGGATACGTCCTCGTAGATCTGCTCGATGCGACGGTAGATAAAGCGTTCGGCCCGGATCTGGACCACCAGGAACGCAATGCTAAAGACCAGGACAGCCAGCACGGGTAACGCCATCCAATAGGCGTCGATCAAATCCGTCAGGTAGAGGAGGATCCCGGCTGACAGTATCAGAAACAACGTAATATAGAAGGCGGAACGAAGGGAAAAACGATAGGACCTGCGGAGCTTGGTGGCCATTATTCGACGAACTTATACCCCACGCCTTTGACGGTCTTGAAATGCGATTCCCCGATTTTCTCGCGGAGCTTCCGGATGTGCACGTCGATGGTTCGCCCGCCCACGACCACTTCCTGGCCCCAGACCTTGTCCAGGATTACCTCCCGCTTAAATACCTTGTCCGGCTTGGAGGCCAGCAGCGCCAGCAATTCAAATTCCTTCCGGGGCAATGTGAGTTCCTCTCCCTTATTGACCACCTTGTACTCTTCCCGGTTGATGACCAGTTTGCCCACCTTGAGGATGTCCTCCCCGGAGCCTTCCTGATTTTTGAGCCGGCGCAGCAGCGCCTTGACCTTGCTGATAAACACCTTGGGCTTGATGGGCTTGGTGATGTAGTCGTCCGCCCCGGCATCGAATCCGGCAACCTGGGAATAATCTTCATTCCGGGCCGTGAGGAAAGCGATGATACTGTCCTGCAGGCCTTTGGTCTTGCGGATGATCTCGCAGGCCTCGATGCCGTCCATTTCGGGCATCATCACATCGAGTATGATCAGGTGGGGATTCTTTTTCCGCGCCTTTTCGACGCCTTCTGCCCCGTTCCTGGCCGTATACACCTGATAGCCCTCGGAAGTGAGGTTGTAGCTGAGGATTTCCAGAATATCGGGTTCGTCGTCGACGAGTAGAATTTTGATATCCTGATTTTTCATGGTGCCGCGGTTTGGTTGAACGAGTTCCAAAAATATAACAAAAGCGCTAGTTTAAAGGTAGCTTAACGCCAATTTAATACAGCTAACAATTCGATAACATACCGCCGGCCTTTCGTGTTAAAGTGTACAGGGATAGCGCATTTCGTCGAAAAATTTCGATCTTTAGGGAAGCTGCAGGGCAATCGCAGGGCAAAACTGCTATCTTTGTGGCATGTGGTTTGCGAGCCTCTGAGTATGAAGCACTTTTACACCTTTATTTTACTGCTTTTTGTTACTGCCGGATTCTCCCAGGAGGTGAATAACCGGGGGGATATTGAGGGCTTCAAACTGTACCCGAACCCCGTTACACAGGGTAAAGTACAGATCGTAACCGCTTCGAATGCTCCCAAGACCGTGCATATCTACAATGTCCTGGGCACCCCGGTCCTGAAGACGACCATCCTGGGCTCGGAACTGAACCTCACCGGCCTCGATGCAGGGGTATACCTCATCCAGGTATATGAGCGCGACAAAGTCGCCACCCGCAAACTGATCGTTAAATAAGACGGATTCCCCTCCCTCCACCGGTAGCTTACCCCCTGAAAGCCAGTCGTTAAAATTGCTGTTTTTATCGACGAACGGCATGGCCCCTTTTCTTTACCTACAAAAATGCCCCCTTCACAACAAATTATCCCCGATAGGCCCCTGAGCCCTTATATTTAAACTGTTGATCCCAAATCAATACCATCCTGATGAAGCAAATCTACCTACTGCTGTTCTTCATGGGAACATTCGGCCTCGCCGCCCAACAGACCGATGCGGTCGCGGGATCGGGGGAGGCGCGCATCCGGCTGCACCCCAACCCGGCTACCGCCAATGTGGTGTATATCGAATCGGACTCCGCGGCACCTAAAACCGTCCGCGTTTACGACCTCTTTGGAAAAGTAGTACTGGAAAGGCGGCTCAGCGGAGATGCACTGGCCATCGACCTGTTGGTTCCGGGGGTGTATATGGTCCGGGTTGAGCAAAAAGGCCGGTACGCCACCAAAAAACTGGTGGTACGCTAGCGTATCCCTTCCCGGGTACCGGAATCCCGTCATCCCCGCATGCCGCAGCGGCAATTGTATTATTTTTGCCGCAAGCCGGCAACCCATGGAAGCATATGATTTCTTTGAGATATCCTCCAGAGAGGCGTTTGAGCAGGCCGCCCTGGAAGTGTTCCGCGCACAGTTCCGCACCGTGCCGGTATACGGGGAATTCTGCCGCCATCTCGGCCGGACGCCCGGGGAAGTGACGCAGGCAGAAGACATCCCCTTCCTCCCGATCGAATTTTTCAAAAGCCATAAAGTCCTGCGCCGCGGGGCAACCGAAACTGTCGTTTTCCAAAGCAGCGGCACCACCGACAGCGGGCTCAGCCGGCATTTTGTGCCCGATTTGTCGCTCTACGCATCCTCCTATACCCGGGGATTTGAATATTTTTTCGGCCCTGTCTCCGATTGGTGTATCCTCGCCCTGTTGCCCTCGTATCAGGAACGTCCCGGTTCGTCCCTGATATACATGGTAGAGGGTTTGATCCGGGCCGGTGCCCGGGAAGGCAGCGGTTTCCTCAATGGGGACGCAGACGGGATTGCCGCCCGGATTCGGGAGGCAGACCGGGCGCACGACCGGGTGCTGCTGATCGGGGTTTCCTTTGCCCTGCTCGACCTGGCCGAATCCCATCCGATGGAGCTCTCCGGAACCACGGTCATGGAGACCGGGGGTATGAAGGGCCGGCGAAAGGAATTGATCCGGCAGGAATTGCACGGGCGCCTGTGCAGGGGCCTGGGGCTTGAGCGGGTCCATTCGGAATACGGGATGACCGAATTGCTGTCCCAGGCCTATTCTTCCGGCCGGGGCATCTTCCAGTGTCCGCCCTGGATGCAGGTGCGAATCCGGGATACGGAAGATCCGCTGAGCCCGGTAACCCCCGGGAGAACCGGGGGGATCAATGTCATCGACCTCGCCAACTGGCATTCCTGTTCGTTCATCGCCACCCAGGATCTGGGCAGGCATCTCCCCGATGACCAGGGTTTTGAAGTGCTCGGCCGGTTCGACCATTCGGATATCCGGGGTTGTAACCTGCTCGCCATCGGCCGGTAAGCAGGGAAAAAGAAGCAAATCCTGCCAATTTCGCGGCAGGTGGGGGCGCCCGGGATGCTGCTTTGGCTCAGTCCGTATCGGCTACGAGTACAAAATAATTCTTCTTGCCCCGCTGAAGTAAAACAAATTTCCCGCTGATCAGGTCTTTTTCGGTAATCGTGTAAGAGTCGTCTACCTTGGCCTTATTGACGGAGATGGCATTTTGTTTGAGTTCCCGCAGCGCCTCCCCGTTCGATTTGAGGAACCCGGTGCGGGCCGACAGGGCCGCCACCATGTCGAGTCCCGATTCGATATCGCCGATTGGCAGGTGGCATTGCGGTACGCCCTCAAACACCTCCATAAATGTTTCCTCCCCCAGGGATCGGAGCGACTCAGCAGTCGATTTCCCGAAGAGGATGGAACTGGCCGTCACGGCGTTCTCCAGGTCTTGCCGGGAATGGACCATGGTAGTGAGTTCCTCGGCCAGGCGTCGTTGCAGCTCCCTTTTATGCGGGGCCTCCCGGTGTTCCGCCACCAGCCCTTCGATCTCCTCCCGGCTGAGGAAGGTGAAAATCTTGATGTATTTCTCGGCATCCTCATCCGAGGTGTTCAACCAGTACTGGTAGAATTTATACGGGCTTGTCTTATGGGCGTCCAGCCAGACGTTCCCGGATTCGGTCTTCCCGAATTTCGTGCCGTCCGCCTTGGTGATCAACGGACAGGTCAGGGCATACCCCTTCCCCCCGTCGATCCGGCGGATCAGCTCGGTCCCTGTGGTAATATTCCCCCACTGGTCGCTGCCCCCCATCTGGAGCGTGCAATTGTATTTCCGGTACAGGTGCAGAAAATCGTACCCCTGGACGAGTTGGTAGGTAAATTCCGTAAAAGACATGCCCTCGCCGGATTCGTCCGAGACGCGTTTCTTGACGGAGTCCTTGGCCATCATGTAGTTTACCGTGATGTGCTTGCCAACGTCCCGGATAAAATCCAGGAACGTGATATCCTTCATCCAGTCGTAGTTGTTCACCAGGACCGCGGCGTTTTCGGCATCGCTTTCAAAGTCCAGGAACCGGGAAAGCTGCATCTTGATGGCTTCCTGGTTCATCCTAAGGGTCGTTTCGTCCAGCAGGTTTCGTTCGGCGGATTTCCCCGAGGGGTCCCCGATCATCCCGGTAGCTCCCCCTACCAGGCCAATGGGCTTGTGCCCGGCCATCTGGAAATGCCGGAGCATCATCACCCCTACCAGGTGCCCGATATGGAGCGAGTCCGCCGTCGGGTCGATTCCCACATAGGCCGCCTGCATGCCGGAGAGCAAATGTTCTTCCGTACCCGGCATGACGTCGTGGAGCATCCCGCGCCATTCCAATTCCTTTACAAAGTTAGTCGCCATGTACCTGAATTTTCGGAGCAAATATAGTTAAAACAGGGCGCTCCCGTTGTGAATCAAAGGATATATCGGGGCAGATTCCCTAATTTAGGCGCATGGATTTAGTGACTGGCGGAACGGGTCTGGTGGGGAGTCATTTGCTGATGGAATTGGCCCGGGCCGGGCGCCCGGTCCGGGCCATCCACCGGGCCGGCAGCGACCTGCAGCGGGTACGCAGGCTCTTTGCCTGGTACGGCCCGGAACTGGCCATGGCCTGGGACGCCATCCAATGGGTGGAAGCGGAACTCTCGGACCTGCCGGCCCTGGAAGCCGCCCTGGCCGGGGCCAGCCGCGTCTACCACTGTGCCGGGCTGATCTCCTTCGACCCGTCGGACCGGAACCAACTCCTGAAAACAAACTTCGAGGGGACCCGCAATGTGGTAAACTGCTGTCTGGGGCTCGGGATCAAACAGCTCTGCCACGTCAGCTCAATTGCCACCATCGGGGGCAAGTTGGGATCCGGCAAGGAGGAAGACCCCTGGGACCCGCAGCGCACGAACGTCTATGCCACCAGTAAATACCTGGCGGAGATGGAGGCCTGGCGGGGCGGGCAGGAAGGCCTGGAGGTTGCCATCGTCAACCCCGGGGTGGTCCTGGGTCCCGGATCCTACGACTCGGGCAGCGGGCGCCTGATTGCTGCAGCAGGGAATGGCCTGCGCTACTATCCCCCCGGAGGTACGGGCTTTGTCGGGGTCGGCGATGTAGTCCGCGCCATGATATTGCTCATGGACGGCGGGCATTTCAACAACCGATACCTGTTGGTGGGCAACAACCTCTCCTATCGGGAGATCCTTGGTCAAATCGCCGGGGTGCTAGAGGTCCGGGCACCTGAGAAACCCCTGAAATACTGGCAGATGAACTTCCTGAGGCCACTGGATTGGCTGGCGTCGCATATTTCCGGGCGTAAGCGCAGGCTCACCGGGGCGCAAATCCGATCATTCAGGAACCCGAAGCAATTCGACAACGGGAAAATCCTGAAAACCCTCGGGGGCTTTCAGTTCACAGACATCCGGGATATCCTGGAAATTTGCGGCAGGCATTACCGCGAAACGGCCAATAGTTAAAGGGAATCCTTCTCAGACTTCCCGGAAACGGCTTCCCTGCCCGCCTCATTGCCCTTCCGGATTACCTCCCCGATACTGTCGCGTTCCCGCGACAGGCGGTCGGCCACTTCCTGGTAGATGCGTTCATAGGCTGCGGGCCGGGAGGCATAGTAGAAATCGCTTTTGGCAAATTGCAGGCTGTCCACCCCGTGTTTTTCATAGACCCAGGTAACGGGCTCGATTCCGTTTCGATCCAGGGTTCCCCGGTAGGTCCCGTCAATGGCTTCCATGATGGCCAGGTCGTAGAGGATGGCACTCATGCGCTCCGGAGGTATCAGGTTATCGGGTTTCTCGACAAGTTCCTGCCTGCAGCCGGGCAACAAGATCAACAATAAGATGGGAAAGAGGTAGCGCATCATCGGTTGAATGTAAGTCTTCTGGCGTTTCGCTTTTCAGAAACCCTGCCCAATTCATAGGCCGGGTGCCCATTCACGAACGTATACATAACCCGGGTCCGGAATGGCTGACCCTCAAAGGGCGACCAGCCGCATTTGTACAGGATATTGGCCGGGCCTACCCGCCAGGGGTCGTCTTCTGCAACGGCCGCCAGGTCGGCGTAATACCCTTCGCGCAGGTAGCCCCTGCGATCGATGTCGAACAGGATGGCCGGGTTGTGGCACATTTTTTCCACCACCTTCCCGATCGAAATCCTGCCGTCCAGGACTTTCTCCATCAGGGCCGGCAGAGCGTGCTGTACGAGCGGCCCCCCGGATGGGGCGGAGGTATACGGGTTTTTCTTTTCTTCCAGCGTATGGGGCGCGTGGTCGGTGGCAATGATATCGATGCGGTCGTCCAGCAGTGCTTCCCATAACCGGGAGCGGTCCTGGGTCGATTTGACTGCGGGGTTCCATTTGATCAGCGTGCCCTTGTCCCGGTAATCGTCGGAGGAAAACCAGAGGTGGTGGATGCACACCTCGGCCGTGATCTGCTTCTCCGAGAGCGGGATGTCGTTGCGGAACAGGTCGGTTTCGCGCCCGGTGGACAGGTGGAAGACATGCAGGCGGGCCCCGGTTTTCCTGGCGAGCTCAATCGCCCGCGAGGATGAGAGGTAGCAGGCCTCTTCGCTGCGGATGATCGGGTGGAGTTCCACAGGGATGTCGTCCCCGTATTGCTCCTTGTAATACGCAAGGTTTTTGCGGATCGTCTCTTCGTCCTCGCAATGGGCGGAAATGACCATGTCCGTATTGCGGAAGATCTGTTCCAGCACTTTTTCGTCATCCACGAGCATATTCCCGGTAGAAGACCCCAGGAATAACTTGACGCCCGAACAGCTTTTCGGGTCGAGCCGCTTGAGTTCCTCCAGGTTGTCGTTCGTACCCCCGAATAGGAAGCTGTAATTGGCATGGGAGGAGGCCCGGGCAAGGGCAAACTTCTCCTCGAGTTTTTCCAGGGTGGTGGTCTGGGGCACCGTATTGGGCTGTTCCATAAAAGAAGTGATCCCCCCGGCAACCGCTGCGCGGCTCTCCGAGGCGATGTCCCCCTTATGGGTCAGGCCGGGTTCGCGAAAATGCACCTGATCGTCGATCAGGCCGGGCAGCAGCCAGGCCCCCCGCATGTCGATAATCGTAGCACCCCCGGCAGTGATCTGCGGGCCGATGCGTTCGATATAGGGTCCGTGGATCAGCAGGTCACCCTCGGTGATCCGGCCTTCGTTGACCATGCGGACGTTGGTAAGGAGGTATTTCTTCATCTATAATCCGTTCTTTCTAAACAGGCTCCGGACCTTCATGCTGATCACGCCGAACACGGCTTCCCAGACGATGGTCTTGCTCATTTTGGACTGTCCGCGCTCCCGGTCCGTAAACACGATAGACACTTCCTGAATTTGGAATTTCCGCAGGTATGCGCGGAACTTCATCTCTATCTGGAAGGCGTATCCGACAAAACGCACCTGGTCCAGGTCGATGGCTTCGAGTACCCGGCGGTGGTAACAGATAAACCCTGCCGTGGGGTCGTCCACTTTCATCCCGGTGATCAATTTGACGTAGAAGGAAGCCCCGTAAGACAGCAGTACCCGGTGGAGCGGCCAGTTCACCACATTCACCCCCTTTTTATACCGAGAGCCAATGGCCATATCCGCACCGTCCAGGCAGGCCCGATGCAGGCGGGGCAGGTCCCCGGGACGGTGGGAAAAATCCGCATCCATCTCAAAGATATAGGCGTAGTCCCTTTTGAGGGCCCATTTAAATCCGTGGATATAGGCTGTTCCCAGGCCCGCTTTCCCCTGCCGCTCTTCCAGGTGCAGACGCCCCGGGAACTCGGCTTGCATTTCGCGGACTTTACCGGCCGTACCGTCCGGGGAAGCATCGTCCACGATCAGCACATCGTAAGGCTTCGGCAGACCGAATACAGCCCGGACGATCGCTTCGACATTCTCTATTTCGTTGTAGGTGGGGATAATCACCAGCCCGTCAGTCATGGAATCCCGGGTTTTGGGCAAAAATACCAATTTTAGAGGCGCGGGGACAACACGGCCGGAATTTTGTGGGTTCGGCCCGCCGGGGCCGTTGCCCATATTTTGTAACTTTGGCCGAACCTCCATGCCGATGAACCAAACGACTCCCAGGCTAGTGCCGGCTTTTCTAGGGTGCCTGCTCCTCCTCAATCTGGCACAGGCCGCTTTTACCGAATTGCTTTACGACGAGGCCTATTACTGGTACTATGCCCAAAATATCTCCTGGGGGTATTTCGACCACCCGCCCATGGTGGCCTGGATGATTGCCCTGGGAAGCAACCTGATCCCCGGGGAACTCGGCGTACGGGTGGTCAGCGTGTTGATGGGTGTCGGGACCCTGTTCCTCCTCTGGTTGCTCATCGATGCCCCCGGGAAACGCGAAAACCCCGCCCGGGTGCTGCTTTGGTTTCTCTCCATTACGCTGTTGCACGCCTACGGCTTTCTGAGCCTGCCGGATACCCCCCTGCTGTTCTTTACGGCCCTCTTCCTGCTGGCCTACCGGTATTTCCTGAGAAGTCCGGGAATGGTCCCTGCAGTGGGCCTGGGGCTCGTGATGGCCGCCCTGATGTACAGTAAGTACCACGCGGCCCTGGTGATACTCTTTGTGCTGCTATCCAACCTGAAGCTCCTGAGGTCCGGGTATGCCTGGCTCGCCCTGGCGGTTTCCCTGCTGGCCTACTTTCCGCACCTCTACTGGCTCTACGAGCAGGAATTCGTCTCCGTGCGTTACCACCTCTTTGAGCGGCCCAACCAACCGTACAGCTTTTCGAAATTTACCGCCGGGTATTTTTTAAACCTCATCGCCCTGTTCGGCCTGACCTTCCCATGGGCCTACCTGAGCCTTTGGAAATACCGACCCACCGATACGTTTCGCCGCTCCCTGAAATTTGTGGCCTGGGGAATCTTCCTGTTCTTCCTCTTCTCCAGTTTCCAGCGCCGTATTCAGACCCAGTGGCTCATCGCCGCCTGCATCCCGATGGCCGTTCTGGTAGCGGAAACCCTGTTGACACACCCGGCCACAGGCAAATGGGTCGCCCGGGCCTCCATCGCCAACATCGCCGTACTGCTTTTCCTCCGTATCGGCCTGGCCTATGAACCCCTGTTCCCGGTGCCTTTTGAAGCCCACGGGAACAAAGCCTGGGTGGCCAGCCTGCAGGAAGTGGCCGACGGGAATCCGGTGGTGTTCGAAAACTCCTACCGCCAGGCTTCCATGTACCGTTTTTACTCCGGGGAGACGGCCTTTAGCCTGAACAACGCCTATTACCGGAAGAACCAGTACTCCATCGACGATTCCGAAGCCCGGGTACAGGGCCGGCGGGTATTTTTTATCCGGGTAATCGACCGGGAGACGCCCTATTACTACACCGACCAGGCAGGCGAAAAAAAATACGGCACCTTCCTGGACCCGTTTACCTCTTACCGCAAACTCGAGGCGGGGACGCGGCCGGAAAACGCCTATCGCCCCGGGGACACCGGTACTTTCTGGTTGTACAACCCATACGCCCGGCCGGTTCCCCTGGCCGGGCTCAAATTCGGGATCGCCCTGATGGATCCCTATAAGGAAACCCAGTCCATCGTCGGTGTCCGGCCGGATGACACCAACAGCCTCCCCGAGATGCTGGCGCCGGCCGACAGCGTATCGTTCCGGTTCCGGTATCAGGACCACAAGGGGGAAGCACCTACATATATCCGCGCGGTTGCCGGGGTGCCGGGCCTGGTATTCGGACTCAATGGGAACAGCCAAAAAGTCGATCGCTGATGGAACCTGTCGAACGGTATATCGCTTCGAATGACTGGATCACGGCCCTGCTCCTCCTCGGGCTGATTGCCCTGGTATTCGCCCGCAGTATGTTCTACAGCCGCTTCGAGAATTTTATCATCCTGCCCTTTAACAATAAATACGTGGTGCTCTACAACAAAAAGGGGCGCCTGCTGAGCGGTTTCCACATCGCCATGTGTGTGTTCCAACTCCTGAACCTGGCCCTGTTTGCCTACCTGGCCGGGTTGGCCTTCGATGGGGAAATGCGGTGGGGTACCCGCTTCATCTTCCCGGTGATCCTCGGGGGCCTCCTGGTTTTTACGCTGCTGAAAGTCGGGGCGCAACTCCTTGCTGGCTACCTGTTTGAGTCGGAGCAACTGGCGGCATCCATGGTCTTCAGCAAGCTGAGTTATCTGAATTACAGCGCCCTGATACTATTTGCCGCCAACCTGCTGCTCACCTACCTGACCCCCCAGTCCCAGGTGGTTGCAGGCATCGGATTATTCCTGTTAATAACCATTAATGCCATCGGTTGGATCTCCGTGCTGAAAATTCATCAAAAGGTAATAGCATCGCAGTTTTTCTATTTTATTTTGTACCTTTGCGCACTTGAAATTTCCCCCTTTCTAATCATCTCAGGATTGCTAAAAGCTTGATTCTATGAAGGTAAAGACGATTCTGGTTTCACAACCGGAACCAAAAATGGAGAATAGCCCGTATTCCAGGCTCATTGAAAAGGAAAAAGTTAAAGTAGATTTCAGACCGTTTATCCATGTGGAAGGGGTAGATGCCAAAGCCGTCCGACAGCAAAAGATCGATATTTCCAAGTACACGGCCATCATCCTGACAAGCCGGAATTCCGTAGACCATTTTTTCCGGATTGCAGAGGAAATGCGCTTTAAGGTGCCGGATACTATGAAGTACTTCTGCCAGTCCGAGGCGGTGGCTTATTACCTCCAGAAATACGTGGTTTACCGCAAGCGGAAAATCTATGTCGGGAAGCGCAATTTCGTAGACCTGCTCCCGCTTTTCAAGAAATACAAGGACGAGGTGTACCTGCTGCCCTCTTCGGATGTGCTTAAGCCCCAGGTGCCGGAAACCCTGGACCAGGCCGGCATCAACTGGACCCGCGGCATCTTTTACCGCACCGTAATCAGCGACCTGTCGGACCTGAGGAATGTCTACTACGACATCCTGGTGTTCTTCAGCCCGTCGGGCATTGAATCCCTGCTGAAGAACTTCCCGGACTTTGAACAGAACAACACCCGGATCGCTGTCTTCGGCAACTCCACCATCAATGCCGCCACGGACGCAGGGCTCCGCATCGACATCAAGGCCCCGACGCCCGAAACCCCGTCCATGACGATGGCCCTCCAGAAGTATATCAACGACGTCAACAAGAAATAAGCCGGGCTGTATTCAGCAATACCCCGAAACAATAAAGGCTGCCGGTTTTGGCAGCCTTTTTTTATTGCAGTGATTTCTCATTGGGAAGCGGCAGGCACCGCCTTCCTGCCTCCCGGGCGGAGGAAGGGTCAAAATGCGTATCGCTGCGGCCCGCCCCGGCGGATTTCCTCTGTGGCGTACTGCTCAAATTTCTTGAAGTTTTCCCGGAAGGCATTTGTGAGCTTGAAGGCCATCGTGTAATAGGCTTTATCGTCGTTCCAGGTAGCCCGCGGACTCAGGACCTCCGTGGGCACCCCCGGGCACTTACGCGGCTGGGCTACCCCAAATACGGAGTGAATGTGGTAGGTATCATAGGTGTACAGCCCCAACTGGCCACTCAGGGCCGCGTGGATCATCGCCCGGGTATACTTGAGCTTCATCCGGCTACCAACCCCGTATGGCCCACCTGTCCAGCCGGTATTCACCAACCAGACATTTGTGCCGGCCTCCTGCATCTTCCGGCTGAGCATCTCGGCATACACCGTTGGGTGCAGCGGCATAAAAGGTGCCCCGAAACAGGCGGAAAACGAAGGGACCGGTTCGTCCACACCCGCTTCGGTACCCGCCACCTTGGCCGTATAACCCGATATAAAATGGTAGGCAGCCTGGGCCGGTGTGAGCCGGGAGATGGGCGGGATCACCCCAAAGGCATCGGCGGTCAGGAAAAAGATGTGCCGGGGATTCTTTCCCACAGAGGGTTCCTGCCGGTTCTCAATGTGGTGAATCGGATAGCTCACGCGGGTGTTCTGGGTAATGCTCGTATCCGAGTAATCGACCTCACCGTCCGGGTTGAGCCGGACGTTCTCCAGGATGGCCCCTTTCCGGATGGCCTGGTAGATTTCGGGCTCGCTTTCCGAAGAGAGGTTGATGACCTTGGCATAACAACCCCCTTCAAAATTAAAGATCTTGTTGTCCGGGGTCCATCCGTGCTCGTCATCCCCGATGAGCTTCCGCGTGGGATCCGTTGACAGGGTGGTCTTTCCCGTGCCGGACAGGCCAAAAAAGATGGCAGTTTCCCCGGATTCCCCCACGTTTGCCGAGCAGTGCATGGGCAGCGTATCCCGGAAAACCGGGAGGATAAAATTCAATGCCGAAAAAATTCCCTTCTTGATTTCCCCGGTATACCCTGTTCCGCCGATCAACGCCACCTTGCGGCTGAAATTCAGTATGGCAAAATTGTGCTGCCGCGTCCCGTCCACCGCCGGGTCGGCCTTAAAACCAGGGGCATTGATTACCGTCCACTCCGGGTCGAACCCCTTGAGTTCCCCGGCCTCCGGTCGGATAAACATGTTGTATACAAAAAGGTTGGACCACGGGTACTCGTTGACCACGCGGATTCCCATCCGGTATTCCGGGTCCGCGCATGCAAAACAATCCCGCACATACACCTCCCGGTCGCTCAGGTAACTGACTACTTTGTCGTAGAGCCGGTCAAAGGCCGCAGGTTCAAACGGAATATTGATATCCCCCCACCATACCCGGTCCGCGGTGATGTCGTCTTTTACGATAAAGCGGTCCTTGGGGGAGCGGCCCGTAAACTCGCCTGTTTCCACTGCAAGCGCTCCGGAATCCGCTTCCCGTCCCATGCCTTTTTCAATGGTGATTCGGTGCAATTCGTCTGCCGGCAATTGATAGTGTACCGTGTCTGAGGTAATTCCGTACGCTTTCAACGAAATCGATTTCGTCTGCGAGGTGGATGTACTCATAGAAATTGAATTTATGTTAGTTTAATTCATTGCAAATGTAAGGTGCCCGGCTAAGGGCAGAAAACTTATCTGCCGGTTAACCGGAAAACTCGGTAAAGCAGTAATCCCCAGCCTGTAAGGAGGAGGAGCCCCCCTACCGGGGTTACCCAGCCGATGGAACTGAAATCCCAGCCGGTGATCCCCGAAGTGCTCAGCAGGTAGATCGAAAATGAAAAGCAGAGGGTGCCGCCCAGGATAAACCGGAAAGTCCATTTTCGCGTTCCTTCCCCCAGGGTGCGCTCCACCCCGAGAAACAAGAGAAAGAGGGCGTGGTACATTTGGTACCGGACACCCGTCTGAAAACTCTCCAGGGCGACGGGTTCCAACTGCTCCCGGAGTGCGTGCGCGCCCAGGGCGCCCAGGGCCACGCCTGTGAGTCCGAGGGCCGCCCCGGCAATAACAATTGTTTTGTTCACAACTATACCTCGCTATTTTTTTACAAATGTAACAATTTGATACCTTCGTATTTCTCAAACACCAAACAGATTCTCATGTCAAAACAAATCCTGGTGGTTGGGGCTGGCAAATCCTCATCCTACCTGCTGCATTACCTCCTCGGCAAGTCTGGCGAAAAAGACCTCCGGCTGGTGATTGCCGATAAACACCCCGATCAGCTCCCCAAAGCGGTGAGCGATCATCCCAGAACCGAAATAGTCTCCCTGGACATCGCCCGGGCGGAAGCGCGCCGCAAAGCGGTCGGCGCGTCTGATATCGTTATTTCCATGCTTCCGGCCGCCCTGCATATCGACATTGCCCGGGATTGCCTGGAATTCGGGAAGCACCTGGTCACCGCCTCGTATATCAGCCCGCAAATGCGGGAACTGGATTCCGAAGTTCGCAAAAAAGGCCTCGTTTTTATGAACGAGATTGGCCTGGACCCCGGCATCGACCACATGAGCGCCATGCAGGTCATCGACCGGATCAAATCCCGGGGGGGCAAAATCCTCCTGTTCGAATCTTTTACCGGCGGGTTGGTCTCCCCCCAGAGCGATACAAACCTCTGGAACTACAAATTTACCTGGAATCCCCGAAATGTGGTAGTGGCGGGCCAGGGGGGTGCGGCCAAATTCAAGCAGGAAGGCACCTACAAGTACATCCCGTACCACAAACTTTTCCGGCGGACCGAATTTCTTGAAATCGAAGGGTACGGCACATTCGAGGCCTACGCAAACCGGGACTCCCTCAGCTACCGGGAAGATTACGGCCTGCAGGATGCCCTCACGCTCTACCGGGGGACCATGCGGCGGGTGGGGTTCTCCCGCGCGTGGAACATCTTTGTGCAGCTCGGCATGACCGACGACAGCTACCGGATTGAAAATTCCCGGGGGATGTCCTACCGGGATTTTACGAACCTGTTCCTTCCCTATTCCCCTACGGATTCGGTGGAACTCAAACTCCGGCACTACCTGAAAATCGATCAGGACGATATCATCTGGGGCAAGCTGCTGGAGATCCACCTCTTTGACCGGGACCGAACCATCACCCTGGAGAATGCAACGCCGGCCCAGATCCTGCAGGAAATCCTGGAGGCCAGCTGGACGCTGGGGCCCGACGACCGGGATATGATCGTCATGTACCATAAATTTGGCTACCAGCTGGATGGCAGGAAGCACCAACTCGACTCGAATATGGTGGTGCTCGGGGAAAACAAGCGCCTGACAGCCATGTCCAAGACGGTCGGGCTGCCCGTGGCGATGGCCACCCTGCTGATCCTGGAGGGCACCTATGATACCCCCGGGGTGCAGATCCCGAAAGACCCCGGTATTTACGAGCCCGTACTGGCAGAACTGGCGGCAAACGGCATCGCCTTCCGGGAGTACGATGTCCCCTATTTGGGATACAATCCGGATTCGGTGGCTAGCTGAGGCCGGGTGCCCTACCCGCGGTTGGACACATGCACTCTGTATAATTATGGTATCTTTAAGGTTCCAACACCTGTAGGCGCATGAAATCTACCAATGGGAACCTGCATATCGACGGGATCGACAAGAAAATCCTCAGATACCTGATGGAGGATGCCCGGAAACCCATACTCGAAATTGCACGGAATATCGGGATTTCGGGTGCCGCCATCCACCAGCGCCTTCGCAAACTCGAAAAATCCGGCCTGCTCACCGGTTCCAAGTTCGTTATCAACCCCCGGGTGCTGGGCTATACCACCATGGCGTACATCGGCATTTTCCTGGACAAGGCCATGAGCAACCCCTATGCGGTACGGGAACTCGAAAAAATCCCGGAAGTGCTCGAATGCCATTACACCACCGGCAACTGGTCCATCCTGATCAAGGTACTCTGCCGCGACAACGAACACCTCATGCACCTGCTGAATAAAAAAATCCAGCAAATTGAAGGGGTGTCCCGAACGGAGACCTTCATTTCGCTGGATCAGCAAATCGACCGTCAGATCAGTATCTGACCGTAATACCTCAATCCCTTCCGCCAAATACCTGCAGCCCCCAATAGACCAGGGTGGCCAGGGAACCGATGGCTGCTACCAGGTAGGTTCGCGCCGCCCATTTTAGGGCATCTTCGGATCCTTTGTACTCGTCCGGGGTAACCATGTTTTTTTGTTTCAGCCAGGCGAGTGCGCGGTTACTGGCATCGTATTCCACAGGGAGGGTGATAAAGCTGAACAGCGTAGCCAGGCCCATCATAATCAGGCCCGCCACGGCGATGTAAAAGCCCATCCCGGCACCCGAAGCGGCCCCCAGGATCAACCCGCCAAACACCACCCACATGGACAGCCCGGAAGTGATACTCACCACGGGGACCAGGCGGGAACGCAACGTCAGCCACTCATAGGCCTGGGCATGCTGGACGGCGTGTCCGCATTCGTGGGCGGCTACTGCGGCAGCGGCAGCATTTCGCTGGCTATAGACGCCCTCGCTCAGGTTCACCGTCTTGTTCCTCGGGTTGTAGTGGTCGGTGAGCATCCCGGAAGCACTCACCACCTTAACATCCCGGATACCGTGGTCCGCCAGCATCTTTTCCGCAATTTCGGCCCCGCTCATCCCATTGCGCAATTGCACCTTGGAATAATGGCGGAATTTTGATTTCAGTTTATTGCTGACCAGCCAGCTCACCAGGGCAATGGCGCCGATCAGTATATAATATCCCATCATGGTCTTGTAACTTTAATGTTCTAAATGTATCACTTCTACAGCAAAAATCCGGCCATACCAGCCGGATCCGCGCATTGCAATTCCAAATGGGTTAAAACTGACAGAATGTACTGTCAGACCAGGACACGGGCACTCAGGTCGAAGGCCTCGCTGATTTCCGAATAGACTACCTGCCCATCTACGATATTCAGCCCTTTTTTCAGGGATGCATCGGCGGCACAGGCGGCCTCCCAGCCTTTGTTGGCCAGGTTCAGCACATAGGGGAGGGTAACGTTGGTCAACGCCAGAGTGGACGTATAGGGTACCGCTCCCGGCATGTTCGCGACGCAGTAATGCACCACGTCGTCGACAATATATTCCGGGTTCTCGTGGGTAGTGGGCCGGGTAGTCTCCACACAGCCCCCCTGGTCTACGGCCACGTCCACAATGACCGTCCCCGGCCGCATGCAGCGAAGCATGTCCCGGGTGATGAGCTTCGGGGCCCGGGCCCCCTTGAGGAGGACGCCGCCCACGATGAGGTCGTGCGTCCGGATATGCTTGCGGATGTTGTATTCATTGGAATATTCGGTGACCACATGGCTGGGCATTACGTCGTTGACGTACCGCAGCCGTTTCATGTTGATATCGAGCATGGTTACGTGGGCCCCGAGGCCTGCTGCCATTTTGGCCGCCTGGATCCCCACGGTACCGGCGCCGAGCACGAGGACCCGCCCCGGGGGCACCCCGGGCACCCCGCCCAGAAGCACGCCGCGTCCCTTCTTGGGCTTCTCCAGGTATTTGGCCCCCTGCTGGATGGCCATCCGCCCGGCCACCTCGGACATGGGCGTGAGCAGCGGCAGCGTCCCGTCCGAATCCTCGACGGTCTCATAGGCAATACAAACGGCCCGGCTGTCGATCATCGCCTGGGTGAGCCGCTGGCTGGAGGCGAAGTGGAAATAGGTGAAAACCACCTGGCCCTTCTGCACCATGTCGTATTCCTCCCGGATAGGCTCCTTGACCTTGACGATCATCTCGCTCAGGGTATACACCTGACCGATGGTATCCAGGATATGCGCCCCGACTTTTTTGTAATCATCGTCCGAGAAACCGCTTCCCGCCCCGGCACCCGATTGCACGTGTACCGTATGCCCGTTGTGGACCAGTTCCATGACGCCGGCCGGCGTCATCCCGACCCGGCTCTCGTTGTTTTTAATCTCTTTTGGGATCCCGATAATCATTTGTCGCTTGATTGGTTGCTATACAACAAAGATGTAGTAAAAAATTGAATGCAAACCAATTTTTCGACAAAACAAGGGGGTTGGCCTGTCAAAAAGCAAGTGTTTTTCATGTTGACCCCCTATTTTTTTGGGGGTAACAACTATTTATTAAATATTATTAACGACACACCCCTATCCGACGATGTTGACAATTTTGCCGGGCACGACGATGACCTTTTTGGGGGTCCGGCCCGCGAGTTGCTGCCGGGTTTTTTCGTTGGCCAGCACGGTCTTTTCGATTTCCTCCTTGCTCATATCCAGGGGGAGTTCCAGGGTGAAGCGCATTTTACCGTTGAAGGAAATGGGGTATTCCTTGCTGCTCTCTATCAGGTACTTCTCGTCGTAAACCGGATAGGGTTCCCGCGCCACGGATTCCGAGTGCCCCAATTGATGCCAGAGTTCCTCGGCCATGTGGGGCGCGTAGGGCTCAATGAGCACCACCAGCGGTTCCAGCACGGCGCGAGACCGGCAGTTGCTCGCGGTTAGTTCGTTGGCGCAAATCATAAACGTGGAGACGGACGTGTTGAAGGAGAAGGCCTCGATGTCCTCGGTTACCTTTTTGATGGTCTTGTGCAGCGTTTTCAGGTCTGCCGCGGAGGGCGTGTCATCCAATACCTCAAAGGTGCGGTCCGGCCCCTGGTGGAAAAGGCGCCAGAATTTTTTCAGAAAACCATACACCCCGCTAAGGCCGGCCGTGTTCCAGGGTTTGGACTGTTCCAGGGGCCCGAGGAACATCTCGTACATCCGCAGCGCATCCGCCCCGTACTCCTCGCAGATCTCGTCCGGGTTGACGACATTGTACTTGGACTTGGACATTTTCTCAACTTCTCGATCCACGTAGAATTCCCCGTCTTCCCCAACAAATTCCGCGTCTTCATATTGGGGCTGCCACTCTTTCAGGCCAGCCAGGTCCAGCGCATCGGATGCATTCACCAGACCGACGTCCACGCGTATGGCATCTGTCGCTTCACGATCCGCCAGTCCTTTGCTGAGATATGTCTGCGTGCCGCTTTTGCGGTACATCAGCGCACTCGTGCCGAGGATCATCCCCTGGTTGATCAGCTTTTGGGCATATTCGTCTTTGGGCACCCAGCCGCGATCGAACATAAATTTTTGCCAGAACCGCGAGTACAGCAGGTGGCCCGTGGCGTGTTCGCTTCCGCCTATGTACAGGTCCACGTCCTCCCAATAGCCGATAGCTTCTTCAGAGACCAGGGCCTGGTCGTTGCCCGGGTCCATGTACCGGTTGAAGTACTGGGAACTTCCCGCCCAACCCGGCATGGTGTTTAATTCCAGCGGGAACACGGTTTTGCGGTCTATCCGGGAATTCTCCACCACGGCTTCCTTTTCGGTATCCCAGGCCCATCGGGTGGCGTTCCCCAGTGGGGGTTCCCCGGTTTCCGTGGGCAGGTATTTTTCCACTTCGGGCAGTTCCAGAGGGAGGCAGTGCTCCGGCAACAGGCGGGGCAACCCGTCTGCGTCGTAGTATACGGGGAATGGTTCCCCCCAGTATCGCTGCCGGCTGAATACCGCGTCGCGCAGGCGGTAGTTGATGGTCCCTCTGCCCAGGCCTTTTTCCTCCAGGGCGTCGACCACCTTCCGGGTGGCGGCTTCCCGCCCCAGGCCGCTGATAAAACCGGATTGGGCAATCACCACCCCGTCCTTCTCTTCATAAGCCCCCTCTTCCAGGGACACCCCCTCAAAGATATTCGGGATGGGCAGCTCGAAATGTTTCGCAAAATCGTAGTCCCGCTGGTCCCCGCAAGGCACCGACATCACCGCCCCGGTACCGTATCCTGCCAGCACGTAATCCCCGATCCAGACCGGCACGGGCTCCCCGGTGAGGGGATGGGCCGCATAGGCCCCGGTAAAGGCCCCGGATACGGTTTTCACATCCGCCATGCGGTCGCGTTCCGAACGGCGGGAAGTGGCTTCGATATACGCCTGCACTTCCTCCTGCTGCTCCGGGGTGGTGATCCGTCCCACCAGCTCGTGCTCGGGCGCCAGCGTCATAAAGCTCACCCCGAAGATCGTATCGGGCCGGGTGGTGAATACCTCAATGTCGAAGGATTCGGCCTGATGGGCGTTTGGCACGGTTTTAAAAATCACCGAAGCCCCGACCGAGCGGCCGATCCAGTTTGTCTGGGCATCCTTCAGGGGCTGGGGCCAGTCAATTTCGTCCAACCCGTCCAGCAGCCGCTGGGCATAGGCGGTAATCCGCATCATCCACTGGGTCATCTTTTTGCGCACCACCGGGAAGCCCCCCCGTTCGGATACCCCGTTGACCACTTCGTCATTGGCGAGTACCGTCCCCAATTCCGGGCACCAGTTTACCTCTGCCTCGGCCAGGTAGGTAAGCCGGTACTTCAACAGCATGCGCTGTTGGTCCGCCCGGTCAAAACCCTGCCAGTCGGACGCGGAAAATTCCGGTGTGTCCGCATCGCATACCGCATCCACGGCGGCGTTCCCCCCGGATTCAAAGCGATCGACAAGCTCCCGGATGGGCCGTGCCTTATCGGTCTCCCGGTCGTACCAGGAATCGAAAAGCTGCATAAAGACCCACTGGGTCCACCGGTAGTACCCCGGGTTCGAAGTCCGCACCTCGCGGCTCCAGTCGTAGGAGAATCCCAGGGCATCCAACTGCTCCCTGTAACGGGCGATATTCGCCTCCGTGGTGATGGCCGGGTGCTGGCCGGTCTGGATGGCGTATTGTTCGGCCGGCAACCCAAAGGAATCATACCCCATGGGCTGTAGTACGTTGTAACCCTGGTGCCTTTTGAAACGCGAATAGATGTCGCAGGCGATGTAGCCCAGCGGGTGGCCGACATGTAATCCCGCGCCCGAGGGATACGGGAACATCGTCAGCGCATAGAACTTGGGATTATCGGAAGGGAACTCCGCTTGAAACGTCTGGTTATCGGCCCAATATTGCTGCCACCGGGACTCGATTTCCTTAAAATTGTACTGCATGTCTCAGGGGTAAACCAACCGGGGCGGAACCCCCGGTCATTAATTTGCGCAAAAATAAGGGGAATCCGTTTACTTTCCTATTTTTACGGTGAATTGGGCCAGGGCCTGGCGCCGGGTCCGGACCTGCCGGAACCCGTCCGATACAACTGCCCGCCGGTTCCGGTATTCATTGAGCAAGCGCTATGAGCAAGTCTTTTGAACGCTACCAGAAACGGAAGCTGATATCCTCTTATTTTTCGGTGACTCTGAGCATCGGCCTCGTGCTCTTCCTCCTGGGAATACTCGGGCTGCTGGTCCTCAACACCCAGAAACTCGGCGACCATTTCAAGGAACAGATCACGATTTCCGTGTTTTTCCGGGATTCCGCCAAACAGGTGGAAATTGACCAGCTCCAAAAAAGCCTGGTGATGGCGGATTACACCAAATCGGCCGTGTACGTATCCAAGGAGGAAGCCGCCGAATTGCACAGCGAGGAGATCGGCGAGAATTTTATGGAATTCCTCGGGTACAACCCCTTAAAAAACTCCATTGACGTCCAGCTGAATGCCGCGTTTGTCTCCCCGGTACAGGTCGATTCCATCGCCGGGGTCATCGGGGAAAAATCTTTTGTGGAAGAAGTGAGCTACGACCGGCCCACCATCGAATTGCTGAGTGAAAACGTCCAGCGGATCGGGCTGGGCATCCTGGTGGCCTCGGCGGTTTTCACGCTGATCGCCGTGCTGCTCATCAACTCCTCCATCCGGCTTTCGATCTATTCCCGCCGGTTTATCATCAAGACGATGCAAATGGTGGGGGCCACCAAGGCTTTTATCCGCCGGCCGTTTATCGCCACCAGTGTCAAACTCGGGATGATCGGAGCCTGCCTGGCACTTTTGGCACTCTACGGCCTGCTGGTTTACCTGGACGGCAACTTCCCGGAACTGGGGCTGCTGGACGACCTCCCGCAAATCGGGTTGCTCTTTGGGGTCGTTTTCCTGCTCGGCATATTCATTGCCGGAATCAGCACCTTTTTTGCCACGCAGCGCTTCCTGAACCTGCGGACGGACGATTTATATTATTAGGTTCATTACCTTTGTCGCATGAGTAAAAAACACAAATCCCCGGAAAGCCAGAAGCCCAAGCGGGAGTTTATATTCCAGAAGCGAAACTACATACTCATGGCTGTCGGCCTCGGCTTTATCGCCCTCGGCTATATCCTGATGGCGGGCGGGGGCAGCGACGACCCGAACGTCTTTAACCCGGAAATCTTCAGTTTCCGGCGTATCCGCCTGGCGCCTACCCTGGTCCTGATCGGGTTGGGGATTCAGGTCTATGCGATTCTCGCGAACCCCCACAAGAAAAAATCCAGCTAGGATCCTTGGAGCTCATCGATGCCATCCTGCTCGGGATTATCCAGGGACTCACCGAATTCCTCCCCGTATCATCCAGCGGCCACCTGGAACTCGGCAAGGCCCTCCTGGGCGACGATTCCCTGCCTGAAGAAAGCCTGCTTTTTACGGTGGTACTGCATTTTGCCACGGCCCTCAGCACCCTGGTGGTCTATCGCCGGGACGTAGCTGAAATCCTGGGCGGGCTCTTCCAGTTCCGCGACAACGAGGCCACGCGGTTTTCGGCGAAAATTGTGCTGTCCATGGTCCCGGCTGCACTGATCGGTTTCTTTCTGGAGGAACAACTCGAAATGTTTTTCGGGGGCAGCATCGTCTTTGTCGGCTGTATGCTGCTGATTACGGCCTTGCTCCTCTTCCTGGCAGACAGGGCCCGGCAGACCCAGCGGCCCGTTTCATACGTCAATTCCTTTGTAATCGGCATCGCGCAGGCCGTGGCACTGCTCCCCGGCATCTCGCGGAGCGGGGCCACTATCGCCACCAGCGTCCTGCTGGGGGTCGATAAATCGAAGGCTGCCCGTTTTTCCTTCCTGATGGTGGTCCCCCTGATCCTGGGCAAAATCGCCAAGGACCTCCTGGACGGCGGCCTGGTGTTCGAAAGCGGGAATACCGTGCCCGTTGCGGCCGGTTTTGCGGCAGCGTTCCTCTCGGGCCTGCTGGCATGCACCTGGATGATCCGCCTGGTCCGCAACAGCAAACTAACCTATTTTGCCGTATATTGCCTGCTGGCAGGTCTCCTGGCCATCGGGTTGGGAACCTGGCTCGCCGGTTAACCCGGCACCCCCAAAGAACTACAATTGGAATTTAGCAAAGAATCCTACCTAAGCGGTCAGGTCCTGCTGATCGACAAACCGTACGAATGGTCGTCATTCCAGGCGCTGAACGCTGTTAAATGGACGCTCCGGCGCGCTTTTTCCCTCAAGAAAATCAAGGTGGGGCACGCCGGGACCCTGGACCCGCTCGCCACAGGCCTGCTGTTGATCTGCACGGGGAAGGCCACGAAACAAATTGCCGGCCTGCAGGGCCTGCCCAAGGAGTATACCGGGACCATCCGATTGGGCGCAGTCACGGCGTCCTACGACCTGGAGACCCCCCCGGAAGGCACCTACCCCACCGAACATATTACCCCGGAGGCCCTTTTGGAGGCAACCCGGGCCTTTACCGGTGAAATCCGGCAACAACCCCCTGTTTTTTCAGCGATTAAAAAAGACGGCAAGCGGCTCTATGAGTACGCCAGGAAAGGCCAGCAAGTGGATATCCCTACCCGCGTGGTCCGGATCGATGCCTTTGAGCTGACCCGGATTGCGCTGCCCGAAGTGGATTTCCGCGTCACCTGCAGCAAAGGCACCTATATCCGCTCCCTGGCCCATGATTTCGGGCAATTTCTGGGTTCCGGGGCGTATCTTTCTGCATTGAAAAGAACCAAAACGGGTCCGTATTCCGTAAATAAAGCCCATACCCCGGACGCATTCCGGGAAGCATTTCGGGAAAAGGGCTTCGATGTCTGACCCGTTACACGGCACATGGACAACATCGGCGGCCGCAGTATCCGGCGCCGGCATGAAATAAAATACAGAAATAAGGGTTATTAGGATTATGCAGTTGAACCGCAGTCAATTATCGCTTCTCATTACCGGCTTTACGCTGGGAATCGTGGTATTGACCCTGTTCAACATACATCTGGGCAGCGTACAGGCCGAGGAGTACGTAATCGAGATGAGCCTTTCCGAGGAAGACCTGGAGACCCTGGTGGAGGAAGAGCAGGAGGTGGAGGAGACCCAGCAGGCCGACGTCGAAAGCCACATGGCCTTTAACGAGACGGCGAAACCCAGTTTCGGCAATCCCGAACCCCTGAAAACCCTTCAGGAAATCCTCGAGGAGCGCCAGGAACTCTCCGACTCAGACCCCGGTTCCGACCTTTCGGAAGACAACGCAGCATTTTCGGATCACCTCAGGGAACTCGCACAAAAACGGGAAGCTTCCCGGGAGTTGCTGGGGGAAAAGGAGGCTGTAAAAAAAGAGTACACGAATTACCTGAAGGACAAGCGGACTTCCATCTCCTATTCCCTGGTAGACCGCAATGCCTATGAGTTGCCGCCCCCCATCTACACCTGTATCGAAGGGGGTAAAGTGGTGGTCAACATCGAAGTGGACCGCCAGGGGTATGTCACCGATGCACACTTCAACGCGAACAGTTCCTCCACATCGAATGGCTGCCTGGTGGAGAATGCGATCGCCTATGCGCAACGGGCGCGTTTCAGCCCGGCCACCCGGGACGGGCAGAAGGGCTCGATTACCTATCTCTTTATCAGCAAATAAGTTCGCTTGCAGGCCCGGATCGGCCCCGCCGCAGACCCTCCGGCAACAAGCTAGAGCCGGCGTTTCTTGATCATCCCGCCCCGCGTATCGCTAATACGGTGCATCACCACAAAGGCCCCGGGGTCAATTTCATCCAGTTCACGATACAACCTGCTGATTTCCAATCGCGTGATCACCGAAAACACCGCCTCGTAGCTCCGGTGGCCTCCGCTAACCCGGTAACCGCCCCGGGCGGGTAACAGGGTCACCCCGCGCCCGAGTTTCTCGATAAGCATTTCGCGGATTGCGTCGCTTTTCTCCGAAATGATCGTCACCCCGTGATATTCCTCCACCCCGTCTACCACAAAATCGAGCGTTTTGGATGCCGCCAGGTAGGTGAGCATCGAATAGAGGGCCGCTTCCAGGGAGAGCAGGTAGGCGGCCGCGACAAAAATCACGATATTGATCATCACGATTACATCCCCGATTTTCACCCGCAGTTTCTTACTCAGGTAGATGGCCAGGACTTCGGTGCCGTCCAGCACGCCGCCTCCCCGGATGGACAGGCCGATCCCCGCCCCGAGGAAAAAACCGCCAAACACGGAAACGAGCAACGGGTCGTCCGTCACTTCCGGGTACTCGAACAGGGTCAGGGAGACGGCCAGGCCCAGGATGGCCAGGGCGGCCCGCAGCACAAAACCCCGTCCCACCACCCGGTATCCGAAGACCAGGAATGGGATATTTACCAAAACGATGAGCAGGGCGAGGGGTGCGTCCGCCACGCTGGAGATCAACAGGGAGATCCCTGTGGCGCCCCCGTCGATAAACCGGTTGGGCAACAGGAAACTTTCCAGGCCGAAGGCGGCCGAGGCAATCCCCAGCACGATGTAAAAGGTGTCTATCAGGATATTCCGGGCGGTGCGGCTGCGTTGTTTCATGGCGGTTGCGGGTTTGGACTGCGTCGCGAATTTACACTGGCGGGCCGTTAAATGGATACACGGCGGGTCTTTTCTGCAACCCGGAGTATCCGCTGGCGCGCTGCTCGATGCCTTCTCAGGGTTGTTCCCCAACCTCCTCCTGCCCCAGCGCCAGTGCCTGGAAGAGCTTCGCCTTGGCAGAAAGGAACTTGTTGCCCACTTCATTCGATTTCAGGCGGGCGTCGATCAGGGCCCGTTCCCGGGAGTTGATCAGGAACACGGAACTCTCTCCGAATTCAAACTTCCGCTCCTCGGCGCGAAGCAGCTGATCGTAGTCCCTGACAATATCCCGGATCAGGCTGTTCTGGGTCTCAAAGGACTCCAACTCGGTAAAGATACCCAAAACCTTGTTCCGAATCCCCACCTGGGTGCTGAGCCTTTCGAGTTCCGTGTCCCGAAACCGGATTTTGGCCAGTTTGAGTTCCCCCCGTTCCTTCCGGAGGAACAGCGGCATCCGGAAACTGAGGCCCCCTTTGTACTGACCCGTATCGAAGGAGTTCAGCAATTCGGGCGTCTCGGTCAGGAAGTTGTATTCCAGGTCAATCTCGGGGAGCAACCGGCTGGCCTTCAATTGGCGCTCCACATCGAGGGCCTCCAATTTATACTGGAGGGAGCGCAGCTTCGGGTGTTCGGCGGAAATCCAGTCTTCGCCCAATTCCAGGTCCAGACCCAGGGCCCGGTCTACGGACAGTGCCGGATTGACCTCGGGAACCACCCAGGGTTGGAGTTCCACGGGCAGGTCGTCTTCCAGCCACAAATAGGTAGACACCTCCAGGGCGGCCTGTGTAGTGCGAACCCGGGCCTGTTCCAGGCTGAGGCGCCGGTTGGCAAAGGCGATGCGCGCCTCCACCGTGTCGATGGTAGGCCGGTCCCCGGCCAGGGCACTTTGGCGGATGCCTTCCAGCCGCACCCGGGCATTCCGCACAAACCCTTCAAAAACGGCGAGATCCTGATAGGCCTGCAACCAGTCAAAATACGCCAGGGAGGCCTCAAAAAGAAGGGCGTTTACCAGGAGCTCCAGATCTGCCTGGCTCTGTTGGCGGTAGAGCCGGGCCTTCTTCAGCACCGCCATCCTTTTATCCATCCAGATGCCCCGGCCAACCGATACGGAAACCCCGGCGCTGTACAACCCCGCGTCCGGCAGGGCCTCGTCCGGGTTCAGGAAGGCCCCGTCATTCTCGGAAAACTGCCCCTTAAATTCCACGCCGTACCAGGTGGGAATCTTAAAAGTGGCGTTCAGGCGGTCGTAGTATTCGGTGCCCTTGAACTCTTTCCGCTCGAGGTCTACCTCGAGTTTCGGATCGAAGCCACCGCGGGCCTGCAACAAACCGGCTTCCCCCGCGTCCAGGACGAGCCGCGCCTGACGGGCCAGCGGGTGGAACTGTTTGACCTGCGCAATGAATTCCCGGAACCCCAAAACCAGGGTGTCCGATTGGCCTTCCGGGTTGCCGGCCCGTTCGGGGAGGTTGCCTGGTTGGGCCTGAAGCCCCGCCAGGCAGCAGATGCACGCGATGAGAATCACCGGTATCTTCATGGCTGGTTTTTTCCGCTTAATCCCGCCGCCGACCGCTCCGGGGTGTAGTAGTTTGGCGGGAATCCGTTGAGTTGCCGCCAGACTTCAAACCAGATGGGTACATCTTCGAGCAATGCCAGGCTGTTCGCCCCGGACCCGACGCGGATCTTGTCCGGCCAGGGGTGGTCGTCCGGGTCCGGGGCTATCAATATGCGGTACTTGCCATTCGGGCTGATATAGGTTTCGATGGCCACAACAACCCCCCCGTAGGTCCCGAAGGAGATATTGGGCCACCCGCTGAACACGATGGCCGGCCAGCCGTCAAACTGGATCCGGAACTTCTCGCCCACGTGGATGAGCGGCAGGTCGATGGGGGAAATGTAGGCTTCCACCGCCAGGTCTACGGACGCCGGCATGATGCTCACCAACTGTTCGCCCTCCTTGAAGGTCTGGCCGATCCCGGCCTGCAGCGCTTTGTTGACGTACCCTGCCTGGGGCGCGCGGATCACGTTCAATTCGCGCCGCCGCTCGTAATTCGTGAACTGGTTTTCCAATTTGGTCACCTGGGCCTCCGTATCGAATTGTGCCGACTGGGCCGTAAATAGCTCACTTTGCGCTTTGGCGACCTTGTCCTGATACTCGGCCTGAATGCGCCCCACTTCCATCCGGGCGTTCAACACCTCATTCTTGCTCGCCAGCAACTTGTTTTCCGCCGATATGAGCTTCGCCTGCGCCTCCTGGAGCTTGAGCCGTTTCTCTTCCACATCCGTGACTGCCTTGAGACCTTCCTCCTCGAGGGTACTGGTCCGGTCGTACTGCCGCTGGGCAATGGAAATCCCTGTACGGGCAGCCTCCAGGTCAATACTGTCGCTCTTGACTTTTAACCGGGCCTGCATGAGCTTATTCCGCGTCTGTTCGAGTTTCAGGGCCTGCTCCTGGCCCAGGGCGGCTACCTGGTTCTCCAGTGCCCGTACCTTCTCCTGATAGGATCCCACCGACCGGCTTTTCGCATCGATCTGCTGACGCGTGCGGTCTACGAGCTGCGGGTCGAAGTATTCGTCTTTGACTTCCGACATGACCAGGATCGTATCGCCTGCAAGGACAAAGTCCCCTTCCCGGACATGCCATTTCTCGATCCGTCCGGGGATGGGTGATTGCACCGTCTGGGGCCGCTGGTCGGGCCGCAGGGTGGTGAGATACCCCGTCCCGCTGACGGTCTGTGTCCAAGGCAAAAACAGGATGATCACCGCAATACCTGCAAAGGCCAGCAGGAAGCGATTAAAATGTTTGTAGTACCGCTGGTGGATGACCAGTCGCCCCGACTCGAATTGCCGCAGGTCCACGTCCCGGTTCAGTCTGTTCTTTGTGATATTCAACATGGGCCGGAGTCTTTGATTAATCTGCCGGAGTCCATCTCCAGAACACGGGCGCACTGCTCTTCCCAACGGTCGTTGGAACTAACCACTACCAGGGACCAGGGATTGTCCTTATCGGTCAGGAAATCCATGATTTCACTGGCTTCCCCGGGTTCAAACTGATCCAGGGGGTCCTTGAGCGCAAGGAGTTTTGGCCGGTTCAGGATACTCCTTGCCAGCACGATTTTCCGGGCAACCACATAGGGGAATTGCCGTCCTTCCGGATAGATGACCGTTTTGAGGCCCTGGGGTAGCGCCTTGACAAACGAGAGCAACCGGATTTGTTCCAGGGCCCGGTACACCTCCTCCATGGGGATGTTCGGGTTGCCAAAGGTCAGGTTTTCGAGCAAAGTGCCTTCAAAGGGCGTTTCCTCGGGCAGACACTGCCCGAGCTGCGAGCGGTAATGGTTCAGCAGCATGCTGTCCAGGGAAATCCCGTTGGCAAAAATCTGCCCCGAATCCGGCCGCAATATCCCGGTTATGAGCCGAAGCAACGTGGTCTTGCCCGAGCCGGACGGGCCCTTGATCACGATGCGACTCCCGGAGGGTATTTGAACGGAAAAGTGATCGATGATCGTTTTCTGCTCGTCCGCAGAGTGGTAGGTGATCTCCCGGAGTTCTACATCCAGGGTTTCAGATTCATCCAGCGGGGTCTCCCCTTCCAGGGGCTCGAGTTCCTTGTCCACCACCTGCCCGAGTTTTTCCAGGGACGTGAGCAGGTCGTATGCGGATTCCAGGCCGAGAATGAGCTTTTCAACCGAGGTGATGACCAGCAGGATGATAATCTCCGCAGCGACAAACTGGCCGATATTCATCTGCTGGTTCAGGACGAGCAAACCGCCGATAATGAGTAACCCCGCCGTGACCAGGACTTTAAAGCCGATCATCTGGATAAACTGCAATACCAGCACCCGGAAATGGCTCTCCCGGGCCTTCAGGTAACGGGTTACCAAATGGTCGTTCTTATCGACGGCCAGGGAGGTTTTCCCGGATAGTTTAAAGCTTACGATGCTCCGGGCCACTTCCTGGATCCAGTGGGCCACCCGGTACTTGTGCTTGGATTCCTCCAAACTGGTCTCCAGCCCCTTTTTTGCCGTTAACTTAAATACCGCATAGATCAGCAGGAGCAGTAAAATGCCGTAGGCGATGAAAAACGGGTGGTAGAAGGAAAGCAGCAGCAGGCCCAGGAGAATCTGGAGCAGGGCCGCCGGGAAATCGATCAGGATCTTGGAAAGCGATTTCTGAACGGTTAGCGTATCAAAAAAACGATTGGCCAGTTCCGGCGGGTAAAAATGGGTCAGCTCGCTCATCAGGATCTTCGGGAACCGAAAGGCAAATTCAAACGAGGAACGGGTAAATATCTTTTGCTGCAAATTCTCGATGATTCGGATCTGCATCAGCTGGAGGACGCCGACAAAGACCACCCCCAGGGTAACGAGAATTACCAGTACAATCCAGGAAGTGCTCACCTGGGCCCCCTGTATCAGGTTGATGATTGCCTGGATTCCAAGCGGCAGGGACAAATTGACAAGGCCCGCGAAGATTGCGTAGTAGAATACCTGCAGGATGTCTTTCTTCTCAAGGTTCAGGAGCCCCATCAGGCGCTGCCAGGTAGTCATAATCGCTTTTGCCATGGTTGGGGGTAGGTTATTTTCGGATTGTGTTGGTTACCAGGTGAATGAAAAATCGCGTATGGTTGCGCACCCCCTCGAGTTCGGTGAGGGAGGGGAAGTGCTGCTCGAGGAAAAATTGATGCAGCGATCCCTCAATAACCGAACTGGACAGGGAAACCGAATAGGGATACTCTGGGTTAACTGCCCGGATCATATCGGCCAGCCTGTGCACAAGGCGTTTGTAAATCTCAAAGTACCCGTCCCGGTTCTGCTGGTCCACCTCCCGGGTCAGGAAGGGTTTCGAATACTCATTGACCACAATCTGGTGGAGGGCCACCTCATCGATATGTTCATAGGAGGCATCGGTAACCACCGGGCGGGTGAGCGTATCGATGGCGTGCTCCAGCCGGCTGGACGGATCCGAAATGGCATGTGTTTCCTGAACGAGTCGGAGTTCCAGCCAACCCCAGTACCAGGAGCAGAGGTAGATTAAAAATTTATGTTTGTTCTCAAAATACCGGTAGACAGAGCTTTCATTCGACCCGATTTCCTGCCCGAGTTTCCGGAAATTGAACTTTTCCACTCCCATCTCGGAGATCATCGCGATTCCGTAGCTCACCATACGCTTTCCCAAACGGGTAGTCTGCGGGTCTTTCAAATACAGTCCCGGGTTGATCGACACTTCCATATTCCGGATTAACGCATCCATATTGCGATTCTTATATCAAAGATAACCATCCGCTACTATCCAAATTTTGTTCAAATATAATAGTACAACTCTCAACAAATATGGGTTTAACTATTATTTAACGATAGTATTACTATCATTTTAATATATTCGCAATAATTAACTTTGATAATCCTAAATGTCCATTTTATGAGAGCTAAAAATTTCATATTGACAATTGCGGCGCTGCTTTTTGCTGGGTTTTCGGCCCAGGCACAACAATCAGACGTCCGGGAAGGCAGTACACTGGTCCTCGGCCAGGCCGATGCCCACGGCTATGACCACATTGACTTTCCCCGTAAAAATTTCATTATCAAACGTGGGGCGATTGCCGATTTCAACCGGCTCCAGGGCATGGAAGTCGTCGTGGTTGGGCAGACCAGCCGCAACGGCGAAACCTGGGTGACCCTTGAGCGGGCAGACGGAGGGAAGTTCTTCCGCTTCATGCCCCGGGTGGAAGCCCGACTGGACCAGGCCATGGAAGCCGGGGAGCTATCCCGTTCATGACCCCGTTGACCGGTACCCGTTTTTTCCGTTTCTTGCACATATGGAGAAACACCGATGTGGTTGGTGCCTGGGCGATCCGCTCTACGTTACCTACCACGATGAAGAATGGGGCGTACCGGTAAGGGACGACCGAAAACTGTTTGAATTCCTGACCCTGGAGACCTTCCAGGCAGGGCTCAGCTGGATTACGGTCCTGAAAAAAAGAGCGCATTTCCGCCGGGTGTTCGACGCGTTCGACTACCGGCGGATTGCTTTTTACGGTGAAGACAAAATCGCCGAATTGCTGGCCGACCCGGGTATTATCCGGAACCGCCTGAAGGTCCGCGCAGCCGTTTCCAACGCCCGGGCCTTTATGGAGGTCCAGGAAGAATTCGGGAGTTTCAGCGAGTATATCTGGGGCTTTACGGATGGCAAGACCATTCGCAACGCGGTAAAAAACTACAAGGAAGCCCCGGCTACCACCCCCCTTTCCGACAAGTTGAGCAAGGACCTCAAAAGCAGGGGGTTTAAATTCGTGGGCTCCACGGTGGTGTACGCGCACATGCAGGCTACCGGCATGGTTAACGACCACGAAGTAACATGTTTCCGATATGACCAGGTTTAATTCATCCGGAAGGCTTCAGGCTTTCGTTTTCATCCTGCTGCTTGCTCTTGCCCCCGCCAGCGCCCAACAAAAACAGGAGCGCGAATTCCGTATCCGAAAAGCCCAGTTCCCGGAGTCGGCCCGGGAGGTGATGGAACCTTACCTGGAAGGTGTCAGGCGCCTGAGGTACTACAAGGAAATCGACTCGGCCCGCAGCAGTTTTGAAATGAAATTCAAACACCGGCGACTTCACTACAGCATTGAGTTTACCCCGGAAGGTGAGCTAGAGGATGCAGAAGTCCGTATCAGGCCGGTTGATATCCCCAATGAAACCCTGGAAGCCATTCAGGCCCACCTCAAAGGAACCTACGGCCGGTACCGGGTACGAAAAATACAGCAGCAGTATCCCCGGGCTTCCTTCGAATCGGATACCCAAACCCTGAAAAACGCCTTCCAAAACCTGCTCTTGCCGGAAATCCGGTACGAACTCGTTATCCAGACCCGCCAGGATTCCGGACTGGCCCACTATGAATTCCTGTACGACAGCGAAGGCCGGCTATTGCGCATCCGGGAATCTTTGCCGCCGAATTACAATCACGTCCTCTATTGACGGTTGCGGCTTTGGATCTCATATAACATACCTGATAAACGGATATCGCCAGCATGAGCAAACCACCACTTCGTTTTACCCCCCGGATACTTTGTCGGTTGGCGATCCGTCTCGGTTTCCTGGCAGTTGGCCCGCTGGTATGGGGACAGGGAGAATTTACCGGCTATCTGGAGCCTGCCGTCAACCTGAATTACTCCCTCGGCAAGGGATTCTCCCAAAACGTTTCGGCAGGCCACCGCATGTATTATTCACGGAACGGGGCCGCCGAGCTGCAGGGCCGCCAGGTAGACCTGGCCCTGTTCACTTCGGTCGCTTTTTTAGGGAACCAAAGCGTTGGCCTCGGGATACAATACCGGTTCAGAAAACCTTTTGAACCGGACCGTACCAACGAAATTAGGCTCACCCAGCAATACAACCGCACTTTTCGGCCCCGCGTCATCCGGATCGGCCACCGCCTGCGATCCGAACAGCGTATCTTCCCGGATCAGACCGTCCACAGGTTCCGGTATCGGCTGGCGTTCGACGGCCCGTTGCAAGGGGAGCGAACCGATGTGGGCGAGTGGTATTGGGTAGGCACCCTGGAGCAGTTGCTGAGCGTCTCGAGGTCGCAGTCTACCGAATGGGATGTCCGGGCCGGGGCGGAGCTGGGTTACCTGGCAGCGGATGGCGTCCGTACAGAACTCGGGACGGAATACCGGCGGGAGGACTTTACGCATACCGGCGGGCATGAATTATTCTTTACCATGACCCTGGTCCTCTCCCTTTAGGAGGTTCAGGAATTGCGCCCGCGAGACGAGTCGGGCGCCCAGGCTTTCCAGGTGGGGCGTATGCACCTGGCAGTCTATCAGACGGTAATTCTTCTCCTCCAGCTCCCTTACCATATGGATAAATGCGGCCTTGGAGGCGTTGGATACGCGCGTAAACATGCTTTCCCCGCAGAATACTTCCCCCAGGTCCACCCCGTAGAGGCCGCCAACGAGTTCGCTTCCCTGCCAGGCTTCATAGGAGACGGCATTCCCGGCCTCGTGAAGGCGGATGTAGGCCGCCTCCATCCCCGGGGTAATCCACGTACCGTCCTGGCCCTTTCTGGAAGTTTCTGCACAGGCGGATATCACCTCCGCGAAGCATTGGTTTTTGGTTATCCGAAAGGTTTTCTTCCCTATAATTCGACGCATGCTCCTGGTTATTCGGAGCTCATCCGGAAACAGGACCATCCGGGGGTCCGGGCTCCACCACAGGATCAGGGAATCATCGCTAAACCAGGGGAAAATCCCCGAACGGTATGCCAGCATGAGCCGCTCCGGTTTCAGGTCGCCCCCCATGGCCAGAAGCCCGTCCGGGCCGGCGCTGCGGGCCGGGGGAAATACCAGGGCATTACCCAGATACGGGACAGGTGCGTGGGATGGGGGCATTTTTACCAGGGAGTTTGGGTTTAAATAAATGGGGTTTTTGAGCCCGCCCATGCAACAAGCAAGAACCGGTACAAAAGGGCCCTTTATTACTCCTTGCAAAGGTACAATCCCTCACCAAATCAACAGCCCGGCCAGGTAGATGCCACCGGCAGCACACATAAACAGGAGGGTAAAAGGCAGGATTTCCCGGGCCTTCAACCGGGTGATCCCGAGTAAGGGCAGGGCCCAGAATGGCTGGAGCATATTCGTAAGCTGGTCCCCGTATGCCAGGGCCATCAAAGCCTTTTCCAGTGGCACTTTCAATTCCAGGGCCGCCTGTAGGATGATGGGCCCCTGTACTGCCCATTGTCCGCCCCCGCTGGGGACAAACAGATTCACCAGTCCGGCGCTGAAAAACGTGAACAACGGGAAACTCCGCTGGGTGCTGACAGCGATAAAAAAGTCCGAAACACGATGGATAAGCCCGGACTCCGTCATGATGCCCATGATCCCGAAATAGAGCGGGAACTGGATGAGGATCCCAGCCGTATCACCGATGGCCGTTTCAACTGCCCTCAGGAAATTCCGAAAGTTGCCGTGCAGGAGCAGGGCAAGCCCGAACATAAAAAAATTCAGCATGTCCGGGGTCAGGTTTAGTTGCCTGAGCTGCGGCAGGTACTGCAGCAGGAATGCAGCCAAAACGAGTGCCGCAAATAAACGACTCAGCCACGGGGATCGGTCTGCCCGGTCCCCGTCCTGTTGCGGGTCCGACTCGGTTTCCGCTTCGGATACGCTCTGAGGCAGTTCCACAGGGCCTGTCCGGGTGGTGCGTCCCAGCCAGTATGCCAGACCGCTGACAACCAACCAGACCACCAGGAAAATACCGAGGTTCCAGGGGCCGAAAACCGTCTCCGAGGTTGGGATGCTGCCGGGAAGGGCCGCCAGGGATGCGTCGGGCAGGATGCCCTCCAGCAGGTTGTGGATATGTCCGGGTTCACTGGCTTTGATGGGGGCAGAACCGCTGATACCCCCGTGCCAGACCATCAGCCCGAGATACCCGCAGGCACCAATAAGCGGATAATTGATCGGGATGCCCCTGTCCCGGGCGTGTTCCCCCACCTTTCGGGCGAGCAGGGCCCCGAAGATCAGGCCAAGGCCCCAGTTGAAGAAGGAAACGAGCATCGTGGTGGAGGCCACCAGCAGGGCGGCCCCGGCCGCATTGCCTGCCCGGGCGGTCAGAGCGGATAGCAACTTTTCGGCAGGCGCGCTGAGTACCAGGACATGGCCCAATACCAGGATGAGCATCATCTGGTAGGCAAATACGAGCAGGTTGCGGTTCCATAGCCCGGATTCCCAGGCCCTGAGCGTTCCCGCCCAGTTGTTGGTCCCGTCCGGGTAAACCCCAAACACTCCTCCCAAAAAAAGCGCCAGCAGGCTGAGGATAACAGCAATGGCGAAGGGGGACGGTAAAAACCGCCTGAAAAGAGCCTCTATTGTCCGGGTAACTGACATGGTTGTGCCGGGTGGGCCCGGCGCCGATATCCCTTAAAACGGCAGGTCGTCGTAATCCTCTTCCTTGAGGTTGTCCGCCGGCTCAAAGGCATCGGCCGGGGGTACCGGGGGAATGTCATCGCCCGGGGTCGCTTCCTGAAGGTTCTCGATGCGCCAGCCCTGGATGGAATTGAAATACTTGGTATCGCCCTGCGGGCTTACCCATTCCCGACCGCGCAGGTCGATGCTTACCTTGACTTGCTGGCCTACCTGGAACTTGTCCAGCAGGTTGGTCTTGTCCTGTACAAATTCCACCAGCAGGTGCTGCGGGTACTGTTCGTCCGTGGTTACTACCATTTCCCGCTTGCGGAAGCCATTGCTTCCGTATGTTTTGGTTTCCTCGATTACTTTGATGGTTCCTTGAATCTCCATGCGTCTCGCTTGTATTAATTGTAAATTTCTATTCGATTTAATGGGCCGGGTACCAAACCCGGTATTCTTCCGCTTTATGTCCCTGCTTACACCTGTTATAACCTAGTCCGTCCCTGTGGCAGCTTTGCCTGTTGCAGCCTTGCCTGAACCTATTCCAGCCCTGCCTGCTTCATTCCAGTCCAGCCAACAACAACTTCCACGCGGTATGGACGTCCCCGCCTTCCAGGTATTGCTGTGCCCTGCGGTGCAGCGCCTCGGTATCCCGGGCGCTGATTACTTTACGGGCGTTGACGTCCGAGGAAACAAAGGCGCTGACCTCGGCGGCATCCGGCAGTTTTTCCACGTTGCCAAGCCTTCCGAGGTCGTTGCCGGTCAGCACCTTGCTGAGCCGTATGGGTTCCGGGATGGCGTCTACCCCTATGCCGAGGCTCGACAGCGGCTTCGGGACTTCAAAAAGCCCGGCAGCTGCCCGGCTGTACCAGTTTCCCCCCAAACGGGCCACCAGGTCCATTTTCTTGGGATCGGGCAATCCCGGAGGGGACAATATATTTTTTTTCAGGTGGATTTTGACCACCTCGCAGAATATCAGGTTCCCGGAGCCTCCCCCTTCACCCAACGGCATGATCCGGGTTACCCGGCACTCAAACTGGGCCGGGGCTTCGGCCACCCGGTAGGGTTTCACCAAATCGGAAGGCACCATGCCAAACCCCGCCTTTTCAAATTCGTTCACCCCTTCCGGGTATTCCGTGCTCGCCAGGGACATCTGCTGTACCATTTCATAGGACACCATATTGACGACCACCTCCCGGGTCTTTTCGGCATTCAGCAACGTGTGTTTTACCGTATTGTCCCGGACGCGCCTGGCCGGCGAAAAGATGAGCACCGGCGGGTTGGTCCCGAAAACATTGAAATAACTGAACGGCGCCAGGTTGGGGGTTCCCCCGGCATCCACCGTGCTTGCAAAGGCGATGGGACGCGGGGCTACCGCACCGAGTAAAAACGCGTGTAACTCCCGTGTTTCCAAGTCTTCCGGCAAGAGTGACAGGGTGCCTGAGGTCATGGGGCAAAGGTAGGTAAAATTACATCGAATGTGCAATCCCGCTCCGGGATCCCGCCACAACATTTCCGCCCAAATTGAGTTATATTTAACCGAATGGTCCGCGTGGAGTTGCCAACCGGCAGACTGCCCGGAAAACCAAAAAAATCCGCCAAGGGGGCATGCGATTCAATCCGCCAAAGAAAATCCTGAACGCCATCCTGCTGATCACGTCCTTTGTGATCGTCAGCCTGATCCTTTGGAACACAAATAGCTTTTTCAGGAAATTCAAAGAAGAAGAGCGCAACAAGATGGAGATATGGGCCACGGCCCAATCCGAACTCCTGCGGCTTTCGGAAGAGCAGGAACTCGGAAACCTGCACCTGCGGGTGTTCCAGAACAATACGAGTACGCCGATGATCCTCGTCAATTCGGACGGTTCCTACCGGATCAACAACATGCCGGACGTCTCCCCGGAAGACGAGGAGGAAATCGCGGGCCGGATTGCGACATTCCGGTCGGAAAACACGCCCATCCGCATCGAGTACGAAGGCGAGTTGCTCGCCACGCTTTACTACGGGAATTCCGAGGTACTCAACAAGCTGAAATATTACCCGGTGGCCCTGCTCCTGATCATCTTCCTGTTCGGCGCGGTTATTTTCTTCTTTTTCAAGACCAATAAGGCATCGGAACAGAATAAACTCTGGGCGGGCATGGCCAAGGAAACTGCCCATCAGATCGGGACCCCCCTGACCTCCCTGCTGGGTTGGAATGAGTTGCTGAAGTCCGAGGAACTCAACCCGAAGATTACCGCGGAGATCGAGAAGGACATCGGCCGGCTGCAAACCATTACCGAGCGGTTTTCCCAGATCGGCTCGACGCCCCGCCTGGAGACGCTCGACATTGTGGAAGAAACGCGCAACGCGTTTGATTACCTGCGGGTGCGGAGTTCCAAACTGGTCCGGTTCAGCTTCCACTCCCGGGCGGAATCCCTTCCGGTGCTGTTGAATCGCTCGCTGTATCACTGGACCATTGAGAATATTGTAAAAAACGGTATCGATGCCATGAAGGGCAAGGGGGACATCTCCCTGGAGATCGCCCCGGACCCGCCCCTGGTGCATGTACTCATCACCGATTCAGGCCACGGCATCCCGAAAACCCGCTGGAATACAATCTTCGACCCGGGGGTTACCAGTAAAAAACGCGGTTGGGGCCTCGGACTTTCCCTGGTGCGCAGGATTGTAGAGGAGTACCACCAGGGGAAAGTGAAAGTGCTGTCTTCCGGCAAGGAAGGCACCGTAATGCAAATCTCGCTGCGCATAAAGAATTAGCTATGGGAAAACAAAAGCAAGTAGTTATCAAGGAAGCGCCTCTGAGCAACAACTGCCCGGAGTGTTTTAACCAGGATATGACCCTGCGGTTTTACCAAAAACACCGATTTGGGTGGCTGTATCACCGCATCAGCCCGGAAGTCACGCGGGAACTGGAATGCAACACCTGTAAAAATGTGATTTACCCGGTAAAATGGACGGAGGATATTGACAGGAGCGTGGAATACTACGAAAAAGCGGTCCGCCCGGAGCGGGCCCGTATCCATTTCAAATCGTCGTTCTACGTCTTTGTATTGCTGGGGATTTGCCTGGTAGGCGCCCTGGTGTATATGTATGTGGAAGGCCTGTTCTGATCCTTTGGCAGGGCCTGGCTATTCCCTGGAAGGGCTATTCCTGATGCCTGGGGAATCTGTTTTAAAGCCCGGGGGGCCAGACCTGAAGCCGGGCGGGCGGTTCCCAAGCCCGGGGAGCCTTCTTTCAACTAACCGATCTGGCGGCGAATGGCTGCTGCCGTTTCCTCAAATTCCGATTCGGTTAGCTTTTCCTTTTTTCCAAAGGTCGCATCCGCCATGCTGTTGAGGGGGATCAGGTGGACGTGTACGTGCGGGACCTCCAGGCCGATGACGGTGAGCCCCACGCGTTTACAGGGGATGGCCGCTTCGATCCCCAGGGCTACTTTGCGGGAAAACCGCATCAACGCTTCATAGGCCTCGGCGTCCAGGTCGGTAAGCTTGTCCACTTCCTGTTTGGGGACGCAAAGCGTATGTCCCCGGCTGTTCGGGTTGACATCGAGAAAGGCCAGGTGGGCCTCATCCTCGGCTACCTGGTAGCTGGGTAATTCGCCCCGGATGATCCGCGTAAATATACTGGGCATGTGATGTTGGTTTTGTCCCGCCAAGATACGAAAAATCCGGGCGTATAAGGGTGGGCGTTCCAGTGCCAGCACCCTGAAGGGCAGGCCATGGCGTTGCCTCCAGGCCCTTTCAGCCCAGGTCCAGTTTCCGGTAAAGCAGGTAGGAATAGACCAGGGGCACCAGGACGATAACGGATGTCACCCCAAAGAACAGGTACATGAGCCAGGGTCCGTTTGCCAGGGCGGCCACAAGCACTATCAGCAGGCCGCCGATTAACCAAAGCACCCCGCCCAGGCGGTGTGTCTTGTTCCAGATTTCGGGGTGTTCCAGGGTCCACGGGGTCCGGATCCCGATAAAGTAATTCGGCCGGACGGTTTTGAAATAGTTGCCCAGGAACGCAAAAAGCAGTCCGATTACCGCCAGGAGCGGGGCGGGCGATAGGGTGCCTTCCGTCCGGGTCATATGGATGATGACCACCGCCAGAGCCGCCATACAGACCGTGACGATATATTTCAGTTGGGTGTACTTCACGCCCATCTCCCGGATTTTATTCTTGGGGTCGATGGCCGGTACGGCCAGGAATATCAGATAGACCAGCCCGGTAGTCAGAATCGGTATCAGCCACAACTCGGATTTATCTCCCCACCGGTCGATTTCCCCGCGGATATTCCAGTGCAGGGGCACCCGCTCGGGCAGCTGATTCCATTGCAGGGCGAGGTAAATAAAAGGTGCGGCCACAATCAGAAGTATGGGCCATTCGGTTCGCAGGGAAGTTTTCATCGTTTATTTTTTTAGGTCCAGGACCCACTGCAACAGGTCCTCGACAATGGTGGTATTCAGTGAGTATAGCATAAACTGCCCCTGGCGCCTGCTGGAAACCAGGCCCGCCCGCTTGAGGAGGTCCAGGTGGTGGGAAATGCTGGGTTTCGAGATATTGAACTGGTCCGCAATTTCCCCTGCACTCAGGTCGCGCTCCTTGAGCAGTTGCAGGATTTCCCGCCGGGTGGGGTCGTTCAGCGATTTAAAAAGGGCATTCAATAATTATATATTTAGATAAATATCTAATTATTATTTCAATTGTGCAAATGGGTCAGGTTTCGGTGGTTCGGACCCGGGAGTGCCCGGGCCGAAGGCGCGTTATAAATTAACGGGTAATCTCGAGCACATCGAACTTCAAGGTGCCGTTCGGGACCTGGATCTCAGCGGTATCCCCCACTTTCTTTCCCAACAGGCCCTTGCCAATCGGAGAGGTAACGGAGATTTTTCCCGCCTTCAGGTCGGCTTCGCTTTCGGCCACCAGCGTATAGCTGAGTTCCTGGCCGTTTTGCTGGTTCCGCAGTTTCACGGTGGAGAGGACCAGGACTTTGGAGGTGTCCAACTGGGATTCATCAATCAGTCGGGCATTTGCCACCACCTCTTCCAATTTGGCTATTTTCATCTCCAGCAGGCCCTGGGCCTCCTTGGCTGCATCGTATTCGGCATTCTCGGACAGGTCGCCCTTGTCGCGGGCTTCGGCTATGGCCTGGGAGGCTTTCGGCCGCTCCACGTCGCGCAGATGATTCAACTCGTCCTTCAGCTTCTTCATCCCTTCGGGCGTATAATAGGATACCTTACTCATATCATCCGGATTTTATAAAGAGAAAATCCCCTGCAAAACCTGTGCTGCGTACAGGTTATTTAGAGAGGATTTAACGCAAATATAGGGATTTTTTACTGATTTTTGTGCCAGAAGCCCGAACCCGATGCGCCCTAGCCGCTTAATTTACAAGCTATTCCTGTCCGTTTTGCTCCTGGCATGCAGCAACGACGCAGGCAACCGGAACCCGAACCTGCAGGAGCTGGGGTTCCGCTTTGAGATGAACCTCAACCTCCCGCTCTACAGCCCGCTTACCAGTACGGGAAACCCGGTATATATCGGAAATGCGGGCGCGGGTATCCGCGGCTTTTTTGTGATGAATACGGGCTTTGACCAAATGCGCGCCTTTGAAGCCAGCTGCCCGAACCATCCGCCCAACGGGTGTTCCACCATGCAAATCGACGGGCAGAACGCCGTCTGCCCCTGTGAAGACTACACCTACAGCCTCTTCACCGGGCAGATGTTTGACCCCCCCGACGACGGGGCACGCTACTACAACCTGCTCGAATACCGGGCAACCCGAAGCGGGGATGTCGTCACCGTCAGCAACTGACCGGCTAATCGACTTTACTACCCTCCGGTTTACTACCCTCCGGCGCGATACCGCTGCATCACCTCCTTAAATAACTCGGCCGTGGAGGGAGGCGTATAGGAGATGGCATTCGCCCCGGCCTCCAGGGTCTCCCGGATGGTTTGTTCCGTTTTGCCCCCGGTGCCGATAATGGCGATATCCGGATCGAACCGGCGGATTTTCCGAATGATCGCCGGGGTGTTCTCCGCCCCCGACACGTTGAGGATATCCACGCCGGCACGGATCCTTGCGGGAAAGTCCTCATCCGCAGAAACCACTGTTACTACCACGGGAATGTCCACCTTGCGCTTCACCTGCGCCACCACGCGGTCCGGCACGGGTTTGTTGAGCACCACCCCAATGGCCCCCTGGAATTCGGCGTGCAGGGCGAGTTCTACCACGCGGCGCCCCCCGGTTACCCCACCCCCAACCCCGCAGAGGATGGGCTTATCTGCAGCGGAAATCAGGGCATGGGATATGGCGGGTTGGGCCGTAAACGGGTAAACCGCGATGATGGCGTTGGCATTTGTATTGCGGATCAGCGCCACATCCGTACTGAAGAGGAACGATTTGAGCAACTGGCCAAAAATGCGGATACCCGATGCCTCCCGGATAATTTCCGGCACCTGTACGAGGTTTTTCCGATAGCGCGAATCGAAGGAAGGCTCCATGGCGGCACCCATTAATTACCCTTGGGAAAGCTATGGAATTTCCCGATGCGCCGTACGGCTGCCCCGCGTTAAAAATGCGATTGGCGCCCGGGTTCTTTCAATCGGTTCCATCCGGGCGCCCCCATAGGCCTGTACCCTTAAAATCGCACCCGGGCCCCAGCCAGGAAATGGATTCCCGCCTGCGGGTAGTACCCTGCCCCTTCGATGGTGGTAACCACCCCGGGGTTCGAGAAATCGTCATCATAGGTATAGAAATACCCGTTGGAACTGAATTTCGCATCGAACAGATTATTCACCAGGCCTGTCAGGGTTATCTCCGGAAAGCCCCCGGAGGCCGGGATGCGGTACTGCACATTCAAATCGGTTTGCGAATAGGCTTCCAACCGGGATCCTTCCGCTTCGATATTGCTCATGTACTGATCGCCCACATATTTGGTGAGTACCCCGAGCTGCAGGTCTTCTGCCGGTGACCAGACCAGTCGGCTGCCGGCTACGACGCCCGGCGAATAGGCAATTTCCGTGTCCCCCAGGGAGGTGAGTTCCCCGTCCCTGCGAAAGAAATAGTCCACATTCCGGTTGATGCTCAACGCGATGTTCGGTTGCCAGCGAAGCCGGGGCGAAATGCGCAGGTCGGCATCGATTTCCAGCCCGGTGCGGTAGCTGTCCCCCACGTTGGCCCGGAGCGGCGCCCCCACGTCGTTCAACTGGCCGGTAAGGACCAGTTGGTCCTTGTACCGCATATAATACAGGTTCGCGTTCAGGGTCAGCTGCTCCCCCAGGCTCCGCCAACCCAATTCCAGGTCGTGCAGGCGTTCGGGCCGCGGGTTGCCCCCTTCGTAATCGTTCCGGTTGGGCTCCCGGTTGGCCACGGCATAGGAAAAGTACAGGCTGCTGCCCGGCCGGAACTGGTAGGTAAGCCCCAGCTTCGGGTTGAAAAACCCAAAGGTGTCGTCCACCAGGCCCGTATCGGCCCCGTTGGCCTCGTAGGCCACGCTCCGGTACTGCATATCGGCAAAAAACCGCCAGTGATCCCCGGCGGTGAAGTTGGCCTTGGCAAACACGTTGAAATCATCCTTGCGGGAGTCGTCGTTGTAGTACCGGTCGCCCCGTTCCAGACTGCCCGAATACCGGGCCCAGATAAGTTCGCCGAAATGGTCGCCCCGATAGGTGTTCCACCCGCCGCCCAGGGTCAGTTCCAGGGGGCCGCTGTTGTGGATGGCCGAAAACACCGTCCCCAGGAAATCGTTGTCCAGCCAGCGGCGCCGGATGTAATCGGTGGTCGTTTGCTCCTCCCCGTCTATCACCGGGTTGTCCAGCCCCAGGAAGGCATACGAGGCATCGGGGGCAAAGAGGATATTCGTGTAATACCATTCGTCCACGTATTCCTCAAAGAATCCGCGGCCCCGGGTATAGTGGAGCGCGATGTTCGTCTGGAACGCCCGGGTCCAGCGCTCGTTCCAGTGGAGCTGGAAATGGTCCTGTTTGTAGTTGTCCACCTGGTTCTCGTAAAAGCCTTCGAAATTCCCCGAATCGTCGAATTGGATCCCGGCGATATTGAAGGTGCGGTTGCTTTCCAGGTCGTTGTCCACGCCAATCGCCCCCAGGGTAGCCGGGTCGAAACCGTACCAGGACTGGTAGGTGATCTCATGCCCCCCGAAAAGCAGTGCCTTCACCAGCGTATTTTCATCCAGGTAGGCCCCCTGCAGGAAGTAGGAATCCAGGTCGGAGGAAGCCCGGTCAATATACCCGTCGGACCTTATCCGCGACAACCGCCCGGACACCTCAAAATGTTCTTTAAGCAGGCCGGAACTGAATTTCAGGGTGGCCTTGTGGGTGTTAAAACTGCCGGCAGAACCCGCCAGGGAGGCATAGGCATCCTCCGAGACAGCTTCCGTGAGTACATTCAGGCTGGCGCCGAACGCCCCGGCCCCGTTGGTGGATGTCCCCACCCCGCGCTGCAACTGCAGGTTTTCGGTAGATGAGGCAAAGTCCGGCATATTCACCCAGAAGGTGCCATGGGACTCCGAATCGTTGTACGGGATCCCGTTGATGGTTACGTTCACCCGGGTGGCATCGCTGCCGCGAACCCGGATCCCCGTATACCCCACGCCTGCACCTGCATCCGAGGTGGTCACCACCGAGGGCAGGTAATTCATCAGGATCGGGATGTCCTGGCCCAGGTTGCGGGTCTCGATCCGTTCGGAATTCAGGTTGCTGAAGGTTACCGGGGATTCCCGCGTGGCGCGTACGGCCGCCACCAGCACCTCGTCGAGGCGGATCGAATCCATTTGGGTGGTGTCGGCGGGAATCTGCTGGGCGGAAATTTGCGTAGCCAGCCCAAGCAAGGCTACTGTTGTGAATAAAGATTTCATCCGTAAAGTGTTTTTTACGAATAAAAGGGGCTGTTATTCTATGGTTAATAGTGATTTATTGAGCGCCGCATTTCTACGCTCGGTCCCTTGGCAGCATTACCTGCCCAGGTTCAGCGGGTGTAATCTCAGCCCCGGCTTGCTGCCCGTCCGTTGCGGACTAAAGCAATTTGCGCGGAGCACCCCTTGAGAGACGGGGCAAATATAAGGTGAAGGGGAAAAATTGTAAAATCTTTTGGCCTCTTTTAATCGATATAGGCCTGCGCTCCGTATATATTTTAGAAGCGAGCGATTTATATGAAGCGGGAAGGCCGGTTTACCCTGAAATTACTGTTGAGCTACCTGAGCCTGATTGTCCTGGCGGGAATCACGGGCTATGCGATCTACAACGAAGTGGCTATCTACTTCCGGGAGGACGCCCCCGAGGCAGCCGATATGCGCCTCGTGCGGGTCGGGGGGCTGATTTCCAGGATCTACGAGGCGGAGAGCGCCATTGGCAGCCGGCTGGCACCCCGGGAGGAAGATTTTGAGGCCTATAGCAGGAACGTGGATTCCATCCGGGCCCAAATCCAGGACCTGAAGGAAGAGAGCCGCCTCCCGGAGGAATTCATGGGGCTGGACAGTATCCAGGGCCTCCTGGAACAACAGGTTCGCAATACCCGGCAGCTGCTCAACCTCAGCAGGCAGGAAGCCCGGACCGACCTGTCCATCGGTGATGCCCTGGCCGAATTCAATAAAATTCAGGAATCCCTGGGCCGCTTCCAGGCCGAAAACCTGTTCCCCGGCTTCCAGGACATGAGCCCCCAGGTACAGCAATCGCTCCGGGAATACGCCGACCTGCTCAGCCGGAACGCCCCCCAATTAAACGACAAGAATGCGGACCCCGCCTACCTGGACTCCATCCTTTCGGTTTCCAAAGGGCTCCTGGAACAAGCCCGGGCCAGCCAGCGCCAGAATCAACAATCCCGACAGGCCCGCCTGGAGCAGGTCCGCGCAAACAACCAGGAGCTTTCCGGGCAAATCCGGAGCCTGCTGGGGTCCCTGGAGCAGGAGGTCCGCGCCCAGTCCCTACGGGAAACCCTTCGCCGGAGGGAAACGCTTCGCGATACGATCCGGCTGGCCGGAGGTGCCGCCTTACTCGGGTTGGTCGCCGTGGTCATCTTCGCTTTCTTCATCCACCGGGATATCGACAGGATCGCCACCTACCGGCGAAAACTCGAAAAAGAGAAGCAATACAGCGAATCCCTGCTCCGCAGCCGCGAAAGGCTGATCGCTTCGGTGAGCCACGACCTGCGATCGCCCCTGAATACCATCCAGGGATACGGGGAATTGCTCGGGCAGACCGAGCTGAGTGAAAAGCAGGCTGCCTATACAGCGGCCATGGATTCGGCTTCACGCTACCTGGAGCGCCTGGCCAACGACCTACTCGATTTCTCGCGCCTGGAAGCCGGACAACTCAAAACAGAAGAACTGCCTTTTATCCCGGCCGAATTGATCCGGGAAACCTGCCACAGCATCGAGGCGGCCAACCGCACCGGGAGAGTAGCCCTGGAACTGGACCTCGAGCGCGTCCTCGATACGCCCTGCCTGGGCGATTCGTTCCGGGTCCGGCAAATCCTCAGCAACCTGCTGGGCAATGCCTATAAGTTTACCCGCGAGGGCACCATCACCGTTTCGGGACGCCTCCGCCCCTCGGGGAATGGGGGTCGGGAAGGCCTCAGGGAGCTCGAAATCCGGGTGAGCGATACGGGGATGGGAATCCGGGAGGAAAACCTCGAGTCGATCTTTCAGGAATTTACCCAGGCGGAAGCCGATGCCGGTGCCGGGCAGAAGGGATACGGCCTGGGCCTCACGATCTCGCGGAAACTCAGCGAATTGCTCGGGGGCAGCCTGACGGCGCGGAGTACATGGGGCAGGGGAAGCACCTTTACCCTGCGGGTCCCCGTGACACTGCGTATGGCGCCTGGAAAAGAGGACCCCGGCGCTACCGGCACGCCTGGGAAAAAACGGGAAGCGGCTGCCAATGGCACAACCCCGCTCCCCGCCGGGATCCAATCCGTCCTGGTCATCGACGACGACCCCAGCCTGTGCGCCATGCTAGACTCCTATTGCGAAACCCTGGGCATCCGGTGCCTGACGGCAAATGGCTACCCCTCCCTGCCCCGGGATGCTTCCCTCTCCTACGATGTGGTCGTAACCGATATCGAATTGCCGGAAACCGATGGTTTCAGCGGCCTGAAAATGCTCCGGGATGGTGCCTTTGACCACTACCGGGGGCAACCGGTTATCGCCATGAGCGGCCGGCGCGACCTGGAGCGGGACACTGCCGTGGAAGCCGGTTTTTCGGATTTGCTTCACAAGCCTTTTTCGATACGGGAATTTGCCGCCTGCCTGGGGCTTGGCGCGGAGGTAAAGCCGGAGGTTTCCGATTCCGGGCCAGAGCCGGACACCCCGGAGCCCAACACCCCGGAGCCCGGCACCTATATGGACACCCGTTCCCTGGAACAATTCCTGGGCCCGGACCCCGGGGCGCTTCGGAGAGTTCTGGAGACGTTTTACCATAGTACCCTGAAAAGCATGGGTGAATTGCAGGCGGCCCGCGACCGGAAAGACCCGGTCGAAATGTCGCGAATTGCCCATCGCGTACTGCCCATGTTCCGGCAACTCGGCTTGCAGCAGGCAGCATCCCGCCTCTCGGAAATCGAAGCTGCCGGGGAATCCGACCCGCTGGATATGGCGCGGGCATCGCAGGCCCTGGATCAACTCGATCCGACGATCGGGTCCCTCCTGGAAAAACTCAGGCGGGACCTCAGGGAACCGTCAGCTTATACCGATTGATTTTATTGTACAGGGTCTTCCGGGTAATCTGAAGCAATTTGGCTGCCTGGGTCTTGTTGTAGTTGGTTTGCTCGAGTGCGCTTAGAATGCGCTTCCGCTCGTATTCCTCCCGTGTGAGTTCGAGTCCCGTCCCGGCAACTGGCGGGTCGGTATCCCCCTGCATGGAAGCCGGCAGCACCTCCATCCCTATCGGGCGGTTCTCACTGAGGAGGACGGCGCGGGTAACGACATTCCGGAACTCCCTGAGGTTGCCTGGCCAGGCATAGGTAGAGAACCGCTGTAATACGTCCTGCTCATATCCCGGGCAGGTGCGGTCCAGGTAGTCGTTCGCTTTCTCCAGGAAATACTCGGCAAAAATGGGGATATCCGCCTGCCGGTCCCTGAGGGCGGGAATGGAAATGCTGAACTCATTGAGGCGGTGGTAGAGGTCTTCGCGGAAATCCCCTTCCCGTACGGCCCGGGCCAGGTCTTCGTTGGTCGCGGTAACGATACGGACGTCGACCGGGATTTCCCGGTTGCCTCCCACCCTGCGTACAGTTCGTTCCTGCAATGCACGCAGGAGCTGGACCTGGTTCTCGTAGGACAGGTTACCGACCTCGTCCAGGAACAGGGTGCCCCCTTCGGCAGCCTCAAAGTATCCGGATTTGTCCTGCACGGCCCCGGTAAAACTGCCCTTGATATGACCAAAGAATTCGCTGGCCGCCAGATCGGCCGGGATGGCCCCGCAATCGACGGCGACAAATGGCCCCTTGCGCCTCTTGCTCTGGCGGTGGATGTTCCGTGCGGCCACCTCCTTGCCCGTGCCGCTTTCCCCGGTCAGGAGTACGGACATGGCCGTGGGGGCCACCAGTTCAATATGGCCCGCCAGTTTTTTGGACGCCTCGCTCACCCCGCTGATACCCGGCGATTTGTCGGAGGGCAGGGAAGGCAACGGCTGGTTGTCTTTGGCCCGGGAAGTTTCCGGGTCCCCCGCCCCTGGTTTCCGGCCGGCCGGACGCTTTTTGGCGAGGGCCTGTTGGATAACTACCTGCAACTGGTCCGGGGTAAAGGGTTTGGAAATATAGTCGGCGGCGCCTTTCTTCATCGAAGAGACGGCGGTTTCCACCTCGGCGTACCCGGTCATGATGATCACCGCAGTCTCCGGGTGCTTTTTCTTCACGGACTCCATAATTTCGATCCCGTCGGAGGCCGGGAGCCGGAGGTCGGTAAGCAGGAGATCCACGCCTCCCCGATCCAGCGATTCCATTGCCGGCTCTGCCCCGGGAAAGCACTGCACCTGGTATCCGTTGCGTTCCAGGTACCGGGAGAGCATCTGGCCAAAGGCTGCGTCGTCCTCAATAATCAGGATTTTTGGCATATCGGTTTGGGTCTGTATCCTATATACGGGAAACAGCGGCGCGGCGACGTGAGGAAAACGTTAATTCCGCACCCGATTGGAAAGTTTGGGGACTTTATACAAAAAGAAAGGAGCCGCTAACAGCGACTCCCTTCAACCAAACCAACTTGATACAAAACAAATAACTCAAGCTCGACTTTTACACGTCAGTGATTACATGTCAATCCAATTACCCTCGGCGTCGGCATACAGGGTTCCTGTAGTTCCGTCTTCCAGGGCTACTTCGAGCTTGTACTGTTCAGATTCGTTGACGAAGGCCTTGCTGATTGTGGCCGACGGGTAATTTGTGGAAACAGCTTCCTGAACGGCTGCAGGCAATTCATCCACGGCGATTTCAGTAAAATCGTCCTGGACTTCTGCGGCTACTTCAGTAGCTTCGGTTTCGGCTTGTGCGAGGTCGGAATCCTGTGCATATACTCCGAGTCCTGCAAATACAAACAGCAGGGCAAATACTAACTTTTTCATGATATATCGTGTTTTAAATGTTTAGACTTGCCTTACTTAATGAAAATTCAGTGCCATAGCGGCAGCGCACCGGGATAATACACATATATCACTGTTTTTCAGGTGTATAGGAATTTTCTGCGTAAAGGGCGCAGTGTGTCTTTCTGTGTAAAAAACACGGGAAGTGTGTAAAATTTACCCGCCGGGAAGTATCCAACCGGGAGGAAGGCGGGGTCGTTACCCGGAACTGCAACCGACTATTTCTTCCGGGAGGAGCGGTGTGCAGGCTTTAGTAAATCGTTTACGGTTTTAACCGGGTTGAATGTGCTGACCGGCACCTCGGCAAATACGGTATTCCAATAGGCCATCCCCCCGTTCCAGAGTCCGGGGAGTTCCAGGGCTTTCAGGGGCCGGCCCTCAGAAGTCTTCCCGGTGATGAACCCCTGTTTTTCGTCTACAAAATTCAACAGGTTGTATTTTTCCCCATACGCATTCCGCACGCCGCAAACGAGGTCCACCGGATTAAAATGCGTGGAATCCTCAAAAAGCGATTTTTGCCCGGGGTCCGACATGTCCACCTGGGCAGACTCGATGATCTGCAGGGAATCGTGGCCCTTGTCGTCCGTAATCCAGAAAGGTCCGCCCCCGGGCTCCCCTTCGTTTTTTACCATGCCGCAAACACGGATGGGACGGGCCAGTTTGTCCTGGAGGACCGCCACCTGCTCTTCGATGCTCAGACCCTGAAAACTCTCTCCAAACCGGGCATTGAGCTGGTCCTCCAAAAAGGTTTTGATCCGGTTGAGCAGGTCGTGATCCAGGCTGCCGTCCGAGAGCATGCGGTAGAAACTGAAAGCCTGCTCCTGCAATTCGATCAAATAGCCCCCGAGGACCTCCTTCCACCGGGTGATCGTATCGAGTTCCGGCCGCACTACCACATTGTCGATATTCTTGATAAAAATCAGGTCGGCTTCCTGGTCGTTGAGGTTTTCGATCAGCGCGCCGTGCCCGCCGGGACGGAAAAGGATCTTCCCTTCGCTATCCCGGAACGGCGTATTCTCCGGGGTTACCGCAATGGTATCCGTGGAAGGTTTCTGGAAGGAATACCCAACCGTAAAGGAGCAATGGACCTGGTCGCCCACCCGGTCGCGCAAACCGTCGAATTCCCGATTGAACAAGTCGCTGTGCTGGGGGGAGATCGTAAAGTGCAGGACTGCGGTTTCCCCGGTGCACGCATAGGCCGCCCCCTCGTACAAGTGTTCCTCAAACGGAGTTGCCAGGTTGCCGTCGTAATTGTGGAAGGGCAACAGGCCTTTCGGGTAAAACCCATAATTCAGGCCGTCTTCAGACAGGAGTTCCTGTACAAATGCATACAATTCAGCCGCCTTGTCTGTTGCCTTCCCCCGGATACGCGACTGTACTAATCCGTAAAACGGAAAGTCATGCAGGTTCTCGGCAAATTTTCGCATATCCCCGTGACCGGGTTCGGCCAGGTAGGCGTCCAGGTCGTCGGCAGACGGGTCAAAATCGCCCAGGAAATTGAACAGTGCCTTGAACATGCGCGAGGCGGCACCGGAGGCAGGGATGAACTTCAGCACCTCCGTATCCGCATCCCGGTTGCGGTACAGCTCCCGGAGCCGCGACTCATCCTCCTGGGAGAACCGGACGATACCCTCCCCGACGACTGCTGCCTTACTCAGTCGAACCGGGGGGATCCCCTCTTTAAATGTTTCAATTTGTGCTCTGGCCTTTTCGGGGTCGATCCCCTTTTCTGCCATATATTCCAGGTCGCTGGATGTAAATTCGCTCATAGTGTTCAGCAATTGATCGATATGTTTTACCGCCTTTTCGAAGCGGGCCTCCCGGCCACCGCTTAAGATAACAAATCTGCGGTTATTCTCCCGGAGGGCCGTTTTGAAATAATGGAACATTTCCGCCCGCTCGTGGGGCTTATCGCGCAAATCGTCCGCTTCCCACGGGATATCGATATCTGTAAGGAAGTACAGGTCGTAGTCATTGGCCAGGGCCGCCGCCTGGAGTTTCGGGTCGCACCCCCCGCCGTAATAGGTTTCCGAGTACACCTTGGTCTCCAGCAAATCCGTATCGCATATAAGCAGCCGGCTGGCTTCCCGGGCCCCGATGTTTTCCAGGCGCATCTGGCCCCGGGCAATGGGCAGGAGGTCTTCAGGGGCACAGGTTTGCTGCACCCGGTCCCATTTTTCCTGCAGGTATTCCCGGGCGTATTCGGGAACCCAGGGTTCCCCGTAGTGGCGGGCCAGCTCCCTGGCCAGGGTGGTTTTTCCAGTCGACTCCGGGCCGAACAACACCACTTTCAGGACGTCTGCCGGTTCTTGTCTAAGTGCTTCTTCCATGCCCAATAGCCTTGGATGGCCAAGATAGTGAATATGAGGTATTGCAGGGACAGCATCCCCCAGCCGCGATAGGCGTATAACGGCACGGTTACGATGTCCGCAAGGATCCAGAGTGTCCAGTTTTCGATCTTTTTCGTCGCCATGTACCACATGGCCGTAAAAAAGATGCCGGAGGTAACGATGTCCACATAGTTCGTCCAGCCGATTTCCGTGCCGAAAATGCGGTAAACAGCGTAAGTGAAGCCCGCCGTTAACAGGAACAGGGCCACTCCGATGACCTTATCCCTGGTATCGGTCCGGGAGATGCGCACCACCTTCCGGTCGTTCTTTCGCCGCGACCAGTTCCACCACCCGTAAATGCTCATGATGGAGTAATACGCATTGAGCATCATATCCCCCAGCAATTCGTCCCGGAGGAAAATATACATGGTGATGACCGTGGCGATGAGGCCCGTGGGATACACCCAGATGTTTTCCCTTTTTGCATAGACCACGCTGGCAATCCCGAAAAAGAATGCGATTGCCTCGAGGGCAATCAACCAGGTTTCCCGGTCCCGGTACGGGTCGAAGAAAAAATCAGAAATGGGGCTCATACCGGCTGCGGTCCGTCTTAACCACCTTGATAAAGAAAACGGCTTGCCCCACGGCGGACAAGCTGGTTCGCATTTCCCTGCCGAGGACTTCCATGACGCGGTCGTACTCGCCGTACACCTGCGTACTCATCGGATTCTCCAGGACGGTCAGGCCGGAGTCCCGGAGGGCTTTGATAAACCGGATAATTTCGGGTTCGTAGTTGTCCTGAAGCGGACTGAGCGTTAATTCCACGGAAATCTTCATGGGGTGCGTTTACCCCCCAAAGGTAGTCCCGTTTCGGTCAATAATACAACCGGTGCGGCCATTTACGCATCCTGACGGACCGCATAGGCACAGGTAAAGCCTTCAAATTCCGTGAAATCCACCCCAAAATGAGCTTTTTGGTTTTCATACACCACCCATCCGCCGGTCTTCCCGCTGTCCATGGCAAAGTCGTCGATGCAGATATGGTTCAGAAAGCTCAGCCCGTGGATGGCCATGATCTTGTACAAAGATTCCTTGGCGCACCAAACCATCGTGAGCTTCCGGATCAGCGCGTCGTCGTTGGCCAGGGACCGATATTCCCGCAGCGGGGTGAACCTGTGGGCAACCCGGAGGATCTTCTCGCGCTGTTTCTCGATGTCGATCCCCACTTCTTTGTTCCGGGAAAGCACGATCCCGGTGAATTCAAACGAATGACTGATGGAAATATGGGTGCCGTCCCGCAGGTGGGGTTTCCCGGATTCGTCGTAGAACAGGTCTGCATCCGTATAGCCTTCCCGGGCCATCAGGTGCCGGATGCTGAGGAAGGCCCGGCGGTGCAACTCGGACCGCATGCCGTCGTACCGCTGTTGACAATGGGGGTTCAGGGTCACTTCCCGGGCGAGTTCCGGCTCGGGCTCCGTAACCTTCCAGACGTGGATGCGGATATCCGGATCGGCTTCTATCGATTTGTATAACGGCATGGAAATAAGAGTTTATCCGTACCTTTGCACAGAATTACCCCCCTTGCCGGGGGCCAATGACAAATTACTAATTTAATTCCAATGAGTACGAAAGCGGTTGAATACACCCCCTATAAGGTAAAGGACATTTCCCTGGCAGCCTGGGGACGTAAGGAAATAGAACTCGCCGAGGCCGAAATGCCCGGCCTGATGGCCCTGCGGGAGGAATACGGAAAGGAACAGCCCCTGAAAGGCGCCCGGATTGCGGGTTGCCTGCACATGACGATACAGACGGCCGTCCTTATCGAAACATTGGTGGCACTTGGGGCCGAGGTAACCTGGAGCTCCTGCAACATCTTTTCCACCCAGGACCACGCTGCCGCCGCCATCGCAGCAGCGGGCATCCCCGTGTATGCCTGGAAAGGGATGAGCGAAGAAGAATTCGACTGGTGCATTGAGCAAACACTCTTCTTCGGGGAAGACCGCCAGCCGCTGAATATGATCCTGGACGACGGGGGCGACCTCACAAATATGGTGCTGGACCGGTACCCGGAACTCACCAGTGGGATCCGCGGGCTGTCCGAGGAAACCACCACCGGAGTCCACCGGTTGTACGAGCGCTTTAAGAACGGAACCCTGCCGATGCCGGCCATCAACGTCAACGATTCGGTTACCAAATCGAAATTCGACAACAAATACGGTTGCAAGGAAAGTGCCGTGGATGCAATCCGGCGCGCGACGGACACGATGCTTGCCGGGAAGCGCGTAGTCGTTATGGGCTACGGGGACGTGGGCAAGGGCACAGCTGCCTCCTTTCGGGGGGCCGGGGCCATCGTGACCGTAGCGGAAATCGACCCGATCTGCGCCCTGCAGGCCTGTATGGACGGTTTTGAAGTCAAGAAACTCGAAACCGTGGTTTCCCAGATGGACATCCTGATCACCGCCACAGGCAACCGGGACATCATCCGCGAAGAACATTTTGCCGCTATGAAGGACAAGGCCATCGTCTGCAACATCGGGCACTTCGACAACGAAATCGACATGGCCTGGCTCAATACGCATTACGGGCATACCCGGGACGAGATCAAGCCGCAGGTAGACAAGTACACCCTGGACGGGAAAGACATCATCGTTCTGGCGGAAGGCCGCCTGGTGAACCTGGGGTGCGCCACCGGCCATCCGAGCTTTGTAATGAGCAACAGTTTCACAAACCAGACCCTGGCGCAGATTGAGCTTTGGAAACACCACGACCGCTACGAGAACCAGGTATACACGCTGCCCAAACACCTGGACGAGAAGGTGGCGGCCCTGCACCTGTCGCGGCTCGGTGCCGAACTCACGGAACTCCGCCCGGATCAGGCCAGTTATATCGGCGTTCCCGTAAAAGGGCCTTTCAAACCGGAATACTACCGCTACTAAACCCGGAGGGGCGGGCTTCGAAGGCGGGAAAAGGATTCCCGGGCAACTCTTGTCGCCTTACAGGGGAATCCACTTTTTCACATTCGCCGCCAAAACAACAGATTTGAAATCAAAAACCCCGGCTGGAATCCAGCCGGGGTTTTTTTGAATCAGGAGCGGGTATTACTTCGCCTCGGCCAGCATACCGTAAAGCGTATAGCAATCCCGGTATTCCCGGATCAGCGCCAGGCCTTCTTCCCGGGTGGTTTCCCGCTTCATCCGCAGCTTCTTCCCGTCCGGCATGTAAACGATATAAAAGCCTTCCTCCATTCGGGAAAGCGGGATAATCTCGCCGCTCGGGCGGATAGCGTTCCAGGACTTTTCGTCCGGCTTGTAGAACAATTCAATTTTTCCGCCTTTCCTGGGGCCGTCAACGACTTTGACAGCCATCCTGTTCTTGGTGGCCTTAAGCTGGTAGGTGTTCCCCTGGTATTCCACCATCTGCACCTCCGATTCCCCATCGCGCATCGCTATTGGGTTGGACCCGGACCAGAATTCAATAACATTGAAAATCAACGTATCCCCCAGGAAAAACAGCCCGTATACCGGGATGATGTTCAGCCCCCAGAACACCAGGTTGTTGACAAACTTGCTGTCGGATACCTGCATGTTCCAGTCTTTGAGGTTGTTAAATGCGCTGAAGGAGCCCAGACAGCTGCTGAAAAGCAGCGATGCGGCCAGGGCAACGGCCATCATGGATTTTTTCATGTCTTGTGGTTTTAGATTTCCACAAAAACTAATCCATTACTCCCGGAAGAAAAAACCGAATCGCAGAATTTAAGGGCTGAATTAACCGGGTGCCGCGGGATATGGACATAAAAAAACCCTGGAACGGGAAGATCCCGGTCCAGGGTTCGATGTGTAATCCAAACGCAGGCCTCTAGGCCTCGCTGGGCTCGATGGAAACAAAGGATTTGCCTCCTGACTTTTTGTCGAAACGGACAATGCCGTCTACCTTGGCGTGCAGCGTATGATCCTTGCCCGCATACACGTTATCCCCCGGGTTGTGCCGGGTACCGCGCTGGCGGACAATGATGTTGCCTGCTACGGCTTTCTGGCCCCCGAATATCTTTACGCCCAGGCGTTTCGATTCCGATTCGCGTCCGTTCTTAGAACTTCCTACACCTTTCTTGTGTGCCATGATCTATAAGTTTTCTGGGAAACGCTTCCCGGTTTTCATTTATTTATTTCCCGCCCAGGGCTTCGATCAACTCGGCCTTCTTCATGGAAGAGTAACCGGTGATTTCCTGTGCCTTGGCCATTTCGCGGAGTTCCGCTACGGTTTTGCTGCTCAGGTCCTCAGACGCCTTGGGGGCCGTTTTGGCCGGGGCCTCCTTCTTGGCGGATTCCGCTTTGGCATCCTTGGCCGGCTCCGATTTTTTGGCAGGTGCCGCTTCGGATTTGGCCGGTTTTTCCTTTTTCGGGGCTGCTTTTTTGGCTCCTTTGGCGACGATCTCCTCGATCATCAGTTCCGTCAGATACTGGCGGTGGCCGTTCTTCTTGCGATACCCCTTCCGGCGTTTTTTCTTGAAGACAATAACCTTGTCCCCTTTCAGGTGTTTAACGACTTTGGCCTCAACAGCGGCTCCGTCTATAGCCGGGGCGCCAATGGTTACCGAGTCACCGTCCCCGATCAAAAGGACCTGGTCAAAGGAAACCTTCTGGCCTTCCTCTTCCCGCAGGCGGTGCACGTAAACCTTCTGGTCTTTCGCAACTTTAAATTGCTGCCCTGCTATCTCTACAATTGCGTACATAGCGTGAATACGTTACTAAATAATTTAATGAATGGCCATATTCCGACGCGGAATGCCGCAACCGGTTAAGGCGGGTGCAAATATACTGCTTAATTCACAACTGGCAAGCTGTCCGGGAGGATTTTAGGAAGATTTTTTCAGGTTATTGGAGGATTTGAACAGCTGCATGAATGTGAGCGTCAGAACCACCGATGTGGCAAACCCCATAATGGCTACGGTAAAAAATACGATCCCCTCAAAATTCTGGAAATCCTTAAAGAAGACCGTTGACAGGTTCTGCAGGAAGTCCTGGCTGATTTCCGTACTGTAGAATGCAAAGAAAAACGTAAAAATCAGCGTTGCCACAAACCCCGTGACAATGCCGGCGGTAAAGCCCTTGCTGTAGTCGAAGCCCGCGCCCAGGCGCAACCGGAACACCTTGATTGCCTCGTAGATGCCAAACCCTGTGATCACCCCGTTGAACAAGCTGTAAAATACATTGGTATGCATGTCAAACAGGGAAAGGATCAGGAAATAGGCAATCAGGCAACCGCTGGTTGCCAGCCCGAACCGGACGGGTATCGCGTAATTCGTCATGGTGCGTTGCTGGTTTTAGATGTATTTAAAGATAATACTATTGTATAAATTTCCGAGCGATTTGGGCAGGGATTGACGTTGTCCGGGCATTTCCGGGGTTAATAAAGTGTAAACCAGAGACCGAAAATTCTGCTTTTCCCGGGAAACATGTTATTTTAGCTCGATCGCTTCTTTCCGGGAGGCATCCTCCGGGAGGCATCCTACAGATTCACATTTAATACCAGACCATCAATGAAAAAATTATTGCTGACAATCCTGTGCCTGGCCAGCGCGCTTCCCGCAGCGGCCCAGGAGGTCGCCTATGAGGAATACGACCTGGACAACGGCCTGCATGTGATCCTCCACCAGGACAATACGGCCCCCGTGGTCGTGACCTCGGTGATGTACCACGTGGGCGGAAAAGACCGGACGGAAGGCCGGACGGGCTTTGCACACCTCTTTGAGCACCTGTTGTTTGAAGGGACCGAGAACATCGAAAAGGGTAAATGGTTCGAAATCGTCTCCTCCCGGGGCGGGCAGAACAATGCAAACACCTCCCAGGACCGCACTTATTATTACGAGGTGTTCCCATCGAACAACCTGGAACTCGGGTTGTGGATGGAATCCGAACGCATGCTCCACCCGATTATCAACCAGGAAGGCCTGGATACCCAGATCGAAGTGGTGAAGGAAGAGCGCAGGCTCCGGTACGACAACTCCCCCTACGGTCAGATCCTTCCGGTACTCGGGAAAAACCTCTTCGAGAAACACCCCTACAAAGACCCGAATATCGGGTATATGGAAGACCTGGACGCGGCCAGCCTCGAGGACGTCATCGCCTATAATGAAAAGTACTATGTCCCCAACAACGCCGTACTGGTGGTAGCCGGGGATATCGACATGGCGGAAACGCGCCGGCTGGTAGACAAGTATTTTTCGGAAATCCCCCGCGGGGACCAGATTGTACGGGATTACCCGGTGGAAGACCCGATTACCTCGGAGGTACGGAGTACCGCCTACGACAAGAACATCCAGATCCCCGCATCCATTGTCGCTTACCGGACCCCGGGCTTTAAACAACGGGATGCCTATGTACTGGACATGATTTCCTCCTATCTTTCCGACGGGAAAAGTTCGAAACTTTACAAGAAACTCGTAGACGACCAGAAACAGGCCCTGCAGGTAGGCGCCTTTAATATCGGGCAGGAGGATTACGGCATGTATATCGTCTTCTCGCTCCCGGTTGGGGAGACGCCCCTGGACACCCTGGTCACGGAAATCGAAGAGGAAATTGCGGCTGTTCGGACCGATTTGATCACCGAGCGGGATTACCAGAAGCTGCAGAACAAATTCGAGAACCGCTACGTGAATTCCAATTCGAGCATCCAGGGGATTGCCGGTTCCCTCGCCACCAATTACATGCTCTACGGCGATACGGAACTCATCAACAAGGAAATCGAGATCTACCGATCCATCACCCGGGAGGAAATCCGGGAGGTGGCCCAAAAATACCTGAAACCGAATCAACGGGTGGTAATCGACTACCTGCCCGAACCCCCCAGCGAAAATTAACAGCATGAAAAAGAATCTGATATTTTGTTTTGTGTTCCTGGGCGCAATTGCGCTTCGCGGACAGACAGACCGGTCCCAGATGCCGGAGCCGGGCCCGGCACCTGAAATCAACCTGCAGGACCCCCAGCGTTTTGAATTGCGCAACGGGTTGAAAGTCCTGGTGGTGGAAAACCACAAACTCCCCCGGGTAACCATCCAGTTGCTCCTGGACAACCCGCCGATAAAAGAAGGCGAGAAGGCCGGGGTATCCTCCCTGGTCGGCAGTCTGATGGGCAACGGGTCCGAAAACATTCCCAAGGACGAATTCAACGAGGAGGTAGACTTTCTCGGGGCAACCATCAACTTTGGGGCGCAGAGCGCTTTTGCGCAATCCCTGAGCACGTATTTCCCCCGCATACTCGAGTTGATGTCCGAGGCAGCCCTCTACCCGGATTTCACCGAGGAAGAGTTCCAGAAAGAGAAAGACAAACTGCTCACCTCCCTGAAAGCCGGCGAGAAAGACGTGGGACAGATAGCCGGTCGGGTGCAGCGCGCCCTGGCCTACGGAAAGGAGCACCCCTATGGGGAATTTACCACGGAGGAGACCGTCAATAATGTAAGCCTGTACGACGTGCAGGAATTCTACCGGAATTACTTTGTGCCGGCCAACGCCTACCTGGTGGTCATCGGGGATGTGTCCTTTGACCAGGTCCGCGAACTGGTGGATCAGTATTTCACCCCATGGACCAAGGCAGCCCCCCCGTCCTTCTCCTACACCGAGCCATCGGACGCCCAATACACGCAAATCAACTTTGTCGATATGCCCAATGCCGTGCAGTCGGAGATCGCGGTGCAGAACCTCGTGGAGCTGCAGATGAACGACCCGGACTACCTGGCTGCCCTGGTGGCCAACCGTATCCTGGGAGGCGGGGGCGAAGCGCGTCTCTTCCTGAACCTCCGCGAAGACAAGGGGTACACCTATGGCTCCTATTCGCAGATCAACAACGACAAGTACGGCCCGGCCCGGTTCCGGGCCACCGCCAGCGTGCGGAACCAGGTAACCGACAGCTCGGTGGTGGAAATCCTCAAAGAGATCAAACGGATCCGGGAGGAACCCGTTTCGGAGAGCGAATTGGAAGTGGCCAAGGCCAAGTATACCGGCAGTTTCGTCCTGGCCCTGGAACAACCCGCCACCATGGCGCGGTATGCCCTCAACATCGAAACCGAAAACCTGCCCGCGGATTACTACAAGACCTACCTGGAGCGCCTGGGGAAAATCACCCGGGAAGACGTGCAGCAGGCGGCCCGGAAATATTTTGAACCGTCCAATGCCCGGGTGGTGGTGGCCGGAAAAGGAAGCGAAGTGCTCGAAAACCTCGAAAATGTCACTTTTGAAGGCCGGAAGATCCCGGTGAAATACTACAACAAGGAAGCGGAACCGGTAGACCGGCCCGATTACGAAGCTGCCGTACCGGAAGGCGTTACCGTTCAATCCGTCATCGACCGGTATTTCGAGGCAATCGGAGGCCGGGAAGCGGTGGGCCGGATTGAATCCCTGAAGCTGGTCTACCAGGGGAATGTCATGGGCTCGGCCATCCGCATCGAAGAAGTCCGTACAGCCGACCGCTTTGCGCAGACGACCTTTATGAACGACAATGCCATGATGGGCGTCGTTGCCAAGGGGGACGAACTCTACATGAAACAGGGGGGCAACAAGGTACCCCTGCCCGAACAGATGAAACAGGATATGATGCAGGTGGTGGGGGTTTTCCCGGAACAGGCTGTTTCGGCCAACCCGGATGCCAGCCTGGCGGGGACCGAGGAAGTGGACGGCAAGCCGGCCTACCGTATTGACGTCCCCGGACAGGCCGTACAAACCAGTTATTTCTACGATGTGGAAACCGGCCTGAAGGTCAAGGAGGCATCCGTCGTTTCCATGAACGGACAGACCCAGAACCAGGAAACGCTGATCTCGGATTACCAGGAGGTGGAAGGAATCCTGTTTCCCTCCATGAAATCCCAGGCGATGGGCCCCCAGCAGGTGGAGACTACCTTGCTGGAAGCTGTGGTCAATTACCAGATCCAGGATTCGGATTTTGACTGACCCGCGGACCTGGGGCAGTTACCCCGGATTGTACCCCGGGATGGGCCTAGGAACCCGAACGATTTTTATGCGCCTGCACCTGCAGGCGCTTTTTTTTGTTTACCAGGTAGACCCCCAAAAGGATCAGGCCCGCCGCGCCTACCTGTTTCAGCCCAAAGGCCTCCCCGTCCGCCAGGCCCCAGAGGATGCCAACCACCGGGATCAGGTAGGTGACGGATACCGAGAAAACGGGGGTGGATATATGGATCAGGTGGTTGAAGAGGACTTTGGCGATACAGGTCCCGAAAGCGCATAGCAAAAACAGGTAGCCCACCGAAGGCCAGAATTCGGCCGATGCCCGTACCGGCTCGCTCAGGGCACCGGACAGGCCGGTCAGGACCAGTGCCACGGGCAGGATACAAACAAAATTACCCACCGCAATCCCCATGGGGCTTATGCCGGACAGCTTGCTTTTGATGATATTGGCGTTACAGGCGTATCCCAGCGAGGCCAGGACTACCAGGCCGGCATACCAGTAGTTCCTCCCCGGATGGGCCAGGGAGCCGATCCCGATTAGCAGGAGGGCCCCTGCGAATCCCACCAAAACGCCCAGCAACTGGTTCCTGCTAAAACCAATCCCGAAGGCAAAATACCCTACGAAAAGCGTGAAAAGGGGCACCAGCGAATTCAGGACGGCCGCCACCGAACTCGATATCTCGGTTTCCGCGAAGGCGAACAGGTACATGGGCACCAGGCTGCCGACCACGCCGCTCAGGGCCACCCATTTCCATTGGTGCCGTCCGATGGTGCGCAAGGAGCGACGACCGATCAGCAGCAACATGCCGCCTGCCATTGCGATCCGGACACTCCCCAGTTGGAGCGGGCTGAACCCGGCCAACGCCTTTTTGATCAGGATATAGGAACTCCCCCAGATTACTGCCAGGATCATCAGGTACAACCACCTGCGTCGCGTTTCGCTCATTTCTCAGCCAATTGCTGCAAAGTTGCTACTTTTGAAGGTATAATCCGATAGTATGACGAATCTATTAGGCGGCCGGCCGGTCCTGGGAGCGATGTTGGCAGGTATGCTGCTGCTTGCAGGATGCAGGGGCGAAAAAAAACAGGAGGCCAAGGACGCCCCCAGCCAGATGGAAGAGGTAATCGCCGTACACGACGAGGTGATGCCGGAAATGAAAACCATCGCCAACCTCGTGGCCGAATTAAAACCCCTGGCGGACAGCACCGGGCAGGACAGCCAGTATGCAGTTGCGATGCAGGACCTCCAGGCAGCCCACCAGAGTATGATGGACTGGATGCAGGGCTTTGGCAACCGGTTTGACCACGAGGAAATCATGAAGGGAAAAGCCCTCAGTCAGGAAAAACAGGCGTGGCTCGCGGAGGAACAGGAAAAGGTGGAGGCCATGCGCAACCAGGTACTCGGCAGTATCGAACGGGCCCGGGAGGTACTTGAGGAAGCCCGGGAAGGCGCGGATCGGGAATAACACTTGCGAAAACCCGGTTAGCTTCTTATGGCACAACCCCCCAGGGCGGGGTGTCCCCATGCATCAACGGCTGAACGGCAGGTTGTCCAGATCGACGTTCCCCCCCGAAATTACAATCCCCGTCCGGGTGCCCCGGAACAGGCCGGGATCTCGCAGGACCGCCGCGAGGGCTACTGCACTCGAGGGCTCCACGACCAGCTTCATCCGCTCCCAGACCAGGCGCATCGCCCGGATGATTTCATCTTCTTCCACGCGGATAATCGTGCGTACATGGCGCTGCAATACCGGGAATGTATGGTTGCCCAGTACGGTGCGGAGCCCGTCGGCTACGGTATCGGTAGATTCATTTTTTTCGATTCGGCCGCTTTTCAGGGAGCGGTAGGCATCGTCAACTGCCAGGGGCTCGGCCCCTACCGGCTCACAATCCCGGCCGAAAAACGCACAGGCCAGGCTGGTTCCGGCCAACAGGCCTCCCCCGCCCACAGGGGCCACTACCCGGTCCAATTCGGGGTGCGTTTCCAGTAGTTCCAAGCAGGCAGTCCCCTGCCCCAGCAGAACCATCGGGTCGTTGGAAGGGTGGATAAACGCCGCACCTGTCTCGCGTTCAATACGCGCCGCTTCGGCTTCACGCGCCTCCAGGGTTGGGGCACACAACACCACCTGCCCCCCGTAGGAGGAAACGGCTTCGCGCTTGACCTTCGGGGCATTTTCGGGCATCACAATATGCGCCTGCATCCCGAGGCTCCGGGCTGCCAGGGACAGCGCCTGGGCAAAATTCCCCGAAGAATGCGTCACCACCCCGCCTGCGTCCCGCGACTGCCTCAGCCGGATCAGGGCATGGGTTGCCCCGCGGATTTTGTAGGACCCCCCGCGCTGGAAATTCTCCGCCTTAAAAAACAATTCCGCGCCTGCGAGTTCATTGAGCTGCCGGGATTGCATTACCGGGGTCCTGTGAATATACGGCACAATCAGCTCATGTGCCTCCTTCAGGCTTTCCGGGGTATAGTGGTCCTCTGGGGTATGCGGGGTTTCAGTCATGGATCCGGAAGATTACTTCCACCGCAGGCTCTCCATAATCCGGCGGATATCGTTCTGCAGGTAGACAGCGGCCGGCAAGATGGAGTCGTAGTTCGGTTTGGCGTAAAAATACAGGGACCCCGTTACAAAGTGGTCCGTGCTGTCCGTAACGTAAAACTGGGACTGGGACGCGGCATCCCCGCGCACTTCGTAAAACATCCCGTATACCGCTTCCTCCTGGTTGATATAGGGCTGTTCCACGATGTTGTCCGCCTTCACCACGTGTTCGTAGGATAGTTTCTGCGCATCGGAAAGCAGCGACCTGAGGTTTCCGTCCACGGCCTTGTAGGAGATAAACACCGACCCTTTCATCTCGGGGTAGTCCAGGACGAGGTCGCAGTCTCCCCGGAATTCCCGGGAGGCCATCTGGTTGTATTCAAACCGGAACGGGCAGTCGGACTCCAGTACCCGGTAGGCTTTCCGGGGGTATTCCAGGCGCAGCATTGCCCGGGGTTTCGGCAGGGGGTCTTCCCCGCATCCCCAAATCAACGGCATCAGCCCGGCAAGCAAAAAAATCCTACGCATCATCCGGCAAAGTTATTTTAATTTGTTTCAGTCGCTTTTTATCCACGCTTTCTACCAGGAACCGGTATTCGTTGAACAAGACCGTTTCGCCCCGTTTCGGGAAGTTCCCTGAAATTTCCAGGACAAACCCGGCAATGGTTTCGGACTCCCCTTTCCGCTGTTCAAAAGGTTCCGTATCGGGAATCCGCGCGACGCGGTAAAAATCCTTCAGGTTGGTCTTCCCTTCAAAGACGATGTTTTTATCGTCGAGTTTGGAATAAATCAGGTCTTCGTCGTCGAATTCGTCGCTGATATCCCCGACGATTTCCTCGATAACATCCTCCAGGGTCACGATCCCGGAAGTCCCCCCGAATTCATCCACCACCACGGCCAGGTGGTTCTTTTTGTTTTGGAATTCCAGGAGCAGGTCGTCGAGCTTCTTGTTTTCGGGCACAAAGAAAGGTTCCCGGATCAGGGTGATCCAGTTAAACGTTTTCCGGTCCAGGTACGGCAGGAGGTCCTTTACGTACAACACCCCCAGGACGTTGTCCATGTTTTCGGAAAACACCGGGATGCGGGAATAGCCGTTTTTCCGGATTTCCTCGAGTACCTCCGGGAATTTCATCCCCTCGTCGAGCGCGAAAATATCGATGCGCGGGCGCATTACCTGCTTGGTATCCGTGTTCCCGAAGGAGACGATGCCCTGCAAAATCTTTTGTTCTTCCCTGGTGGTATCCCCCTCGGAGGTGAGTTCCAGGGCCTGTGAGAGGTGGTCCACGCTCAGGTTGGACTTTTGCTTGCCCAAACGGCGGTACAACAGGATGGTTCCTGCCCGCATGGGGGCAGTGAGCGGGGTAAAGAGGAAATCGAGCGCCTTGAGGGGATAGGCCATGCGGAGGGCAAACACCTCCCGGTTCCGGTTCGCATAGATCTTAGGCAGGATTTCCCCGAAGAGCAAAATCAGGAAGGTGGCCAGGACGATTTCCAGGACGAAACGCAGGGATATCACCCCCAGGTAGACCTGGTCTACCGTGGCAAAAAGGGTTTCCCCCACATCGGTAAGCAGCAGCACAATCCCGATATTGATGGCGTTGTTGGCAATCAGGATGGTTGCGAGCAGTTTCTTGGGCTTCTGCAACAGCCGGTAGACAATCCCCCCCGGGGTACTCCCGGAATCCCGGAAGGCGTTCAGTTCGGTCTGGCTAAGCCCGAAAAAGGCCACCTCCGCCCCCGACACCAGTGCCGAGCAGCCAAGCAGGACCACCAGCAGGGCAAGTTTGGAGATCAGCAGTACATCCGCGCCGATCTGGAAGATTGCCAAGGGTAAGGGTTCGGGGTCCAATAGCCGAAGATTATTTATTTAAAAGGGAAGGTCGTCCTCCTCGTCCGGGGTATCCACCGGGGCGGGACGTTCGTTCCCCTTGGGTTCCGGGGTCCTCCCGGGCGAAGATTCCCGGGCCTGCGGGTTGCCCTGCGGGTTCCCCGACGGGTCGTTACGGTTTGACAGAAAGGTGAAGTCCGTCACCTGGATTTCGGTGGTATACCGCGTATTGCCGTCTTCCCCCTGCCACTGGCGGGTCTTCAGCCGGCCTTCCACATAAATCAGGTCGCCTTTGCCCAGGTACTTCTCGCATACCTCGGCAGCCTTGTTGCGAACCACGATGTTATGCCATTCCGTATTGGTGACTTTCTCCCCGGTCTGCCGGTTCGTATAGGATTCGTTCGTGGCGATGGGAAACCGGCCAATGCAGTTCCCTCCTTCAAAATAGTGCAACTTCACCTCATCGCCCAGATGCCCGATCAGCATCACTTTATTCAGTGTTCCGCTCATAGACTTGTTATTGGGTCAAAAGTACGAATTTTTAACGGTATCCATAAATTCGGCAATCAGGACCGGGACCGGCAGTTCTTCCGCCTCGGAAAGCGGCAGGGCGCCCTCCGGAAGGCCCTCTGCACGAGCGAGCCAAAAAGTGGTGTACAGGTGCTGGTGGGAGAGTTTATGGACCCGCGGCGCATCGTTGAACCGGGTAATTGTGCCGATGGTGGTACGGGTCCCGCAGTGGGTGGTGATCAGGGCCCCGATCTCCGCCGGTGTCGGGTCTGCCTCCTGTTCCAGAAGCGGGAATTCGTAGAGCCCCTGCCAGATACCCGGGCCGCCCCGCCTGATAAGGAGCGTCTGCAAGTCGGGGCCTATGGGCATCACATAGTGGAAATACCGTTTGCGGATCCGGGTTTTCCCCTGCTTTACAGGACGTTGGCCAATGGTACCCGCCGCGTGGGCCCCGCAGCTCTGCACGAGCGGACAGCTCGCGCAATCCGGGTTGGCCGGGACGCATTGCAGCGCCCCGAATTCCATCAGCGCCTGGTTGTACCGGCCAATTTGCCCCGGATCCATGACTTCCCTGGCGAGCTGGTCGAAATGCCTTCGGCCGGGGCCTGTATCCACTGGGATATCGACATCGAAATACCTGCTGAGGACCCGAAAGACATTCCCGTCCACCACCGGGTGGGGCAGCTCAAAACAGATGGATGCGATGGCCGCCGCCGTGTAGGGGCCCACCCCCGGCAACTCCAGCAGGCCCTTATAGGATTCGGGGAACTTCCCGCCCCATTCAAAAGCCACCTTCCGGGCGGCTGCATGCAGGTTCCGGGCACGGGAATAATACCCGAGGCCCTGCCAGAGCTTGAGCACCTCCTCTTCCGAGGCTGTGGCCAGGTCGGAAACCTCCGGGAACCGCTCCAGGAAACGGCGGTAATACGGGGTTCCCTGAGCCACCCGGGTCTGCTGCATGATGATTTCCGAAAGCCAGACGGCATACGGGTCGCGGCTTCCCCTCCAGGGCAGGTCCCGTTGGTGAATCCGGTACCACTCCAAAATGGCAGATGTGAAATTCGGGTGCTTCAGGCTGGCTTGCAAGCGTATCTGAATTAAGTACTTAAAAAATATTCCTTGGCCGAAAGATTCAATAATATTTATATATTTGCAACCCTGAAAACCTACAGTTAATTATTTCAAAATGACCAAAGCGGATATCGTATCAATAATCTCAGAGGAACTGGGAATGGAAAAAGGAGATGTACAAGCAACCGTTGAAAAATTCATGGAGGCGGTAAAATCTTCTCTGGAGAATGGAGACAATGTATATCTGAGAGGATTCGGAAGTTTCATCATCAAGACCCGGGCCGAAAAAACCGGACGGAATATCTCCAAAAATACAACCATCAAGATTCCTGCGCACAACATTCCGGCGTTCAAACCGGCAAAAGTGTTTGTCGAAGGCGTTAAGAGCAACGTGCAGGTTAAATAAAAATCGTTAAGAAGTAGCTATGCCGAGTGGTAAAAAAAGAAAAAGACATAAGGTAGCAACCCACAAGCGTAAAAAGCGCAGGAGAGCTAACCGCCATAAGAAAAAGTAGTCTCAGTACTACTTTTTCAGTTTTGATACGTTCTTTGACATAGAAATTCCTATCGGGATTTCGACGGGTTTACGATATAACCTGCAATTAGTATTGTTTAATCTTTCCTGTTCCCTAGAAGGAACGGGGAAAAAAAATGAATCAGGTGAACAGAGAATTAATCGTAAGATCCAATTCCAATTCCGTCGATTTTGCCTTGCTTAAGAATGGGAAACTCATCGAGCTTCACAAAGACGAAGACGATCATAAATTCAACGTGGGCGACATCATGCTCGCCAAAATCCGGAAACCGGTTACCGGGCTCAATGCAGCCTTTGTAAACGTAGGGTATGAGAAGGATGCATTCCTTCACTACCACGACCTGGGGCCTCAGCTAAAGAGTATGCTGAAATTCCTGAAGTTGGCCCGATCCGGCAGGTTGAAAGACTTTTCCCTTAAGAACTTTTCATTCGAAAAAGATATCGACAAGAACGGCAGCATCAAAGATGTAGTCAAGCCGAATCAGACCATGCTGGTCCAAATCGTCAAGGAGCCTATCTCTACCAAGGGTCCCCGTATCAGCTCTGAACTTTCCATAGCTGGACGGTACCTGATTTTGGTTCCCTTTTCGGACCGGGTTTCCGTGTCCCAGAAGATTGGCAGCAAGGAGGAAAAAGACCGCCTAAAAAGGCTCGTGAAGAGCATCAAGCCCAAGGGGTTTGGCGTCATCATCCGGACCGTTGCGGAAGGCAAAAAAGTCGCGGAGCTGGACAAGGATCTCGAGAATCTGATGTCCAAATGGATATCGATGTGCAAGAAAATCAATCGGGCGTCTACACCGTCCAAGGTGCTGGTGGAACTCAACCGGGCCTCATCGATCCTGCGGGATGTCTTTAACGACAGCTTCAGCGGGATCCATGTAGATGATGAAACGCTTTTCAATCAGATCAAGGATTACGTGCACGAAATCGCCCCTGACAAAGAATCCATCGTAAAGTTGTACTCTTCCAACGTGCCTATATTCGAGAAATTCGGAATAGAGCGCCAGATAAAGACCTCTTTCGGACGCACCGCGTCCATGAGCAAGGGGGCCTACCTGGTCATCGAGCATACGGAAGCCCTGCACGTCATTGACGTGAACAGCGGCAACCGCTCCACCAAAGCGAAAAATCAGGAAGATACTGCCCTTGAAGTCAACCTCATCGCGGCCGCGGAAGTGGCCCGCCAGCTCCGGCTGCGCGATATGGGGGGGATCATTGTGATCGACTTCATCGACATGGTCCGCCCGGACCACCGCAAAAAACTGTACAACCACCTGCGGGATGAAATGAAGGACGACCGTGCCAAGCACAAGATTCTGCCACCCAGCAAATTTGGGTTGGTCCAGATTACCCGCCAACGAGTCCGGCCGGAGGTCAACATCAAGACCACCGAGGTGGACCCCAGCGGCAACGGACAGGAAGTGGAGGCGCCCATTGTGCTGATCGAGAAGATCAGCGACGAACTGGAGCGCATCATGAAAGGCGAAGGCAGGGAAAAGGCAATCACGCTGAATGCCCACCCCTTTATAGCAGCCTATCTGACCAAAGGATTTCCTTCCATCCGGTCCAAGTGGTTTCTGGAATTTAAAAAGTGGATCAAGATCCAGCCAAGGGATGCCTATTCCTACCTGGAGTACCGATTTACCGACAAAGACGGGGCTCCCCTGCAGGAAGCCCAGGAAGCATAGACAAACAGCCGCCCAACAGCGGCTGTTTTTTTTTGTCCGGGCGGGAAACCCGGGAAAAAACCGGGGCCTCGATAAATGGGTAACCTCCCTGCAGGCAGAAGTTGCCGGGACTGCAATTCCCATTCGGCCTGCCGGGCGAATTTTGCGAATTGCCTATTTTTATTAGATAAAACCCACCGCCGTGAACACACTGAAATTTGCATTCATTCCGCTCACCAGCCTGGCGCTCCTGCTGGGCTGCTCCCCGGAGGTTCCGGGCCACGTCGGGTCCTTCAGTGAACTCCTTCGGGAGAGCCCCTCAATCAGCGGCAAACCGGCCTATTTGGCGAGTCCGTACGTTACCCCGGGCGACCGCGCCTATATGGTGGGGCACCAGGACGGGAGCTTCCCGGAAATCGGCTGGCATATCCCGGGGGAAATGGGGGGTATCTGGGCGCACCCCATCAAACTGATGGACGGTTTCCAAACCTCCATCGAGGTTGGGGGCAACCCCCTGCCGCCTGCCGACAGCACCCGCTTTGTCAATTACCCGATGGCCAACAGCCACCATTGGTCCTGGGACGGGCAGCCGCTCCGAATGAGCCGCTGGCAGTTTGTCCCCGACCACCTGCCCGGCGTGGCCCTGGAATATGAATTTGAGAACACCGGGGAGGAGGCCCTTACAGTGGAATTCAGCTTCCTGGGGCAAACCGACCTGCGCCCTACCTGGCTCGGGGAACGAACCGGGATGGCCGATGGGCGGGATTCCGCCTATTACGACTCCGGCATCAACGCGTGGACGGCACGGGATGGCCAATCGCCCTGGTATGTCGCCTTCGGGCCCAACCGGGCCCCTGACGGCATCCTGCCTGCAAACCGCGATTCGATTCAACGCGGGGAAGGAATTGCAGCAGGGTATCGGTTTTCCCTGAAAATCCGGCCGGGTGAAACGGAGCGCATCCGAATGGCCGTAGGGGGTTCTACATCGACGGAGGCCGCGGCCAGGCAGGTACAGCAAAGCATTCTCGAAGAGGCGTCCTCCCTGCTGGAAAGCAAAAGGGACCGGTATGCGGAACTGGCCGGGCGCAGCAAACTAACCGTCCCGGATACCGCCCTCCAACAGGCTTTTGAATGGTTGAAGTACAACTCGGACTGGATGATCCAGGAGGTACCGGGGATCGGTACGGGGGTTACGGCCGGGATCCCCGATTACCCCTGGTGGTTCGGGGTGGACAGCGAATACGCCCTGAGGGGGTATATGGCAGTCGGCCAGCAAGAAGTGGTCTTCCAGACCATCCGCCTGATCGACAGCGTATCCCGGGCCGTGAACGGCAACGGCCGCATCATCCACGAGATGTCCACCAACGGGGCTGTTTTCAACTCGGGAAACATCAATGAAACGCCCCAGTTCGCCTCCCTGATCTGGCATATTTACCGATGGAGCGGCGACCGGGATTTCCTCAGGCGGTATTTCCAGACTATCCGGGACGGCCTGGACTGGCTGATGCGGGAAAACGACGGGGATGGCAATGGTTTCCCCGACGGTTTCGGGATGATGGAAATCCATGGGCTGGATAGCGAAATGATCGATGTGGCCTCCTATACGCAGGCCGGGTTTGACCATGCTTCCCGGATTGCAGCCGAACTCGGAGAAGAAGATCTTTCCCGCCAGTACGCTGCCCTGGCCAGCGAACTGAAAGCCCGGATCAATTCGGAATTTTGGTCGGAGCGCTACGGCTCTTTTGCCGACTTCCGCGGGACGGACCAGCAGGCATTACGGCTCATCGAGGATGCCATTGTCCGGGCAGACACCCTGGACAAGCCCTGGGCTGTTGCGGAGTTGGAAACGACCCGCAACGCGCTCCTGCGTAACCCGCAACCGGGGGTCCGGCCCTTTGTACTCCACCATAACTGGGTGGTGAATACGCCCATGGAAATGGGGATTGCGGATTCGGCCAAGGCCTACACCGCGCTCGAAACCGCCCGCAAATTCACAAATCCCTTCGGCGTTTTTGTCACGGGGATCGACCGGGATGAATCTGCAGGGAGCGATAGCGGCTCGTTCAAGGGCAGTTCGGCCTTTTCCTATACCGGGGCGGTCATGACGCTCCCTACGGGGGTTCAGGCCGTAGCCGAGAACAATTATGGCCGCCCGGACCAGGCGCTCGATTACCTCAGGAGGATGACGCGCAGTTTCAGCTATGCTCTGCCAGGCAGTATGTATGAAGTATCTCCGGATTACGGGATGATTGCACAGGCGTGGAATATCTATGCCTTTGCCGTGCCCATCGTGGAGCAGTTTTTCGGTATCTCCCCCCGGGCGTCGGACCGGTTGATCCGGATCGACCCCCTGATGCCTGAGGACTGGGATGTTGCCTCCCTGGAAAATGTATCCATCGGCGGGAACACGCTTTCGGTCTACTACGAAGAAGACGAAAGGCAGACGATAACCCTCCGGGTGGTTCAGAAGGGCGATTGGGACCTGGAAATCCCTCTGGATGTGCAACAAGCCCGGCGGGCCCGGACCGAAGGGGGGCAACTTCTCCCCAACCCGGACGGCACGGCCGTTGTACGGGGTTCGGACAGGGAATTAACCATCACCTATCCCCGGAACTGAACATGGCACCATTCGGAAGGAAAAACTACACGGTCGAAGATGCCACCCGGCGTATGGAACGCTATTGTGCCTACCAGGAGCGGTGCCACCAGGAGGTGGTCCGAAAACTGCAGGGCATGCGGATGATCCCCGAGGCGATCGACCAGATCGTCGTCCACCTGATCGAGGGGAATTTTCTGAACGAGGAGCGCTTTGCCCTGGAATTCGCCCGCGGGAAATTCCGGCAGAAGTCCTGGGGGCGCAACCGGATCGGGCGGGAACTCAGGATGCGGGGCATCTCCGATTACCTGGTGCGCAAGGCCCTCGGGTCTATCCCCGAAGAGGCGTACCGGGAGCAGTTCGAAAAACTCGCGGATAAACGGCGTGAATCCCTTCGCGGAAAGCCGGCCGCGGAAATCAGGCAGAAGCTGCACAGTTACCTGTATTACCGGGGCTGGGAAAACGAAAGAATCTACGAATACCTCGGGGGCCTGGAGTTCCCGGATTGATTCTCAGACCCGGGTCCCGATACGGTGGCAACCGGGTTGTTCGACCTTCCCCGTACCGGTATGGGGAGCGGCTGCCTGCAGGCTATCGCCCCTCCAGGTGCTTGTGGGTGCGGGTGATGGCCTTTTCGTTTTTCAGGTCGATCCACTGCTGACCCCGGATCCGCCGCATGACGTTGTCGTAATGCCGCATGATAAAGATGTTGTACAGGGCTTTGCTCAGGTTCTTCGGGTTCCGGGCAATGGCCCGCAGGCTCATCGAAAACCCGGGGGTGATATAGCGCATATAGTGCCAGAATCCCTCGGGGATGTACAGGACTTCCCCATGGGCGAGCTCGGCCCGGAAGCCGCTGACATACCTCAAAGCCGGCCATTGGGTTAAATCCGGGGCCGAGAAATCGATGCGTTCGTGCGTGATGAGCGAATGGGGTACCTTGTAGAGGTATTTATTCTCGGTCTGTGAAAACAGGATGCATTCCTTCCGTCCTTCGAAATGGAAGTGGAAGATATTCGCCAGGTCGATGTCGTAGTGCATAAACGTATAGGAATCCCGCCCCCCGAAAAACAACATGGGCAAACTTTTCATCAGCCGCAGGCCAAAGTCGGGGTAATCGAAATCCTCCTGCAATTGGGGGACTTCCTTGAGGATATTCCATAGAAAGATGCGGTATCGGGTGGGTTCGCTCCGGAGCAGGTCGATGTAATCGGCCATCCGCATACTGGCGTGGGGCTCATTGAAGCCGTCCCGGTAGTCTACCGGCCGATCGTCGTAAAGGGGTACGATGCAGTCGCCGGCGACTTCCCGGATATAGTCGAGGTTCCATTTCTTATAGGCGGGCCAACCTTCAATGGCCTTCTCAATCACCACCGGGGTCTGGGTTTTGAAAAAATCACTGAGGAATGCTTCCCTGGAGATGGAAGCAACACGCTGTACGTCCTTCAGGTACACCTTTCTCGCATTTTAACCAATAAAGTTACAAATCCTCAGGATTTCCCGGCCGATCGGGCCGCTTCATTCCGCGGGATGGCATGGCCGGGCCGACTCCACCGGGGTTTCTCGCCTAAAGGGGTGAGCTGGGATTCGGCTGCCTCAACGGTTTGGGGCTGCGCTTTTTTGACAAAGGGCTTCTGGGGCTGCAGTCCCAGCTGCCGGAAGAGTTCCATATCCTCGGCCACATCCGGGTTCGGGGTGGTCAGCAATTTGTCGCCGGCAAAGATACTGTTGGCCCCGGCGAAAAAACACAGCGCCTGGCCTTCCTGGCTCATCTGGGTGCGGCCGGCCGACAGGCGGACCTGGGTCTCCGGCATGACGATGCGCGTGGTAGCCACCATTCGCACCATTTCCCAGATGGACACCGGCTCCATATCCTCCATAGGCGTTCCGGGTACGGCTACCAGGGCATTGATGGGCACGGATTCCGGCTGGGGGCTCAGGGTAGAGAGGGCTACAAGCATCCCGGCCCGGTCTTCCGGGCTTTCCCCCATGCCGATAATCCCCCCGCTGCAAACGGTCACATTGGTCTTCCGCACATTTCCGATGGTTTCCAGGCGGTCCTCGAAGGCACGCGTGGAAATCACGTCCTTGTAGTAGTCCTCGGAAGTATCCAGGTTGTGGTTATAGGCGTACAGGCCGGCCTCGGCCAGCCGCTGCGCCTGGTTTTCGGTTATCATGCCCAGCGTACAGCAAACCTCCATGTCCAGTTTGTTGATGGTACGCACCATTTCCAGGACGCTTTCGAATTCCGGGCCGTCCTTCACGTTCCTCCAGGCCGCCCCCATGCAAACCCGGGAGCTCCCGGATGCCTTGGCCCGAAGCGCCTGCGCCTTCACCTGGCTTACGGTCATCAGGTCGTTCCCCTCGATATCCGTGTGGTAGCGGGCCGCCTGCGGACAGTATCCGCAATCTTCCGGGCACCCGCCCGTTTTGATGGATAGCAGGGTGGAAACCTGGACGGTGTTTGGGTCGTGGTGTTGCCGGTGTACCCCGGCTGCCTGGTAGAGCAACTCCATGACGGGTCGGTTATAGATTTCCAGGACTTCCTCGCGGGTCCAGTCGTGTCGTATGGCGCTCATAGTTGTTTTGCTTGATGGCATAAAAATAGGCGATCCCCGCCGAACCTCCAATTCGAATTCGGCACCCCACGGCCCCGGATCGCTTACCCGGCAATCAGGGACGGCTAATCAGCAGGCTTACCGCATTGGCACCAAAGCCCACGGCATTCACCAGGACGTTTCTCAACTCGACGGGTTTCCGGGAATCGGTAAGGTAGGGCACCCCGATAAATTCCTGCCGGTTGAGCATCCCTACCGCGAGTTCCAGGCTCAGGATCCCGGACGCCCCAAACGTATGCCCGATCTTCCATTTGTTGGATGTCAGCGCAGGGGGTTTCCCTCCGAAAACCGCCTGGACCGCCTGCAGTTCGGACAGATCCCCTTTTCGGGTGCCCGGGGCATGCAAAACCACGGCATCCACCTCGCCGGGGTCCGTGGTCCCCAGGGCGCGTCGCATGGAATCCTGCAGGCATACGGCATCCGCGGACAGGGAAACCGGGTGTTCCAGCGGTTCGGTGGCATACCCAACCCCGCGTATTACCGCCAGGGTGGTATCCGGCCTGCCGGTCTCCAGGCAAACCGACCCGGCACCCTCCCCCAGGACCATACTGCTATTGGGTTTCTCCGGGTCGAGCGCGCGGCACGGATACGCCCCGTTTTCCCGGCTGTATATTTTCAGCGCACGCATTTGCGCCAGGGTAAACCCGGTCAGCGGGGCTTCACTGCCCCCGCAAAGGAATCGGCCGGACATCCCGGAGCGCAGCCAGGCCACCCCGTTGAGGATGGCGTGGAGGGCGGTTGAACAGGTAATGGAGTGCGAGAGTTCCGGGCCGCCGGCCCGGAGGTCCTGGGCCACCCAGGAAGCGATATTCCCCAGGGTGGTGGCCGGGGAGGCCAGGGCGGGCACCCGGCCCGTTTGAGTATAGGTTTCCAGGTATTTCTCGAATAAACCAGTTGCCCCGCGGGAAGACCCGATGTTTACCCCGAAGGCCTCGGAATTCCCCCATCCCGCACGTTGTACTGCCAGCCGGCTGGCGAAGATGGCCAACAGGACACTTCGATCCAGGCCTTCGTAAGCAGGATGCGAATTGGCCACCCGGTCCAGCTCGGTCCCGGAGGTCTCCGGAACCCGGCCGCACCATGCGGTTTGTCCTCCGAAATCCGTCTGTTCCAGGCAATGCCCCGGGTCCCGGTAGGCCGGCCAACCCAAATCGGACCCGTGGCCAAGGGCTGAAACCGATCCAATTCCGGTAATGGATATTTCCAGGTCTTTCATAAGGGTCAGCTGATAAATTCCAGGACTTCTTCCATCGCCTGGTAGATCCGGGCGAGTTCATCATCCGTGGTGATGTACGGGGGCAGGATATACACGGTATTCCCCAGGGGGCGCAGGTAGATGCCGCGTTCCATAAAAAAACCGTAGAGGATATCCCTGAGGCTTCCGTACCGGTCCGTTTCCACATCGAGGTCCATGGCAAAGATCACACCGATACGCCGGGTGGCGAGGACCTTGTGGTGCGATTGCACCCGGGTTTCAAAATCCCGGTGCGCCCCGGCAATGCGCGAAATATTCGACTGCATCTCCGCAGTCTCCAGCAACTCCAAAGCAGCCAGGGCAGCCGTACATGCCAAGGGGTTTGCCGTATACGTATGCCCGTGGAAAAACCCCTTTTCCACCGAATCGCTTAAAAAAGCGTTGTAAACCTGTGCCGAACAACTGGTGATACCCATCGGCAACAGGCCGGCCGTAAGGGCCTTTGAGAGGCAGATCAGGTCTGGCTGGGTCTCCAGTTGCGCAGAGGCAAAATTCGTCCCGGTTTTCCCGAACCCCGTCATCACTTCATCCGCAATCAGCAGGGCCCCCGTCTCCCGCAGCCGGGCCAGAATCTTATCCAACCCCGCGGCGTCGTGGGTTTTCATGGCCGCGGCTCCCTGGACCAGGGGCTCATATACAAAGCCTGCCACGGGCGCTTCGGCCAGGATGGCCTCCAGGGTAGCCAGGCTTTGGGCCGCGTCCGGGTCGTCCGGAACGGGGATCCTCCGGACCTCCAGCGCCATCCCTTCAAAAGGCCCGTTGTAGACGGAGAGTCCGGATACGGAAAGGGCCCCGAAGGTATCCCCGTGAAACCCCGATTCAAAAGCCAGCAGGATCTTCCGCGGAGCCCCCAGGTTGAAATGGTATTGCAGGGCTATTTTCAGGGCTACCTCAACGGCCGTGGAGCCGTTTTCGGAGAAAAACACCTTTTCCTGGTTCCCGGGCAGGTGCCCAAGGAGCTTCTCGGAAAGGCTTACGGCGGGTTCGTGGGTAAACCCGCTGAACACTACCTGGTCCAGCTCTTCCATCTGGGCGGCGACCCGCCGGGTAATTTGCGGGTTGCAGTGTCCGTAGACCGCCGTATACCAGGACGAAATAGCATCGAGATAGGCTTTTCCCTGCGTATCGTACAGGTAAACTCCCTGCGCCCTGGCAATCCCATGGGCCATCCCGTGGGTCTTATGCTGGGTAAGGGGGTGCCAGATATGCCTGGCGTCACGAAGGGAAAGATTCTGTCCCATGCCGGCGGGTTCTTCAGTTGATTTTCTATCTTGCAAAGATGAGAAATAATCGGAACTAGCCCTATGTTGCGAAGGATGATTGACAGGGTGGGCCGGCATGTCGCACAGGCCGGGGAAAGAGTCGTATTCCTTTACTTCCTGGCCGCTTCCTTCCTCATCCGGTTTCCATTTTTCTTCCGGGATTATATCGACCGGGATGAGAGCACCTTTATCCTGGTGGCCCAATCGCTGGTGGACGGGCACCTTCCCTACACAGAGCTATGGGACCTGAAGCCCCCTCTGGTTTTCCTCTTGCTTGCCATCCCTATCTGGGTTTTTGGGAAAAGCTTCGTCGCTATCCGCCTGCTGGGGGTCCTGGCTGTGGCGGTCAGCAGTTTTTACACCTATCGTATCGGACGGGAGGTCGGCGGAAAACCGGCCGGCTTTGCCTCCGGGCTGCTTTGCCTTTTCCTGATGAGCCTGTTCGGCAGCGTACAGGGGGTGATGTCCGAACACCTCAGCATGGCTTTTTTCCTCCCGGGGGTTTGGCTCCTTATCAGTCGAAGGACGGGTCCCGGGTACTTCGCCTCCGGGCTTTTCCTGGGGCTGGCAGTCTTGGCCAAGAGCAACCTGGCCATCCCGCTTTTCGCCGCTGGGTGGTTTCTGGTATTTCGCGCCCTTCGCACGGGCGACGCACAGGCCCCGGCCAGGCTCGGGCTTCTGCTGGCCGGGGGATCGTCGTTTGTCCTGCTTTCCGTGCTTCCGTATGTCCTAATGGGGGATGCGGCGCTTTGGTGGGACGCCGTGGTACGCGCACCCCTGGCCTATTCCGGGGAGCAGGAAGGGTTCAGTGCCGGACACCTGCCATTTTACGCACTGGTCGGGGTCTTCCTGTGTTTTGCATGGAAGCGGCAATGGCTCAACCCGAAGCTTTTTTCAAACGGCCTCCTGACAGCGCTGATAGTCGGGATCCTGCTGTCATTTATCAGCGGCGGCAAGCTCAACGGCCACTACCTGTTGCAATTCTATCCGTTGTTGTTGGCCCTGCTGGCCGGTATCCTGGACCGGGCGGGTCAGCGGATCCCGGAAACAATATGTGGCCTCAGCCTGATGTTGTTCCTCCTGCTCCCCGTGGAATCCTGGCTGGAATACGGGGCCGTCGCCCGTTACCACCGTACCACGGGCCACCTCTACAATGGGGAGGGCGTGGAGGTACCCCGGTATTTCAGGGAAAGGTACGGACAACCCGGCAAGGTGCTTTTTTTTGAATACCACATCGGTTATTGGTTGCTGGATACACCCCCCCCGAGCCCGGCGGCGACCCACCCGAGCAATATTTGCCGGCCGGCCCTTTTTCCCTTTATGCCCACCGAGCGGGAATCCACCGGGGAGGAACTCGAATACCTGCTTGGGGAATATCGCCCGGATTTCGTGGTTTGCCGCAGCGGGAAACCCGTTTTTGACCGTAGGCACACCGCAGCCAATGCCACCGTGATGAGTTACCTACAGGTATACTACCGGAAGGACACGGTCCTCGGCCGGGCCGTGATCTATAAAAGGTTGTGATCCCTAAGGGCGGGGCGCAAAGATTTTGCCAGCCTGACTACTTCCTGGCGCCCCGGGGAATCCAATTCTTCAATACGCCCCAGGACGGGTACGCCCGTTTTGGATTTTATGATCGTTTCGGTGGTCGGGTGCGGATCGCCGCTATAGAGGAGGTAGGGTTTGTGCCCCTTGTTTTTCAGGGCTTCCAGGGTGAGGAGCGTGTGGTTGATGCTACCCAGGTAGTGGCGGGAAACAACCACCACGACGTAACCGGGACGGATCAGGTCGGCGATGGTATCCGTATCATTCAGGGGGACGAGCAGCCCGCCCGCCCCTTCGATGACCAGGTGGTTAGTCGTTTCAGGTTCCCGGATCTGGTCCAGATCAATCCGAACCCCGTCAATTTCAGCCGCTGCATGCGGGCTCATGGGGGTGTTCAGGGCGTAGGAGTTCGGGTGAATCACCGTTTTCGGGTGGCTTACAAGGTTTTTGATGGTGTGGCTGTCGGAAGCATCCAGGTCCCCGGCCTGTACGGGTTTCCAGTAATCCGCCCCAAGGGCCTCAACCAGTACAGCCGATGCCAGGGTCTTCCCCACCTCCGTGGAAATACCGGTGACGAAGATTCGCTTCATGAACCGGCAGCGGTTATCATCCCGCACTGCGTGCACCGGTAGCGCGGCGGTTCCAGAAATGGGAAAAGCCGGTACCGCAGCTTCTCCCTTTTAAAGTAGCGTTCACTACGGGTGGCTTTGCAATTCGGGCAGGTTACCGGGTTGCCGTCTTTGTCCAGGGCATACTGCCGCAAGGCATCGTAAACCGCATTGGCGCGTAAAAAATCTTCCTTTTCCACCAACACCTTGACCCCCCCGGTTGCCGTGGCAATAAACGGTTCGGCCTGCATGATATTCGCATCCTTCAGGAATACCGGGATGCCCTCGGATTCCAGCTTCAGCTTCAGGATTTCCGCATCTGCGACCAGCTGAAAGGATTCCAACACCACAAATCGGTTATCCATTATTTCTCCCTTTTCAATTCTTTGGACAAGATACTTAAAACTGACAGGATTTCATCCTTTGAATTGTAACTGTGGAGGCAAAAACGGAGGCACTCGCTGCCCATGGGTACTGTGGGATAGCGGATGGCCTTTACCAGGTAGCCTTTTTCCTGGAGCCGTTCCGCCAATTGGCCTGCCTCCAGGGAGTCGCCAACCCTGTAGGTTTGGATAGGGCCCCCTGCTGTATAAAACCCTTGGTCAAGGCCCAGGGCCCTCGCCTGCTGCCTGAAATACTCGATATTCTCGCTAAGCCTTTCACGCCTGTGGATGCCTGTATCCCCGGACAGATGCGCGTAGGCCTCCAGGATGGATTCCAACGTTCGTGGGGGAAGGGCTGTGGTATAGATGAGGCTCCTGGAAAAATTGACCAGATACTCCCGGAGTTCCGAATCGCATAGTACGGCCGCCCCGTGGCGTCCGACGGCTTTCCCGAAGGTGACGACCCGGGCAAAAACCAGGTCTTCCAGGCCCGCAGCTGCCACGGCCCCCTCCCCGTGCTTCCCCAAGACCCCGACGGCGTGGGCCTCATCCAGGATAAGCCGGAAACCGTTGGCCCGGCAATACGCGGTAATCCCCGCCAGGTCCGGGCCATCCCCCTCCATGGAAAATACGGTCTCCGTTACCACATACACCTCGGAACCGGGGGGGATCCCATCGGGTAGTACGGTGGCCACCCGGCGGGTGAGACTCTCCAGGGAGTTGTGGTCAAAGCTGTAGGACCTTGCCGGGCAAAGCCCCAGGCCATCCCGGATACTCGCATGCACGCTTTGGTCGTAGAATACATAATCCGTCCGCTGGGGTACTGCGGAGAGCAGGCCGATATTCGCATCATACCCGGAATTATACACCAGGGCCGCATCGGCGCGGTGTGCCCGGCACAAGGTGTTCTCCAGTTCCGCATACAGGGGGTGGTTGCCGCTGATGAGCCGCGAGCCGCCGCTTCCGTGGGCCGTGAAGCCAGCACCGGAATCGGAAGGGGCATCCCCCGGCGTTCCCTGGGGTGTTTGCCGGGTAGGTTCCGCTCCGGATTCGGGGGAATCGGCCGCGGTTTTGCCGGAGAAACCCAGGTAATCATTCGAGTAGAAATCCACCCCGTACCGGGGCCCGCGGAGGGTCCTCAGGTTCCCTTCCCGCTCGCGGGCCACCATCTTTTCCCTCAATTTTTCCGGTAGTCCCGTCATAAACCAAAGATACCAATTCGGCAGGTTTCGAAACCAGCCGGGTATAAACCGATACTTTCTGCGGCAGGCCAATCGGAGATACCGCCTTCAGGCATCTGCAGCAAGACAAAAAAACCCTGCCTCCGTCGGGAAGCAGGGTTTGGGAAATGTATAGTAATTGAATTAGTCAGCTAAAACGATCACCCGGTTGTTTTTCAGCTCGACGGTGCCGCTCCGGATGGGCAGGATGGTTTTGCCATCCGCGCCTTTGCGAAAGCGATCCTCGAACTCCTCGTCCAACCCGGTGTTTCCCGCAAACCGGACCTCCCCGCTTTGCAGGAGGGATACGATCGGGGCGTGGTTTTCCAGCATCTGGAATTCCCCGTTGATGCCCGGGACGGTTACGGAAGTAACTTCTCCGGAAAATAAGGTTGCCTCAGGGCTGACGATTTCTAGGTGCATAACAAATACTGGTTCAGTTAATCTGCAGATCAGGCCTCGGCCAGCATTTTCTCACCGGCTTCGATGGCTTCCTCAATGGTCCCTTTCAGGTTGAAAGCCGCTTCGGGCAGGTGGTCGAGCTCCCCGTCCATGATCATGTTGAATCCTTTGATGGCATCCTTGATGTCCACGAATGTACCGGGGATACCGGTAAATTGTTCGGCAACGTGGAAGGGCTGCGAGAGGAAACGCTGCACCCGGCGGGCACGTGCTACCGCCTGCTTGTCTTCCTCAGAGAGTTCTTCCATACCGAGGATGGCGATGATGTCCTGCAGTTCCTTGTAGCGCTGCAGCAACTCCTTGACGCGCTGTGCGCAATCGTAGTGCTCCTTGCCGAGGATCTCCGGTGTAAGGATCCGGGAAGTGGAATCCAGCGGGTCTACCGCCGGGTAGATACCGAGCTCGGCAATTTTCCGGGACAGTACCGTGTTGGCGTCCAGGTGGGCAAACGTGGTTGCGGGTGCCGGGTCGGTAAGGTCATCCGCCGGTACGTATACCGCCTGTACGGAGGTAATCGAGCCGCGCTTGGTGGAAGTAATCCGCTCCTGCATGGCCCCCATCTCGGTGGCCAGCGTGGGCTGGTATCCCACCGCGGAAGGCATCCGTCCCAGCAGGGCGGAAACCTCGGAGCCGGCCTGGGTAAAACGGAAGATGTTGTCGACAAAGAAGAGGACGTCCTTCCCCTGGCCTTCCCCTGCCCCATCGCGGAAATACTCGGCGATGGTCAGCCCGGAAAGGGCTACCCGGGCACGGGCTCCCGGAGGTTCGTTCATCTGTCCGAATACGAAGGTGGCCTTGGATTCCTTCATGGCTTTCTTATCGACCTTTTTCAGGTCCCAGCCGCCTTCTTCCATGGAATGCAAAAAGTCGTCCCCGTATTTGATAATTCCGGACTCGAGCATTTCCCGCAGCAGGTCGTTCCCTTCCCGCGTGCGCTCCCCTACTCCGGCAAAAACGGAGAGGCCCCCGTGGCCTTTGGCGATGTTGTTGATAAGCTCCTGGATCAATACGGTCTTTCCAACCCCGGCTCCGCCGAACAATCCGATCTTACCCCCTTTGGCATAAGGCTCAATGAGGTCGATGACCTTGATCCCGGTAAACAGGACTTCTGTAGAAGTGGAGAGGTCTTCGAATTTCGGGGCTTCCCGGTGGATCGGCAGGCCGTCCTTGCCGGCTTTGGGCAGGTTGCCCAGGCCATCGATGGCATCTCCGATGACGTTGAAGAGCCGGCCGTAAACCGCATCGCCGATGGGCATCTGGATAGCTGCTCCGGTAGCGACGGCTTCGGTACCCCGGCCCAAACCATCCGTCGAGTCCATGGAAATGGTGCGGACGGAATTCTCGCCGATGTGCGACTGAACCTCCAGTACAAGGACCGAACCGTCCTCGCGTTTGATTTCAAGGGAGTCGTAAATCTTGGGGAGTTCAGCCCCCGAAGGGAATTCCACATCGATTACCGGGCCGATAATCTGGGATACTTTACCTGATTGCTTTGCCATTGCGTGTTATTTATCTACCTGTTAATGTAAGGCGCTGTTTTTTCGGCTGCAAAGATAGGGTATTCCTTTAAAAAAAGGAACGCCGGGGACCGCTTTTTACCATAAAAAAAACGCCAGCGTGCCGGCGTTTTCTTCTCGTATGTGACTCCTTACGGGTTCACCGTCCAGGACACGTAGAAAATCGAGCCGACTGCACCCGTCCCTACAGCCGAAAAATACTCTTCGCCCAGGATGTTGGATCCGCCTACTTTGATGATGGAATCCAGGGAGGGGATGGTGTAGTTCACCTGTGCATCCAAAACGGTATAGGCGTCAATGATCCCGTCTGCAAAGGTATTCTGCCACAGATAGCTGTCGCTCCAGCGGTAATTCACATTAAAGCCGAAATTCTTAAAGAGTTCCCTGTGGCCGAAACTGGCTTTCACCTTGTGGTTGGGCGAGTTGAAATTTGTGCGGAAGTCCGGGAAGGCCGCCTGGTCGAACTCCTGTTCGATATAACTGTAGCTGGCCCCGAGGTCGAAACCGCCCGGCAGTTTTGCGTCGAATCCGGCATTGACCCCGTATGCCTCGATGTCCACGGGGGAATTCGTATAGGTCTGGTACGGGAAGAAATCCCCGTTCTGCAGCGCGAGCAGCGAGAGGCCGCCGTCCCCGGCCTGCCCGTAAAACGGCACGACCACTGTGGTATTCGAGATAAAATTCTGGTATTTGTTGTAGAAACCGCTGATATCGATGGCCACCTTGCCGACTTTACCCCGGTAGCCCGCTTCGTACGCAGTTATTTCCTCGGGCTGGACCAGGGGCGTCTCTACCGCTGCGGGTGCCCCGGCATTTACGGAGGCCAGGGAAAAAGCGTTTTCGTAGGCGGCCCGACCCACGATCCGCGCCTGGCTGCTGCCGGTAAGGGCAGCCCCGGAAGTACTCAGGTCAAAATTCCGCACATCCCGGTCCAGGTTGTCCGGGGCAGCCCCCACGAGGATGGCCCGGCCCGCATTCAGGCCGATAAACAGGTCCTGGGTAGTCGGGTTCCGGAAGCCCTGCTGGACGGATACGCGGAGGTTGTGGTTCTTCTCCGGCCCGAGGACGGTCAGGATGGAGAGCCTCGGCGAAAAGAACCAGTCAAAAAATTGGTTCTTGTCGTAGCGGACAGAGCCCGTGAGCTTGATCCGCTCGTCCAGGAGTTTCTTCTGCACTTGCAGGTAAGCCCCGTATTCGTTGTAGGAAATCGGGCCGTCCGTATCCGTGAAAATCGTCCCGCTGGAGTTCAGCACATATTCCCGGAAGGAACCCCCAATCTGGATTTCGGCAATTTCCGAAGTCAGGTGGGTGAAATTATAGTTCGCGTCTACATGGCGGAATTTGGTGTTGTCGATAAACTTCGCGCCGGTGGTCAGGTCCCCGTCGGCAGTGACCTGTGCCAGGGCCCGGTCAAATTCCCGGGTTCCCGGGACAAACCGCCCCTGGTCGGCTGCCTGGCGGGCAACGGCATGTGCCGTTTCTTCGTCCAGCTGAACCCCCGTGCCTACTCCGAGCCGCGCCCCGATATAGGTCTCGGCGTAATCGGTAAACCATTGCGTATCGGACTTCCATCGCCGGTTTACGTTGATGGCGGCAAACCGCGTATCATAGGAATTCCCGGCATTCTCAGAGGTGATATATCCCCTCAGGAAGAAATTGTCGTTGCGGAACTCCAGGCGGTGCTGCTGCAGGATGAAATCGCGGATGGCGTACCGGTTGGCACCCTGGTAAATCGTATTGCCGCGACCCACCCGGCCATTGTAAATAATCTCAAAATCGTTTGCCCAGGGCCGGTAGTATACCGAGAAATCCGTCTTGACACTCTGGGCGTTGTAATTGAGCAGGTCGGCCTCCTGGTAACCGGTACGGGATACCAGGGCTGTTCCGACAGTCCCCGAGGGCAATCCGGCAGCTGCGTCAAAATTCAGCAGCGTGCTCACCTCGTCCCCGTAGACATTCAGGCCGTCGTAGGCCGGATCTGTCCGGTCCGCCCCGGGGCGCGCCAGGTCCACGGTGCTGTTGGCGTGCCAGTCTTCCCCTTGCAAGTAGGAGAAATTGGCTTTTACGGCCAGCTTATCGTTAAAGGCGTGGGCTGCCCGGATCCCGAAATCGTAATAGGGGTTCGTGCCGGCGGCATCCTGCTGGGTGAATCCGGTTTTAAAGTAGGCGCTGATCCCCTGGTAGTCGAAGGGGTTTTTACTGGTCATAAACAAGATCCCGTTGAAGGCGCCCGCCCCGTAGAGAGCCGATGACGCACCCGGGAGAATTTCCACGCTTTGCACCTCGAGCTCCGACATCCCCACCAGGTTCCCGAGAACAAAGTTCAGGCCGGGTGCCGTGTTGTCCATCCCGTCTACCAGCTGCATAAAGCGGTTGTTCGCAAACGTGGCAAACCCGCGCGTATTCACCGATTGGAAGGTAAGGCTGTTTGTGTTGATGTCCACCCCTTTAAGGTTTTGCAGCCCGTCGTAAAAGGAAGGGGCCGTAGTGGCGGCGATGTCCTGCAGGCCAAACCGCTCCACGGAAACCGGGGATTCGAATATCCGCTCCGGGGTCCGGGAGGCCGAGATGACTACTTCGTCCAGGAAGGTCTGGGCTTCGGAAAGCGTGATGGCCAGCGTTTGGCCGCTGGATTCCACCCGGGCGCTGCCTTCGGTGTACCCGATACTGGTTATCCGCAAGTCGAAGGGCGGCATTTCAGAGGTTTCCAGGGAGAAGTTCCCGTCAAAATCCGTAGTGGTGCCAATGGCCTTTCCCACGATCACGATGTTTGCGCCTGGCACGGGTTCTCCATTGGTATCCGTAACAGTTCCTGAAACAACAGTCTGCGCATAGGTCCCCATGCCCAATAGGAGCATGGAAAACAGGAAAAATGTTCTCATTCGTTTAGTTTGTGTTAAGAGGGTTTTAAGCCAAGATACCAATTTTTCGAGACCCCCAATGCATATTTCGTAAAATTATGCATGCATAATAACAATATGGCAATTGACCGGCAGGCCTATTCAGATTTTGACAAAAAGACGGGAAGGGGTAGCGACGTGGTTTTTAGCATCCCCCGGGTATCCGCAGCACACTAAATCCGGTACGGGAACAGCAGTTGGACGGTTGACGGCCAAAAGTCCGGCAAGCGGATGTTACTCCACGGTTACAGACTTGGCGAGGTTCCTGGGCTGGTCCACGTTGCAGCCGCGCATCACGGCAATATGGTAGGAAAGGAGCTGAAGCGGGATGGTGGTCAGCAGGGGGGACAGGCTTTCGGAGGACTCGGGCACCTCGATGACGTGGTCCGCCAGGTCGCGGACCTGCTCGTCCCCTTCGGTGACTATCGCGATAATCTTCCCCTTGCGCGACTTGATTTCCTGGATGTTGCTCACCACTTTCTCGTAGTGGCCCCTCCGGGTGGCGATGACAATCACCGGCATCTGTTCGTCGATCAGGGCAATCGGCCCGTGCTTCATTTCGGCAGCCGGGTAGCCCTCTGCATGTATGTAACTGATCTCCTTGAGTTTCAGGGCGCCTTCCAGGGCAACCGGGAAGTTGTACCCCCTTCCCAGGTAGAGGCAGTTGGTGGAATCCTTGTAGACATCCGAGATGATCTCGATCAGTGCGTTGGACTCCAGGGCTTTTTCCACCTTGGCGGGAATCCCTTCGAGTTCCGACAACATCTCGTGCAGCCGCGATTCGGAAAGCGTGCCGCTGGCCTTGGCGAGTTTCAGCGCCATGAGCGTCAGGACGGTGATCTGGGTGGTAAATGCCTTGGTGGAGGCCACCCCGATTTCGGGTCCGGCGTGCGTATAGGCCCCCGCATGGGTTTCCCGGGCGATGGAGGATCCCACCACATTGCAAACGCCAAACACGAATGCGCCGCGCTCCTTGGCCAGTTTGATGGCGGCCAGGGTGTCTGCCGTCTCCCCGGATTGTGAGATGGCTATCAATACGTCCTTATCGGAAATAACCGGGTTCCGATACCGGAATTCAGAGGCGTATTCCACCTCAACGGGTATCCGGGCCAGGTCTTCGAAGATGTATTCCGCCACCAGGCCGGCATGCCAGGAGGTGCCGCAGGCCACAATGATAATCCGGTTGGCATTCAGGAACCGCTCCAGGTTCTGGTCAATCCCGGCCATGCGGATCAGCCCCTGGTCTGCCCGGAGCCTGCCGCGGAATGTGTCTTTGATGGCATGGGGCTGTTCGTAGATCTCCTTGAGCATAAAGTGCTCGTACCCGCCTTTTTCAATAGCCTCCAGGTTGAGCTGCAGTTCCTGTACGAGCGGATAGGCGATGGAATCGTCCTTGATCTTCCGGAGTTTGATCTCCTTGCCGAGGCGTACCACGGCCATCTCCTCATCTTCCAGGTACACCGCGTTGTTCGTGTATTCGATAAAAGGCGAGGCGTCCGAGGCGATAAAAAATTCGTCATCCCCCACCCCGATGGCCAGCGGGCTGCCGAGCTTGGCAACCACGATCTCGTCCGGCTTGGACCGGTCGAAGACCGCAATGGCGTATGCGCCAACCACCTGGTTCAGGGCAATCTGCACGGCCTTCCCGAGTTTTACATTTTCTTTGGACTTGACTTCCTCGATCAAGTTGACGAGCACCTCGGTGTCCGTGTCCGACTCAAAGGAATAGCCCCTTTTGACGAGCTCCTTTTTGATCGCCTCATAATTCTCGATAATCCCGTTGTGGATGATCACCAGGTTGCCCGAGTTGGAGGTGTGCGGGTGGGCATTGCAGTCGTTGGGTACCCCGTGGGTGGCCCAGCGCGTGTGGCCGATTCCCAGGTGGCCGGCCAGGGATATTTCCTTTTCGCTCCGGGCTTTGAGGTCGTCTACCTTCCCCTTGGTTTTGGACAGGTTGATCTGTTCCCCGTCAAACAGGGCGATCCCGGCACTGTCGTAGCCCCGGTATTCCAGGCGTTGCAATCCTTTGATGATGACCGGGTAAGCGTCCCGGTGACCGATGTATCCGACTATTCCGCACATAGTGACTCCAATAGGGTTTTACGTATACCAAAAATAGGGGAATCGGGGTATTCCCCCTGTAAATTCTAGTTGTAAAACGGGTTTTATCCGCAATTGGTATATCCTCAGGGGTCGATTTCCGTGTAATGGATTTCCAGGCGGAGCCGGTTGGCTTCCCCAATGCCGGAGTCCCCGCCGTAGAGCACGGTCCCCAGGGGGCTGATCGTGCCGCTCACGGGAAGTTCCTTCAGGCCGCCGTCTTCAGCAGGCACCATCAGCTCGTCCGTACCGGTAATCCGCAGGTCCGGGGTGTTGGCAACCCCCAGGCGGGCATTGGCCGAGTCGCGGATGATGAGGTTGTTGATGTGTTCGGTGATGTTTACGCGGTAGCGGATGCCCTTCCCCCCTTCTTCCTCGAGGAAACCGTCGTAATTCAGGAAAACCCCTGAAGGGCTTTCCGCAACGCTATTTTCGGTCAGTCGGTTGTAGAGGGGCCTGTTTGTTTCGGCATTGTAGACGTAGAGCCGCGGCGGCTCGTAGGTGTTGCCGGCGGCATCCAGGGTTTCCCGGTCCACGTGGAAAACGAGGTAAGCCGAATTGATCAGCCAGTCGTTCTGCTTGATCTGGTTGATGATGTTCTCCTGCCCGTCCCGTTCAAACAGGTCGAGTTCGGCATACGTGCCGGCCCCGCCCTTGATGTAAATGCGCGAAGCCGGGTCCGCTGCCCCGAGCGCATCGGCGATCTCTGCCGGGTACGCCTCGCTCAGCTGGGTATTGATCGCATTGCCGTTAATGGCCTGGGTTCCCCCGCCGGTCAGCAGGCGCAGCGTATAGGTGCTTTCGGCAGGCTCCGTCTCGTCCGCCTGGTCGTACTCATAGGAAATTCTAAGGCGCGCATCGGTGAGGTCCAGCAACATCATCAGTTCTTCGTTCCCGGCCGGGGTCAGGCTCAGGTGGAGCCCCCGGATGAATTCCCGGAAGTTGATATTGCTGAGGAGTTCCGGGCCGCCTTCTTTGTCCAGGATGTTTTCCTGAAAAAATTGCGTATCCAGGTAAACGACGATCCCTGGGGGAAGGCGCTCGCTCAGGGTGAGCGATTCATCCTCCTCGGTCTCCGGGTCATCCTCGTTGAATATCAGGATTTCTTCGTTGGAAATGGTAAGCTGGCCTTCGAACAACAGGTCGGAAACAAAGTCCGGGCTGATCTGCTGGTCGGAGAAATAGGGCCGGGATTCCTGAAACCCGCTATCCGGGTCCAGGTCGCTGAGGAAAAACGTATTCCGCTCTACCCGGAAGGTGAAGGGCTGGTCCCGGTTCCCGTATATGCTGTCCAACTCCCGCACATTCGGGTAGGTGTTCCCCACGGTTTCCGTATCGGCGCCGTCCGGGGTCCCGTCCCCGTCCGTATCCGGGTTCAGCGGATCCGTTCCGGCAGCGGTTTCCTGGGCATTGGAAATGCCGTCCCCGTCGCTGTCGTTGGTGGAGTCGTTGGGCTCCTCGTCCAGCTCGTCGATCACCCCGTCCGAATCGGAATCCGCGGTGCCATCGATAAAGTAAGGAAGGTACAGGCGAACCTCAGTAACCGTTTCGTTCTCCTGCGGGATATCCGGGTCGCTGTCCTCGGCAGCCTGGGAGTAAATGCCAAAGGTCGGGTTCCCCGTATTGTTGGGAAGGTTCAACTGGGCAGTGATCCGGGATTCCGTCCGGCCATAGACCGGATCGTTGAACACCCCCAGCTGGTAGATGGGCAACCGGTTGGTGGGCACGGCCGTGATATTGTGGTTATAGGCAAAGACGTCGTAGTAAGCGGTACCCGTTCCAAATGGCTCGCCCCCAATAACGCCCTCCCCGATGGTAAGCGTTTCCTCTTCACAGGATGCAGCCGTTATAACAAGGCATACGCCCGCCAAAACGGAAATTGCGAATCGCTTCATGTAGGCTTAGTTTAAAACTTCGGTATTATAAAAATTTGCATACGCCTCTTCGAACTCCTGCAGGGGGACGTAAGGCAATACCGGTTTCTTCAGGTTGGCTACATATTCCGTCAGGTCATCGGGAATATCTTCGGCGGCTAAGATAACCGCGTCGGAGTGATCTACGGCTACTTTTAACAAATTATTGTAGGTGGGGTTATCCAGGCCACTCAGGTTGTCATCCCCCACCTTGTCGAAGGCGATTTTCTTCCCGAGGTCCTTATTCAGGTGCCCGTCAAATCCAACCCCATAGATGGACGTGACGATTTTACTGTCCGCAAAAAGCGGCTCGTCGGCGTATACCTTGCGGAGGTACATGGGCAAGAGGGAAGCCATCCATCCGTGAACGTGGATGATATCCGGGGCCCAATTCAGTTTCTTGACCGTTTCCACCACGCCTTTGGCAAAAAAGATGGCCCGCTCGTCGTTGTCCGGGAAAAGTTCCCCGTTTTCGTCCGTAAAGGTCGCTTTCCGCTTAAAATACTCCTCGTTATCGATAAAATAGACCTGGATGCGCTCCTTGGGTATGGAGGCCACCTTGATGATCAGCGGCATATCCATATCGTTGATCACGAGGTTCATCCCGGAAAGGCGGATAACTTCGTGCAGCTGGTGCCTGCGCTCGTTGATATTTCCGTATCTGGGCATGAAGATCCGTATCTGTCCGCCATTGCTGTTCACCATCCGGGGCGCTTCATAGGACATCAGGGATACTTCGTTCTCGGGTAGGTAGGGTACTAATTCAGAAGATACGAACAATATCTTTTTTCCATTCATAGAGGCGGAATTTTGTTTCGAGTGAAAACGTAGCTGCAAAATTACAAAATTTATGCAGAATACCCGTAATTATAGTAAGTTTGCACGCTGTTTTCCACGCCAATGAAGCCCTTGAAAACCAAATCGGAGATCCGGGAATTCGCTCTGTCCGTCCGGGAATCGGGAAAGACCCTCGGCCTGGTGCCCACAATGGGTGCCCTGCACCGGGGCCACCTCGAAATCGTCCGCCGCGCACTGGACGAAAACGACGTGGTGATCGTGAGTATTTTCGTCAACCCCACCCAGTTCAACAACCCGGAAGACCTGGACAAGTATCCCCGCACCCTGGAAAGCGACCTGGACAAGCTACGGGACATTTCCGGGGATTTGCACGTTTTTGCCCCTGCAGTATCCGAAATGTACGGGGATTCGGTGGTTTCCAGGAAATACAACTTCCGGGGGCTCGACCAGGTGATGGAAGGCGCCTTCCGGGACGGTCATTTTGACGGCGTGGGGACCATAGTGGAAGCTTTGTTGCGGCTCATCTCCCCGCACCGGGCCTATTTTGGGGAAAAAGACTACCAGCAGTTGCAGGTTATCCGGAAACTGGTGGAATCCACCCGGCTCCCGGTAGAAATCATCGGGTGCCCGATCATCCGCGAAGCGGACGGCCTGGCGATGAGTTCCCGGAACGGGAGACTGACAAAACGACTCAGGGAAGAGGCCGCATTTATCCACAAAACCCTGCAGGAAGCCAAAAAGCGTTTTGGCACGAAAAGTGCACTGAAAGTCAAGCAGTACGTGGAGGAGGCATTTGCAGCCCATCCCGATTTTGAACTGGAATATATTGAAATTGCCGATGCCCGGAGCCTGAAGCCCGTGCAGCGGAAAAACAGGAATAAAAAGTACCGGGCGTTTTTGGCGGCCTACCTCGGAGGAGTGCGGCTCATCGACAACCTCGCCCTGAATTAAGTATCTTTGCCCCATGCAAATAGAAGTAGTCAAGTCTAAGATTCACCGGGTCCGCGTCACGGGCGCCGACCTGAATTATATCGGGTCGATCACCATCGACGAGGATCTTATGGACGCGGCAAACATTATCCAGGGTGAAAAAGTCCAGATTGTAAACAACAACAATGGCGAACGCCTGGAAACCTACGCCATCCCCGGCCCGAGGGGCAGCGGCGAACTGACCCTGAACGGCGCGGCTGCGCGCAAGGTGGCGGTCGGGGACATCCTCATCCTGATCACCTACGCCTGGATGGATGTGGAGTCCGCAAAGGCCTTCAATCCCGCCCTGGTATTCCCCAACGAGGAGACGAACCTGCTCAACTGACCTTGGACGCTTCGGTAAAAAAAGCGCTCAAGGTTATCCTGCCCATCGCACTGGGCGTATTCCTTATTTGGTATTCCTACAACATGACTTCCCCGGCGGACCGGCGGGAAATTGTCCGGTATATCCGCGAGGCCGACCTGTTCTGGGTGGGGATGTCCATCCTGATCGGCATTCTGAGCCACATCTCGCGGGCCATCCGCTGGAATTACCTCCTGGAGCCCATCGGGTATTCCCCCCGGTTGCGGAACAACATCCTGATTATCCTGATGGCCTACCTGGCCAACCTGGGCATCCCGCGTTCCGGGGAATTCCTGCGGGCAACCGCCCTGGCAACCTATGAAGGGGTCCCCTTCCAGAAAGGCTTCGGCACCATTGTCACCGAACGGGTCATCGACCTGCTCATGCTCCTGCTGATCATCCTGCTGGCCCTCGCTTCCCAAACAGACATCATCATGGGCTACCTGAGCGAAAACGGCCTCGGGCTCACCGCAAGCGCCCTGCTTTTGGGCGGAGGCATCGTCGGGTTGTTTGTTTTCCGCGCCTTCCTTAGGAAATCCAAATGGGCTTTTGCACAGAAAATGCGGGGCTTCGTCCGCGGTTTGCTGGAAGGGGTGATGAGCATCTTCCGAATGAAGCGAAAGTGGGCCTTCCTGGGGCATACGTTGTTTATCTGGGCGGCTTATATCGGCATGTTCTGGATCATCAAATACACCGTTCCGGAAACGCTTTCCCTGAATTTCTGGGAGCTGTTGGTGGCTTTTATAGCCGGGGCCTTTGCGATGACCGCCACCCCAGGCGGCCTCGGGCTCTACCCGATTGCCGTGGCACAGGCCCTGATGCTTTTCGGCATCAGCGCCAATTCCGCCGATGCCTTTGGCTGGATCATCTGGATTGCACAGACCCTCATGGTGGTGCTATTCGGTGCAATATCTTTCCTGCTGCTGCCGTTATGGAACAGGGGTAAATAATCCCCCCAGCCAAAAACCGAACTTCATGAAACGCCTGCTCCTGACCCTGCTGGCCATCGCCACGCTGGCGCCATGTGCCGCCCAGGTCAAAAAAGAAATCTTCGAATCCTTTAAACTCCAGGAACGCCGGGGGGTATCCTATTACATCCCGGAGGACTATACGCCGGAAAAGTCCTATCCGCTGGTCATCGTCCTCGACGCGGAACGCCTGTTCGACCAGGTAGTGGCAACCGCCCGCTACTACAGCAAGTACCAGGGGATGCCCGAAGCGCTTATCGTGGGCATCGACCAGGAGGACGACGACCTGCGCTGGTACGACTGCGCCTTTGAGGAAACCTCCGGGTTGCCCTCCGAAAAAGGCAAGCTGTTTTACGAATTCCTCGGGCTGGAGATTATACCGTATATGAACAGCGCCTATAACCTGGCCCCGTTCAAGATGTTTGTGGGGTACGATATCACGGCCAACTTCGGGAATTTCTACCTCTTTAAAGAAGCGTCCCTGTTCGACGCGTACATCAGCATCTCCCCCCTGCTGGCCCCGGAAATGGAATCGCGGGTACCCGCCCGGCTAAGCGAGATCGAACAACCCATTTTCTACCACCTGATCTCCGAGGGGATCTCCGAGGGCGACAATTCGGCGGTGGACCTGCTCAACAGCAACATGCAGCAGGTACAGCGCGACGGACTCTCCTATTACTACGACAAATACGACACTGCCGACGAGGTTTCCATCGCTACCTACGGGATTGGCAAGGCCTGGGACCGGACATTCAGCATCTTCCGCCCCATCAGCCCAAAGGAATACCGGGAGCAGATCCTCGCTTCGACCGACCCGGTCATCGACTACCTGAACAACAAGTACCAGACCATCGAGGACCTCTTCGGCTTCCGGCAGCCAGTTGCCCTGAACGACGTCCTGGCCGTGTACGCCGGCATCCGCAAAAAACAGGATTACGAATCCCTCAAACCGCTGTCGGATATCTGCAAGGAGCAGTTCCCGCAGACGATGCTCGGCTTCTACTTTGAAGGGGAATACTACGAACAGATGGGGGAACCGAAAAAAGCCCTGCGCACCTTTGAAAAATCCTTTGGGATGGAGGAAATAGATTTCCTCACCAAGGAGATGGCCCTGGAAAAAATGGACGCGCTCAAGGCCGATTTCGGCTTCTGAACCGCCTGGTCGCCTACCTTGGAAATTCCGTCGGGGGGGTCTATCTTTAGCCCCATACCCAACCCGGATGGCCAAGACCAAAACAGCCTATTTCTGCCAGAATTGCGGCGCCCAGTTCCCCAAGTGGTCCGGGCAGTGCAATTCGTGCAAAGAGTGGAATACCCTCGCGGAAGAATTGCTCCAGAAGCCCGACACCCGGGACTGGAAATCGTCCGAGGCCCCGGCGCGTAGTTCAAAACCCGTACGCCTTGGCGAAATCCCCACCGACCGGGAAATGCGGCTTTCCAGCGGCGACCCGGAACTCGACCGGGTACTCGGGGGCGGCCTGGTGCCCGGCTCCCTCACGCTGATTGGGGGAGAACCCGGGATCGGCAAGAGCACGCTGATGCTGCAAATGGCCCTGAAGGTCGCCCTGCGCACCCTGTATGTCTCCGGGGAGGAAAGCCAGCGGCAAATAGCCATGCGCGCACAACGCATCCGGCCCGATGCGGATTCCTGCTATATCCTCACCGAGACGAATACCAACCGGATCTTCAAACAAATTACCGCCCTGGAGCCCGAGCTGGTGATTGTCGATTCCATACAGACCCTGCATTCCGATTACCTGGAGGCCGGAGCGGGCAGTGTCTCCCAGATCCGGGAGTGCACAGCCGAACTGATCAAATTTGCCAAGGAATCCCATACGCCTGTGATCCTGATTGGCCACATCACCAAAGAAGGCAGCATCGCGGGGCCGAAGATCCTCGAGCACATGGTGGACACCGTATTGCAATTCGAAGGGGACCGAAACCACCTGTTCCGCATTGTGCGCGCCCTGAAAAACCGGTTTGGAAACACTTCCGAACTGGGAATCTATGAAATGAAGGGCGACGGACTGCACGGGGTGGTGAACCCGTCGGAAATCCTGATTTCCCGATCCGGCGAATCCCTGAGCGGCACGGCCGTGGCGGCTACCGTCGAAGGGCTCCGGCCGCTGCTGATCGAAATCCAGGCTCTGGTCAGTACAGCGGTCTACGGCACACCCCAGCGTTCGGCCACCGGGTTCCCGGCCAAGAGGCTGAACATGCTCCTGGCGGTCCTGGAAAAACGAGCCGGCTTCAAGCTGGCAGCCAAGGATGTCTTTCTGAATATCACCGGGGGGATACAGGTAGACGACCCGGCCATCGACCTGGCCGTGCTGGCGGCTATCCTATCGAGCAACGCAGACATCCCGGTGCCCAAAGGGGTGTGTTTTGCGGGGGAAATCGGCCTGGCCGGCGAGATCCGGCCGGTGCCCCGGATTGACCAGCGCGTGGGGGAGGCTTCCAAGCTCGGTTTCGAGACCATCTATGTGTCCGCCAACGCCAAGATCTCCCTGAAAACACCGGGGATCGACGTGCGGAAAGTGGCCAAGGTAGAAGAACTCGTCCGGGCGCTTTTCGATTAACCCTCTAAAATGCGGGGGCCTGACGCCCCTTCCGGCCTTGCACACCCGGCCGCAAAGCCATTGGCTCCCGGGCCGCCCGTCCCTAGGGCGCCGGGTTCGGGAACCGCTGGTGCACCTCCTCGATGGCCTCCAAAATTTCTTCCGACAGGCGGATATCGATGCTGTCGATGTTCTCCTTTAACTGTTCCAGGGATGTAGCTCCAATGATGTTGCTGGTCAGGAAGGGTCGGCTGTTGACGAATGCCAATGCCATCTGGGCGAGGCTGAGGCCGAAAGAGGAGGCAATATCCCTGTAGGCCCGGGTGGCTTCTACCGCCGTTTCCCCGCTGTACCGGTCGTAATTCGGGAACAGGGCAATCCGTGAGTTTTCGGGCGGTTCCCCATCCAGGTATTTCCCGCTCAGCGTCCCGAACCCGAGGGGCGAATACGCCAGCAGGCCGATGTCCGAACGGTGGGAGATTTCAGCCAGCCCCACTTCGAACAGCCGGTTGAGCAGGCTGTACGGATTCTGGATGCTAATCATCCGCGGCAGGTTGTGGTGGACCTTGGCCTCCTCCAGGTAACGCATGACCCCCCAGGGCGTTTCATTCGACAACCCAACATGGCGGATCTTCCCTTGCCGCACCAAATCGGCCAGTGTAACGAGGACCAGGTGAATATTGTCTTCCCAGTGATCCTTGTAGTCCGGGAAGTAACCGCGTTTTCCAAAGTAGTTCGTGCTGCGCTCCGGCCAGTGCAACTGGTAAAGGTCAATATAATCCGTCTTCAGGCGCTTCAGGCTCCCGTCTACGGCCTCCCGGATGGATTCCGGGCTGAACCCGGTGGTCCGGATAAATTTTGTGAAAGCCGCAGGCCCCGCAATCTTGGTAGCCAGGACCACCTGGTCCCGGTTGCCGGTTTTTGAAAACCAGTTGCCAATGATCATCTCCGTATGGGAATGGTAGTCCTTATGGGCTGGAACGGGATACAATTCGGCAGTATCAAAGAAATTGACGCCCCGATCCAGCGCATAATCCATCTGGGCATGGCCCTCCGATTCCGTATTCTGCCGGCCCCATGTCATGGTGCCGAGGCAAATTTTACTTACTTCGATGTCGGTATGCGGCAGGTGGGTGTATTCCATAGGATTCAGGTATTTCAGTATGATTCGCTGAGTTCAAGCATAATGGGGCAATGGTCGCTGTGGCGGGCTTCCGGCAGGATCACCGAGCGGGCGAGCCGGTCTTCCAGCGGCCGGCTGACCATCCCGTAATCCAGGCGCCAACCTTTGTTTTTGGCCCGCGCCCCGGCCCGGTAGGTCCACCAGGTATAATGGTGGGGATCCGGATTGAAATGCCGGAAGCTGTCGATAAACCCGCTGTCGATAAAATTCCCGATCCATTCCCGTTCCACAGGCAGGAACCCGGACACGTTCTTGTTGCGTACCGGGTCGTGGATATCGATGGGCCGATGGCAAATGTTGTAATCGCCGCAAATAACCAGTTCCGGGATTTCACGCTTCAGGCTGTCCACGTACGCCTGGAAATCCGCCATGTATTGCAGCTTGTGGTCCAGGCGGGCGATATTCGTGCCGGAAGGCAGGTAGAGGCTCATAATGGAAACCCCGCCGAAGTCTGCACGGATATTCCTCCCCTCAGCGTCCATATAGCCGATCCCCGTGCCGTAGGCCACATGGTCGGGTCGCTGGCGGGAGAGGATGGCCACCCCGCTATACCCTTTCTTTTCGGCGCTAAACCAGTAGTGATACGGATACCCGGCCTTCTCAAAGGCTTCCAGGTCCAGTTGTTCCTTCATCGCCTTGGTTTCCTGCAGGCAGATGACATCCGGCCCGGCCAGTACGAGCCAATCCAGAAACCCCTTCCGGATGGCCGCCCGGATACCGTTCACATTATAAGATGCAATTTTCAACCGGTTGATTTTCGTGCAAAAATAGGCATTGGCGGCCAAGGGCGGAAACCTTCCTCCGTTCCATTGGAAATATGTAGTTTTAATGGTCTCGCACCGAAATTTCGCTTTCGCCCTGAAAAATGGAATACTCTTTGATCTGTACCCCCGAAAAAGGATGAAACAACCGCTGTTACTCCTCATGTTGCTGCTGGGTGCCGGCAGCCTGGCCGCCCAGGCCTACCCGCCCTTCGGTCCGGACCACGAACTGAAGTTGAACGCCGGCCTGTTCCTGGCCACCGGGGCCGCCGAGCTATCCTATGAACGCTTCCTGGGCGACGATGTGAGCCTGGGGGGCACCGTTTACTGGGACAACGACCGGTACGACTACAACGGGAACTTCGGGATCGGCCCGAACCTGCGGGCCTATTTCGGTTACGCCCCAAGATCCGGTTTCTTTGCGGAAGCTTTTGGCCTCTATTACAAAGGGGAGGAAGAAATTGCCTCCGCCCCCGGGACCCGGGTTGCCGAACGCTATAACGGGTTTGCCCTGGGCCTTGGGGCCGGCAGCAAGTGGACCACGCGTTCCCAGCGGTTTACCCTGGAATTGTACGGCGGGGTGGGACGGAGCCTGAACCCGGAACCTTACCAGGAAGACTTTATCTTCCGGGCAGGGCTCAATATCGGGGTGCGCTTTTAGCCCGGAATGCCAATGACCCGGTGAATTTAATTTTTCCGGGAAGCCTGCCGCTTTCCGCCGGGAAGCCTGCCGCTTTCGGCCAGGAGGCCTGCCCCCGCAAATTTTGCCGAAAGTAGCCGCAGGCGTATCTTTGGGACTTAACCCCGAAGATGAAAACCCGCGCCACCCTCCTGCTCCTCCTTTCCTTTTATTCCCTTTGCAGCCAGGACCAGCCCCGGGATTCGGTTATCGGCCTGAACGAGGTGATCCTGCAGGTAGAGCGAACCGCCGCCTCCCCCCTGGGGCTGGTTCCTTCCGAAATTGTCACCTCCCGTGCCATCCGGCAGCAGAACCCGGTGGACTTTGCGGGAACCCTCAACCAGGTTCCGGGCCTGTATTTCCTCTCCGGGGCACTCAACACAAACCGGATCACCATCCGGGGGGTCGGGGCACGCACCCCGTTCGGCACGGATAAACTCCGGATGTATTTCAACGAGATCCCCGTCACCAACGGCACGGGTGTATCGGCCCTGGAAGCCTTCGACCTGGAAAACCTCAGCAGTATCCGGGTAGTCAAAGGGCCCAAATCGGCTGCCTACGGGGGAGCCCTCGGGGGGGCCATCCTGTTGCAGTCCGACCCGGCCGGCCAACCGGGTACCCACCTCAGAAGCCGGACAAGTGCGGGGTCCTACGGGCTCTTTAAGACCAACCTGGCCCTGACCCATGCCGACAGTACGCTGCGGGCCGAGGTCCGCTACAACCGGCTGACCACCCAGGGCTATCGGGAAAACAACGCTTTTGAGCGGGACGGCCTGCTGCTCAACCTGGGATTCGACGCCGGGGAACGGCACCGGTTGAACCTGCTGGCCAATTACATCGATTACACCGCTGAAATCCCCAGTTCCCTGAATCGGTCGGATTACGAGACGAATCCCACCAGGGCCGCATTTACCTGGGCCCAGGCCAAAGGTTACGAAGCCAATAAATACACGCTTTTGGGGCTGTCCGACCGGATCGGCCTGGGCTCCGGGACTTCGCTGACCACCAGCGTATTCTTCAGCTACCTGGACCACTACGAGCCCCGGCCATTCAACATCCTGGACGAATTCACCTTTGGGTTTGGGCTGCGGTCTGTCCTTGAGACGGGTTTCCGCCTGGGCGGGGGGCCGGTTCGGGCGCGCATCGGGGGGGAACTCTACCGGGACGAGTACTCCTGGGGGACCTACGAAAACCGCTATGAGGAAAACAACGGGCAGGGCAGCCTGCAGGGCGAGCAACTCAGCGACAACAAGGAATTCCGCCGTCAGGACTTCCTGTTCGGCAGCCTGGACTGGCAGGCTACCGGGGCCCTGGGGATCCGGGTGGGCCTGGGCCTGAACGATACGCGCTACGATTTCCGGGACCTGTCCGGGGAGGGTCCCGACAACCGTTCGGCTGCCCGCGACTTCGACCCCGTATTGCTGCCCAGTTTGGACCTCAGGTATTCGTGGCGGGAGGCGTTCTTCACCTACCTGAACGTGAGCCGGGGCTTCAGCAATCCGAGCCTGGAGGAATCCCTCAGCCCGGAAGGCCGGATCAACCCGGATATCGGGCAGGAAAAGGGGTGGAATTACGAAGCGGGGGTGCATTGGGCCTCCCGGGATACGCGGATGCAGCTAACGGCGGCCGCCTATACGATGGACATCCGGGACCTGCTGGTTGCACAGCGCGTGGGCCAGGACCAGTACATTGGGAGGAATGCGGGGAGTACCCGCCACAACGGCCTGGAAGTGAGTTGGGAGTACCGTGTCCGACCGGGGGCCGGCTACTCGGTAACCCCTTTTCTTTCCTACACGCTGAATGCGCATAATTTCCGGGATTTTACGGACCAGGATGAGGATTATTCGGGAAACCGCCTGACGGGGGTCCCCAGAAACCGGGTATACGCCGGGGTGCGTCTGGCCGGGGATGCCGGCTGGTATGTAAACGGGAGCTACCAGTATGTGGATCCCATCCCGCTGACGGATAGCAATTCGCTTTTCAGCGATCCCTATGGGCTGGTCAATTTGCAGACGGGGTACACGCTGCCCCTGGGGCGGCAAATCCGGGCGGGCCTGGAATTCGGGGTGAACAACCTGACCAACACCCGCTATGCGAGTTCCGTCCTGATCAACGCCACGGGCTTCGGGGGGTCCGACCCCCGCTACTACTACCCCGGGAACGACCGCAACTACTATATGGGGATATTGCTCGCCGCCAGTTTGTGAATTATGTGCAACCCCGGGTTTTCAGCGCCCTATGCCCCGGATAGCTTCCGGAGCCACTCCTTCATATCTACTTCCCGCCCGATAAGCGATCCGAGTTGGTCGATGGGCACGCGCTCCTGTTCCATGGAGTCGCGGTGCCGGAGCGTGACCGTCCGGTCTTCGAGCGACTGGTGGTCTACCGTGATGCAAATGGGCGTGCCGGCGGCGTCCTGGCGCCGATAGCGCCGCCCAACCGCATCCTTTTCGTCGTATTGCACGTTGAAATCCCATTTCAGATCGTCCAGGATTTCCCGGGCGAGTTCCGGCAGGCCGTCCCGTTTGATCAACGGCAGGATGGCCGCCTTGGTTGGCGCCAACACCCCCGGGAGCCTCAAGACCGTCCGCGTATTCCCGTCCCCGAGGTCTTCCTCCTGGAGGCAGTGCGAAAATACGGCCAGGAACATCCGGTCCAGGCCGATGGAGGTTTCCACCACGTAGGGCGTATAGTGTTCGTTCAGCTCCGGATCAAAGTACTGGAGCTTCTTTCCCGAATATTTTTCGTGGTTGGCCAGGTCAAAATCCGTGCGGGAGTGGATCCCTTCGAGCTCCTTGAAACCAAAGGGGAACCGGAATTCGATATCGGCGGCCGCGTCGGCGTAGTGGGCCAGTTTCTCGTGATCGTGGAAGCGGTAATTCTCCTCACCCAGCCCCAGGGAAAGGTGCCACTGCATCCGGGCCGCCTTCCAGTGCTCGTACCATTTCTTCTGCTCGCCCGGCCGGATAAAGAATTGCATCTCCATCTGTTCGAATTCCCGCATGCGGAAGATAAACTGCCGGGCGACGATTTCATTTCGGAAGGCCTTCCCCACCTGGGCGATCCCGAAGGGAATTTTCATCCGCCCGGATTTCTGGACATTCAGGAAATTGACAAAAATCCCCTGCGCGGTTTCCGGGCGGAGGTACAGGTCCATGGCGGAATCCGCGCTGGCCCCGAGCTTTGTGCCAAACATCAGGTTGAACTGCTTGACGTCCGTCCAGTTGCGGGAGCCGGATACCGGGCAGGTGATTTCGAGTTCCTCGATCAGCGCTTTTACATCCGCCAGGTCTTCCTGCTCCAGGGAACGCGCCATCCGCTTGATTATCGTATCGGCCTGTTCCAGGTACTTCACTACCCGGGGGTGCGTGGAGACGAATTGTTCCCGGTCGAAGGCGTCTCCAAACCGTTTGGCGGCCTTATCCACCTCCTTTTCCACTTTCGCTTCCAGTTTGGCCACATAATCTTCGATCAGGACATCGGCCCGGTAGCGTTTCTTGGAATCCTTGTTGTCTATGAGCGGGTCATTGAACGCATCCACGTGCCCGGAGGCCTTCCAGGTAGTGGGGTGCATAAAGATGGCCGCGTCGATGCCCACGATATTCTCGTGCAGCTGCACCATGGCCCGCCACCAGTATTCCCGGATGTTCTTCTTGAGTTCGGCCCCGTTCTGCGCATAGTCGTATACGGCGCTGAGCCCGTCGTATATTTCACTCGACTGGACCACGTACCCATACTCCTTGGCATGGGAAATGACCCGTTTAAAGTCGTCTTCTTGTTTTGCCATTGGGCAAAAATAGAATATTCAGGGGAAAATGCGGCCGAATTACTTCAGCTGAAATTCGGTAGTGCTGAGCAGTTTCTCGTCTTCAAAGACATTGAGGGTGTAGATGCCCTCCCGAAGGGACCCCTCGGGCACGGTGATGAAGTCGCAAACATTCAATTCCTCCCCCACATAAATCAGCTCCACCCGCTTGCTGTAGATATTCCCGTTGACGGAAACGATATTGGCGTTGTCTTCAATAACCCCCATGTCCGGCCCCAGGAACTGGAAGTAGAGGACTTTCTCCTCGGCCCCGGCATTCGGGTCGGCCACAATGGTGACGCAGCCCCGCAATTTCTCGATGGTGGAGGCCTTGTTCGTTTTGATGGGACGGTTGTTCCGCAGGCGGAACCCGCTGCCTTCCGGGTTTTCCAGAACCAGGTAACTCTTGCGGCGGAGCTCCTGGCTGAGTTGCCGGTTTCGCTCCCGCAGGAGGGCTTCCGCTTCGGCCAGGCTGCTGCTGCGCCCGCGGAGCTCTTCGATCTGCCTCCGGGTTTCCTCGTATTTTTCGGTTATCTGCAGGTTGGTATACTGCAGGTAGTTGTTGCGCAATTTGATGCTGTCAAAACGTGCTTCCAGATTGCGGAGTTCCTTGCGATATTCGCGAAGCTTGGCGATGTCGTAATTCAGGCGACCCACCGAGTCCAGAAGGGTCTGTACGCGTGCGCGGCTGTCCGACAGCTCAATTTCATTGACCTCGTTCAGGGCGGAAAGCCGGTCTACCTCCGTCTGCATGAGCGTCAGGTCCTTAACCAGGAGGTTTTTCTCCTGTTCCAGGTAGTTGATTTCGGTCTGGGATTGCGCATAGCTGTAGTAGAACGCGATCAGGATCCCGACAATAACGGCCACAAGGGCCGCGAATATGATTTTGTAGTTAAATGTCTTCTCCTGGAGGTTCATTCAGAGCGGGCTACAGTAGGTTAACGTTTGACCGGGTTAAAATGTTTGCCAAAGTATCAAAAATAGTAAATGACCTAGAGACCTTCCTGATACCCTGCCGGTGTTTTGGATGTAATGCGCACTTATATCGGGGAGAGTCCCACCTGTGTGCATTTTGTCGGGATGAATTGCCGCTGACCGAGTACGATTTCCAGTCCGAAAACCCCGTAGACCGGCTATTTTTCGGACAAAGAGCCGTTGAAAAAACCTCGGCTTTCCTGTTTTACAGCCCGGGCGGGCTCGTCCAAAAACTCATCCACCAACTCAAATACCAGGGGAGGGAACAACTCGGGGACCTGTTCGGGGACTGGTACGGGATGCAACTCCGGGCGGAACCGGCCCTGCAAAACCTGGATTTTGTCATGCCTGTCCCGCTTCACCCGAGAAAACGACGCCAACGGGGCTATAACCAATGTTCCCGGTTTGCCCGCCGGATTGCCGCCCACCTGGGGGCCCGGTACTCGGAGGGACACCTGGTCCGAACAGCCCATTCCCGGACACAGACCGCCCGGAACCGATGGAATCGCTGGGAGGGAATCCGGGGGGCTTTCTCCCTGCGAAATCCGGAGGAGCTGGAAGGGCGCCGCATCCTGCTGGTAGACGATGTAATCACTACGGGGTCTACACTGGAAGCCTGTGCGGAAGCCTTTGCCCCCCTATCCCGGACAACCCTGCTGCTCGCCGCCCTGGCCACGGTTCCCTAGTTTCCCGTTTCGGCATTAAGTTGTTTCTTTGTGGCTGAATAACCCCTGTTTATGGAGATGCTCCGTCGCCTTTCGGCAGCCCTTTTCGCCCTATTCCTGGTCCTGGCGCTTATCCAGTGCGGCCGGCGCGGCACCCCCAGCGGCGGGCCCAAGGACGTTACCCCCCCGGTGCTGGAGCGGGCCGACCCCCCAAACCGCACCACGAATTTTGACGCGGAACGCATCCGGCTGTATTTTGACGAGTATATCCGCGTGGTAGACCTCGATAAACAGCTGATTATCTCCCCGCCCCTGAAATACCCGCCGGAGATTACCCCCCTGGGGAATACGGCCAAATACCTGCAGGTGAAGATCACCGATACACTCCTGCCCAACACCACCTATACGCTGAACTTTGGCCAAAGCGTGGTGGACAACAACGAACAGAACCCCTACAACCTGCTCACCTATGTGTTTTCCACCGGCGATTACATCGACTCCCTGAGCCTGACCGGGGTGGTGAGCGATGCCTACAATCTGGAGCCGGATCCGTTTATCAGCGTGATGCTCTATGAACTGGACAGCGCCTACACAGATTCCACCATTTATAAAAAACCCCCGTACTACCTCACCAATACGCTGGACAGCGCGGTAATCTTCCGCCTGGAAAACCTCAAGGCGGGCCGGTACAAATTGTTTGCCATCCGAGACGAAGCCAAGAACAATGTCTTTAACCCGAATGCGGATAAAATCGGCTTTGTGGAAGACACCATCACCCTGCCCACGGATTCCACCTATGTGCTGACGCTCTTTCGGGAAACCCCGGCCTACAGCGCCCGGAAACCCACCTATGCAGCAGACAACCGCATCCTGTTCCCCTATACGGGCGGGGAGGCCCCGGAACTCCGGCTGCTGACCCCCGTGCCGGACAGTGTGCGCACGCTCCTTGCCCGGGTACCCGACAAGGACAGCCTGAATTTCTGGTTTACCCCCTGGGAACCGGATTCCATGGTCTTTACCCTGCGCCACCCGCGCCTGGAGGAGCGCATCGACACCTTTTCCGTAAAACCCCTGGACGTCCCCCGGGATTCCCTGCGGGTATCCTGGTCCGGGCGGGGTCAGCTGACCCCGCTGGACTCGGTGTACCTGGAATCCAACCTTCCCTTGGTGGCCACCGATACAAGCCGCCTGGAGCTGGTAGATCAGGACACCGTACCCGTGCCGTTCAGCGCCCGGCTGGACACCGTATACAACCGGCTGTACCTGGCCTTTGAAAAACAACGGGAAAAGACCTACAGCATCCGGGCAAAGCCCGGGGCGCTTACAGACTTTTTCGGGGACACGAACGATACGCTGGTGAACCGGTATACCATGGGCAGCCCAACGGAATTCGGGACGCTTCGCCTCCAGCTTGCCGGGGCCACCGCCTACCCGATGCTCGTGGAGATTACCGACAGGTCCGGGAATGTCATCCGCAGCCGGGCGGTGCAGGAAGCGGGGGAGTTGAGCTTCCCCTGGCTCCGGCCGGACACCTACCGGATTCGCGTGGTCTTTGATACGAATGGCAATGGGGAATGGGATACGGGCAGTTACCTGGAACGACGGCAGCCGGAGCGCGTGGCGCACTATCCCGCCCCAGTGGAACTGCGTGCAAACTGGGAAAAAGTAGAAACTTTCACCATCCGGGAGTAAAGGAATCCCGGTCTGCCAGGAAACGCAGTTGCTTCCGGGAAGCCACGAGTTCCTCCCGGTCTATCCGGACCCTGACGATTTCTTCACGCTCCGAGTAGGCCAGCTGCTTGCCAAGCGGATCGTAAGCGGCCGAATGCCCCACATAGCTCAGGCCGTTCGGGTCCGAGCCCACCCGGTTTACCCCGATTACAAAGGCCATGTTTTCGATGGCTCGGGCCCTGAGCAGGGTATCCCAGGCGGCTATGCGCGCCTCGGGCCAGTTGGCTACATAGACCAGCATGTCGTAGTCGTCCGTATTGCGGCTCCACACGGGGAAACGCAGGTCGTAACACACCTGGGGCCGGATGGCAAACCCGCGGTAGGAAATTCGGATATTTTTCGTACCCCGTGCGTAGACCTTGTCTTCCCCGGCGAGGGTGAACGTGTGGCGTTTGTCGTAGGTGTGGTACTTCCCGTCGGGCTCCACGAAAATGAACCGGTTGGTAAACCGGTCTTCCTGCGGCCATACCAGACTGCCGCACAGGGCGGCCCCGGCTGCGGCAGCTTCTTCCCGCATCCAGTCCAGGGTTTTTGCCGCCTCGCCTTCCTCCATGTGCCTGGGATCCATCGTAAAGCCGCTGCTGAACATTTCGGGCAGGACAATCAGGTCTGTGTTTCCCCTTAAGGGAAGGAGCAACTCCCCGAGCCGTGCCCGGTTCCCGGGCGGGTCTTCCCAGAGGAGGGAGGTTTGTACCAGGGCGATGTCCAATTCCATTTCCGGCAAATCAGCTGTGGGATTCCAGGAATTCCACCAGGCCTTCCCGGCCCTGGTTCCGGGCGTGGTCCAAAGCGGATTCGCCCCGGGCGTCGATGGCGTTGACATCCGCCCCGTTTTCCACCAAAAGGCGTGCAATCCCCTCCTGGTTGAAGGTCACAGCAAAGATCAGGCAGGTCATCCCCATACCGTTGCGCGCATTCACGTCTGCCCCCGAATCTATAAGCAGTTTAGCCGTGTCCGTATAACCCTTGAAACAAACCCCCATCAGGGCCGTATTCCCCGAGCCGTCTTTTTCGTCTATGGGAGCCCCCTTTTCCAGCAGGCAAGCCACCACCTCGTTCTGGTTGTAGTAGGCCGCAAGGACCAGGGGCGTGGAACCCCGCTGGTCCCGGGCGTTGAGCAACTGTGGGTCGGCAGCCAGGGCGCTTTTGACCTCATCGAGGTTGCCCTCCCGGATTTTTTCAAAGAATTGCGTCGTGTCCATAGCTTCAAAAATACAGAATATTGGATAGCCTGATACGCGCTTTCAGGCATTATTCCCAAATCGCAGCTACTGCCCGATTTCGTCGTTTTACGTCCTTGGGTAGATCCCCGTGAAGTTTCCCTCCTCGGTTCAGGTTGTGGGAACCGGGTGTGAAGTCTTCCGGTGCCTGCAGCGGCCTCTTTTCCGTGCCATGGCCGCCGCTGTCGTTGTATATCTCCCATTCCCCCGGATTGAACTCCGGGTTGGCCCGAAATACCTCGCCCCGGCGGAATGCCCCACCATCCTCGAATTCGTGGGATGTCCCGGACCCGTCCTCCCCCGGGACTCCAAAAATATCCACCCGGTTGCCGAACGGGTCAATAAGGACCAGGTTATCGTCCCCGTTGGAATCGGCAGGTCCATTGGAAGATAACACCGCGTCGGCCGAAAAGCCGTACACGGCCTCAAAAGTTTCGGGATTCGACGTGCATACAAGGGTGCCCCCGGGTTCTATCCTGAAACCGTCCAGGTTGAACGGGTTCCCGGGTTCCGGATTGGAATTCGTGTACCGCTGCAGGCTCCAGCCCTTGAGGTCGATCGGCTGGTCGCCCGCATTGTACAATTCCAGGAACCGGGCACCTGTTTCATTGTCGGGATCTGCAAGCTCGGAGATAAACAGGCGATCCGAGCTCACGGGTGGGTAACGGTCCGGACACGCCGGGGCCTCCATATCCAGATCGGATGCGAAACGAAGCAACAAACGGTATTCGGGCGCTTCCCCCAGGAGAATCCCCGTCGCCGTCCCGCTACCCGCGGGCAATTCTTCATCGCGAAATTCGGAATACCCGCTATTGACCAGGCCCAGTCGGGTCCCTGTGCAGCTCAGCAGTGGGACCAGGGTTTCTTCTTCCGTTTCGGCAAAGGGCCGTGATTTAAACTCCGGATCGACCTCCACGTCCTGGATTCGGACCAGCGTATGGACCAGGGTTGAATCGAGGCTTTCTGCCCGGACCGCAGTGGGTTGGATCCCCTCGAAATCCCCGCAATCGGGGGCCAGGCGTTCTGCAGTTGCCAAAGCCGGTAAACGATCCAGGAAGATATTCCCGAAAACTTCCCTGGGGGTCCCCAGGGCATACCCGGAATCCTGAAGCCCGAGATACAGCCCGGGCAACCAGAGCCTCACGCGGGTTCCCGGCGGGAACAGCGCATCGGAACCCACCAGATCCGTCTTCAGGGCAATGCCTGAACGGGGGTTCTCCGCCAGGTCCTGGATATAGATGGTGCCAAAAATATTGCCTTCCCGGTCGGAGGATGCCACCACGCCGGTCAGGTACCTCTCGACGGTAATTTCCGTTGGGGTCCCCGTATACATTCGAAACAGCTCCGGGAAACCGACAGATGCCTCATTCACGTCCTCGCAATCCGACCCTGTCCCCGGATTCGGATCCGAGGGTTCGCAACCTGTGGATTGGACCAGGGCAAAGATTAACACTACCCTTCCCGATAAATTCCAGATTCGATTTAAAAACTCCATGTCACATTTAAATAATACGTTCTACCATACCCATACCAGTAGCGACTCCCGAAAGAAGGGTGGCCGCTTTGGCGGTCTTCTAGATAATCTGCATAAGTAGCCAGGCGACCCTGCTGGTATCCGCCAGTGAGGTGTCTCGTGTCGAAGGCATTGTTTACCCCGACAAATGCCCCGATATAATGCCCTTCGAACAACCAGGACTTTCCCAGGCTGATATTCAGGAGGTAATATCCCGGAAGCGGCCGTTGCTCCCATATTCTCTGTATTACGGGGTCATCTTCCGATAGAGGGGCTGCGACTCCCTCCGGGTCCCGGCGGAAATCCGGTACATACCGCAGCAGGGCCAGGCTTTCGTACTGGCGCCCCAGGTAATTGGCCCGGACGTCCAGCCACCAGTAGCCCGGGTCCCGGTATCGAACCCCCAGTGAACCCGCCACTGTAGGTCCGCCGGAAATCTGCAGGCCATCCAGCCGGGCGTTCCCCGCATCCCAGACTCCCGCTCCGGGCAGGTTTGTGGGTTCCCGGGGATCCGGGAAATAGTACATCCGCAATCGCGGCCGGCCCGAATAGGTGAAGGTGCCCAATGCTGAGGCGAAAGTTGCCGTTACGGCCGGCCCCAACTGATACTCCAGGCCGGTTTCAACGCCCCGGTGCAGGGCTGCCAAGCCGGTGGTAATTTCCCGGAAAAAGGCCGAACCATGGGCTGTTTCGGCATAGTAGGACCGGGCAGACCGCTGGTCGGAAAACCGGGAATAATAGGCGGTAACCCGTCCCTTGATCCTGGGGTACCGCATCCAGTACGTCAGGGCTCCCCCCAGGATTTTCCCGGTCGCTTCCGAGGGAAACGGGCGGTTGTTCTCCCTCGGGTCTACATAGGCTTCGGATAAGAATGGCGGGCGATGGGACAGGCCGAAAACCCCGTGCATCCCATGTCTGCCCGAAAACCGGTAGCCGGCCCCTGCCCGAACGGACAAGGACTTAAAATCCAGGTTATCTCCTCGGCCCAGTGAAGATTGGGGATACCGACCGTTTTGATAAAGGCCTTCGCGGTGGTACCGGGTAGTCCCTCCCTGGATTCCCCCCCAGGCCTCCCAACGGCCCACAGCCGCATGAAACTGGGCAAAGCCCCGAATGGACCGCGCCCTGAGGGAATACGAGTATCCGGCAGTCATTCCCTCTGTTTTTTGTTCCGGCCCCAGGAGGTCGTTCCCCGTACCACTGAAAGGGTCAGAATCCACATGGTATTCCGCCCCCAGCAAATCCACGAGCCGCCGGCCAAAGTCCAGGTTGGCGTCGGAATATTCCAGGCCGGCGCCCGCCCGGAGATTCCGGCTGATCCGGAAAGTTCCCCGGCTCCCGATATACAAACGGCCGCCCTGCCGGAAATCCCCTGTGACGGCATAGCGGGCACGGCCCTGGTGCTCCGGGTTTCGGTTCGCCGCATAGACGGCATCCCAATTGATCTGCGGGTTAGAAACGAAAGCTTTCCGGGCAAGATTCGAATTCGAATAATTCGCCCCGATGGGGCTGTTGTAATAAAAAGACGGAAGGTTTCGATAATACACAGGGTCCGGGTTTGCTGCATCGAAATAACTCAACCGTGTTCGGGTTTGATTCTGAACCTGGTAACCGATAGCGGTCTCCCACCGGGTGCCCCTGGCCCGAAATTCGTGGTTGAAAAATATCAGGGGCTCGGATTCCAGGCGCTGGCGCGCGTTTCGGATGACTCCCCCGGACAGGCCCCACCCCGGGTTGTAACGAGTTCCCATCAGGCCGGCTACCTCAGGGGTCAGGGCCGTGGAAAGACCCCTGCGCGTATTTGCATACACCCCCCCCAGACGGAAGGCATGCTGCGCGTTCGGCGTCCAGTTCATACAGGCATAGACCGCATGGGAATGATAGGGCGTTCCGCGAACGTAACCGGAGGCCCCGTACCTCCACCCGGCGGAAACCATATAGGATAGGCCTGCCTTCCCCGGATGGGAAACGTAGGTAGCCATTAGGCGGTATCGATAGCTCCGGTTACTCGAGGATGCCGTCAACCGCATCCCTTTACGGAGATGGGGGGGATATGCCCGGATATCCGTGAGTCCGAGGGTCCGGCCAAAACCGGCCGGATTGTAATTCCGCCCGGCACTCGAAACCCGGTTCCGTGCAATATCCGTAAGCCCTCCCAGGCTGCTCCATGCCGGCCGACCGTCATATACAGCGTTTAAAGGGACCCCGTTGAACCTCAGGGACACTTCCCGGTTGTCCATCCCGCGCAACCGGAAGAAACCCGCACTAAAATCGAAGGAAGCGCGATTCAGGAACACATCCTGCCGGGCGTGCAGCAGGGGGCTGGAAAGCGCTGCATCCGCCGGGGCGTCCAACTGTTCCCGGGACAGGAGCACCACCTCCGCCTCGTCATCCCAGGTAATTTCCGGCCGCATATACAGGATGCCAAGGTCCGTAATTCCCTGGTCACGGACAGAAACGGTAATTTCCCGGGCAACATAGCCCGCGCAAACCAGGGAAATAATCAAACTGTCCCGGACGGTTTTCAGGGTAAAACGACCGTCTGTCCCGCTCCATACCGCCCGGACGGATCCGCTCGTCCCGGAAGGTTCCACTACCTCAACCCGAACATCCGGCAGGGCTTCCCGGCTCCGGTCGTCCCGCACCTGCCCCCGAACGAGATACTCCTGGGCGCACAAGGCCCGGGGGGCTGCCACCCATAAAAGGAATAGAATATAAACGCCCGCTACTTTTCGCATTTTCCCTGCCGGTTCTGGTTCCGGGATGCAATAGTAACACGGGGGCCTGCAGGTTCCCTGCGTGGCCGCGTAGTACATTTGTCCGCAGATGAATTGGTATAACGCCAGAAGAGGGATTGCCTGTGTTTTACTGGGCCTGCTGCTCCGGGGATGTTTCCCGCCGGGCCTTCCCGCGCCGGAATCCGACCCTGCACCAGGTTTATCCCCTGGGAATGCTAGGGAGCAAGAGGGATTAACCCCCGGGCACTACCGCATCCGGACCCTTGCTTTTTACAATGTGGAAAACCTCTTCGACACGCGGGACGATTCGCTTACGGCAGATGATTCCAGGACCCCGGAAGGGGAGGATCGATGGACTGAGGAGCGGTATCGGGTGAAACTCCGCCGTATTGCAGGGGTATTGTCGGACATCGGACGGGAAACTGCCATGCGTTCGCCGGATTTGATCGGTTTGTGCGAAGTGGAGAACCGGGCGGTGCTGGAAGACCTCCTGGGGCAGGAAGCCCTGCGCACCAAAGGATACGGGGTCGTTCATTACGATTCCCCGGACCGGAGAGGGATTGACGTGGCTTTTCTGTATAAAAAAGCCTGTTTTACCCCCATCGAAAGTGCCAGTCGGCGACTGTTGCTATACGATACCCGGAACCGGCGCCGGTTTACGCGCGATCAATTACTGGTGTACGGGGTGTTGGACGGAGAGCCCGTCTATCTGTCGGTAAACCACTGGCCCTCCCGCAGTGGCGGGGTTGCGGCGACGGAAGCTTACCGCCGGGCAGCGGCATCGCTGCAGCGGGACATCCTGGATTCCGTCCTCCGGCTGGATCCGAATGCCCGCTTCGTCTCGATGGGAGATTATAACGACGACCCCACGGATGCCAGCATCCGGTTCACCCTGGGTTCGGGCAGCAGCCGGGACAGCCTGGCATCGCGGGAATTTTTCAATCCCATGGAACCGCTCTTCCTGGCAGGCAGCGGCTCCCTCGCCTACGGGGATCGCTGGAATTTATTCGACCAACTCATGTTCAACGGAAACTGGTTCCGGGATACAACCGGGTATCGTTTCTGGAAAGCGCGGGTTTTCCGCCCGGACTACCTGCTCACCTCCTCGGGCCCCTACAAGGGCTATCCGTTCCGCACCTATGCAGGCGGTTCCTACCAGGGCGGATACAGCGACCACCTGCCGGTGTATGCCTTCCTGATACGTAAAGAAATAGCGGCAAACTCCGGTGGGGTCCCGGAAAATCCCGAATAACGGAACCCCGCAGATGAATCAATACGGGGTAACTACGGCCTACTTCGAGCTTGTGCCTACTGCGGCTCGGTAACGACGATGTTCCGCCATTTCACCTTGATGCCGCCCCCGTCGTGGATCTGCAGGGCAATGGAGCCTTCGCCCTGGCCGATTTTCTCGTCGGTGAGCGTAATCATTTCCGTACCGTTCAGCCAGGAGGTGATGGTATCTCCGGAGACCATGATTTTCATCGTGTTCCACTCGCCCATCTTTACATCGGGTTTCCCCGCCTCGGGCTTGATGAGCCAGCCGCGGCCATAAGATTCGTAGACCCCGCCCGTATCGTGCCCCGGGGGTGCCACCTCCACCTGCCAGCCGGACACCTTGGTGCCGTCTACTGTGGAGCGGATAAAGACCCCGCTGTTGCCGTCGGACTCCTGCAGGAATTCCAGGGTCAGCACAAAATCCTTGTAGTGCTTATCCGTGGCCAGGTAGCCGTACCCTTTGTCCGGGCCGCTCTCGCACACCAACAATCCGTCTTCCACATACCACTTTTCGGTGCCGTAGACCGTCCAGCCCGACAGGTCCTCGCCATTGAACAATTCCGTTTCCTGGGCCGCCAGGGGCGCGCATACCAGGGCCAGTATCAGGCAATACATGTATTTCATCACAAGTTGTTTTAAATGGGTTATAGTTGTTTGCAGAAGGAGAATCAGTTAAACCAGTTGGCCCAGGGGATGCGGCTGAGGATCAAAAGGAGCCCCAGGCCGTAAAAGATGGCAATACTCTTGAATTTGCCCTTTCCGTCCAGGAACTTTTTATGGCGCGACCAGCCCACGGTGACCAGGGCAATGGCAACAATATTGATCAGGGGGTGTTCCACGGCCAGTAACCGGGCCGCCGCATTCATCCCGCCCATGCCGAGTTCGCTCAGGGCTTTGTAGCCATTGGTGGACACAAAGTAAAGCACGAGCCCCACCAGGAGCTGGATATGGCAGATAATCAATGTAAATAGGCTCAGCCGCAAGTCCTTCTCCATGGTGAATATCCTGTTTTTAGCCAGGCCTGTGAGGGCATTGGCAACGGCCAGGAACAAAAGTGCCAGGGCCACATAGGCCAGGTAGGAGTGGACGGTTTGTAAGATTTCCATGCAGTCGGTTTTCCCGTAAAGGTATTACTTTTTGGCATAAAAAAACCCCGGCGATACCGCCGGGGTTTTCCCTTGAAATCCGGGAGGGTTGACCTCCCGGAAATTCCCGATTATTAAAAGTTGAAGCGCAGGCTGGCGTTCCAGGTACGGCCGAAGCCAAAGAATACCCGGTTGGCCGTGTTGATCCCCTGAAAGGTATCGTCGCCCGGCTCGGCAAAAATGTTTGTATCCGCTTCGGCGATGTACACTTTGTCAAAGACGTTGTTGACGTTCAGCCGGAAACTCATGGTCTTCTCCAGGAAAGGCATGCTGAAGGTCAGGCCGGCATCCATCAGGCCAAAGGACGGCAGTTTCAGGGCGCCTTCCTCCCCGACGTCCGTGGCGTCAAACTGGGCGTACAGGTTGTCGGCATAGCGGTAGCCGGCGTCCACGCTCAGGTTGTCGAGGATATTGTAGTCGGCCCCGATAAAGGCGGTGAACTGGGCGGCATCGCCCACCTTAACACCATCGAGCGGCAGGATCTCCTGCTGCTCTACCCCGTCGATGACGATCGGGTTGTTCTCCGCGTCGAAGTACGTGGCACTTACATCGTCCTGATATTGCCAGTTTCCGACAGAAAGCATCCCGGTGAGGGTCAGGGCGTCGGCAACCCGCAGTTGCGCATCCACCTCTACCCCGGTGTGTACCTGGGTAATCCCGAGCAGGTTGGCGCTGCCTCGGATCTCATCCGGCTCCCCGGCATTGAACGTGGCGGAAACAGACTCAAAGCGGTCTTTCCAGCTGGTGCGGTACAGGTTCACGTTCGCGCGGAACATGGAGCTGCGGTAACCGTACCCGAGTTCAAACCCGGTAATCTTCTCGTTGGTGAGGTTCGGGTTGAGCGTGTTGGAGAAGTTGATGTAAACCGCGTCGAACAACGGCTGCTTGCTGTAATAGCCCGCATTGGCGAAGATGTTGTGGTTCGCGTCGATGTTCCAGTTAACACCCCCCTTGACGTTTCCGCCGAGGATGTTCTCGTAATCGGTTTGCTCCGGAGGTACCTCGTTGAAGAATTCCTCCCGGGCAAAGCCCTGGTTGGAAAGCGATCCCTGGACAAAGCCCACGATGTCTTCCGTAAAGCGGTACTCCGCCTGTCCGAAAACACCCATCCAGTTTACGAGGCCCGTATTGTAGTAGTCAATTTTCTCCTCCTCGTCGATATCCCCGAATACCCACCACGGCTGGTTGGCATTGTAGGTTTCAAAGAACAGCGGGTTCGGGTCGTTGTTCTGGTTATCGGTTTGCAGGTAGGCATCCCCCCCGAGCAAGTTGTTCACCCGGCGGTAGTGGTATCCGGTGTAGCGACGCAGGTCGATACCGAAATCGACGGTCAGCTGGTCTGAGAACTGGTTGGTCAGGTTGGCAAGCACCCCGTACCAGTTGTGGGAGTTGATGGAAGCCCGACGGGAAATCCCGTTCGCATCCGAGCGGTCGCCGCTTCCCTGGTTCACATACAGGCCGTTGGTTTGCTCGCGCTGTACGATGGAGCCGTCGAACATGACGGGTGCCCCGCTGTTGTACGCGAAGATCCGGTCTACGTCCACGAGCCCGTTGGCGGTTTTCCAGCGGCCGTCAAATTGGCGGGCACCGGCAGAACGCCCGATCTCCCCGGTTCCACCACCCCGGCCGAAAGAGGCGTAGGTGGAAGTTTCCAGCGTGGAGACCTCGTTGATATCCCAGGTCCAGTTCAGGCTGATCACCGGCTTGTGGTAGAAGTTCCGGCGGAAGCTGAACTCCTTTCCGTTCAGGTAGCCCCAGTCGCTGTTGTAGCGGCGGTCCGGGTCTACCCCGTTGTCGCTGTACTGGATGTAATCGGCAATCGAGGGGGCAAAGCTCCGCTGGTGGTGCCATTGGGGCGCGCCGGTTACCATGAATTCCAGGTTGTGGTCCCCGGAAGTGTACCCGAGGCCGAGGAAAAAGTTATAGCCTTCAAACTGGGTCCCGTCGGCATACATGCTGCCCGCCGTGCGGCTCAGCAGCAGGGAGGCGGAAAACCCGTTCTCCAGAATCCCGGAAGAATAGGAAGCGATGGATTTAAAGTACTCGTTGTTCCCTACGGTGGCGCCGAAGGACCCGCCCTCGGTTTGCTTGGAACTCTTGGTGATTACGTTGATCGTACCCCCGACAGAGGAAATAGCGAGTTTGGAAGAACCCAGACCCCGCTGTACCTGGATGGCCGAAGTCACGTCCGAAAGTCCGGCCCAGTTACTCCAGTATACCTGCCCGTTTTCCATGTCGTTGACCGGGATACCGTTGATCATCACGGCCGAGTTGTTGGTGTCAAAACCCCGGATGTTCACCCGGGCATCCCCGAATCCACCCCCGCTCTTGGTAGCGTAGATAGAAGGGGTTGTGTTGAGGATTTCCGGGAATTCCTGGGATCCCAACTTAAGCTGGATCTCCTCGGCCCGTACGGTGGAAACTGCCACCGGTGTTTCCCGGTCCCTGGCGATATCCTGTACCCCGGTTACGATTACGCCTTCCAGCACTTCCACATTGGGCATCAGCTGGATGGTTCCCAGGCTTGCAGACCCGGAGAAAGAAACCTCCTGGGGCATAAACCCGATATAGGTGACCACGAGCACCCCGCTATCCGTACTGGCTTCAAGGGTAAAGTTTCCGTCAAAATCGGTAGTGGTTCCGTTGGTTGTCCCTTTAACGACAACCGAAGCTCCGGGCAGCGGACCACCCATCTCCCCGTCGGTGACGGTCCCGGTCAGCGTCGCCTGAGCATGGCTGGCCAAAGCTGCAAAAACCAGGATAAAGGTTAAGGCTAATTTTTTCATGTTCTGTGTTATTTTGGTTTTGAAATGTGGTGCAAAAGTGGCGCAGATTGCGCACTTAAGCATTAAGGGAATGTTAAATTCCCCGGGGCAAATTTAACACAAAATTTGTCTAAACTATGCTGATCCGCAACAAGTTATACAATAGCGTTAACAGTTGCGACTTCGGTAAGTTAACTCTTAAAATATTGCAAAAGTTGCAATGTGGAGGTGTCGTGATTGCCAACTTGCCCGCTGGTGAGTTCCGAGAGGATCGTCGAGGCCAGCTGCTTGCCGAGCTCCACCCCCCACTGATCGTAACTGAAGATGTTCCAGATAACCCCCTGGACAAAGATTTTGTGCTCGTAGAGCGCTACCAGGGCGCCCAGGCTTTCCGGGCTCAGCCGCTCTATCAGGATTGTGTTGGTGGGCTTGTTCCCTTCAAACACCTTAAAGGGCAGCAGGTTTTCCAGGGCGTCGTCACCGAGGCCCTGACCGCTGAGTTCGTCGCGCACTGCTTCCGGGGTCTTCCCGTTCATCAGCGCCTCGGTCTGTGCAAAGAAATTAGCCATCAGTTTTAGATGGTGCTCCCTGTCTCCGTGGAGGGAATGCCGGAAACCGATAAAATCGGCCGGGATGAGTTTGGTGCCCTGGTGGATGAGCTGGAAAAAGGCGTGTTGGGAATTGGTACCCGGCTCCCCCCAGATAATTGTCCCGGTTTGGTAGGCCACGGGTACGCCGTTGCGGTCCACGCTTTTGCCGTTGCTTTCCATAATCCCCTGCTGCAGGTAGGCAGGCAGCCGGTGGAGGTACTGCGAATAGGGGATCACCGCTTCGGTTTCCGCGCCGTGGAAATTGTTGTACCAGATACTCAGCAGGCCCAGGATCACCGGGATATTCTCCTTCCAGGGCGCTTCCCGGAAATGCCGGTCCATCGACCGGGCCCCGGAAAGCAGGGCTTCAAACTGGTCAAAGCCTATGGAAAGCGCTATGGACAACCCCACGGCGCTCCAGAGCGAAAACCGGCCGCCCACCCAGTCCCACATGGGAAAGACGTTCGCATCCGCGATGCCGAATTCCTCAATTTTTGCGGTGTTGGTCGATACGGCGGCAAAGTGTTTGGCAATGTCGGCCTGCGTGGCGTGCTCCAGGAACCATTTCTTTATCGTCAGGGCATTGCTGAGGGTCTCCTGGGTGGTAAAGCTCTTGGAGACGATGACAAACAGGGTGGTTTCCGGATTGAGCTTCCGGAGCGTTTCGTGTACGTGGTCCCCGTCTACATTGCTCACAAAATGCGTGCGGAGGTGGTTGCTGTAAAACTGCAGGGCCTCGGTTACCATCACCGGGCCCAAATCCGACCCGCCAATCCCAACGTTTACCACGTCGGTAAAAGGTTTTCCGGTATATCCTTTTTTGTCCCCGCTAATCACGGCCTCACAGAAAGCCCGCATGTGTTCCCTTACCCTGCCGACTTCCTTTTCCACCGGTTCCCCGTCAATTTCCAGGCCGGAATCCGATCCGTTCCTCAGGGCCGTATGCAAAACAGCACGGCCCTCGGTCTGGTTGATGGCCTCTCCGTCGAAATAGGCATCCATGGCCGTCTCCAGATCGCAAGCCTCGGCCAGGGACAACAGCAGTTCCAGGGTTTCGTCATCAACGCGGTTCTTGGAGTAATCCACGAAAAAACCATTCCACCGGAGGCTCATCCGGGAGGCGCGCTCCGGGTCCGAGGCAAAAAGGTCTTTAATGTGGCGGTTGTGTGTTCTCTCGTAATGGGCTCTGAGCTGGTTCCATGCCTGGGTGGTACTCGGATTAATTTTCGGAAAGGGCATGTTCGGGTTGGTTGAAAGTTAGGAGTTCATCGGAATCAGGAGCCGGCTCGTGCAGTTCCAGGGGGATACAGTCGAGCTGTTCCTTCAGCGGGTTGATATAATCGAAATATTCGGGCTGCCTGGCCTCCGCGAGCGGTTCGGCTTTTGGCAGTTCCTCCCGCAGGGGGTCTACCTGGCGGCCATTTTTCCAGAAGCGGTAGCAAACGTGCGGGCCTCCCGTATTCCCGGTCATCCCGATCCAGCCAATCACGTCGCCCTGTCGCACATAATCGCCCCGCTTTACATTCTGGGCCTTCATGTGCAGGTATTGCGTGCTGTAAGTGCCGTTGTGGCGAATCTTCACGTATTTGCCGTTCCCGCCCCGACGGGTGGATTCCGTAACGACGCCGTCAGCTGTCGCCAGGATGGGCGTGCCAATCGGTGCCGCATAGTCGGTACCCCGGTGGGGCCGTACCTTGTATCCGTAATACCGGATCCGTCGCTTGAGGTTATACCGGGACGACAGCCTGCCAAACCGGATGGGCATGCTCAGGAAGGTCCGCCGCAGGTTTTCGGCCTGGTCGTCGTAGTATTCCATTATGTCCAGGGAATCATTGTGGTAGGCAAAGGCGTATAGCGGTTTCCCCCCGTGCTCAAAATACGCCGCCTTGATGGGCCCGGCCCCGGCATAGAGGCTGTCCTGTATATATTTTTCGTCAAAGATGATCCGGAATTTATCCCCGGCATCCAGTTTCGAAAAGTCTACCGTCCAGGCATAGACCTGCGACAGGTCCAGGGTCACCTGGTAATCCACCCCCAGCTGGTCGATGACCAGGGACAGCGAACCCCCTTCCGGGATTACCCCGGCTACTTCCCGTTCCCTGAAGGAAACCGGGCGTTTTTCCTTATAGGCTACCGCCGAGTCCCGAAAATCCACCACGGTGTAATTGACCCGGTCGTTCTGATAGATAAAAACCTGGGCGGCCTGGGCGGTGTCTTTGGATTTAAGAATCATGTAGGGCTTCCCGACCCGTATCTTCCGCACGTCGAAGGTGTCGCGGTATTTCTCGGATATCTGTGCGATTTTCGGATAATCCACCTTGTTGGCGAGCATCAGCTCCCCAAAGCTGTCCCCGCGGCGGATCGTATCCTGGACCACCTCGAATTCCCTGAGGTCGAAACCGTATTCGAGCCTCGGGGCCAGTTCGGCAACCAAAGGCTCTTCAGGTTTCGATTCGGGTAAGGCCGTTTCGGACGGCCGGTCCTTGCAGGAAGCCAGCACCAGCGCCAGCCCCAGAATGCCCCAGAATATTCGCATACGTTTCAGGTCTGTTTTTCAGGGTTCAGGTGGTGCTCCACCCACTCTTTACCCCAGTTTTCCAATGTTTTCTCGTCGTGGGCTTCCGGAAAGAAGACAATCTTCTGGAAACTCGGAGGCAGAAAGGTCTTCCAGTTGGTCCCCCCCGTAGCCTCGATGGTCTCCTTTTCCTTATTCAGGTACCGGTAAGCGGACCCCATGTGCATCAACGGCCAGTTAACGTTTGCGTTGATGTCCATTTGTTGTAACGCACGGGTGAGCCCTTTATTATTCCGAAGCCCCGTGGGCAAATTTAAGTATTTATGATAAATGGTATTCCCTTTCACCTCGTTGGCGATCCGGATAAAGCGCGGCGTGTACCGGTATTCGAATTGTTTGAGGGTCAGGGTCTTCTCTCCGGTATCCTTGTCTGTGGCCCCTTTTTTCCAGTAAATTTTCTCGTATAGCTCCTCGATCTCCGCATCCGGGTCCAGGCCTTCCCGCTGGGAATGGTGTACCAGGTTCTCCAGGGGGGTCGCATACAATTCAATCATCCGGTACTGGGCAGACTGAAACCCGCTGGCCGGCAACAGCGCCATCCGGTAGCGGAGGAACTGCTCCCGCTCCATCCCGCGAATCATGATGCTGAATGAGGAAATCAGCGCTTTGTAATAATTGTTAATCCGGTTGACCTTTTCGGTGAAGAATCCGATATCCTGGGATTTGTCGTCCACGATCTGCCGCTCTTCGTGCAGGATGAGCTTAAAGTACAACTCGGTAATCTGGTGGTACATGATGAAAATCTCCTCGTCCGGGAAGTGGGTACGGGGAACCTGCAGGCTCAGCAGCGTATCCAGGTGGATGTAATCCCAGTAGGTCAGGTACCGCTGGTATAACAGGCCGTCGAGGTAGGAGGAGAGGTCCTGGCCGGAATCCCTGTACTTGGCTTCCAGTTTCCGGATCTGGGATTCGGTGCGCTCTTTGTTCTCCATGGATGGGCCTTAATCCATAATGATCCGGAACTGGTTCCTCAGGGCATTGTACCCGTCGAGGTCCGCCTTGATTGAGCCCACCGCCAGGTCTGCTTCAATCCGGATCGGGATCTTGTTCCGGTCGTCGGACACCCACAAAGATAAGCTTTCCTGTTCTTTAAACACACGACCGGACTGTACATAAGGCCGGAACTTCAGGCAACGGACCTTGCCGAATTTCGTTTTCACGGTCTCCCGCCCGAGGAATTTCAACCGAAAGGGGAAGATGCCGTCGTCGTCGTAAAGCATGTTGAGCTCAATGCTCTCCCCCACCACCAGGCTTTTGGAATCGTAGTTGTTCCTCAGGTAATAAAAGGCCGAAATCAGGTCCTGGATGGAGGTGCCGATATCGAACTTAAACTTCTTTTCGTTCTTCTTGTCATGGAGGAGCGCGGTGCCTTTTCGGTAGTCGAAGTTGATCTCCATGTCCTTGGTATACCCCCCTTCATCCACCTTGCGGATAAACCGGTAGGGCCGGCCGTCCTCTTGCCCGAAATAGCTTTCGTACGTGTCGTCCACCTTGAAGAAAATACTGGCAAAACCTGTGGTCCGGCCCCGTCCCACCACGTGGTAGACCGGGATGCCGCGAATGGTGTCGGTAGTGATGTGCAGGGTGGCGTAACTGGCGTTGAGGAAACCGTAGTGGATGCGGAATTTCAACCACTCCCCGGCCTTGAAGGCGGGGTACTCCGGAGGTGCCGGCCGGACATCGCCCAGATAGGAGGTGCCCGCGTCTGCCTGCGTCCCGGCCGCGTCTGCCTGGGACCTGCCGGCATCCGCACAGAAGAATATCAGGAGGACTATGAGAGTCAGGGATTTCATCAGGGCAAATTTCATTAAAAATACAATACCATGGGCGGTTCATTCCGCCACATAACACTTATATAAACAAGATTTGTTCCAAAGTATTGCGGGAAATTTCCAGCCGTATTCCCGGGAAGTGCTGCCTTTCCGCCGTAAGAAGCGCTGCCTTTCCGCCGTAAGAAGTTCTGCCTTTCCGCCGTAAGTAGGGCTGCCTCACGCCAAAATGGGCTGCATTGGCGCCGAAAAAGGCACGCATAAAAAAAGCCCCAATCAAGCGATCGGGGCTTTTCCTAAATAACCAACCAAACTTTAAATTATGAAAAACCAATACTTAAAGTTTATAAGGGAACCACCCCTTATGCCACCAAAAATACAATATGGAGCAGACCCCGCCGACATATTTAACGCTCTTTAACTCGGAACTTAACAATACTTTATAAGTTTCGTCCCGAATTTTAAGAAATCAGGGGCCTGGCGCCTGATTTTCCCGGCTCCGGGAACCGGTTTCAGGCGTAGGGCGAATTACAGGGTCCCCCGGGATTCCTGCTCGCGTTCAATGGCCTCAAAAAGCGCCTTGAAGTTGCCTTTCCCGAAGGAACGTGCGCCCTTGCGCTGGATGATTTCAATAAATAGCGTTGGCCGGTCCAGGATGGGCTTCGTAAAGATCTGCAACAGGTAACCCTCCTCATCCCGGTCGATCAGGATGCCCAGGTCTCGCAGCGGCTCCAGTTTCTCGTCGATCTCCCCCACCCGGTCCAGTACGTCTTCGTAGTAGGTGGCCGGGACCCGGAGGAATTCCACCCCCCGGTCGCGCAGGTCGGATACCGTCTTGATGATGTTGTCCGTGGCCAGGGCCATATGCTGCACCCCGGCCCCGTTGTAAAATTCGATGTACTCCTCGATCTGGGATTTCTTCCGGCCTTCGGCGGGCTCGTTGATCGGGAATTTGATCCGGCCGTTCCCGTTGCTCATCACCTTGCTCATCAGGGCGGTGTACTCCGTGGAAATATCTTTGTCGTCAAAGGAGATCAGCTGGGCAAACCCCATCACTTTGGCGTAGAATTCACACCACTTGTTCATCTCGTTCCAACCGACATTCCCCACCATGTGGTCGATGTATTTCAGGCCGGTGGGTTCCGCCCGGTAATGCGGCTCCCAGGCCCGGTATCCGGGCATGAAGGGGCCGTCGTAACCCGAGCGCTCCACAAAGATATGCACGGTCTCCCCGTAGGTATGGATACCGGAAAGCGTCACTTTCCCGTTGTCATCTTCGCGGATTTCAGGCTCCAAATAGGGTTCCGCCCCGCGTTTGACGGTTTCCTCAAAGCTCTTGCGAGCATCGTCCACCCACAGGGCAATGGCCTTGACCCCATCCCCGTGGCGTTCGATATGCCGGTTGATATCGCCACCCGGTTTCAGGGGCGAAGTAAGCACCAGCCGGATTTTGTCCTGCCGGAGCACGTAGGAGACCCGGTCTTTGAGGCCGGTTTCCAGGCCTGCATAGGCTTCCGGCTGGAATCCCCAGGCAGACATATAGTAATGGGCCGCCTGTTTGGCATTCCCGACATAGAGTTCGACGTGGTCCGTACCCAACAAGGGCAGGAAATCCTCTGCCTCGGGATTTTCCACCGGCAGATTCAGGGAAGTATTATCTTTTGTTGACATGGTATTTTGGTATAAGATTAGCACTTGCGGGCCGGGCGGCCCATCAGGATCGCAGGGTAGGCAGTTCCATCACCACATGGCCCGCAGGTGGGAGCTGATATCGATCCGTTTGCCCTTCATATTGTGCTTTTTGCAAATATCGTAAAAAAGACGCTGCGTTTCAACCGCACGGCTGGCCGGCCACCGGATTCAGAACCAGTAACCGATGCTCACAAAGAACAAATTGTCCTTGCCTTCCGGCGACCAGGAATAAAGCACCTGCACCGGGCCGAAAAAAGATTCCCAGGCGTACCCGAGGCCGTAACCCGAATAATCCGGTGCCGTAAACCAATCGCCCGTGCGGAAGAGGTCGTCGGCTACGTTCGAGTAGTTGGCGGCAAACAGCAGGTGGTTTTTCTGGGTGAATTCCCAGTCGGCGCGTGCATAGGCCTTCACGTAGCTGTTGCCCGGCAGGCTCAGAAAGTCATAGCCCAGAAAGGGTGTGAAATTGTTGATCAGGCTGCTCCCGTATCCCCCGAGGACAAAATCGAAGGTAGAAACATTGGAGGTCCCCAGTTTAAAGCCGCCTTCGGTCTCCAGGTTCAGGCTCAGGTTCCCCGCCAGCGGAAAGGCCGTTCCCATCCGGGCCTTGGCGATGGAAAACTCCTTGAAATTGCCCGTAAAGTCCGAAGAGAGGATATAGAAGTGGAAATCCCCGTCAAAGTACAGGCCGCGTGTGGGGAAATACCGGTCGTCGTAGGTGTCCAGGGTCAGTTTGCCGTAGGTGCTGAAATAATTGCTGTTTTCAAAATAAACCCGCCCGCCGCGAGGCGCCGGGGGGTTCTCCCCGGGCTCCTGAACCCGGTTCAGGGTCTCCGTGGAATATTTTAAAAGCTTGTGCTCCAACCCCAGGCTAAAGGCAAATTCCTCCCGCAGCACCGTTTGCAGGTACAACTGGTTGGTCAGGTCGACCACCTCCAGGTTGATGTTGTTGATGTTCTCGTCGTCCGGCACGTCAAAGTTGCTGCGGATCAGGTCGTAGTTGATCTCCTGGTCGAACCCGTTAAAGCGGGAGTTCAGCCCGAAGCTCCAGTAGGTGCCCTTGTCCACGTAGTACTCGGCGTTGTACCGGATGTTGTCTCCCAGGATCACGTCCAGGGAACCCACGTCATCATCCAACAGGAAGCTCTTCCGGGTCAGGTTGATCAGGGCAGCGCTCTGGTAGAGGTCGTCGTAGTGCGCCCCGATACGTATAAAGGTCTTGGTCGGGTTTTCCTGCAACTGCAGGATCAGGTCCTGGCCCAGGCCGTTGGACACCAGTTTGTAGCGGATCGTCTTGAAGTTTCCGGTGGCGGAAAGGTTGCTGATCCCCTGTTGCAGTTTCTCAAAGGGGATGGGCTCGGCCAGGTCAAAGCGGAGTTTTCCCTTGACGTATCCCCTGGTGTAGTTGTTGTTCCCCGTAATGAGCAGGCGGTTGATGACGATGGAATCCGCAACAGGCAGGTTCGGGCGGCGACTGGGTTTCCGGGTTTGGCGGGCCGCCACCCGGCGGAGTTCGTCGAATTGTTTCTTGGCGGCTTTTACCCCGGAGGCGATGATCGTGTCGCGCAGGCCGAAATCGATTACGGAATACGACTGGATATCCGGCTTGATGTAGATGTCCGTGCGCGCCCTTTTTTCCTCCATGTTCCCGACCGTCCGGTAATTGTTGATTTGCAGGAGGATCTCCGTGGCCGACAAAAGCGCCTCCCGGTCGCGGAGCCCGTGTTGCACATCCACCCCGATTACCACCTGGGCCCCACGTTCCCGGACCTCGTCCACCGGGTAGTTGTTGAGCACGCCCCCATCGATTAAGATCCGCCCGTCTACCTCCGTAGGTTCAAAGAGGGAGGGAAAGGTGCCGCTGGCCATGATCGCTTCCGGCAGGTAACCGCTGTCCAGCAGGATTTCCTCCCCGGTTTCCACGTCGGTGGCGATGCAAAAGAAGGGGATCGGCAGGCGGCTGAAATCCTCCACGTCCTTTACGTGATAGAGCGCCTGCACCAATTCGTTGTAGATGTTCTGACCCCCCGAAATCGCCGGAGGAAAAGACACTTTAAAGCCCGTGAATGGCAGGGTGAGGGCGTACCGCTCCGTATCCTCTTTTTCGTAAAAGGATTTGGCGCTTCGCGGCAGGTTGTCCTGGATGAGGTTGGTAAAATCCGTATTTGTGAAAAGGGAGTCCAGTTTCCGGGCCGAGTACCCGGAGGCATATAGCGCCCCGACAATCGCCCCCATGCTCGTACCGCCGATATAGTCAATCCGGACACCCGCCTCCTCGATCATCCGCAGCGCCCCGATATGGGCGAGCCCCTTGGCCCCGCCCCCGCTGAGGACCAACCCGACCTTCAGGTCTCCATCCAGAGTATTTTCCTGGGCGAATCCGGTGACCAAACCCAGCAGTAAGAGGCAGATAATAGGCAGAGGGCGCATGGTGTGAAGGTACTTCATTCGCGCAAACTTTCATAGATTTTCCGGGCTTTTGAAGGCCCTACTTCGGCTGCGAGTTCCGCCTCGGAAGCCGCCCGTATCCGCTTTACGGATTTGAATTTTCTCAGGAGCTGCCGGGCCGTTTTTTCGCCCACCCCGTCAATCTGTTCAAGGGCCGAGCTGATGGCCGCCATACTGCGCTTCTTGCGGTGGTGGGTGATCCCGAACCGGTGCGCCTCGTTGCGCAGTTGCTGGATAACGCGGAGGGTTTCCGATTTTTTGTCCAGATAGAGCGGGATCGGATCCTTCGGGAAATAGATCTCCTCGAGCCGTTTGGCGATCCCGATGATGGCAATGGTCCCCCGCAACCCGAGTACGTCGAGGCTCTTCAGCGCGGCAGACAGCTGGCCCTTTCCCCCGTCGACCACGATGAGTTGCGGCAGGGAGTCCCCCTGGTCGAGCATCCGCCGGTACCGGCGATGGACCACTTCAGTCATCGATGCGAAATCGTCCGGTCCCTCCACGGTCCGGATATTGAAGTGCCGGTATTCCTTTTTCGAGGGCTTTCCGTCCCGGAACACCACGCAGGCCGCCACGGGATTGCTCCCCTGGATATTCGAGTTGTCGAAACACTCAATATGCCGGGGCTCCTCCGATAGGCGCAGGTCCTTCTTCATCTGTTCCATCAGCCGGTTCACGTGCCGGTCCGGGTCCGTAATCCGGATCTGCTTAAAGCGTTCCTGCCGGAAGAACTTCGCGTTGCGCAGGGATAGCTCCACGATCTTGCGCTTGTCGCCCCGGCTGGGCACCGTAACCCGCACCGGGCCGGCCACCGGCACTTCAAAGGGCAGGTAGACTTCCTCGGAATCCGAACCGAAGCGCTCCCGGAGTGTGACGATTGCAAGGGCCAGCAGGTCCTCGTCGGACTCCTCGAGCTTTTTCTTTATCTCGATGGTGTGGGATCGGACCACCAGGCCGTGGGCGATTTGCATGTAGTTCACATAGGCATGGGTGGGGTCCGACACAATCGAAAACACATCGACATCCGTGATCTTGGGGTGGACCACCGTGGACTTTGACTGGTAATTCTCCAGGATTTCCACCTTCTCCTTGATCTGCTGGGCCTCTTCAAACCGCGTCTCCCCGGCCAGCTGCTTCATCCTGCGCCGGAAATACTGAAGGGACGAACCGAAATTCCCCCGGATAATCTGCCGGATATCGTCTACCTGCCGCATGTAGGAGGCCTCGTCCTGCAACCCTTCGCAGGGTCCCAGGCAATTCCCCAGGTGGTATTCCAGGCATACCTTGTACTTTCCGTCCCGGATCTTCTCCGCGGCCAGGTCGTAGTTGCAGGTGCGCAGGGGGTAGACGCTCCGGATGAGCTCCAGGAGTGCCCGCACCGTTTTCATGGAAGTATACGGCCCGAAATATTCAGACCCGTCTTCGATCCGGTTCCGCGTTGGGAAAATCCTGGGGAAGCGTTCGTTTTTGATACAGAGCCAGGGATAGGACTTATCATCCCGGAGGAGCACGTTGTACCGGGGCTGGTGTTCCTTGATCAGGTTGTTTTCGAGCAACAGCGCATCCGATTCGGTGGGCACAACGATATGCCGGATCGAACGGATTTTTTTCACGAGTACCCGGGTCTTCCCGCTGTCGTGCTTCTTGGTAAAGTAGGAGCCGACCCGTTTCTTCAGGTTCTTGGCTTTCCCGACGTAGAGCATTCGCTGGTCTGCGTCATAGAATTGATACACCCCCGGGCTTTCGGGCAGCGTTTTCAATTGGATTTCCAGCGGGGTTTGGCTCATTGCTCGGCTTTCCTTACAAAGATACGCTTCCGGCAATTTTAGATGGATACGGTTCGGCCAATTCACAGCTCCTTAGATTTCGCCGGGATACCGGGTCCTGGAATCGGGCTGGCGGAAATTCCGGCCCTGCATTCCCGGGCAGGGGCATGGGAAGGACTGCATGGAGTTTGCACAGGGCAGGAATATATTCAGGATAAACAGCCGGCATGGCTTCAGGATCAGAGAATTGAATGGCGCACGGCCTTAAAAGTGTTGTTTTACACACATAAAAGTTAAAATAATGTCAAAATTGTGCATTTCATCGATAAATTATTACCGTTTAAAGTTTCCCTGATGATTTTTTTACTTATTTTTAAAGCGTCAAAATCGGGCATTTATATGGATAATTACCTCGTTACGCTGGGGATGTACCTCATATTGATGCTGTTTTTCAAGATCTACCTTGCGGTTTCCGCTAAGGACTAGTTGTATTAAATGCTCCCCCACCCCACAACAGGCGTTTAATCGACGGGCGATGTTGAAAAATGAGCTTCGATTGAACTTTTTGCAACTCCGGCAAAATCTAGCAGACACTACCTATCAAGCCGCCAGCAAGGCAATTGCTGAGCGGGTTTTTCATTTGCCTGTCTCCGGGAAAACCCGGTTTCACCTCTTCCTGCCGATCCGGTCGAAAAAGGAAATCGACACGGCTTACCTGCAAGCGGAACTCCGGAAACGGGGCAAGGAGATCGTCATCCCCCGGGTTGTCGGCAAGGGGGAACTCAAGCACTACCTGACCACCCCGGAAACCCGCTTTATAACGAGCCCCTGGGGGATTCCGGAACCCGAAGGCGCGGAAGAAGTTCCGCCGGAGTCCCTGGACGTGGTTTTTATCCCCCTGCTCGCATTTGACGCCGGCGGGCATCGGGTGGGTTACGGCGGGGGATACTACGACCGTTTCCTGCAGCATTGCCGGGAAGATGCCCTGCGGATCGGCTTGTCGTTCTTTGGCCCGGTACCTGCCATCGAAGACCTGCACGACGGCGACCTGCAGATGCACTATGCCGTTACCCCGGAAACTATTTATGAATTCTGATTGCGCGGGCTGAAGCAGGTTCGAATCTCGGCTTTCTTACGATTAGATCGCTTCCTTCCCAATAGATCGATTCCTGCCGTTTCATACGCTTCTTCTTAACCCCCCGCCTTATTGCACCTCCCGGGCCGTAGCATCCCCGGCAGGGGAAAACGCTTTTTTGTTGAAGACAAGCAGGATGCCGACACCGGTGCTGATGGCCGTATCGGCGATATTGAACACAGGGGCAAAAAAGCGGAAGGAATCGCCGCCCAGCCAGGGGACCCATTCGGGCCACCGGCTGTCGATGATCGGGAAATAAAGCATGTCCACCACCTTGCCGTAGAACAGGCTGTCGTAGTTATCCTCTGCCAGAAAGGTGGCCACCTGCCCGTAGCTGTGGTCGAAGAGCACCCCGTAGAAAACCGAATCGATGATATTGCCCACGGCCCCGGCGAAAATAAGGCTGACGGCCAGGACCAGGGTCCGGTTGGCCTGCTTCTTCAGGAGGTCCCACAACCAGTAGCCAATTCCCGCGATGGCCAGTAAGCGGAATAGTGTCAGGAAGAGTTTGGCTTTCCGTTCGGAAACGGGGAATATGTCACTGAGCTTGGTCCCCCAGGCGGCTCCCTCGTTTTCGATGAAGTAAATTTTGAACCACGAAAACACCTCCACGGATTCTTCCAGGTGGAAATGGGTTTTTACGTAGATTTTGCTGATCTGATCGACGATCAGGACCGCCGCGACCAGGAAGAGGGATTTTTTCAGGTGCATCCTGCCTAATTGATAGGGGCAAAAATAGGGATTATATGGAAACCCGGGGGGTTTTCCACCTGAAGGTTTAGCGGCCGGCATGCACCCGGATATCCCCGAGGTGGCTTTTCAGCTCATAGCTCGGGTCGCCGCCGGGAATCGGATCGACGCGGACCTTACCGTGACGGGATTCCGCCGAGACATCCCCTTCTTCGATGCGGGCAGTGATCGGGGCCGAAAAAGTTTGTACGCGGGTAGTGGTGGCCCGGTGGTCCATCCGGCACCCCCCCGATTCGATATGCACATCGAGCAGCTCGTAGCTGCCCGAAGCCTCCACCTGGCACCGACCGGCGGAAAGCCGTACCCGCTGGCCTTCGGGCAGGACCACCCGGAGGCGTACAGAGAGCACCTTATGGGCGCCGAGTTTGTCGTTGGGGTAGTCAAAACCGGGGGTGAAACCCGTCCGGATCATCAGCGTGCTCCCGGCATTTTCCGTCTGGACAACTACCTCGCTCTGGTACTCCCCCTCCATGCTCGCCTCCACGGTGACCCGGTCGGTGCGGGCGGTTTCCAGGGAGATGGCAAAACACTGGCTGCCGTCGATTGCGATGTCCCGGATTTCCGGTTCCAGAAGCGTTTTTACAACGCGTTTCTGGGCGAGGGCACCCGGCATCCCGGCTCCCCCCAGCAGGATCAAAACCAGGAGCAGGTAGCCAAAAAAACGCCCCGGAGGGCGTTTGCGGTTATTTCTGCATGTTCTTCGCTTCGATACTGAGCGTGGCATGGGGTACGAGTTTTAGCCGTTCCTTATTGATGAGCTTGCCCGTAACCCGGCAAATGCCATAGGTCTTGTTTTCGATGCGCAACAGGGCGTTTTTCAGGTCCCGGATAAATTTTTCCTGCCGGATGGCTAGCTGGGTGTTGGCTTCCTTGCTCATGGTTTCCGACCCTTCCTCAAACGCCTTGAAGGTGGGCGACGTGTCGTCCGTCCCGTTGTTGCCGTCATTCATATAGGAACTCCTGAGGAGCTCCAGGTGGCTCTTGGCCTTTTCGATCTTTTGCTCAATGAGCACGCGGAATTCCTCCAGGTCCTTATCCGAGTAGCGAACTTTGATATCTTCTTGTGCCATAATCTCAGTGTTTTTGGATGTGCAATTTCGTGTTGATTTCATCAAATGCAATCGCCGTACCCTCATCCAGCTGTTCCTCGAACTGCAGGTGGGCAGTGAGGGTCTCGGATTTGATGTACTGCAGGTTGCTCCTTACGGCATTCTCAATGGTTTCGTCTTTTAAAATTTTTATGTCAATCCGGTCCGTCACCTCAAAGCCGGACTCTTTCCGGAGGTTCTGGATTCGGTTGACCAGCTCCCTCGCAATACCTTCCTTCCGGAGTTGTTCGTCGATGGTGATATCGAGGGCCACCGTAATCGGGCCCGAGGAGGCCACAAGCCAACCTTCGATATCCTGGGAACTGATCTCAACATCTTGTAACTGTAATATAATGTTTTTATTTTCCAGTTCAAGCACAATTTCGCCTTCCCGTTCAATTTTCTGGATATCCTCCTGCCCGAGACGGGATACCGCCCCGGCAATGGCTTTCATGTCCTTGCCGAACCGGGGGCCCAGGGTTTTAAAGTTCGGTTTGATCCGTTTCACCAGGATTCCCGAGGCGTCGTCCAGCAATTCTACTTCCTTGACATTTACCTCGGACCGGATCAGGTCGGATACGGCCTCGATGGCCTGGCGCTGCGCCTGATCCAACACGGGGATCATCACTTTCTGAAGCGGTTGCCGCACCTTGATCTTCTCCTTCTGCCGGATAGAAAGCACCAGGGAGGAAATGGTCTGGGCCTTCTCCATCCGGTCTTCCAGGGCCTTGTCGATCAGGCCGGTATCCGCCTCGGGGAATCGGGCCAGGTGGACGCTTTCCGCCGCCTCCCGGGAGGTTCCCCCGGTAAGGTCCTGGTAGAGCCGGTCCGAGTAGAACGGGGCAATGGGGGCCATCAGGGCCGCGACAGTTTCTAGGCAGGTATACAGGGTCTGGTAGGCGGAAATCTTATCCGGGCCGTATTCCCCCTTCCAGAACCTGCGCCGGCAGAGGCGAACGTACCAGTTACTGAGGTTTTCCTGGACAAAGTCCGAAATGGCCCGGGCTGCCCGGGTGGGTTCGTACTGGGCGTAAGCCTCGTCAACCTTCAGGATAAGCGTGTTGAGTTCCGAGAGAATCCAGCGGTCGATTTCCGGGCGTTCCACGTAGGGCACCTCGGGTTCCCCGTAGGTAAACCGGTCGATGTTTGCATAGAGCGCAAAGAAGGAATACGTGTTGTAGAGCGTCCCGAAAAACTTGCGTTTTACCTCCAGGATGCCGTCCATGTCGAATTTCAGGTTGTCCCAGGGGTTCGCGTTGGCAATCATGTACCAACGGGTCGCATCCGGCCCGTGGTCGTCCATGGTTTGGAACGGGTCTACGGCATTGCCGAGGCGTTTGGACATTTTCTTGCCCTCTTTGTCCAGGACCAGGCCGTTGGACAGCACGTTCCGATAAGCGATGGAATCGAATACGAGCGTGCCGATAGCGTGGAGCGTGTAAAACCAGCCGCGGGTCTGGTCTACGCCCTCGGCGATAAAGTCCGCCGGGAAGCAGGCCCCCTGGTCGATCAGGTCGGCGTTCTCAAACGGGTAATGCCACTGGGCATAGGGCATGGAGCCGCTGTCAAACCACACGTCGATCAGGTCCGCTTCGCGCCGCATGGGTTTCCCGGAGGGGGACACCAGCACAATCGGATCTACCTTGTTCTTGTGCAGGTCGATGTGTTCGTAATTCTCCTCGGACAAGTCCCCGGGGGTAAAATCCGGGAAGGGGTCGGCCTCCATAATACCGGCTGCCACAGCCTCCCCGATCGCTTCCTTCAGCTCGGCCGCCGAGCCGATGATGCGCTGCTCTTTCCCGTCTTCCGTCCGCCAGATGGGCAGCGGAATCCCCCAGTACCGGGAGCGGGACAGGTTCCAGTCGTTGGCGGATGCCAGCCAGTTGCCAAACCGGCCTTCCCCGGTGGCCCGGGGTTTCCAGTTGATTTCCTGGTTCAGTTCGTACATCCGGTCGCGAACCTCGGTGATCCGGATAAACCAGGAGTCCAGCGGGTAATAGAGTATCGGCTTGTCCGTACGCCAGCAATTCGGGTAGCTGTGCGTGTATTTTTCCACCTTGAAGGCCTTGTTCTCCTCCTTCAGGCGGATGGCGATTTCCACGTCCACAGAGCGGTCAGGGGCCTCCCCGTCGTCGTAGTATTCGTTTTTTACGTATTTCCCGGCAAGGTCCCCCATCTCCGGGCGGAACCGCCCCTGTAGGTCCACAAGCGGCACCGGGTTCCCCTGCTCGTCCAACACGAGCATCGGGGGAATGGGCGGATTCGCTTCGCGGGCCACCTGCATGTCGTCTGCCCCAAAAGTCGGGGCCGTATGGACGATCCCCGTTCCGTCCTCGGTAGTGACAAAGTCCCCGCTGATCACCCGGAAAGCATCTTCCGGGTTCTGATAGGGCTGGGCGTAGTCGAGCAATTGCTCGTAACGGATTCCCAACAGCTCCTTCCCCTTGAACGACTTCAACACCCTGTACGGGACTTTTTTTGAGCTGCCGTCGTAAGCGGGCAGGTCTTCCCCGGCCTCCTGCGCCTCGAATTTCGGTCCAAACTGCTTGCTTACCAGGGCTTCTGCCAACACCACCCGCGTCGGCTCAAAAGTGTACTGGTTGTACGTGTCCACCAGGACGTAATCGATATCGGCGCCCACGGTGAGGGCCGTATTCGAAGGCAACGTCCACGGGGTAGTGGTCCAGGCCAGCAGATAAACCGGTTTCCCCGCTTCCTTAAGGAAATCCGGCAGGGTTTCGGGTACCGTCAGGAACTGTGCCGTCACCGTGGTATCCGTCACATCCTGGTAGGTCCCCGGCTGGTTCAGTTCGTGCGAACTCAGGCCCGTTCCGGCCTTGGGGGAATACGGCTGGATGGTGTAGCCTTTGTAGATCAGCCCCTTATCGTAGATTTGCTTTAGCAGCCACCATACGGTTTCCATGTATTTGGACTTGTAGGTGACATAGGGATCTTCCATGTCCACCCAGTAGCCGAGCTGCTCGGTCAGGTTATTCCAGACATCCGTATACCGCATCACGGCCTTTTTACAGGCTTCGTTATATGCCTCAACGGAGATTTTGGTGCCGATATCCTCCTTGGTGATGCCCAGCTCCTTCTCCACGCCCAGTTCCACCGGGAGGCCGTGCGTATCCCAGCCGGCCTTCCGCTTTACCTGGAAACCCTTCATGGTTTTATACCGCGGGAAGATATCCTTGATGGTCCGCGCCATCACATGGTGGATTCCCGGCATCCCGTTGGCGGAAGGGGGGCCCTCGTAGAAAATAAACGGTTTCCCATCGGCCCGGGTGGACACGCTTTTTTCAAAGATGTCGTGTTGCTTCCAGAAGCGGCGGATTTCCGCGGCTTCCCGGGGCAGGTCCAGTTGCTTGTGCTCGTTGAACTTCTTCATATCCGGAGCGCTGTATCGTGCGGTTAAAGTGCGCAAAATTAGTGAATTTAGCCGTAAGGACGGTTCCTGAACCGGCTGAAAATGGATGCGGGCCGGGGCCGGGCAACCACAGCGCATCCAAATACGGGCCCGGAACCGTATATAGTAGCAGGAACCATAAACACTAAAATCATGAAAAAGTTACTGATACCATTTGCGATAGTTGCCCTGGCCGGGGGTCTGATGACCGGTTGCCGCGACACCCCCGAGAAGGCAGGGGAAGCTGCCGAGTCCGTGGGTGAATCCCTGGAACAAGCCGGCAAAAACCTCAAGGAGAACAGCGATGAAATCCGCGAAGGCCTGGAGAACACCATGGATACCATGGAAAAAGCCGGCGAAGAGCTGAAAGAAGGCGCCGAGGAGGTTGGTGAAGGCATGAAGGAGGGCGCCCAAAAAGTAGGCGAAGGCATCCGGAAAGCCGGCGAGGAACTGGAAGACGCGGTGGACGACAACTAATTGTATGTCGGTGGAAGCCAACGCCATTTAAATACCCCGGGAACCTTCAGGTCCCGGGTTTTTTTTAGAACCGCATGGACAACCCGGCAATGACGTTGATGCCGGCCGCTGCGATCCCGGAGGAATACGGCCGGTAGCGCTGGTCTGTGAGGTTTTCTACCGCGAGGGTCAGGCGGTAATCGCCCGGAAAGGTATAGGAAGACCGGAAATTCAGCGTATACCAGGCCGGGCTGAAGGGATTGCCCCCGGCATCCGACGCGTAAATAAAGGTTTTGCTACGTTCGGAAAAGGCCAGGTCCTCGAAGGGTACTTCCCCGTTGTAATTCAGGAAGAAGGACGCCTTAAGCGGGTATTTGCTATAGACCAGGTGCAGGTCTGCAAAATCCGGGGCTGCATGCCGCGCGGGCGACTCGCTGCCGTCCTCCTCTTCCTCAACCCCTTCGGTAATCGTGTAGTTGCCCAGCAGGCTCCAGTGTTCCGCCAGGGAGGCGTCGAAACCGAGTTCCACCCCGTATACATAGGCTTTGGCCGCATTCTGGATGGCCTGTACATTACTGGGTTCCCCGTTGTAGGGGATGGTGCGTTCCCCGTTAAAGGTGAAATCCCGCCGTACCAGCGCGTCTACCAGATAAGTGTAGTAAACCGAGCCTTTGACAACCAGCCGGTCCCGGATATTCTGCCGCACCCCCAATTCGGCGTTGTAGGCGTACTCGGGTTCCAGGTCCGGGTTCGGCACTACCACCGAACCGGGCTCCGAATCGAATATCTTCCCGATATCGTCGATGTTCGGCGCCCGGAAACCCGTAGAACCGTTCAGGGTGACCTGGGTATTCCTCCCGGGGAACCAACTGATTCCCAGGCTGCCGGTGAGCGCCCCGTTGTCCAGGTTTGCATCCTCAAAAGGGAAGTCGTAATAGGTCGGGTCGAATTCCGCATCGATCCAGACGTGACTGTAACGCATCCCAGCCAGCAGCGTCAGGTTGGGCTTGAACCGATACGACCCGTTGACGTAGGCCGCCACCGTTTGCCAGGAGGAACCATCCGGGTAGCGGGAAGCGCCTCCATCCCGCACACCGGACTGCACGTTGGTCTCCGATCCGTCGGACCGGACGGAATTCCCGATATACTCGGCCCCGTAGTACAACCGCAGGTCGCCGACCTTACGGGTTTCAAAATCCAGGTTCAGGGAGTAGGCCCCCACGCGTTCCCGGGTGGAATACAGGATGTCTTCCCCGAAATCCCGGTCGTTGCGGCTCTCTTCAAAAAACTGGTAGGCCGCGCTGAGTTTCATGCCCTCGTAAAACTTGTTCCCCCCCGTATGGGCCATGCGGATATTCCCCATAAACCATTTCTGGGGGCCGTAATACCACTCGGCAGACCGGAGGCCGTCCCCGTCGGAATCCGGGCGGATCAGGCGGTCGTACCGGGCATAGTCCGAGGTTTCGCTAAAGTGCACCCCCAGGTTGAAGTCCCATTGGCGGGCCGGCTTATACCGGAATTTTTGCATCAGGCTTACCTGATCGTATCCGCTGGGTACCTGGCGGAGCGGGTTCGGGTTGTCTTCCAGGCGATCCGTACCCCCTTCCGTCACCACGTAGCGGCGCCTCAGGTAAGAATCCGGCCCGTGGCTGCCCATCCGCAGGTCGCCGAAATGGTTGTATGTAAGGCTTGTGAGCATCCCCCAGTTTTCGAACCCGAGGTTGACCCGGCCATGGGCCGTATGTTCGCCGGAGGCCGTGGCGGTCCGGTATTCCAGGCTGCCGGCCACCATCAGGGAATCCCCCGGGGAAAGCAGCGCATCCCGGGTGTAGAAATTCATGACGCCCCCAATTGCATCGCTGCCGTAAATCACCGATCCCGGTCCAAACAGCACCTCGGTTTTCCGAACCGCGAAGGGGTCGATGGACAGGACATTCTGGAGGTTGCCCCCGCGAAAAATCGCATTGTTCATGCGCACCCCGTCCACGGCAAGCAGCACCCGGTTGGTTGCAAACCCCCGGATCATGGGGCTCCCGCCCCCGTACTGGCTTTTCTGGACGAATATTTTACCGGATTGCTGCAACAGGTCTGCAGCGGTCTGGGGGTTCCCGAAAGCGACGTCTGCCGCCCCGATCGTTTCGATTTTCTGGGGGACTTCCCGCTTCTGCTGCTGCCATTTGGAAACGGACATGACCACTTCCTGTAACTGTTCGGCCTGTACTTCCAGATACACCCGGTTCCCCTGGTTCTCGATTGCCCTCCGGGTAAGGTTCAGGGGCTGGTAGCCGATATGCCTGAAAAAGATGCGTTCCCGCATCCCGAATCCCGAAATCGGCACCTGCCCGGAGGCATCCGAGATGGCAGACGTGCTGCGCTGGGCGTTAAACACCGCAACATCCGCAACCGGTTCGCCGGTTTCGCGATCCAGGATGGTAATTTGCTGGGCGCCCATAAACAGGGGTGCCCAAAGAAAAAGGAGCCAGATTGGAATGGGTCGGTTAGGAAAAAACTTCATCGAGTACCGTTAACGAACGTGGTTTTTTGAATCCCTGAAGGTGAATCTCATAGTACAGGATCAGTGAATTCAGCAATTCGCGCCGCTCCGCCTGTGTCAATTCAACCGTGTGAATTGCATCAAAATTTGTGCCTAAAATATTCCTGAATGCTTCCAGGTTCCCGTCTGCCAGAACGGGGTTCAGGCCGGGCTTGCTGCAGTAGGCTCCTTCTGAGAGGTCAAAATACGGGGCATGGCTGTCCGTCTGGTCCGGATAGAACCCGAGGTACCGCGTCAGGCCCATCAGAAAACGGATGTGGAAATTGGCTATTCGTTGGTGCTGGTCGAGCCACTGGAGCGTGTGTTCCAGGTAGCTGAAGAGCTCCGGGTTGGTCTCCTCTTCCCGGATGCTCTCGGAGAGTACTTCGGAAAGGAAAAGGGCTATGGCCCCTTTGCGGATGTCGCTGTGGACTGTGGCATACGGGTAGGCGATCAACGCCTCCCGGAGGTAGCCCAGCCTGCCGGGACGCACCGTTCCCGACACGATTTCCAGTTGGGTCAGCGGTTGGAAAAACCCGGGTCGCAACCCGCCCTTGCGCCGCTTGAGGATCCCCTTCAGCATATAGGTTTGCCGGCCGGAGGCCTCCGTATACATCCTGACGATCAGGCTGGATTCCCCGTACTTCAGGGAACTCAGGACGATGGCTTTGGTGGAGGTTGGCATGGGTGTCGCTATGGAGGCGTAAATATAGGGACCCCCTTCCAGAGAAAAAACGCCTTCCCGGCACTGGGCCGGAAAGGCGTTTGTGAGTTCCGTTTTCCAGGTCCGGTCAGATTACCCCCTGGGCGAGCATGGCATCGGCAACTTTGACAAAGCCGGCGATATTGGCCCCTTTCACATAGTTGCAGTATCCGTCGTCTTCCCTGCCGTATTCAATGCAGGAGTCGTGGATATCCGACATGATCCCTTTCAGGCGCTGGTCCACCTCTTCACGCGTCCAGCTGATGCGGAGGGAGTTCTGACTCATTTCCAGACCGGACGTTGCCACCCCGCCGGCATTCGAAGCCTTCCCGGGTGCAAAGAGGATGCGTGCGTCGTGGAAAGCGTGGATCGCTTCCGGGGTCGAGGGCATGTTGGCGCCCTCTGCCACGCAGATACATCCGTTTTTAATCAGCGTTTTGGCGTCCTCCCCGTTCAGCTCATTCTGTGTGGCACACGGCAGGGCTACCTGGCAGGCTACATGCCAGGGTGCCTTCCCTTTGTGGTAGCTTGCCCCCGGATATTGTTTCACATATTCGGAGATGCGGCCACGCCGGTTGTTCTTCAAATCCATCACCCAGGCGAGTTTCTCCGCATCGATCCCGTCCGGATCGTGGATGTGCCCCCCGGAATCCGAAAGGGTTACTACCTTGCCGCCGAGTTGCAATACCTTCTCGGCTGCGTATTGCGCCACATTCCCGGAGCCCGAAACCGCAACCGTTTTACCCTCGATGCTGTCGTTTCGGGTTTCGAGCATGTTTTGTGCAAAATACACTGTGCCGTAGCCCGTGGCTTCCGGCCGGATCTTGGAGCCGCCCCAGGAGAGCCCTTTCCCGGTGAGGACACCGGTAAATTCGTTGCGGATTTTCTTATACATTCCAAACAGGAAGCCGATTTCCCGCGCACCTACCCCGATATCCCCCGCGGGGACGTCAGTATTCGGGCCGATGTGCCGGCAAAGCTCCGTCATGAAGGCGTGGCAGAAGCGCATCACCTCATCGTCCGACTTGCCTTTGGGGTCAAAATCCGAGCCCCCCTTGCCCCCGCCCATCGGGAGCGTGGTGAGACTGTTCTTGAATACCTGTTCAAAGGCGAGGAATTTCAGGATGCTGGCGTTAACGGAAGGGTGGAAACGCAGGCCGCCTTTGTATGGTCCGATAGCCGAGTTCATCTGGATCCGGTAGCCGCGGTTTACGTGGATTTCCCCGTCGTCGTCCACCCAGGCTACCCGGAAGGAAATCAACCGTTCGGGTTCCACCATGCGCAGCAGGATGTTCTTCCCGCTGTAAATTTCCTGTTCGGCGATGTAGGGAATAACCGTTTCGGCTACTTCCTGAACGGCCTGGATGAATTCCGGCTCGTGCCCGTTCCGGGAGGTAACCTCCTCCATAAAGGCATCAATTTTGTCTTTATAATCAGCCATATGATTAATTTCTGAGATTGTTGAATCAAAAATATACGCGCAAAATTATGGGTTTTTCATAATCTGACCCATATATTTTTACAAAATCGTCAATCGAAGCGCGTCACAGCGGCTTCAATTACAAATCTTTCAATCCCGATTCATGGCCGCCAGCGCCCTTTCCAGATCTTCCGTCAGGTCGGCCGCATCCTCGATCCCCACACTGAGCCGGATCAGCGAATCGGTTACCCCGCTTTTCTCGCGTTCATCCTTGGGGATGCTGGCGTGCGTCATGCTTGCCGGATGACCCGCCAGGCTCTCCACTCCGCCCAGCGACTCCGCCAGGGTGAAAACCCGGAGGTTTTCGACAATCCGGACCGCATCCTCAAAACGGGCTCCCCGTGGCACAAAGGAAATCATCCCGCCAAACCCGGTCATCTGTTTTGCGGCAATATCGTGATTCGGGTGGTCGGGGAAACCCGGCCAGTAGACCCGTTCCACCCCGGGGTGGCCCGCCAGGAATTCGGCTACGGCCCGGCCGTTCTCGCAGTGGCGCTGCATCCGCACATGCAAGGTCTTGATCCCCCGTAACACCAGGAAGCTGTCCATCGGACCGCAGACGGCCCCGCTGGCATTCTGGATAAAATACAACCGGTCTGCCAGTTCTTTGTCTTTAACCACCAGGCCGCCGGCCACCACATCGCTGTGCCCCCCCAGATACTTGGTCGCGGAATGCATGACAATGTCCGCCCCGAGCTCCAGCGGGCGCTGTAAATAGGGGGTGGCAAAGGTATTGTCCACCGCCAGAAGAACGCCCCGGGAACGGCAGCTTTCCGCCACGGCCGCGATATCGATCACCTGCATCATCGGATTGGTCGGGGTTTCCACCCAAACCAAACGGGTTTCAGGCCCAATTGCCGAAGCGACGGCTTCGGCATCCTGCATGCCCAGGAAGCGAAAACGGATCCCCAGGGGCTCGAAGACTTTGCGGAACAACCGGTAACTGCCGCCGTACAAATCATTTGTCGCCAGGACTTCGTCGCCCGGCTTTAAGAGCTTCACCACGGCATCCATGGCCGCCAGGCCACTGGCGAAAGCCAGCCCGAACCGGCCGTTTTCAATACTCGCCAGGGATTCCTCCAGGGCATGGCGCGTTGGGTTGCCGCTGCGGGAGTACTCGTAGCCCTGGTGCTGTCCGGGGGACGATTGGGCATAGGTGGAAGTCTGGTAAATGGGTGGCATTACCGCACCGTAAGCTTTGTCCGGGTGCTGTCCGCCGTGGATGGTTCGCGAATTGAAACGAAGGTCTTTTTTCATGAATTTCTGGCTCTTGAGGCAAAGCTAGCACTTCCTGCCAGCGAAAACAACTGCGTCCGGCGGCGAATGGCACGTTAACGATGGGGAAATCGTATTTTTGTGGGAACAACCGGATAACCGATATGAAAACAACCCTCGCCCCGATACAGGAAAGGCCTGTCCGCCGGCTTGCCCGGGTATTTACAGCCATCTTACTGATCCTCGTCCCCGCCGGTTGCCAGGAGCCGGAAACACTCGGGTTTACCCCCCGGGAATACCTCGGGCAGGTGTGCGCCGACTGTCCTTCGGTCCGGGTGTACGTGCCGGAGGCATCGGAGGAGAAAGCCCTGGGCCGGGCCGTTAACCGGAGCGTTCGGGAAGAGGTTATCGAATGGCTGGACTACGACGAGGTATCCGGGGCCAGCGATATCCCGGAAGCCATCCGCGCTTTCGGGGCCGGTTACCGAAATCTCAGGGAACAATTCCCGGACGAGGCTATCGGGTGGGAGGCAACCGTGGAAGGCGTCGTGGCCCTGGAAAGCGACGAATTGCTGAGCCTGAAACTCGACGGTTACATCTTTACCGGGGGTGCCCACGGGTTTACCCGCACCCGGTACCTGAATTTTGACAAGAAGTCCGCCCGGGAGCTCGACAACCGCGAATTGTTCCGGGACCTGCCGGGTTTGGAGGCCCTGGCGGAAGCTGCCTTCCGGGATTCCCAGGGAATCGCATCCGATGCGGAGATCAATAGTACGGGTTTTATGTTCGAAGACAACCAGTTCCGCCTGCCGGATACTATAGGCTTTGAAGCGGAGGGGCTCGTGCTGCTGTACAACCCCTATGAAGTAGCCTCCTATGCAGACGGGCCGGTTCGGGTGGTGATCCCCTATGCAGATGCGAACCCCTATCTGGCCCTGTCGGCCGGCATGCAGCCACCTGCCTGACCGGGGCGCCCCATGATATAGAATTGCCGAAGCGATCCAATACAACAAGCACCGATGATTAAAATCTACTACCTGAGCACCTGCGATACCTGCAAAAAGATCCTCCGACAGCTCGACCCGCCGGAAACTGCGGTTTTGCAGGACATCAAAACCGAACCGATTACCGCATCGCAACTCGAAGAACTCCGCCGGGCCGCCGGCAGCTACGAAGCGCTTTTCAGCAAACGCGCCCGCCTTTACCGGGAGCGCAACCTGAAGGAAGCCGCGCTTGGCGAAACGGATTTCCGCGACCTGATCCTGGAACACTATACCTTCCTGAAGCGGCCCGTTATCCTGGCCGGCGGCCGGGTATTTATCGGCAACGCCGCCAAAACCACAGTGGCAGCCGCACAAGCCCTCCATCCTTGAGCCAGCGGACGCTGGCCATATGGGCGGCCATAGGGGCCACAACCATCTACGCCCTGAACCACACCATCGCAAAGGGTGTCATGCCGCATTATGTACAACCTTTTGCATTTATCCTGCTGCGGGTAACCGGGGCCGCCGCGCTGTTCTGGATGATCTCCTTTGCCGGCCCCTGCCAGTCTGTCGAGAAACGGGACTGGGGGCGGCTGTTGCTCTGCGCCCTCCTCGGCATGGTAATCAACATGCTGTCGTTCTTCAAGGGGCTCGAACTTTCCACGCCCGTCAACAGTTCCGTCCTGGTTACGGTGACCCCGATCATCGTCGCGATCTTTTCGTATTTCCTCATCCGCGAACGGCTGACACGCCTCAGGGGCCTGGGGATTCTGTTGGGGCTTGCCGGCGCCCTGGCCCTGATTTTTCTGAATGAAACCACCGGGATGAACGCCCCGAACATCCCCCTCGGGAATTTCCTGTTCATCGTCAATGCGAGCAGTTACGGGCTCTACCTGATCCTTGTCAAAAAACTCATCGAGAAGTACCACCCGTTTGTTTTGATGCGCTGGTTGTTTACCCTGGCGGTTTTCATCAACCTGCCCATCACGCTGCCGGAATTCCTGGAAATCGACTGGCCGTCCATCCCGGCCTGGGGGCTGGCCTCGATCGCATTTGTGGTTATCGGCACCACGTTCCTCACCTACTTGTTCAACGTGTTTGCCCTGACCCAGCTCAAAGCCTCCACGGTAAGCGCCTTTATCTACGGGCAACCCGTAATCGGTATAGGGTTTGCCCTCCTCACCGGCAAGGATACCCTGAGCGCTTTGGACGTGCTAGCCATGCTGCTGGTAATGAGCGGCGTGTACCTGGTGAGCAGGCGTACTATTCCAGGTCCCTGACGGGCACGGCGTGGCGGCGTGTGTCTGCCCGGGTGAGTTCCTTGAAACCTTCGGCCTTTTCCGTGCGGCTGAGCGCATCCAGGTATTTTTGAGGCAGCCCGGTGAGCTTCCGTCGGTGCAGATCGATCCAACCTCCCATCATCTTGCAATGTGCCAGGTGCTTCCCCCGGTGGTCGTAGAAGTTGTGGTGGAATTCAAAAAACATCCCATCCCGGCTCAGGCCGGCTACCTCCACCGAGACCCTCACCCCGGTTCCCGGCAGTACTTCCCTGAGGTAGTGCATGTGCTCGAAAAAGACCACCGGGCCCAGGTTTTGCTCCACCATTTCCGGGAGGTCCAGGCCGGATTCGATCAGGAAGGACATACGGGCGTGGCTCATAAAATTCGTGTAGGCGCTGTTTGCCAGGTGCCGGTTGGCATCCAGGTCACTCCATCGGACTTCGAACGCTTTCATGTACATAAATTGACGAGTTTTGGGTTACATGTCGGGGTTTTCAGTTTGAGTTGCTGACAACCCGGTTGCAAAATTAACGGATTTCTTCCCCGCTTCCCGGAGCCCTGCATTTTTATCGTACTTTTAACTTAGAACTTTTCTTTTATCCATCAACCTGTTCCAATGCCCGAAAAAGCGCGTTTTATCGATAGCCTTTGCCTGCCGGTTGTGGCGGCACCCATGTTTCTGATTTCCAACCCCGAGCTCGTCATCGCCTGCTGCAAACGAGGCATCGTCGGCACATTCCCGGCCCTCAACCAGCGCAGCAGCGAAGGTTTCGAAGAGTGGCTCAGGGAAATCACCGGGGCCCTGGAGGCCTATGAAAGGGAAACCGGCAAGAAGCCCGCCCCGTTTGGGGTCAACCTGATTGTTCACCCGACAAACCCGAGGCTGCGTGCCGACCTGGAACTCTGTGTCCGCTACCGCGTCCCATTGGTAATCACCTCCCTGGGCGCCGTCTCCGATGTGGTGGATGCCGTTCACAGTTATGGAGGCCTCGTATTCCACGACATCATCAAGAAACGCCATGCCGAGAAGGCAGCGGAAGCCGGGGTAGACGGACTGATCCTGGTTGCCGCGGGCGCCGGGGGGCATGCCGGAACGCTCAACCCGATGTCCCTGATTGCCGAGGTCCGGAAGGTCTTTGACAAAACGCTGCTGCTCTCCGGTTGTATCAGCACGGGACGGGACGTGGCAGCCGCGCTGCAAATGGGGGCCGACCTGGCCTATATGGGGACGCGTTTTATCAATACGGAAGAAAGCCGGGCCCCGGAGGCCTACCGGCAGATGATCGTGAAGGCCGGCGCATCCGATATTGTCTATACAGCAGCCGTGTCCGGAGTGCCCGCAAATTTCCTGGGGCCCAGCCTGGAGGCCGCCGGCCTCACCGAAGAAGACCTGAAACGGGATACGAAGATCGACTTTGGCAAAGAATTGGATACGGAGGCCAAGGCCTGGAAGACCATCTGGTCGGCCGGACAAGGGGTTACCAGTATCGGGGACGTCCTCCCGGTTTCCGAACTGATCGACCGGCTCCGCCTGGAATTCCGGGAAGCCCTGACCGAACAAGCCGAATTGCTGGACCGCTATTGCCACGGCGTCTGACCGATGCCCCTGGAACCGTCTGCATATCATCCCCCGGCGTACTGGCGCAACGGCCACCTGTCCACCATCTATTCCGCCCTCTTCCGGCGGGTCCCCAACCCGGGCTACCGTCGGGAACGCCTGGAACTCCCGGACGGGGATTTCCTGGACCTGGACTGGCTGGGACGCAATGGTGAGAACAAAGCGAAGCACCCGGGTAAGATAGTGGTCCTGGTTCACGGCCTGGAAGGCGATACGCGCCGCCCGTATATGGTCGGGAGCGCCGTTGCATTTGCCCGGGAAGGCTACGCAGTCTGTGCGGTGAACCTACGGGGGTGCAGCGGGGAGCCCAACCGGCTGTTCCGCTCCTACCATTCCGGGGCTACGGAAGACCTGCAGGCCGTGGTTCAACACCTGACAACCGCACAACCGGAAGCCCGCATCTACCTCAAGGGGTTCAGCCTGGGCGGGAACCTGATCCTGAAATACCTCGGGGAAGACCCCGGCAGGGCCCGGAGCATCCAGGCTGCAGCGGCCATTTCCGTCCCTGTAGACCTGCGCGATTCCCTCATGCAGCTCCAGCAACCGAGGAACCGTTTGTATTCCCGGCGATTCCTCAGGAACCTCCGGGAGAAAATGCGTCAGAAACACCGCCTTTTCCCGGACCGGATACCCCTGGAAACCCTCCGGGCTATCCGGACCCTCAAGGATTTCGACGACCTGTATACCAGCCGGGCGCACGGGTTCCGGGACGCCCTGGATTACTACGCCCGGTGCAGCAGCCTGCCGGTTTTGGAAAACATCCGGGTCCCCACCCTCCTGCTCAATGCCCGCAACGACAGTTTCCTGGGGCCCGCCTGCTATCCCGGGGCACTCAGTGAGCGGCATCCCCGCTTGTTTTACGAATCCCCGGCCTATGGCGGGCATGTCGGGTTTATCCTGCCGGGGGGCACCTACTACAACGAACTCCGCGCAATTCGATTTTTCAGGCAGCATTCATAAGCACCGAATTTGTATATTAGTCGCTCATAAGAATCTGTATCATGAAAAAATTCTTGGCTATATGCACCGTTGCAGCTTTTGTGACGGGTTGCGGCGAAAAAAAGGAAGAGAAAAAAGACGACGGTTTTGAAATGAGTCGTACCAAGCAGGAAGCCCCGGCTGCCGAAAAAGCCGATTCGGGAGGCGTCCCCGTAGACCTTTCCAACAAAGGCGTGGGACCCGTGGAATCCCTGGATCTTCCCGATGAAATCGACCAGGAACTCGCCGCAACCGGAGAAGCCAAATTCAACCAGATCTGCGTCGCCTGCCACCAGGTGGAAAAACGCATGATCGGCCCGGCCATGGCGGGCGTAATGGAGCGCCGCAGCCCGGAATGGGTGATGAATATGATGTTGAACCCCGACGGGATGCTCAAGGAAGACCCCATTGCCAAGGCGTTGCTCAAGGAGTACAACAACATGATCATGACCAACCAGAACCTGTCCGAAGAAGACGCGCGGGCACTGCTGGAATACCTGAGGACCCTGTAGGCATTCCGCCTACCGGGACCCTCCCACCCTTCAGATCTTGTCGGTCAGCACCTTGTAGGTCGGATCTTCCAACACGTTGATCTCGATGATGTCGTCGGCATCTTTGAGCAGGCGGCGGCAGTCCCTGCTCAGGTGCTTTAAGTGGACCTTTTTGCCCACCCGTTCGTAGCGTTCGGTGAGTTTGTTAAGCGCTTCGATGGCGGACATGTCCACCACGCGGCTCTCCCTGAAGTCGATTACGATTTCTTCCGGGTCGCCCATTACATCGAACTTTTCGTTGAACAATGTCGTCGATCCGAAAAAGAGCGGGCCGTAGATTTCATAGTGCTTGACCCCTTCTGAGTCGATGTGCTTCCTGGCCCGGATGCGCTTGGCATTGTCCCAGGCAAAAACCAGGGCGGAGATGATCACCCCCACGAGCACGGCCAGGGCCAGGTTGTGCAGGAAGACCGTTACCAGGGTAACCAGCACCATGACCAGGACGTCCGATTTGGGCATCCGGCGAAAAGTCCGCAGACTCGCCCATTCAAAGGTGCCCAGGGCCACCATAATCATCAGCCCGGTAAGAGCCGCCATCGGCACGCGCTCAATCAACCCGGAGCCGTAAACCACGAATACCAGGAGCATCAGGGATGCCACAATCCCCGAGAGCCGGGCCCTGGCGCCATTGGATGTATTGATCAGGCTCTGGCCGATCATCGCGCACCCGCCCATACCGGAGAACAGGCCGGAAAGGATATTGCCCGCCCCCTGGGCTACCGCCTCCTTGTTGCCGCGGCCGCGGGTTTCAGTGATTTCGTCGACGATGTTCAGAGTCAGCAGGCTTTCGATAAGCCCCACCCCGGCCACGATTGCTGCATAGGGGAAGATGATGCGCAGTGTTTCCAGGGTCCACGGCAGTTCCGGGATATGGAATGGCGGGAAGCCCCCGCTGATGGAGGCAATATCCCCGATGCTGCGGGTGGGGATATCCAGTGCCAGGACCAGGCCAAAGATGACCAGGATGGCCACCAGGGAGGCGGGCACGGCCTTGCTCAGCCTGGGCAGGCCCCAGATAATGGCCATGGTAAGAAGAACGAGCCCGCTAAAGGTCCAAAGGGCCGGACCCTGCATCCAACCCCCTTCCGGGGTCTTGAATTGGGCGAGTTGCGACATAAAGATGATGATGGCCAGGCCGTTTACAAACCCGAAGATCACGGGGTGGGGCACCAGCCGCATGAATTTACCGAGGCGGAACACCCCGGCCGTTACCTGCAGCAGGCCGGCTAAAATTACCGTGGCAAAGACATATTCCACTCCGTAGTCGGCTACCAGGGAAACGATGACCACCGCCACGGCCCCGGTGGCCCCGGAGATCATGCCCGGCCTTCCGCCAAGGACGGAGGTTACCAGACCCAATACAAAGGCTGCATAGAGCCCGGTGAGCGGGGACAACCCGGCAATCAGGGCAAATGCAATCGCCTCGGGCACAAGTGCCAGGGCTACGGTAAGCCCGGAAAGGATCTCCGTGCGGTAATTGACTTCCTGTGAAAAATCGAATAGGTTCAGATACTTCTTCAAAATCCTGGTTTAAGCCGGCAAAATTACCCAATATTTCCGAGAGGCCCGGCCTGGAGGAAGGAATTCGGGAATCTTCAGAATTCGCGGGGATCTCTCAGGATTTTGCAACAATTTCGGGGAGTCATTGAGGTACCCGCAATGCCCCCTTGCTGCCGGTCCCTGTCCCCTAAAAAGAGAAACCGCCCGGGATCTTACAGGATCCGGACGGTTTCCAACTAACCAACCAACCAAAATTTTAAAGGCTTACCCCGGGCGCTTCCTGCTCACGTGCATGTCCGGGAGCGTTTCCGCCCGGCGTTTGCGCAGGTCTCTGCCCGCATCCTTGAGGAATTGCCGGTAGCCCCGGCCCGAGAACTCGTACAACGTCCCGCTGTCCGGGTGGTAGAGTTCAATCGTTCCGTCATCAATAACGTATAATTCAAAATAGTCATTGCCCATAAATTCATAATCCAGTGTTAAAGTTTTCAGGCTGGGGTCGCCGGGCACATTGTACACGGTATACCGTCCCTGGTAATCCCATAATAGCGCCTGGATGGGCGTGCCCGGAAGGTCTTCGGACGAACGGAATTCATCCCGGTTGCCCAGGGCCGGGAATGACAGGAAGTGTTCCCGGTCAAAATCGTTCAGGGTCCCGGCATCGCTGGCAAACGTTTTTTCCCAGGCGCTGTATTCCTGCAGGAAATAATGGATGTTATCGTAAAACAGCCCGTCGTAATCGAACTGGCCGCGCTGGTAGCCGTGGAGAAAATACGAGGTATCCGTTTGCGGGTCGTAGAGTTCCACCCGGGCATTGCCCAGGACATAGACATCCAGGTCCCAGAGCCCGTCGATGTCGTGGTCGATGGCCACAATCCCGCCGGCCGTATCGTACCAGCCCACCTGGATGCCCAGGCCGTTCCCCGTCTTCCCGATCCCCACCAGGTTGTTGTTTGCGAGCAGGGCACCCCTGTCAAAAGAGACCGTAAAGGCGTGCTGCAGGAATGGGACCTCACCGCTGCCCCGGGTGGCGTGGATATCCACATACCAGAGGTCATAGGCTTCCAGCACCTGCCGGGCGCTGACCGGGACGTCTGCTACCGGGGCGGGTTCCTCCACCCACAATTCGGTGTAACAGGAATGGAGCAGAAAAGTGAGCAGCAGAAGCGGAAGGATCGTAATTTTCGTTCTCATATCGCGTGACTTTGATTCCGATTACCAAGTTGCAATCGGCGTGCCAAAGTTTCTTGGCGCTGATAGTCAACGTTTTAATGGGTTTTATCCGCATTTCCGACCGAATTAATTTTAAGTAATTTTGGACGAAAGAACACAGGAGTGAAAGCAAATATGCGGTTTGCCGTACTAGGCGGCGGGAGTTGGGCTACAGCCATCGTAAAAATGTTGTGCGAGAACCTGGACCAGGTAACCTGGTACATGCGGAATCCGGACGCCATCGAACACATTCGCAGGGAAGGGCATAACCCGAATTACCTGAGCTCCGTGGAGTTCAACACGGACCAACTCCGTTTGACGGACACCATCGACGAGGCGGTCCGGGACGCAGACCTGTTGATTTTTGCCATCCCGTCTGCCTTCCTGGTCCGCGAACTCAAACAGCTCAGCGTCCCCCTCGGCGGCAAAACCCTTTTCTCGGCCATTAAGGGAATCGTGCCCGAGACGGGTAAAATCGTCGGGGAACACCTGCACGAAACCTACGACATTGCCTATGACGACATCGGCGTGATCACCGGCCCCTGCCACGCAGAAGAGGTGGCCCTGGAGCGGCTGTCCTACCTGACCATCGCCTGTTCCGATAAAAAGAAGGCGCGGATGGTGGCCCGGGCCCTGAGCAGTAGTTATATCAAGACGAAGGTTACCAAAGACATCATCGGCACGGAATACGCGGCCATGTTGAAGAACATCTACGCGATTGCCGCGGGGATTGCCCATGGGCTGGGATATGGCGACAATTTTCAATCCGTGCTCATGAGCAATGCCATCCGGGAGATGAAGCGCTACACGAAGCGCCTGTACAACATCGACCGGAATATCAACCATTCGGCCTACCTGGGCGACCTGCTGGTAACCGGGTATTCCACCTTCAGCCGGAACCGGATGTTCGGGAACATGATCGGGAAAGGGTACACGGTAAAAAGCGCCATGATGGAGATGAGTATGGTGGCTGAAGGCTATTACGCTGTGAAAAGCGCCCACGCCATCAAGGAGGACTTCCCCAAGAAGGTCAAGACCCCGATCATCGACGCCGTTTACAAAGTGTTGTACGAACAAAAGAATGCCAAGAAAACCTTCGCTGCCCTGGCCGACCGGATGAGTTGATCCCGGGGTACCCCGGGAAGCTATACCGGTTCCAGGCTGAACGTGCTGTGCAGGTGGATTTCCCGTTCGAGGGTTTCCTTCCAGGCCTCGGCCTTCCGGGCATCCGCCCCCAGCAACCGGGCGCACTCGGCAACGGCCTCCTCCAGGTATTCCCGTACCGAATCGATATCGAAGTAAAGCCGGCCGGTTCGCCGGATGAAAAAGTCCATGGGGCTCTGCACCATCTCATAGGCCACGCCAAACTGCAATTCGGCCTGCATCAGGCGCCACCTGGGGTCCTTCCCCTCAGAGGCCTCAAAATCCGACAGGATCGTTTCCGTCTGGTCCCCGTAGGTGGTGACCAATTGCCAGGCCACATGCCGGTCCAGTCCGTGAGGCTTCAGGCGGCGGGCTATTTGGTCGATGTACTCCCGCACCGCTTTGGAATTCTTAAAGCCGTTCCCGCAGAGCGGCAGCTTCTCGGTCCGGCAGGGCCCCAGCTCCTTCCCGGCTTCCTCCAGGCGATGCGCTACCCGGTTGACAGCCCGTTCGGCCATTTTCCGGTACCCGGTCAGCTTGCCCCCGGCCATGCTGATCAGGCCGCTCTCCGAAGTAAAAATCTCATCCTTGCGCGATAATTCGGAGGCGGATTTGCCTTCCTCGTGGATCAGTGGCCGCAGTCCTGCCCAGGACGATTCGATATCTGCCATTTCCAGCTCGATGGACGGAAACATATTGTTCACCGCGGAAATCAGGTAGATGGCGTCGGCCAAATCCGTGCGCACGTCATCCTTGTCCCCGTTGAAATTCGTATCCGTAGTGCCCACGTAGGTGACCTTCCCCCTGGGAATCGCAAAAATCATCCGCCCGTCCGGCACGTCGAAGTAAACGGACTGCCGAACCGGGAGTTTCTCATGGGGGAAAACCAGGTGGACCCCCTTGGTCAGGTGCAGCCGTTTGCCCTGCCGGCTGCGGTTTACGCCCCGCAACTCATCTACCCAGGGGCCCGCCGCATTGATGATATGGTCGGCGCGGACTTCCATCTTGCCGCCCCCCAGGAGGTCTTCGGCCACCACGCCGTCCACGCGGCCTTCCTCGTAAAGGAAGTCGTCCACCCGCATGTAGTTCAGGGCCTTGGTCCCGAATTCCAGGCTGCTCTTGATGATTTCGAGTGTCAGTCGGGCGTCGTCGGTGCGGTATTCCGCGTAATATCCGGCACCTTTTAATTTCTTTTTCGGCAGGAGCGGCTCTTTCTTCAGCGCCTGTTTCTTTTCCAGCATCTTCCGCTTGTCGTCCCCTCCTACCTGGGCGAGGATATCGTATACCTTCAGGCCGATGGATGTGAGCCATTTTCCGTACGACCCCCCTTCGATGAGCGGCAAGAGCATTTTCTCGGGCAGGACCAGGTGCGGGGCCAGTTTGTGTACGATGGCGCGCTCCGAACCGACCTCTTTCACCAGCCAGAAGTCGAACTGTTTCAGGTACCGCAAGCCCCCGTGGATGAGTTTGGTGGATTTGCTGCTGGTCCCGGAGGCAAAATCCCCCTTTTCCAGCAAGACGGTGCGAAGCCCGCGGGATGCGGCGTCCAGGGCAATCCCCGCCCCGGTGATTCCCCCGCCGATAACCAGCAGGTCGGCTCGGGAGGCTTGCAGTTCCCTGAGGTCGGATGACCGGCTCTTCGTGGTAAATGGGTTCGGTTTTTTCATAGCAATTGGGGTTTGGTGCAGGGTATCGCGGCCGGGTTGCGACGTGAGCGTTATTCCGGGACCGCGATGGTATGCGATAAAAATACGAGGAATTTCAGGTTTCGCCAATGGGCGCGCGGGGTTTCAGTTCCCCGGAAGGAGCTTCAACGAGGAGGGTTGCCGTCCCCCTGCTGGGGAGTCATTCAGCAGATCCTTCCCGGTTAAACCCGTATTCCTTCTCCACCCGGCAAATCCGAATCCGGTACTCGCTGTACCATTTTTCGCGTCCGTTCCGCTGGGCCAGTGCGTGGTCGGCCTGGGCCTTCCAGCCCGCGATAGCCTCCAGGGATTCCCAGTAACTGACGGTTATCCCGACTTCCTCCCGGGCGTGGTCCACCCCCAGATAACCCGGCTGGCGTGCGGCCAGCTCCATCATACGAGCCGAAGTTTCCGCATACCCGGCCTGCTCTTCGGTCCGGCGGGAAGTGAAAATCACGGCGTAATAGGGGAATTTTGCCTTCATAGCGGATAATCGTTTTCCAGGAAATAGGTGACGATGGCTTCCTTCATCAGGACGGATTGCTCCCCGGCCTTCAGCACCGGCAGCGGTTCCAGCAGCCGGTAATGCGGCCATCCCTCATCGTCAAAATATTCGAACTCGTAATACCCATAAGGCTCCAGCAGGCGGCAGATGCCGATATGCATCAGGTCGAGTTTTTCATCTTTCTTGAAGCGGCGGTGGAACTGCCCGAGTTCCTGGACGCCGATCAGGTAGATAATCGCGTCCAGATCCAGGGTGTCCCCGTCGGCGAACCGTTCGGAAAGGTCTGCCTGCAGCTTCTCCCAACGCGCTTTCAATTCTGTATCTCTTGCCATAAGCCAGCCGGATCGGGGCGCCGTTTAACGCGCCCTAAAGGTACGAATCAATGCGCTATATTTGCGGGTAACCGCCATGGGATTTATCGATGTCATTCTGGGATTATTACTCGTTTACGGACTCTATAAGGGGTTTCGCAACGGGCTGATCCTTGAGATTGCCTCCATCGCCGCGCTGATAGCAGGGATCTACGGGGCCATCCACTTTTCATACATCGCGGCCGGCTACCTGAGTCAGCGCCTGGACTGGAGCCCCTACTACCTGAAACTAACCGCATTCCTGATCACCTTCCTGGCCATCGTCATTGCTGTCCACCTGTTGGGCAAACTGCTTACCCGCGTGGCGGAAATGATCCTGGTGGGCTTCCTGAACCGGCTGGGGGGCGCCGTTTTTGGGGTGGTTAAAGTAGCCGTTATCCTCGGGGCCCTGCTGATCTTTTTTGAACGGGCCAACCGGACCCTGGGCGTGGGCGACTCGGATGCAGTCCGCGAGTCCGTACTCTACGGGCCGGTGCGGGAAGTCGGCGCCTTTGTTTTCAGCCGGGTCCTGGAGCCGGCACCCCGGGAAACCGAAGTTCCCGCCTCCCGTTAACCGCCCGAAGAATTAGAAGCTGTTTGCCGGTGTACGAGGATTCCCGACACTTTATCGAAATTTAAGGCCCTCCCGGGCGGTTCGCCGGAAAAATGTGTATTATTATCCTCCGGCCCCGCGCCGGGTATGAAAAGAACCCCCATTCTTTCTACTGGCCTACTTACAGAATAGAACACTGTATGAAAATGAGAATGCAAAGTGCATTCTTGGTTTTCTTCGCGCTGGCAATCGCTTCCTGCTCCAAGGATTCAACAATGCCTGCTAACCCGATAGAAGCCGAGAATGTCCAGGCTGTAGAGGGTGCCATACTCGAACTTGTCAACCAGCACCGGCAGGCCATAGGGGCCGACCCCCTGGCCTTTAGCGAATTGGCGTATTCCTACGCCAACCAGCACACGGATTATATGATTGCCACCGGGAACACGAGTCACGACGACTTCAATGCCCGCGCTTCCAAAATCGCGGAGGCCACGGACGCCAAGTCCGTAGCCGAGAATGTCGCCAGGAATTACGACACGGCCCAGGAAGCCTTTGATGCCTGGATGGCGAGCGCCTCCCACAAGAGTACCCTGGAGGGCAGCTTCAGCCACACGGCCGTCAGCGTCAAACGCGCTCCCGACGGGAAATTGTACTTCACCCAGTTGTTTTACCTGCAATAGCCCACGTGCCGGCCTGAACTCCGGACCGCCCTGAACTCCGGGCCGGCCCGATATCGCTTCCATTTTCGTATCTTTCGGGGACGCTACATGCGATAAACGAAACAATACGAAAATGGCAATCGCCCCTCCTTTCAATCTGACGCAATGGCTCGAAAACCACCGGGAAGAACTCAAGCCCCCGGTGGGAAACAGGAACCTCTACAAGGAGGCCGGGGACTATATTGTCATGGTGGTGGCCGGGCCCAATGCGCGTAAGGATTACCACTACAACGAAACCGAAGAACTCTTTTACCAGCTCGAAGGGACGATCGAGGTGCACGTACAGGAGGACGGGGAGAAAAAAACCTTCACCCTCGGCCCGGGGGACATGTACCTGCACCCGGCCAGGGTGCCCCATTCGCCGGTCAGGCACCCGGATTCCATCGGCCTGGTGGTGGAGCGCAAGCGCAGCGATACGGATGCCCGGGACGGGCTGCTCTGGTACTGCGACAATTGCAACAACAAGCTCTACGAAGCCTATTTCAAATTAGAGGATATCGAAAAAGACTTCCTGGCGCATTTTAAGGTGTTCTACGGGTCGGAGGCCCTGCGGACCTGTGATCAATGCGGGACTGTGATGGAAGCCGATCCCCGCTTTGTCGGGGATTCGTCCGACTAGGCCCCTGCCGGTGCCCCCCCGACAAATCCGGGAACTCCCGCTGATAAAGTTGGCCGGCCGGTCATGGAAATGCCCCGGGAATTTGTAGTTTTGTCATAAATATAACATCTCAGCATAAAAAAGTTACAAAATGACGGAAGTTGCCCTGGATTTTGGTATAGAAAAAGCCCTGAAAGCATTGGGAGTCGAAGACGTAAACCCCGGAAGCTCCACCGGAATGGAACACTTTGGTTCCGGGGAGGAAATCGCCTCCGTATCGCCGGTTGACGGCGCAACCATTGCCAGGGTCCGGGCCACCACCCAGGAAGATTACCGGCGTGTTGCGGAAACCGCAGCCAGCGCCTTTACCTCCTGGCGCCTGGTACCCGCCCCCCAGCGCGGGGAAATCGTCCGGCAGTTTTCGGACCGGCTCCGGGAGCTCAAAGAACCCCTGGGCAAGCTCGTATCTTATGAAATGGGCAAGTCCTACCAGGAAGGCCTTGGCGAAGTGCAGGAGATGATCGATATCTGCGATTTTGCCGTGGGCCTCTCCCGCCAGCTTCACGGCCTGACCATGCATTCCGAACGACCGGGACACCGCATGTACGAACAATATCACCCGTTGGGTGTGGTGGGGATCATCTCCGCCTTTAACTTCCCGGTGGCCGTTTGGGCATGGAATACGGCCCTGGCCTGGGTTTGCGGCGATGTGTGTATCTGGAAGCCCTCCGAAAAAACGCCGCTCTGCGGTATCGCCTGCCAGAAGATCGCCGCCGAGGTATTCCACCGCAACGGGATGCCGGAAGGAATAACCTGCCTGATCAACGGGGATTACCGGGTGGGTGAAATGTTGACCGGTGACACCGGCGTACCGCTTGTCTCGGCAACCGGTTCCATCCGGATGGGCAAAATCGTCGCGCAGGCAGTTGCCGCCCGGCTCGGACGGTCGTTGCTCGAACTCGGAGGGAACAACGCCATCATCGTCACCCCGGACGCAGACATAAAAATGACTGTTATCGGCGCAGTCTTCGGAGCCGTCGGTACCTGTGGCCAGCGCTGCACCTCCACCCGGAGGCTGATCGTCCACGAAGACGTATATGACGAGGTAAAATCGGCCCTGAAACAGGCCTATGGACAACTCCGAATCGGCAACCCGCTGGACGAGGAAAACCACGTTGGCCCGCTGATTGACCGGGAGGCTGTGGATATGTACCGGAAAGCCCTGGAGCAGGTGGTTGCCGAAGGGGGCGAGATCCTGGTGCCCGGGGGCGTCCTGGACGGCCCGGGGTATGAGAGCGGCTGTTATGTGAAGCCGGCTATTGCCGAGGCCGAAAACCACTTTGAAATCGTACAGGAAGAAACTTTTGCGCCCGTATTGTACCTGATCCGGTACTCCGGGGACGTCCACGATGCGATTGCACTTCAAAACGGCGTCAAGCAAGGGCTTTCATCGGCCATTATGACGACCAACCTGCGGGAATCGGAAGCCTTCCTCTCTGCCGCGGGGAGCGATTGCGGAATCGCCAACGTAAACATCGGCACCTCCGGCGCCGAAATAGGCGGCGCCTTTGGGGGTGAAAAAGAAACCGGCGGCGGCCGGGAGTCCGGCTCGGACGCCTGGAAAATCTATATGAGGCGGCAGACAAACACCATTAACTACAGCGACAATCTCCCCCTGGCGCAGGGGATTCGATTTGACCTTTGACGGTTTGCCGGACCATCCGGATGCACCCATGGGTGTTGGCGGATCCCGAGGGCCCCGGCCACATTTGGGCCTTCAGGCCGTTTTTGGGAAAACAGACGGCCTGAGGGCATCATACACTTAACCCGTATTGGGGGTGTCGGACCGCCATGCGCCTTCGAGCAGGTGCTGGATACTGAGGAGCAGTACCATGGCTACCCATCGGGCGGCCGTGCGGAGCCGGCGATATGCGCTTTTCATTTTCATCGGATCTCGAACAAATATTACCCCGGGAACCGCAATTACCCTTCAGCGGAAGCTGTTCCCGAATACTCACAGGCGGCAGGGGGCCTGTACCCAAAGAAAAAAACCCGCCCCGACGGCTTAGCACGTACGAAACGGATTTTTAACTAACCAAACTAATCCAAAACAAGTAACTCAAATGTCGGCCCAGAGGTGGCCGCATTCCGATCCCTGGGATGTGCGGTCTGCGGTTTCGGGGCATCGACATCAAGCCTGAAACTAAAATAAGGAGACTTCCCGCCCCGCGGTACCGGATTTGTATGACTGGCACAAAATGTTGTATGATTTGCATCCGGCGATGCTACGGGTATTTTTAGTACCTTGTATACGAGCGGGATTGCCTCCCGGCCACATACGATGGAACCTGAAACGATGAAAAGCCTGTTTTGGATCATTCCGCTGCTGACCGCAGCTATCGGGATGGCCATCGGGTATGTCCTGGGCCGGAAAGCCCGGGAAGCCAGGCAGTCCGGAGAAGCCCGGTCCCTTTCGGCATCCTATGCGCGGCTGCAGGAAGAACTGGAAGCCTGCCGGCACCAGCTCGAGACGGCGAATTCGGAGGCTGTACGCCCGGATATTCCCTTCGACTACAAAGCAGCCAAGGCCGATTTCGGGGTCACCGTGCACCAGGACGACCTTAAAATCATCGAGGGCATTGGCCCGAAAATCGAAAGCCTGTTCCACAACTACGATATCAAAACGTGGCGCGCCCTGGCCGGGACCCCGGTGGCCAAATGCCAGGAAGTCCTGGATTCCGGCGGCGACCGTTATAAAATCCACGACCCTTCTTCCTGGCCCATGCAGGCCCGGATGGCTTATGAAAACAAGTGGAAGGAACTTCGGCGCTGGCAGGACGAACACCTCCACGGAAAACTCTGAGGCTCCCTTTGCCGCGGCAGCGGGCAGGGTAGCGGGCTAGGCGTTCCGCCCGGTTTCCTCCGGGTACATCTGGTAAACCGGGTCGCTTTGCCATACTTCCTTGTTCCCGGCATCGATGGCAGACAGCGGGCCGCGAAAGGCAGCCCCCGTGTCGACATTCCACACATTTGCCGCCCGGAATGGCTGGTCTTTCCCAATCCGCACCACCGGGGTATGACCGATGTAGATCTCCCGGTAATGCCGCAGGCGGGCCGGGTACAACTGGTCTGAGGGGTCCAGTCTGGCATCCAGGGAAAGGGCGGTTTCCCAAAGGGTCCGGTCCCAATAGAAATTCTTTTCAAAATACTCGTGCTCCACGCCCCGCTGGTTGGTAAACCCGGCGTGGAGAAACAACCGGTTCTCGCTATCCAGGTGGTAGGCTTTCAGGTCCCTGAAAAATTTGGCGTGTTGCCCCCGGGTGGCTGCACCCACCCCCTGGTAGGACTTTTTGGTAGCGGCGCCCCCATGCCGCAGCCAGAGTTCGCGCTCTGCCTGCCCGTTGAGCCATTCTTCACAGAGCTCATCGTGGTTGCCTTTCAGGAACAGGCAGCGGTGCTCCCGGGCAAAACCGATCAGGTAGTCCACGGTTTCGGCCGCTTCGCTCCACCCGTCTACATAATCCCCGAGGAACACAAAAAAATCCTCCTGGGCCGGGGCCACCCGGTCCAGCAATTGCCGCAAGGCCTTCAGGCCCCCGTGTATATCTCCGATTACAAGTTTTCTCATTGGGTTAGTATTCCGATTGCAGCAGCGACGACCAGTACGGCGAGGATCAGCAAGACGATTTTCCAGGTGGAATAGGGCCGGCTTCCGTGGATGGCCGACGTCTGCCCGTTGATATAAAAATTATACGTGCGGCCCTTGTAGGAATAGCTGCTGATATATACCGGGAGCAGGATGTGCTTAAAGGTTTCGTCGGAAAGCCGTATATCCGTTTGGTCGATCCGCTGAGTATCGCCCCCGATATCCCTTCGGATCCACGTTCGGGCTATTTCCCGTGCCTTGCGGAATGACTGCTGGTGGCCTTCCTTGAGGGAAACCGAGTATTTCTCGGTCACAAACCCGGATAGGTAGTCCGAATCGAAAGGTCGGAGATCCCCCAGTCGCCAGCCTGTCACAGCCGTTGGAACTTCCGCCTTGCGGTCCCGGGAAGCCGGGATCAGGATATCGTCCACAAAGCCGCTTACCCTTCCAGATGCAGGCGTCCAACGGGTTTTCCGAACCTGCCGGGTCTTGGTTCCCTCGCGGGTCCGAACCCGCTGGGTTTCGTAGTAGTAATCCCCCCGTTGGCCCGTGTAGTCGGCCTGCAAGTTGCCGTCAAATGTCCAGTACGGCAGGTAGAGGCCGTGAATGGCTTCCGGGTCCAGGGCGGCCCGTTTTAACTTTCCCGGGGCAAACCAGAGCCCCCGCACCCATTTCCGGAATAATTGCCGCGCCCGGGCCGCATCGATCTGGAACGGCACCAGGGCCCCGGGTAAAATCCAGCCCGCTTCCCGGGCGTCCTCCCGGATAAGAGGTTCCCCGCAGTACACGCAGGCCAGGGACTTGTAATTTTCGGCCACATGCTGACTGGCGCCGCAGTTCTTGCAGTGCAACAGTTCGATGGTATCCGTAAATACATGGTCGCCGCCGGTAACCTTCAGATAGTGGTCGAGTTCGAGTTCTTCAAAGCTTTTCCTGGAAGATTCGATAAATGCCTCAAAACCGCAATAATCACAGGCTATTTGTTCAGAGCCCGGCTTGTACTTCATCTCTGCCCCGCAGTTGTTGCAGGTCTTCTTCTGCTCCGAGGATGTAATTGTTTCCATATTCGGGCGGTTTCCCCCTGTGCCTCTCAACTCCATCCGAAAAATCAGTTGCCGGGCAGGGGCGGGGGTGTGCTGCCGCCAAGGAACGATTTGAGTTCCTCCACCTCGCTCAGGGCGGACCACTGGGCCATGCCCTGTTTCCAGATAAGCGTGTCCCGGTTGATTGCGCGGGAGGCAAAGAGCTCCTGCAGGCGCTCATACGGGACGGGCCCCTGCTGCCGGCCGTCGACGGCGTAATAATAAGCGGGTGGAACGGGTACCGGGGGCGGGACGGAGGCAACCGGACCGCGGGGCTGCTGCGGTTGTGCTGCCTGGGGTTGCGCCATCATGGAACCCATCTGTTGCGCCAGGACAAACCCCATGCCCATGCCCATCCCGGCGCCGGCCGTACCGCCTTCGTTGCTCGCCGCCGCCTCCATGGCCTTCGCCGCCTTGAATTGGGAGAGCTTGCTCATGTCCAGTTTGTCGAGCCGGCTGTATTCGAAGATCTCCTTTTTGAGCTCCTCCGGCATGGACACGTTTTCGATATAGAACTTTTCCAGTTCGATACCCACCCGGGCAAATTCCGGCTCCATAACCTCCCGGCAGGTTTCCGACAATTCGCTCGTATTGGCGGCGTAGAGTTCCAGGGGCAGGTTGGCCTCCCCGACCGTATCCGTAAACCGGGTGACAATCAGGCTTTTCAGGTGTTCGTTGACCTCGTAATTCGTGAAATTTCCATCCGTGCCCACCACGTCCACCACAAATTTTCCAGGGTCTTCAATCCGGAAGCTGTAGGTGCCGAAAGCCCTGATTTCGGTAAGCCCGAAACGCTCATCGCTCAGCATGACCGGGTTTTTCGTCCCCCATTTTTCGTCGGTGAACAGGCGCGTATTCACAAAGTAAACCTCCGCCTTGAACGGGCTGTCAAAGCCGTACTTCCACCCTTTGAGGGTTGTCAGTATCGGCAGGTTGGACGTGGTCAGCTCGTAGGTTCCCGGGCCAAAGACATCCGCCAGCTGGCCTTCGTTCACAAAAACGGCCTTCTGGCCTTCGCGCACAATCAGCCTGGCCCCGTTTTTAATCTCGTTCTGGTAGCGTTCGAACCGGTGGACAATCGTATCCTGGGAATCATCCAGCCATTCGACAATGTCGATAAACTCGTGACTCAGTTTTTTCTTGATTTCATCAAATAATCCCATATCGAAATAATTAAATTGCTCCTGCGGGCCTGCGCCACGAGGGAGATTGTAAGGTACTACCTGCGAGGCATTCTTAAAAGCCCTTCCCAGATAAATCCTTGAAAATTTGGGGAGATCCTCGAATTCTGTTTACATTTCCAAACGGAACCGGACGCTGCGAAGCCGCTGGCCTCGATCTGCCGAACCCCGGCCAGGGCCAGAAAGGAACACATTAGTATGAAACAGATTTTTTGTGTGGGCGAACTGCTCATCGACTTTGTAGGCGAAAACCAGGGAAGCGACCTGTCCAGGGCAGTGATGTTCACAAAGAAAGCCGGGGGCGCACCGGCAAACGTAGCCAGTGCCATTGCCCGTCTCGGCGGCCGCAGCGCCTTTGTAGGCTGTATCGGGGAGGATCCTTTTGGGGAATTTCTCCTGGACGTACTCCGGGAAAACCGGGTGGATACGCAGTTTTTGCAGCGCAGCGAAACTTTTACCACCCTGGCCTTTGTCTCCATTGCGGAAGACGGGGAGCGGGATTTCGTGTTTAGCCGGGGGGCCGACCGCGAGCTGCAATACATGCCCGAAGTCAAAAAGTCCTTCCGAGGGAATATGATCCACCTGGGGGCCGCCACCGCATTGCTCGGCGGGCCGCTTGAAAAGGCCTACGGGCATTATTTCTTCGACGGGCTCACCCAGCGGGCCTTTATCAGCTTCGACCCGAATTACCGCCACGACCTTTGGAAAAACAAGGCGGCCGTTTTCAGGAAAAAATGCATCCCTTTTATCGAGAAGTCCAACCTCTGCAAATTCAGCCTGGAGGAAGCGCAATTGCTCAGCGGGGAGGAGAGCCTGGAGAAAGCCTGTTCGGTGCTCCACGATATCGGTACGGAAATTATCGTGATTACCCTGGGGGGTGACGGCACCTGGCTGAGCACACGTGCGGGGCAGCGGACCATCCCGAGTATCCGGGTGGAGCCCGTGGACACCACGGGGGCGGGCGACGCCTTTATCGGTTGCCTGCTTTGGCAGCTGGCCGCCCGCGAAGACCTGGAACACATCGCCTCGGATGTGGAGGCGCTAGCTGAAATGGTGCGCATTGCCAATGCCGCAGGCGCCGTGACCACCACGCGGTTCGGCGCCATCGAGGCACTTCCGGACCAGGAGCAATTGAATCGGGCACTGGCATGAACCAGGTAGCAATCCATCGTCTGCTGGCCGGGAAAAGCCTGGCAAAGCCATCCAAAAAGGACCTGCCCGCCCTGTTCGAAAAACGGCTGGCCGCCAATCTCACGCTGATTCAGGACTTGTATTATTCGCTTTACCCGGGTCAGGATGCCGCTTTTGAGGAATTGCCCGGGATGCTGGGAAAACTCTTCCGGGATCGGTCGGAAGACCTTCGTTTACAGGACCTGGAGCGCCTGAACGAAGGGGCCTGGTACCAATCCGAGAAATGGGTGGGCATGCAGTTGTACACCGACCGTTTCAGCGGGGACATCCGGGGGCTGATCGACAAGCTCCCCTACTTCGAAAAACTCGGCGTCAACTTCCTGCACGTCATGCCGCTTACCCGCCAGCCGAAAGGGGAAAACGACGGGGGATACGCCGTTAGCAGCCACACGGAGATCGACCCCCGGTTTGGCACGGAAGCCGATTTCCTGGAATTCACCGGAGCGTGCCGGGATAAAGGGGTCTGCCTGATGCTGGATTTCGTGGTCAACCACACCTCCGACCAGTATCCGTGGGCCCAGAAAGCAAGGGAGGGGGACGCCGAATACGCCGGGTATTACTACATGTTCCCGGATCGGACCCTGCCCGACCTGTACGAGGAAACCCTGCCGGAAATCTTCCCGGAAACATCGCCCGGGAATTTCACCTTTATCCCGGAAACCGGCCAGTGGGTCATGACCGTCTTCAATCAGTACCAGTGGGACCTCAACTACACGAACCCCAGGGTATTCCTGGCCATGCTCAAAAATATGGTGGTCCTGGCCAACAAAGGCGTGGACGTATTGCGGTTTGACGCCCTGGCATTCCTCTGGAAAAAACTCGGGACGAACTCCCAGAATCTCCCGGAGGCACACCAGTTGATTGCGCTGTTCCGGCTTTGCCTGCAGGTGGTGGCCCCCGGGGTCGCCATCCTGGCCGAAGCAATAGTGGCACCCCGGGAAATTGTCCGGTACTTCGGGGAAGGCCGCCTGGCCGGCAACGAGTGCGAGGCGGCGTACAACGCCACCTACATGGCCTGCCTGTGGAATTCCATCGCCACCAAAAAGACCAACCTGCTCTACCGGAGCCTGGCGGATATCGCGTCAATCCCCGAATCCTGCAGCTGGATAAACTATATCCGCTGCCACGACGATATCGGGCTCGGATTTGACGACCGGCAAATTGAAGCCCTCGGGTGGAACCCCGCCGCACACCGGCGGTTTCTGTTGGATTACTATTGCCAGCGCCTGGAGTGGTCCCCCTCCCGGGGCGTACTCTTTATGTACAACCCCGTTACCGGGGACGGACGGATAACCGGGAGCACGGCCTCCCTGCTGGGTCTGGAAGAGGCCCTCGATTCCGGGAACGCGGCAGATGTGGAAACGGCCTTCGACAAAATCGTCATGATGTACGGGGTTATCCTGGCTTCGGCGGGCATCCCGCTCATTTATGCCGGGGATGAAATCGGGATGCTGAACGACTATTCGTACCTGCGGGAAAAGGACAAGGAAAATGACAGCCGCTGGGTAAACCGGCCCATCCACGACTGGGAGGCAGTGGCCGCCCTGGACGACCCCAATCGCCTCCCGTCCCGGATTTTTTCAAGACTGCAATCGCTGATCCGACTCCGGAGGAAGCTGCCTTCACTGGGTGGCGGCAAATCGGTCCTCCACCACCCGGGGAACGAGCACCTCTATGTCTTTGAGAGAAAGGCGGAGAAAGGCTCCCTGCTGGTTGTCGCCAACTTCGACGAAAACCCGCAGGTACTCAACGCCACCTGGGTTCGCAACCTCGGGTACCTCAAGGGCAGCGCATATACGAACCTCGTGGACGGAACGTCCCATTCGGTACAGAGCGCATTATTGGAAATCAGGCCCTACGGCCTGCTCTGGCTGAAAACAGTGGAGGGGGCCGGGGCAAAATAACCTGCCGTCCGGGTAAATCCCCGGAACCTACCCCCGGGGTATTCCCCTTTAATTGTACCGGACTTTCCTGAGAATCCGGATGGCCTCCTTCAGGGAATTGTACACCCTTTCGTCCCGACCCCGAAGCCACTCCCGGGCACTGTACATCAGGTCGCCGGCGCTTTCAAAGCCGTTCAGGTAGCAGATGAGCAGGGTGGATGGGAACTGGAGCAGGTCCTTTTCTTCCGAAGGCCTCAGGGGGATCCCCTGCCGGAGCTTGGCGGCCAGCGCCTTGTTGGCATTGAAAATGTGGTGAAGCGTTTTCCGGTCGTACTGGGGCGGCTCAAAAATCAATTCGCTCAGGATTTGGTATGTCCCGTTGTCCGCAAACCGGATGGATACCTTCTCCAGGGGGTAGTAGCGCTTGCGGCCGGCCAGGCCCAGGTAGACATATTCCACGATGTCGAACGATTCCGAATCGAAGGCGATGGACACCTCGTCCAGGGCCGAATAGAATAGTTTGACCTGTTCGTTGATCAGTTCGATGTCCACACGGGAGTAGTATTCCGCTTCCCCCACCACCTTCCTGTTGCCGGCCCAGCAAAGCACGAATTGTTCTTTGAATACCCGGTAATGGCTGGTGAGGTCTCGGTGCCGGTAGTTCAGAAAGTCGATCACCCCGTCCAGGGTCAGTTCGATGTTGTTCCGGGCGTTCTGTTCTATCGCCGCCACCACCCCGGAATTGACATCCCGCAATTCCAGGTCGAAATTCTTCGGCATGCTGATACTGCCTTCCCGGAAAAAGACCGCGCCGCCGTAATACTTCCAGATGTTCTTGCGCAAAGCGCAGATTTCCCCCGATGAGGTAATCGTCACCAGGCCCACCACCTTGCCTTCGGCCAGGTGCGGGAAGAGTACATTTTCATAGGTGATCAGCGGGGGGTTCTCCAGGTAGGCGTTCACCAGGTTCTGGATCTTGCTGTCGTCAAAAAAGTCGACGCCCAGGATTTCATTGTCCGCATCCTCCACCCCGATGACGATATACGAACGGTTGGCCGGATTGCTGTTGGCCAGGGCGCAGACGTGTTTCAGGAATTTGGCCTTCCCTTCCTTGCGGCCTATGTCGATCGATCGCTTCTTGTCGTAAAAGCTGTTCTCGTCGTTGTGGGCCAGGAGGTTCTTTATCAGCAACCGCTTGTTGATCATGGGGCTTTGCGGACTTGTGTGCTGCTGGCCTGGGCCGTGGGCATGACTACCAGGTCTGCAATGTTGACGTGGGCCGGCCGGCTCAGGGCAAACCAGATGATGTCCGCGATGTCTTCCGGACGCAGGGGCTCGTACCCCTCATACACGGTTTCGGCCCGTGCCTCATCCCCCTTGAAACGCACCTTGCTGAACTCGGTTTCAACCAGGCCCGGGTTGATGGCCCCCACGCGGATGCCCTCTGCATTCAGGTCGATGCGAAAAGCCTGGTTCAGGGCGTCTACTGCGTGCTTACTCGCACAATAGACATTCCCTTTCGGGTAGACCTCTTTCCCGGCGGTCGAGCCGATGTTCAGGAGGTGGCCCCTGCCGCTTTTGATCAGCGACGGGAGAAGGGCCCGTGTCACGTAGAGCAGGCCTTTGACGTTGATGTCGATCATGGCGTCCCAGTCGTCCGGGTCTCCCTCCTGTATCGGGTCCAGACCGTGGGCATTCCCGGCGTTATTGATCAGTGTGTCAACGGGTGAAAATGCTTCCGGGAGCGAGGCAAAAGCCGCTTCCACATCCAGCCGGTTGCGCACGTCAAACGCCAGGGTATGCACCTTGCTTCCCAGCTCCTCCTTCAACCCGACCAGCCGATCCCCCCGCCGGCCGCAGGCAATGATGCGGCATCCCTTGCCGGCGAGCAGAAGGGCCGTAGCCCGTCCAATACCGCTGGTGGCGCCTGTAATGCAAACAATTCGATCCATATAGTTCATTTAAAGGGCCTCCCGGCCCGGGCGATTTTCACCGGCCAACCCTGTCCTGCCGGCCCGGGGAACGGTTCAGGGGACCTTATGCCCCTGAGCAGCGACCAGCAAGTCAAACCAGTCCTCCGGCTCCAGTTCAATTTTCTCTGCGCGGACAGCACCCCGGAGCCTTTTGGCTTTTGTGGTGCCCACCACGGGCCGGATGCCCGCCGGGTGCCCCATGAGCCAGGCCAGGAGCAACTGGCTTTCGTCCGCCCCGTACTTTGGCATGAGCGCCTCCATGCAGGCTGCCAGCCGGTCCCTTTCGGGCCCTTCCTCACGAAAGAATTTCCCCAAGGGGCTCCAGGCCATCGCCTCGCGCCTGCCGGTCATGCAATCGTCCAGCGTGCCGTCGGTAAGCGGGTCGCGGGCCGAAAGCGAACACTCGAATTGATGCGCCTCTACCGGGGCAGCCGTTTCGATCAGCCGGATCTGGGAGGGGGTAAAGTTACTGACCCCAAACCGCCGGACCTTCCCCGCGGCCTTCAACCGGTCGAAGGAGGCGGCAACTTCCCCGGGCTCCATAAGCGGGCTGGGCCGGTGCAGCAATAGCAGGTCCAGGTAGTCCGTTTCCAGGTTTTCCAGGGATGTTTCGGCAGATCGGACAATATAGTCCGCATCGTACTGGTAATGCTTAACCCGGATGGGCCGGGCGTCGCAGACATACTGGATCCCGCATTTGCTGATCAGCCGGATTTCCTCCCGGTCCACGCCGCTACCGGCAAAGGCCTTCCCAAAGGCGGCTTCCGTGGTATACCCTCCGTAAATATCGGCGTGGTCGAAGGTGCGGATACCCGCCTCCAGGCAGTCGTGTATGAGCTGCTCCATCGATGCCGTATCCAGATCGCTTCCCCACACCCCCCAGGTCATCGTCCCGGCAATGATGCGGCTCTCTTTATTCGTGTCTTTCATAGGCTGCTTAAAGTAAATAGAAAATCCCTTAAAACCATCATAAAACTAGGGGTTTCCGAACATTTTTAACCAATCGTTAACAGGCAGTCAGTAAATAAATTTTCAATTTGCGCAGTACAACTAAACTCGCTTATTGACAAACAATTACTAAAGCATTTTTATGGAAGAGACCAAGGCAGTAGACATTAGCGCTGTGAATGAGAAAATTGCCGAAGAGAGCGCTTTTATCGATCTACTGGTTCAGGAAATGGACAAGGCAATCGTGGGCCAGCGGCACATGGTGGAGCGGTTGCTCATCGGGTTGCTCGGGCGGGGCCATATCCTGCTCGAAGGTGTTCCGGGGCTGGCGAAGACGCTTGCCATCAATACGCTTTCCCGGGCGGTCAAGGGCAGTTTTTCCCGTATCCAGTTTACCCCCGACCTGTTGCCCGCGGACGTCATCGGGACACTCATATACAACATCAAGGAAAACGACTTTTCCATCAAACGCGGGCCTATCTTTGCCAATTTCATCCTGGCCGATGAGATCAACCGCGCCCCGGCCAAGGTACAGTCCGCCCTGCTGGAGGCCATGCAGGAACGACAGGTGACCATCGGGGACGAAACTTTTATCCTGGACGAGCCTTTCCTGGTGATGGCCACGCAAAACCCGGTGGAGCAGGAAGGAACCTATCCGCTCCCCGAAGCCCAGGTAGACCGGTTCATGCTCAAGACGGTTATCGACTACCCGAAGATGAACGAGGAACAGCTGATCATCCGGCAAAACCTGCAGGGTACCCAGCAAAAGATCCAGCCGGTGGTGAGCCTGAAACAAATCCTGAGTGCCCAACAGGCCGTTCGGGAGGTCTATATGGACGAAAAAATTGAGAAATATATCCTCGATATCGTGTTTGCCACCCGGTTCCCCGAAAAATACCAGCTCGGGGGCCTCAAACCGCTGATCAGTTTCGGGGCTTCCCCCCGGGGTAGTATCAACATGGCGAATGCCGCCAAATGCTATGCTTTTATCAAACGGCGGGGATACGTGATCCCGGAAGACGTCCGCGCAGTGGTTCACGACGTGCTGCGCCACCGGATCGGCATCACCTATGAGGCCGAGGCGGAGAATGTGACATCCGAGGAAATCATCAACCGGATTGTCAACGAGGTAGAAGTCCCCTAGCGCCAGGCAGCCGGGCAGCCCCCTTTGAGGCCGGCACCGGCCCAACCTGCAATCCCGCACCTGTATGGATACCAAAGAGCTCTTAAAGAAAGTACGGAAGATCGAGATCAAGACGCGCCGCTTGTCCGATCACATCTTCGGAGGGGAATACCATTCCACCTTCAAGGGGCGGGGAATGACTTTCAGCGAAGTCCGGCAATACCAGTATGGGGACGACGTCCGATCTATCGACTGGAATGTCACCGCGCGATACAACGAGCCATTTGTCAAGGTATTCGAAGAGGAGCGGGAACTCACCCTGATGCTCCTGGTGGATATCAGCGGCTCGGAGTTCTTTGGTACGGTCGGGCAGTTCAAGCGGGAGGTGGTTACCGAGGTTTCGGCCACCCTGGCCTTTTCGGCCCTGCAGAACAACGACAAGGTGGGCCTGATTCTGTTCTCGGACGAAGTGGAGCTTTACATCCCACCGAAAAAGGGAAAAAGCCACGTTTTACGCATTATCCGGGAGCTGTTGGAATTTGAGCCCAAAAGCCACCGGACAGACCTTTCCGAGGCGCTGAAATTCCTGTCCAACGTCATCAAGAAGAAGGCTATCGTTTTTGTGCTTTCCGATTTTATGGCCGAGGATTACGAGAAGACACTCCGGGTAACCGGCAATAAACACGACCTGACGGGCATCCGGATCTACGACCCGATGGAAAGTGATATCCCGAACCTCGGGATGGTCCGCATGCTGGATGCCGAATCCGGAAAGCTGCGGCTGGTAAATACCCAGTCCCGGCGCTTGCGCAATGCCTATGCCGCCCATTACCGGGACCGGGTAGGCTACTACCGGGATACTTTTACACGTGCCGGGTGCGGGACGCTGGATTGCCGGGTAGACGAAAGTTATGTGAAAAAACTGCTCGGGTACTTTAAACGCAGAGGATAGCGATGTTACAGGAAATACCCCCATATAAAACCCCGGCCGGGTTGCTGCTCAGGCGGCTGCCCGCCCTGCTCTTCCTGTTGGCGGGCCTGCAGGTTGCGTTTGCCCAGTCGCTGCCGCTGGTCTCCTCCGAAGTGGATACCACAGCCATCCGTATCGGCGAACAAATCCGGTTTACGGTTCGCGTGGAGGCGGACACCACAGCCCAAGTCATTTTCCCGGACGGCCAGACTTTTTCGCCCCTGGAAACGGTGGAGGCTTTCAAGACCGATACCACCCGCCGCGACAACCGCCTGGAGCTCCTGAAAACCTACGCGCTCACCCAGTTCGATTCCGGGGCTTACCTGCTGCCCAGCCAGCGGATTGAAATAGACGGAAAAGGGTACTTCACGGATTCGCTTTTTGTCTCGGTGGCCACCGTCCCGGTAGATACCCTGGAACAAAACCTGTACGACATCAAACCCATGGTGGAAGTGGAGGGGAACCCCTGGCGCTGGATCCGGTGGCTGGGCTGGACCCTTCTCGTACTCCTGCTGGCCGGTGGGGCACTCTACTGGTTCGTCTTCCGGGAAAAGCCGCTGACCGAAGCGGAGCAGGAGGCCCTCTTACCCCCATATGACCGGGCGCTGATTGAGCTGGAGCGACTGGAATCTACCCGCTACCTCATCCAAGATGATTTCAAGGGGTATTACACGGAACTCACTACCATCGTCCGGGCGTACCTGGAAGAAGAGGTACACGTGACCGCCCTGGAAAGTACCACGGAAGAACTCATAACCAAACTGGAGCTCCTGCGGGATGCCGGGCAACTCAACCTGGATGCCGAGACGCTGAGCCGGTTTCGTCGGATCCTGCAGACGGCCGACCTGGTAAAGTTTGCGAAATCCAAACCCCCGCTGCGGGAGGCGGAAGCAGACCGGGAGCAGGTTCGTGACATCGTGGTGCGGACCCATGACGCCCTGCCCGAGCCTACGGAAGAGGAACTTATGGAGCAGGAGGAATACCGGCAGGAAATCCTCAGCCAGCGACGCCGCAAACGCCTGCGGGTGGGCCTGGCAACGGCAGCGGGTATCCTCGTGGTGGGCCTGGTATCCGCCCTGGCGTACTTCGGGCCCGGAAACGTGCGGGAAGCCGTTTTCGGCACGCCTACAAAATCCCTGCTGGAAGGGGAATGGATAGCGAGCTCCTATGGTTACCCGCCCATTTTACTGGAAACCCCGGAAGTACTTTACCGCAAAGAGGTGGAACTTCCCGCCGGGGCGAAAGGGAGTATCCGGGACATGGATGTGTTCGCTTACGACAATCGCCGGGCCAATTTTTCCATCATGGCCAGCTCCACCCTTTTCGCAGACCCGGAGTCCGAACCCGATTTTGAACAGAGCATTGAGAAAGTCCTGGAACAATTCGAGGCCTCGGGTGCGCGGAATATCATCATGAAACAAGAGTCTTTCACGACGATTTCGGGCGTGGAAGGCGTGCGCGTGTACGGAAAGGGTACCTTTGACCTGCCCGATTCCTCCGGGAGCATGGAAGGGGCTTACAGCATCCTGGTTTTCGGCGGTAAGGGGTTCCTGCAGCAGGTAGTGATGACCTGGGAAGACGGGGATGCCTATTCGGAGGATATTGTGGAACGCATTGTAAAAACACTGGAAGTTAAAACTACCGTATGATCGGCGCTGATATTGAATTTGCAAACCCGGAATACTTCTGGCTGCTGCTGGCACTGCCCCTGGCGGTGCTTTGGTATGTCCTGAAGCGGAACCGGCAGGGCGCCAGCCTGCGAATTCCTTCGCTGAAGGGCTTTGGAAGGCCCGGCTTGCTGAGCCGGCTCCAACCGGCCCTCTTCGCGCTCCGGCTGCTCGCGCTGGCCGCCGTGATCACCGCCATGGCCCGGCCGCAGACCCAGGACATTTCCACCCGCACCAAGACCACCAAGGGGATCGATATTGTCATGGCCATCGACGTGTCCTCCAGCATGCTGGCCCGGGACCTGCGTCCCAACCGGCTCTCCGCCCTCAAGGAAGTGGCTGCCGAATTCATCCGGAAGCGCCCGAACGACCGTATCGGCCTGGTGGCCTATGCGGGGGAAAGCTATACGAAAACGCCGATCACCAGCGATAAATCCATCGTGCTGGGGGCCCTGCGGGAGATCACCTACGGACAGCTCAACGACGGAACGGCCATCGGCATGGGCCTGGCCACTTCGGTAAACCGCCTCAAGGAAAGCACAGCCATTTCCAAGGTGATTATCCTCTTGACGGACGGGGTGAACAACGCCGGTTTCATCGAACCCCAGACAGCCGCAGACCTCGCCCTGGAATACGGCATCAAAACCTATACGATTGGTTTGGGAACCAACGGAAACGCCCTCTCCCCCATCGGGTACAACCCGGACGGATCGTTCCGCTACGGCATGCGGCAGGTGGAGATCGACGAAGAGCTGCTCACCGATATCGCCACGGCCACCGGAGGGGAGTATTTCCGTGCCACGGACAACGAAAAGCTTGAGGCGATCTACGAAGAGATCAACAAACTCGAAAAAACGGAGGTGGAAGAATTCAAATACTACCGGTACGAGGAAAAATTCAGGCCGTGGGTCTATCTGGCAGGGGCTTTGCTGCTCCTGGAGTGGGGCCTGCGATTCACTGTGTTCCGGAGTTTTATATAATCAGGCAATGATACAGTTCGACGAACCCATCTATTTTTACCTGCTGCTGGTCATCCCGGTACTGCTGGTGCTGTATCTCGCCCACCATATCTGGAAGAAACGCACCCAGCGCAGGTTTGCGGACCCCCGGCTGCTGCGGCGCCTGGCACCGGACCGCTCCCTCTTCAAACCGCAACTGAAACTCCTGCTGTTCCTGCTGGGCCTGGCCTTCCTGATCCTCGGGTTGGTCAACCCCAAGATGGGCACCAAACTGGAGACCGTCAAGCGGGAAGGGGTGGACATCGTATTTGCCGTTGACGTTTCCAAGAGTATGCTGGCCGAAGACATCGCCCCGAACCGCCTGGAAAAGGCCAAGCGCCTCGTATCCGAAATCATCAACGAACTGGCCAGCGACCGGGTGGGGATCATCGCGTACGCCGCCCAGGCCTTCCCCCAGTTGCCTATCACCACGGATTACGGGGCGGCCAAAATGTTTTTGCAAAGCATGAATACGGATATGCTTTCCTCCCAGGGGACCGCCATCCACGAAGCCATCGAACTCGCGGCCACCTATTTTGACGATGAGGAGCAGACCAACCGGATCCTCTTCCTGGTTTCCGACGGGGAGGACCACGCCGAGGACCAGGTAATGGACGCCATTGAACAGGCCACCGACCAGGGTATCCGCATCTTTACCATCGGGGTGGGGAGCGCCCGGGGAGCGCCCATCCCCATCAAGCGGAACGGGGTCCTGGAAAGCCTGAAAAAAGATGCCCGGGGGGAAGTGGTTATCACGCGGCTGAACGAATCGATCCTTGCGGAAATCGCCTCGGAGGGCAATGGGGAATACATTCCGGGGGCCAATACCGCAGCTGCCGTGGAACAGATCAGCGGGCTGCTCCAGCAAATGGACAAGAAGGAATTCGAGGCCCGGCAATTTGCCGAGTTCAAAGACCAGTTCCAGTGGTTTCTGGGCGCAGGGCTCCTGCTGTTGTTTTTGGATATTTTTGTACTCGAGCGCAAAACCGGCTGGCTCAGGAAACTGGATTTGTTTAATGAAAAGAAAGCTGCCTGAATGAAACGGATCGCATTTTTCACCCTGGTAATAATGTCCTGCGCCGGCTGGGTACGGGCCCAGGAAGCCGGTGCGCCGGATCCCAAGGCGATGGATGCCTCCCGGGAACTGACCCGGGAAGCCAACGAGGACCTGTCCGAGGACGATTTTGTGAGCGCTGAGGCCAACTACCGCCGGGCCATTGCCAAGAGCCCCGAAAATACGGCTGCCCCTTACAATCTCGGACACGCCTACTACCGCAACGACAGCTACGGGGAGGCATTCGGCCGCTTTAAGGAGGCCGGGGAACGGGCCGGGGAAAAGTCCCAGAAACACAAGTCCTACCACAATATGGGCAACGTGTTTATGAAGCAGAAAGATTACAAACAGGCGGTTGAAGCCTATAAGGAGGCCCTCCGCAACGACCCGACAGACGAGGAGACCCGCTACAACCTGGCCCTTGCCAAGGAGCTGCTGAAAAAAGACCAGGAACAACAGAAGCAGGACGAGGAAAACCAGGAGCAGGAACAGGAAGACCAGCAGGAGGAAGAGCAGCAAAACCAGGAACAGAACGAGGGCGATAACGGGGAACAGGAGCAGGAGGAAGACCAGCAGCAAAGCGGGGGCGAAGACGAGCAGGAGGAAAACCGGGAAGGCGACGGGGACCGCAAGGAGGAACAGGACCGCAAGCCGGAACAGAACCAGGAACAACCCCGCCCGAATCAGCTGTCGCCCCAGCAAATCCAGAACCTGCTGCAGGCGATGGAGAACGAGGAGAAGAAAGTAAAGGAAAAAATTGACGCCCAGAAGGTCAAAGGGGCCCCGGTTAAAACTGAAAAGGACTGGTAGATGCGGATACGGGGCTGGATCATATCGTTATTTCTGGCCTTCTCGGCCACTGCCCTGCTGGGGCAGGAGGACGGGGAAGTTACCTTTGAGCTGAAACTGAGCAAGGAGCGGCTCGGGGTAAACGAACGCCTGCGGGCCGATTTTGTGATGAACAAAGACGGGGACAATTTTGTGCCGCCGGATTTTGAAGGGTTCCGCGTGTTGATGGGGCCCTCCCAGTCCATCAGCTCCTCCTGGATCAACGGGGTGCGGTCCTATTCCAAGACGTATACCTATGTGCTGGCCCCAGAGGCCAAAGGCCGGTTTACCATCGGTCAGGGAACCATCGTCATCTCAGGGGAAGTCCATAAGACCATCCCCCGGGAAGTCACCGTCACGGAAGCCGTGGACAACCCGAACGGCGCCCCATCCGTAGACGAAATCGCCGACGAGAACCTCCACCTCGTTGCTGAGGTGTCCAAGACCAACCCCTACATGAACGAACCGGTGAGCGTGGTGTACAAACTCTACTTCAGCTCCACGGTGGGTGTTTCGAATTTCAGGCCCCTGGACAACCCGAAATACAACAATTTCTGGAGCCAGGAAATCCCTTTCAGCAAATACAGCATCGAAAATGGCACCTACGGCGGCCAGCCCTACCGGTACGTCGTGCTGAAACGGGTGGTCCTCTACCCCCAGAAAAGCGGCGAACTCGCTATAGAGCCCCTGGCCCTGGAGGTTTCCCTGGAGGTACCCACGGACAAGCGGAACTTTTTCGGGGAGCGCATCTACGCCACTGCGAATAAAACCGTCTCTGCCGGCCGGCGGACGCTGCAGGTACGCCCCCTGCCGGAAGCCGGGAAACCGGCAGGCTTCAGCGGGGCCGTCGGCGACCTGGATTTTGAGGTAACGACCAGCAAAACGAGCCTCAAGGCCACGGAATCGCTTCAGGCCACCGTGTCGGTGAGCGGCAGCGGAAACCTGAAACTCTTCCAGTTGCCAAAGCTCACGCTCCCGAGTTCCCTGGAGGTCTACGAACCGGAGTTCAGCGAAGACATACGCACCACCATCAGCGGCATGCAGGGTTCCGTTTCCGAGCAATATACCATTGTCCCGGGGTTCCAGGGCAAGTATCCCATCCCCCCCATCAACTTCTCCTGGTTTAACCCGCGCACGGAAACCTACGAAAGCATGAGCTCCGACGAGATTACCATTGAAGTCACAGAGGGGCCCACGGCTGTTGCGGCCAGTACACCTGCAGCCCCCGGAGCCGTTAAATCGCCGGTGATTTCGGGCAACCAGTTTTATTTCATCAAGCTGCGGCCGGAACTCAGCAGCAAAACCTGGAGCCCGTTCTTTGGAAGCCGGGCTCATATAATCTGGCTGCTGGCACCCCTGCTCCTCATCCCTTTGTTTGTCGTCCTTCGAAGAAAACAGGAGGAGCGCCAGCGGGATGTAGTCGGGAACAAGGTGAAGCGGGCCAACCGCCTGGCGAGGCGCTACCTGTCCCGGGCGCGCAAGCTACTCGGGCAAAAGGACGCCTTCTATGTTGCCCTGGAACGCGCCCTGCACAATTACCTGAAGGCCAAACTGAAGATCGAAACCTCGGAATTCAGCAAGGACAAAATCCGCGAATTGCTCACGGACCGGGGCGTGGCTTCGGACGCCGTCGACGATTTCACCCGGTTGCTGGAAAATTGCGAAATGGCGCGGTACAGCCCGTTTTCGAGGGTGCAGATGCAACAGGATTACGACAAGGCGAGCGAGGTGATCACCGAACTGGATAAATCCCTGTAAAATGAAGCGGATACATAGGATACCCATCTTGCTCCTGATGCTCCTGGCCGCCCCGCTCGGGTGGTCGCAGGCGGATTCCCTTTTCCATAAAGCCACGGAGGCTTACAACGAAGGGGCATACGAGGAGGCCGTCGGCTATTACGAAGCGATCCTCGGGGACAACCGGCATTCCGCCGCCCTCTATTACAACCTGGGGAACGCGTACTACAAAATGGGGGAAATCGCCCCGAGTATCTACTACTATGAAAAAGCGCTGCTCCTGGACCCCGCGGACCCGGAGATTCGGAACAACCTCGCCTTTGCGCAGAACATGACCCTCGATGCCATCCAACCGCTCCCGCAAACCGAAATTTCCCGCGCATACGAAAGCCTGCTCTACCGGTTTGGCATCGACCAGTGGGCCTACCTGGGGATCGCTTTTATGATCTTGTTTGTCCTCGGTTCCCTGGCCTTTTATCAGTTGTCGAGCCCGAACAAAAAACGGATAGCCCTGCTGGCCGGGCTGCTGTTCCTGCTGCTGGCCACCGCATCCACGACCCTGGCATACCTCCAGCACCGGGCTTACCTGCAGGACCAGCCGGCCATAATCTTTGCCGGGGAAGTTGCGGTCCGGACCGAGCCCAACCGGGGGTCGGAGACCGCTTTTCAGCTGCACGAGGGGACCAAAGTTCAGGTGCGCGACTCCCTGGCAGACTGGCGAAAAATTGAACTGGAAGACGGGCAGACCGGCTGGATGCCCGCTGAAGCCCTCCGTTTGCTGAAAGACTTTTAAAATTTAGTTAACAGGACGGTTCCGTATACTTTCTTATTTTTGCGGCAACCAATACGCGTATGCCATCCAAGCCATTTCTTATAGCAATCCTGGGTTTCTGGGCGCTGTCCATTATCGGTTCGCCCCTGGCCTGGCTATATCAATCCGAGGAGACCATCGCGATTACCATGAATACTGCCGAGGAAGAGTCTGGAAAAACCGTTAAGGTAGATCCCCTCGAAGAAAAACTGATCATTCACAACCTCATGCCCTATTCCGAAAATTGGGCATATTCCATTCCCCGTCCGGGGTTTAGTTCCACCTGTGACGAATCCGATTTTATCGGGGAAATCCTCCTGCCACCCCCCGAAGTACAGCTGTACGCCTGATTACGCCAATTAATAACAGCTTACTAATCTCCGCGCCCCGGTAACCGGGTCTGCGGAATCAATTCGTTCTTCCATGTTTAAACATATCAAGCAGGATCTTCCTGCAAGTATCGTCGTCTTTTTTGTGGCTATCCCGCTATGTCTCGGGATTGCCCTGGCCAGCGGGGCCCCCCTGTTCTCCGGACTGATTGCCGGGATCATCGGGGGGATCGTCGTTGGCGCGCTCAGCGGCTCCCACATTGGGGTCAGCGGCCCGGCAGCCGGGCTTGCCGCCATCGTCCTCACGGCCATCGGGGCCCTGGGGGGGTGGGAAAACTTCCTGGTAGCCGTCGTCCTGGGTGGCGCCATCCAGATTCTCTTCGGCGTTTTGCGCGCCGGGATCATCGGCTATTATTTTCCTTCTTCCGTTATTAAAGGAATGCTCACCGGTATCGGGATTATCATCGTCCTAAAACAGATTCCGCACTTCTTCGGATACGATTCAGATCCGGAAGGGGATTTTGCCTTCTTCCAGGTAGACGGGGAAAACACCTTCTCCGAGGTGTTCAACGCCCTGAACAATATCTCCCCGGGAGCGACCATCATCGCACTTATCGGCCTGGGCATCCTGATCCTCTGGGAGAAAGTACTCTCCAAGAAGGCCAAAATATTCCAATTGATACAGGGGCCCCTGGTGGCCGTGGTTGTCGGAATCCTTTTTTATGTTTTCACCCAGGGCAACGAGCTCCTCGCTATCGCCCCCGAACACCTGGTGAGCGTTCCCGTTCCCGAGGATGCTGCATCTTTTGTCTCCCAGTTCAGCTTCCCGAATTTTGCGGTCATCGGCCGGCCCGAAATCTGGGTTACCGCCTTTACCATTGCCCTGGTGGCCAGCCTGGAGACCCTCCTCTGCGTGGAAGCCACGGATAAACTCGACCCCGAGAAACGCGTAACCCCCACCAACCGCGAGTTGCTGGCACAGGGAACCGGGAATATGCTTTCCGGCCTCGTTGGCGGCTTGCCCATCACCCAGGTAATCGTCAGGAGTTCGGCCAATATCCAGTCCGGCGGGAAGACCAAACTGGCCGCCATCATGCACGGTTTTTTCCTGCTGATCTCGGTGATCCTGATTCCGACATTGCTCAACATGATCCCGCTGTCCGTACTGGCAGCCATCCTTTTCCTGGTGGGTTATAAACTGGCCAAACCTTCGCTTTTCAAGGAGATGTACATCAAGGGCTGGAAACAATTCGTCCCGTTTGTGGTTACCGTGGTGGGGATTATCTTCACCGACCTGCTGATCGGGATCGGACTCGGACTGGGAGTCGGCATCGTCGTGATCCTGATCAAGAGCTACCAGAATTCCCACTTCCTGCATATCCAGGAGAAAGACAACGGGAAGCACCGGGTAAAAATGACCCTGGCCGAGGAAGTTACGTTTATCAACAAGGGCGCTATCCTCAAGGAACTGGACAGTCTGCCGGAAAACACCTATCTTGAACTGGATGTGCGTAAAACCCGTTACCTGGACAACGACATCATCGAAATCCTGGACGATTTCGCGCTGAAAGCGAAAAACCGGAACATCGACATCCTGCTGATTTCCGAGCGGGGCGAAGCTCACAATCCGCCGAGCTACCTGGAATTTTTCAACCTCCGCCCCAAGAAAACTGCATAAGAACCTAAACAATTATCACATGAAAGCACATACTAAAGAAACCCAGGCAACCATGACGCCTGATAAGGCATTGCAATTCCTCAAGGAGGGCAACCAGCGGTTTCAACAAAACCTGAAAGCCAACCGCAACCTGCTCGAACAGGTCAACGATACGGCAGAAGGCCAGTTCCCGTTTGCCACCATCCTGAGTTGCATCGATTCCCGGGTATCCGCCGAGCTCGTATTCGACCAGGGCCTGGGGGATATCTTCAGCATTCGTATCGCCGGCAATTTTATCAACCAGGACATTCTGGGAAGTATGGAATTTGCCTGCAAACTGGCAGGAACCAAATTGCTGGTGGTTCTCGGCCACACGAGTTGCGGGGCCGTAAAAGGGGCCTGCGACCACGCGCGCCTCGGTCACCTGACCACGCTGATCAACAAGATCGAACCGGCAGTCACTGCGGTAAAAGAACCCCAGGACGAATCCCTGCGGAACTCCAAGAACCTGGAATTCGTGGACGCCGTATCCGAGGTCAACGTCAAAATGGCCATCGACCAGATCCGGGAGCAGAGCAAGATCCTCAGCGAAATGGAGAGCGACGGCGAGATTGCCATTGTCGGCGCCATGTACGACATCAGCAACGGGGCTGTGACGTTTTACGAGTAATCCCGGGCCTGATTCCCCGGGGACAGGAACCCCCAACGAAAAAAGCCGGCACGCACTTGCGTGCCGGCTTTTTCAGTTTTTTGTTTGTATCTTCTGGTGCCACAAGCAACCGCAACCATGAAGCAACTTTTTGCCCATTTCAGGGGAGACCTGTTCGGGGGAATCACCGCCGGGATCGTCGCCCTTCCCCTGGCCCTGGCCTTTGGGGTCAGCTCCGGGCTCGGGCCGAGTGCCGGCCTCTACGGGGCTATTTTCATCAGCTTTTTCGCAGCCCTTTTCGGGGGGACCCCCACGCAGATATCCGGGCCCACCGCTCCAATGACCGCGGTGAGCATGGTGATCATCGCCAGTATCATCGCCGTCAACGACGGGAGCGTGGAACAGGCCATGCCCGCCATCCTCACGGTATTCCTGCTCGCCGGGCTGATGCAGATCGGCCTCGGCCTGGTAGGGCTGGGCAAATATATCCGGTATATCCCCTACCCGGTTGTTTCGGGCTTTATGACGGCTATCGGAGTAATTATCATCGTCACCCAGATCCTCCCTGCCCTGGGGTATTACCCCAAGGAGGACGAAGAATTTGTAAGCCGATTCAAGCCCCAGGCAGAAGAGCTTATCCTCGAAAATATCCTGAAAGAAGAAGCGGGGGAAGGTATCCTCGTACTCGAGAATTTCGAAGAAACCATCAACCGGGCCGATGAAATCACCGAAGCAGCCATCCGGAAGGAATCCGCCACCCTCGCGGCCAAAGAGGCCAGCGGGGTAATCGGCGCCCTGCGGGTCATGGATCGGGCACTGAACAACATCAACTGGCTGGAAGTAGCCCTGGCCCTGGCGACCATCTTTATCATCTACGGGTTCAAACGGATTACCACCGCCGTCCCCAGTACCCTGGTGTCCCTCCTGGTGGTCTCGGGTGCTGCCGTGGGCCTGGGCCTGGACTACCGGCCCATCGAACAAATCCCCGAAGGCTTCCCCATCCCGAATCTGGAAATCCTCACGGAATTCCGGCTCGGCACCATTACCCCCTATGTTTTTACTGCGCTGACGCTCGCCTTGCTGGGGGCCATCGACTCCCTCTTGACCTCAGTGGTGGCCGACAACATGACCAAGACCAAACACAAACCCAACAAGGAACTGGTGGGCCAGGGGATTGGCAACAGCATCGCGGCCGTATTCGGCGGCCTCCCTGGGGCCGGCGCCACCATCCGGACCGTTGTGAACATCAATTCCGGGGGTAAAACGCGCCTCTCCGGGATGATTGCCGGCATCCTTTTGCTGGTGGTCCTGCTGGCCCTCGGGCCTATTGCCTCCCAGATCCCGGCAGCCGTCCTGGCGGGGATTCTGATTACCGTAGGGATTGCCGTGATGGACTACAAGGGCCTCCGCGCCATCCCCAGCCTGCCCAAGGATATTACCCTGGGGCCCGTCAAGCTGAGTTCCGAGGTAATTGTCATGCTGGTGGTACTCGTGTTGTCCACCTTCTGGAACCTCGTCTACGCGGTGGGTATCGGCCTGGTGATCGCCTCCCTGATGTTCATGAAAAAAATCGGCGACCTGACGGCCCAGCGGTCGGACGTGAAATCCCTCAACGATGAAAAGGCCTGGCCGGACGAGGGCAACTTCCCCGCAAAACTCCGGGAAGAGGTGTTTATCAAGCATATCAAGGGGCCGTTGTTCTTCGGGACCACCAGCGATTTCCAGAGCCTGGCCGACCAGATACCCCCCACAGCCCAGGCGGTGATCCTCCGCCTCGGGAGGATGCAATACATGGACCAGTCCGGCCTCTACGCCATGGAAGACGTGCTGCAGGAATTGCAGAGAAAGCAGGTCATCCCCCTGTTCGTGGACATCCAGGATCAGCCGCGGTATATGATGTCGCGAATCGACATCATCCCGGACCTCGTGCCGGAGGAGCATATTTTTGAATCCTTCAGGGCCTGTGTGGCCTGGGTGCGGGAGAATATCCCGGATACCGTTTGATCGGGTATCCGCCCGGGGCGTTTTGAAGGGTGAAATGCCTTTCCGGTTGCCGGAATTGTTTACCTTTGTCCCTGCTTTAAAACCCTGGACGCTTGCCGCGTCCGTGCATCGAGCAGCATGATCGACCAACTGAAAGAACATCTGGAAACAGTACGGGAATTCCAGGCGGACACCCCGGAAGCCATCGAAGCGTTTCGCATCAAATACCTCGGCAAAAAGGGGTTGCTAACCGCTTTTTTTGCGGAACTGAAAAACGTGCCTGCGTCCGAAAAGCGGGAATTCGGCCAAACCGTAAACCAGCTGAAAAATGCAGCTGCGGAAAAGGTGGACGCCCTGCGGGAGGCCCTGGAAGCCGGGAAGCAAGCCGAAACGCGCTACGGCGACCTCACCCGCCCCGGGAAGCCCCTGGAAGTGGGCTCCAGGCACCCGATTTCACAGGTGAAATACCGGATTATCGATATCTTTTCCCAGATTGGGTTTACCGTGTCGGAAGGCCCGGAAATCGAAGACGACTGGCACAACTTCACCGCCCTGAACCTGCCGGAATACCACCCGGCCCGGGATATGCAGGACACCTTTTTTATCCAGACCGACCCGGACATCCTACTGCGGACACACACCTCGTCGGTTCAGGTGCGCTACATGGAAAACAACAAACCGCCCATTCGGACCATTTCGCCCGGCCGGGTTTACCGAAACGAGGCCATTTCTGCGCGTTCGCATTGCTTTTTTCACCAGGTTGAAGGCCTGTATATCGACAAGGGGGTTTCCTTTGCAGACCTGAAGCAGACCCTCCGCTATTTTACCACCGCCCTCTTCGGCAAATCCAAAATCCGCCTGCGTCCCTCCTATTTCCCGTTTACCGAACCCAGTGCGGAAGTAGATGTGTACTGGGGGCTTGAAACCGAGACGGACTACCGGATGACCAAAGGCACCGGATGGCTGGAAATCATGGGCTGCGGGATGGTAGACCCGAACGTACTGGAGAACTGCGGCATCGATTCCAAGACGTATTCCGGGTTTGCGTTCGGCATGGGTATCGACCGCATTGCGCTCCTGCTCCACCAGATCCCGGATATCCGCCTGCTCAGCGAAAACGATGTCCGCTTCCTGCGCCAGTTCCGGAGCCTGCGCTGATCAGCGAAGGGGGAATCCTTTAGCCGCCCACCAGGGGTGGATTTCAATTTCGAGCCGGCCGGCGCGGACAGCCGGATCCAATCGGGCCAGGGAATCCGCCATTTCCAGGGTTGGCACGTTGTAGATGGTCACGCCCCGGATGTCCCCGTCATCCCCGAATGGCCCGGAAATATCCGCGTATCCCAATTCGTACATACGCCCCAGATGGGCCAGGTGCAACTGCTGCAGGCTGTCTGCCTCCTCCTGGCTCTGCGAACGGGAACCGCCCCGTTTCAGGAAGGCCATGAAATACTGCTGCATCAGTACGGTATCCCCGGTTTTCTCATCGACGTAATCAAATACCTGGTACCCTTCGGAAACCAGGTTTTCCCGCAGTTCCCCGAAGCTTTTTTCCCTACTCGTCCCCGCAGCGGGTTCCCCGGACGGCGATTCCGGTAATCCGGGCGAATCCGCAGGCGTGTTGCGGGATTGTTCGCCGCAGGCGCTCAGTGCTATGGCCAGTATGAAGATGCCGGCTCCGTATATCAATCGTTCCATGTGCTATAGGGTTTGATGCTTAATTGCGAATTGTAATAAGCCGGATTGCCGGTTACCTCCTTCCCAAGCCATTCGGGCCTGGAAAAATCTTCATCGGCACGTGCGAGTTCCACCTCTGCCAGGACCAGGCCGGCGTTTGCATCCCGGAATTCATCCACTTCAAACACGTGGCGCCCGGAGGGCACCTCGTACCGGGTTTTGCGGATCGGGGTATCCGTGCACAGTGCCAGCAGCGATTCGGCATCCCCGGGAGGAATCTCGTATTCCCATTCCTGGCGGGTAGTCCCCGCCTGCGTGGTCAGGCCCTTGATGGTAATCCAGGCCTTTTCGCCGGAGCGCCTCACCCGGATGGTCCGCTCAGGATCCGTGCTTAAGAACCCCTGTACCATTTCCCTGCGTGAGGTGGCGTGGTCCCTGTACGCCCCGGATACCACCAGGAATTTTCGTTCAATCTCAAGCATGAATTCGTATCGGTTCGCAACCCGCTGCCAGGCCCCTTCCGGTTAAATATACCGTAAATTTGCGTATGGAAGAATCGCGGGAATTGCGAAAGATCATCCACATCGACATGGACGCCTTTTTTGCCTCCGTGGAACAGCGCGACCAACCGGAACTCCGCGGCCGTCCCATTGCAGTGGGCGGGGGAGCCAAACGGGGGGTGGTGGCTGCGGCGAGTTACGAGGCGCGTACATTCGGCGTCCGTTCTGCCATGAGCGGGGTACAGGCCCGGCGCCTCTGCCCGGAGCTCGTGTTTGTCAAGCCCCGGTTCGATCGCTACCGGGAGGTGTCCCGTCAAATCCGGGGGATCTTCCTGGAATACACGGACCTGGTGGAGCCCCTCTCCCTGGACGAGGCGTACCTGGACGTGACGGCCAACCGCAAGGGGATGCCTTCCGCCACGCTGATCGCCCGCGAAATCCGCAGGCGCATCCTGGAGGAAACCGGCCTGACCGCCTCCGCCGGGATCTCCGTCAATAAATTTATCGCCAAGGTCGCCAGCGATTTCAACAAGCCCAACGGACAGAAAACCGTCCCCCCGGAAGACGTACAGGAATTCCTGGAATCCCTGGAGATTCGGAAATTCCACGGCGTGGGCAAGGTGACGGCCGAAAAAATGAATGCCCTGGGGATCTTTACCGGTGCCGACCTTCGCAGGCAAAGTGAACATTTCCTCACCGGCCATTTTGGCAAGAGCGGGCACCACTACTACCGGGTGGTCCGGGGGGTACACGACAGCCCCGTGCAGCCCAGCAGGGTCCCGAAATCGCTGGGGGCGGAGCGGACTTTCAGCGAAAACCTTAGCAGTGAAGTATTTATGGTTGAAAAACTGACGAAGATTGCAGAAGAGCTCAGCCGCCGACTAAGGACCCGCAACCGTTCGGGTAAAACGATTACCCTGAAGATCCGGTACAGCGATTTCAGCCTGCAAACCCGAAGCCGCACGCTGGCGGAGTACATCGATTCTCCCGAACGTATCCTGGCGGCAGCCCGGGACCTCCTCTACCAGCAACCCCTTGAGAACTCCGTACGCCTGTTGGGGATCTCCCTGTCGAACCTGGATACGGAAAAAGAGAAAACCGAATCCGGGGAGGATTCGGTTTCCGTACAATTAAAGTTTGAATTTTAAACGCAAGGGCGGGCCTTGTGGGCACGAACGCGGGAAGAGCCCCGGGGGGCACGAACACGTAGGCAGGCCCGGGGGACACGGTGGCCGGATCAGAAATTACAACTGTCGATCTCGGTAACCCGCAGCGTATTGACCATCCCTTTGTCCTTGATCGGCATGGCCGCCAGGCTGATGAGCATGTCGCCGGCTTCCAGGTATCCCTTCTGGCAGGCGATCTTGTTGACGTCTTCGATGGTCTCGTCCGTGGACACAAACCGGTCGTAGTAAAATGCCTTGACTCCCCAGAGCAGGTTCAGCTGGGACAGTATCCGCTTGTTCGAGGTGAATACCAGGATATGCGCGCCCGGGCGCCAGGCGGAAATCTGGAAGGCGGTATACCCGCTGTTGGTCAGCGTGGATATTGCCTTCGCCTTGATTTCGTTTGCCATCAGCGCCGCGTGGTAGCAGACACTCTTGGTGATATATCGTTTGGTACGGACGTGGGGCGGGTCGTGTGGGACTTTGATGAGTTCCGAGCTCTCCACGCTTTTCAGGATACTCGACATCCGCTCAATAACCTGTACCGGATAATTCCCCACCGAGGTTTCCCCGGAGAGCATCACCGCATCGGCACCGTCCATCACGGAATTCGCCACATCGTTTACCTCGGCCCGGGTCGGGGTCAGGCTGGTGATCATCGTCTCCATCATCTGGGTGGCGATAATCACGGGGATACGCGCTTTTTTGGCGCGGAGCACCAGCCGTTTCTGAATCAGCGGAACCTCCTGGGCCGGGACCTCCACGCCCAGGTCTCCCCGGGCAACCATCAGGCCGTCGCAGTAAGCGACGATCTTGTCGATGTTGTCCACGGCCTCCGGTTTCTCAATCTTGGCGATGATCGGGATTTTGTGTTCCGAGTGCTTGTTGATCAGCTCCTGGAGGTCCATCAGGTCCTGGCTGTGGCGCACGAAAGACAGGGCCATCCAGTCCACGTCCTGGGAGATGGCAAACTCAGCATCCTTGATGTCCTTTTCGGTCAGCGCCGGCAGGGAAATGTTCGTGTTCGGCAGGTTGACCCCCTTCTTGGACTTGAGCGGCCCGCCCTGGATGACCTTCGCCTTGACGCTGTCTTTTCCGTTGGTCTCGAGGATTTCAAATATCAGTTTCCCGTCGTCCAGGAGGATGCGTTCCCCGGGCTTGACGTCCCTCGGGAAATTCTCGTAATTCATGTACACCTCCTCGGCCGTACCTTCAAAAGGTTTCCCGGTCTTGAAGAGGATTTCGTCCCCGGGGGCCACCACCACCTCTCCGGACATCACGCCCACGCGGAGCTTGGGGCCCTGCAGGTCGGCAAGGATTGCCGTGTAGAGGCCGAGTTCTTCACTGAGCTCCCGGATCATCCGGATCCGGTTACCGACATCCTCGTAATTGGCATGGGAGAAATTTATGCGGAAAACGTCCACTCCGGCTTCGATCATCCGGCGAAGGACTTCCTTGTCGCTGGTGGCCGGGCCGAGGGTGGCCACTATTTTCGTCTTTTTATGGCTTGGCATATCTGTTCTAGAAAATTAGGTTCTGTTTGGATTTCAGTTCTGAAGCCTCCAGGCGGTAGGCTGTGATAATTTTTTCGACCGAAAGCAGTCTGGCAACCAGCTTTTGTTCCCCGTCCTCCCCGTCGAGTTTCAGGAAGTAGTCCACTTCCTTTTTTTCCGGGATCAGGTAATGACGCCTGTGGCTGGGTTCATCCGGGAACAGGCCCGCTGCCGGCCCGGCACCCGTGCTGATGCCTGAATTGCGCACCAGGGTCCACTCCCGCTGGTTCGCTTCGTCCTTGTACTGGAACAGGGGAAAATTCACCTGTCGGTCCAATTCCAGATCCTCCCGCAGGCGCCGCAGCTTGATGGAACACGCCTGATTCAGCGCGTATGCCAGGGCGTAGTCCTCTAACTGGCTGTGGATTGCGAAAAGGCCGAAAGTAGTGTCCTGCAACAGGTCTTCCCAAATGTTCAGCGTTGCGCCCATTCCGGTTTTTGACGAATCGTAAATATAACGGTTCTGCCCGAATCCACCTAGTTCAGGGCCTATTCGCTGTCCATTTTATTCTGGAGTGCAAAGAATGCACGTCGCGATGCCTTTTCTTCCGCTTTCTTCTTGGAGGTGGCGCGGGCCTTGGCCAGGATGCGGCCGTCGATATGCAATTTGACTGCAAAATGCTTCACCGGGTCGTTGCCCGTATCCTCATATACCTCAAATTCAAATTCCTTTTTCTGCTTCTGGCACCATTCAATCACCAGGCTCTTGTAGCTGATTACCTGGCCTTCGAGTTGTTCGATATCCACATAGGGCTCAATCACCCGGCTCTGGATAAACTTTTCACAGTACTTGTACCCCCGGTCCAGGTAGATGGCCCCGACCAGTGCTTCAAAGACGTTGCCGTGGATGTTCTCCCCAAAGTGGGCCTTGGGAATCCGGCTTTCGACAAAGTTCAGCAACCCGAGGTCCTTGCCCAGTTCGTTCAGGTGTTTCCGGCTGACGATCTTGGAGCGCATCTTGGTGAGGTAGCCCTCATCCCCGGCGGGTACTTCATTGTACAGGTGCTTGGAGATGATGGTCCCCAGCATGGAATCCCCCAGGAATTCAAGCCGTTCATAATTCATCGGGTGCCCGTTCTTATCTTTCTTGTTGACCGACCGGTGGAGGAATGCGCGCTTATAAACCTCCAGGCTTTTCGGCTTGAACCCCAGGATCCGGCTGATCCCCAAAAAAAAATCCCCATCCTCCTTAGGATGGGAATTAAAGATGTTGCCGGGAAATGTCATACGGGGTTCAGCTTATTTTCTTGAACAATACGCAGGCATTGTGCCCGCCAAACCCGAAGGTGTTGCTCATTGCCACCTGCACATCCCGTTTTTGTGCTTTGTTGAGTGTCAGATTGAGCTTCGGGTCGATATTCTCGTCCACCACCGAGTGGTTGATGGTCGGGGGGACAATCCCGTGTTCCATGGCCAGGATGGAGGCGATGGCCTCAATAGCCCCGGCGGCCCCAAGCAGGTGGCCGGTCATGGATTTGGTGGAATTGATGTTCATTTTCGGCGCATGCTCCCCGAATACCTGGGAAATTGCCTTGAGCTCCGCCACGTCCCCGAGGGGGGTGGAGGTCCCGTGCGTATTGATGGCGTCCACTTCTTCCGGGGAAATCCCGGCGTCCCGCAGGCAGTTCTCCATAACCCGTACCACCCCGATGCCGTCCGGATGGGGGGCTGTCATGTGGTAGGCATCGCTGCTCAGTCCGCCGCCGACCACCTCAGCGTAGATTTTGGCACCGCGGGCCTTGGCGTGTTCGTAATCCTCGAGGATTAAGGACCCGCCGCCTTCCCCCAGCACAAACCCGTCACGGGTTGCATCGAAGGGGCGCGAAGCCGTCTCGGGACTGTCGTTGCGCGTGGACAGGGCATGCATGGCATTGAAACCGCCCATTCCCGCAATGGTTACAGCCGCCTCGCTCCCGCCGGTGACGACCACATCGCAGTGGCCCAGGCGGATGTAGTTCAGCGCATCGATCATCGCGTTGGCCGAACTCGCACAGGCCGAAACAGTGGTGTAGTTCGGCCCCATAAACCCGTGCTTGATGGAAATATTCCCCGGGGCGATATCCGCAATCATCTTGGGGATAAAAAACGGGTTAAACCTCGGCGTGCCATCTCCTTCGGCAAAGTTGAGGACTTCGGTCTGGAAGGTCTCCAGCCCGCCGATCCCGGCACCCCAGATAACGCCTACCCGGAATTTGTCTACCGAATCCAGGTCCAGCCCTGCATCCGCAATCGCCTCGTCCGAACAGACCAGGGCGTATTGCGCAAAGGGATCCAGTTTGCGGACCTCCTTGCGATCAAAAAACTCCATGGGGTCGTACCCCTTCAATTCGCAGGCGAACTTGGTCTTGAACTTTTCTGTATCGAAATAGGTGATGGGAGCACATCCGCTTTTGCCATTCTTCAGGCCTTCCCAATATGCGTCTTTGCTGTTGCCAATGGGGGTAAGGGCTCCCAGACCGGTAACTACTACTCGTCTTAATTGCATGAAAGGAATCTGTTTGTCTGCTGTGTAACCCTGGTGTAAATTAAAAAAAATTATCCATGCAGCCCGATTACCACATGGATAATTTCAATTCGATTGATTGAATATCATGTACCTACTTGGCCTCCTCGATGTAGCTAATAGCCTGGCCTACAGTAGCAATATTTTCTGCTTGATCGTCAGGGATCTGGATATCAAATTCCTTTTCAAATTCCATTATCAACTCTACCGTATCCAAGGAATCCGCCCCCAGGTCGTTGGTAAAGCTTGCTTCAGCAACCACCTCATTTTCGTCAACACCCAGCTTATCAACAATGATAGCTTTTACTCTTGATGCAATGTCTGACATATTGTTTGGTTTTAAATTTAAATTGTTGGCAAAAATATAAAACTTTGGATTAAATACCTTAAATCCCGATAAAATGTACTCCAAATTAGCGATAAATCCAATAGCTATAGTACTTTTATCGCAAATTCCAGGCGCTGAATACAACATCCCCAATGCCTAAAAACATCATTTTATTTGCCTCGGGTTCAGGCTCCAACGCAGAGAATCTTACGAAATATTTCGAACGCGACCCCCGGGTCCGGATCCGGGCCGTGCTGGGCAACAACCTGCAGGCCGGGGTGGTTGAAAGGTGTAAGCGCCTGGGGCTCCCGTTCTACGGTTTTAACCGGGCCGCCTTTGAGGATCCCGGCGGGTTCGTGGGGGTGCTGCGCTCCTTTGACCCGGACCTGATTGTACTCGCGGGCTTTTTGTGGAAGGTCCCGGGGGAGGTTGTCCGGGCATTCCCCGACGCCATCATCAATATCCATCCGGCCCTGCTGCCTGCCTACGGGGGCAAGGGGATGTACGGGATGCATGTGCATCGGGCCGTGGTGCAGGACGGGGCGAAGCGCACCGGCATTACCGTGCATTACGTCAACGAGGCCTATGACGAGGGGGCTGTCATCATGCAGCAGGAGATCCCGGTTACCTCCGGGGATACTCCGGAATCGGTAGCCGAAAAAGTGCATGCGCTCGAATACGAGTACTTCCCAAAGGCCGTCGAATCTGTGTTATTTCCAGGCCATGGCTGAGAAAAATAAGTTCTACGTGGTATGGAAAGGCAAAAAACCCGGGGTCTATACGAGCTGGGAGGCCTGTAAAAAACAAATCCAGGGGGAAAAGGGAGCCCAGTATATGGGGTTCCCTTCCCGCGGGCAGGCCGAAATGGCTTACCGCGCCGGATACCGGGAAGCCGTTGCCAGGAAGAAACGGGCCAAAGGCGTTTCTCCGGAACAACTGGCCCGGGTTGGCCGGCCCAACCCGAATTCGATTTCCGTGGACGCCGCCTCCAGCGGCAATCCCGGGGTCATGGAGTACCAGGGGGTGGATACCCGGACGGGGAAGCGCCTGTTCCACCAGGGCCCCTTCCGGCAGGGCACCAATAACATCGGGGAATTCCTGGCCATCGTCCACGCCCTGGCCTACCTCAAGAAACAGGGCAGCAACCGCATCATCTATTCGGATTCGCGGACGGCAATGAGCTGGGTGCGAAAGAAAAAATGCAATACGAAACTGGAGGAAACCGAAACCAACCGGGACCTCTTCGACATGGTCCGTCGTGCGGTGCACTGGCTGGAGACCAACTCCTACGAGACCCCTGTGGTTAAATGGGAAACCCGTGCCTGGGGGGAAATCCCCGCCGACTTCGGGCGGAAATAGCACCTTTTTCCCGGATTCGCCCCGGCTTCCCGAGATTCCCCCGCACCCCGGGGAGCTGTCGCGCCCCAAAAGCGTATATTTGCAGCAAAATTGCACAGACACCCTATGGGGAAATTATTGATCGTGGGTTCAGTGGCATTCGACGCCATCGAAACCCCCTTCGGAAAAACGGATAAAATACTCGGGGGGGCCGCCCCCTTTATCGGCCTGGCTGCCTCCCACTACCGTGCGGACAGCGCCATCGTCTCCGTGGTCGGGGAGGATTTCCCGGCCAGCTACCTGGACCTGCTGCGCGAGCGGGGCATCGACGTCAGCGGCATTGAAGTGGTGCCCGGCGGCAAAACCTTTTTCTGGAGCGGCCGGTACCACAACGACCTGAACATGCGGGATACCCTGGTTACCGAACTGAACGTGATGGCGGATTTCCAACCCGTGGTCCCGGAAGCCTACCGGGATGCGGATATCGTTATGCTGGGCAACCTGCACCCGGACATTCAGCTGAGCGTCATCGGCCAGATGGATTCCCGGCCGAAGCTCACCGTGCTCGACACGATGAATTACTGGATGGACAACACCTTGGATACCCTGCTGCAAGTCATCGGGAAGGTAGATGTCATCACCATCAACGACGAGGAGGCCCGCCAGCTCAGCGGGGAGTATTCCCTGGTAAAGGCAGCCGAGGCCATCCACGAAATGGGACCGCGCTACGTGGTGATCAAAAAAGGGGAAAACGGCGCGTTGCTCTTTAACGACAGCCGGATCTTTTTTGCCCCGGCCCTGCCCCTGGAGGAGATCTTTGACCCGACGGGTGCAGGCGACACCTTTGCCGGAGGCTTTACCGGATACCTGGCACAGACACAAAACATCTCCTTCAACAACCTGCGCAACGCGGTGATCCACGGATCCAACCTGGCGTCGTTCTGCGTGGAGCGTTTTGGCACGGAACGGCTGATCCAACTCCGGCCACAGGACATCGACCAAAGGCTGGAGCGGTTCAGGGAACTGACCCAGTTTGATATAGAAGTTAAATAATGGCCCGGTATGCGGGCTTTTATTAATTTTGCGAGCATATGAGTGACGCCATCAAGCACGAATGCGGGATTTCCCTCATTCGCCTCCTCAAACCCCTGGAATACTACCAGGAAAAATACGGCTCGGCCTTTTATGGGGTAAATAAAATGTACCTCATGATGGAGAAGCAGCACAACCGCGGGCAGGACGGGGCGGGCTTCGCCAGCATCAAACTCGACATGCGCCCCGGGGAGCGCTATATGAGCCGCGTACGTTCCAATGCGTCCCAGCCCATCCAGGATATCTTCGACCAGATCAACGCCCGGATCAATACCTCCCTAAAGGAGCACCCGGAAGCCGTCAATGACGTCGCGTGGCAAAAACGGAACATCCCCTACGTGGGCGAACTGCTCCTGGGCCATGTGCGATACGGAACTTTTGGGAAGAACAGCATCGAAAGCGTCCACCCGTTCCTCCGGCAGAACAACTGGATGCACCGAAACCTGATCGTCGCCGGCAATTTCAACATGACCAACGTCAACGAACTGTTCGACAACCTGGTGCAACTCGGGCAGCACCCCAAGGAACTGGCCGACACGGTTACCGTTATGGAGAAGATCGGGCATTTTCTGGACGATGCGGTGGCCAAGATCTACAAGCAGATCAAGAAGGAGGGATACACCAAGATGGAAGCTTCGCCCATGATTGCCGAACGCCTGAAGGTGTCCAAGATATTGCGGAAGTCCTCCAAGAACTGGGACGGCGGTTATGCGATGGCCGGGCTGCTAGGCCACGGCGACGCCTTTGTCCTGAGGGACCCCTCCGGGATCCGTCCCGTCTACCATTATGCCGACGACGAAGTGGTGGTGGTTGCATCCGAACGGCCGGCCATCCAGACGGTTTTCAACACGGCCTATGAGGAGGTTCAGGAACTGCCGCCGGGCCACGCCATCATCGTCAAAAAAGACGGGGATGTACGCATCCGGCAGATCCAGGAACCCCGGGAGCGAAAAGCCTGTTCCTTTGAACGCATCTATTTTTCAAGGGGCAACGACAAAGAAATCTACCAGGAGCGGAAGGAACTCGGGAAACTCCTCTTTCCGCAGATCCTCGAAGCCATTGACCACGACATCAAACACACGGTTTTCTCATATATCCCGAATACAGCGGAAACCTCCTTCCTGGGGATGCTCCGGGAGGCCCAGAATTACCTGAACAAGAAAAAAGAGGAACAAATCCTCGCCCTGGGCCCCGATATCACCAGCGAGGAGCTGCACAACATCCTGGAGGTGCGCCCGCGCATTGAGAAAGTGGCCATCAAAGATGCCAAACTCCGGACCTTTATTACCCAGGACAGCAGCCGGGACGATCTGGTGGCCCACGTATACGATATTTCCTATGGCTCCGTGAACAAGGGCGACTACCTGGCAATAATCGACGACAGCATCGTGCGGGGGACCACCCTGAAAAAGAGCATCCTGCGGATCCTCGATAGGCTGGGGCCCCGAAAAATTATCGTGATATCCTCCGCCCCGCAGATCCGCTACCCGGATTGCTACGGTATCGACATGGCCAAACTCGAGGACTTCATCGCCTTCAGGGCTGCCCTGGAGCTGCACCGGGAAAGGGGAAGCATGGACGTCGTGGACAGCATCTACGAAAAATGCAAGGAGCAGCTGGCCAATCCGGAACGGGAAGCCGTTAACCATGTCAAGGAATTCTACGCCCCGTTCAGGACTCAGGAATTATCCGACAAGATTGCCGAATTGCTCAGCCCTCCCGAGATCCGGGCGGAAGTTCAGATCATCTACCAGACCATCAGCAACCTGCACAAAGCCTGCCCGGACAACCTGGGCGATTGGTATTTTACCGGAGACTACCCGACCCCCGGCGGCAACCGGGTGGTAAACCAGGCATTCGTCAATTTCCACGAGGGAAAAAACCAGCGCGCTTACTAAAAAACGCCCCCGGCGGTAAAAGGAAAAAATCGATGAAATGCACAAAATTGTGCATTTCATCGATAATATCTGCAGAATATCGGGTTTTTCCGATTCCGGCAGGGAACCCCTGTACTTTAGGATTGCCATAGCATAAGTAGGTTAAGTTCATGGTAAGATTTGGGGCAAAAAAGGTGGATTCTTATCCACCTTTTTTATTTTCCCCAACCGCCTCCCGGGGGTACCTCCTGGGAGAAAGTTCGCACGATGTCCAAGGCGTGCATGCCTCCCTCGTAAGAAGCTACAACCCGGCGTGCATTTCAACGGTTTTAAGCGGCGTTCATCCGAATGATTTTTGCATGGAAAACCCATGGCTTACATTCGTAGGACCATAGCATAAGTAGGTTAAGTTCATGGTAAGATTTGGGGAAAAAGGCAAGGGTAACACCTTGCCTTTTTTATATTGATGTACAGCCATTTACCCTTCCACACCCCGAATTTCGAGGCAAAAGAGCACGGCCGCCGGCTGGATAAGCCTTAAATATTTACCAATTTTCTTTGTTATTTCTCTTTATCCCAGTAATTTAGTACTTGCCATAGCATAAGTAGGTTAAGTTTATGGTAAGATTTGGGATGAAAAGGGTGGAGTTTCTCTGCCCTTTTCTGTTTCCCGTCCGCACCCGTTTTCCTCTCTATATTTCCCTCGCATATTTTCACCGTATTTCGCGATAAGCCATAAAAAAACCCCGGCATAATACCGGGGCTCAGTCACTTGACGGGGACCTTATTCGGGGACCTTATTTATGTGCGGCAAAATTTTCAGACACCTTGCTCCAGTTGATCAGGTTGAAAAATGCCTCGATGTAGTCGGGGCGCCGGTTCTGGTAATTCAGGTAGTAGGCGTGCTCCCAGACGTCGATGCCCAAAATGGGGTAACCGCCGCATCCCACACCGGGCATGAGGGGATTATCCTGATTGGGGCTGGAGCAAACCTCCACTTTACCTCCCGGGTGGACGCACAGCCAGGCCCATCCCGACCCGAACCGGGTAGCTGCCGCATTGCTGAACGCCTCTTTGAACTTATCGAATGACCCAAAAGCGTCGTCGATGGCCGAGGCGAGGTCGCCCGAAGGCTTTCCGCCACCATCCGGGGAGAGGATTTCCCAAAACAGGGAGTGGTTGAAGTAGCCGCCGCCGTTATTGCGGACGGCTCCGTTGCCCATGTCCAGGTTTTTGAGAATGTCCTCGATGGACTTCCCGTCCAGGTCGGTTCCTTCGATGGCGTTGTTTAATTTGGTCGTATAACCGTTGTGGTGTTTCGTATGGTGGATTTCCATGGTACGCGCGTCGATATGCGGTTCGAGCGCATCGTACGCATAGGGTAAATTCGGAAGTTGAAATGCCATATGTGTTCAGGTTTAATGTTAAAACTAGTTGTCTACCAAAACTAAGGATTTTAACAAACACTTTCCGCTAATTATTTGTTAAGAACCTCACGGTATTGCTTATTTTGCAGGGTATGACGCCACCAGGGGAAGCATTCCGGATATACAGTGCCTCGGCCGGGTCCGGCAAGACCTATACGCTTACCCGGGAATACCTGAAGCTGTTGCTTTCCGGCCAGGGCGGGCAACCCTTCCGGGAGATCCTCGCCATCACTTTCACCAATAAAGCGGTAGGGGAATTAAAAAACCGCATCCTCGACAGCCTGGAAGCCTTTGCGGGCGTCCGGGACGAAGCCGGCCGGCCCGTCTTGTTCCGGGACCTCCAGGACGAATTGGGGACCGACCGGGAAACGCTCGCCCGACGATCCGGGCGGGTGCTGCAGGAAATCCTGCACAATTACGCCTTCTTCGACGTGTCCACCATCGACCGGTTCAACCACCGCATCCTCCGGACTTTTGCCCGCGACCTGCAACTGCCGGCCAATTTTGAAGTCGTCCTGGATACGGATGCGCTGCTGGAACAGGCCGTGGAAAACCTGATCCTGCAGGCTGGGGAAGTGCCGGCACTCACCCGCGTACTGATCGACTACGCCCTTGAAAAATCCGCCGACGACCGCAGTTGGGATATCGCCAGGGACCTGGCCGATACGGGCAAGTTGCTCTTCAACGAAAACCATCGGGAATACCTGGATACCTTCCGCGGAAAGGGAATGGCGGATTTTGTCCGGCTCCGGGAAAGCCTGGCCGCCATGCGGGACGAATGCGAAGCCGACCTCCTCCGGACTACCTCCGAAATCCTCCGCGTTATTGAAAACAACGAGCTGGAACGCCTGGACTTCTCCCGGGGTTATTTCCCGGATTTTATCCGCAAGGTCAACGCCGGGGATTTTGACCAGAATTTCGACGCAGCGTGGAAGCGGGAATTTGCCGAAAAGCCCCTTTACAGCAAAAAGACGCCGGAGGACACAAAAGCATTGCTGGACGGGCTGCACCCGGAATTTGCCCGGCAGTTCGAAACCATCCGTTTGCGAATCTACCAGCGCGCGTTCCTGAGCAATGCTTATCAGAATAGCGCGCCGTTTACGGTCCTGGGGTTGCTGCAACTGGAACTGCAGCGGATACAGGAGGCGGACAGCCTGCTTCCCGTGGCGCGGTTTAACAGCATCATCGCCGAGGAACTGGCCGGCCAGCCCGCTCCCTACATATACGAACGGTTGGGCGAAAAATACCGACACTACTTTATCGATGAATTTCAGGACACCTCGGAACTGCAGTGGAAAAACCTGGTTCCGCTGATCGGGAATGCCCTGGAAGGGGAAGACCAGCAGGGCCGGCACGGCTCGCTGGTTCTCGTCGGGGACGTCAAACAAGCCATCTACCGGTGGCGCGGCGGTAAAGCCGAACAGTTCCTGGGCCTGATACAGGGCCCCGGCAACCCATTCTCCATCGACCCTACCCGGGCACCGCTTGAAAAAAACTTCAGAAGCTCCCAAACCATCGTAGACTTCAACAACGACTTTTTCTCGGTCCTCAGTTCCCGGCTCAGCAATGAGGCCTACAGCCGGTTGTTCCTCGATGGCAATCGCCAACTGGCGCATTCCCGTCAACCCGGGTGGGTGGAGATTCAATTCCAGGACCCCGACGCAGCAGACAGCGAAACGGCTTACCTGGACCGAACGGTTGAAATCCTGGAGCGCCTCAGGGGGGAGGGGTACCGGCTGGGTGACATCTGCGTCCTGACCCGGAGGCGGAAGGACGGGGTAGCGCTATCCGACCGGTTGCTGGCCGAAGGCATTCCGGTTATCTCCTCGGAAACCCTGTTGCTAGCCAACCATCCGACGGTCCGGTTCCTGGTAGATTTGCTCCGCCTCCTGCAGGACCCGTCCGACCCGAACCACGCCTATGGCGTACTTTCCTTCCTGGCCCCCGCCGGGGCAGGCACGCATGCGTGGATCCGCAACCACCTCGGGGATACCGGGGAATTGCTGGTGCAGGAATGGTCTTTTGACCCGGGGGTCATGCGGCTGAAGCCAGCCTATGATATTTTGGAGGAGGCCATCCGCAACTTCCGCCTGGGGGGAGCTGCCGACGCCTACCTGTTTGCACTCCTGGAACACGCCCTGGATGCCTCCCGAAACGGGGATGTCTCCCCGGGGACCTTCCTGGAATACTGGGACAGCAAAAAAGACAAACTGAGTATCGCAGCCCCCGAAAACCCGGATGCCCTCCGCCTGATGACCATCCACAGTGCCAAGGGTCTCGAGTTCCCGGTGGTCATCTTCCCGTTCGCGGATTCGCAGATTTACGGGGGAAAGAACCCGAAGCTCTGGCTCCCGGTGGACCCGGAGAGTTTCTGCGGGTTCTCCTACCTGCAAATCAGTTCCCGCAAGGAGGTGGAGCACTATGGGGCGGCGGCGGCAGCATGCTACCGGGAGGAGCGGGAAAAACTGGAGCTCGACGCCTTCAATGTCCTCTACGTGGCCCATACGCGGGCCATCCACGCCCTATTTGTCCTGACCGGGAAAGCGCCCGATGGGGAAACCCGCGAACCCGCCCGTTACACCGACCTGTATGCCAGCTATCTCCGCGCTACCGGAAAATGGGAGGACGCCACCTGTACCTACACCTTCGGATCCCCGGCCCCGGCCCCGGGACACCGCGAATTTCCGGTACGCAGTCCCTTACCCCTGGGATATTCTTCAAGGGATGCCGGGCGCCTCCGGGTCGTCACGCGGTCCGGCCGGCTTTGGGACAGCGCCCAGGAAGCTGCTGCAGCCTACGGGAATACGCTCCACCTGGCCCTGAGCCTGATCCGTACGGCAGCGGACCTGCCCGGGGTGATCCCGCGGCTTGTCGGGGAGGGGTTGCTGCCGGCAGAGGAAAAGGAGTCCCTGGCCAGGCTGCTGGAACAAGTGGTCCACCACCCGGAGCTCGCCCCGTATTTTGAGGAAGGGGCAGAGATTTACAACGAAAGGGACATCATTCTCCGAAATAAGGTAATTTTGCGCCCGGACCGGTTGGTAATTCAAGAGGGAAGGGCAGTAATCATCGATTACAAAACCGCCCGGCCTGCCCCCGGACACCGGGACCAGCTGCGGGGCTACGCCTCCGCCATCGAAGAAATGGGGCTGAAAATCGACCGGGCACTGCTGGTCTACATCACAGACAACGGAATCCAAACAGAAACCCTTTAATTATGTACGGGAAAATACAAGAACACCTGAAAAACGAACTGGAGGACATCCGCCAGGCAGGGCTATTTAAGGAAGAGCGCGTCATCACAAGTGCCCAGGGGCCTGTGATCCGGATTTCCACGGGGCAGGAAGTGCTGAATTTCTGCGCCAACAACTACCTGGGCCTCTCCGCCCACCCGGAAGTGGTCCGCGCCGCCAAGGATACGCTCGACAGCCACGGGTTCGGGATGTCTTCCGTCCGCTTTATCTGCGGCACCCAGGACATCCACAAAAAACTGGAACAGACCATTGCGGATTTTTACGGAACCGAGGATACCATATTATATGCGGCGGCCTTCGACGCCAACGGCGGGGTATTCGAACCGCTGCTCGGGCCTGAGGATGCCATCATTTCCGATTCGCTGAACCACGCCTCGATCATCGACGGGGTACGCCTCTGCAAGGCCATGCGGTACCGGTATGCCAATGCGGATATGGCCTCCCTGGAGGAACAGCTCCAAAAGGCCCAGGAGGACGGGGCCCGGTTCAAGGTCATCGTCACCGACGGGGTCTTCTCCATGGACGGCCTGCTGGCCCCCCTGGACGAGATCTGCGACCTGGCCGAAAAATACGATGCCCTGGTCATGATCGACGAATGCCATGCCACCGGCTTTATCGGGGAGACCGGCATCGGCACCCTGGAGGAAAAAGGGGTGCTCGGCCGCATCGACATCATCACCGGCACCCTGGGCAAGGCGCTGGGGGGCGCCATGGGCGGGTACACCACCGGGAAAAAGGAAATAATCGAAATGCTCCGGCAGCGGTCCCGGCCGTATCTGTTTTCCAACAGCCTCGCACCGGCCATCGTCGGCGCCTCCATCAAGGTGTTCGAACTGTTGTCCCGGGACGATTCCCTGAAAAAAACCCTGGACCGGAATACCGCGTATTTCAAAAAAGGGATGAAGGCGCTCGGGTTTGATATCGTCGACGGGGAGTCCGCCATCGTCCCGGTGATGCTTTACGACGCGAAACTGTCCCAGGAAATGGCCGAAAGACTGCTGGAAAAAGGCATCTATGTGATCGGGTTTTTCTATCCCGTGGTGCCCAAGGGGAAGGCCCGGATTCGGGTCCAGTTATCCGCTGCACACGAGCTCGAACACCTCGACAGGGCCATCATGGCATTCAAGGAAGTGGGCAGAGATCTCGGGGTCATCTGAACCCTGTAAAGACAGGCGATTTGGGACGAAAAAAATGGGAATATGATTTTGTTAATAAACTTTAACAACTTACATTTGCCTCTAATAAACACTTAAACTTAAAAATTTGAACATGAAACAGCTTAGCAGATTATTGGTTGTTGGCCTACTCGTTTTAGGGTTTAACAACATACAAGCACAGGATGAGAATAATCCCTGGCAAATAAGCTTCGGTGTGAACGCCATTGACGTTTACCCCACCAACGATTCAGATGCCGCTTACCCGACGGGATCCCTTTTCAGTGAGTACTTCAACGCGAACGACCACTGGAACATCCTGCCTTCCATCTCTTATGTTCATGTATCGAAATATATCGGTGATGGATTTGCAGTAGGTGTCCGTGGATCGCTGAACCGCATCTCCAAGCTCGGGGATGTTTCTGCCGACGATCTTTCGCACTATGCTGTAGATGGTACCATCAAGTACAATATTCTGAAAAATACCAAGATCGATCCTTTCGTTGAAGTAGGTGGTGGTTACACCTGGGTTGACGAAATCGGAGCCGGTACGGTTAATGGAGGTATCGGTGTGAACTACTGGTTTACCGACTTTATCGGTCTGACCCTCCAAACACAATACAAGCACGCCTTCGAAGATTACGGCGTGAAGCACTTCCAGCACCTGGCCGGTGTCTCTATTCGCTTTGGCGGAACCGACACGGACGGTGACGGTATCTACGACAAAGACGATGCCTGCCCCGAAGTTGCCGGACTGGAAGCCTTTAACGGTTGCCCGGATTCTGACGGAGACGGAATCGAAGATGCCAAGGATGCCTGCCCGAACGAGGCCGGATCCATGGAGATGAACGGATGCCCCGATGCTGACGGAGACGGTGTTGCCGACAAGGACGATGCCTGCCCGAACGAAGCTGGTCTGCCGGCTCTTTCCGGATGCCCCGATGCTGACGGAGACGGCGTTGCCGACAAGGACGATGAGTGTCCTTCTGAAGCAGGTCCTGCTGAAAACAACGGATGCCCCTGGCCGGATACTGACGGCGACGGTGTCCTCGACAAAGACGACGAGTGCCCGGATACTGCCGGAACTGTAGCCAACAACGGCTGCCCGGAAGTAACTGAAGAAGTACAGGCCCAGCTTAACGAGTACGCCCGTACGATCCTCTTCGACACCGGAAAAGCTTCTCTGAAGCCCGAGTCCACCCGCGTATTCGTAGACATTATCCGGATCCTGGATCAGTACCCGAACAGCCGCTTCACCGTTGAAGGTCACACCGACAGCGTGGGCAGCAACTCACTGAACCAGAAACTCTCCGAAGAGCGCGCCAACTCTGTACGCGACTTCCTGATCAACGAAGGCATCGATGCCTCTCGCCTGGAAGCTGTAGGTTACGGTGAAGAGCGCCCGATCGCCACCAACAACACCCGTGCCGGTCGTACGCAGAACCGTCGGGTTGAGATCAACCTCATCAAGGAGTAAGTTTATATAACCGATAATCTTGGGAAAGCCCTGGCAGAAATGCCGGGGCTTTTCTATTTTTAGTACATGCAGTCTTTCCTGGATTCCGTACTGGACGACCTGCCCGAATGGCAATCGGACCCGTCCTCGTTTGTTTTTGTCCTGCCGAGCAAGCGGGCCGGCTTTTTTCTAAAGAACCGCATGGCCCAGCGGGCAACCAGTACCTTCCTGTCGCCTCACATCTGGAGTATTGAGGACTTTGTCGCGGAGATTTCCGGTTTGCGGTATGCCGGCACGCTCCACCTGCTGTTCCGGCTTTACGAAGCCTGCCTGGACCAGGAAGGCATTCAACAGGAATCCTTTGCCGATTTTACCAAGTGGGGGCCCACCCTCCTGCAGGATTTTAACGAGGCCGACCGCTACCTGGTAGACACGGACCGGTTATTCGAAACCCTGGCCGCCCTGAACGAAATCCGCAACTGGACCCCGGATGGCAGCAGCACCCCCATGATGGACCGTCAAATCGCCTTTTGGAAGAACCTGGCGCCGATCTATTCGCGGTTCCGGACAAACCTCGCCGGGGAAGGCCTTGCCTACCAGGGGATGGCCTATCGCGCCGCCGCTTCCCAATTAGCCTCCTATGCGGCAGCCCGGGGGGACGTACGTTATATCTTTATCGGTTTCAATGCGCTGAATACGGCGGAAGACCGAATCATTCAGCAGTTGCTGGAAAAACCGGGATCCCGAATCTACTGGGACGCGGATCCCCACTACATCGACAACCCCGTCCACGATGCCGGGCATTTTATGCGCAAACACCTGCGGGATTGGCCTTCCCTCAGGACGGGTCTCGCGGGCATCCAAAATCATTTCGCCAGCCCGCGCAATATCCGGATGGTGGGCATCCCCAAATCCGTTGCCCAGGCCAAATACTGCGGCTCGCTGCTGGGGGAATTATATGCCGAAGACCCGGAGGGTATTGAAAATACGGCCCTGGTGCTGGGGGATGAGGCCCTGCTGACGCCGGTGCTGCACGCCCTCCCCGCAGAAATCCCCGCGGTAAACATTACGATGAGCTATCCCATCCGGCACAGCCCGATGGCACAGCTATTCGACTTGCTCCTGGAGATGCGCATCCGCAAGACCGCAGAGGGTTGGCGGGTGCCGCAGTTGCTCGTGCTGATCGCACACCCCTACCTGCAGTCCTGGTTCAGGTCCCTGGATTTCGAACCGACCCGGGGCCGGATGTATCTGATTCGCGAAAACCTGTATTACGCAGATTCCGACGCCCTGGAAGCCATGGGGCTGCCTGTAACCGTCCGGGAATTGCTGCTCCCTCCGCCGGGTGCACCCCCAAGCGACCATGCAAAAAACCTGGAAGACATCACCCGGGCCCTGAAACCCGTGTACCAGAAAGCCGGGGACCCGTTACAACTCGAATACCTGTTCCATTTTAACCAGCTTTTCAACCAGCTGATCCAACTTACAGGGGCCTACCCGTTTGTCAGCGACCTGAAATCCCTCCAATTGCTCTACCGGCAACTACTGGCCGATGAAAAGGTGGATTTTGAGGGGCAGCCCCTCAGCGGCCTCCAGGTAATGGGAATGCTCGAAAGCCGGAACCTGGACTTTGACACGGTGATTATCACATCCGTAAACGAAGGCATCCTGCCTTCAGGCAAATCGAATGCCTCCTTCATCCCCTTCGACGTCAAGCGGGAATTCGGGATGCCCACGTATAAGGAAAAGGACGCCGTCTACACCTACCACTTTTACCGGCTGCTCCAGCGGGCACGCCGCGTGGTGATCTGCTACAATACGGAACCGGAAGTCATCGAAGGGGGCGAGCCCAGCCGGTTTATCAACCAGCTGCGCACCGACCCCGTCCTGGGGCCCCAGACGGAATTGGCCTTCGCCGTACCGGAAACCGGGGCCGAACGGCCGGGCGAATTGCGGATCCATAAGGGGCCGGAACTTCTTGAACGCTTGCAGGAAATGGCCTCCAGCGGGTTTTCCCCTACTTCCCTGAGCCGTTTCATCGCCGATCCCCTGCTGTTTTACCAGCGCAATGTGTTGGGCCTGGACGAAACGGAGGAACTGGAGGAAACCGTAGCTGCAAACACCTTCGGCACCGTACTGCACGATGCTCTGGAAGAACTCTACAGGCCCCTGGAAGGCGCCTTCCTGAACAGGGATAACCTGGCGGAACTCCGGAACCGATCCGACAGCGCCATCGAGCGGGCATTTCGAAAAAACTATTTGCGCGATGGAAAAGCCCGGGGCAAAAACCTAATTGCCCTGCAGGTCCTCCGGCAGCACCTGGATCACTTCCTCGGCAGTGAGGTGACCCGGGCGGAAAAGCACCGTATCCGGATCCTCGGGGTGGAAAAGAAATTCCGGCAGGAACTCGCAGTCCCGGGCCTGCAGCATCCGGTAACCCTCAAAGGCACCGTCGACCGGATTGAGGAGGTGGACGGGCAGGTACGGATTGTCGATTACAAGACCGGGAAGGTAACCCCGGCCGAGCTGCGGGTTTCCGAATGGGAATCGCTCCGGACGGAACCGGACCGGGCCAAGGCCTTCCAGGTACTGTGTTACGCCCTGCTCTATGCCGGCGATTCCGGGACCCTGCCTGAAAAAGCAGGGGTGGTATCCTTTAAAAACCTCGGGGCCGGCTACCAGTGGTTCGGGGTACGCACCGCCCCCCGGCAGACGGAAGAGCAAATCCATGCGGATACGCTTACTGCATTCCGGGAGGTCCTCCACGAGCTCCTGCTGGAAGTGTTCAACCCCGCAGTCCCGTTTGAAGCCCGCCCCGCGTAGGGATCACTTATTATCCGGGCGCGAAGGCCGGACCTCGATCTTGCTCGGCAGCGTCCGCGGGTGCATTTTCAGCAGGTCCAGTACCAGTTCGCCCAGGTCTTCCGGCTGGATCTTCCAGGCGTCCTTTTCCGAGGGCTCATTGTTGTTGAAATGCGTGGCCACGGAGCCGGGCATGATTGTCGACACCTTGATGTCAAAGGGGCGCAGGTCCAGCATGGCCGCCTGCGTAAAACCCACCACCCCGAATTTGGTGGCGTTATAACCCGCCCCGGAGGCGAAAAAATTTGTCCCGGCCAGGCTTGCCACAGTAATGTAGTACCCCCGGGATTCCTTCAGGGCCGGCAAAGCAGCTTTCAGCGTGTGGAAAACGCCGGTCAGATTCGTGTCGATCATCTGTTTCCAATGGTCCGGGGAAAGTTCGTCCACGGGCGCAAAGTGACCAAGGCCAGCGTTTGCAATCACGGCGTCTACCTGGCCCCAACGGTACAAAATTGTCTTGACGGCCTCCTCTTCATCTTCCAGACGGGTAACATCCGACACAATCGGGATGACCCGCTCCCGGTCCAGGGACGCAGCCGCCTCCTCAATCCGCTTTTTATCCCGACCGCTGATTGCCACGCGCATGCCCGCCGCGAGCAGCGATTGGGCAATCCCGTATCCGATTCCTTTTGAGCCTCCTGTAATGTAGGCTACCTTATCCTTTAATTGATCCATGGGTCTCTTTGGTTTTATTCGTGAAAACCACAAGATAACAAGCAGAATCCGCCCCCGGAATTCCTATCAGAAAAATCAGGAACATTTTTGAGAATTGTATAAAATGCGTATTTTTGCCGTCTAGTTCACGGGGGATTAGCTCAGCTGGCTAGAGCGCTTGCATGGCATGCAAGAGGTCACCGGTTCGACTCCGGTATTCTCCACGATCAAGCGACATCATCCGACTTCGGAGATGCGATTAAGAACTAAGAAAGCCACCAAGTTTACTTGAGTGGCTTTCGTGTTTTTAAGCGTCTATGCCGAAAGGCATAGCGAAGTCGGATGATGGCATTTGCAGTACGGGAGATCATCCGGAGCTGCGAAGCGACTCCGGTCCTGGAGAACTCAACGGATCTCTGGCCGGAGAACATACTCCACCACCTTACGCTGATTATGGGGTCCATGCCGGAATCGGATCTTTACTTCCGGATACTGCTGGGGTTCAATCCCCAACCATTCCGGAGCAATGAGCCCCCCTACCTTGAAAAGCTCAGCCCCAACGTAATAGTCTCCATCCGGGCTCACTGCAATATAATAGGCAGAATAGGCTTCCTCGGATCCTGGGAAAGTCCCTTCTGGCGTCCCACGGGAATCCCAGATTTGATAGACCCGAAAATAAAAAGCTCCGTCAAAAATCGATTTATGACCCTCTACAGTACGCTGAATATTCGAAAGCACATAGGTCAGCTCCTCCTTGTCGGATTCATCGGTCAGGGTTTGGGAAAAGCTCGGGTAATAGAAAAATAACAGGGTGCATACCAGGATTTTTCGCATGGAGAAGTCATTTGGCTTATGTTGCCCCCTCAATCCTTCTTCACACTAAGCACCAACACGGGAATCCGTGCCGAAAACTCGGATTTTTGGATCGTGTTCTTCTCCCAGAGCGCATTGAAAAAGCCCCGCTTCCTTCTGAATACCGTCAGCAGGTCCGGTTGCTGGCTCTGCAGGTGCTCCAGTACGCCCAGATACGTGTTTGCATGTTCGGTCATGGTCACCTGGGAGGCGATGTCCATCAGGGCGGTATTGATCTTCAGGTCGTCGTCCGTATAATTCGGGGTCTTGACCATCAGCAGGTTCACCGTGGCCCCAAACTTCTCCTGAATGGCGACCAGGGGTTTGAGGACCCGCTTCCTTTTGAGGATCCCGGACCGGAATGCGGTCAGGATGGTTTTGTAGGGCTTGAAGGAGCAGCCTTTCGGCACAATCAGCGTGGGGATGTTGGTGCGCTTGATGATTCGCCCGGTGGTATTCCCCAGGTAGAGCTCCTCGTCAATTTCCACACTCCGGGGGGCTACCAGGATCAGGTCGATATCCAGTTCTGCTGTGAGGTTATTCAAGCCGTCTACCAGGTCGCCCTGATAGGTGGCCACTTTAACGTCCACACCCCCCGTATCGATCTGGCCGATCAGTTCGCGAAGGCGTTCCTTGCTGCTCTCGACGAATTTCTCCTTCACGTTCGACAACTCCCCGGCCCGGCTGGTCTTTGTCAGCACTTCCATCGCGTAGATTTCAGCCTTGAATTCCGCGCCGAAGCTCACGGCGTATTTCAGTGTTTCGAGGGCGCTTTCGGGGTTTCCTACAGGGACCAGGATTTTTTTCATGGGTGGTTGGATCTAGTTAATTCCTCTAAATTTACACAAAATGTCGGCTGCGAAATGATCCGCCCTGCAAAAGTAGAGGAAATCCCCGAAATTATGGAAATGGCCAGGGCCTGCGGCCGCGCCATGCAGGCCAACGGCATCTTTCAGTGGACGGACGTCTACCCGAAGCGGGAAGCCTTTGTCCGGGACCTGGACCGGGGGGAACTGTGGGTGATCGACGCGGGCCACGGGCCGGTGGGGACCATCGTGGTATCTTCCCGGATGGATGAAGAATACAAATCGGTACGCTGGCTTACCCCGAATCGCGACAACCTCTACATCCACCGCCTGGGCGTTCACCCGGATTACCAACGCCAGGGCCTGGCACAACAGCTGATGGACCATGCCGAGGGATTGGCGCTCCGGCAAGGCGCCCGCTCCATCCGCCTGGACACCTTCAGCCGAAACCACCGAAACCAGCGATTCTACGAGCAGCGGGGTTACCAGCGCCTGGGGGCTGTCTACTTCCCCAGGCAGAGCGCTTACCCTTTTTATTGTTACGAGCGGGTCGTAAATTCGCAGGTGTGAATCCAGCCCTCTCCCGGAAAAACATCAACCGCCTGGCCATACCTGCTATCTTCGCCGGTATCGCCGAGCCCGTTCTCAGCATCACGGATACGGCCATCGTGGGCAACATCCCGGAGAACGGCCTGGAATCCCTGGCAGCCGTGGGGATTGTCGGGTCCTTCCTTTCGATGCTTATCTGGATTTTGGGCCAGACGCGGTCTGCCGTATCGGCCATTGTGGCCCAGTATGTGGGCGGCGACCGGCTGGACGACATCAAAACGCTCCCCGCCCAGGCTATTTTCCTGAATCTCGCGCTGAGTCTTTTGATCCTGGGGGTCTCCCTCCCCCTGAGCCCGCAGATTTTCGGGCTGCTGAACGCCGAGGGCCTGATCCTGGAATACTGTATCTCCTACTTCCAAATCCGTGTCTGGGGATTTCCGCTGACACTACTCACCTTCGCGATCATGGGGATTTTCCAGGGCCTGCAAAATACCGGGTGGCCCATGCTCATCGCCATTACCGGTGCCGGGCTGAACATCCTGCTGGACTTTGCCCTGGTCTACGGCGTGGATAGATGGATTCCCGCTATGAACCTGGAGGGGGCTGCCTGGGCCAGCCTGATCGCCCAGGGGGTGATGGCCCTCCTGGCACTGGGGCTGCTCATGTGGCGGACGCCGATCCGCCTGAAACTGCAGTTTCCCGTACACCCGGAAATGCGCCGGCTGATCGGGATGGTACTCAATTTGTTTATCCGCACGCTATCCCTGAACCTGGCGCTCCTACTGGCCGTCCGGGAAGCCACGGCCCTGGGCGATCGGTTTATCGGCGCGCATACCATCGCAATCAACCTCTGGCTCTTTGCCGCCTTCTTCGTAGACGGGTACTCCTCTGCGGGGAAAATCCTGGGCGGGCGGTTCCTGGGTGCAAAGGACTACGACAGCCTCTGGAACCTGGCCAAAAAACTCAGCCGCTACGGCCTGGGGGTCTGCCTTTTCCTGATGGTCGCTGCAACCGTCTTCTACCGCCCCACCGGCAGGCTCTTCTCGGAGGACGTCCTGGTTCTGCAGGCGTTCTACAGCTTCTTCTTCATCCTGATCCTCGGAATGCCCATCAACGGGATCGCCTTTGTATTCGACGGGATATTCAAGGGGATGGGGAAGATGCGGTTTTTGAGGAACGTCCTTCTTTTTGCCACCTTCCTGGGCTTTGTCCCCGCCCTCTATCTCGGAAAAGTGCTGGATTGGGGCCTTTACGGTATCTGGGGGGCGTTTACGGTGTGGATGCTGTTCCGCGGAGCGCCCCTGGTCTGGAAGTTCCGGCAAAAATTTCGCCCGCTCTTGCAAAAGGCATAAATTTGGGTAAAAACCATGACCGCAGCCCGCAAAGAAGGCAGTCTTTACACCCAGCGCTCAGGCCCACTGGCCCGCGTGGAATTCGGCCATCCTGCCAGCAACTCCTTCACCTCCAACCTGTTGAGTCGCCTGGAACGGGAAATCGATGCCCTGGGCGGGGATGGCGACATCTCGGTAATCCTGCTGCAATCCGAAGGCGACCGGGCCTTTTGTGCCGGCGCTTCCTTTGACGAACTCCTGGAAATAGACAACCCGGAAACCGGGGCCGAATTCTTCAGCGGCTTTGCCCGCGTCATCAATGCCATGCGCAGGTGTCCAAAGCCCATCGTGGCCCGTGTCCACGGCAAGGCGGTTGGTGGCGGCGTGGGGCTGATAGCCGCCTGCGATTACGCCCTGGCCCTTGAAGGCGCTTCGGTACGCCTCTCGGAAATCAGTATCGGCATTGCCCCCCTGGTGATTGCACCGGCCGTCGCCCGGAAAACCGGGGCAGCCGGGCTCGCAGAGCTGTCCCTCTCCCCCACAGAGTGGAAGAGCGCTTATTGGGCTCAGGAAAAAGGCTTGTATGCGCGCGTATTCGATTCGCGCCAGGCCCTGGACGAGGAAGCCGAATTCTTTGCTTCCCAACTCGCCTCCTATCCGCCTGCCGCGCTTACAGCCCTGAAAAAGGCCCTCTGGGAGGGGACGGACCACTGGGGGGACCTCCTGCCGGAACGCGCCGCAGAAACCGGGCGGCTGGCCCTGTCCGAAACCACCCAGGAAACCCTGCGGAAATTCAAGGAGAAAAAATAATACACGTGCCGGGCACTCACACCCCGGGGGTTTACGCCGAAGAGGCGCTGGAATAACGGAAGTCCGGCCTGAAAAGAGATCTGCCTACTGGTACCCCGCAGCCTGCAGGGTAAATAGTTCCGCGTACAGGCCGCCTTGTTCCATCAGGTCCTCGTGGGTGCCCAGGGCGGTTACCACCCCGTCTTCGAGCACCAATATCCGGTCGGCCATCCGGACGGTGCTGAACCGGTGGGAGATAATGATGCTGGTTCGTCCCCTGGTCAGCCCGATAAACCGCTCAAACACCTCGTATTCCGCCCGGGCGTCCAGGGAGGCCGTGGGTTCGTCCAGGACCATAACGTCCGCGTCTTTCATGTAGGCCCGTGCCAGGGCCACCTTCTGCCACTGCCCCCCGCTGAGTTCCTGCCCGCGGGCAAACCGGCGCCCGAGCTGCTGCTCCAGGCCGTCGGCCATTTCCTGTACCACCTGGTCCGCCAGGCTTTTCCGCGCGGCCTCGCCAATCCGGGTATCGTCCCGGACGGCCCCGATATCCCCCACGGCAATATTCTCCCGCAACGTGAATTCGTACCGGAAATAATCCTGGAAGATGACCCCAAACCGCTTCCTGTAAGCCTCCTTGTCAAAGCGGGAAATATCCGTCCCGTCCAGCAGGATCTGCCCGGAAGTCGGTTGGTAAAATTGCAGGATCAGTTTGATGAGCGTGGTTTTCCCGGCCCCGTTTTGCCCGACAAAGGCAATCTTCTCGCCCGCCCGGATGCGGAAACTGACCCCTTTGAGTACCGGCGTGTCGCTTTCCGGGTAGGTAAAATACACCTCCCGGAATTCGAATCCCTCGCGGATGCGATCCGGCATGGGGACCACGTCTCCCCCGGGACTTTCCGGTTCCAGGTCGATAAAATCGAAATAATCCTTCAGATAGAGGGCACTCTCCGAAATCCGCGTAAACCGGGAAAAGAAGCCCTGCATATTGGTCTGCAACCGGTTGAAGGAACCGGAGAGGAAGGTGAGTTCCCCCAGGGTGAGCAGCCCGCCCAGAGTGCGGTAGATGATCAGGATATACGCCCCGTAATAGGCGATGACCCCCAGCAGGTTAAACAGGCCCCCAAAGAGGCTCTGGCGGACGGCCAGCCTCCGGGTGAGCCGGTAGTACTGCGCCGCCATGTCCCGGAACCGGCCGGCGATAAACCCTGTTAGCCCGAATAGCTTCACCTCCTGGGCCGTTCGGTTATTGGCGCCGATATACCTCAGGTAATCGAGTTCGCGCCTTTCGCTCGTCCAGCTGCGCGCCAGGGAGTACCGGTCCGAGGAGAACTTGAGTTCGTTGATAAAAGCGGGCACGATACTCAAAATCAGCAGCAGGATCAACCAGGGTTCGAAATAGATAAGGCCCGCGATCAGGGAAATTATTGAAAGCAGGCCCTCGCCCTGCGCCAGGACATTGCTCATCAGGGATACGCGGCTGTTGGTCTGCATACGGGCGCGTTCCAGCTTGTCGTAGAAAACGGGGTTCTCCAGCTGGGACATGGACAGGTCGGCGGCCTTGTGGATGATGCGTTCGGACGAAGCGTTGGAATAGAGGTCCCCCAAAAGGCCGTCCGTCAGGGTGACCCCCCGGCCGATCAGGTCTGTGAGCAGGGCCACGCCCAATTCAATGGCGACATACGTCCACAGGCGGGTAAAATCCCCGTCCGGGTTGTTCAGCAGGAAGACGATTTCGTCGATGATGACCTTGCCGATCCACAGGAGTACAACCGGGCTGAAACCTTTGAGCAGGCGGCCCAACAGGTTCAGGATAAACAACCGGGGCCCGGCGGCGTAGATCTCCCTGAAAAAACGCGGGATGGATTGCCAGCCCCGAAAGGAATCCCGCAGGGAAATGCGTTCCTGGTCGGCAATGGATTTGAGTCGTTTGGCTGCCAAAGCTTTTTTTGGCAATTTACGCATCCCGGGCCATTTTCCCGGACGGCACGGGATTCCTTCCGATGTTTTTCTACTTTTGCAACTAGAGATCCGATCATGGCACGCGTACGCATCACCAAGGAATTTACATTTGAGACCGGCCACGCCCTGTACGGGTACGACGGGAAATGCCGGAATGTCCACGGTCACAGCTACCACCTTTCCGTTACCGTGATTGGGACGCCCATCGCAGAGGACGGGGCGGTGAAGCTCGGGATGGTCATGGATTTTGGCGACCTGAAGAAAGTGGTCAGGGAAGAGGTGGTAGACCGTTTTGACCACGCCACCATTTTTAACCGGAACACGCCCCATGTGGAACTGGCCCGCACCCTGGAACGGGAGGGTCACCGGGTCATCCTGGCGGATTACCAACCCACCAGTGAAAATATGGTGGTGGATTTTGCCCATCGGATCAGCAAACGACTCCCCGAACATATCCGGCTGCATTCGCTGCGGCTTCGGGAGACCGGGACGGCCTATGCCGAATGGTTTGCCTCGGACAACCCGGATTGACAGTCCGGGAACCACCGGCAGTTCGTATCTTTACTACGCATGCAGCAGCACCCTACCATTCCTGACCCAATAGCCATCCCCGGCGGCAAGAAGGTTTATTTTGCCAGCGACAACCACCTGGGCGCCCCGAATTCACGGGAAAGCCTGGTCCGCGAGCGTCGGTTTGTGGCGTGGCTCGATTCCATCCGGGAAGACGCCGCAGCCATCTTCCTGTTGGGCGACCTATTTGATTTCTGGTTTGAATACAAGCGGGTGGTGCCCAAGGGGTTTACCCGCACGCTGGGCGCCCTGGCCTCCCTGACCGACCAGGGGATCCCAGTCATTTACTTTGTGGGCAACCACGACCTCTGGATGGACGGGTATTTCGAAGAAGAGCTGAACATTCCGGTGTACCATAAACCGCGCGTTTTTGAAATCGGCGGGAAGCGCTTTTTCATCGGCCACGGCGACGGGCTGGGACCCGGGGACAAAGGGTTTAAGCGAATGAAGAAGGTCTTTACCAACCCCGTGGCCCAGTGGGCCTTCCGGTGGCTGCACCCGGACCTGGGCGTCCGCATGGCGCAGTATTTCTCCGTGAAAAACAAGATGATTTCCGGCGAAGAGGACGTCCGCTTTTTGGGCGAAGACCGGGAATGGCTCGTACAATACGCCAGGCGCAAACTCACCGAAGCCCATTTCGACTACTTTGTCTTCGGCCACCGCCACCTGCCGCTGGACATCAAACTGACCGATTCCAGCCGCTACGTCAACCTGGGCGACTGGATTTCCCATTACAGCTATGGGGTTTTTGACGGGGAAACCCTGAAACTGGAATACTACCGCCAGTAAACCCAACGGCTACCCAGGCCCGGGTCCCGGGCATTTCGCGCCTGGGGAATCAATCCGGTGCCGCGTCCCGGATGTCCCGGATTTTTAACTGCGTGCTCGTCCTGCCCTGCCAGTGGTTCTCCTCGATGGAAAAAACGGCGTAAAACTCCCTGCCCCCCTGGATCAGGTCCAGGCGGTCTCCCAACCCGAATCCTATCCCGCCAATGGGGCCGGAGCCATCCTGGGTAACAGCTAGTTTTAAATGCGCCCCGCCTTCCCCGACGGTACGCGCATACCCGGTATCCACCAGGGGGCCGGCAACGAATACCGGGGCGGGATTCCCCGGGCCAAACGGGCCAAACTGACTGAGGATCCGGACGAGTTTCGGGTGGATCTGGCTCAGGTGGATTTTGAGGTCTATCTGGATTTCCGGAGTCAGGGAATCCTCGGTGATCCGCTCGGACACCACCTTTTCAAACCGGTCCTTAAAGTCCTGGAATCGGGAAGCCTCCAGGGTCAGGCCGGCGGCGTACGTGTGTCCGCCGAATTGTTCGATACAGTCCGAACATGCTTCCAGGGCCTCGTAGAGGTCAAAGCCGCGCACCGAGCGCGCGGATGCCGCCAATTTATCGCCGCTGCGGGTAAACACCAGGGTGGGGCGGTAATACGTCTCGATAAGGCGGGACGCCACAATGCCGATAACCCCTTTATGCCAGTCTTCCTTGAAAACCACCGTACTCATCCGGGCCTCCCCTCCTTCCGAACGGACCATCTCCAGGGCCTCGTCGGTAATGGCCTGTTCGGTCTCCCTGCGCTGGCTGTTCAGCGATTCGATTTCGTCGGCCAGTGCCCCGGCCCGGGCCGGGTCTGTCTCGGTGAGCAACCGGACGGCGTCCTCCCCGTGCTGCATCCGCCCGGCGGCATTGATCCGGGGGGCAACCCGGAATACCAGGTCGGATACCTGGTAGTTTTTCCTGTCCAGCCCGCGGAGCAACGCGCGGATCCCCGGACGGGCCCCGCCGTTGATCACCTGCAGCCCGTAGTGGACCATCACCCGGTTCTCCCCGGTGATCGGGACGATATCCGCCCCGATAGCGGTAGCCACCAGGTCCAGGTAGGGAAGGAGCTCTGCCGGGTCCAGGCCGCGCCGCTCATGCAGCGCCTGGATGAGCTTAAAACCCACCCCGCAACCGCAAAGTTCCTTGTAGGGGTAGGGGCAGTCATCGCGTTTCGGGTCCAGGACCGCCACCGCTTCCGGCAGCGTTTCCCCGGGCCGGTGGTGGTCGCAGATAATCAGGTCGATGCCTTTGGACCGGGCGTACCGGGCCTGCTCAATGGCCTTGACCCCGCAATCCAGGGCGACGATCAGGCCCATGCCGTTGTCATCCGCAAACTCTATCCCCTGGCGGGAGAGGCCATATCCCTCCCGGTAGCGGTCCGGGATGTAGGTGGCCACCGCATCGCTGTATTCCCGCAGGTAAGCTGCCATCAGGGCAACGGACGTGGTCCCGTCCACGTCGTAATCCCCGTAAACCAGGATCCGTTCACCCCTGGTTAAGGCAACTTCCAGGCGATCCACGGCCTGTTCCATGTCCTGCATCTGCATCGGGTCGTGGAGGTGGGAGAGCTCCGGCCGGAAAAACCTCCGGGCCGATTCAAAATCCCGGATGCCCCGTTGAACCAGCAGGCCGGCGAGCAACGGGTCGATGCCGAGTTCCCCGGCCAGGCGGGAGGCTGCTTCCCTCCCGGGCTCCGGTTTAAAAACCCAACGCGTACTCATGGACATGGATTGAATTTAGGCCTGTGGGCTGCAGGCAGGTTACACCCGTTTTTTGCCCCACCCCGGTACGGGGGCGCACTGCCCCGAAATTGGCTGGCACCAAAACTATTCTGGCTGCTGAATGCGCCCGCTGCACTTGGACCCGGGCACCGCGGAATACGGATCAGTCTTCGTGGAAAACAGTCTGGAAATCGAGTTCCGCAAATTTCCGGAACATGGCGATCACCCCGCAGTATTTCTCCACGGACAGGTCCACGGCCCGTTGCAATTTTGCCTGTGCGAGATTTTTGCCGTGGAAGTGGAACTCCACCCGGACCGCCTCGTAGGTTTGCGGGTGGTCTTCGCTGAGCGACCCGACGGTTTCGATATGGAAATCGGACACCTCGAGTTTCATCTTGCGGATCAGCATGGCAATGTCGAGTCCCGAACACCCTGCCAGCGAACTCAACATGAGGGCCTTCGGGCGCATCCCGGACCCTGCCCCGCCATCTTCGGGGCTTGCATCGATTCGGAAATTCAGGCCGGAGGGATTGTTGGATTCAAATGCCATATCCCCCAGCCAGCGCGTCGTGACGTGATTGGTGGAAGCCATAATTTTTTTGTTTCTTGCCCAAAAGTACAATAAAATCACGCCATATGCCCCTTGTAACACCCTTAGACCCGAATGCCGATCCCGAAACCCGGAAGCTGGCCAAATTCTTTGATGAAACCCTGGGTTTCTGCCCGAATTCCGTCCTGACCATGCAGCGGCGGCCGGCCATTTCCAAGGCATTTATCCAGTTGAATATGGCCGTGATGGAAAACCACGGGAAGGTGACCTCAGCCCTGAAACGGATGATTGCCTGGGTGAGCAGCAATGCCACCGGCTGCCGGTACTGCCAGGCCCATGCCATCCGGGCCGCCGAGCGGTACGGGGCCGAGCAAAGGCAATTGGAAAATATTTGGGAGTACCGGACCCACAGCGCATTTTCGGATGCCGAACGGGCCGCCCTGGACTTTGCCCTGGCGGCTTCACAGGTACCCAATACGGTGGATGCCGACCTGGCGGCCCGGCTGCACGAACACTGGGACGAAGGGGAAATTGTCGAAATCCTCGGGGTGATCTCTCTGTTTGGCTTTCTCAACCGCTGGAATGACTCCATGGGGACCCCTATTGAATCGGGGGCAGTTGAAAGCGGGGAAAAATACCTCTCCCGTTACGGATGGGAGCAGGGGAAACACGGTTGCTAATCGCCTATGAAATCGAATAATTGCTCAATTAATCTATTCAAAACTTTATTTTCTCTAGTCAATTCATCATAACTTTCAAATGTGGTTATGGTGAACTCACAGAGGTTTATTTTGTGATAATTTGATAATGTTCCCGAATTGGATTTTAATTTGGGCAGTTCGTTATCTGATAAGCCCAAGGACTCTAGGCAGTTTATTAAATATTCACCGACTCTTGTTCTTTCATATTTGTTCTGAGATATGTCCAATGAATCCAATTTCTTATGATACTTCCTATTCATTATTTTCTTAAGATAACCTTTGAGTACAGTGGGGGGTAAAAGGTTTTCAATTTCAACATATTCTGTGTCAAAAAAGGTGAAGTTCGGCTGATTTTCAGATAATTTCTTCAATTCTAATCGTCTTTTACCTTTGCGCCTTCTATTATCAACGTTGTCATTATCTACAAGCAAAAAAACTTTTGTAGATATAGCGAAGGCCTTAATTTCATCATTCACCTCCAGAGAATTGACTTCGGAAATTTGTTTTTCTTCAAAGAGATAATGTGATAGCAAACTGCCTCCATATTCGATAAAAGCAAAATCGATATCTTCCTTATAAATGGGCTTTTGATGATATTTACAATAAAGATTTAAAAATCTTGAAAGGTACTTTCTATCTGTTGGACCCTCTACCCAAATAGTAGCATTTGCAATAAGAACAGATGAGGATTTAACTCCTAGGAGATCTAGTGTTTTCTTATTTGGTAATAAATCAGTTCCAATTTCATATTTGGATTCATTTATCTTATCAAACTGAAATACAGAAATCAAATCTTTTGGTATTGAGGAGTCCAATAGATGATTTGAATGAGTTGTAAAGAAATACTTTAATCCCTTCTTGGTAAGATATTCATCGGAAATTAACGTTTCAAGAAATAGTCTTTGAAGACCAGGATGCATATGCGTTTCGGGTTCCTCAATAAAAATCCAAGAACCATTTTTTGCAGTGTAAATTGGAAAAAGTAACTGTATAATGGATTGGATTCCATCCCCTACATCATGTATCTTTCTCTCCTCACCATCAATCCACAAATTGATCTTTTCATCATTTAAGTTTGATATAATCTCAATTTCCTTCCCTTCAAAAAATCTTTCAGATAAAAAGTTTTCAAATTCCTCAAAGCCTCTTCTAATCTGTTTTTTTCCATTTCTTGCCTCTAATATCCTATTGTAGAGATTAAGTCCTGTATGGATTTCAGCGTTCTCAACTGAGTAAAGCTCCATTATCATCTTACTAAACACATCTTCGACTAAGTGTTCACTAGACTTAATTGATCTCAATATTGGAATTAATATTTTATTCGTCGGTTTATTTTCTAACGCAAAAATAAAGTGTGTTTCTACCTCTTTAATTAAACCATAGAATTGTCTAAATATTTTTACCGCATTGACTCTACCATTTGTTTGATTCCCTTTTTGTAATTGAGCAATACCCTTATTAAATTCTGAATTTATTTCCTTATACAGATTCTTATAATCTTGTTCATTGCCAAGATGCTTGTTCAATGAATCTCTTTTTCCAGTAAAATTTTTGTAAAGGCGAAATATCATCCCATAGGTTTCATTGTCAAGCCTTTGAACATTTGATTGATTTTCCTCGTAATATTTTTGTGCTTTATTCTGCTTTTCTTGGAACACTACAGAGTTATTGGAGATTTCCATTTCTGAATCTTTTAGTTTAATTAAACCTCTCAGAAATCTACTTTTCCCTGAATTATTCGCTCCCACAAATAGATTTACTGTAGAAAATTTACCTAATGGCGGTCCAGGTTCACTAGGGTTTCCTTCAGTAATACTTTTATTCCCCGTGAAATAAACAGTGTCCTTAAATGTGGTTCCGTATTCTGGTGGCAGCGATTGCCCGCTTGAAAAAATTCTCAAATACATTTAATCTATGACATATTAGATTAAAATTTAATCACCCGTCCCCTTAACCACGAGGACAAATTCGCCCCGGGGCGCATTCTGTTTGAAGTGGTCGGCTACTTCCGACACGGTCCCCCGCACAATCTCCTCAAAGTGCTTGGTCAGTTCCCGGCAGACTGCCACCTCGCGTTCCGCTCCGAAATGGTCGGCAAATTGCTCCAGGGCCTTCAGCAACCGATGGGGGCTTTCGTAAAAAACCATCGTCCGGGCCTCGCCGGCCAGTTCGGCGAGCCGGGTCTGCCGGCCCTTCTTATGGGGGAGGAATCCTTCAAAAACAAACCGGTCCGTGGGGAAGCCGCTGCACACCAGGGCGGGGACAAAGGCGGTGGCTCCCGGCAGGCAATCCACGGCATGCCCCGCCTGGATACAGGCGCGGACCAACAGAAAGCCCGGGTCGGAAATGCCGGGTGTCCCTGCATCGGATATCAACGCCAGCGTCCTGCCCGCTGCTACCTCGGCGACCAATGCGTCCACTACCCGGTGTTCGTTGTGCATATGGTACGAACGCTGGGGGGTCTCCACTTCATAATGTTTCAGGAGTTTTCCGCTGGTGCGGGTATCCTCGGACAGGATCAGGTCGGCCTCCCGGAGCACTTCCAGGGCCCTCAGGGTGATATCCCCGAGGTTGCCGATGGGAGTGGGTACGATGAACAGTTTGCCAGGCTGCATGGGCGGTATAAAAAGAGGCCGGGCGGCTGTAAGCACGTCCGGCCATTATCACTTGTTTTTCTGACTATTAGTTAAAGCGCCGTTCGATGAGTTCCATAAACCGGGCTTCGTATTCGTCCTTCCCTTCCCACTGGTTGAACCCGGGTTTTACTTCATCGCGGATATAGGCCACGGAATGCTCCACGGAATCCAGGTCGTTCAGTTTGGACAGGATGCGGTTGAAGGCGTCCATGTCGTCGTTGAACAGGTGTTTGACAAAGGCCAGGCGGTCGTTGAGCCCCACGGAGATCTTCCGCGCCGTCAGCGTGTCGTTCAGGGATTTGGAATGGCCGGGTTTCGGCGGTTTCGGCAGGTCCGGGGCCGTGTCCTGTTTGTCGTTTTTGACAAAGTCGTTCTTGGCGATGAGCCGCTCAAGGACCTCCTCGAGTTCCTCACCCCCGGGCATTTCCGATACCATGTGCTTAATCGTGTCGATTCCCGGGACGATGATATCCTCTTCGTGCGGGTTGGATTCCGGCACGGACTTATTCTCGTTGAGTACCGCCGAGGCGATCGATTCAAACTTGGAGGCGACTTCGCTCTTGCTGACGTCGATCTGCACGTCGTTGAGTTTTTCCTCGATAAATTTCAGTACCGCCAGTTTTTCGTAGAGATCCCTGGCCCTTTCGTAAAGCTCCGGCAACTCCTTCAAACCGCGGCTCGTAATGATGTCCGTGGAGAGTTTCAGCAACTCCTCTTTCAGTTTTCGTTTCATAGCTAATTATACGGGGACCTTTCCGTGAAGGTGGTTCTTTTTTAATACTTTTATAGCGCCGCTACTACCTGTAACGGAAACAGCCGCTACTTTCGTCTAAAATTACAAAATGTTTCTCGAAAACACTGTTAACCCCAAAGAACAATTCGGATGGATTGAAGTCATCTGCGGTTCGATGTTTTCAGGCAAGACCGAGGAACTGATCCGACGCCTGCGTCGCGCCCAGTTTGCCCGTCAGAAGGTAGAGATCTTCAAACCGATCGTCGATACGCGGTACCACGAAGACTACGTGGTTTCCCACGACGAAAACGAGATTCGTTCCACCCCGGTGCCGGCTGCTGCAAATATCCGGTTGCTGGCCGACAATTGCGACGTGGTGGGCATTGACGAGGCCCAGTTTTTTGACGACGAAATCGTCACGGTCTGCAACGACCTGGCCAACAAGGGCGTCCGGGTGGTGGTTGCGGGCCTGGATATGGACTTCAAGGGCAACCCTTTCGGCCCCATGCCGGCCCTGATGGCCACGGCGGAATACGTAACCAAGGTTCACGCCATCTGTACGCGCACCGGCAACCTGGCCAACTACAGCTACCGCAAATCCCGAAACGACCGGCTCGTATTGCTGGGCGAAACCGAGGAGTACGAACCGCTGAGCCGGGGGGCATTCTACAAGGCGATGCTCACCGAAAAAATCAGTAAGCTCGAAGTGAACGAACCCGAGGTCCTCCCCTCGAAAAAATCAGAGAATGCCTCAAAGCCGTGACACGGTCCTGGAGATCGACCTGGGGGCCCTGGCCCACAACTACCGGTTTTTGCGGGACAGGCTGCGTCCCGAAACCCGGTTCCTGGGCGTGGTCAAGGCCTACGGCTACGGCAGTGATTCCCTGGCCATTGCGCTGAAACTCGAAGCCCTCGGGGCCGATTACCTGGCGGTGGCCTTCACGGACGAAGGCACCTTTTTGCGAGAGGGCGGCGTCCGGCTCCCCATCCTGGTGCTGCACCCCCAGCCTTCCGGCCTGGATGACCTGATTACCCATCGGCTGGAGCCGGCGCTCTACAGCCTGCGGATTCTGAAAATGTTCCTGGAAACTGCCCGGCGGCGGGAGGCGCGGGGGTTTCCGGTCCACCTGAAGTTCAATACGGGCCTCAACCGGCTGGGTTTCTGGGAAAACGACGTGGAATGGATTGCCGGGCAACTGGAAGGGGAGTCCAGCCTTACCATCCGATCCGCCTTCTCCCACCTGGCGGCTTCGGACGACCCCGGCTCAAACACTTTTACCCAAAGGCAGATCAAATCGTTTGCCGCCATCGTGGCGGATATCCGCGAACAGTTGCCCGGCACGCCTTTTTTCCACCTGCTGAACACCTCCGGCATCCTGAATTTCCCGGATGCCCAATGGGACATGGTCCGCAGCGGCATCGGGCTCTACGGGTACGGCAACGATCCCGAAGTAGACCCACTCCTCCGCCCGGTGGCCCGGCTGCGCACCCGCATTTCCCAGCTCCATAAAATCGAGCCCGGGGAATGGGTAGGCTACAACAAGGGGTACCGGGCTGCGGATTTCCGGACCACGGCTACGCTTCCCATCGGGCATGCAGACGGTATCGGACGGATTTACGGAAAGGAGCATGGAGCATTCCATGTCCGGGGTAAACGCGCTCCCATTATCGGGAATGTTTGCATGGACATGACGATGATCGACGTCACGGGAATCCCCTGCAAGGAGGGGGACGAGGTGGTGGTTTTCGGGAATGGGCATTCCGCCGAAGACCTGGCTCGCGGAGCCGGCACCATTTCCTATGAACTCCTAACGGGTATCTCCCGGCGGGTGGCGCGGGAAATCCTGGAAGAACATTGAGCTTTTCAATATTCGTCCGGTATTCGTCCGGGGCGACCGATGGGCCTTTAAATAGCCTAATCCGCTGAAAATGATATCTCTTGGGGGCTACTCTGCAAATTTTTAGTATTTTGAGCAGCATAACCAATCAAATGGAACCATGCTAAAAGAATTCAAGAAGTTTATTATGACCGGCAATGTCATCGACCTGGCCGTTGCAGTTTTGCTCGCCAGCGCCATCGGCCTGGTGGTCAGCGGGTTTGTCAATGACATTATGATGCCGATCGTGGGCTATTTCACCGGAGGAGTGGATTTCTCCGATATGAAAATCGTCCTGTCGGAAGCCGTGGTGGCCGCCGACGGTACGGTGGAAAAACCGGAAAGCGCCGTGCGATACGGGGCGTGGATCAACAGCATCATCAACCTGATCATCGTCGGGTTCGTGTTGTTTATGATCGTGAAATCCTACAACAAGGTCCGCAAAAAAGAAGAGCCCAAACCGGAAGCCCCCAAAGGGCCCACCCAGGAAGACTTGCTGGCCGAAATCCGCGACCTGCTGAAAAAGAAATAAAGACGCGTCCCGACTTGTGGCGGGAACCGCTACACCACAAGCAAGTGCAACTTAAACCGCCCGGCGCGCCCGGGCGGTTTTTCTTTTGGGGTGGGCCCCTATCGTCTGGATGGGAACTAATCTGCCGGATGACGCGATTCCTTCGGGTCTGTGGAATAGACGCACTCAGGGGTTATATTTGCAACATTTTGTTTTATTTTTAAAAATCTTTCCGGACGGATTTGCCGGAGACCTATGTCCGGCGTACTTTTGGCTCACTAAATACGAATCTGATGAAAGTAGCAGTTGTAGGCGCCACCGGAATGGTGGGCGAAGTCATGCTCCGGGTACTGGCCGAGCGCAATTTCCCGGTTACCGAATTGCTGCCGGTGGCCTCCGAGCGCTCTGTGGGCAGGTTGCTCCCGTTCAGGGACCGGGAATACCCCGTAATCGGTCTGGCGGACGCCGTAGCAGCACGGCCGGATATCGCCATTTTCTCGGCCGGAGGGGATACTTCCCTGGAATGGGCCCCGCGGTTTGCGGATGCCGGCACCACGGTAATCGACAATTCCTCGGCCTGGCGGATGGACCCCGGGAAGAAACTGGTGGTTCCTGAAATCAACGCAGATACACTTGGGCCGGAAGACAAGATCATCGCGAACCCCAACTGTTCCACCATCCAGCTCGTGATGGTACTGGCGCCCCTGCATACAAGGTATACGATGAAGCGGGTGGTGGTCTCCACCTACCAATCCGTTTCCGGTACGGGGGTGAAGGCTGTCCGCCAGTTGGAAGATGAAATCGCCGGGGTGTCCGGTGAGAAGGCCTACCCGCACCCGATCAACCGGAATGCCCTGCCCCATTGCGACGTGTTCCAGGAGAACGGCTATACCAAGGAGGAGATGAAACTGGCCCGGGAACCGCAGAAAATCCTGGACGACCGCACGTTTTCCGTAACTGCCACCGCCGTTCGGATTCCCACGGCGGGAGGGCATTCAGAGGCGGTAAACATCGAATTCCGGGAAGACTTTGACCTGGACGAGGTACGGCAGATTCTTTCAGCCACCCCCGGCGTTGTGCTGCAGGACGACCCCGCCACAAACACCTACCCGATGCCGGTACTCGCCCATGGCAGAGACGAGGTTTTTGTGGGTCGGATCCGCCGAGATGAAAGCCAGGCCAAGACCCTGAATCTCTGGATCGTAGCCGACAACCTCCGCAAGGGCGCAGCCACAAACGCCGTCCAGATAGCGGAGCACCTGCTGGAGCGCGGCCTGGTCTGAAACCCGGTAGCCGGCCAGCATGCCCGGCCATTGACGCCAAACCCTGACTTCGCGGTTGCGGCCGGTTTCCAGCACTTGGCAAACGCGAAAGAGGTCTGCTCCATAAAATACTGTTAAACGGCCGACCCCTGGTTTGGGACGGCCGTTTTTTGTGGTATTTTAGTCCGATTTTCTGAACCACCCTCCATGAAACACACCACCGCAATCCTTTGCCTGGGCCTCCTGCTCACGGCCTGCCAAAATCAAACCGAAACGAATATGGCCATAAACTACCCGGAAACTGCGAAAGTCGACACTGTGGATACCTATTTCGGCACGGAAGTGGCCGATCCTTACCGCTGGCTCGAAGACGACCGGAGCCCGGAAACCGAAGACTGGGTCCGGCGGCAGAACGCAGTCACCTTCGGGTACCTGGACGGCATCCCCTACCGGGAGGCCCTGCGCCAGCGGCTTGAAAAGCTCTGGAATTACGAAAAGCTGGGCACCCCGTTCAAAGAGGGCGGGAAGACTTACTTCTACAAAAACGACGGGCTGCAGGACCAGTATGTCCTCTACCGCCAGGGGGAAACGGGCGACCCCGAGGTTTTCCTGGACCCGAACACCTTTTCGGAGGACGGCACCACCTCCCTGGCCGGCCTGAGCTTTACAGAAGACGGCTCCCGGGTAGCCTACTCCATCTCCGAGGGGGGCAGCGACTGGCGCAAGGTGATCGTCATGGACGCCGCCAGCCGGGAAATCATCGAAGACACCCTGGTGGACATCAAGTTCAGCGGGGTTTCCTGGAGGGGCAACGAGGGCTTCTACTACTCGAGCTACGACAAGCCGGAAGGCAGCGAGCTTTCGGCCAGGACGGACCAGCACAAGGTCTATTTCCACCAACTCGGGCAGCCGCAGGCCGGGGACCAGTTGATCTTTGGGGGCACCCCCGAACAGAAGCACCGCTATATCAGGGCCTCGGTGACGGAAGACCAGCGCTACCTGATCCTTTCGGCGGCCAATACGACTTCCGGTAATAAATTGTTTATCCAGGACCTGCAGGACCCTGGTTCCGGGTTGAAAACCATTGTAGGGGACGAGGAATCCGATAGCTATGTGATCGAAAATTCCGGGTCGAAACTCTACATTGTCACGGACCGGGACGCGCCGAACAAACGGATCGTCACGGTGGATGCGTCCGATCCGGGGCCGGAGAACTGGGTGGACTTTATCCCGGAAACCGAAAATGTCCTGAGCCCGAATACCGGGGGCGGTTACTTCTTTGCCGAATACATGGTGGACGCGATTTCCAAGGTCCTGCAATACGACTACCAGGGCAACCTGGTGCGCGAAGTGCCCCTGCCGGGGGTGGGCAGTGCCAGCGGCTTTGGCGGCAAAAAAGAAGAAAAAGAGTTTTACTTCTACTTTACCAACTACAACACCCCGGGATCCTCCTATAAGTACAACGTGGAAACCGGGGAATACGAGCTTTACTGGAAGCCGGACATCGATTTTAACCCGGACGACTACGTCTCCAACCAGGTGTTCTACGAGTCGGCCGACGGCACGCGGATCCCGATGATCATCACCCACAAAAAAGGCCTGGAAAAAAACGGGGACAACCCCACCATCCTCTACGGGTATGGCGGGTTTAACGTCAGCCTTACCCCGGGCTTCAGCACCTCGAATGCGGTCTGGCTGGAACAGGGCGGCATCTATGCGGTCCCGAATATCCGGGGGGGAGGCGAATACGGGAAAAAATGGCACGACGCGGGGACCAAGACAAGCAAGCAAAACGTGTTTGACGATTTTATCGCTGCGGCCGAATACCTGATTGCGGAAGGGTACACCTCCGCAGGCAAACTGGCCATCCGGGGCGGCTCCAACGGGGGGCTGCTCGTGGGGGCGGTCATGACCCAGCGTCCGGACCTCATGCAGGTGGCCCTGCCGGCCGTCGGGGTTTTGGATATGCTGCGCTACCACACCTTTACCGCCGGGGCCGGATGGTCCTATGACTACGGGACCTCGGAGGAGAGCGAGGAGATGTTCGAGTACCTGAAGGGATACTCGCCCCTGCACAACATCCGGGAGGGGGTCGCCTACCCGGCTACCCTGGTGACCACCGCAGACCACGACGACCGGGTAGTGCCCGCCCACAGCTTCAAATTCGCCGCCACGCTCCAGGAAAAACACGCTGGCGAAAGCCCGGTGCTGATCCGCATTGAGACGAATGCGGGCCACGGGGCCGGCACACCCATCAGCAAGACCATTGAACAGTACGCGGATATTTTCGGGTTTACCTTCTACAATATGGGGTACGAAGAGCTGCCCAACCAGGCCGCACTGAAAGATTTCAAGGAATAACGATCAATAAAATACCTGAAAATCCGTTTCTTAAGAAGCGGATTTTTTTTGTTTATGCTTACAGTTGAATCTCTAAGTTTTGCCTATGAGTCGGAGGCCGTCCTGGAGGACATCGGGTTCCAGCTGGGCCGGGGTGAACTCATGGCGGTCATGGGCGAAAGCGGTTGCGGGAAAAGCACCCTGCTCAAGCTCATATACGGGGAACTCCCCTTTGAGCAGGGAAGCATCCGGTGGAAGGACCACGCCATCAAGGGTCCGGCCTACCAGCTGTTGCCGGGTGCGCCTTTTATGAAGTACCTGGCCCAGGACTTCGACCTGATGCCCTTTATCAGCGTGGAGGAAAACATCGCCAAATTCCTGTCGGTACACTACCCGGAGGAAACGGCCCGCCGGACGGAGGAACTCCTGGAAACCATGGAGCTCACTGCCTACCGCGGCAAACAGGTGCGATACCTCAGCGGGGGCCAGCAGCAACGCGTGGCCCTGGCCCGGGTATTGGCCCAAAAGCCGGAACTGTTATTGCTGGACGAGCCCTTTGGCCACATCGATCATTTTCGGCGGAACAAACTCCGCCGCAACCTGTTTGAATACCTGAAGCGGGAGGAGATCAGCTGCCTGTGCGCCACCCACGACCACAACGACGTGTTGCCCTTTGCCGACCGGGTGATGGTGCTGCGGGACCGGGAGATCCTGGACCTGCGCCCCACCCGGGAAATCTTTGAACAACCCGCCCGCCTCTATACGGCCTATCTGCTGGGCGAAGCCAACCTGATCCCTATCAATATCCTGAAATCCTACGCTTCCACCACCCGGAACATCATCGTCTATGCCCACGAGCTGCGCGTATCGCAAAAGTCCGGCCTGGAGGTCTCTGTGGAACACTCCTACTACATGGGCGGCTACTACCGGGTATATGGACGAATGGAAGGCGAAAAAGGGGTGTATTTCAATTCGGAAAAAGCCCTGGAGGCAGGGGAGAACATTTTCCTGAATGTTTCCCTGGAGACCATCAACAAGCGGTTGCCGATCTGATTCGTCAGGTCGTGGCCAGGGCCGCCAGGTCGGCGCCTACCTGACTGCCGATGGCAACCCCCATACCCCCGAGGCGGACCCCGCAAAATACGTGGGGGGACAGTTTTTGGACGATGGGCTTCTTACGGGAGCCCACGCCCATGATCCCGCTCCACCGGTGCGCTACCCGGACGGCCTGCCCGGGAAGGATAACCCTGTGCAACAGGTCTTCCAGGGCTTGCTGTATGCCGGGGGTCTGACCGAGGTCCGTGGTGGTTTCCCCGGGTTTGTCCAAATGGCGGCCGCCACCCAGGAGTACGCGGTCGCCGACGTTTCGGAAGTAGAAATAGCCCCGGTCCAGGTGGAAGCTCCCGCGGAGGGCCAGCCCGGGTACGGGTTCAGTGATAAGTACCTGGCCCCGTGCAGGCTGCAGGTCCAGTCCGGTTTGCAGCCCGGCAAACCCGTTAGTCGCCAGCAGCAGGTTCGCCGCCTCAAATTCGAATGCGGAAGTCCGGATGCCTACCTGGTCCCCCAGGTCTTCAAACCCGGTTACCTCCACCCCGTTGAGCAGGCAGATGTCCGCCTCCCGGGCTTTGCCCAGCAGGGCCTGCATCATCCGGCCCGTATGGAGTTGTCCTTCCAACGGGTTGCAGACGGCGTCGGGCTGGATGCCGGCCATCCCGAATTCCCCCGGCCGGATTTCAAAGGCCGGCCGGCCGAAAACCGGTTGCAGCATCCGGTTGATTCGATCCATGGCCTCCAGGGCGTGCTCCTGCACCTCTTTATCCGCTTCCCGGAAAACCTCGTAGCCTCCGTACTGCCGGAAATCTATGGCCTGGTCGCCCAGCCGTTGGCGCAGCATCCGGATGCCCGTGAACCGGTTGGAAACCAGAGAGACAATTTCATCTTCCGTATGGGACTGCAAATCGTCCAGGATCTCGGTTAGGCTGCCAAAACAGGCAAAACCCGCATTGCGGGTGCTGGCTCCGGCGGGCAGGATGCCCCGTTCCAGAATGAGGATTTTGGCCCCGGGATGGCTTTTTCGAAGTTCCAGGGCACAACTCAGGCCGGTTATGCCGCTGCCCACCACGCAAAAATCCACGTCGGTAAGCCAGGATTCAATTTCCCAGTAGCTCGGGCTCATAGCGCGGTTCTTGCCGGTTTACGGGGCCGTGGATGGCTCCGTCAGTCGTCCTCGGAGGGCTCGGGTTGCATCTCGAAGTCCTCCATGAATTTGGTGGTGTAGTTCCCGGCCAGGTAATCCGGATGGTCCATAAGCTGGCGGTGGAACGGGATGGTCGTCTTGATGCCTTCGATTACGAATTCATCCAGGGCGCGCTTCATCTTGTTGATGGCCTCTTCCCGCGTCTGGGCCGTGGTGATCAGCTTGGCGATCATCGAATCGTAGTTGGGCGGAATGGTGTACCCGCTGTACACGTGGGTGTCCAGCCGGACACCGTGCCCGCCGGGCGTATGCAGCGTCGTGATCTTGCCCGGAGATGGACGAAACCCGTTGTAGGGGTCCTCCGCATTGATCCGGCATTCGATGGAGTGCAAGTTCGGGGTGTAATTTTTACCGGATATCGGCACGCCCCCTGCCACGAGGATCTGTTCGCGAATCAGGTCGTAATCGATAACCTGCTCGGTGATCGGGTGTTCAACCTGGATCCGCGTATTCATCTCCATAAAATAGAAGTTGCGGTGTTTGTCTACCAGGAATTCCACGGTCCCCGCCCCTTCGTATTTGATAAACTCGGCTGCGCGGACGGCTGCCTTCCCCATGGCATCCCGGAGTTTATCCGTCATAAAGGGAGAAGGGGTCTCCTCGGTGAGCTTCTGGTGGCGTCGCTGGATGGAGCAGTCCCGCTCGGAGAGGTGGCAGGCCTTGCCATACTGGTCGCCAACTACCTGGATCTCAATATGCCGGGGCTCCTCAATGAGCTTTTCCATATACATCCCCCCGTTGCCGAAGGCCGCTTCCGCTTCCTTGACGGCGCTCTCAAATTGTTTTACGAGCTCCTCCTCTTTCCAGATGGCACGCATACCCTTTCCGCCGCCGCCGGCAGTAGCCTTGATCATAACCGGATATCCCATTTTCTTGGCCACCTTCAGCGCGTGGTTCGCATCCTTCAGGAGGCCGTCGGAGCCGGGGATGGTAGGCACCCCAGCCTCTTTCATCGTCTGCTTGGCAGATGCCTTGTCGCCCATACGGTCGATCTGGTCGCCCGTCGCACCGATGAATTTGATCTCGTGTTCGGCGCAAATCCTGGAAAACTTGGAGTTCTCGGACAAAAAGCCGTAGCCCGGATGGATTGCGTCCGCGTTGGTGATTTCCGCAGCCGCAATGATGTTCGGGATTTTCAGGTAGGACTGGTTACTCGGAGCCGGACCGATACAAACGGCTTCATCTGCAAACCGGACATGGAGGCTTTCCTCGTCGGCCTTGGAGTACACCGCGACCGTCTTGATACCCATCTCCTTGCAGGTGCGGATGATGCGCAGGGCAATCTCTCCGCGGTTGGCGATCAGAATCTTTTTAAACATAGTGCGCTTGTTGTCTGTTAGTTAATGCGAAACCCCGGTCTAAGACGGGTCGATCAGGAACAAGGGCTGGTCGAATTCTACCGGGGAGGAGTCGTCTACCAGTACTTTGACGACCTTTCCGGATACTTCCGATTCAATATCGTTGAAGAGCTTCATGGCCTCGATCACGCAAAGTACGTCGCCCTTGGAAATGCTGTCCCCGACTTCCACAAACGGGGGTTTGTCCGGGGAAGGTTTCCGGTAAAATGTCCCGATAATCGGCGACTTGATGGTGATGTACTTGGAATCGTCCCCTTCTTTCTTGGCATCTGCCTCTCCGGACGCGGCGGCCGGGGCCGGGGCGGGTGCTGCAGGCGGAGCCTGTTGCGGCATGGCAGGAGCCGCCATGGGAATTTGTTGCACATAAGTGGGTTCCCCATCCTTGTCGGATCCGGTGCGGATCGTGATCTTGATCTCATCCGTTTCGAGCTTCACTTCGCTGGCTCCGGATTTGGCCACGAACTTGATCAGACTTTGAATTTCTTTGATATCCATGGATTTCGGTTTAGTATAGTGTTCGGTTTTATGAATCGTAAGCCCAGGTCAGGTAGATGGCTCCCCACGTAAACCCTCCCCCAAACGCTGCAAATATAAGACTGTCGCCCTTTTTGAGCTGCTTTTCGTAATCGCTGAGCAGCAGCGGCAGCGTGGCAGACGTGGTATTTCCGTAGCGTTCGATGTTCATCATCACCTTTTCGGCCTCCAGGCCCATCCGGTGCGCCGTGGCATCGATAATGCGCTTATTGGCCTGGTGCGGCACCAGCCAGTCCACGTCCTCATGGGTGAGGTCGTTGCGTTCCATAACGAGTGCCGATACCTCAGCCATGTTGGAGACGGCAAACTTAAAGACCGACTTCCCGTCCTGGCGGACAAAGTGCTTTTTTTCGCGAACCGTTTCCTCCGTGGGGGGCATCAAGGAACCGCCCGCCTCGATCTTGAGGAACTGCCGTCCCTTACCGTCACTGCGAAGGTATTCGTCCTGCAAACCGAGCCCGTCTGAATTTGGCTCAAACAACACGGCACCTGCGCCGTCCCCGAAGATAATACATGTTGTCCGGTCTTCGTAATCGATGATCGAAGACATCTTGTCCGCTCCGATGAGCAGCACTTTCTTATAGCGCCCTGATTCGATATAGCGGGCTGCCGTGGACATGCCGTACAAAAAATTCGAACAGGCCGCCTGCAGGTCGTATGCAAAGGCGTTGACAGCCCCGATCTCCGAGGCCACATACACGGCCGTAGAGGCCACCGGCATATCCGGGGTGGCCGTTCCCACAATGACCATGTCGATCTCAGCCGGGTCGAGCCCCCGTTTCTCAATCAGGTCCTGGGCAGCCTTGATGGCCAAAAAGGAAGTCCCTTTATCCGGATCTTTGAGAATCCGGCGTTCCTTGATACCCGTTCGGGTGGTGATCCATTCGTCATTCGTATCCACCAGGGTCTCCAGGATGGCATTGGTCAATCGGTATTCGGGAACATAGGCCCCCACAGCGGTAATCGCTGCCGTAATACTGCTCATGTAGTGCTGTTTTATCGCAAGGAACCCAAAAACGGTTCAAAATCGTTGAAAATTAAGGATTATTTGGAACTTTCTTCCAATAATCCGCCTTTTTCGGGCTTCTGCCGGGCATAAAAAAACTCCCACCTGGAAAAGTGAGAGTGTCTGTACGGTTTGCGCTTTGGTTATACGGCTCCTTCTTCGGTCTTGTCTACCAGGACCTGGCCGCGGTAATAAAGCTTGCCTTCGTGCCAGTGGGCCCGGTGGTACAGGTGAACCTCTCCGGTTGTCGGATCCTTGGCCAGCGTCGGGTTGGTGGCTTTGTAGTGCGTACGCCGCTTATCCCTTCTGGTCTTGGAGATCTTTCTCTTAGGATGTGCCATGCTGTTATTTTTTGTCCGTTAATAAATTTCGTAATGCATCCCACCTGGGATCCGTATCGTCCTTTTGTTCGTTGTTTTCTTTTGGCTGCAATTCCTCGAGCTTGCGCAGTACTTCCGAGTCCAGGGTGCCGTCTGCCACCCCGGGGTGAATCCGTTTGGACGGCACGGCGAGCGCCAGCATTTCAAAAACGTACTGGGCGATATTGAACTGGTGCTCCCCGTGGGGCAGTACCAGGATCTCATCGTCCTCGTCGTTGAAAGCCTCCCCGAATTTCACAACCAGTTTCAGGTTGCCCGCCACCGGCTGGTCGAACGGTTCATTGGTGATGTCGCAATTGACGTGCACCGAACCGGTTGCCTGCATGGTGAGCTCCATCATGGTGCTCATCTTTTCGAGGACAGCGACGACCGCTATATCGGAAGCGTTGAATTCGTCGTAGTCAAAAGAATCAAAGAACGTATTGTCAATTTGATACTCAAAATGATGCTTCCCCTGCTTCAGACCCGAAAAAGGAATGTCGAATTCCTTGTTCTTCATCGTTCTCTCCATTCAATTAGGGCGTGCAAAGATATCCTTTTTTTGCGAAAACCCAATTATTCGATAAACTATTTCTGGCCCTCACGGCCCTTGCCAGAGCGCTTTAGTTTCTGCTTCTGAAGCGGGTTGCTGGTAAGCCGGTCGTACTCCCTCCGGTTGCGGAAAATACGAATCCCGGTGAAAACGGCTTCCGCAAAAGACGAGGGGTCGGCCTTGCCTTTGCCGGCAATGTCATAGGCGGTGCCGTGGTCCGGGGAGGTGCGCACCCGGGACAGGCCCGCGGTAAAGTTCACCCCTTTCCCGAAAGCGAGCGTTTTAAACGGGATGAGGCCCTGGTCGTGGTAACAGGCCAGGATACCGTCAAATTCCCGGTAATTGTCCGAGGCGAAAAACGTGTCGGCGGCATAGGGGCCGAAGACGAGGTGCTTCCCGTCGGTGAGTTTCCTCAGTGCGGGCTTGAGCACTTCTTCGTCCTCCCGGCCAATCACTCCCTCGTCCCCGCTGTGCGGGTTGATGCCCAGCACGGCGATCCGGGGCCTGCGAATCGCAAAATCCCGTTTCAGGGATTCCTCCATGGCCTGCACCTTGGAATAAATCAATTTCTGGGTGATCAGGGCGGGGGCGTCCTTCACGGGCACGTGGTCGGTGAGCAACCCCACCTTCAGCCCTTCGGTCACCATGAACATCAGGCTTTCCCCTCCCAGTTCCCGGGCCAGGTAATCCGTGTGTCCCGGAAACCTGAACTGGTCGCTCTGGACGGTTTTCTTATCGATGGGGGCGGTGACTAACAGGTCGATGGCGCCATTTTTCAGGGCGTCCACCGCCGCCTGCAGCGACTGGATGGCGTATTCGCCCCCTGTCTGGCTGGCCCGGCCGAAGGGTACTTCCGGATGTTCTTTCCAAACGTTGACCACGTTGACCTTCCCCGGGATGGCCCCGGAAGCGTCCCCAACTCCCTGAAAGCCGATGTCCAGGCAAAAATGCGCCTTCTGGTGGGAAATGGTCTTGCCGGAGGCGAAGAATACGGGCGTGCAGAAATCGAGCATCCGCGGGTCCGAAAACGTCTTGAGAGCCACTTCACATCCAATGCCTCCCAGATCCCCAACTGATATCCCCACCTTGATTTGCTGCCCGTCGTCCTCCATGAATAGTGTACCTTTGTGCTGTTTGAAGCTGCCCAAAATTACTCAATTTAGCTGTACCATGTTTACCGGAATCATCGAAACCCTCGCCACCGTTACCCGGATCCAAAAGGACCGGTCAAACCTCGACATCACCCTGGAGTCGTCCCTGACCCCGGAACTCAAAATCGACCAAAGCCTGGCCCACAACGGGGTCTGCCTGACGGTGGTGGCCATAGAAGGGACTACCTATACCGTCACCGCCGTGGCCGAAACGCTCAGCCGCAGCAACCTGGGGGACCTCCGGGAAGGCGACCGGGTGAACCTGGAACGGGCCATGGTGCTGGGCGCCCGCCTGGACGGGCATATTGTCCAGGGACACGTGGACCAGGTGGGCCGGTGCACCGGGGTTAGCCAACAGGACGGGAGCTGGATTTTCCGGTTTGACTACGAGCCCGGGCCGGGCCGCGTCACCATTGAGAAAGGGTCCATAACCGTGGACGGGGTGAGCCTGACCGTAGTGGACTCCGCCCCCGGCAGCTTCAGTGTTGCGATCATCCCCTATACCTACGAGCACACAAGATTCTGCGAATACGCCCCGGGCACCCGGGTGAACCTGGAATTCGATATGATTGGCAAGTACGTGGCGCGCCTGATGGAGCCGCACAGGCCGCAGGCCTGATAATCAGCTGCTCCCTGCATCGTGCCCGGAACCGGAAAAGATGTCGTTGCAAGCCGATACGGCCGCGGTCAGACCTTGATAAAAATCTTTCTCCTGTAAAGCCACCAGCCGAGCAACAGGTAAAAGCCCATTACCGTCAACCCGTATAGCAGGGAGGATAGCGCCAAAGGCAGGAATTCGTGTACATAGATATTCCGGAAGAGCCAGCCGTGGACACTGAGCCCTTCGTCCACCTGTATCTGATAGAAAAGGCTTGTCACAAAACTCGACAGGAAATACACCGTAATGGCATTCGCCCCGGCGTAGCGGAAAATACTCCCAAACTGCATCTTCTTCACATCTGTGAGATAGTAGATCAGCGCCAGCAACAGGTTGGCCCAGCCGGCCGTAACCAGGACAAAACTGCTGGTCCATAAAGCCTTGTTGACAGGGAAAACCAGGCCCCAGATGGAGCCGGCCGCCAACAGGGCCGCCCCGGCCAGCAGCATCCACTGCGTCTTGTTCGCCCGGTCCGATACGAGCACCCGCCCCGTAAAGATGCCCAGAAGGGCCGAGGCGATGGCCGGCAACGTGCTCAACAGGCCCTCCGGGTCGTAATCCGGCTTATAGGTATGGCTCCCGAAGACGTGGACATCGATATAGTTGGCCCAGTTGTTGGGCACCCGCTCCAGGGACGGCGGCTCACCTCCGAGGGGAATAAAGGCCATCCAGACCCAGTAACCCAGCAGGATTACCACGGTGATCGCCAAAAGCGTTTTGTAGTTGGTATGTAAAAACAACAGGGCTGCAGCAAAGAAGACCACCCCGATCCGCTGCAACACACCCGGGAAACGAATCTCGCTGAAGGGCTCAAAAAACGGCGGTTCTACGGTAAAAGCCCCCAGGAAGATCCCCAGTAAAATCAGTTTGAGCGTCCGGACTATGATCTTGCGGTGCGTAGCCGCATCGGGTTGCTTGTTGCGGTAGGCGAAGACAATAGACGTCCCGACGATAAACAGGAAAAACGGGAAGACCAGGTCCGTGGGCGTATATCCGTGCCACTCCGCATGGCGAAAAGGGGCGTAGACGGCCTCCCAGGTCCCCGGGGTGTTTACCAGGATCATCAGGGCAATGGTGAGCCCCCGGAATATGTCGACCGAGACAATGCGTTCTTTCATGGCTTTGGTTTGTTTTTCTGGGTTGGTTCTCTCTCTTTGATCGTTGTTCCGGACCGTCACAAATTGGCGGGAAAACTGGCTGAATGGTTATAAAATATCCCCCTTAAGCGACTTCCAGACCCGGGCCAGTAATAATGCTGCCACCACTACCGCTGCTGTCAGCCCGGAGGCCAGACCGTAATTTCCGTAGATCCAGTTCCCCGTGGCGAACATACAGCCATAGACCAATACGCAGCCCAGCAGCATGGCGAGGATGCCGGAGGGCACCGTCCATTTTTTGCCTCCGTCCACAATGGCCGTATCCTCTGCCCGCGCCTGGTTGACGATTTTCCGCCAGCCGGGGCCCCCGGGTTGCGTTTTTTTATAAAAGCTGTAAAGGACTTCCTTTTTTTCCGGCGGGGTCAGCAGGGTGGCTACCAACCAGACCGCGGTGACCACCAGGACGATCACGATGAATCGCGACCAGCCAGGCAACGCCCCGGGTACAAAAACCCCGGCAGCATCCGTATAGCCGAACAGCGTCTCGGAGGCATCCGAAAACGTCAGGAACAGGCTCACAAAAGCCGCCGCAAACATCACGGATATTTCGCTCCAGGCATTGATCCGCCACCAGAACCACCGGAGGATATAAACCAGTCCGGTCCCTGCCCCGAACATGAGCAGGATCTCGAATAGCTGGATGGCGTTGTTCAGCAGCAGCGCCAAAATGGCACTGGCCACCATCAGCACGACGGTGGACAACCGGCCGATGTTCACGAGCTCCTTCTCGGAGGCGTCCTTTCGCACGGTTTGCTTATAGAAGTCGTTGACCAGGTAGGACGACCCCCAGTTGAGCTGGGTGGAAATCGTACTCATATACGCTGCGCCCAGCGAGGCCAGGACGAGGCCCAGCAGCCCGCTGGGCAACTTGGTGAGCATGGCGGAGTACGCCAGGTCGTGGCCCAGTTTGCTCTCCTCGATATGGGGGAAGGCCTCGTGGATGGAGGCGATGTCCGGATAGACCACCAGGGAGGCCAGGGCCACCAAAATCCAGGGCCAGGGCCGGAGCGCATAGTGCATGATATTGAAAAAGAAGGTGGAGGCCACGGCGTGGTTCTCGTTCTTGGCGGCGAGCATCCGCTGGGCGATGTACCCCCCGCCCCCGGGTTCGGCCCCGGGGTACCAGGAACTCCACCACTGTACCGCCAGGGGAATGATCAATATGGCGATCAGGGCTTCGGTGTCCGAGAAATCCGGGAGGATGGAAAGTTTGCCGGCCACGTTCTCGTGGTTGATCAGCTGGGTAATCCCGCCCACCTCGGGCAGGTTCACCAGGTAATACGAAGCCCAGATGGCGCCGATCATCGCGGCGAAAAACAACACGAAATCCGTGTAGACGACTCCGCGAAAGCCCCCGATGGCACTGAAAGTCACCGTAATGACCCCGCCGATGAGCAGGGTCTGCACGGAAGACAACCCGAGCATGATCCCGCCGATTTTGATAGCCGCCAGGTGGACGGCCGCCAGGGTGATGATGTTGAAAAACAGCCCGAGGTAGATAGACCGGAAACCCCGCAGGAACTTGGCCGGTTTTCCCCCGTAGCGGAGTTCGTAAAACTCCATGTCTGTGAGCACTTCGGATTTCCGCCAAAGCTTCGCATAGACGAAAACAGTGAGGAGGCCGGTGAGGAGGAAGGCCCACCAGACCCAGTTGCCGGAAACCCCGTTGTTCCGGACGATGTCCGTTACCAGATTCGGGGTATCCGTGGAAAAAGTGGTGGCCACCATCGAAAATCCCAGGAGCCACCAGGGCATACTGCGGCCGGAAAGGAAATACTCTGCGGTGTTTTTGCCGGACCGTTTGGAAACGACGATCCCGATGGTCAGTACGATTGCGAAGAACCCGATGATCAGGGCGTAATCCAGGGAGCTGAGCTGCATAGTTTGGTTATGGTTAGGGCTAAATATATTATTTTTTGGGATACCTTTGAGGTACTTGCACCAACCAATGCCCCAGGACCTCCTCTTTTCCGATCTGACCCTCACCGCCTGGTTGCTCGCCCTGCTGGCGATTTTTATCCAGGGGCTTTCCAAAGCGGGCATCAAAGGCACCGCCGTCCTGTCGGTTACCGTCCTGGCCCTGGCCCTGGGAGCGCGCCAATCCACCGGCCTGCTGGTCCCTATTTTGGTGGTTGGAGACATCTTTGCCGTCATCTACTACCACCGCCATACCCGTTGGTCCTATATCATCAAATTCCTCCCCTGGATGATCGGGGGGATCCTTATCGGCGTCTGGGTGGGGAAGGACCTGCCAGAAACCCTGTTTAAATGGGCCATGGCCGCCATCATCATCGGGAGTGTGGGGGTCATGGCCTGGTGGGACCTCAGGAAGTCCCAGCGCGTCCCCACCCATTGGGCCTTTGGGGGCTTCGTGGGGATTCTCGCAGGGTTTACCACCATGATCGGCAACCTGGCAGGTGCGTTCTCCAATATCTACTTCCTGGCCATGCGCCTCCCGAAAAACGAATTTATCGGCACCGCCGCCTGGCTCTTCCTGATCATCAATGTCTTTAAACTCCCCTTCCACATCTTCGTCTGGAAAACGATCGATGCGGAGGCCCTGAAAATCAGCCTGGGGCTCCTGCCCGGACTAGCGCTTGGCCTGCTCGCCGGCATCTGGCTGGTCCGACGAATCCGGGAAGGATTTTTCCGCCGGCTGATCCTGATCCTTACCGCCGCGGGCGCCGTACTCATTCTCTTGCGATAAAAGCTGGTTTTATTATTGCAATTCTATTTTTCAAACGGGGTATAGTCCTCTGCAGGGGAGGGTCACTCCTTTGCCGGCGGGGATTACTCCGAAAATTCCAGGCGTGCCAGGACGGGGAAGTGGTCCGACGGGAACCCGAGGCCGGTAAACTCCGAGAGGATGGCATGGCTGCGGACCGTGAAATCCCCGGGGCCGGTAAAGATATAATCGATACGGCGGGTAACCGGCTGGGTGCAATCGAACCCGTTGAAGGTGCCAGGCGGACCATAGGCGGCCTGCCCGGCTTGGTCAAAGGCATCGTCCATGGAATTGGCGAGTTGGCGTATGGGGGCGGAATCCGGTTCCAGGTTCAGGTCGCCCATCAGCACCACCGGGAGCCCCGCGGCGTTTACCCGGGCCATCTGCCGGAGGATCAAACTGACGCTTTCCCTGCGGGCTGCCTCCCCCACGTGGTCGAAATGCGTATTGAACAGGTAAAATTCCCTACCGCTGGGCCGGTGCCGGAAACGGCCGTAGGTGCAAACGCGGTTCAGGGCAGCATCCCAGCCTTTGGAGGGAACCTCCGGGGTTTCGGAGAGCCAGAACGTTTCCTCCTCCAGCAGCTCCAATTGCCCGGTGTTGTAGAACACTGCCGTGTGCTCCCCCTGGTCGTCCCCCTGGTCGCGGCCTTTGCCAAAAAAGGCATATCCCTCCAGCGCTACTTCCATATCCCGCAACTGGTGGAGGAGTCCTTCCTGGGTACCCACCACGTCCGGGGCGTGGTAGGCGATTTGGGCGATGAGAAATTCCTTCCGCTGATCCCAGCTGTCGCGGCCGTCCCCCGGGTTGTCGTAGCGGATGTTATAGGACATGGCGGTTAGCTCCTGAGCCTTAGCCGTTGGACTACTTAACAGGAAAGCCATGGAGAGCAGCAGTACGGATGGGAGGCGAAGTGATCTCTTCATTTTTTATGCGAAAAAAGCCAGGGCAGCAATTCCGGTTCGGCAAAGGCGTAATCCCAACTATTGTGGTTCACCCGATCGTAAAGCGTGAACCCCGGCCGGGCTCCCGCATCGAATAGCTTATTGACCATGTGCAGGGAGTGATCCGGGGCCACCACCTGGTCGACGGCCCCGTGAAAAATCCAGAGGGGTACCTTATCCGCATAACCCGCCACGGTTTCCGGGTCGCCGGCCCCGCAAATGGGCACGGCCGCCGCAAAGACATCCGGGAGGCGGTGCAGCAATTCAAAGGTCCCCATTCCCCCCATGGAGAGGCCCATGATGTAGATTCTCGTGTTGTCCACATACTGCAATCCGCGGTATGAATCCAGCAGCTCCATCACCAGGCCCAGGGACCGGGTAGGCCCCTTTTCGTATTGGAAGTCGAGACCGATGGGATAGGATGACCGATCCACTTCCACCTGTGCCCAATAATCGCCGGATGCGCACTGTGGCGCCAGGACGATGGCAGGAAAGGCCGACCGGTTGATCGGGCTTGTAAACAAGCTGCTGCCGTGGGTGAGCTGTTTCTCGTTGTCCGATCCGCGTTCCCCCGCCCCGTGGAGGAAGAGTACTACCGGGTATTCTTCCGTCGGTTCGAAGTGCTCCGGCATCAACAGGCGGTAATTCAGCGTGTCCGCGCCCTGAATAAATCTTTTCTTCTCATAGGGGGATTCCATTTGTGCCCCGGCTGTAAACCCGGCTAGCAGGAGTAAGCCCGCAATCCATTTGTTAATTTCCATAGTTGAAACCCAATTTATCGAGTCCGTTGCGCACGTCCTGGTTCCGCATGAACAAATCCCACAACAGCCCGGTGCGATAGTTTTCTATCATAACAATAATCGGCCCCTGGTCGATAGCCAGGTAGGCATCTGCAACCCAGAATCCGTAGTGGGGGCTGAAAGCGTCATAAAACCCTGCGGGGCCCAGTAGCCGGTCCTTATGACTGTAAAAGTAATGCAAGGCCCGTAACGATTCCTCCGGCGTATACGGGATGGAGGAAATAGCGGCCGTTGGGGAAATGACCCCCGTGTCGTTAGACGGGCTGTGGGCACTGTATCCGATCCCTCCGTCTTCATTCCGGGTATAACTGGCCGTCAGGCCCCAGCAATCCGGACCATAATCTACGAAGTTTTTCGGATTTTCCAGACAGTACTGGTAATTTACCCGGACATGGTTTTCCGCGGCCGTGCCGTAATCCCCATAGGCGTCTCGCAGTCCCCTGGGGTCGAGGCCCAGGTAGGAATAATGCGCCCAGAAAAGCGGTCCGCCCCGGGACGGGTTGCCGCTATGCCGGAATACGAGGGGGTAGTTGTAGGCCGTCGGGCCCGGGGCAATGGCGCCGTCTCGGGCCCAGCCCTGTGAATATACCTCCCGGTCAATGGAAAAATCCGGGGATGCTGCGGCGAGCACATACGCGATAAGGGTTTCGTTATAACCGGTAAGGGGCAGATTAATGGCAAAATCGTACTGCGGGCTCCAATGCCAGTAGAGTACCTGTTCCCCATTTGTAAACCAGTTCCATTCCACGCTTTTCCAGAGGGCATCTGCCTGGGCTGCGAGGGCTTTTTCCCGATCGCTGCCGCTTTTAAAATATTCCGAGACACATATCAGCCCCTGGGCCAAAAAGGCCGTCTCCACCAGGTCCGCCCCATTATCCATGGTACTGAATGGCCGGACCGTTCCGTCCATGCCGTCAAGCCAATGGGGCCACGCCCCGTGAAACCGATCCGCCGATTCAAAAAAATCGAGAATTTGCTCCAACCGGCCAACCGCGGCTTCCCGACTAACAAAACCGCGTTCAATCCCCACCAGGATTGCCATCAGCCCAAATCCCGAACCGCCGGTGGTGACAGTATTCGGGTCATTGGATGGGTCTTCCGGGTGATAGCGCTCCCTTGCAGCACCCGAGTTGGCTTCTGCATAGTCCCAGAAATAGGCAAAGGTGGTCTCCTGGGTCAGGGTCAGCAATTCCTCGTCCGATATAGCCGGAACTTCCGACCCCGGTTCCTCAGGTTCGGGGGGTAGTTGCGACTCCCCTGTAGGCCCTCCTGAGGTATCTTTACTACAGGCCGCAAGCAGGAGTGCGAACCAGATCGTGAGCAGCCGCCGCATTATTCCGACTGGATTTTCGGAGAGGAGAATCCCAGATTCAACAGGCCCTTGCGCACCTCGGCATGCTCCATAAACAAATTCCACAGCAAACCGCTCCGATAGTTCTCAATCATGACCGGGATAGGTCCCTGGTCGATGGCCAGATATCGTGGAACGTACCAGTTTTCGGCTTCACTGAAGGCGTCGTAGGGGCCAAACCGGCCAATCAGGCTGTCGTGGTCTTTGTACAGGTGCCGGAGAAACGCCATGCTTTCATCCGGGGTGTAGGGCATGGAGGATAAAGCGGCCGTGGGCGATATGACCCCCGGATCCATCCCGGGTCGGTGCCCGGCGTACCCTTTCATCGAATAGCTCGAGGTCAGGCCCCAGCAATCCGTACCATACCCCTGGTGGCCTTCCGGATTGTCTACACAATACAGGTAGTGGATGCGGGCGTGGTTGCTGGTCAGGTCCCAATACGAACCAAAGCCGTCCTCCAGGCCGCGGGGATCCAACCCGAGGTAGGAATAATGGGCCCAAAATAGCGGGCCCACTGGGGCATCGCTGTGCTCGTAGTGGTCCTGGACGGTTGGCAGGCCGTAATAGACGGTATCGTTAGCGATAGCCCCTCCCCGGGCCCATCCGTTTGTATACACTTCTTTTCCTACGGGGTGGGTGGGCGACGCCGCAGCCAGTACGTACATGATCAGCGCTTCGTTATATCCGCCCACGGGGAAGTTCATTTCCCATTCGTATTCCGGCGACCAATGCCAGTAGAGGACGGATTCGCCTTTCGTATACCAATCCCATTCAACGCCCTCCCACAGGGCCTGGATCCGTTCCACCAGCTGGCGCTCACGCTCTGTACCCCCGCGAAAATACTCCTGGACGGTAAGCAGGCCCTGTACGAGGAATGCTGTTTCCACCAGGTCGCCCCCGTTGTCTTTTTGGCTGAAGGGGGCCACAGACCCATCGGGATTGAGCCAGTGGGGCCACGCCCCGTGGAATCTGTCGGCCATTTCGAGGAAACCAATTGCCTGTTCAAAGCGCTCCAGGGCTTGATCGCGGGTAATGAAGCCGCGTTCAACCCCCACCAGGATGGCCATCAGACCAAAACCGGATCCGCCGATGGTTATAATATCTTTATGGTGTGTAGGATAAATGCTATCCATGTGGATGCGCTCCCGGGCAAGGCCGGAAATCGGTTCGGCGCCCTCCCAGAAATAATTGAAAGTCTGCCGTTGGACCGAATCGAGCAACTTGCTGTCGGCCGTTGTAATTCCGGTTTTATTATCCGGCTGCGTCTGCAGCGAATTGTCGGCCTTGGGGCCGTTGCATCCCGTTACTAAAAACACAACAGCCCCGAAAACCAACTCTCTAACTAACTTCATAAACTAACTAAATCAAACTATTCCGCATACGTTTGCCCTCCGGCCCGGAAGCCCTATCCGGGCCCTGCGGAAGGCAGGTATGCGTTCCAAAAGATTACATATTCATATTGGCCTGCACTTCCTCCTGGGTGAGCGCCTTGTTGTAAAAGCGCAGCTCATCCAGGTAGCTCAGATCGGCCAGATGGCCCCATTCATTGAATCGCGGGTCGCCGGATCCAATACTGAAGAAGTCGCACCCGCTCCAGTCAATCCCCGAAATGCCGTTGCTGGCAGCCACTTCCCCGTTGATATAGACCACCGCCTCGGACTCTGAAATCGTGAAGGCAAAATGTACCCACTGCGTGTCCGTGGCGGGATCAAGGGCAGCATTGTCTCCACCGTCTACCCAAACCTCACCGTCCCCGGTGCCTACATTGAGTTTGAATACCTGGCGGGTGGCATCCCCTTCGCGGAAGAACCGGAACCCATTGGTCCGAAGGTTTTGGGTGTCCGGATACCCGGCGTTTTCTGTGTCTTCCGGGCTGATGACCAGAATCCCTGCCCGGGTGGGATCGGCATTCATTTTATACCAGAAGGTAGCACTGAAGGTGGACGCGGTCAATCCGGATGCAGGGACGGTCAGGTAAGAGTCTGCAGCTCCTGCGTAGGCATCCGTGCCGCCGGCTGCTTCCCCTGCGAATCCGGGCATGCCTTCAACCGTTGGGGAGACGCCTCCCACCAGGTCGTTATACGACCCATTGAACGGGAGATAGAAAACTTCCCCTTCTGCCGGTGCGTACCCACCACCGTAAACCTCCATCACCTCTTCCGGCGTGAGTTCCTTGCTGTAAAAGCGGAGTTCATCCATACTACTGGCGTCGGACAAGTGATTCCAATAGCTGAAGGTGGGCCCGCCGGCCCCGATCACAAAGTCGCCCACCCCGGTCCAGTCTATGGGGGCAGACAGGGCCGCCGAATTGACAGGCTGGCCGTTGAAGTAAATGACGCTTTCATCCGGCCCGATGGTAAAGGCGACATGCACCCATTCCCCGGCCGTGACGTCGATCACATCCCCGTCGTTCCAGCTTTCGCCCCCGCCGGTACCTACATTTAGCTTGATGCGCTGCTCCGTGGCGGAACCCTCGCGGAACAGGCGGAAGCCCTGGTTGCGGTCTGTTTCATCATCCCCGATTACCAGGATCCCTGCGCGGTCCGGGTCGGCGTTGACCTTGTACCAAAAAGATGCGCTGAAAGAACTGCTGGTAAGCCCGTCCGACGGATAGGTCAGGTAGGAATCCGCCGCTCCGGAAAACGCCTGGCTGCCTTCCTGACTGTCGTCCGAAAACCCGGGCGACCCGGTCTGGGAAGCGGCCTGGCTGCCAACCAGGTCAATGTAATCCCCGTCAAAGGGCATATAAAGGGATTCCCCCGGGAACGTCGGGATATAGGGATTGATCGCATTGATCATGATCTGGATATCCGTTGCCGTCAGGGCCTTGTCGAATATCCGCAATTCATCGATGGCCGAGTAGTCCGATTTATGGTCCCAGTAATCAAAGGTGGGCCCGCCAGCCCCGATGTAGAGGGTTTCCGCACCTGTCCAGTCGATAGGCGCGGACAGGGTGGCCGAAAGCATTTCCACCCCGTTGAAATAGATGGTGGTTTCGGTAGCCGAGATGGAGAAGGCGACATGCACCCATTGACCGGCAGTCACGTCGATCACGCCTCCGTCATTCCAGCTTTCACCTGTTCCCGTCCCCACGTTGAGTTTGATGCGCTGCTCATCCGCAGATCCCTCCCGGAACAGGCGGAAGCCCTGATTCCGGTCCGTATCGTCGCTGACGATGAGGATGCCGGCCCGGTCCGGGCTGCTGTCTACCTTGTACCAGAATGCGGCGCTGAACTCCTGGTTTTTGAGGCCGTCCATCGGGAAGGTTAGGTAGGAATCCTCAGCCCCTGAGTAGGCGGACGGCCCTACATAGGCCTCCTCGGAAAATCCGGGGTCCCCCACCACTTCGGCCTCCTGAAAGCTAATCAGGTCCATATAGTTGCCGTCGAAGGGCATGTAAAATCTTTCATTGGCAAACTGGGCCTGGTAGGGAGGAGATTTGCTGAAGTTTATTTCCTCGGTTGATGTCTTTCCGTCGATGTCGGTAGCTACCACCCGGAGCGTGTGGTCCCCGTCTTCCAGTTGGTCGTATGTAAATTCCTCAAGGAAGATCCGGTAGTCCTTAAACGAGTTGAAAAAGGCGATCTGCTCCCCGTCGAGGAAGACGCGCACCTCAGCGATTTCGATGTCGTCGGTGACCTCCAGGTCGATGGTGAGCGAGGTGACCTCCTCGAAAACCTGGATCTCCACGCCTTCCGCCGGAGCGTGAATTGTAATTTGCGGCGCAGAGGCATCCGCTCCGGGATCCACTCTGGTAATCGGGTCGATCCCTTCCTCGCAGGACACCGCGAAAAGGCCGGTCAGTAGGGCTATAAAATAAAATGCGTTTTTCATCTTGAGTCGTTTAGTTAGTTATTCTCCGCCCAGCGGGAGGGCATCCACCTGCGCCTGCGGATAGGGGAGCAATTCGTCCTCAGGCGAAAAGGTGCGGCCGTCGTAGCTGAGCTCCGCGTAATTGTCCAGACGGATCATATCGTAGTAGCGAATCCCCCATTCCATGCCGAGCTCAGCGAGTTTCTCCTCCATTACCTGATCGGCCGTCACCCCCGTAAGAGGGGGCATTTCCGCCCGGGCGCGCACCAGGTTCACCGCCTCATCCGCGGATAAGCCGGAGGGGTTCGCCCCCCGCGTTACAGCTTCGGCATACATTAAAAGTATCTCGGCGTACCGGATACAGATGAGGTTTTTGCCCCCGCCGTAATCGTTACGGCCCGGGGTGAGCTGCACGGACGGGAGGTAGTGTTTCCCGCTGGCAAACAATGCCCTGGGATAGTCCTCAATTACATCTCCGTCCCGGGTGGTATTCGAGACAAACGCAGGCAGGGTGGCGTAATCCGGGTCGGCCTGGATTTCGGCGATGCCCCGGTCGGTAAAGAGTACGCTGGTTTCCAGCCGGACGGTTTCGCCCCGGTCCAGCATCAGCTTGATAAACTTCATGCTGGGTTCGTAAAAGCCCCAGCCCCCGGATGCGTTCTCCCGGGCAGGCGTCCAGTTCTGCGGGCCAAAAGGTGCATACAGGTGGTAAAAGGTATCCCCGGTTTCCTGGCCAAAATCGGAGAATTGCATTTCCAGGATATTTTCGGAACTGAGTTCCCCGGGTTTTTTAAACAACTGGTAGTAGTCCGGGTAAAGTTCAAAGGTGCCCGAATTAATAATTGCGGCCGATGCGTCGGCAACGGCCTGGTAGTTGCCGAGCTCCAGGTTGGCCATCGCCTTGAGGGCGTAAGCCGTATACCGGGTAACCCCCCCGGGAATATCCGGCCGATCTGCCGGATGGACGGCAGGCAGGTCCGGGATGGCTTCATCCATCAGGTCTGAAATATACTGCATCACTTCATCCTTGGAAGCGACGCCCTTCTCAATCTCCTTTGTGGGCTGGGCGGTTTCAATGATGAATACGTCCCCCCAAACCCGGGCCAGGTTAAAGTGGAGCCAGCCGCGTAACACCTTGGTTTCGGCTACGTACTGGTCCGCCAGGTCGTAGTCGGACGGGTCCGCGAATTCGCGGTACTGGAGGATCTGATCCATGGCATTGTTCATGTTGACGATATCCCGGTAATGGATTTGCCACAGGGAATTGTACATCCAATAATCCTTGTTGTAATTGTACAGGTCGGTTTCCGCGAAGTCCTGCTGGTCGCCAAGGCCGCCCGCGTTCACATCGTCCCCGCGCACGCTCAGCAATAGGGGTTCCTCCCAGCCCCGGGTGGCAAATTCGTAGTACGCCCCCACCAGCGGGTCGATCATATTTTCAGTGGCCGTGTAATCCACATCGGCCGTGTTGAGCTGGCCTTCCTGTTCGTACAGGCGGTCCGTACAGGAGTACGCCGCCAGGAGCACTACCAGCGCCGGCGCACAAATTCTAAATAGTTTCTCTCTGGTATTCATCTTGCAATTTTTTAAAATTTAACGTTCACTCCCAGGGTGTAGACGGCTGGCACCGGATACGTCTGCCGGTCCACGCCATCGGGCACTTCGGGGTTAAACCCATTATAGTCGAAGAAGGTAAATGGCCGTTCGGCCGTCAGGGTGAGCTTGGTGTCCGGCATATTCCCGCCCAGTTTATCACCCAGGATGGTGTACGACAATTGGATGTTCTGGATTCGGAAAAAATCCCCGTCTTCCACCCAGAAGTTGCTGAGCCGCTGGTTCCAGCCTTTACGCAGGCCGGCGGACGAGGGATAGGTGTTGCTGGTGCCTTCTCCGTGCCAGCGGTTGATGGCCAGGTCGGCATCCATATTCGTGTCGTTGGTAAAAATGACCTCCCCCCTTTTCCGGTTGAGGATCTGGTTACCAATCTGTCCGTAGAAGTTCATCGAAAACCCCCAGTTGCGATAATCCACCCCCACATTGCCGCCAAAGGTAAAATCCGGAAGGATGGAGCCGATGATCACGCGGTCGTCATCATCGATGATATTGTCCCCGTTCTGGTCCTTGTAGATCAGGTCCCCGGGGACGACATCCGCCGATGTTACTGCCGGGTCGGCTTCAATTTGCGCCTGGTTCTGGTAAACCCCGGTGGTCTCATACCCGTAGAAGGCGAAGAGCGGACCACCCAGCTGCGTGCGCTGGCGGAATTCCGCCGTCCCCCCGTCGATATACCCCGGGTCGGGCAACTGGGTGGCCTTGTTTTTTAAGGTAGTGAAATTGGCGCCAATCGTATAATTAAAATCATCACTTACCTGTTTCGTCCAGTTGAGGTTGAGTTCCAGCCCCTGGTTTCGGATTACCCCTGCATTTGTGTCGACAAATAGGTTGACGATCGGAACAAAGACGGGCAGGATGGCATTCTCCGTATCCCGAATGTAGTAATCGGCATCCAGCGACAACTGGTTGTCGAAGAATACCGCATTCAGCCCAAAATTCATCTCTTCGATAACCTCCCAGGTATTGTTGGAAAATACGTTTGTGGATACCACCCCTTCTGCAGGCTGGTCGTCCAGGGCAGCCTGGATAACCTGGATGGTATTGGAGCCGGCACTGGCGCTGACATTGTCATTACCGAGCTTCCCCCAGCTGGCGCGCAATTTCAGGAAATCGAAAACGCTATTGTTCTCCATAAAGGGTTCCTGCGAAATAACCCATCCGGCCCCCACCGAAGGGAAATACCCCCAGGGATCCAGGGTAAACTTGGAAGAACCGTCGGCCCGCATGGTTGCGTACAGGAGGTACCGGTCCTTAAAGTCGTAGGAAACCCGACCGAAAAAGGAGAGCCCGTAGAACCGGTTTCCGCTTTCGCCTACATTGTTGATAAAGGATTCCCCGTTGGCAAAATCCAGGAACCATGAAGTTTCCAGGTCAATCCCCGTGATGTCCTGCCCCGTGGCCCGGAAGGTATTGCGCGATTCATCCCGGTAGGACGACCCGAGCAGAACCGTGAGGTCGTGGTCCCCGTAGGAATCCGTATAGGTGATCGTATTGTCCCAGATTTGATTGGAGAAGTTGTTCTGCACCCGGGTAATCTGGGAGATGCGTTCCACATTGTTGCCCAACAGGTAAGGCAGGTTGACATACCGCTCCTCCAGGGAGGAAAAATCGTGGTTGTATGTGGACTTGTAATTGACTTTGCCGTCAAAGAAGAACATCTGCAGGTAAACGCTCGTAAGGATCTTCCGGATCTTCAACCGGTTGTTGTTGAATTCCATATCCGGGAACGGGTTTTGCGTGCCCCGGTATCCCAGGAGCTGGGCATTGGAGTATGGCGTTGGGTCGGCTGCAGTATTCAACGGGTCGATAACCGGTATGATCGGCACTGCAAAATACGCCTTGAACCAGGCAGAATTCTCCGGGCGGTATTGGGTGGCATTACTGAAAATATTATTTACCCCTACCTTAATATTGTCGCTCAAATTGGCATCTACCTTGGCGCGGATATTGAAACGCTCGTATTCATTCTTCATATCCAGCAGGCCCTCCTGGGAAAAGTAGTTGGTCCCCAGGGAATAGGAGACGTTCTCCCCGCCTCCCGTCGCACTCAGGCTGTGGTTCTGAATAATCCCCTGGCGCATGATCTCGTCGTACCAGTCTGTATTGACATCCGGGATGTTCGGGTTCACCCGGCTCCTGCCGTACCGCTGCATGGCGTTGAGTACAAACTGGACATCGGCGGCCGATCCCGATTCGTTGGCCATGGTCACAAACTGTTCGGCATTGGCCATTTTTACCACATTCTGTGCTACCTGCACCCCGGTATACCCGTCGTATTCAATTACCGGTTTCTGATTCAGGGCGCCGTCTTTGGTCTCGATGATTATGACCCCGTTAGCCGCACGCACGCCATAGATTGCGGAGGAAGATGCATCCTTCAGCACGTTTACCGTTTTAATATCCTTGGGGTTGAGGAAGTCGATGTTGCTGTAGAACATCCCGTCCACCACATAGAGTACATTCGTGGCATCCCCGTAGGTGCCCACACCCCGGATGCGGACCGTGGGGGAATCACCCGGGGACCCGGCACTGACTATTTGAACCCCGGAAACCTTGCCCTGCAAGGATTGCATGACGTTAGCCGCCGGCGTTTTCTCAATTTCTTCCGCTTTAACGGTTGCAATTGACCCGGTAAGATCGGATTTCTTCTGCGTGCCGTATCCGATGACTACCACCTCGTCCAGGGCCTGGGTATCTTCCTGAAGCGTTAACGAAATGTCCGTCCGGCCGTCTACCGAAATTTCCTGGGTGGAAAACCCGATATAGCTGAAAATCAGAATAGCATCCGGTTGAACTCCGCTCAATTCGTAGTTTCCGTCAAAATCCGTCTGGGTTCCCTTGGTAGTCCCTTTGACTACCACACTTGCCCCTGGCAGGGGTCCCATGGCGTCGGAGACGGTTCCCGTTACATTTATCCCCTGTTGCGCACGGGCCCCGAAGAACGTCAGCAAAAGACAAATCAGCAATAATTGCTTGCCTATTTTCATAATTATTCAATAATTGAGTTAGATTTCTACTAAATTATCAAATTTGATTCCGGGACAGGTAAGAAATAAACTCTTCATGAATACAACAGGATTTCAACTGGCGATAATGCCCGCTATGCGGCGTCTCCCGGAGTCACCTCAACAGAAAAAGAAAGCATATTTTAACAGTATGATGTAGTAATGATGAGTTTCAAATGCTTCTTTATCAAGAAGAAACAAATTCATCATTTGAATTTGATGAGGTAATTGGACATGTTTTGAGAGCTGTCCAAACGAAGCTTTTTACGTAGTCTGTACCGGTGAATCTCCACCCCCCGCACGGAAATCCCCATCAGCGGCGCTATTTCCTTTGACGCCAGATTCATCTTAAGATAGGCACACAGGCGCAAGTCTTTTGGCGTCAGATCCGGAAACTGCTCCAGAAGGTTTTCGAAAAAATCCTCGTGTAATTCCTTGAAACTTACCTCAAAGCGCTTCCAATCCTCCTTGTTGTTAATTGAATTATTCAGCTTCTTGATAACCTTCCGGTACCCGGGGCGATTGCCAAAGGACTCCTTATTGGCCATAAGCATATTCTTGAGCTCGAGGATCATTTCATTATTCCGGGCCAGGTCCATGGTGCTTCTGGCCAGTTCTTTTTGCTTCAGCTTGATCTCCCGGGACATTTTCTCCTTTTCCAACCGCGCGAGATGGACCGCCTGTTCCCGTTGCAGCTCCTGTTCGAGTTTTCTTCGCTTCCGATTGTACTTTCTCTGGTTATAGACCCGTACGGCAAAAATAAGTCCGACCCCCATCATTGCGTATAGTATCAGACTCCAGGTGGATAAATACCAGGGAGGTTCCACATAAAATTCCAGGATTGCCGCTTCGGACCGCTGATTCCCGATCCGAATGGTGCGAACCCCCAGTTCATAGCGTCCATATGGGAGGTTCTGAAACACGAGGGTTCCATTATCGGTAATACCACTTTGGCGAACAGGCCCCTTGAGTTCGTACTGATATCGCGCCTGGGGCATGGAGGGCGCAGCTACCGCTACTTCGATTTCCCGGCCCATCCGATTGGTAAAAGTGAGGTTCGAATCGAGCGGATGCAGGGCCTGTGCATCCGCAATGCGATAAAAATCGGGAACCGGCAGGTCCATGTCTCTCGATTTCCCGACAAAGGCATTGAAGTTCAGCCGGGCAAAACCATCCCTCAGGGTAATGTAGTAAAGACTATCATTTCTTTTAATAATGCGGTCGGATTCTGCGGTCAGCCGCCGTCGAAGTTCCTGGTCGTCGAGGATAACCTGAAATTCCTTGAGGTCGGTAATGGTGATTACACGCGAACCGGTATTTCCCACAAACCAGTATCGCTCATCATCAAAGTAGAGCAATTCCGAGTTGCTGAAAGCCTCGAAATCCTCAAAATTCGTTAGCCGGTCCAGGATGGGGTCATAGCGAAACCAATTGCCGTTACTCTGCAGGATGATCTGGTTCTTGATACGGTACAACCGCACGTTGTAAATGTTTGGCAATTCCTCCCCGGTAAATCTGCGGACGGTCTGCAGGCTGTCGCGGTTTTCGTTTAATACAATCCGATACACCCCTCTATAGGAATGCGCCGCCCACAGGGTGTGCTCATCTTCAAAAGCCAGATATTTAATCGGCTCCTGCAGCCCCTCCAGGTAGTCTACCTTCCAGGCGGCGTCCGGACCCTGCCGGAATTTAGCCAGGCCTACGTATGTGCCCTGCATATATTCGTCTTCCGATTCGGGAATCCGCGCCATAACATATCCTCCGGCATAATCCGACACGGGCTGGAAGGAGTTCTTGCCAACGAGAAAAGTCCCCGTATTATGCCCGCATAGTAAGACATCTCCAACATCCTGAAGGTCCCAGACGTGCCCCTGGGAGCCCGGCACAAAGCTGAGGGCGGAGCCTTCAAAATAATAGACCCCCGTGTTGGTTCCCAGATACAGCGTGCTGTCGCGAAATGCCATATCGTATGACGTTCCGGCTACCCCTGAATAATCCGTATAGAATGTGAGATAATTATTCAGGTGAAACCGGTCTATCCCATTATCGAGGCCCACCCACAACTGGTCGGCGAATTGTGCAAAAGCGTGTACCGTGTTGTTCTGCATGCCCTCCTGCCGGCTGAACACTTCAAGTTGATCCGACTTCCTGTCGTACAGATACACCCCGTTCTTGATGGTCCCAAAGGCAATCTTCCCGTCGGACAACGGGTAGATCTGATTTAACTGGAATTCCCTGAGCGGGCCGTTGATCGTCTCGGGCAAGGGGGTCAACCGGGTCCCGTCAAACCGATAGCATCCGTGCAACTTGGTACCTATAAGCATACTCTCCCCAAAGGGGGCGAGGTCTGCGATCACCCGGTCTTGCAGGGCGGGGTCATCCAGGACCAGTTCCCAGGTATTCTCATGTATCTGGTAGATCGCCCGATGGCCCCCGGCCATCCATAAGTCTCCGTTCCAATGGGTAAGGGCCGTCACCACAAAAGGTGGGTTCAGCACCTGGATCGCACGGCCATCATATCGGTAAATCGATGAAAAAGAACGGAACCACACATCCCCATCTACGGGCAGGATCTGCCAGAATTCCTCGCTGGTAAAGGTGTGGTCCCGGATCAGATTGGTTAGGGAGGTATATTCCAGAATTCCCATCCGATTCTTCTCCCAATAGCCAAATTCCTCGTACGACCCGGTATAGACCCTGTTTCCAACACAGGCCACTGACCGGATGACTGTATTGTTCGGGAGGCGATACAGCTCCCAATGCTCCCCGTTGAAATGGAGCAGCCCCTTGTTGTTGGCCGCATAGAGTTCGCCATTACTATCCGTGTCCAGCCCCCAGTTCTTGCTTGCGGTCTGGTAGTCATTCACCCCGTAGTTCCGGATGGAAGGACGCAATTGCTGACCCCTGGCCATACAACCCAAAAGTATCAGCATGCTCAAAAGTTGCAATCCCCTTCTCATCCGCTACACTGTTTTGTCCGGACTAAATTAAGAAAAGCACTTCAGTGGCGGGCCCTTTACATTCAGTGGGGCAATTTATCCCGGAGCAGGCCGTAAAACCAGGTGCCTAGCATGGCCCCGAGGAATACCACCAGGATGGGCAGGAATCCGGCCCCGGCAAGGGTAAAAATCGGGCCCGGGCAGGCCCCGGCCAGCGCCCAGCCCAAGCCGAAAATAAGGCCGCCGATCGCGTAGCGTGCAAAGCTTTTGTCCTTGGGAGGGAAAACGATGGCTTCCCCGTAAAACGAGCGGATATCAAACCGCTTAATAGCCCAGACAATCAGGACCCCGAGGCCGACAGCCGTGCCGATAATGCCGTACATGTGGAAGGCGTCGAACCGGAACATCTCGTAAATCCGGAACCAGGAAGCCGCTTCGGATTTAAACATCGTAATGCCAAAGAAAATACCGATCAAAATATAGAGGATACTGCGCATGGTCAAAAAATTAAGGGGAACAGGAAATAAATCATGATCATCCCGCCGGCAAAAAACCCGACGACCGCCAACAGGGAAGGCCATTGCAGGTTGCTCAGGCCGGAAATGGCGTGCCCGGAAGTACACCCCCCGGCATACCGGGCACCAAACCCGACCAGTAGCCCGCCCAGGGCAAGCAACAACATGGATTTCGGGTTGGTGAATTGTTCCATGGAGAAGAGTTCGTCGGGGAGGTACGCCGCCCCGGCACTGTCAAACCCGAGCGTCTGCAGCCGGGCTACCGTATCCGGGTTAATTTGAACCGCATCATCCGGGGTCATAAAATTGGCGGCGATAAAACCGCCGATTACGGCGCCGATCACCACCAGCAGGTTCCACTTCTGGGTGGCCCAGTCAAAGCGAAAAAACTCCGTACTCCTGTCTGCGCCGCACATCGTACAGAGGGTGCGCAGGTTCGAGGACATTCCGAAATTCTTGCCGGTAAGGAGCAATAGCAGCATAACCAGTGCGATGGCCGCCCCGGAGACGTACCAGGGCCAGGGTTCATATATCCAGTCCATTCAATTTGAATTTGGTTTAGGGCAAATCTACGAAGTCCGGGGCAGACCCCGGGTAACCCAGGTTACATCCGGAAGGCAATCAGACCGCTTTCCCCTTCAGCATCTTGTTCCAGTACAGGTAGGGCAACCCGTATTTCTTGAGTATCCACAATCGCCAGGACTCTTTGGAGGAGTCCGAAATCAGCAACTGCCTGAGTTTCGGGTCCGGGGTAAACTTGTTATCGTAGTCAAATTCGGCCAGGACCATCTTGCCGTAGTCGGTAACCAGCGGGCAGGAGGAATAGCCATTATAGGTAGGGGATCCCAGTATGTTCGCCTCCCGCAGCCGCATGATGTTTTCCGTGACTACAGGTACCTGTTTGCGGATGGCTGCACCGGTTTTGGCGGTCGGAAGCCCGGCTACGTCTCCCAGGCTGAAAATGTTCGGGAACCGGTTGTGCCGGAGCGTATGCGGGTCCACATCCACCCATCCCGATTCATTGGCAATCTCCGAATCCCGGACACATGCCGGGGGAGCCGACGGGGGTGCCGTGTGCAGCATATCGAAATGGATGCCCGTAAGTTCCCCGTCCTGTTCTGTTTTGATATCCTTGTGGTTGTATTCCTTCTCGTGGTCGGCGAATTCGTACCAGGCAATTTGGTTCGGGCCGTCTACCCGTACCAGCTTATAGCCAAAACGCAAGTTGATGTCCTTCCTGTCCACCACGTCCATCAGCGTTTTCTTTATTTCCGGGATACCGAAAATAACCGTCCCCGGGGTGGCAAAAACCACCTCTGTACGATCCCGGACCCCGGACTTGCGGAAATAACTGTCTGCCAGGTACATGATCTTCTGGGGCGCGCCGCCACATTTAATGGGGGTGGTGGGCTGGGTGAACAGGGCGGTGCCCCCCTTAAATTCCCGGAGCACCTTCCAGGTGTGCTCCGGGTCCGTATAATTGCTGCAGACAACCCCTTTGTCGAGCGCTTCGGCCAGGCCGGGGACCTGTTCCAGGTCGTAGACCAGGCCGGGGGCAACCACCAGGTAGTCGTAGCTGTATGAATGTCCCGCATCCGTGGTAACGGCGTGCTTTCCAGGCTCGAAACCAGCGGCAGCCTCCCGCAGCCAGGTGGCGCCTTTCGGGATAACCGAAGCCATGGGCCGGGCGGTTTTCTCATAGGAATAGGTGCCGGCGCCCACCAGTGTCCAGGCCGGCTGGTAATAATGGGTTTCGGCGGGTTCCAGGATGCCGATCTTCAGCTTGTTGTCCTCTTTGAGGAGCGAAGCAGCCATCATGATGCCGGCGGTTCCCCCCCCGACAATCAGTATTTCAAAATGCGTGTCCATAGCTGGTGGTTTATTGTGTACAAGTTAGTGGAAACCCCCGTGTAGTTTGGTAACACGGGTTACACAAGCGGAGTTTTTATTCGCGGTATCCATGCCGTTCATGGGCCGGGGGTTCCCAAGGTCCGGGTACCGGGTCGGAATGTGGTCATTCCGCATTGGAACACCCGGGGTATCGCGTTACTTTTGTAACTTGAGTTGCGGTCACGGATGTTCAAAATACGTACGTTCGGGGCCTGATCAAATCCGCGCATATGGACAGACGAAAATTCGTGGGCCGATCGGCCCTCGCTTCCATGGGTGCCCTGCTGGGCGCCGATATCGTTTACGGCGACCGCCTTCCGGAAGGACTCGAGCTGCTGGGCCTGCAGGACCCGGACCCTTTTTCCCTCTTCGACAAGGACCCGGAGATGGTGGTGCGCAACAGCCGGCCCTGGAACCTGGAAGCCCGGGCCCACCTGCTGGACGATGCGGTAACCCCGAACAAGTACATGTTCATCCGCAACAACGGCCTGATCCCCGAAAGGCCCGATCCGGCAGCCTGGACGCTGACCCTTGACGGGGAAGCGGTACGCGGGAAGAAGTCCTATACGCTGGCCGACCTCAAAAACAACTTCCGCAAATACACCTACCGGCTCACCCTGGAATGCGGCGGGAACGGCCGGAGCGAATTCAACCCGCCGGCCTCTGGGAACCAGTGGGAGGTAGGGGCTGTTTCCTGTGCGGAGTGGGGCGGGGTACGCCTCCGGGATGTCCTGGAGGATGCCGGGTATACGGACCGTGCCGTCTATGTGGGGTACCATGCCGCGGATACCCACCTGAGCGGCGACCCGGGTAAGGAGCCCATTTCCCGTGGGGTACCCATGGAAAAGGCCCTGCAGGACGAAACCCTCCTCGCCTACGAAATGAACGGCGGGGATATCCCGCTGGCACACGGGTATCCGCTCCGCCTGGTGGCCGGCGGCTGGCCTGCCTCGGCTTCCGGGAAGTGGATTGAGCGGCTGAGCGTCCGCGACCGGGTCCACGACGGGGCCAAGATGACCGGAGACTCCTACCGGGTCCCCTGCCGACCCGTGGCGCCGGGGACCCCGGTTCCCGATTCGGACATGTGCATCATCGAATCCATGCCCGTGAAATCCCTGATCACCTACCCGAAAACCGGGGCGACACTGGCGCGTGGCCGCTCCCTTCCCTTCCGGGGGCACGCCTGGGCCGGGGAGCTGGAAGTTGCCCGGGTGCGCTACTCCATTGATTTTGGCAGTACCTGGCAGGACTGCCGGCTGGAGGCACCCGCCAACCGACTGGCCTGGCAGCGATTCTCCGGGGAGGCAGAATTCCCCCGGGAAGGCTATTACGAACTTTGGGCGCAGGCCGAGGACAGCCAGGGCCGGGCCCAGCCCATGGTACTCCCCGGGTGGAACCCGAAAGGGTACCTCAACAATGCATGCCACCGGATTGCCGTAAAAATTACATGATGGAAACATCGCGTGGAAACCGAAAACGCGGGCACCTGCCCGGTATCTTGCTGGGCGGCGCAATCCTGCTGGCCCTGGGGGCCGCCCTCTGGTTCCGAGATACGGCAGGTGCCGGAAGCCCTGCCGAAACCGGCCCGGAAACGGCAGACACCGCCGGGATTGCCGCAGGGGGCGTCAGGGACGGCATCCACCTGGCCACCGGCTTCCGGGAAGGGGACGGATTGCCCCTGGTTATTACCCACTGTACCCCGTGCCATTCCGCCGAACTGGTAACCCAGAACCGGATGACGCGGGAAGGGTGGGAAAGCACCATCCGCTGGATGCAGGAAACGCAAAACCTCTGGGACCTGGGTGAAAACGAGGCGGCCATCCTGGATTACCTCGCCACCTACTACGCCCCGGAAGAGCAGGGGCGGCGTCCGAACCTGGAGGACATTGAATGGTACGAACTGGAATCCGATTAGAAAGAATATGGAACCCTATTTGGAAGCCTTTTGGAATGCCCTGGCCGGGACGGTGAACTGGACCTGGAAATCCATCCTTTTCCAGGTACCCTGGTACATGAATTATTTCTGGGGGCTCGTCCTGATTTCCCTGGTGGTCTGGCTCCTGGAAATCCGCTTTCCCTGGCGCCGGGACCAGGCAATTTTCCGGAAAGACTTCTGGATGGATGCCGGGTATATGTTCTTTAATTTCTTCCTCTTTGCCATCGCCATATCCGGGTTCTACCGCATCCTGCAGCTGGCCTTCGGCGAAATCGGGATCCGGGCAGACAGCCTGGCCCTGGTGGACATGAGTGCCTGGCCCTCCTGGTTGCAACTCCTGATATTCTTCGTGGTGCTCGATTTTGTGCAGTGGTTTACCCATATCCTTTTGCACAAATACCCGGTATTCTGGCAATACCACAAGGTACACCACAGCGTCAAGGAAATGGGGTTCGCCGCACACCTGCGGTACCACTGGATGGAGAACATCCTCTACAAGCCGCTGAAAACCTTCGGGGTGATGGTCCTCGGCGGATTTGAGCCGGAACAGGCCTATGTGGTCCACTTTGCCGCCATTGCCATCGGCCACCTGAACCACGCGAATATCAAACTCACCTGGGGGCCGCTCAAGTACGTCCTCAACAACCCGGTCATGCACCTCTACCACCACGCGTATCACCTGCCCCAGGGTAAGTTCGGGGTCAATTTCGGCATCAGCCTGAGTTTGTGGGACTACCTGTTCGGCACCAAATACATCCCGGATGACAGCGGGACCATCCCGCTGGGGTTCCCGGGGGATGAATCCTTCCCGCGGGATTTTATCGGGCAAAACCTCTACGGTTTCCGCCGCTCCCGAAAAAGCAGGAGGAATCGGGGTAAGGGAAAGGAAGGCAAAGACAGGCAGGAACCGGCTGGCCAATAGGGAAGCGTCTGAATGTTAATTTACGCAGTGCTGCCGGCTAATACACCTTATGCCCCCGGCGCAGCCATCGGCCCCAGGCCCGGTTGTAGGCGTGGATTTTTTCCGTCGGGCCCGAGCGGTCCTCCACAGGTTGCCCCTGGTTGACCCATTCGAAGATCCCCCCGTACAGGTTGGACACATCCTCGAAACCCGCGGCCCTGAGTTCTTCCGTTATTTTCTCGCTCCGGTATCCCACGGAACAATACACCACTACGGCCTGGTCTCGGGGAACCGCGCTAACCCGGTCCAGGCTGAAATCGTCGAAGCCCACCCAATAGGCTCCCGGGATACGGCTAACAACGAACTCCTCCAGGCTTCTGGAATCTAGGAAAACCAACGAATCCCGGCCGGCCGCATCGCTCACTGCAATCTCCGGAACCGAATGGGAAAGCAGGCTTTCCAGGCGTTCGGCATACTCCGGGTCGGCCACCGGTTGCTGCGCCCGGCCTTCAATGGCCGTGAGCGACCCCAGCACCGGCAGGATTGCCAGCCAGAACGCAAAAAGGAACCGGCCCGGCCGATTCCCTTTCACTCCTTTTCCATATCGTTTCTTACGCAAGCCCCATTCGCTGTCTATATGCGCCATACACTTATAATAAAGTCGTCGGGCAAATATACTCAGACTTTGGCAGGTGGCTTTTCTTCAGGGCGTCGAACCCCCCGACAATATCGGCAAAATCATCCCATCCGCGCTGTTTCAGGATCGAGGAGGCAATCATGCTCCGGTATCCCCCTGCGCAGTGCAGCACAAATTTCTTGTCTTTCGGGAATTCCGCCAGGTGTTCGTTGATCTCTTTTAGCGGGATATTAATCGCGTCCAGCAGGTGCTCCGAGTCGTATTCGCTCCTTTTCCGCACGTCGATAATGACGGGCGCCTCCCCTTTTGAGGCAAGGGCTTCGAGTTCCGCAACCGTCATCCTGCCGGTGCTTTCCACCTCGCGGCCGGTCTGCTTCCAGGCGTCAAAACCCCCTTCCAGGTACCCGAGGGTTTGGTCATACCCCACGCGGGAAAGACGGGTTACGGCCTCTTCTTCCCTGCCGGGCTCGGTTACGAGCAGGATGGGGTGCTGGACATCCGGGATGAGTTCCCCGACCCAGGGGGCAAAATCCCCTCCCAGGCCAATGTTCACGCTGTTGGGGACGAAACCTTTAGCGAAGGTTTCGGCATCCCGGGTGTCGAGCACCAGGGCTCCGGTTTCGTTGGCGGCCGCTTCAAAGGCAGCGGGGCTCAGCGGCTGGTTGCCGCGCTTCATTACGGTATCCAGGGATTCGTAGCCCTTGATGTTCATCAGCACGTTCTGCGGGAAGTAACCGGGGGGCGCTGTGAGCCCCGTCAGGAGTTCCCCGATAAATTCCTCCCGGGTCATATCCGCCCGGAGGGCGTAATTCACCTCTTTCTGGTGGCCCAGGGTATCCGTGGTTTCCTCACTCATCTTCTTGCCGCATGCAGACCCCGCGCCGTGGTTCGGATACACGATCAGGTGGTCCGGCAGGGGCATGATCTTGTTTCTCAGCGAGTCAAAGAGATGGGAGGCCAGTTTTTCCTCCGTCAGTTCGGATACTACGTGCTGCGCCAGGTCCGGCCGGCCGACGTCACCTATAAACAGGGTATCCCCGGTGATAATACCGTGCTGCCTGCCAGCTTCGTCAATGAGCAGGTAGGTGGTGCTTTCCATGGTGTGTCCCGGGGTGTGGATGACCTTCACCTGGTAGTCGCCCACCTCAAAAACCTGTCCGTCCCCGGCGATCAACGCCTCATAGCCCGGTTTTGCATTGGGGCCAAAAACGATCTGCGCCCCGGTTTTTTTCTGCAGGTCCAGGTGCCCGCTGACAAAGTCGGCGTGGAAATGGGTTTCGAAGACGTATTTGATTTGCGCCCCGTCCTTGTTGGCCCGGTCGATATAGGGTTGCACCTCGCGTAAGGGGTCAAAGACGGCCGCCTCGCCGTTGCTTTCGATGTAGTAGGCTGCGTGTGCCAGGCAGCCGGTGTAAATTTGCTCAACTTTCATGGGTGTTTGCATTTGCGTTTTGCAGTAAAACTACAAGGCAAACGCCCATTAAACAGTGACTTGGGTTACACAGGCGGGCGGGCGGACTGGGTGGAGACTTTCCGTTCCATCTCGGTCTTACCGGTAGCCGTCCGACAATGCTCAAAGGCCTCGAACGTGCGGACAAACTGGTTCTCCCTCCCGATTTCTTCTGCCAGGCCGCTGCTGAAGAGGATGTCGCGGGTGGGGCCGATAGCTCCCGCCAGGAGCAACCGGATCCCGTCGCGCCGGAGGTCCCGGATCAGGGCGCGGAGCATATAGACAGCCGAACTGTCGATATAGCTGATCGCCTCTGCATTCAGGATGACAAACTTCAGGTCCGGCCCCTTTTGCCGGGTGTGCTTTACCAGTTCCTTGCGGAAATAATCCTTGTTCCCGAAAAAGAGCTGGCCGTCGAAGCGCAGAATCAGGAATTCGGGGAATTCCTCGATATCATCTGAAAACCGGTTGATATTCTTGAAGTAATCCGTGCCGCGAATCCGGCCGAGGATAGCGATATGGGGCTTGGAAATGCGATACACCAACAAGAGCAGGGAAAAGAGGACGCCAAGCAGGATCCCCTCCACAATGCCGAGACCGAGGGTCAGGGCGAATGTCGCCAGCAGCAGGATGAATTCGTCCTTCCTGTTTTTCCAGAGCTCCCGGGGGTATTTCAGGTCGATCAGGCCAAAAACGGCCACCATGATGACCGCGGCCAGGATGGCGTTGGGCAGGTAGTGGAACAAGGGAGTCAGAAACAACAGTGTAGCCCCCACCACCAGGGCGCTGAAGACCGAAGCCAGGGGTGTCTGGGCCCCGTTCTGGTCGTTGACCGCCGTCCGGGAGAATCCCCCGGTTGTTGGGTAGGACTGGAAAAACGACCCCAGGATATTGGACAGGCCCAGGGCCCGGAGTTCCTGGTTGGCGTCAATCCGGTTCTTACCGTGCTTTTCCTCCACCGCCTTCCCCACTGATATCGCTTCCATATAGGCGATAAGCGCCAGGGTCAGGGCAATCGGGAAAAGTTGGGATACCCGTTCCATATCGAGTTCCGGGAGGCCGAATTCCGGGAGGCCCGCCGGGACCGCGCCGACGATCTTCACCCCGGCCTGGTCCCAACCCAGCAGGAACACGGCCAGGGTGCCGGCCACGACTCCCGCCAGCGACCCGGGCATGCGGGGCACCCATTTCTTCATCCCGACAATCAGGGCGATACCCGCCAGCCCAAGCCCGAGTGTGGGCAGGTGGGTGTCCGGCAATGCCGCCGCGGCATGGGACACCAGCTGCTGGATGCGGTTGCTGCCCGGTATTTCCACGCCCAGCAGGTGTTTTAACTGGCTCAACCCGATGATGATGGCGGCCGCAGAAGTAAAACCGCTGATGACAGGCCGCGATAAAAAATTGACCAGGAACCCCATCCGCAACAGGCCGAAAGCCAGTTGGAGCACCCCCATGAAAAGCGCCAGGAAAACCGCCATGGCGATGTACTCCTCGATGCCCGTGAGCGCCAGGGCCCCGAGGCCACTGGCCACCAGGAGGGAATCCATGGCAACCGGCCCCACGGCGAGTTGTCGGGATGTCCCGGTCAGCGCATAGACCAGCTGGGGCACCAGGGCCGCATACAACCCAAACACGGGCGGGAGGCCGGCGATCATCGCATAGGCCATTCCCTGGGGAATCAGCAATATCCCCACGGTGAGTCCGGCCGCGAGGTCTCCGGGCAACCAGGCCTTCTTATAGCCGGGCAACCAATCCAGTATGGGAAGGAATCTTTTCAGAGATCCAGGATTTTTATATGGTTCCGGTGCAATTCTATTTTCCCCATCCGTTCGAGCTTCTTCAACAGGCGCGAGATCACCACGCGGGAGCTGTGCAGGTCATAGGCAATTTCCTGGTGGGTATTTCGGATGATCGGTTCGTTTGTAATCCGCATTTTCTCCCGGAGGTACCCAACCAGTCGCTCGTCCATGTTTTTGAAGGCAATGCTGTCAATGGCCTGGAAAAGTTCGTTCATTCGCTGGTTGTAGCTCGAAAAGACAAAGGTGCGCCACGACAGGTACCTGGCAGTCCACTCCTCCATCTTCCGAACAGGCACCATGATAAGCCGGGCATCGGTTTCGGCAACGGCGCGGATTTCGCTCCGGGTCTGTCCCATACAGCAGCTCATGGTCATCGAGCACGTATCGCCCTGCTCCAGGTAATAAAGCAGGAGCTCGTCCCCGTCCCCGTCTTCCCGGAGAATCTTGATCACCCCGGAGAGGAGCAGCGGCATGCCCTTGATATACTCCCCGATCTCCAGCAGTTTGTCCCCGGCGGCTACCTGGCGGAGGACGCCCACCTCGGCAATCTCCTCGAGGAGGGGTTCCTCAAACTGGTTTCCGTATCGCTCCCTGAGTTCCCCGATCATGGCGGTTATTTATTGTTTCTCGCAACCTCCGGGTCGAACTTGAAAAAGAAATTGGCCCAAATGGATTTGGAGACGGCCCCGATCCAGGGCATCAGCAGCACGAGCGCAGCGACAATCACGCCGAAAATCCCGCCTGCCCCGAGTTGGACGCCGGACAGGAGTATCAGCACGTAAACCGCAATGGCCACTGCCACGCCCACGGCATAGGACACATACATGGAACCGTAGTAGAAACTCGGTTCAATTCGGTATTTCAGCTGGCAATTCGGGCAGGTTTCCCGAACGCGGTTCATATTGCCGAGGTCGTAAGGGTGGCTGCGGAGAAAAGCCCCCTCGTGGCAGCGGGGGCACCGGAGCAACAATATGCTGTAGAGTTTGCTTCCTTTTCCAAACATCTCGAGAAATTTAATGCAAAGATACATATAACCGGCATGGCGTCATGTTACCGCAGTTACACTGGAAAAAAGCCCGATTGCACAGCCCGGCAAAGGATCACGCCGATCTTTAGTATCTTCAGGCCATCCCCCTTGGCCCGATCCCATGCAAATCAAAATCCGGAAACGATATCCCCTCCTTGTACTGTTTCTACTCGCGGCCTCGGCAGCCTTTTGGCTCAACCCCATCCTGGAAAAGGTCCTGGAGGGGTATATCCGGCGGGAAATCGTCCTGCACAGTGCGGAAGCCGGTTTTTCCCTGGATTACGAAGCCCTGGAGCTCGACATCTTTTCGGAAAAGCTTAACCTGCGGCAGGTTCGGGCACGGGCGGCGGACGACAGCCTGCACCCCGGGGGCGAAGGCCTGGGCACCCTCCGAATCGGGCGCATCACCCTGGAGGGGATTAACCTGACGAATTTCCTGTGGAACGAGACACTTTCCGTCCGGTCCATTTCACTGGATACGCTCCAACTGAATTTGCGCAGGGCGCTTGCGGATTCCGCATTGGGGGGCGAAGATTCGAAGCTATCCGGGACGCGCATCGACTCGGTCCGGTTGCCGGGTATCGAACAGGTCCGCCTCAGCCGGTTTGAACTGGACCATTTCCGCCTGAACCTTACCGGGTACGCACAAAGTGATACGGTGGCATCCTTTTACGGAGACCGGTTGCTGGTGGAAGGGGTTGGCCTCTCGGCGGACGCCAGAGGAACGGGCGCCTACCTGGTCCCGGAGCTCGCGGGCCTGGAATTGGAACTCAGCCGGCAGCGCTATACGCTTACCGGGGCCTCCTACGAATTGTACTTTGATCGCTTCCGGTACCGCCATTCGGACAAAAGCGTACGGGTAGACAGCCTTGCCTTCCGCCCCTTAATGGATACCGGGTTGTTCGCCGAGGCTCACGCCCACAGCTTTGAAACCTACACCGCCCGGTTCTCCCGATTGGATATTGCGGGGTTTGACCTGGACCGCCTGCTGGCCCAGGGCGATTTGCGGATGCGATCCGTAGCGGTGGACCGCCTGCAAGGGAGCATCTTCCGCGACAAGACCAAGCCCTATGAAACCGAGCGCCGGGTACCCCTGCCCGACGATGCGCTGATGGAATTGGAGTGGCCGCTGCGGATCGATACCGTCTCACTGCGCCATGCGAGCCTCGAGTACCGGGAGAAGGTACAGGAATCGGGGCCCGAAGTCCTGGTGGATTTCCCGGAACTACGCGGCCGCATCGTCCATATAGTATCGGGGGCTGCTGCCCGGGACACCGGCGACACCCTCAAGATTGACCTGCAGGGTACTTTGCTGGGGACGCTCCCTGTGGAAGTTTCCCTGCAATTGCCTTATGCCACGGACCACTTCCACATGAAAGGGCTCACCCGGGGCAGTTCCCGACTCCACAAACTGAACCCGACCATCTACCCGGCCATGGAAATGCGCTTTACAGGAGGCAGACTAAACGGCATGTATTTCCACGCCGACGGTACGTCGCGGCGGATGACCGGGGAGTTGACCATGTTGTACGATGACCTGGAAGTGGCCTTCATCAAGGATGACGGCAACCGGAAAACCACGCTCTCCTGGCTGGCCAATACCCTGGTGCGCAATTCCAACCCGAACCGGCGGGGCAAAACCATCGTCGGCGCCATCGAATTTACCCGCGTCCCGTACAAGGGCGTCTGGAACTACGTCTGGAAAGGCGTGCAGTCCGGGGTGGAGAACTCGCTGAACCCCCTGGGCGACCGGAGGACGGAATAAGGCCCGCCAACGGGCCCAATCCCGGAGAACAAACGTTCTTAAAAATTTGTTAATTTTAATTGACCTCCTTATATTTAGACCTGTAATCCAACCAATTACGTCATGTCCCATTCGGAAAAATTATACTTCGCCCGCATTGGCACGGCATTGCTTTTTATCTTCGTTGCCACCCTGACCCTGATGTATTTTGAACAGGTCAGCGACTGGATCCTACGGGAATGCACCGAACGCCTGAGCGCTTCCCTGAACAGCGCGGGTGGTTCCCTGGCAAACCGCTAGGCCTGGCAGGCCGGTGGCCCGAATTGGGAGTTGCGTACTCATTTCCAGGGGTTTTGTATCTTCTCCGGGTATTAACGAACTGAAATGCGCCTGCGTTCCCTCCCGTATATTGCCCTGTTGTTGTTGCTCTGCAACTGCTCCTCCCGACCCGGCGAGCCCGGTAGCCGGGCAGGGGACCCCCCCAAACCCGCCCGGACCGTGGATGCCATACGCGAAAGCGGGAAATTGCGGGCCCTGATCGCCTATAGCGCCACGAGTTATTTCCTGTACCGCGGGCAGCCCATGGGGTATGAATACGAATTGACCCGACGGCTTGCAGCAGACCTGGGGGTAGAATTGGACCTCCGGATTGCCCGCAACCTGGACGAAATGCTGGAAATCCTCCAGCGGGGGGAAGTGGACCTGGTGGCCCACGGACTGGCCATCACCCGGGAACGGAAAAAAAAGGTCGCTTTTGCCGATTACCTCTACCTGACCCGGCAGGTCCTGGTACAGCGAAAACCCGCCGGGTGGCGGCGGCTCACCCGCGACCAGATCCGGGACCGCCTCGTCCTGGACCCGGTGGAACTCATCGGGGATACGGTTAGCCTCCGCAAGAATTCCTCCTACCTGGAACGCGTCAACAACCTCTCCCAGGAGATCGGGGGCATTATCCATGTAGACACCCTGGACGGCAACCTGGCCACGGACGAAATTATCCAGATGGTGGTGGATAAAAAGATCAAATACACCTTTGCGGACCAGAACCTGGCCCGGATCAACGCCTCCCATCACCCCATCCTGGACGTGAGCGTCCCGGTGAGCTTCTCCCAGCGAATTGCCTGGGCGGTTTCCAGGGATTCCCCCGGGTTGCTCAAAGCCATCAACCAATGGCTTGAACGGGAGAAAAAAGAGACCGATTACTATGTCATTTTTAATAAATACTTCAAGAACCGGCGCAATTTCAGCCGGCGCGTAAACAGTCCCTTCTACAGCCTGAATGAGGGGAAGATCAGCCCGTACGACACGCTGATCAAACAGGAAGCGCGGGAAATGGGCTGGGACTGGCGCCTGCTGGCCTCCGTGGTCTACCAGGAGTCCCGTTTCAATGCCACGGCCCAATCCTGGACCGGGGCCTCGGGCCTGATGCAACTGATGCCCGCCACGGCCGAGGAACTCGGGGTGGCCGACCGGACCAATCCCCGGGAGAATCTGGAAGCCGGGGCCCGGTACCTGGAAGCACTGTACCAGCGCTTCCCCACGGTCACGGATTCCCTGCAGCGCATCAAGTTCACGCTGGCCTCATACAATTGCGGCTACCAACACGTAGAAGATGCGCGCAAACTGGCAGACGTCAGGGGGTATGACAAGGATTGCTGGGACGAAAACGTAGACCGGATGTTACTTGCCCTGAGTACGCCTGACAATTACCTGAATGAGGTGGTGGACTACGGCTATGTGCGGGGGGAAGAACCTTACCGGTACGTCAAACAGGTTTTTGAGCGGTTTGAGCACTATCGCTCCGTATTACAGGACATAGGGCCCGACATGGCATCGGTTCCCTGAGATACAATGATTCCATCCCGGCAGTACTCCCGCGGCAGATTCGCAAATTGAGGTTCCGGAAGCCCTGGCAACGAATGGCCGTTGCCGCCTTAACGCCCGCCGTTGGCCTGCAAGTCCTGCAGGCAGGCTGCATCCAGGCTGGGAACGTTCCCCCCGGAAATCATATTGACCAACCCCTCGCCGGTTTCCGCAGTCCAGTACATCAGGCAATCCTCGGCCGTGCAATGGCGGCCGTGTTCGGTATCCTGGTGCTGGGTTTGCAGTGGGGTCCCCGCGTTCACCAGGCCCAGCAGATGGCCGAACTCATGGTTGACCACGGTAGTTTCCAGGACGGTCGTGGATGGTGCCAGGGGCTGTCCGCTGAATTCCCGGATGGTCTCCCCAAAAACGACAAAGGACGTATTCCGGTAGGCAATCCCCAGGACAGACCCGGATTCCGTGTTTCCTTCAAAGGAACCGTCCAGAAAAATACCGCATACCGCCAGGTTGTCTGTGGTTGAGAACAGCGTGCGCACCTCGTCTTCCAGTTCCCGGATGTCCTGGGTGGAATAGACGTCCTGGCCGGGCGATGCGATTTCCTGCAGGGTGAGCGATATGCCGTCCGGCTTATTCAGGCGCTCCCGGAGGAAGTCCTGGAAATTATCGACGGTAGCCTGGGTAGGCCGCATGCCTTCCACATAGAGCAATTGCAATGAAAGCCCGCTGAAGGTTTCGCCGGACAAGAGGTCGGCTGCGGATTCACCGACAGCGCCGCGGTACCCCGGGCCCCCGTCCGGGGAGCCATTTCCGGAAGGGTCGCCGGCCGGGTTGTCGTCCATTGCATCGGTGGAACAGGCGGTTGCCAACAATAATAAGAACAAGCAGAGGTATTGGAACTTGCGCATAGAGGGAATTTTCGGGTTCACTTTGCCACTGTAACGAAAAGCCCTGCAATAATCGTATGTTTTCATCAATTGACGGCAATAATTGCCATAAATTCGAGTTGTAACAATATTCATGATGTTTCGTAAGAATTTTCTACTTTCGTACAAGCTGACCAAATAATGATACTCAACGACTTGCTGCTACTCCAGGCGCCGATCCCCATCGCCGCCCTGGACCAGGACCTGAAATTCCAGGGTTTCTCCGAGGCCTGGCACAACCAGTTCCGGACGGACCGGAGCACCAAAGGGTCCCGGATTGCAGAAGTCTTCCCCGATATGCCGGAGGAGCTCTTCCTGGACCTCTCCTATTGCCGGGAGGGACTCGAGCGATCCAACGACAGGATATTCTACCGCCATGCCGACGGTAAAATTGCCTGGTATTCCTGGAAAATGTCCCCCCTGGCCGCCGATGGCCCGATGCCCGGAGGCATCCTCCTGGTCCTTGAGGATATTACCGATCAGATGCGGGACCGCGACCTTTTTGAAAAAATGGAGCGGGTAGCCAGGATCGGGACCTGGGAGGTAGACATGGTGAAGAATCAGATTTTCTGGTCGCCGAACTTGCGGGCGCTGCACGAGGTACCCCCGGATTATGAACCGGTTATGGAGGAGGTAATCAAGTTTTACAAAGAAGGGGCCAGTAAGGACCTGGTGCTCAAGGTGCTGGACGAGAATGTCCGTACCGGGGAGCCCTGGGATATTGAAGTGCAGCTCATCACCGCCAAAGGACGGGAAATTTGGGTCCGGGGGATTGGCGAGGTAGATATGCATAACGGCAAGTGTATCCGGATTCGCGGAACCATGCAGGATATCGACAAACGAAAAAAAGCCCGGCTTGAATTCAAAAAAGTGAGCGAGCGCCTGAATATAGCCAAAGAGGGTGCTGAAATCGGTATTTGGGATTTTGACGTCGTTGGGCAGGAGGTTGCCTGGGACGAGCGCATGCACGACATATTCGGCATTGAAGCGAAAAAGTTTGAAAGCATTTTTGCCGCCTGGCAGGCAGCCTTGCACCCGGATGACCGGGAGTGGGTCAGGGAAAGAATGGGCCGCGACCTGCAATCTGCCGGGAAGTTCCAGATGGACTACCGCATTGTACGGCCGGATGGGGAAACCCGGTGGATCCACGACGAGGGAAACATTGTCAGGGACCCCGATGGGAAGCCCCTGCAGGTAATCGGCGCCGCCTGGGATGTCACCCGGCAAAAAATGGCCGAGGAGGAGATGAAAAAACTCCTGAATACCACCGTCAGCCAGAATGAGAGCCTGTTGAATTTTGCGCATATCGTATCGCACAACCTGCGGTCTCACGCTACCAACCTGTCGATGATCACCCAATTCCTCCTGGAGGACAGGATCGCCGAATCCGAACGTAAGAACGCTTTGCAAATGCTCGCCGGGGCTGCAAACGGGTTGAACGATTCAATTACCCACCTGAACGAGGTGGTACAAGTGCAGACGGGCAATCAGGAAGCACATCGGCCCGTAAACTTGTTTGCCGCTGCCCACAAAGCGGAAACCGAACTAGCCGCTTTGTTGCAGGCCGAAGGAGTCCGGCTGGACGTCGATATAGATATGGGGCTGGAAGTTATGGGCATCCCGGCTTACCTGGACAGCCTGTTTCTGAATATGATCACAAACGGGATGAAATACCGCGACCCGGAGAAAGAGAGCTTTATCCGGATCGGGGCCACCGTCGAAAACGGACGGTGCCGCATGGATTTCACCGACAATGGCCTGGGTATTGACCTGCAGCGTCACGGGGCCAAGCTCTTTGGCATGTACAAGACTTTCCACAAACACAAGGACAGCCGGGGAATCGGGCTGTTTATCACCAAAAACCAGGTAGAGGCCATGGGCGGGAAAATTACCGTGTCCAGCCAGCCGGGCGCAGGCACCACGTTCAGCGTCATACTCAATACAACCGACAATACATGAAAACACTGGAAAAAACCTGTATCGTAGACGACGACCCGATCCTGGTCTATGGGATGAAACTCATGATGAAGCAGGTAGAATTTTGCGAGGAAATCCTGGTATTTAACAACGGGCAGGAAGCCATAGACGGGCTGCTGGATATGCTCAACCGGGGAGAGGCCTTGCCATCGGTCATCTTCCTGGACCTGAATATGCCGGTGATGGACGGTTGGGATTTCCTCGAGTCTTTTGTCAAGATCCCCAACAACAATACGGAACGGGTTACCATATACGTGGTCAGCTCCTCGATCAACCCCGCCGACGAACAGCGGGCGCGGGAATACGAGGTAGTGGGCAACTATTTCGTAAAGCCCATAACTGAATTAGACCTGACCGGCATCCTCCAATCCGCATAAACAAACCCGCACAACCCCCCTGATAGTGTGATCTCACCTGCCAAACCAACCCAGGATAACCCCCCGTCTCCGCCCCGGTCCATCCTCCTGGTGGACGACGACGAAATGAGCCTGTTTGTAAACCGGGTGGTGGTGCGTCGCACGTTCCCGGACGCCACCGTCAGCCAATTGCTCTCGGCCGGGGATGCCCTGGAGCAACTCCTCGATCCTGGGAAGACTTTGCCGGACCTGCTGATCATGGATGTCAACATGCCCGTGATGGATGCCTGGGATTTTATGGAAGCCCTTTCCGGGGCGGAGCGGGACCTCAGCGGGATGAAACTCTATTTCCTGACCGCAGAAGTGCAGCCATCCGACCAGGCCCGTATTGAAAAATACGACCTGCAGGATGCTATGCGGGTGAAGCCGTTAAGCGAAGCAATGCTCGCTGAGATGGTGCATTAGGCCGGCGTTCTTACTGCTGTCAATCTTTCGTTTGCAATCTGTAAATTCCGGACCGCCTTCATCCGATTGTCGTACAATCCTCCGCTTTGTAAAATTCCGTAACTTCTCCCCGCCAGCTGTGAGTCGGCCTTTTTGGCCCGCAGGTGCAAGTACCAATCAGCTAAAAAACAACGATTAATGAAATACTACCTGTTTCCCGTATTGCTGCTGTTTCTGGCAGCCTGCAAAACCGAACCGGCACCCCCCCAGCCCCCGATAGCCGAAAAATCCCCGGAACAACTAGAAATACACGGCGACACGCGCACGGACGACTACTTCTGGATGCGCCTGAGCGATGCCCAGAAAAACGCGGAGGATCCGGACGAGCAAACCGCCAGGGTCCTGGACTACCTCCGGGCGGAAAACAACTATCTGGAGGCTGTAATGCAGCCGACAGAGGCCTTGCAGGACAGCCTGTACGAGGAAATCGTGGGGCGGATGGCCCCGGACGACGCCTCGGTACCGGTAACCCTCAATGGGTATAGCTATTACATCCGGTATGAAGAAGGCAACCAGTATCCGCTCTACTGCCGGAAATCCCTGGAGGAAGGGGCCGAGGAGGAAATCCTGCTGAATGGTCCGGAAATGGCCGAAGGCAAGGCGTACTTCAGCATCGGGGAACGGGAAGTCAGCGAAAACAACCAGTGGCTGGCATTTTCGGTGGACACCGTCTCGCGCAGGCAGTACACCGTTTATTTCAAGAACCTGCAAACCGGGGAGGTCCGGGACGAGCGAATCGAAAATGCCCAGGGCATCACCTGGGCCAATGACAACAAGACCGTATTCTACGGCAAGAAGGATCCGGAAACGCTGCGGATTTTCCAGGTTTACAAACACGTCCTGGGCACGGACCCCGCCACGGACGAATTGGTTTATGAAGAAACCGACCCCACCTTCCAGAGCTTTGTTTACAAGAGCCGGTCGCGCGACTACCTGTTGCTGATCTCGTCCCACTCGGAGTGGACCGAATACCGCTACCTGGATGCGAATACCCCGGACGGGGACTGGCAATTGTTCCAGCCGCGGGAAAAGGGGTTGATCCATTACGTGGACCATATCGGCGACCGTTTTGTGATCCGCACGAACCTGGAGGCCCCGAATTACCGCCTGATGTACTGTGGGGAAGACGCTACCGGAAAATCGGCCTGGGAGGACTTTATCCCGTACAACCCGGAGGTCCTCTTCCAGGGCATGGACCATTTTGAGAACTTCTCGGTCCTCGGGGAGCGGAAAGACGGGCTTGTGCAATTGCACGTGATCGACCGGCGGGACATGTCCGAGTACTACATCGATTTTGAGGATGCGGCGTACCGGGTATACACTACCGGCAACCCAGAATACAACACGGACGTACTGCGGTTTGAATATTCGAGTTTTTCAACCCCGACCGTCGTCTACGATTACGACATGGCCACCCGGGAGCGGACCGTCATGAAACAGGACGAGGTGCTGGGCGGCAGCTTCGACCCCGCCAATTACCAGACGGAGCGCATTATGGCAGAGGCCCGGGACGGGGCGCAGATCCCGGTATCCATCGTCTACCGCAAGGGTACGCCCAAGAGTGCGGAGACCCCGTTACTGCTCTACGGCTATGGATCGTACGGTTCCAACCAGGACGCCTCCTTCAGCTATCCGCTGATCAGCCTGCTGGACCGCGGCTTTACTTTTGCAATCGCACATATCCGGGGCAGCCAGACCCTGGGGCGGCAATGGTACGAGGATGGAAAACTCCTGAACAAAAAGAACACTTTCTACGACTTTATCGACAGCGGGAAGTACCTGGTGGAACTGGGGTATACGTCCCCGGACCACCTGTACGCCCAAGGGGGCAGCGCTGGCGGCCTGTTGATGGGCGCCGTGGTGAATATGGCCCCGGAACTGTGGAACGGGGTGATTGCCGCCGTTCCGTTTGTGGATGTGATCTCCACGATGCTGGACGAATCCATCCCGCTCACCACTTTTGAGTTTGACGAGTGGGGCAACCCGAAAGACCCGGAGTACTACGAATACATCAAATCTTATTCCCCTTACGACAATGTGGAGCGGAAGGAGTACCCGCATATGCTGGTTACCACAGGCTACTGGGATAGCCAGGTACAGTACTGGGAACCCGCCAAATGGGTGGCCAAGCTGCGGGACTATAAAACGGACGACAACGTGCTGCTGCTGGACACAAACATGGACGTGGGGCACGGCGGGGCATCCGGACGTTTTGAACGCTACCGGCGCACGGCCCTGATGTACGCCTTCCTGCTGCAGCTGGAGCGGGGCGGGTTCTAGGCGGGTCCTCGTACCCCGTGATTCCCTTGCGTTATACAAAAAAACAAAGCCCGCGACCCAATTGGGTCGCGGGCTTTCCTGCCATCAGGTGATTCTGGTTTATTCAGCCGGGGCATCCAGCCATTTCGTGCTCAGGTAGGCACTGGAACGGGTAATTTTCCCCTCGTCATTGAAATCGTGGATATACAGGGCGGGCATCACGATTTTGTGGCCGTCGGCTTTTCGCGTCATCCGGATATTCCACCAGCTCTGTACCACCTTACCGTCGCGCAGGTCGTACTCCAGGTAATCGGGGTATCCCACCACGTCGATACTCGTAATGTCAAAGGTTTCCCAGATTTCCTCATTCCGTGCCTTGGCTTCTTCCAGGGACATCGATTCCCCCCGCTCCATTTCCAGGCTGCTAAACCGGGCCTTCTCGTCAAAGAAACTATAAGCCGTCTCAAAATCGTCGTGCTCAAAAGCGTGCATCATCCGGCGGACACTGTTGATATTGTCGTGGTGGTTGTAGATAGTCCCGTTTTCGCGGTCCTGGAAACTCTCGCCAATTTCCCGGTATATTCGCTCGTTGTGGTAACTGATCTCCAGGTCCACCTTCCCGTCCTTCAGCCGGTACATCCGGTGGATGGGCACGTCGATCTTGACCCCGGAGCCGTTATGGACCCCTTTTAGCTGGCTCCAGTTCTGTACCCAGAGGGCTCCGTCCTTGTATTCCAGGGCATCCGGGTAGGACCCCTGCAACGGTTCGATGCTGAGGTAAGAGATGTTGTTTTTCCAGAAGTTGACGCGTCCCAGGTATTGTTCTTTGGTTGCGCCTTTGGCGTCTTTGTTCGGCGTAGAACCGTTAAAGGCCCGGAAATCTTCGTGGAGGAATCCCGCCACGGCCGCGCTGTCTCCCGCTACAAAGGCGTCGACCAGGGCGTTGACGGTTTCAATGGCCGGGTGTTCGATATAAATCGTCCCGTTTTTTTTGGATTGTCCATAGGCCATGGTCAGGCCCAGCAGGACAACGATAAGCAGTGCTTTTTTCATTTTAATAGGTTTTGGTTGATTATTTGAATATAGGCAGTCTCAGAAGGTACGAAATAAAAGCAGCCAACCTACCGGAGGATGAAAATAAATTACTGATTTTCAATTATTTATGTGTGGGAAAACTCCTCTGTGCCGATTGAAGTCTTGCGTAGGGGGCCAAGGAGATAAAGACGTCATTCAGAAAAGGGATAAAGGCAGAAGCCCTGAAGTGGGCCTGGGGAGGATCCGCAGCGCGTCAGTCTATCTCCCCCTCCATCAATTCGAGCATTTCCAGAATGCGGTCGCGAAGCGTCCCGGATTGGATGTTGGTTACCTGGTGGTAGGTGATGGCCTGGGCAATCATGCCCTCGAGTTCGACGTCTTTGAGCACCTCCCGGAGGTCCATGGGCCTGGGTGATTGGTCGATGGTCAGCTTGACGGAATTTTTTTTGTCGAGGGCTTCCGGGGGGGAATAACCATCCTTCCACACGGCGTCGTTGACATTCCTGGAGACCCCCAGCCGGTTGTAGGCGGGCGCCAGGATTTCCGAGCGGAATTTCTGGTACTGCAGTTCCAGTTCCTGTACCTGGTAGACCTCCGAAGACCAGTTCGACAACAGCCGCACCAGGGAATCGTTCCGGATCAGGCGGAGGTTGCTGCTTCCCACGATATCGTTCACAATCGGGTCGAAGGTAGGGTCCCTGACGAGCTTCCAGAAGGCATCGTATATCGCATTTTCTTCGATGTTTGCAGGGTGGTCGATCTGTTCCAGCAGGAAGTAGCTCGCTTCCAGCGCCTCGTTGCGCATAAAAATCTTCTCATCCAGCTGCGCCAGGTTGCTTTGGTATTCGCTGTGCAACTGTTTTAGTATGGACTGTTCCGTTGCCCGTTCCTTCAGGCCCTCGTTCCAGTTGTTAATCTGCAGGGCAATCAAAATCCCGATGACGACCAGGAAGATCTCGCCAACGGCATAAAGCAAATACCTGCTGAATTTGTTCTCGGCCAGGAGCCTTTGGCGGATTTTTCGGAAGAATTTGATCATGGTCCGGCGGTTGGCTTAAATGTAGAAAATTTTGCCAATCCCTGATGTTCTGCCCAAAATTCCCCGTTCGCCCGATGCCCTGCCCGATTAAATTTCGATTTTATCCGCCACAGCCCAGGGCCTCCATTTCCCGGGCAATTTTCAGGCTTTGGGGGATGATGTACCGCGGCCGGAAAAATTCCATTAGGTAAACCAGGTAGTTGTGATTCATCGTTTCGGCGCTGGCGGGGGTATTCGGGAAATTTGACTGCACTAAATCGAAATAATAACTATATACGTAATGATTTATCAGCTCTTGGAACCCGGTAAGCTTATGAATATAATCCATCATCAAATCGGTTTTCTCCTCTTCATTCAATTCAGGGGCTTCCATCCCTTCCGCACAGTACATAAATGTGGTGGAACTGGCCATCGCCAGGGTCTGCATTCCATAGGCGTCGCATGCAGACAGGGTCATATCGCCCAATTTATGCTCCCGCACCAGTTTTAAATACATATAGACGTACGATTCCATCATGGCCACACACTTCAGATATTTGGTGTCCAACGAAGCGAAAAACTCCGGGGTACTTTCCCTCATTCGCTCCAATTCCGCCTCCCAGGTTTCCGCGGCTTCCGAATTCGTTCCCTCGTTGGGCTGGCCCTCTTCTTGCGCATTGGCCTCGTTTTCCATTTGCGCGGTTTGCATCATGGATTCCATAAAATCCTGGCTCCAGGCCGCCGATGGGGTCAGGAGCAGGAGCATCCATAAACAGATCAGGTGTTTCATCTTATTTGTTTTTCAGTTTATCATAAAGTCTGGTAGCCAGGCGGTGTTCGTTATCCCGCACATGTCAGTATCCGAGCAAACAACCAGGTCCCTGGAAACATCGGGCTGGATCCGATAGAATATACCTATTGCCTGCGTGATCCGATAGCACAGATGTAACAAGCTATACCACATCGGTAACACGGGGTGCCCGGAGGCGGAGAATAGGAGTTATTTGCAGGGGAGTTCCAGTAATTGCTTGAAAGGTCGGGTTGAAATACCTCTGCCGAAGTTTTTCCAAACGACTTTGTAAAACCATGGAAAAGACAGGAATGGGTAGTGAGGGTTACAAAATAAGCCCCTGCGGATTGAACAAGACTACCGGTGCAGCCGGCTCACGGGAAAGTTAGCACATCCGCCCATCTCAAGAGGTACATGGCCAGAAAGGTAATTCCCGTACTGATCGCTATAATGCTCTCCCAATAAAACGTCCGTTGGCCCCATACATTTCTCCTCTTTTTACCAAATTCCGCTTTAAACCGGCCTACCGAAAGTTTCCAGACCAAAAAAGTGGTTATTACAAAAATAGCGATAGCCGTTATTGCCGCTGCGGTTGCTTCCATGGGTCTGGGGAGTATATTGATTCGTCAGGAAATTAGTTGCGGTTGGGGCTCCGCTTTCCCGTTTTCATCTCCCCGGTTTGTTCGTTTTAATCATAGCTGATCCGATCGCGTATACTGCCATCCGACCGGTGGATGATCACATCCGCCTTGTACTTCCTGGCCAGTCGCCTGGCCTTGCGAATAGCGGTGTCCTGACGCAGGTGTTTGGAGGTGATGCGTTTGTTGCCCTCCCGCCTGACGGCCCACCTGTCTTTATAGGGCACCACATGCTGGTGCCAGGTCCTCCCCCGTTTGTTCTGGCGGGCGCTTTTAAAAAAGACCTCTGCGAGTTCGATTAATATGTCGATCCAGGAGCGGGACGTAGTGCCTTTGGGCATTGGGTTGGTTTTTACACTCCCCAAGATACTGTTTTCGGGGGATTTACCCCGGGGCCCTGGGTTGGCGGCTGGCGCCGCCGACCAGAGAATGACGGCTCCTGCTTGGAAGCACTTCACAGAATTGATTCCCTGGGTTGCTTTCTCCTGCGTCGAAAGCGACCGGGCCGAGCGGCCGCGTGAGGTCCGGTGGACCTCTCGCAGCGAGGAGCCAGCCGGTGCGTTGGCCAAGCGGCGACTTGTCAACTCTTAGGGTGTCCGAATTGTATGCCTGTTTTTTATAATAAAATCATCTTTGACGACCTGCTGCGCCTGATTTATTCAGCACTTCAAGTTCTTTTAAATCCCTACAATTACTGCAACACTTCAAGTTAAAATTCTCGAGGGTAACGACATCAAAAAGTACGTTTTCCGCCTTATAAGTCCAATTGAAATATTCCCTCAGCATTCTAATCAATTCTATTATCTCTTTGTGATGTTCACTTAACCTTTCCCTGATAACATCAGCAGGATTGGCATTTCTAAAACCATGATTAATCTGAAGTCTTTCAAGGAGATTTTCTATGTCATTCAGACTTTTTCGTCCAAAGCTATGCCATTTTCCTAAGAGCTTCCATGTAGGTATAGGTAACCTATTATCTGCCCTAAAGACCCACTGACTGATGTCCCTGTAGAACTTTGACAAATCAAACTCTCCATCAATGTCAAAATATCCTGAATTCTTCAATTCACGGATTAACTCATAACTCTCGTTTAACTTCGGCAAATTATATCTGGGGGCAAATCCAGAATTGTATCGATAAATAATCGCGGCTTTGGTTATCTCATCCGCCAGGTACTTTTCAATAAAATCATTCTCTTTGAACCAATTTCGGAATTCCTCCACCAAATCTTCTTCCTTAACTTCTGGAGGAATCTTAAACCCTATAAAATCCTTATGCAGTAGTTCACACTCAAGGTAAAGATGATATTTCAATTTTTCATCCCGCTCCTGCACATAGGTGCGTGTATCTCTTTGGATTGGCACTTGTTCTAAATACGTTATAGGATCTTTGAGAATCGAAGAATAGTTAAAAAGATACCGCAGTTCATATTTGTTCAGGTAATGATAAATCCTGGTGTCGTTATAGATGTGCTCCAAGAAAACACCTTCTGTGACCTCGTCTTTGTGAAGCTCTAATCGCTTAGAAAGCTGACTAAGGGTATAAGTGGTTATATAGGCCATTGTTAGGAGTGATCAACCCCTTAATTTACTGAATAAGATGCATATAGCCTCCTCTCTTCGTCAAAAATTCCAAAAACGCCGATTATTCCCGTTATCTCCTATGTAAATGTGATAACCCGTAGGCCCAATATGATACTGCTCAACACTAATTAGTTGGTAGTTGAATTTGGCTATACCACTTTACACCAATTAAATTCTTCGGTTATTTAAATTTCACCGGTTCTGTTGCAAATTGTCTATTTAAGTCCGAACTGATATATTATTCGACTCTAGGTCTTGACTCATCGCGACTCATTAAATATGCAGATTGAGTGCACCCATTACAATTTTCTTTACCCTCAGGTTCACTTCTAATGATTTCAAAAAGAACCCGTTGTGCATATGATCACATATCAAAAAGAGTCCAAATTAAAACTGTCTTTTTCCGGGATGGTCATTCGTGTATCGGTAATTAAAAAGCATAATGAATTCTTCAAGTCGTTATCTCGATCAGGCTTCATATTCGGAACAGCAAATCACCACATCTTCCTCATGCAGGAGATGATGAACCCTCCCTGCGAACTCGTAGAATTTGCTGAAAAGCATTTGAAGCCTCTGGGGTTATCTGAACCAAAGGACTATGTGATCATTCCTGATTATACCGCTTTTGGGATAGATGGGTTTGATTACCGATTGCTGAATGCGCCCATTCCAGCTACTGAGAACATCCCTTGGTTGAACTCTGCCATGACCCCAAAAGGAAATTACATCTGGTACGAATCCAATTAATGAGACCATGGTCAAGTACTGGCAGGACTATTATCATGAGTACCTGGACGGATTTGAGAAGCAATCCGATGATGAGCTCGTTCGGGCCTTTAACAGCCAGGTCCATAACGGGGGATGGGGTGCTGCTAAACAGGGCTACCTCGCCGCTATTCGGCAATCCCTTGAAAAACGAAACATTGATTACTCTGAGGTAGGCGATGAAAGCTCCATGTCCTACAGGAATCATGTATTTCTGGTTGAAGGAAAACTACTCCGGCTAAGTGCTGTTCCAATACAAGCATTAATCCCTCTGGTAAAGCGTCATATTACTGGGTGCCTGAACATCCCTTTAAGCGGGGATCTTCAGATAAGTCATATAACTGATGAGTCGCTAATAGTCAATTTGGATTGTTTCCCCTATTCCATGCCTGTATCATCCAAAGCGCTTTCAAAGTTCCCGTAAGACACATCTGTGCAGATTGAGCGCACACATTAATGATTTCTTTGTAATGAACCTAAAACCGCGAGCCAAATGGAATTCGGAGTAATTACACAAAGTACCTTTGAAAAAGTAAATGACAACGGGCAAATGCTTCTTGAAGTATTCTATATGGGTGATGCCCCTGGCAATGCCTGTACCGTTTACATCTATTCGTTTGATGAGCATTTCTACCTGATCCCGGATTGGGGTGAAGGGTATGGTCCTGCAAAGAGCTTCGAAGAAGCCCTCCAATGGGACGGATTTGATTATGCCTCCCTTGATTTCAAAATGATCTCCGATACCCTGTCGGAGTCTACGCTTCGCCGTATAGAAGATGATTTCAGAAATCGAATGAAGCAGAAATCTGCTGACTGCTAATACAATCCTTTTCATTTATTCCTGTTACCAACCCACTTCTGACATTAGTTAATCCTTCTTAAGACTGCATATGATCACATGTCTTGACGCTTTGGAACAAGGGTATCTCATATTCCCGTATATAATCTGGCGGAGAGATGAGTTCGACTATGTTCAAATTCCCATCCACAGGGATGAACTTTGCGATCTTTTTGAAGAAGGGTTGTTCATTCCCAAATCATTGGAACGGGACTACGGATTTCATAAAGCAATACTTGAGTTATTCGGGGATATCTGGATTCGGGCGAAACGGAAAAAGAGCCCCAAAGACATGTATCTTGTTTTCAGTCCTGAGGCCTGTTGGCATTTATCCTCTGAATGCCCTGTGACTAAAGGCAGGTCTCCTGAGTTTACCTCTCTCATTCCCAAGGGGGGGCACTTATATGCCCTTTCCGGTGATCTCCTTCGAATAAATCAACCTCATTATGTAATTTGAGGATCCAAACACGATGAAATTTACTCTTAAACGTAACCTGTTTTTAGAGTTTTTTAGAGTTCCCTTAGTCAGAGTAAAAAACGGTGTTCGGCGTTTGGAAATCAGCTGGCCCACATTTGAATTATATTTCAATGTCTTCTATCTCGCTCGTCCCGAAGTACAGATGGGAAATAAGGTCCTCCTTGTTCAATAAGGAACCTGCATTTTCCATGATATCACCCAATGTGTGCAGCTATGGTGCACATGAATTCCGTACCTTGCTGAAAAGTCGCCCGATCTATGTCCATTAATAAAAATGCCATCGTTCGCTACCACAAGTTAGATGAGTGCTTTAGTAATCCTGGAAAAAATTATGGGATTCCGGAATTACTCGAGGCTTGTAATGAAGCCTTGGCCGAACTCAAAGGGGGTAGCAGCGGCATAAGTCGCCGGCAATTATACGATGACATCGCTTTTATGGAATCCTCTCAGGGATGGTCCATTGAACTGGAAAAGACCCGGGATGGGCGACGGGTTTATTATCGGTATGCCGACCCTCATTTTTCCATTAGAAACCAAATGGTAAATCCGATGGAAGCCGAGCAATTGCGCTCTGCTTTTTTAGTGCTTTCAAGGTTTAAGGGCATGCCTCAATTCGAATGGATTGAAGAAATGCAGATTCGCCTAGAGGATGCTCTAGGTTTGAAAGGTTCTTCTAAATCTATTGTAGGATTCGAGACGAATCCATACCTGAAAGGCTTAAATTACTTTGGGCGTTTATTTAATGCAATAATCAACAAACAATCTTTGAATATAGCGTATCAGGGATTTCGGCAGGAGAGACCTTCTACATTCCTATTCTTCCCTTGGTATTTAAAACAATATAATAGTCGGTGGTTTCTTTTTGGGCGTAACAAGGAATACGACTCTATTGTAAATCTCGCTTTAGACAGGATTCAGGAAATAGAGGAATCCTCACATGCCTTTATTGAGAACACCTCTATTGATTTCGATGAATATTTTGAGGACATTATTGGTGTAACCTTATTTGAAAACCAGGAATTAACAAAAATCCGACTTAAAGTTGATATCTCCCTGGCTCCATATATCAAAACAAAACCGTTACATGGCTCACAGAAAATAGTTGACCAAACAAGTAACTATGCCATCTTTTCTATAGAGGTTTTGCCTAATAAAGAGTTAGATAGCCTTCTTCTATCTTTTGGTGACAAAATTGAGGTACTCAGCCCTGATGGATACAGAGAAGAAATCTATGTCCAATTAAGAAACAGCCTAGAACATTATAACTAGTGAAGACTCAATGCACAAATCATATCTAGGTTTGCAGTATATGAATTTGAAAAGCCAGCACATCTGAAATGAGCAAATCTGAAAATCTTGAAAATCTTGCCCTAAAGGCCCTGAAGGCTTTTAGGGTGGTTTCCACAAAACCGGATGATGCTTTTCTTCTCCTTTATGTTCTAGGTTGCTTTCGTCATTATGTTAAACTTCAATTTACATCAGAAAAAAGCTCCTATACTTCAGGCCTTGCTCTTTTTCCGAATAGAAATGACCAGGGAGAATTATCCTTCACCCAAACTCGCTTGTTGCTATTGCCAAACTATGAGTTACCTGACTTTTTAAGGGATACCTATAGGATTTTTGAAAGGCGAATCGAGAATTTTCAATTATCAGAATCAAAAGAACTTCTGAAAAAATTAGAAGATCTCTATTTGAATCTACCCCCTGCCCTCTACGCTAAAGCTTTTGAGACTTTACTAGAGAAGATAGTTAAGGGTGTTGAAAGGAAGAGGGGGGAAATAATGCTGCCTTCAGAAATAGCAAAATTCCTGATTAATATTTCAAATCTACATGGGGGCAAAAGAGTGTTTAATCCATTTGCTGGCTTGGGAAGTTTTGGAATCTTCCTGAATGATTCAACCATTAATTATCATGGTCAGGAAATTGATGATTTAACCTGGGCGGTTACTACATTAAGATTGGATGCTCATGATAAGTTAAATAACTCATCATTTGAAAAAGTTGACTCTTTTCTATCCTGGCCTAATACCAATAGATACGATCTCATTATATCCAATCCCCCGTTTGGACTTCGCCTTGGAAAACATCAACAAACGACGGAAAAGAAATACAAAACTGTAGAGCAATTTCTACTCACTCAAGGTATTGAACTTCTTACGGATTGTGGTAAGATGATAGCAATAGTTCCGAATGGGCTTTTATATTCCAAGTCTAACAAAGGTGTCCGTCAGAGACTTATTGAAGAGGATCTAGTCGAAGCTGTTATCTCATTTCCAGGAGGATTATTTCTTCAATCGAATAGCCCTTTTTCAGTAATAGTTATAAGCAAAACAAAGGAGCGACCTGGAAGTGTGCTGTTTTTTCCAGGAGAGAATTATGCGCAACCATTAAACAATGGGCACTACCAATTGATGCTAGAAGATATTACCAAAGATTTTCTTAGAAGATCTGTAAGTATCCAAACTTCCGATCACTCTAGAACTGACGAACCTCCTTTCAATCAATTGGAAATCGACAAAGATTCCATTAAAAGTCAGGATTACTCCCTTGATCACGAACGATATCGATTCGAGGAAATAGAAGGAATTGAACTTCAGGAAATAGTAGAGGTCGAAAAAGGGTATCAATCAGGATTAATTTATGTTTCATCAATCTTTAACCGGAATGATTCTTTTCTTGAAAAATTTTTCAGAAAAATGGGTTTTTCACAACTTGGTGAACCATTTGATAAAGAGGGAGTAGCTAAAAATGATTATGGGAAAATTGTCAATCAGAATCGTTCAAAAATCCAAGAAGTTCTAAGGCAAGTTAAATTCATCTCAACAAAAGACTTAAAAAACGACCCCTATAATTATTCTTTAGAAATCGATTCAGTTCAGTTTCGTGAGCGCTCGCACAACGCAAGGATAATTGTGGATGAAGTAGTTTTAGTGACTTTAATTGGAAGTTCGCTCAAACCTACTTTTGTTTCCAATTCCGAACCTCCTTTTTATCTTCATCATCAGCTAATTGCACTCAAGCCAAATCCAAATTTAGTTGATCTCGATTGGTTTATTAATCATTTGCATTCTGATTCCATTAAAAGACAGTTGGCTTTACTCAAAAAGGGAAGTGGTATTTCTTATCTAAGGCGTCAGGATCTCTTAAGCTTGAAATTCGCTTTACCTAGTCTGAAAGAACAAAAGAGTGAAATGGTTCAGGCTACAAAGTTATATAGGCAAATTGATTCTCTGGAGAGCGATATAATACAACAAAATGCCTACTTACGCCATACGCTGGCAGGACCTGTTTCTGACTTATTTAATGCCGTTCAAAACATTGATGAAATTATTAGAGAAATAGCGCTTGAGCAATTACCTGAATTACTGCAACGAAAACTAAGTGCAAAGCACATTTTTACTTTGGAAAACTATCTGGAACAGTCTAAGACGAAAGCCAAAATTATTCGTGATACAGTTCAGCGCAAATTAAGCGTGGCGCAAACACTCGAGGGAAAGAAAATGACCAACATAGACCTATTCAGGTTTGTGGAAAACTACGTTCACGTTAAAAAAGATGCAAAGCCAGATTATGAAGTTCTATTCGACTATGACAAAGAAGGATTCACAGATGTACAGGGAAATCGATACCGGCCAAAAATATTAGGAAACAAGGAGCTGCTCACTGCGATGCTAGATAATCTTATTGACAATGCGGTAGCACATGCCTTTCAAAATAAAGGAAACGATCGAATCGAAATTTTCTTATCAACATTCTTGGAGGACCCTACAATTCAAACTATCGAAATCCTGGTTTCCAATACAGGAAATCCAATTGATTCAAGCCTTACATTCGATGATATAAAGCAAAACGGATTTAGCTTCGGAAGTGGTCAGGGCCAAGGATTTGGAGGTTGGTTTATAGATCAGGTTATTCGAAAGCATAAAGGAGAGTGGGACCTCATTGACGAATCCGGTCCAGAGAGACTCGCAAATAGTGATTTGGCAACCTCCTTCGAGTTAAAATTTCCAATTAGTGATTAAAATGAAGAATAAAACCTATCGAGTAATTTGGTTTGATGACGAGTATGATTCTTTAACAAGGATTCAGGAACATGCGCACTTAAATGATATAAAACTCACGGGATTCAAGAATTCTGCAAGTGGGATCAATGAGTTAAGAACAAATATTCGCTATTACGATGCAGCACTTCTGGACGGGTTGTTTTATAAAACACCTGAGGAGAAAGGAACACCTACAAAAGACGATGCACTAGGTGAAGTTGCCAGAGAATTAATTAGGCTTGAGGGGGTCAAGAAATTACCTTGGTTTATACTTTCCGGACAGGCTTCATTTACGAAGGAGAAAAATCGATTTGCCGAGGCATTTCAGGAAGGCTTAGTCTATGATAAGCTGGGTAATGAAGAACATCTGGATGAATTATGGGAAAGGATAAAATCCGAGTCAGATTTGCTCCCCGAAACCCAGGCTAGACATAATAATCCTGAAATTTTTGAAATTTTCGATTTAGGTTATTTACCTCATGAAATGGAAGAAAATATTCTGGATCTAATTAACAAGCCCTTGCCATCATCCAACTCAGAATTAAAAGAAATCTTAACCATTATTCGAAGTGTTCAGGAAAGTTGTCTTTATAATCTTGAAGGTATAAGTGTTTTGAATTCCTCATTGAATAGTTTTAGTTCAAAACTGAAACATTTATCAGGAAACCCATCCAGAGACCGAAACTGGGAGCCAGTTACACCGGTATATCAAACGAAGGAAATCAAGAATCTTCATGAATGGATTTATTACACTTGCGGGACATATATTCATTATCTAGAGCAACATCAGAACGAAAAGTACACTATTTCAAATTATGCCGTAGAGTCCTTAAGAAATGGAGTGCTTGAAATCCTTTTATGGTTTAAAGGAGTTTACGCTGATAACATTTAACCTAATAACTGCAATCATTATATTTTTTTGAAATGACCCAAACCAAAGCCGACATCAACTTCGAAAAAGAACTCTGGAATGCAGCCAATGAACTCCGCGGAGCTGTAGCCGAAAATCAGTATAAGGATTATGTGCTTCCCCTAATCTTCTTGAAGCACATGTCGGAGCGTTATGAGATGCGCCGGGATGAGTTAATGGATGCTTTCGAGGATGAGGCCTCAAATTACTACGGGCTATCTGAGGACGATAGAAACTACGTTCTTGAAGACCCAGATGAATACCTCTCAAAGAACACCTACATCATTCCCAAAAAGGCAACCTGGGAGTTTTTACAAGATAATGCCGAGCGGGATAACATCAAAGTCCTGGTGGACGAGGCTTTTGACACTCTGGATGAAACACTTGGTGCTTTCCGGCCTGAACTCAAAGGAATTTTACCGCGGATTTTTGTGAAGAGCCAGCTCACCTCTCGGCAAGTGGGTGGACTCATTAATTTGCTTTCGCACCCTAAATTGTCCGTAAAGGAAAATCCAGAGAGTGATATTCTTGGGCGCGTTTATGAATACTATATCGGGAAGTTTGCGATTGCTGAGGGATCCGGTGCGGGTCAGTTCTTCACTCCCGGCAGTATTGTTCGCTTGATGGTTGAAATGATAGAGCCTTACAAGGGTAAAATATTTGATGCTGCCTGTGGGTCCGGCGGAATGTTTGTGCAATCCCTTAAATTTCTAGAAGCGCACGGCGGAGACAAGCGTAATATTTCTATTTATGGCCAAGAACGATATAGTGGCACACTGAGACTGTGTAAAATGAATCTCGCCCTTCGTGATTTGTCCTTTGATGTCCGTTTGGGAGACTCTCTGCTGCAAGACAAATTTCCAGACTTAGAGGCTGACTATATCCTAGTGAATCCCCCATTCAACGTCAGCCAGTGGCATCCGGAGGATCTTCCGGATAAAGACCCTCGGCTCTTTGGACCTAAAGAAGAGTTTACCACAGATGGCAATGCCAACTATATGTGGATGCAGACTTTTTGGAGTCACCTAAGCAATACGGGAACTGCCGCGGTGGTGATGGCTAATGGTGCCATGACTACCGGGAATAAAGGAGAAAAGAATGTGCGCCAACATATGGTGGATGAGGGAATGATTGATGCAATTGTTCGCCTCCCAGACAAGCTCTTTCTTACTACCGGGATTCCAGCCTGTATTTTCATCCTGAGCAAAAACCGGGATGGCAAGGATGGGGTTCACAGGGAACGTAAAGAGGAGATTCTCTTTATCGATATGTCGAAGATGGGGCGAATGGAAAGCCGGCGACTGCGTGTGTTTGACGAGGCCGACCTAATAAAAGCAGTTGAGGCGTATCATGCCTGGAGAAATCTGCCTAATAAGGATAATGCTCCTTATGAAAACCAGGATGGTTTCTGCTATGCAGCTACCTTAGAAGAAGTTCAAAAACAGGATTATAAGCTTACTCCTGGTATTTATGTGGGGATAGAAGAAGAGGAGGATGACGGTATTCCGTTTGAGGAGAAGCTGGCCATTTTAAAAGCTCAATTAAAAGAGCAATTTCGTGAAGGTGAAGACTTGAAGAGGAAGATACTGGATAACTTTGATCAGTTTTAAGATGCGAAACGGTTGGAAAACACAAACCCTATCTGAGATTGCGGAGATAATTATGGGTCAATCACCTATGGGATCCTATACAAACAAGGAAGGTAAGGGTATTCCTCTATTGAACGGCCCGACAGAATTTGGTTATTCACATCCTGCACCAACCCAGTTCACTAATCAACCCAAAAAGTTATCAGTCCAAGGAGATTTGCTCTTTTGTGTAAGAGGTTCTACCACCGGTAGAATGAATTTTTCCGATCAAGTTTATGCAATTGGAAGAGGCTTAGGGGCAATTCGAGGGAAAAACAGCTATTCAACTCGTTATGTTAAATACCTAATTGACTTCTATTTAGACAGAATGTTAGCACTTTGTACAGGTTCAACATTTCCAAACCTAAGTAGATCGGATTTGGAAAATTTCTTAATTCGTACACCTGATCCTAAACAAGCTAATGATATTGCAGGCGTTCTGTCCGCCATAGACGACAAAATCGAAAACAACCTGGCCATGAACCAAACCCTGGAAGAAATGGCCATGGCGCTTTACAAACACTGGTTTGTGGATTTCGGGCCGTTTCAGGATGGAGAGTTTGTGGATTCTGAGTTGGGGCCTATTCCGAAGGGGTGGGAAGTAAAAGGAATTCTTGAAGTTGCTGATTTATTGAGTGGTGGCACACCGAAAACAAGGGTTTCTGAATATTGGGGGGGGAATTTAAACTGGGTGTCTGCCAAAGACATTGGCAATGAGGGGACCATTTACATATCTGAAACGGAGAAGAAAATTTCCTATTTGGGGTTGAATAATAGTTCGGCAAAAATTTTGCCAGAAAATACCGTTATAGTTGTGGCTCGTGGATCAGTGGGGAAATTTGGAATAATATCTAGTCCAATGGCCATGAATCAATCTTGCTACGGTTTGTACTCTACAAGTGAATTTTCCCAAGGAACAATATATCTGATCATTTCGAATTTAATTGAGGAGTTTAAGAGAAAATCGTACGGCTCGGTATTTGATACGATTACTACTTCAACATTTAAGACCACCTCTGTCATCTATCCTCAAGAAAAAATAATCTTTTACTTTAATCAAATTGTAGATCCTTTATTCAAAATGATCAGGTCCAAAGTAACTGAAAATATAATGTTGAGCGATCTCCGAGATACCCTACTTCCTAAACTCATCTCCGGAGAGGTTCGCTTAAAAGAATTCCGGGAAGAAGTAGAATCTGCACTATGATTGAAGTTACCGCTGGCATCATACAAAATGCATCAAAAAAGGTGCTTATAACCCGGCGAAAAGCCGGCAAGCATCTAGCGGGCTTTTGGGAATTCCCGGGAGGCAAAATTGAAGCGGATGAAACGCCGGAAGTGTGCCTGGCGCGTGAAATTATGGAGGAGCTTAACATAGGTATTTCAGTACGGTCCCATTTCATGGATTCTACTTATGATTACGATACTAAATCCATCTGTCTCAAAGGGTATCTAGCTGATTATTTAGAGGGAGATATCATCCTTACCGACCATGATCAATATAAATGGGTAGCGCAGTCAGAACTTTCAAAGTACGAGTTTGCTCCAGCAGATATTCCGATCGTTAAAAAACTGATGCATGACCTAGAACTCCCCCGAGATATCAAAAAGTTGAAATCACTTGCAAAAGAACTTCTATGACTCGGGAATCAAATATAGAGCAGGCCACCATAGAATGGCTGGAGGATCTGGGGTATCCGTATCTGCCGGGAGAGGAGCTGGCAGAGAATTTCAAAGAGGTGGTCCTTAAAAAGGACCTTAGAGGCTTTTTGGAGAAAGCCTATCCCGGTCTCCCACTTGAGGTCTATGATTTAGCTGTTGGGGAGTTTACAAACAATGCAGGCGTAGATCTTGACCATCGTAACCGCAGTTTTCATCTTAAGCTCACTAAAGGACTGGAGCTGCCGTATGAGAATTCCAAAGGTGAGGAGAAAGCCATCCACATGTACCCACTGGACTACGAAAATCCAGATAACAATACCTACCGGGTTGTCAATCAATTTAGTGTTACAGGAAAAAACGTCCGGCGGCCCGATGTGATAGTATTCATTAATGGGCTTCCCTTGGTGCTATTCGAGCTGAAAAACTGGTATGACGAGAAAACTTCCATCAAAGAGGCTTTCAACCAAATTGGGCACTACAAAAAAGACATTCCGGAGCTTTTCGAATACAATGCTTTGACGGTCATAAGCGATGGTAACGAGGCCCAGCATGGCATGTTCAGCTCCAGTCTGGAGTGGTTTGCGCCGTGGAAAAGTATCGACGGGCGCACCACAGTGGCTGACGGAGATTTTCAAATGCATACGCTTCTCTTTGGCCTCTTCCCCAAAGAGCGACTTTTGAATTACATAAAAAACTTCATTTTTCATGAAGATCACAACGGGACACTGATTAAGAAAGGCGCCAAGTACCATCAATTCTTCGGAGTCAACTTTGCGGTAGATGCGGCCAAACGCGCTGTGCGTCCATACGGTGATGGGCGTATTGGAGTGATCTGGCATACACAAGGAAGCGGCAAGAGCATCTCTATGGCGATGTATACCGGGATCCTCAGAAGCCTTCCAGAGCTTAAAAACCCTACCATTGTCGTCCAGGTAGACCGCAGCGACCTGGATTTTCAATTGTATGAAAACTTTGTGCTGGCTAAAGACTTAGTTGGTGAAGTATCCCATGCGGAAAGCACAGATGAACTTAGGAGTTTGCTCTCGGCCGGAGCGGGAGGCGTGATCTTTACCACTATTGAAAAGTTCCGTTTGAAATTAGGGTATGAAGATACCGAAGGAGAAGAGGAGCACCCTGTTCTTTCGGAGCGAGAAAATGTGATTGTGATGGCTGACGAGGCGCACAGGACCCAATATGGATTGCTAGACGGGTTTGCGTCCAATCTGCGCAAAGCCCTTCCAAATGCCTCCTTTATTGGATTTACCGGCACTCCTATTGACAAAAAAGATGCCGATACGGAAGCAGTCTTTGGAAGTGTTATTCACACCTACGACATACAGCAGGCGGTTGCTGACAAGGCAACGGTAAACATTTACTATGAGCCGCGCCTGGCTAAACTCCATTTATGGAATGAAGATATCGATGAGGAAGTAGCTGCCATTACTGAGACAGACGAGGAGGATGGAAACATGAATTGGGCGGCCATTGAGGATGCCGCCGGTGCAGCGGATAGGGTCAAGGAATTGGCCTCGGACATTTTAAGACATTTCACGTTGCGCACCGAAACCCTCGAAGGGAAAGCCATGATCGTTTGCATGAGTCGTCGCAACTGTGTCAAGATGTACGATGCGCTTACCGCCTTGGAAGGATGCCCCGAAATCGCCGTGGTAATGACTGGGAACATCTCTAAGGACCCGAAGGAGTGGAACCCTCATATCCGGACCAAAGAGGCCAAAGAAGCGCTTAAAAAGCGTTTCAGGGACCCGAAAGATCCGTTGAAAATGGTCATTGTCCGGGATATGTGGCTCACCGGATTTGATGCCCCATGCGTTCATACCATGTACGTAGACAAAATCATGAGAGGTCATAATCTCATGCAGGCCATCACCAGAACCAATCGGGTATTCCGGGATAAGGATAATGGCGTTATTGTCGATTACATTGGTATCGGGGATAACCTGAGGAATGCCGCCAGAAAATACACCCAGGGCGGTGGAAAAGGGAAGCCCACCATCGATATGAAACAGGCCCTGGAGCTGTTCAACGACCAGATCGAGGCCTGTCTGCAATATATCCCCGGGGATATCGACTACAGTCCCTGGAAGCGTTTGCGGGAAGGGGATAAACTCCTCCTGGTTAAAACTGCTGTAAATGCGATTGTACCCAGCGACGAAGACTCGCAAAACTTCATGCTGGGAGAGAAAAAACTCTCCGGGTTGCTGTCCATTGTGAAGAATCAGCCGGTTATTCAGGACAAAGCGGTAGATGTGCTTTTCATTCAACATGTGGCCAAAGCGGTTCGAAATGCCAAATCGGTTCGCATACAGCGCGAAAACCACCGCGAGAGGGTAAAGGAGCTCATCAGTCAGAGTATTGATTCCGAGGCGGTGGTGGATGTTTTTGCAATGGCCGGCATCGAAAAACCAGATATCTCCATCTTAGATGAAACCTTTCTTTTAGGAGCGAAAGAGGAAAAGGATGGGCATGCGCTCAAGATTGAGCTGATCAAAAACATCCTTAAAGATGAGATTAAGCTCCGCCTTCCTAAAAACATCAAGAAATATACTTCCTTAAAAGAAGAGCTCGAAAGAATCTTAGAACGCTACCATACCAATGCCCTTGACAGCTATGCAACCATATTAGAGCTGGTCAAGCGTGCGCAAGAGTTACAACACGAAGACTCGCGGACTAAGGAATTAGGCCTGTCCGAAGAAGAACTCGCCTTTTATGATATCCTGGCAGCCAAAAAAGAAATAATCTCAGAAAAAGGACCCATTCAAGATATCGTTAAGGCGGTAGTAAAAGCAGTGAAAAAGAACCTACAACTGGACTGGACCAAAAAGGAGAATGCCAAGGCTCAGATTCGGCTGGCTGTAAAGCATGAGCTACGACGCAGGGTGTCTATGAGCGAATTAGATGCCATCCTGCAGGAAATCATGGAGCAGGCTGAAGGGCAGTTTAAGGATTGGACTGCATGATGGAAGTTGGTTCCACATAAGCATAATCGATTCGGCAGCGTTAGTAAGAAGAACATGAAAATCAGATTTAACTTCGATGCATTAGCGAAACTGCTCTCTCTGATAGGTGTTGGGCTCATGTTCGGATCAGTGATCATTATCCTCTTTTACGAGAGTTTTCCCAATTGGTTATTCTATTCCGCAATGGGATATATGGCTTTTATCATGTTGGGGGCTTTTGGATTCTGGAGTATGCTAGCTGACTGGTTTCGCAAGAGATACTGAATTACAGCTGCTTTAAAGAATATCTCATCTAAATCGCACGCATTTACTTAAGGTCTTGTGACCTGGATAATTCTCCCCGGGAAACTGCAATCCGATCAGATCCTTGCAGGTCTGTTCATCGAATGTGCTGGAGACCGTGCAGGTCTTCGCTGTGAAGTAAAGTCTCCCTGATTGTTTGCTTTTTACCGGCGTGACATCCCCCTGAAGCACCAGTACAAAGAACGGCTCACCATCCTTTCCTTCCCTTTGTTTGTAATCTTTTACGTTTACCATGATTAAATAAATTATGGATCATAGGGGGGGCCTCCCCACATCCTCGTTTAGGGAGATGTTTTGGGAATAGATGGAGGTTTAATAAAATTAGTAAATGACCTGCTTTTATGGTGCCCTTTAAGAACTCATCTGTGAGGCAATAGTGCACAGCATCATTATTCCTTTGCTGTAAGGGAATTTGATAACTTTAATAGCGAATTGGCGCCTTATACTTTTTCAGGCATCATAATCATCAGGAATTTTATGAAAATAGGAATCCGGAATTTCAGAGTTTTTTCCTCAACGCAAATATTTGATATACGTCCTATTACTATTCTTTTAGGCCCCAATAATGCGGGGAAAAGCTCATTGACCAAGCTGTTATTGCTGCTAAAAAACGGCATCTCCAAACTTGAGTTTACCAAAGGGGAACACAATCTGGAAAGCTTTTCAAAGGTGCTAAATTGGAATTTAGGTTCTGAGGAATTGGTTTTAAGCATTTACGAAGACTATCAAGCCTTGCCCGGCCTTTTCCATAAGGTTTACTATAAAGGTGATCTCGCTTATAAAATCGAGATTTGTGATTCCGAGGAAATTCCGATAGCCTGCAAATATTCTAAAGTCAATAATGATGATGGAAGTAAAGACATTCTGAGCTTCACCAAGCACACTGCTTGGTTGTCCATTGATCTGAAGAGAATGATGGATTCCATCTATGATGGCTCCCTGTTGGAATCCCATATGCTTAAAACTGAAGACAGCGATATTACTTCAGAAGAAATGGAACAATTACTTAAGTCAACGTGCAAGAATATTCTTAAGGCTGATGGATTTTATCTAGATTCTGTTACTCTTGATAACCTCGAGGATATATTCAGCAGGATATCCAGGATTCAGCAAGAGAATTCATATTATTTTAAATTCAGAAGTCTGTTACGAACTGCTGCCATTAGAAATGAAATAAAACAACTCGAGAGAGACTACAATCCATTTCGAATATTCCTCGGCAAAAAGGAGATGACCCATCTCTTTGCAAATGTGATTGAAGAAGAAATTAATGCACTTAAGAATGGGTTTGAGTTAGCCCCATCAATTTATAGAGAGACTGATACGTTTATAGACATTAGTACGTCTATTTACAATGTGCCCAACAGGCTTCAAAACGAATTGCAGAATAGAATCTATAACTATTTGTTTGATAAAGAAGATCGATCAATTGCAAATGATCCAATAGTTGTTGAATATTCCACCCTTGGTAAAATTCTATTCTCGAAGCTATTGGGATCTCATGCCTTCGAGAATTCTGGTAACCCCTTAGACTCTGATTTTGACGATGCGGGTCCCACGGAAATTGAATTTGCCCGATCACTATTTGATGGATTTGGTTATTTCAAATTCAAGAGTTTATTCAAGAACATTGATTACATCTCTGCAAACAGAGGAACTCAGAAACGGGTTCTTCTTAATGAAGGAGAAACACAAATGGATGAAATTATAAGGGACTACTCTTCCAGAGAAAGAACATTTAAGGATTATGAGTCAAAAGCACTACAGTTATTCGGAATACCCGGTGAAATTGAGGTCAAGAGATTCGAAAATTTTGCTTCGGTTGTTTCTCTTAAAGGAAAAAAAGAAATTAACCTATCAGATCTCGGGTATGGGTATTCCCAAATTGTTCCCATTATCTTACGCATTAGTAATGCCATAGGAAGTTTAGCAACATTTCAGAAGAAGCCCCTGATTAACGAATACACCATTATTATTGAAGAACCAGAGGCGAATCTTCACCCCAATCTTCAGTCTAAAATTGCTGACTTTCTTCACCTGACAATTACTACTTTTCCAGGATTACAATTTGTGATTGAAACGCATTCTGAATACCTGATCCGCAAGCTACAATATCTTGTTGCGAACGATTCGCTTGATGAAAAGAGTGTGGCCATTTACTATTTCAATAGTGATGAGTATGTCAATGAAAAGGAACCAAAGGTGAAGGAAATATCAATTACAGCCAATGGCAATCTTACGGATACCTTCGGTCCGGGGTTTTACGATGAATCCACTCGTCTGAAATTTGATCTGATGCGCATTAATCAGGAGCAGCAAAACTGATCATGGAACTCTATATCGAAAAAGCGTTTCTGGATGATTTCTATGCAAGCCTTGATAAAAGAAATTACAGTCTTGGACAGAAAGCGCTTGTATCCATTTTAACAGACTATGGAGAAGTAGATTGGTTCATTGATTGCCCTATTAAATCTCCTGAGGATCTGGAGCGGCTTTCATTGGACAATCCCCTTTTCGCCTCCCGGTCCAATTACCATCCTCCTACTTCAGTAGAAAGTTTTGAAAAACATTTCTTCAAACACTCAAGCTGTGAACAGACTCTAATCTTTTGTGTCGAAAAGAAAGACTGGTTTGAGGAAGCAGAAAGAAAAGGAGCACTATGTTTTGAGTTTGAGACCTTCGAAAGAACAATAGAGGAGATCATTTCGAAATGCCATAAAAGGTTTGATCTTTTTGAGGAATTTCCTGGTTGGAATTGGTTTGAATTCTTTGCTCATTTACCTATCAACTCCCTTATTATTAATGATCATTATATATTATCTGAATCTTCTGGGCATATATTAAGCAAGAACTTATTTCCCTTACTCCATGCGCTGTTAAATCAAGGCAAGAAATCAGATGTACAAATTAGAATTCACACCAAAGATTTTAAGGTCAGGCCTCCGGAAACTGAGGAATCGAAAGCTGAGAGGATTGTTCAAAAACTGAATTCAATATTTGCCAAATCCCCTTACTCTTTCCAGATAGTTACTAATGCTCACGCCACTGGCACTCCTTTTCATGATCGCTATCTGTACTCCAATTTTCTAATAGTTAAAGCAACTCGTGGATTTAATCTTGTTCCTAATGCCAAGGGAGAGGACACCGAACTCGAAAGCTCAAGTATCTTTGATCACTATCATTACCGGCAAATTAATAACCGCAAAAGACTGCATCAGAAATATCTTGAGAAACTGAAGTCTCCGGGGTTTAGTACTTTGAGTTTTGTCTCGTTCCCGTCTTTTTAGCACTTGTGCAGTTCTGCTGCACGCATCTGTTTTACGTTTGTTTCCGAAAGGTCAAAGAACCTATGAAACAAACGAAAAACATTCTGGAATTCCTTCAGTTCTCAGCGCCTACAGCAGATCAAAAATCCGCATTAGAGAAACTCGAGGCATTTGTTTCAAAAAGGAATAAAGAGGATTTCTTTATCCTTTCCGGAGCTGCAGGTACAGGTAAAACCTCCATCACTACAGCACTTATTGGGCTTCTGAATCACAATGGTGTTCACTATAAAATAGCAGCACCCACAGGTCGCGCTGCACGTATTCTCGGGCGAAAAGCCAGAACGATTAATAGCACCGTGCACTCACTTATTTATAATGCCAAGCCAAACCCGGAAAGCGGCATCATTCATCTACAGCCAAAGAAGAACGAGGTTATGGATTATACCATTTTTATCATCGATGAGGCATCCATGATCTCGTCGGTAGCCTCGAAAGACGATAATGCCCTCTTCCAGGCAAAAAGGTCGTTGCTTTCTGATCTTATCGATTTTGTGAAGGAGGGAAATGCAAACAACAAAATTGTCTTCTTAGGGGATCGTAATCAACTCCCTCCAGTACATGAGAGAGTATCTCAAGCACTATCTGAGGTGTATCTGACCCAGAAGTTTGACCTTAAAGGTTCTGTATCCATTCTCCATGAAGTTAAGCGTCAGCAGGACGGTACAGAGATTTTGAGAAATGCCACCCTGCTGAGCAGAGAAATTGAGGCAGGTGGCAGTCAGTTTGCCCTTACAGGATTTGCTAAAACAGATATATGGAGTGCTGTTGGGGAATATGCCAGGTCTTATAGCTCAGAAAATGTGGATCGCTGTATTTCTATCGGGGCTACTCATAAAATGAATGCTGTTTTCAATGGTGCTGTCCGACGCACCCTCTACGGATTTGGCGCAAATACGATAGAACAAGATGAGCTGCTGATTATCACGCGACAATGGAAAAGGAATGGGCATACCCTCTTTAGTGGAGATCATCTGATCGTCAAGGAAGTCTTCATGTCAGACCTGGAAGAGGTCGCTGGATTGCATTTTGTTCCCGTTAAATTAAAATCGAAAACCCTGAAAGGAGAGGACGAGTATATTGAAGATTATCTGTTGTTGGAATCCGTGGTTCAGCCACAGGGACTGACTTCAAAACAGGAGAACAACTTACGTCATGAACGCTACACCAAAAACATCGTCTATCGGGAATCTGGCAACGCATTTGACGACCGCTATGTAGGAGCCATAAGAGCAACCTACGGGCACTCTATCACCTGTCATAAGGCACAAGGAGGAGAGTGGGATAAAGTCTTTCTAAACTCGTTCTACATGCCTTCCTTGAGATATATGTACACCGCCATAACCCGAGCTCAAAACACTCTGGTGCTCTACTAATCAACGCTTGTTCAATCAAACTATGAATACAGTTTTAGTTACGAAGCATCGAATCTTTAAAGCAAAGAAATCCCTGATATATGCATGCCTTAACAATCAACCTGGTTACTTCCTGCCATTTTTAAAGTATCCGGAAGTCCAAACCGATATGCCGAATAAGATGCGCTTCTATCGCTTTTTTAAATACATGCTGAGTTGTGCTCATCAAAACTCAACAGGGTCTTGGACTGTAAACATTGAGCCATCATTCTGTTTCAGGACACCGGAGGCCTTCTGTTTTGCCTTTTATGACCAAACGCACCAATATTCAAGACTTAACATTGAAATACAGGAAATGAAGAAGGAAATAAGAATCGTCACCATGCCGTTTTGATCCCCTGCCGGGGTTTTCTCAATTGCCTTTTAAGAATAAAAACAACCATTTAAAAGAAGTCCACATGGAAGATCACAAGTTAACCGAAGATCGCGTTATTGAACTGCTTATGCCTTATCTCAAAAGCAGGGATTGGAAGATTGAGAGTTATTGTCTGGGACAAAAACGGGGCATTGATATTGTCGCATTGAAAAATGGCAAAAAGCTAGTTGTCGAAACGAAAGGGGCAAAAGCAAATGATAATTCCCCAACCAAAAAGAGAAAGTATTTTGATAGTGGGCAAATTAAGGATCACTTTGGGAAGGCTATAGTAAAATCGCTTGAGACCAAAAACAATTTCCCAGAGTCTGTTGTGGCTATTGCTCAGCCCTTAGATGAGGATATTAAAAGAGCTATTGGCGGAATCATTCCCAACTTAAATGACATTGGCATTGTTCATTTTTGGGTGAAATCCAATGGCGAAATCATTGTGGAAGGGGCGATAGAATAGTGGATCATAGGAACAATTACTCAATTATACTTTACAGTAATTTGCAGGAACTATTAAGGGTAATGTCCTGCTCGCAGGGATATCTCTTAGCTTGGGTTTGGTACTTGTTATCTGTTTAGTAACTTCTGTTATTCTTTTTAGCTGCTTTAAAACAACATTGCTGATGCAGTACTATTACGATACTCAACCATACTATCCTTACATATGCCTGAATGACACCACTCAGGACGAACTAAAATCATTGGTGGCATTCCTAGATAAGGAGGGCTTAAAACCAACAAAATTCTATTCCGACCCTAAATACCCCGCTTCAAATGGAACCCGGTATAGATACTTATTCAGGCTTCCGTTTGTCAAAACGAAAACTGGAGAGCATGCGAAGCCTGATAGCAGTAAGGTTCAAGAAATGTTGGACATGTTTATGTCTCTTCGAGACCAGTCTAATCATCTTGCTGAGGGTAAAACCAAATCCAACAGTGTCTCAGCAAGCGAAGTAAACTACCTGAAGCAGGTCATCGGATCATTACAATCAGAAATCACAAGGTTTCAGTCGGAGCGGAAAATGTTGGAGTCCGACAAGAGCTTCTTGAAATCCCAAATGGTTAATCTCGAGAAGATCACTCATGTCCACTATCAAGAAAACCAGAAAATAATTGCCTCACTTTCAGGATTGTCTGATAAGCTATCTGCTGATATTGACGGCTTGCTTGGAAAGAGCGGAGCAAATTCAATGGATATGGATAAGCTTCTGGCAAGCGTCAAAAAGAGAGAAGAAACTCTTAAAGAAAGAGAAAAGAAGGCATTTGAACTTGAAAAGGAAGTATTGAAGGCCCATGAACGACTTGAAGAACTTGAAAAACTCAAGAAGGAGGAGTTCGAGGAGCGGGAGCGGATTCTCGAAGAAGACTATCGAAGAAGGGTAGATGAATTAAGAGCCAGTGATTTTGGAATAGACAAACAGGATGATTCTTTTGAAGATCCTTACGATGGATTACAAATCCTTTGTACAGGAGCAACTTCTCTTGCTTCCAATGATATAACCAAAGTCATTGGTGAAGAATTTGATCGGATTTTCTCCAAGTGGCTTTCAAAAAAACACATCGAGATTGTTCCCGAATACAACATCAAAAACTCGAATGTTCTTCAGAAGATTAAATCTGGCAAATACAACTATGTGATACTTGGACCCATTCCGCACTCGAACAAAGGGGGAAATGCCAAACAAAGCGTTGACAATCTGACAAAGGATTTGGATACCAAAATTTTTACGAATTATGATTGTCAACTAAGCAAGAATTTCATAAAATCTTGCGCCAAGGAATCGGCTGAATTATGGAAAAAACAACTCGAGAATAAAAATTGATATATGCGTCATTTAATTCGCCATACAGAATTCCGTTGCCGGCCATTAATGTATTTCTTGAGTCTTAGGGCCCTTTTTATTATACCCTACTGGTCCGCTGCTTGGATATTCATAACAATAAATCTTTAATCCTTTTCGTCTCCTCACTAATCCTCCTTTGTACAATTTTACCATAATACTCCTGGGTAATCTTTATACTCGAGTGACAAAGTAATTCACTTACTATCTCCATCGGCACATCATTGTTCAAAAGAACTGTAGAAGCGAAAGTCTTTCTTGCGGTGTGGTGCGTAATCCGCTTTTTGATGCCCAAAATTGCAGCGATCTCCTTGAGGTTGGAGTTGATTTTCTGATTACTCATCCTAGGCAGCATATTATGATTCGCTATTATATAATCCAATCTTTGTTTGCGTAACGCGAGGTCTTTGCGATTATGTTATCTTGGGTTGGCGGCTAGCGCCGACCAGAGAATGACGGCTCCTGCTTGGAAGTACTTCACAGAATTGATTCCCTGGGTTGCTTTCTCCTCATGTCGAAAGCGACCGGAGATGAAATCAACGGATTTCATGCCTGGGTTGGCGGCTGGCGCCGCCGACCAGAAAATCACCACTCCTGCAAATAGCAAACCTCCGCTTTGCTAGCGCAAATCGGCGCCTTTTCGTTCCTGATCACCTGGGTTGCTTTCTCCTGCGTCGAAAGCGACCAGAAAATCACCACTCCTGCAAATAGCAAACCCCGGCTTGCTAAAGCAAGCCTTGGTTTTACATCTGTGGTTCGCTCACTCAAGCAAGCTTGGTTCGCTTCCCACAAATGCAAAACCCCGCACGTTTCCGTGCGGGGTTTGCTGCTTGATGTGGTCCCACCTGGGCTCGAACCAGGGACCCCTTGATTATGAGTCAAGTGCTCTAACCAGCTGAGCTATAGGACCCGTTTTGGAGCATGCAATATTACCACTTATTTCGGGAGGCTGCAAGCAGATTTTCCTGTTGGCTTCCCCGTGCTGTTAAAGCTATTAAAATTGAATAATTCGTCCTATAAGTGATTGAATGCCATTATTTTATTGTACTTTATCAAGTGCTATCTCGAAATAGAGACACACGGCTTATAGCTTCCCCTATAATTTCCGACGTAAGGTTTGTGCTATCGAGGTTCCATTCCAATCATGTAACCCATTAAACAAACATAGCATGAAAACCAATTCTTCTTTTTTCAAAAATTCAATTTTTGGGGTATCCCTGTTCGCATGCATACTTATTGCCGCAGGCTGTACCCATGATTCTGTCGGGGTTTCCAGTTCCGATGATGCGGAAAGCCTCAATATGGTTTCAGCCAGGGGGAAAAAGGCCCGGCCTATTAAGGCAACACTTTTCAATTTTGAGGATCCGAATGAACAAGATGTCCTGATTTGCAGTCCCCAGGAATTTGGATTTCCCCTGACCAGGAACATCATTGGTGGGCGTATGAGCCACTTGGGAAAATTACAGCAAGGCGTCTCCCATGCTGTAACCGGAGACATGTTATCAGGAAGTTTCGGCGTGCCGGTTACCTGTGACATTAATGTAGTGACATTTCGGGAATTGGTCACCACGTTCGAGGTCACCTACGTCGCAGCCAATGGCGATCAATTCGTTACTATCGAACATGTTTCAATCCAGTTTCCAAATACCACGGAAGGTGGCGGAATTGATTACACCACCGGCACCTTTACTAATGCCCTGGACGGGGATGGCAATCCCATCCCAATAACCATCAAAGAAGGAACCGGTAGGTTTCAAAATGCCACCGGAGAATTTTTCCAAAGGAATGCCCGCTTCGGTCCGGAAGGGACATTTTGGGAACTGGAAGGCGAGATTACTTATTAATTGAACAATTAAGCAAAATCCAAAACCCAGCTGATCGCTTCGGCTGGGTTTTTTGTTTCGCATAGCTGGAGAACCCAGCGTATAAATGAGGCTGCACACGGGGCAATATCACCTGTCACATCCTCCGGAAAAGCCACAATCCCCAATGGGCCATAGCGAAAATAATTTTTTTATCTCCCTAAACTTCAGTAATTTAAGTAGGTTAAAACAACGTAGCCATGGGAACAATCAAAACTTGGGACAAGTGGGCGGACGCCCACTCCTATTACGGTTTGGATGTGCTTCGGGTGGCCCTGGGGGTATTCCTGTTTGTTAAAGGGGTGAGCTTTATGTCCAACCTGGACCTGTTCATGAGCATGATGCGGCCCTACCAGGACCTGCCGGGCAGCTGGATCATCCTGCACTATGTGGCCGCGGCGCATTTTGTCGGCGGCTTTTTTATCATTATCGGCCTGCTCACGCGATGGGCCGTAGGGTTTCAGATCCCCATCCTTTTCGGGGCGATTATGACGAATTTCCTGGGCGAGATGATTCCCGCCAACCTGATCACGGCCATCATCGTGCTGCTGGTCTGCGTCTTCTTCTTTGTATACGGTTCCGGGAGGTTTTCACTGGATGCCTACCTGAAGAAGTACCAGTAGGGAGTTCATCCCACGATATAACGGATGGAACCCGGCAACCGGATGGAACCTGTAGGTTTGGAACTGCCTCCGGATTTGCCGGTTTGTGCCGGAAGCTTGCACAGGCGAAGCCCTAGCCCATATCCTGGCAGAGTTCCACCAGGACGCCGTGGGTGCCTTTCGGGTGGAGGAAGGCCACCAGTTTGTTGTCTGCCCCTTTTTTGGGCTCCTCATTGAGTACGGTAAACCCCTCGGCCCGGAGACGGGCCATCTCGGCTCGGATATCTTCCACGTCGAAGGCGATGTGGTGGATGCCCTCGCCCCGTTTTTCGAGGTATTTGGCAATCGGGCTGTCCGGGGAAGTGGCTTCGAGCAGTTCCACCTTGTTGGGGCCGGAGCGGAAAAATGCGGTGCGCACCCCTTCCGAGGCAACCTCCTCCGTCTTGTAGGCCGGGCTGCCCAGGAGTTTTTCATACAAGTCGCCGGCTGCTTTCAGATCATTTACCGCGATCCCAATATGTTCGATTTTGCGCATTCCCGGGGCGTTTTCCTACGAAAATAAGCCATTTGTGTGTACTTTTGGGCTGTGGAAACGCAACGACAGAAAAAAATCGCCGGCCTCCTCCAGCAGGACCTGGCCGAAATGCTCCAACGGGCGGCCGTCGACGGCGGGCTCCAGGGGATTATCCTTTCGGTGACCAAAGTCCACGTCACCTCAGACCTGTCCATTGCCAAAGTATATGTGAGTATCTTCCCGGTCAAAGAGGCCACGGGCCTGATCAAGGGGATCCAGGCGCAAAAGGCACAATTCCGGCACGAACTGGCCCGGCGCACGCGCAACCAGCTCCGGCGCGTTCCCGAACTGCAATTCTACCTGGACGATTCCCTGGAATACATCGAGAATATCGAAAAGTCGCTCAAGGAAGGGGAAGACCCCATCGAGAACCCGGACCTGCTGCCCCGCCGCAAAAAATCCTGAGCGTGAACTTCCCGCTGTACATCGCCCGGCGCTATGTCCGTTCCAAAAGCAGCCAGAACGCGGTCAACATCATCAATGCAGTCACTTTCGGCGTCATTGTCATCGGCTCCGCTGCCCTGTTTATCGTCCTCTCCGGTTTTGCGGGGTTAAAAACCTTCAGCCTGTCTTTCAGCAACACGTTCGACCCGGACATGCGCATTGTCCCGGCCAGCGGGAAGACCTTTGCCTTTGGCCCGGAACAAGCTGCGGGGTTGCGGGACATCCCGGGGATCGCCTCGTATTCCAGGGAACTGGAAGAACGCGTTTACCTCACCCACGACCAGCGCAGCATGATTGCCTATATCAAAGGGGTGGATTCCGCCTACAACCGCACCACGGGCATCGACAGCACCATCTATATGGGGCTCTGGGACCTCAGCGCCCAACAGGCGGTTTCCGGGATCTCCATCGCCTCCCAGCTCTCGCTGAGCGTTCAGAATTACCGCTCCCCCCTCATCGTACTGGTCCCGAAACCCGGAACGGGCAACCTCTCCCCCCAGGGCCTGGGCGACCAGCCCTACAACCAGATGGCGGTGATCCTCTCCGGAATCTACCAGATTGAGGAGGGGCTGGATAAAAAATACCTGTTTGCAGACCTCGGGCTGGTGCAGGCGCTGCTGGAGCGCGACAGCCTGCAGGTATCCGGGGTGAACCTGAGACTCACACCGGAGGCCGATGAAGCAGCCATGCTGTCGGCCGTGCGTGATACCCTGGGGAGCGGCGTGGAAGTCCGTACCCGTCGCCAGCTCAACCAGACGCTCTACCGGATGCTGAATACCGAAAACCTCGCAACCTACCTGATCTTTACGCTGGTGTTAATCATTGCGCTCTTTAACGTGGTGGGGGCCATCATCATGATGATCCTGGACAAGCAGCTCCATACCCGCACCCTCTATTCGCTGGGGCTCACCGTTAGGCAGCTCCGCCGGATCTATTTCCTGCAGGGGGTACTGGTTACCTGTGCAGGCGGGGTAATCGGGGTATTGATCGGGGTGGCGCTGATCGGGTCGCAACTCGCCTTTGGCTGGCTGATGATCACCCCGTCCCTGGCCTACCCGGTGGCCCTGAGCTGGGCGAATGTGGGGATTGTTCTGGCCACCATAGCCGTGTTGGGGGTCATTGCCGCCCGCATTGCGAGCAACCGAATAAATAAAAAGATGCTGAGCCTGTAGCGGTCCAATCCGGGAACTGGGATCGGGAATTCAGGCAAACTCGTGGGTGGCAAATGCCTCCAGGGCCTCGTCGAAGGCGGCAAAGACGTCGGCCGAGTCGTCGCTGGTAACCATCTTCATCCGGTAGGGCTTAAAATTCGGGATCCCCTTGAAGTAGTTCGTGTAGTGCCGGCGGGTTTCAAATACGCCGAGCTTTTCCCCCTTCCAGTCGATGGCCATCTGCAGGTGGCGGCGCGCTGCTGCCACGCGTGCCTCCATGTCCGGCGGCGGCAGGTGCTCCCCGGTTTCGAAATAGTGCTTTACCTCCCGGAAAAACCACGGGTAGCCAATGGATGCCCGGCCAATCATCGCCCCGTCCAGACCGTATTCGTCCCGCATGCGAACCGCTGCCTCCGGGGTGTCCACATCCCCGTTCCCAAACACAGGAATGTGCATCCGCGGATTGTTCTTTACCTCGGCAATGGGCCGCCAGTCTGCCTCCCCTTTGTACATCTGCACCCGGGTCCGGCCGTGGATGGCGATGGACTGGATGCCCACGTCCTGGAGCCGTTCGGCCACCTCGACGATCTTAATGGAATTGTGATCCCAGCCCAGGCGGGTCTTCACCGTCACGGGCAGGTGGGTCCGTTTCACCATCGCCTCGGTGAGTTTTACCATCAGCGGGATGTCGCGCAGGATCCCGGCCCCGGCATTCTTGCAAACCACTTTTTTAACCGGGCAGCCAAAATTGATATCGATAATGTCCGGCCCGGTCTCGGTAACGATGTCCACAGCCTGGAGCATGGAGTCCAGTTCGGCCCCGAAGATCTGGATGCCGATGGGCCGCTCCTTTTCATAGATGTCCAGCTTCACCACGCTTTTGGCGGCATCCCGGATCAGGCCCTCGGACGAGATAAATTCCGTGTACATCACATCGGCCCCCTGTTCCTTGCAGAGCGTGCGGAAGGGCGGGTCGCTCACATCCTCCATCGGGGCGAGCAGCAACGGGAAATCCGGGAGTTCCACAGGGCCGATACGAACCATAAATTGCTGTTTTTGCGCTACAAAGCTACGAATAAGGTGGATTTCCGGGCAAATCAATCCTCCACAATCCGGTCCCGCTCCGTGTTCCGCAGGTCGGCACGCCGGCTCTGCAGGCGGTAATTCCCGAAATTATAGGTGAATCCCAGCCGGATAAAACGGGTTTCGGGGCGGGAGTAAAACGCATTGTCCTGGTTGGCGTACCGGGAGGTGTACGTGGCATTGGCCCGTCCGAGCAGGTCCTCGGCCACCAGGCTCAGGGAGGCCCGGCCCTGCCAGAGCGATTGGCGGAGACCGGCGCTCAGGGCAATCGTTTCCGATCGCTTAAACGACCCGTGGAGGAAGCCGCTCAGGTACAGCAGGGAGACATCCCCGGTAAGCGTGCCGTCCCCCGAAAGCGTCAGTGAATTGTTGAGGTAGCCGTAATACCCGCTGACGCGGTTGGTGTAGGTTTCCTGCTCGCTCAATACGGCCAGCAGCGTCTCCTCCTCGTAAAAAAGCGAATTGTAGGCGTAAACCTGCCACCAATCCAACAGGGCTTTGGATACTGTGAAGTCCAGCCCGTAGGAAATGCTTCCCAGCGTGTTCTGCTTAATTTGCAGTAGGGTCTGGTTTTCGTTGTCCTGGAAGCTGAGCGTACTGATGTACCGACCATTATCCCGGTAATACAGGTCTATAAAATACGTGTTGTCCAGGGAGAGGTTCAGGTTGAAGTTGTGGCTGAAATTCGGGACGAGGTTCGGGTTGCCCTCATTGTAGTCGTTTTCATTCAGGAAGAACCGGAAAGGGTTCAGGTCCTGGTAATTTGGCCGCGTCAGCCGCCGGTTGTAGGTTAGCGCCATGCTGTGCTTCTCCCCCAGGGCCCGCCCGAGGTACAGCGTGGGAAACCACTCCAGGTAGTCCTGGTTGTTGATCTCGTCCAGGGTTTCCGAACGGGCCCGCACCTGTGTCTGCTCGGCGCGCAGCCCCAGGCGGAGCGACCAGGCCGACCATTCCTGGTACAGGCTCGCGTAGGCGGCGTAAACCTCCTCGTCATAGGAAAACCGGTCCGTCACGGCAATGTCAAAAGGCGGCTCCATATTTACGTCCAGGTAGTCGATGGCGTTCCGGGATTCGATAAACGAGCCCCGCACCCCGGTTTCCAGGTTCCCCTTGCCGATTGGCACGTCCAGGTCCAGCTGGCCCGTGTAGATGTCGATTTGCTGGTCCGCATCCGTGGCAAAGAAAAAGTCCCGGAGAAAGGCCCCGGAAGGGTCAAAGTACCGGCTGTTCCCCTCCTGGACCCGGTCCAGTTCGTAGTACGTATAGTGCGCATTGGCCTTCAGGGAAGCCCCCTTCTCCCCCAGGCTGCGGCGGTAATTCAGTTCAACCGAGGCGTTGAGCCGGTCCTCGTCCAGGACGGAACGGGTTACCAGGGTGGAGTCCGGGCTTCCCTGTCCGTTGCGCATCTCGGTGCCCAGGGTATACGCGTGCTCCTGGTCCGGGGAATACAACAGGTTTGCCGTCAGGTTCAGCTCGTCCCGGTCCGAAGGGGTAAAGTCCAGGATCAGGTTGCCCTGCTGCGCCTGGGAACGCGTTATCCGGTCCATCCGGGTTTCCCAGTTGGCAAAAACCGCGTTGCCGGCGTCGATAAAGTTGATGTAGCTGTCCGAGACCTTCAATTCCTTGCGGGGGGCGATGGAATAGCTGGCGAGCAACCCGAATTTTTCGGTCTTGAAGAACTGGCTGGTGCCCAGGCTGTATTTGGGGAATACCGCCTGGGTATACTCCCCCCGAACACTGCCCTTATACCCGGGGAGGATGTTTTGCCGGGTGCGGATATTCAGCACCGGGCCGTCGCTCGCTTCAAAGCTCGCCGGGGGCAAAGGGATGACCTCAACGGACAGGATCATATCCCCCGACAACCCCCGGAGCAATTCCAGCACCTCGTCCTGCCCGAGCTGGACCTTGCGGCCGTTCAGGTAGATGGTGGCCGGTTGCCCCCGCACCTCAAGGGATTCCGGGCCGGCAATGACCCCCGGGGCATTCCTGAGGATGTCCCAGGTGCTGCCGGAACTCAGGACGGTGTTTTCCACCTTAAAGACCACCCGGTCTGCCTGCCGCTCAATGACCGGTCGCTTCCGGGTCACCACCACCTCGTCGAGCTGTTCGGCATCTTCCGACAGGATCAGGGCCCCGAGCCGCAGGTCCGAGCGGACCTCTACGGGGACAGGGCGGGCCGAATATCCAAAGTACTGGGGCTGGAACAGGTAGAGGTCCGGGGCGATGCCGTCGATTGAGAAATAGCCGGATTCATCCGAGGAGGTCCCGTTTACCCGGACGCTGTCCGCGTTGAGCAACAGGATGTTCGCATAGGGCAATGGGGTACCGCCGGTATCCTTGACGAAACCGGAGACCGAGTAGGTCTGGCTGTGCAGGGCGAGGGGGCAAATCCCCAGCAAAAGCAAGGTTCGTAACTTCAATTTCTGTCTGGGCTGGTATAAATCTAAACAATTTCACGAGCCAACCCGTTAAAATTTGGAAGAATTAGACTACCTGCACCCCGGGTGGCCTTACGCCCGGCCCCTTCTGGTTAAAACCCGATTTCCGCGGTTACCTGCCTCCCGTTGCGCGCTACCACCACCGTGGTACTGTCCCCGGGCTCAAAGGCCGAGAGGGCGCGCATGTAGCTCATCATGTCGGTTACCGTGCTGTCGCCCAGTTGAACCACCACATCCCCTTTCTGCAGGCCGGCCCGCTGGGCGGGTTTGTCTTCGCTCACGCCGTCGATCCGCATGCCGGTACCGTCAAAGAGGTAGTCCGGGACCACCCCGAGCCCCACCTTAAACCGGGGCACTTCCTCACTCTCGTTTTTGGTCTTCCGGAAGGCGATTTCCCGCTGGCTTTCCAGATCTGCGGCAATCGCCAGGATGTAATCCGAAATCTGCGCCATCCCCTCGTAATTGAGTTTCTCCGAATCGTCCGAAGGCCGGTGGTAATCTTCGTGCTGACCGGTGAAGAAGTGGAGTACGGGGACATCCTGCAGGTAAAAGGACGTGTGGTCGGAAGGGCCAACGCCGGATTCCTGGAGTACGAGGCGGAATCCCGGGTTCCGGGAACGGAGCACCTGGTTCCAGATGGGGCTGGTCCCCGTACCGCTGATGGACAGGGTGCTGTCCGGGCGGAGCCGGCCCACCATGTCCAGGTTAATCATATACGCGGGCTTGCCGAAATCGCCGGTGGGGTTCTTGGTGAAATAGTTAGACCCCAGCAGGCCCATTTCCTCCCCGGAGAAGGCAATGAACAAATAGTTATCCCGGGGTCCCGAAGCCCCGGTTGCCGCGCGTTCAGCCAGGTCCCGGGCCAGGCGGAGCATAACCGCCACCCCGCTGGCATTGTCGTCCGCCCCGTTGTGGATGGCCGAGTCTCCCCGGTGCAGCGAACCTTCGCCCCCCATCCCGAGGTGGTCGTAATGCGCCCCGATCACCACGGTGCGCTCCCCCCCGTTATTGAGCAGGCCCAGGACATTCCGGGCGGTGACCGATCCGTCCGAATGGTCGCCATACGCTACCTCCCCATGCGGGTCCTGCCGGGGGCGGAAGCTGAAGTCCTGGAAATAGCTGCCTTCCTCCCCGGCCGGTTCCAGGCCGATGGCCTCCATCCGGCGCGCCAGGTACCCGGCCGCCAGACGGGCCCCTTCCGACCCGGTGCGGCGGCCTTCCAGGGAATCGCTGGCCAGGATGTGCACATCGTCTTCCAGGCTGGCGGCAGGCGCGGCCGTCTCGGCACAACTCCCGGCGAGCAGCCCAACGGCCCCCGACATCAGAATTCCTGCAAAAAGGTTGTAATACTTCATGGCTTCCTTCTATTTTTACCAAAATTACGCATCTCCATGAGAATCTTACTTTTACTCTTGTTGGGAATTTGCACCATGGCCTGCAAGGACGGCAAAAAGCCGGAGCCCGGCGCGGGTGGGGCTTCCGATCCTGCCGATAACCCGGCCGCGGGAAGCGCTGCCGGCAGCCCCATGGCCGCATCCTCCGACACGCTCATCTACCCGGGCGAGACGCACTTTAAATCCATCCGCCAGGTCACTTTTGGCGGCGACAACGCAGAGGCCTACTGGAGTTTCGACAACCGCCAGCTGATCTTCCAGTCCAATTACGAAAAGTGGGGGGTGGAATGCGACCAGATGTTCCTGATGGATGCCGGGGAAACTTTCAACGGAAGCGTCCCGCCCATGGTCAGCACGGGGATGGGCCGTACCACCTGCGGCTATTTTATGCCGGATAATGAGCACATCCTCTACGGCTCCACCCACCTGCGGGACCCGGAATGCCCGGAGGTGCCCCTGCGTGAAAACGGCAAATACGTCTGGCCGGTATACGATTCCTTCGACATCTTCGTGGCCGACCTCCAGGGGAATATCGTCGACCAGCTGACGGACGAGCCCGGGTATGATGCCGAGGCCACCGTGTCTCCCCAGGGCGACCGGATTGTCTTTACCTCCGACCGGAGCGGCGACCTGGAGCTGTACACCATGAACCTGGACGGGTCGGACGTCCGACAGATCACCGACGAGCTCGGGTACGACGGCGGGGCGTTTTTCTCCCCGGACGGCACGCAGATCATCTTCCGGGCCTCCCGACCGGAGACTGAGGCGGAAATTGCCGAATACAAAGACCTGTTGTCCCGCGGCCTGGTCCAGCCCACCGAGATGGAGCTCTTTATCTGCAATGCAGACGGCAGCGACCTGAGGCAGCTCACCTTCCTGGGCAATGCCAACTGGAGCCCCTTCTTCCATCCGGACGGAGATAAAATTTTGTTTTCCAGCAACTTCGAATCCGAGGGCGGCTTCCCCTTCAACCTCTACCTCATCGGCACAGACGGCACGGGCCTGGAGCGGGTTACCCACGGGCAGACCTTCGACGCCTTCCCGGTCTTCTCCCCGGACGGAAAATACCTGGCCTTTTCGAGCAACCGGAACAACGGGGGCACCCGGGACACCAATTTGTTTATCGCCGAGTGGCAGGACTGAACCCGAAGTCCTCCGGGCAGCGCATAAATTCCGGTGCCGCCGAGCGCAATTTGATTATCTTTGCCTCCTATTTTCGGATTGCATGAAGAATATTCGGAATTTTTGCATCATCGCCCACATCGACCACGGCAAGAGTACGCTGGCGGACCGGCTGCTCGACTTTACCGGGTCGGTGACCGAGCGCGAAAAACAGGACCAGCTGCTGGACAGTATGGACCTGGAGCGCGAACGCGGCATCACCATCAAGAGTCACGCCATCCAGATGGACTATATCCACGATGGCGAACCCTATATCCTCAACCTGATCGACACTCCCGGGCACGTGGATTTCTCCTATGAGGTGTCCCGCTCCATCGCGGCCTGCGAAGGGGCCCTGCTCGTAGTGGATGCCGCCCAGAGCATCCAGGCACAGACCATCTCCAACCTTTACCTGGCCCTGGAAAACGACCTGGAAATCATCCCGGTACTCAACAAGGTAGACCTGCCCAGCGCCAACCCCGAGGAGGTGACGGACGATATCGTGGACCTGATTGGCTGCAAGCCCGGGGAAGTGATCCCGGCCAGCGCGAAGACGGGCCTGGGCATCCAGGAAATCCTGACAGCTATTATCGAACGCGTTCCGGCCCCGGCCGGCGACCCGGAGGCCCCGCTGCAGGCCCTGGTCTTTGACTCGGTCTACAACCCCTTCCGGGGCGTGGAAACCTACTTCCGGGTAATGAACGGGGAAATCCGCAAAGGCCAGCACATCAAATTCGTCGCTACGGGTAAAAAATACCATGCAGACGAAATCGGGACGCTGAAACTCAAACAGCTGCCCAAACAAAAAATTTCCACCGGCGATGTGGGCTACCTGATCACCGGCATCAAGGACGCCCGGGAGGTCAAGGTGGGGGATACCATTACGGACGCCGCCAACCCAACTCCCCAGGCGATTGCCGGGTTTGAAGACGTCAAACCCATGGTGTTTGCCGGAATCTATCCGGTGGACACGGAGGATTTTGAAGAGCTTCGCGCCTCCATGGAAAAGCTCCAGCTCAACGACGCCTCCCTGGTTTTCACCCCGGAGAGCAGCGCGGCCCTGGGCTTCGGTTTCCGCTGCGGCTTCCTGGGGATGCTGCACATGGAGATCATCCAGGAACGCCTGGAGCGGGAATTCGACATGACGGTCATCACCACGGTGCCCAACGTGAGTTATTACGCCTACACGACCAAGGACCCGGAAACGCCCTTTATCGTCAACAACCCCTCGGATTTGCCCGACCCCTCCACCATCAGCCGGGTGGAAGAGCCTTTCATCAAGGCCACCATTATCACCAAGTCGGATTTTGTGGGGAATGTGATGTCGCTCTGCATCGACAAGCGGGGGGAGATCACCGGGCAGACCTACCTCACCCAGGACCGGGTGGAACTCACCTTCGACATGCCCCTGGCCGAGATCGTCTTTGACTTCTACGACCGGCTGAAAACCGTGTCCAAGGGGTATGCCTCCTTCGATTACAGCCCCATCGGCATGCGGACTTCCAAGCTCGTGCGGGTGGACATCCTGCTGAATGCCCAGCCAGTTGACGCGCTTTCCGCCCTGGTGCACTTCGACAACGCCTACGACATCGGCAAGCGGATGTGCGAGAAACTCAAGGAGTTGATCCCCCGCCAGCAATTCGACATCCCGATCCAGGCGGCTATCGGCTCCAAGATCATCTCCCGGGAAACCATCAAGGCGCTCCGCAAGGACGTGACCGCCAAGTGTTACGGGGGGGATATTTCCCGGAAGCGGAAACTCCTCGAAAAGCAGAAAAAAGGGAAAAAGCGCATGCGCCAGGTAGGCAACGTGGAAATCCCCCAGCAGGCGTTTATGGCCGTGCTGAAGCTGAACGATTAGGCGTCCTGTTCGCCTGGCGAGCCGTTCTTATCGGCTTGCGCGTGCTGCTTGCCGTTCTCCTTCCCGACCGGCTCATCTTCTTCCTTGTCCAGGTCAAAAACCTTCCCGAGGTACACGAGTTTAAAGCCCTCGGTGATATCCGTGAAATCCTTGGAATATGACGGGATGATGATCAGGTCGCCCTCCGGGTCCTTGAGGAAGAGCGGGATGATGTCGTCCTCGGCCTTGGTAATCTCGATCAGGCCTTCGTAGTGTTGCCGGTCCTTCAGGTCAATTTCGTGGATGGCCGGATAATGGCGGGTGGCCTCCATCAGTTTGATAAAGTCGTCCGTGTGCGAGAACAGGCCTTCCTTCGGGTTGTTCTCCGGGTCGTTCATCTCATCCGCATCCACAAGGCGGAAGGATCCGTGTTCCCCGAACTGGTTCCGGAACTTTTCAATGGCGTACTTGTTTACCACCGAGCTCGGCGTAAGCGACATCAGGTAGCCGATATCGCTCAGCTCAATATTGTCGCTCAGCGTATCCGAATAGATATCGGCGGTGAGCGCCTCCAGCCCCAGGTTCCGCGATTTTTCCACATTTGTCTGGTTGCTGTCTATCAGCACAACATGCCGGTTGTTTTTCATCAGGTACTGGCCAATAAGACGGGAGGGCTTGGCGGCCCCGATGATCAGGATGCCTTCGGATTTTTTCAGGAATACGCCCACGAGCTGTGCGAACAACCGGGCGGTGGTTGCGTTCAGCAGAACCGTCCCCAGAACGATCACGAATACCAGGGGGGTGATAAATTCTGCCCCGGGCACCTCCTGGTCAATCAGCTTGGAACCAAAGAGGGACGCGATACCGGCTGCGACGATCCCGCGCGGACCCACCCAACCGATAAACAGCCTTTCGTTGATGCTCAGGTGGGAGCCCAGAGAGGATAAAAACACCCCCAGCGGCCGGATGAGAAACACGATAATGGCAAATAACAGTGCCGTGTTCCAGTTGTAAATGAGCTGCAGGTCTACCAGGTCGATGTTGGCCGCCAGCACGATAAACAGGATGGAGATGAGCAGCACGCTCAGGGATTCCTTGAAATACAGGAGTTCCTTGAGGTTGGGGAGCTCCGTGTTCCCCATCACCATGCCCATGACCACCACCCCGAGCAGGCCGGATTCCTTGGCGAAAATATCGGACATCACAAAGACCCCCAGCACCGTGGAAAGGGCCACGACGTTGAGCAGGTAATGGGGGATGAAATTCTTCTTAATGACAAACGCCAGGGCATGGGCAAAGGTAAATCCGAAAGTGAGGCCGAATAGCAGGATTTTGCCGAATTCGATCAGGGCGGTTTTCGTATACGCCCCCCCTTCGGCCCCGACGCTGATAAACTCGTATACCAATACGGCCACCAGGGCCCCGATCGGGTCGATCAGGATGCCTTCCCATTTCAGGACGGCGGAGACGTCTTTTTTAAGCGGGATGTTCCGCAGGATGGGGGTGATTACCGTGGGGCCCGTAACAATTATCAGGCCGCTGAACAAAAAGGAGATCTGCCAGGAAAGCCCGAAGATAAAATGCGCGGCGATGCCCGCGCCGAAAAATGTCACCAGGGTCCCCAGGGTGATAAGCTTGGTAATTACCGGCCCGACGTTCGCCACCTCGGAGCGCCTGAGCGTCAACCCGCCTTCAAAGAGGATGATACTGATGGCCAGGGAGACAAAATAATACAACCCCTCCCCGGGAAACAGGCCCTTGCTGCCGTTCCAGATCGGCTCGATCAGTTTCGCGCCATCCTCCGTAAATAAGGTGGAGATCGGCCCCACCAGCAACCCAATCAGGATCAGGGGCAGGATGGCGGGCAGTTTGAGCCTCCAGGCCACCCACTGCGCCACAATCCCGAGAATGACAATACCCGCCAGCTCTATCATGTGTTGGTTTTTGCGTTAAAGCCAAAAATAGGGAATCTCCCCAGTTATGAAACCCCGGCGACCCCGGCAATTTGCAGGAAGATGCCAAAATCTTTGTTAATCGCCTCGCTAATAGGGCCCCGAATTCGTATTTTGCGCGATCAGAAAACTACCTGGATGACCCTTTACCCCATCGAAACCGGGAATTTTAAGCTGGACGGGGGTGCCATGTTCGGCGTGGTGCCCAAATCGCTCTGGTCCCGTACCAACCCGGCGGATGCCAACAACATGATCGAGATGGCCGCCCGGAGCCTGCTGATCGAAGACGGCGACCGGCTGATCCTGATCGATACGGGCATGGGCGACAAGCAATCCGAAAAATTCTTCGGCTACTATTACCTCTGGGGCGACCATTCCCTGGACGCCTCCCTGGCGGCAGCCGGGTTCCACCGGGACGACATCACGGACGTCTTCCTGACCCACCTTCACTTTGACCACTGCGGCGGCAGTATTCGCTGGAACAGGGACCGGACGGGATACGAGCCGGCTTTCAAAAATGCGACCTTCTGGACGAATGAGGACCACTGGAAATGGGCCACCGAGCCCAATGCCCGGGAAAAGGCCTCCTTCCTCAGCGAAAATATTATGCCCATGCAGGAAAGCGGGCAGCTGGCCTTTATCCCGCGGGGGGCGGAGACCTTCCAGGAGGAAAGCCCCCTGGGTTTCGGCATCCTGTACGTAGACGGGCACACGGACAAGCAGATGATCCCGCACATCCGCTATCAGGGGCAGACCCTGGTCTTTATGGCCGACCTCCTGCCAACAACCGGCCATATCCCCCTGCCGTACGTCATGGGCTTCGATACGCGCCCGCTACTAACCCTGAAGGAAAAAGCGGCCTTCCTGGACCGGGCCTGCCGGGAAAACTACGTGCTCTTCCTGGAGCACGACGCCCACAACGAGTGCTGCACGCTCAGGGAAACCGAAAAAGGCATCCGCCTGGACAAAAGTTTTGACTTCCATGCGCAGTTTTAAAATTTTGGTTTGTACGGCGCGTAAATACCCAGTTGCAGAAGCAAACGTGCGGGATGTTTTGAAATGCGCCACCCTGCCGGTGCTCTGCGGCACCCTGTTCCTGCTTGGGGCTTGCGGGACACTGCCCGATAGTAACGACCTGCTGCCGGAGGGGACCTTTACCCCGGGAATTGAAGGACCGGCCACAGACGGGGCGGGCAATGTTTATGCGGTGAACTTTGCAGAAGAAGGCACCATCGGCCAGGTGACGCCGGACGGGCAGGCCCGTCTGTATCTGACGTTGCCGGAGGGAAGCGTCGGAAACGGCATTGCCTTTGGCCCGGACGGGCACATGTATGTAGCGGATTACGTCAGGCATAGGGTCTACCGGGTCCCGGCGGGGGGCGATGCCCCGGAGGTGTGGGCGGAAGACGACCGGATGAACCAACCCAACGACCTGTGCGTCCACCCGGACGGCAGCGTCTATCTGAGCGACCCGAACTGGTCCGACAATACGGGCAACCTCTGGCGCGTGCGCCCGGACCGGACCGTGGAGCTGCTCGAATCCGGGATGGGCACCACCAACGGGATTGCGCTGAGCCCCAACCAGCGCTACCTGTATGTAAACGAATCCGTGCAGCGCGCAATCTGGCGCTACGACATGGACCCGGGCGGCGGTGTCCGCAACAAAACGCTATTCCACAAATTTGAAGATTTTGGCCTGGACGGGATGCGCTGCGACCGGGCGGGCAACCTTTACGTGGCCCGTTACGACAAAGGCACAGTAGTTGTATTGTCTCCGGACGGGGGCGTGTTAAAAGAATATCGGCTTTCGGGTAAGAAGCCAAGTAATCTTACTTTTGCCGGGCCCGACGGCAAAACGGTCTACGTGACCCTGGCAGACCGGGGGTGTTTTGAGGTTTTCGAAGCCCCGCATCCCGGCGCCGCTTTTTCTGAATAAACAAATAAACCAAACATGAAGCAATTGAATGCAATGATCCGTCCGCTGGCCTGGCTGGCACCCGCCATCCTCCTCTGGGGATGCGGAGCCACGCAGCTGGTGAGCACCCCGGTCGAAAACATCGACCACGTGGTACCCAAAGTCACCGAATTGAGCGAGGCCGAGGCCCGATCCTGGTCACATGCCGACCTGGTACGCGATTCGATCCCCGGCATGAGCGTAGACCGGGCATACACTGAAATTTTGGGATCCCTCCGGGGGGAAACTGTCGTGGTAGCCGTACTGGACAGCGGGATTGACCTGGACCACGAAGACCTGGACGGCGTACTCTGGACAAACCGGGACGAGAAACCGGGCAACGGGGTGGACGACGACAACAACGGCTACGTGGACGATGTGCACGGCTACAACTTTTTGGGCGAATCCTACAACGAACAACTCGAGGCGGCCCGCATCCTCCGGCTGAACCTGGGTGATGCCGCCCTGCAGGAGCGCGCCCGCAAAAAGCTCGAGGCCGAATCTGCCGAGGCAGCTGCCAACAAGCAACGGTACGAACAAATCCTCCAGGCGGTGAAAAATGCCGACGCAGCCGTCAAAGCCCACCTGGGCCGGGACAATTATACCAAAGCCGACGTAGCCGGTATCGACACCCAGGACCCCCAGCTGATGCAGGCCGTAGCCATTCTGGAGCAGATGTACAGCTTTGAGGACAGCATCGATGCGGTCATGGAGCAATTGCAGGAAGGCATCCAGTATTTTACCGAGCGGCTGAACTACCACTTCAACACCTCCTTCAACGGACGGGAAGTGGTGGGCGACGACCCCTATGACATCGACGACCGCAATTACGGCAACGGCAATCCGTCGAACCGGGTGGAAGACGAATCCCACGGCACCCATGTGGCCGGCATTATTGCCGCTGAGCGCAACAACGGCATCGGCGTGGACGGGGTAGCCGACAAGGTTGAAATCATGGCGGTGCGCGCCGTTCCCAACGGGGACGAATACGACAAGGACGTGGCCCTGGCGATCCGCTATGCGGTAGACAACGGTGCCCGGATCATCAATGCGAGTTTCGGAAAGCCATTCTCCCCGAACGCCCAGTGGGTGTATGAGGCCATTAAATACGCCGCAGCCAACGATGTGCTCATTGTACATGCGGCCGGCAACGATTCCCAGGACCTGGACCTCCCGGAAAATGCAAATTACCCCACCGACCAGGAAGGCACTGGGCCGGAAATTGCAGACAATGTCCTGACAGTAGGGTCTTTGGATAGTTCCTACGGCTCGGAGATGGTGTCGTCCTTTTCAAATTACGGCAGGAGCCAGGTGGACGTCTTTGCCCCGGGGGGGAACATATATTCCACCATGCCCGGGAATGCCTATGACTTCCAGGGCGGCACCTCCATGGCCGCGCCGGCCGTCGCCGGGATTGCCGCGGTTATCCGCTCCCGCTTCCCGGACCTTACCGCCTCCCAGGTAAAGAAAATCATCATGCAGTCCGGATTGCCCGTAAAGTCTCAGGTAATCCTGGGCGGCAACCCGGAAAATGCGCGTACGCTTGCAGATGCCTCGCGCTCGGGGCGGATAGCGAATCTGTATAACGCCCTGATCCTGGCCAGCCAGGTGAGCCGGGGCAATGCACAACCTTAAAATTCAATTGAAATATGACACGTCTCTTTTTTCTTATCCTGCTTGCAACCGCCACGGCCTATGGCCAGGGCAACACCGCCTACTGGCAGCAACATGTGGACTACCGGATGGAAGTGGATATGGATGTGGAAACTTACCGCTATACCGGCACGCAAAAACTGGTATACACCAATAATTCGCCCGATACGCTGAACCGGGTATTCTACCACCTGTATTTCAACGCTTTTCAACCCGGCAGCGAAATGGACATGCGCCTGCAGGCCATTGAAGACCCGGACGGGCGGATGACCGAAGACGGCAAAAGCCGGATTGCCGGGTTATCCCCGGATGAAATCGGCTACCTCCACGCCACTTCCCTGACCCAGGACGGCACAGCGCTGAGCTACCAGGAGGAAGGTACCGTCCTGGTGGTGGAGCTCGCTGAGCCGCTGCTTCCCGGAAGTAAAACGACCTTTGACATGGAGTTTGAAGGGCAGGTACCCGTACAGATCCGCCGCTCCGGGCGCAACAACCGCGAAGGGGTGGCCCTGTCCATGAGCCAGTGGTACCCGAAACTCGCCGAATACGATTTTGAGGGCTGGCACGCCGACCCGTACATCGCACGGGAATTCCACGGGGTATGGGGAGACTTTGACCTGAAACTGACCATTGACAAGGACTACACCGTGGGCGGAACAGGGTACCTGCAGAACCCCCAGGAAATCGGGCACGGCTACGAGAAACCCGGCACCTCCGTCCGCACCCGGGGCAAGACGCTGACCTGGCATTTCAAAGCGCCCAATGTCCACGATTTCATGTGGGCCGCCGACCCGGATTACCTCCACGATACCCTTCGCCTGGACAACGGGACGCTACTCCACTTCCTGTACAAGGACAACCCGGAAATCCTGGAGAACTGGAAAAACCTGCAGCCCAAAGCTGCGGCAACCATGGAATTTTTCAACCGGAATATCGGGCCTTACCCCTACGACCAGTACTCCATTATCCAGGGGGGCGACGGGGGCATGGAGTACGCCATGAGCACGCTCATCACCGGGGAGCGCTCCTTCGGGAGCCTGGTGGGTGTAACCGTCCACGAAATGGCGCACTCCTGGTTCCAGCACGTCCTGGCCACCAACGAATCCCGCCACGAGTGGATGGACGAAGGCTTCACCTCGTTTATCTCGGCCCTGTGCATGGATGCGGTTATGGAGCGGCAACGGGAGAACCCCTTCGCCGGGTCCTACAACGGCTACCGCAGCCTGGCCGCCTCGGGGCGGGAGCAACCGCTCACCACCCATGCGGACCGGTACGACTTTAACGGGGGGTACGGTATCTCCGCCTATAGCAAAGGGGCTGTATTCCTGGCCCAGCTCGGATACGTGATCGGGCAGGACAAGCTCATGGAGACCATCCGGCGCTATTACCGGGAATTCCAGTTCAGGCACCCCACGCCGAACGATTTTATCCGGGTGGCCGAAAAGGTCAGCGGGGCGGAGCTCGAGTGGTACCTGAACGATTTTACGCGCACGGCGAATACAATCGATTACGGGGTGAAAAGCGTGGAAGCCGTGGAAGGCGGCACCCGGGTTTCCCTGGAGCGCATCGGCCTGATGCCGATGCCCATCGACTTGCTGGTAGCCCTGAATGACGGGACCCGGAAAACCTATTACCTGCCCCTGAGGATGATGCGGGCCGAAAAGGAGAATCCGTACGCCGGCTTTGAGCGGGAAGTAAAAGCGGACTGGCCCTGGGCGCAACCCGTCTACGACCTGGTCCTGGTTATCCCGATAGACGAAATTCAGGCCATTGCCATCGACCCGTCCGGCCTCATGGCGGATATCGACCTGGAAAACAACATCTGGCAGCCCGGGCAATAATCGGGTTGCCCGAGTACACTTTCGGACCCTGCTGCCCCCTGATAATTACCGCAAACGACCCGGCCGCTTGAGGCTGAACCAGAAAGTATCCCGGTAATCCGCATTCCGGGCCGTGCGTTCCCGGTTGGTCAGGAGCAGGTGGGAGCGGCCGCGGTGGCGGCTTCGGAATCCCAACAGGTGGAACAGCGGCTTGCTGAAGAAGCGGGCAATGCGCAGGTTAACCAGGAGCGTGTTGCCGTCCGCCCAACGGATCCCCGGCAGGAAGGCCAGCCAGTCCTGGAACCGGAAACGCCGTAACCAGGCCGAAAGCTTCAGGGCCCAGGGCGCTATGCGGCGGATCAGGAAAAACCCCTCTTCCCCCTGCTCCTGATAGAGCGGCATAAACAGGATGCCCTTGCGTTTGAGAAACACCGGTTCGTCCCGGTCGTGGGCCAGCAGCGTGCCGCCCGGCAGGGGCTGGAAGCTCTTCAGGCCGCGTACCATGCGAAATTCCCGGGCGCTTTGCAGGGCATGGCGGTAGTACACCTCGTAAAATGCAGCGTCCCCTTTTGCCGCCTCCCGCAGGTTCGCAAGCCGGCTCCGCGTTTCCCTCCCGCCCGTATCGGATAGCAGCCCGGCAAAGATCAGCGCAAGCCTGACAAAGTCCACAGCGGAGTCTGCGGCCGACGGCTCCTGGTGCTGCCCGGATTCAAAGCCCAGGGAAACATAGCCCAATTCGTTGATATAACTCAATAGCGGCCCGTCCAGGTATTCTTCAATCCCGAGGATTACCGGGACCGGGAAGAGCTGTGCAAACTTCCGGTTGATGACCGCGTCGTTCATGGTTACAAATGGCAGGGTAGGGCTCGAAGTGGTGTGCAAATCGATAAAATAGAACGGGGGCTGCTCTTCCTCCAGGAGTTCCCGGAGCCATGTGAGGATCTCGGCGAGCTGGTGCTCTTCCGTAGACCGCTCGCCCGGGGCGGTGGCACACACCTGCCCGATCCGGGTCCGCGTCCAAATCCGGTTCAGGTCCTGCTCCAGGTAACGCTTGCTCCGCCGGAGGGCGGGGAGGTTGCCACGCACCCCGATAAACCGCCCGGCAGACAGGGGCTCCTTTGCGGATTCCAGCTGGCGGAAAACTTCCTCCAGCGCCAGGATACCGGCCGGCTCGTTGCCGTGGATTCCGCCGAAACAAATCAGCGTAGCCCCGGGCTCCGGCCCGCGAATATCGCCGATGATCCGGATCCCGGTATCCCTGATTTCCCGAGGTGCGTCAGATTCAGTCTTCGTTATCAATGTCTGTTGAAGTAAGCAGGCCTATCAGTTCCCGACCCGAGACGACGGGAAGACAATGGATCCCGTAGGAGGCCATCAGTTCCCGGGCCGATCGAATGGATTTATCCGGGCCTGTGGTTATCAATTCCGTTTTCATCAGGTCGGCAATCCGCATATCGTATATTTCGGGACTATCCGCCAGTTCCCCGACATCCTTCCAACTGAGCAGGCCAATCAATTCCTGGTTTCCGTCCAATACAGGAAGGTGGTGGAACCCGTTCCATTTCATCAGGTGCACCACCAGGGCTGCGCTGTCGTTCTCATGGGCCGTGATGATCCGGGTACTCATCAGGTCGCGAACACTCGCGGAACGGCGGCCGCTGAACACCTCGTTGCAGGTATACTTTTTCCAGGTGGCTACCGGATACCCCTTGAGTGAACGGTTGTACAGGCTGGCGGTCAGTACGCGAAGCGCATCGGGCTGGCGAAGCTCTTTCCGGAGTTCCCGGTAGGTTCTTATCTTCCATTCGGCTCCCGATTGACTCCGGATCCGATTCTCGATCAGTTTTAAGTATTTGGTGATGTCCGCACCGGCCACCTGCATCCGGGAAAGCCCCCGATAGGCAATGGGCAGGAAGAAATCCAGCAGGAGTTCCCGGGCCGGGACATCTTTTCCCTGCCAGCGGAACTGGGCGGACATACCGTAGCGGGCGGCATGGAAAAAGTTCTTTTTGGCGTCCCGGAAATCCATTTTCTTGCGGATGTCGTCGAACTCGGAGGGGCGTCCCGTCATGATCCCTGTCCAGAAAGCCAGGTTGGCGATCTCATCGGCCGTTGTAGGTCCGGAAGGCAGGTAGCGGTTTTCGATCCGCAGGTGCGGTTTCTTTCCGCCCCGGCCATAACAGAGACGGTTCCAGGGGTAAACCGTACCATTGTACAGGCTCAGTGCGGTCAGGGCGGGGGCCTGGCCGCGGTTTACCTGTTCCAGGCTGTCCGACGCCTCAAAATCCGTTGATATCAGGCTGCGGTATCGCGCCACGGACCGCTTAAAAAAATCTGCGGCACTGCCGGTCTCCCATTCGGATCCGAAGCCTACCCGCGGCTCGCGCTCATTGAGCCGGAAGGTACTCCTGCGGGTGTCCACGCTCTGCGAAAAAAGGGCAATCCGGGTTTCCTCCCAGAGTTCGCGTCCCATCAGCAAGGGCGAATTGGCACATACCGACAGGACGGGGCCGGCGATGGCCTGGGCCCAGTTATAGGCGCTTGAGAAATCCTCCGGGTCTATCTGGAGGTGGCTCTGGAAGCTCGTGTTGCACCCTTCATACATGATGGAGTCGTGGTGCAGATTCACCTCGTCCACCCCTTTGATATGCATTTCCAGGTCGGAATCCCGGACGTGCTTCACGGCTTCATTCAGGATGCGGTAGCGGTTGAGCGGGGCCATATATGCCTGGCCAAGGTGGCGGGTGCTGATGGTGGGCAGGACCCCGGTGAGGATAATTTTGTCGCCGTGCCTTGCCGCCGCTTCTTGAGCGCGGCCGAGCAGGTCCCTGAGCTGGTTGTGCATGTCCGAGAGGCAGGTTCCCTGCAACCGCCTCGGGTCCAGATTGATCTCCAGGTTATACCGGGTCAGTTCGGGCGTAAAATGCGGCTCGTTCAGGTCGCTGAGGATCTTGGGGGCGTTCATGGAGGGCTCCCAATCCGCATTTACCAGGCAAAATTCCTGTTCCGCGCCGATGTGCATTTCGTTCCGCTCAAAAAGGCCGTCTTCGAGCATCACCTCCAGGGCCGCGATATCCGTTAGCAATTGCCGGTAGTATTGCGCCCTTTCCAGGGAGGTGTCCAGGGTCTTTACAGCTAAATTTCCCATAGAAGGTAGTTTCTAGATAAAAGGTGATTTCGTGCAGGGGGGATCCCCGGTTTATATCCGGCAAGTTAGGGCCTGGGGGGCCTGGAATATATGATATTTGTCATCCGGGCTGCTGGGGGATTTATTCCTATTTTTGGACATGGTTTCTTTTCGATTCCCCAAACGGGAAAAACTGGCGCACCGGAAATTGTGGGAGGAGGTTTTCCGCAAGGGTCGCACGGTTAAAGCCTACCCGCTGCTGTTGTACTACCTGGAAACACCCCTCCCGGAGCCCGTGCCGTTCCAGGCCGGATTTGCCGTGCCCAAGCGCTCCTTCCGGAAGGCCGTGCAACGCAACCGGATCAAACGGTTGATGCGCGAGGCCTTCCGCCTGGAAAAGCCCGGGACTTTTAACAATACAAAGGGAAGCTTTGCGTTCGTTATTTTATACATTGGAAGGGAAATGCCCGATTTTGAGGGGGTTTCAAAAGCCACGAACATCCTGCTAAAAAAATTCGATTCCCATGAAGCAGTTACTGAAGACTAAGGTTGTTGTCCCGGTCCTGGCCATTGGCCTGTTCCTGACGACTACGGCCTTTAAAAGCGATTTTTTTGAGATCGCCAAGCAAATCGAAATATTCACCACCCTGTTCAAGGAACTCAACATGAACTACGTGGACGAGACGAACCCTGCAGAACTCATGGATTCGGCCATTAAGAACATGCTCGAAGAGCTGGATCCCTACACGGTCTTCCTCAACGAACAGGACGTGGAGGCCTACAAAATCAACAATGCCGGGGAATACTCCGGCATCGGGGCCCTGGTGCGGTCCTACGAAGACCGCCTGGTGATCGTGGAGCCTTACAAAGGGTATCCGGCAGACCGGGCCGGCCTGAAAGCGGGGGACGAGATTGTCACCATCGGCGATATCTCCGTTGCGGATTTCAAGGACGACGCGGCCGAGCTGCTGAAAGGGGCCAACAATTCGTCTGTTTCCGTGAGCTTTCTGCGGCAGGGGAAACTGCAGTCCACAACCGTGGAGCGGAGCGCCATTGAGGTGGACGCCGTGCCCTTTTACCGGATGGCGGATGATAAAACAGGTTACATCGTGCTCTCCCGCTTCAACTCCAAGGCATCCTCCCAAACCGAGGAAGCGTTGCTGGACCTCAAGGAACAGGGAGCCGAACGGATTATCCTGGACTTGCGCGGCAACCCCGGCGGCTTGCTTTCCGAGGCGATCAACGTGACCAACCTGTTTGTGCCAAAAGGCGAATTGATCGTCACCACGAAATCCAAAGTTGCCAAATTCAACCAGGAATACGAGACCCGGAAGCGGCCAGTGGATACGGAAATCCCGCTGGCCATCCTCGTGGACGGCCAAAGTGCCTCGGCAAGTGAAATCGTATCCGGCGGGCTGCAGGACCTGGACCGGGCAGTGATTATCGGGGCGCGGAGTTTTGGAAAGGGACTCGTACAGCGGCCCCTGAAACTCACCTACGGCACGCAATTGAAGGTAACCATCAGCAGGTATTACACCCCTTCGGGACGATGCATCCAGGCACTGGACTACTGGAACCGGGACGAATCGGGGAACGCCGTGCGGAATACGGAATTCCAGGAATTCAAAACGCGGAACGGCCGGAAGGTGACCGACGGGGGCGGGGTCCAGCCGGACATCCCCATCGATGAGCTGAAATCCAACGAACTCATCCGGGCCCTGGTCCAGAACCACGTCATTTTTGATTTCGCCACCAAATACTACTACGATCACACCCTGGACAACCCCGCAGAATTTGAACTGACCCCTGCAGTCTACCAGGAGTTTACGGACCACGTTACCGGCAGCAGTTTTTCGTTTGAAACGCGGACGGAGAAGGCCCTTGAAAAGGCCCTGACCGACCGGGAGGAAGTCATTTTCACGGAAACCATCGAAAACGACTTTAAAACGCTCCTGGCGGACATCGAGAAAAGCAAGCTCCGGGCCCTGGACACCTATTCGGACGAAATCACCCGGCAGCTGGAGGACGAAATCATCAAGCGTTATTTCTACCGGGAAGGGCTCTACGAATATTACCTGGAGAAAGACGCGGCCATCCTGACCGCCCGGGAAGTCCTGGGGCAGCCCCGGCGATACAGCGAAATCCTGCAGGGGCCGTGAACCGGTTGCTTGGGATACTCCTTATATGTATTCCGGGATTCATCGTCTCCGGGCAATCTGTTGCGGAGAGCCAGAATGCGGGGGTAACCCTTGTTGTCCTGGGCACGGTGCAGGACGGGGGTTCCCCGCACATCGGATGCGCCCGCTCATGCTGCGCCCCCTTGCAAAAAACGCCGGACCCAGGCCGCATGGTCGTCTCCCTGGGGATTTCCGATGCGCGCAGCGGCAAACGCTACCTCTTTGAGGCTACCCCGGATATCAGCCGGCAACTCCACGATTTGGGCCGCGTGGGCAGGGGGGAGCCCGATGCGGTCCCCGACGGAATTTTCCTGACCCATGCGCATATCGGACATTACACGGGCCTGATGTTCCTGGGGAAAGAGGCCCTTGGAGCCCGGCAGGTACCTGTATTTGCCATGCCTCGAATGCGCTCCTTCCTGGAGGAAAATGGGCCGTGGAGCCAGTTGGTGGCCTCGGGAAACATCCGTCTGGAGCCGCTGCGCGCAGGAGCGGTCGTCACCCTCGGGGAATCCCTGGAGGTGACCCCGCTGCAAGTCCCCCACCGGGATGAATATTCGGAGACCGTGGGCTTCCTGATCCGCGGTCCCCGGCAAAAAGTCCTTTTTATTCCGGATATCGACAAATGGGAGCGCTGGGAGACCCCTATTGAACGGCTGCTTTCCGAAGTAGACGTCGCATTTGTGGACGCTACCTTTTACGACGCTGCTGAAATCGGTTACCGGGATATTTCACAAATCCCCCATCCGTTTGTGTCCGAAAGCCGTGGGCGCTGGGACAACCTTCCCGCCGCGATGCGACGCAAAGTGCATTTTATCCACCTGAACCACACGAACCCGCTCCTGGACCCGGATAGTGCCGCAAGCCAATCCACCCGCGCGGCCGGATACCGCATAGCGCGCCAGGGCCAAAAATTCCGGCTTTAATGGCTTCCGTATCCCTGCATGAGGCCCTGGCCTCCCAGCTTGGAAAACGTATCCTGTCGGTGACCCCGGTACGGGGTGGGGATATCGCCTCGGCTTACCGCGTGAAAACCCCGGGGGAAATGTTCTTCGCAAAAACCATGGAAGGGGAAAGCGGGTTGCAACAACTGCGGGCCGAGGCGGAGGGCCTTCGCGCCCTTTCCCGGACAGGCACGATCCGGGTTCCGGAAATAGCCTGCGTTTTCCCGCTGGTAACGGGGGGTTGCCTGGTCCTGGAATTCATCGAATCCCGGCCCGGGACCCCAGGGGAATACCGGGCCTTCGGAATCCAACTGGCCGAACTGCACAGCGAGCCGCAGGAGCACTTTGGCTGGCCTGGCGACAATTTCATCGGCAGCCTGCCCCAAAGCAATACACCCGGGCCGGACTGGGCGGATTTTTACGCCACCCGCCGGCTGGCGCCTCAATACGAGCGGGCCGTTTCCAGCGGGCTGCTGGCGCCGTCGGAAATCCCAAAGCCGGCTGCCGTGGCGCGCTGGCTGCGGACATCCGCCGGGGAGGTACAGCCCGCCCTCCTGCACGGCGACCTGTGGGGCGGCAACCACCTGATTGACCGAGCGGGCAGGGCTGTGCTCATAGATCCTGCTGTTTACGCCGGGCACAGCGAAGTGGACCTGGCGATGAGCCGGCTCTTCGGCGGGTACCCCCCTGATTTTTACCAGGGATACCACAGCGTGCTGCCCCCGGCCGAAGGGGAATCCCGCCGAAGGGCCATATACCAGCTCTACTACCTGCTGGTCCACCTGAACCTGTTCGGGTCCTCATACGCTGGCGGTGTCCGGGAAATTGGGCGCGATCTTTTCGGGACAGGGCACTAGCCGGGCAGGATAAATCGTCATCAGCGGTAATTCCTTAATTTTAGTTCCTTTAATTTTTATTATTATGATACGGAGCTATTGCCCACGGTATCCCCGGTTGAAAACCCATACCCTGCACCTGCGGGCCATCCTCTGCACGGTTTGGATAGCCGCCCTGTTCTGCGGCTGCGGGGAAGAACCGGATACATCGTTCACCCATGCGGCCGATTTTACCACCTGGAAGGACTACCTGGGCGATCCCGGAAGAAGCCATTTCAGTACGCTCAGCCAGTTTAACAGGGAAAACGTCCGCGACCTGGAAGTTGCATGGGAATACCGGGCGCCGGACAGCGGGCAGATGCAGATGAATCCTTTGGTGGTGGACACCGTCATCTACGGGGTAACGGCCGCCCTGCGCGCCTTTGCCCTGGACGCCCGTACGGGGGAGGAACTCTGGGTTTTCGGGGATACCCTGAACGCCTGGCATTCCACGAGCCGGGGGGTCAGCTACTGGGAGCGGGGGGATGACAAGCGCATCCTCTATACCGTGGGCTCGGACCTGTATGCGCTGGACGCCCGTACGGGAACCCCTGTTGAAGGTTTTGGCTCCGGTGGAAAAATCGACCTGCGCTCCGGGTTGCCGGCTTCGGCAGCGGATAAATTCGTGATCTCCAATACGCCCGGAACGGTATTTAAAGACCTGATCATCATGCCCCTCCGGATCTCGGAAGGGCCGGGGGGTGCGCCCGGGGATATCATCGCCTTTAACGCCATCACCGGGGAGGTGGCCTGGGTTTTCCACACCATTCCCCTGGCCGGGGAATTCGGAGCGGACACCTGGGAAGACCCGAACATACGGGAAAGCCCGGTGGTGGGCGCGGCCAACAACTGGGCGGGTATGGCGCTGGATGCCAGGAACGAAATCCTGTACGTCCCCACCGGGTCTGCAGCCCCGGATTTTTATGGCGGAGACCGACGGGGTGCCGGCCTTTTTGCCAATACGCTCCTGGCCCTGGATGCCAACACGGGGGAGCGGCTCTGGCACTTCCAGTTTACGCATCACGACATCTGGGACCGCGACCCGCCCGCCCCGCCGAACCTGCTGACCGTCATGCGGGACGGAACCCCCGTCCCCGCAGTAGCCCAGGTTACCAAACAGGGCTATGTATACCTGTTCCACCGAATCACGGGGGAACCCCTGTTCGACATCGAGGAAGTGCCCGTCCCGGCTTCCACCCTGCAGGGCGAAGCCGCCTGGCCCACCCAGCCTATCCCGGTAAAACCAGCACCCTATGCCCGACAGGCGCGCTACCTCACCGAAGCGGACATCAGCCCCTATGCCCCGGACCGGGACTCCCTGCTGGCGCTGTTTAACAAATCCGACAAGCGGCTGTATGCGCCGCCTTCCACGGACCCGGTTTTCCTGCTGCCCGGCTACGATGGGGCCGCCGAATGGGGCGGGGCCGCGGCAGATCCGGAAAAGGGCATCCTGTATGTGAATTCCAATGAGATGGCCTGGATCCTCTCGATGAGCGAGACGCAGGTCCCGGACGAGGACCTGCCGGCCGGGCAACGCATCTATCTGACGTATTGCGCCCTTTGCCACCAGCCGGACCGCAAGGGGGTGGCTGCCAGCGGATACCCGTCCCTGATCGGGGTGGGTTCAACGTATACCCCTGAAACATTTAAAACGCTTATTTCCAAAGGCAAAGGCATGATGCCCGGTTTTCCCCAGCTCACGGAAGCCGAACAGGATGCGCTGGCAGCCTACCTGCTGGAACTGGACGCGGCGGAATACAACACGGGTGCGGCAGGAGACCACAAGGCCGCGCCGGGAGACAAACAGGAGGTCGTGGCAGGGGAGCCCGGGGAGGAAGGCAGGCCACTTCCCTACCAACACGACGGATACCATAAATTTCTGGATGCCAACGGGCTGCCCGGCATTGCCCCTCCCTGGGGAACGCTGCACGCCATCGACCTGAACACCGGGGAATACCTCTGGCAGGTTACCCTGGGGGATACAGAATCGCTGAAAGCCCGCGGGGAACGCCCGACGGGGACCGAAAATTACGGCGGGCCGGTAGTCACCGAAAACGGCCTGTTGTTTATCGGGGCCACCAAGGACGGTTTTTTCCGCGCCTTTGACCGGGATACCGGCCAGCTGCTCTGGGAATACCGGTTGCCGGCAGCTGCATTTGCCACCCCGGCAATTTACGAAGCAGGCGGCCGGCAATACATCGCCCTGGCCTGCGGGGGCGAAAAACTCGGGACGCCTCCGGGAAATTCCATCATTGCTTTCTCGCTGAAAACCGAATAAAACAAACGGACATGAAAAATCCAACGCACATGAACGACCCGATCCGCATCGTAGTAGTGGGTTGCGGCAATATGGGTGCCAGCCATGCCCGGGCCTACCACGCCATGGAGGGCTTTGAAATCACGGGTTTGGTAAGCAGATCCCCGGAAAGCCGGGAAAAACTGTCTGCAGAACTCGGCGGCTACCCCACCTTTGCAAGCCTGGGAGAGGCGCTGTCCGACACCCCGGCGGATGCCGTATCTGTCAACACCTATCCGGATACGCATGCAGCAATTGTCCGGGAGGCCCTGGATGCGGGTTGCCATGCTTTTGTGGAGAAACCCCTGGCACTTACCGTGGAGGAAGCCCGGGAACTTGTGGACCTCGCCCATAAAAACCGGTTAAAGCTGGTGGTTGGATATATCCTGCGGGTACATCCGGCCTGGTCGCAGTTTGTGGAAATTGCCCGAACGCTTGGAAAACCGCTGGTGATGCGCATGAACCTCAACCAACAGAGTTCCGGGGCCACCTGGTATACGCACAGGCAACTGATGCAATCCATGTCCCCGATTGTGGATTGCGGGGTACATTACGTGGATATCATGTGCCTGATGACGGGGTCCCGCCCCGTAAGCGTCAGCGCCATTGGCGCCCGCCTGAGCGACGAAATAGACCCGGAGATGTATAACTACGGCCAGTTGCAGGTGCGCTTTGAGGACGGGTCTGTTGGCTGGTACGAAGCCGGCTGGGGGCCCATGGTTAGCGAAACCGCATTTTTTATAAAGGACGTCATGGGGCCAAAGGGGTCGGTTTCCATCCAGGACACCGCGGCGGGCGGTTCGGACGACGTGGAGGGCCACACCCAAACCGGGAGCCTCAGGCTGCACCACAGCGCCACGGGCCCTGACGGCGAATTCCTCAGGGAGGACGAAATCATCAGTACTGCAGACGAACCGGACCACGACGGTCTTTGCCGGCTGGAGCAGGAATTTTTCCTGGATGCGATCCGCAACGACGCCGACCTGGGGGACCACCTCCGGGATGCGGTGAACAGCCTGCGGATCGTTCTGGCGGCCGACGCTTCCTATAAATCCGGGAAAACGGTTGCAATCGATTGATTTTCGATCGCTAAAACCTTATGATTATGTTAATTAGCCTCCGGAATTTGGCAGTTACAAAAATTCGTCTATTTTACTAGTTATGATCAAAGTAGAAAAGAAAGAAAATCAGGAAATTCTGGAGAAGTCCATCCAGCATTTGGAGGCAAGAGGGTTCAACAACATCAAAGCGGATATGGAGGGGTTTGAATCCCCGAAATCCTATATCAAAAAAAGCACCGGAAACCCGGTCACGCCGGATATAACGGCCACCAAAAACGGCAGGAAATACCTCTTTGATATCAGCCTGAAGTCGGAAAAGCCCACCATGCTGAAATCCAAATGGGTCTTCCTCGATACGCTGAGCCGGATGAAGTCGAACCGGTTCCGGATTATCACCTTCCGCGGACATTACAAATTTACCGATACGCTCCTGCAGGAGTTGAACCTCGGGAACAAACAACCCATCAAGGTTACGTGAAAGGCGTGGTAGCCGGTTAACCGGATTCAGCCCGCCATAGCATTTTGATGTGGGGAATGCCGTCTTCCAGGTATTCGTCCCCGGAAATCTCAAAACCGAAATCCGCATAGAACTGCCTTAAGTAGGCCTGGGCGGAAATGGCTACTTCATTGCATTCCAATATATCCACAACGGCCTCCAGGGAGGCCTTCATTATTTCACGGCCATACCCCCGGCCGCGGCAGGCTTCCGCAACGGCAACCCGGCCGATACTCGCCCGGTCCATGTAGTCGCCCGGGGCAAAGATCCGGGTATAGGCTGCCAGCATATCGCCCTCATAGCCCAACAAATGGTAAGCCGGTTGGTCCTTCCCGTCCGGATCCAGGTAGATACATTCCTGTTCAACCACAAAGATTTCCGACCGCAGTTTCAATACATCGTAGAGTTGCCGGGTGCTCAACTCGTCAAAGCGAAAGAGTTTTATATCCATATCAGTGCTGGGCGATAATTTGCTTGCTGTCGCATTTGCCGAATTCCGGCTGGATGCTCAGGTGGTTGATCCCGTAATCCCGGAGCATTTTTCTTTCGATTTCAGACAGGATGACCTCGAATTCCGACAGGAGGATGTCGCTGTGAAAGTCGATGTGTGCCTCCAGGTGGATGGAGTCCTCGTTGAGCTGCCACAAGTGGACGTGATGCACGTTTTTCACCGCATCCAGGGCGCTGATACTCCCTACGATTTCCTGCACCCGGATATGGTCCGGGCTAAACAGCATCAACACCCGCGTAGCAGAACGGAGCAGGTCGTACCCCATATAGATCAGGTAGAGCGCAATGGCGATTGTCAGGGCCGGGTCGATCCAGAACCAATTGAAATAATACATCAATATGCCCCCGGCAAGGACAGCTACCGAAGCCATCATATCCGTGAGCAGGTGCAGGTAGGCGGATCGCATGTTCATGTTTTTCCCGGAATCCTTCCGGATGAGCAGCACGCTGAACCCGTTGGCCAGGATGCCCAGGAGGGAAAGCCAGATAACGATGCCCGAATCGATGGATTGGGGTTCGAGGAATCGCTCTACAGCTTCAATAATCAGAAAAACTGCGATTACGATCAGGGAAGCCGAGTTTACAAAGGCGGCGATAATCTCCGCCCGCTTATAACCAAAAGTCTTGCTGGTTGAAGGTTCTCGCCGGGTGAGTACATTGGCGATATAGCTGATGACCAGGGAGAGTACATCACTCAGGTTGTGCAGGGCATCCGATAGCAGGGAAAGGCTGCCGGAAAGGAAACCTCCCACAGCCTGGGCAATCGTAATCAGGATATTGAGGACGATGGATATCAACAGGTTGCGACCGCCTGTGGTGGGATGATGGTGGTGGTGATGGTGGGAGTGTCCCATGGATCCTCAATTCAGCTGGCACTTACGCACAAAACTCCTGGTTCAGTAACAGGGTATTTTTTCGATTCGCCTCTGGTGGCGGCCGCCTTCAAAAGGCGTATCCAGGAAAGTTCGCACCATCTCAAGCGCCTGGGGAATGGCCAGGAACCGCGCCGGCAGGCCCAGTATATTCGCATTGTTGTGTTCCCGAGCCAGGGAAACGATTTCCTTGTTCCAGCAGAGGGCCGCCCGGATCTCCTGGTGCTTGTTGGCAGTCATACAGGCACCGTTCCCGCTGCCGCATACCACAATCCCCAGGTCTGCCTCCCCGGAAGCGACATCCGTGGCAACCGGATGGATAAAATCCGCATAATCCACTCCGTCCGTACCGTCGGTGCCGTGGTTGATTACTTCGATATCCATGGATTTTAGCAAACCCACAATGGCCAGCTTGTACTCGGTACCCGCATGGTCGTTTCCAATGGCTATTTTCATTTCATTCTATTTAAACCGTTAGATACAGTTTTTTTGCGTTACCAATATTCAAAAATTCGAGATATTTTCCCGTCCCTAAATTCAAAAAGAGTCATTTCTGGTTCTCCCTCTTTGATTTCACCATCTATAATTTCTACAAAACACTTTTGTGTCACAACAGCGTTAAGTCCTGTAATTTTATTCAGTATTTTAATATCTGTAACTTTTCCATCATAACCTCCATTTCTTTGATTCCTTACATATCCGTTGTATAAATCTTCTCTGGTGTATGTTCCACCATATTTTGGATGAACGTATGTAAAGTCCTCTGTAAAAAGTTCAAAGGTTTTGTCGATATCATCGATTGTGGAATTTGCTTGAAATATTTTGAGGTTTAAATCATAATATTTCTGAACAATTGTTTCTAATGAGTCTTTATGGGCTTTTGTGGCATGCTGTGAAACAACTTGATTGATTGCCGAAAGCATTAAGAAAACAAAGACTAATGACTTCAAACTTGATTTAATATTCAATCCTGGTAGTTTTAAATTGTATCTATCGTTTTGTGTATGAGTAGTAGCAGATTCCTACTCACAAACCATTCGGTTTTACACGGAGTCTTACCTAATCCCTACATTTTCGTTGATCACTGCAGTCGCTATTTCTTTTACACCCCTGTAAAGTTACAAAACCAAGCCGGCTTGGAGCCGAACCCGGGTAATTAACAGCTGCTTTTTACAATAATTTCAACTGCTTTATCCTGAGCGAAGTACTGTGCTGCCAATTGTTGAAAACCCGGGGCACAATTTGTGACAACCCAATTTTGTTATCCCGCATAAAAATTGCATTGGACTTAAAATCCCGGATATTCAAGGGGTAACTGTCATTTTTTGTCATGGATTATCCGCTGCGATCGATGCCCTAATCAACACACATCCGCTGTTTATTTATCCAAAAATTCCTGTTAACAGCACTTATTAAACAACGTTGATAACCGGTATAACCCATTGATTCTACCCATTTCTGCTTCATATATCCTGTCGATAAGTTCTTAGCATTGAATCTCACAAGGAAAACGATGTTTTTTTATCCCCTGAATTAACAGCCTATCATATCTATAATCATCTTTTTATAAAATCAAATTAATAATAGAATATGTTGTTTAAATTGTTAATTGACCGAATCGCTTAATAGACAGGGTTCCGGGGCCTTCCTCGGAATATTATTCGTAATTTGCGGCGAAATTTAAAATGTACATGTCGAAAAGAAAGAAGCGGGCAAAGAATCACCTTATCAACGAAATTACCAAAGGAATCTTCAGTGTATTAGAGTCCGACCCTAAAAAGAACTTCAACTACAAACAAATAGCCGGTAAACTGCAGATCGGCGATACCGAAGGCAGAAACCTTCTCATCAAGCGCCTGGGCCAGCTGGCCCAGAAAAATCGGATTAAAGAAGTATCCCCGGGAAAATACCAGGCCATCCATAAGGTGGAGGTGCTGACCGGGCAGATCGATATCAATTCTCAGGGGAACGGATACGTGGTGATCCCGGAATTGGAGAAAGATGTATTTATCACCTCCCCGAACCTGGGTAGGGCCTTCCACAAGGACACCGTAGAGGTACAGTTGTTCCAAAAGAAAAAGGGAAGCAAGCCGGAAGGTAAAGTGGTCCGGGTAGTGGAGCGCCGTAAAAATGCATTTGTGGGCATTGTGGACCAGTCCAAATCTTTTGCTTTTGTCCGGCCTACGGACTCCCGGATGTATACCGATATTTTTGTCTCCCTGGACGACCTGAACGGTGCCAAAGACAAGGAAAAAGTACTGGTGGAAATCAAGAGTTGGCCGGAGGATGCGGATTCCCCCTATGGAAAAGTAACCCAGGTTTTAGGGGTGCCCGGCGAACACAACACGGAGATCCATGCAATCCTCGCCGAATACGGGTTGCCGTATGAATTTCCCGCCGAGGTGGAGCACTACGCCAATTCCCTGGATACCCGGATCCATCCCAATGAGGTTTCAAAACGTCGGGATATGCGGGACACCCTGACGTTTACCATCGACCCGAAGGATGCCAAGGACTTTGACGATGCGCTGTCGTTCCGGGAACTCGACGGGGGCGATTACGAAATCGGGATCCACATTGCAGACGTATCACATTATCTGAACGAGGATTCCATCCTGGAGGAAGAGGCCTATAACCGGGCAACTTCGGTGTACCTGGTAGACCGCGTGGTGCCCATGTTGCCGGAGATTCTTTCCAACAACGCCTGTTCGTTGCGGCCGCACGAAGACAAATACACGTTTTCTGCTGTTTTTATCATGGACGACCAGGCCCGGGTAAAAGACCAGTGGTTCGGTCGGACGGTGACCCACTCAAACGAGCGTTTTGCCTATGAGGAAGCCCAGCACGTGATTGAGACGGGACGGGGTTCCATCCCCGCCGATATTTCCATCCGGGGCAAGGCCTACCAGATTTCCGGGGAAATCGTCAACGCCATCTACACCATGGACCAGTTGGCAAGGAAAATGCGGAAGCTGCGGATGCAGCACGGGGCGATTTCCTTTGACAAGGTGGAGGTGAAGTTTAATCTGGATGAGGAAAACAACCCGGTAGGGGTATTTTTCAAGGAAAGCAAGGACGCCAACAAACTCATTGAGGAATTCATGCTCCTGGCCAACCGGAAAGTGGCTGAATTCATCGGGAAGCAGCAGCCTAAAAAGACCTTTGTATACCGCGTACACGACGAACCCGATGAGGACAAACTCATTGCCCTGAACGGGATTGTCAAACGCTTTGGCCACCAGCTGAATTTCAAGAACAAGAAAAATCTGAACCATTCGCTCAACCAGCTGCTCGAGGATGTGAAGGGCCGGAAGGAGCAGAACCTGGTGGACACCCTGGCCATCCGCAGCATGAGCAAAGCTTCCTATACCACGGACAATATCGGGCATTACGGGCTGGCATTTGATTATTACACGCATTTTACCTCCCCGATCCGGCGATATCCCGATGTAATGGTCCACCGGCTGTTGCACCAGTATCTGAACGGGGCCAAATCGGCCCCCGAGACCCTGTATGAGGATAAGTGCAAGCACTCCTCTGAAATGGAAGCCCTGGCGGCCCAGGCGGAGCGGGATTCCATCAAGTACATGCAGATCAAATTCATGCAGGACCACCAGGACCAGGAGTTTACCGGGGTGATTTCCGGGGTGACCGAATGGGGGATCTATGTGGAAATCATCGAAAATAAGTGCGAAGGGATGGTGCGGATCCGGGATATAAAAGATGATTATTATACCTTTGATGAAAAGCAGTACGCCCTCGTTGGCGAACGCAGGGGCAAGGTATACCAGTTGGGCGATGAGGTCCGGGTGATGGTTAAAAACTCCGACCTGATCAAACGCCACCTGGATTTTTCCCTGATCGGGAAGGCCTGAACCCGGAAACCAAGTTGTACCAAAGTACCCCAGGATGCGTCAATGTAAATTTCTGTTTCTCTGGATTGGTTTGGCAGGGCTGACGGCTGCGGGGCTCCGCGCGCAGGATGCCCAGGTGACCCACGATACCGGGCCTTTCCGGGAAATCAAAGTATTTGACGGCATTTCCCTCAACCTGATCCGCAGCGACAGGAACCAGGCCGTGGTGCGGGGTGAAAATACCCGGCAGGTGGCTGTTGTGAACAACGACGGAATCCTGAAAGTCCGGATGGAGATCACCAAGATTTTTAGCGGATATCGCACTTTTGTAGACCTGTATTACACGGATCCCCTGTTAATTATCGATGTAAACGAGGATGCCCGCATCGAATCCAGGGACGTGATCCGGCAGGATGTCCTGGAGGTTAAGGCCCAGGAAGGAGGAGAAATTGTCCTGGAGGCGGAAGTAACCCAGTTTCTGGTCAAGGCTGTAACCGGCGGCATTATTACGGCCTCGGGGAAATCGAAGAACCAGGATGTTCAGATCAATACGGGCGGCATCTACCAGGGCAGGGACTTCGCTACCGGATTTTGTACCGTTAACGTCAATGCGGGTTCCACAGCGGAAATCCACGCCTCGGATTACGTAAAGGCCACCGTGAAGGCAGGGGGCAAGGTGTTCGTTTACGGCGACCCGGACAAAATGGAAGAAAAAACAGTTTTTGGCGGAACGATAAAACGCATGTAGCAGGTGATTTGGGATGACATTAGCGCGGCACTACCCCTGGGCTTCTTTTTGAGCTTCATGATCGGCCCCGTGTTCTTTGTCCTTCTTGAAACCAGTGCTACAAAAGGCTTCCGCGCAGCCCTGGCCCTGGACCTCGGCGTGGTGCTGGCGGACATCCTCTTCCTGGTAATCGCCTATTTCAGCAGCTTCCAACTCCTGGAAAACCTCAGCAACCAACCCGGCCTCTATGTGTTTGGCGGGGTGATCCTGCTGGTGTACGGGCTTACAACGGTTTTCCGGTCCGATTTCAAGGAAAAAAAACCGCATATCGTAACCCGGTCCTCGGATTACTTCGGCCTGTTCGTCAAAGGATTTCTGCTGAATTTTATCAATATCGGCGTACTCGTATTCTGGCTGGGCGTGATCATTATCGTGGGCCCAAGCCTGGACAACCAGCCCAACCGCATCCTCACTTTTTTCTCGGCCATGCTGGCCGCCTACCTGGTCACGGATATATTCAAGATCCTTCTGGCCAAGCAATTGCGCAAAAAACTCACCCGGGAGCGGATCTTTTGGGTAAAAAAAGCCCTGGGCATCATCCTGATTATCTGCGGGGTGGTGTTGATTGTCAAGGGGTTCCTGCCCAAGGACCAGTTATCCATCGAACAGGGAATCGACCTGATACGGGAATAGGTGAAGGAATAAAAAAACCCCGGATTTTCCGGGGTTTCTTTTTCAGAGGCATCGAGCGGATTCGAACCGCTGTACAAGCTTTTGCAGAGCTGTGCCTAGCCACTCGGCCACGATGCCCTCAGGGGGGCAAAGTTAATACATTCCCCGCATCCAAAAAACTCAGCCTCTTTTTTTGTGCAGGCAGACAGTCACTTGCTGGACATCCCCGCCGATGGGCGGGTTGATCTTGGAAACGGCAATTTCCGCTTCTACGACCTCCCCGAGCTCCTCCAGGACGCGGTCCAGGATACGCCCGGCTACGGTTTCGATGAGCTTGGTGCGTTTGGCCATCTCCTCCCGGATGATGGTCTGCAGGTGGACGTAATCCACGGTGTCCGACAACCGGTCGGAAGCGGCGGCCCGGGACAGGTCGGCAGTTACCTCGAGGTCCACGCGATAATCCGATCCGATCATCTCCTCTTCCTTCAGGCACCCGTGGAAACCGTAGAGCCTGACATTTTCCAGTCGTATTTTACCCAGCATGCAATTTGTTTACCGCAAAATTAGGAAAAATTGCGCCGGCGCCGGATGCAGCTATGGAGTCCGGCCACCAGTAATGGTGCCCAGTGAGAAGTAAAGGGATGCAGAAGGGGCTTTTAGTAGGTACAGCGGCAGTTGCTGAGGCCCTGGAACAGGTCCATCCCGACGGTGATTACGTGCGTCCCGTAGCTGTAGGCCAGGATGTCGTTCAGGATCACCTGCACGGAATAGCCAAAGTAAAAATTGTTCTTTTTCAGACCAATAAAGGGGGCGATGTACAGCGGTTTCCCGATCTGGTCGTTCAGGAAGCGGTAGTTGATGCCCCCGTAGTAGTAATCTTCAAAATCGTACAGGCGGACCTTGACGTTCAGGTCGGTTTCGGACCGGCCGTCGCTTTCAAAGATCTTGTAGAGGGCCGAGGGCTCTATTTCCACCCGGCTGTTCTTGTTTTTGGAATACCGGAAGCCCGTGTATACGTAGTAGTTCCGAAGGTGGTTCGGCTCAAAGATCGGGTTAAAGCTCGTCAGGTCCTTATCGAGCAGGTTAGAGGCGTTCAGGGCCACGTAGAACTTGTTGATCCGGTACATGATCCCCACGTCGAAGTTGTGGTTGCTCGTGGAGCGGTCGTCCGTGACATTCGGGTCGTTGGTGGGCACCCCCGGGGAATCGCGGAACTCCTCGATATTGATGCGGAACTGGTTAAAATTATACGATATCCCGAAGGAGAGGAATTCATCCTCGTACCGGTCGAGCGTCAGGTGGTGGGCAAACGAGAGCCGGGCCCCCTGCTGGCGCGTATATCCGTTTTTATCGTTGTAGAGAAAGATCCCGAGGCCGGATTTGTTGCCGATCCGCGCATCGGCAGCCAGGGACTGGGTCTGTGGGGCATCCTTGATCCCCACCCACTGGCTGAGGCCGTTCAGGCGGATCTTCACGTGGTCGCCGATCCCCGCATAGGTGGGGGCCAGAACAAAGGGGTTGTCTGCCAGGTACTGGGACAACTGGGGCGAATTCAATTCCTGCGCGCGAACCCCAAGGTTTCCCAGCAGCAACATCCATAATATTATTCTCCAGCGCATCGTGTTGTAGGTTATCGTTAGCGGTACAGGGTAAAATGCCCGACGAATTCCCGCTCGTCGCGTTCACCGTTCAGTTTGATTACGTACCAGTAATCTCCGGTGGGTAATTCCCGACCTTCATATGTCCCGTCCCAACCCTGGAATCCATAGGCGAGTTCATCTACCACTCTACCATAACGGTCATAAATTTTGATTAGTATTTCCGGGAAGCCCTCCAGGTTGTCGGGAATCCAGAAATCGTTGTTGCCGTCCCCATCCGGGGTGAAATAGTTGGGTATTTCGATGTCGATGAACTCCATCTCGATCTGGGCCACGGCCTCGCAACCGCTCTGGTCTACCACGCGTACGGTATACACGCCGGATTCGGTGATATAGTACGTGTTGTCCTCCCCGTTGTCGTCATCGTTGAAATAGAACGTATAGGGGGCTACGCCGCCTTCCGCCAGGGCCGTAATCTCGTTGATGTTCCGCTGTTCCAGGGTCAGGGTCAGGGGCTCAAAACTTTCGATTTCGAAATCGATGGTCTGTACGCAGCCGTTGGCGTGCGAGATGGCCAGGTAATGCGGGCCGGGGCTCAGGCCGGCAAAATCAGCATCCAGCTGCATGTCGGCCGGATCCGTGGAATCCAGGGCGTACATGACGTCATTTTCAACGGACGGGTCTTCCAGCGCCACCTCCAGGTAGTTATCCGGGATGCTGCCGGTACACTCGTATACAGGCGTTACAACTGCATTGAGGTTCACGCCGGGCTCGATTTCCACGATTACATTGGTTTGGCAATCCTGGGCGTCCCTTACAAAGATCACATACGTGCCGGCAGCCAATCCGCTGAATGTGGACTGGGCAGGTCCGAAATCGGCATCTGCATTCGAGTTGAAGGCCGTCCGGTAAGGCGCTGTGCCGCCGCTGATCGCAATATCGATCATGCCGTCCTCGCTGCCCGCGCAAACCTCGGGGGTTGCCTGGGCATCCACCGTAATCGACGCCGGTTCGGAAATGGTGAACTGGAAGGTCAGGAAACAGCCGTTCTCGTCCTGGGCAATTACGTCATAGACGCCGGGCGCCAATTCGGTAAAGACGTTGTTGTCGTCAAACTGGTTCAGGTTCGGGCTGATGGCGTAGAGGATGTTGCCGGTGCCGCCGGAAACTTCCACGGTGATCGTACCGTCGTCCTCCCCGTTGCAGGTGACGTCAGTGAACTCCTCCCGGTCGATTTGCAGGGGAGCGGGCTCCGTGATGATCAGTTCATTGGAAACCTCCTCGCAATCCTGGCTGGTGACCCGGATCCAGTAGCTGCCCACACCCAGGCCGCTAAACGTGCCGTTGGCCTGCGGACCAGACAGGAGGCTTGTCAGGGCGGCATCGCCGTACAGCTCATATTGGTAGCTGCCCAGGCCGCCGGTGGCGGTAGCCCGGAGGCTCGCAGTCATTTCGCCCGTACAGTTGATCACGGCCGCGCTGGTGTCGATGTCGAGCATCAGGGGCGGGATGGGCTCAATGCTCACCTGGTTGGAGATATCCGCCTCGCAACCAAAAGAATCGCGCACATAGTACTGGAACGTGCCATCCGTCACGCTGAAGGTATGGGAGTTTCCGCCTGACATGGGCGAATAGGTGGTGCCGTCCGTACTGTATTCGTAGGGGCCGTTGCCTCCGGTTGCGGTCAGGTATATCTCTGCGTCGGTGGTACACGTCATGGATGCCGTCTGAATGAGGTTGGCTTCCACTTCGGTGGGCTCGGTGATGGTTACCTGGACGGTTTCCAAATCACAATTCCAGCCATCGGATACCGTGATGCTGTAGATGCCGGCTCCAAGCCCTGTAAATACGGGGCTTGCCTGGAATCCGGATGAGAAGGCGATAGTGGCGCCGGCCGCGTCGTAATAGTTCAGGCTGTACTGGTAGCTGCCTGAGCCGCCGGAGACACCCGTGGCCGTAACTACCCCGTTTGTGTCGCCATAGCAGGCGAGGACGGCGGGGGCCGCATTGATCCCGGCCGCAATGGGCGCCGGCTCAACCAGGTCGATCGTATCGTTGTAGACGCAGCCATTGGCATCCGTAACGGCTACCGTAAAGGAACCTGCGGAAAGCCCGGCAAACACGCGGGATTGGACGTTGTTGGCCGTATAGGCCTGCCCGGTGGTGGTATTGGTAAGGACGATGTCATACGGTGCGTAACCGCCTGTGGGATCCACCAGGATTTCCCCCTGGTCGTTCGTACAGGTAACGTCGGCTACCTGGCTGACGACAGCCGTCAGCGCCATATCCGGGGAGATAATGGTTATGATGTTGGAGTCTTCGGCACAGAAAGGCGAAGCAGTCTCTGTAATACGGACAAAGTAGTTGCCGCCGCTCAGGCCATTTACGGTGAGCGGGTTCGTGCTCGTATTGGCACTTCCGACCACGCCGGTAGAAACCCCGGCTGCAGTAAACACCTCGTAGTCGTAGGCTCCGGTATACCCGGTAATGTTCACCGAGAGCGCGCCGTCCGTATCCCCAAAACAGGTAACGGGGTTAACAGGTGCGGCTGCAACCTGGATCAGGTCGTACGGGGGCACCTCGTAGGGAGCGGTCTGGATATAACACCCGGTGGCATCGTCGGTAATCCGGAACACATACGTGCCGGGGACGGTCAGGTCCCAGGTGGTCTGCGTATTGGAAACCACAGTGTTCAGGGAGCCGTTCGGGTTGCCCGGGGGCAACAACTCCACCGTGTAGGTGTTGGCCGGGTTGCCGTCATCGCTTACGGAAACGAGGACTTCCTCCGGGTTTGCACAGGTGATGGCGATATTTTGCGTCACGGTAGCCGTGAAGACGTTCAGCGGGTCCAGGGTGACCGTGTCTGTAGCCGGACATCCGTTGGCATCCCGCACATAGACCGTCAGGTTCTGTACGGCTCCCGTATCTGCCACTTCAAAGGTATTCGACGCCTGAAAGTTGACATTGTCCAGGCTGTAGAGGTACGGGGCAGTCCCCGCTCCCCCCGGAACCGTGGCGGTAATGGTAGCAGTGTTCACCGAATTATCCGGGGCGCAGGCAAAGGCCGTGGCCGCAGCGGTGACGCTCAGCGGCGTGGGTTCGGCAACTGCCTGGGCCAGGCTGGCTTCGCAGGCCCTGCCGGAGAGCACGCGCACTGTGTAATTATCTGCTGCCAGGCCGGTAAACAGCGGGCTGTTCTGGGGGCCTGCCACGAGTGTCATCGTCCCGTCGTACAATTCGTAGGTATAGGGCGGGTTGTCCTGTCCGGCATCGAGGGTCACGGTGATGGAACCGTCGGCACCCCCGGCACAACTGACATCTTCTGCGGCAGTGGTAAAGGATACCGGTGTGGGGGTTTCCAGCGTTACAGGCGCCTGGGCATCACAGCCGGTGCCGGAGGTGTCGTATACGATGGCCGTATAGGTATCCGGGGCCAGACCCGTGAACACATTGGAGGCCTGGGGCACCCCGCCGTTGACGCTCACCCCGCCGCCGTCCAGCAGGTCGTATTCATAGCTGCCGGAACCACCCTGGGCGGTGACGGTGATCTCCCCGTCATTCAGGGCACAGGTGGGCTGTACCGTGGGCTGGGCAGTCAGGGCCAGGGGCGGCAGGATGGTTATCGTATCCGTAGCCGTACACCCATTGGCGTCTCGGACAGTTACCGTATAGGTGCCCGGGGCGCTTACCGTAAAGGTCGGGGAGGCCTGGAAGCCGGCACCTACGCTATAGCTCAGGGGTGCAATCCCGGATCCTGCAACGGTAAAGGTGTAGCTGGAACCGTCCGAGGCGCACTGGTCTGCGGCGTAGGCCGGGGCGGTAACAGTGGGCATCGGGTCCTCGTCCACAGTTACGGTGATAAAGGTGAAACACCCGTTGCTGTCCATAGCGTACACATCGTAGTCGGCCGGATAGGTGGCCGGGTTCAGTACCGCTGTGGCACTGGGCGAATAATCGCCGGGCACGGGGATATTTCCGGTGGGCACAAAGGCATAGGTATATCCGGGGGTGCCGCCGCTGGCAGCAACCGTTACCTGGGCGCCCGTGTTGCAATTCGCATTGATATTGGCCGTTTCCGCCAGGCTCACAGCCGCTGGCGGGGAGGCGATGGTCACGGTGTTTGAAACGTCGTCGCAGAAAGGCGTATCCGTGGCGATGACTTCTACGTAATAGTTGCCGCCCGCCAGGCTGCCGATGGTCCGGGGGTTCACCGAGGTGTCTGCAGGCACGACCCCGGTTACCGGGGTGCCCGCACCGTCAAATACCTGGTAGGTGTAATTCCCGGCGTAGTTGTTAACCTGGAGGGAAAGCTCCCCATCCGTATCCCCGAAACAGTCTACCGGGGTGATTGCTGTGGCTACAGCCTCAATCAGATCGTAGGGCGCCACGGTATACGGGGTAGTCGTAAAGTAGCATCCCGTGCCATTATCCGTAACCCGGAATACATAATCGCCGGGGGCGGCCAGGTTGAAATCGGCTGTGTAGACACCGGCACCCGGGGATTGGGTGGGAGCCGACCCCAGCGGGAGCAGGTCAAAGTCAAAGTCGCCGGAACCGCCGGTAACGGTAACCCGTACAACTTCGTCGTTGGAGCAGGTAATGACCGTAAGCTGGCTTACGTTCACATCCGTGATGACGGGCAGCGGGCTGATGCTGATGTTGTCGGTTTCCTCGCACCCATTGGCATCCCGCACATAGGCCGTAAAATTCTGGACGGCACCTGTGTCGCTGATGTTGAAGGTGTTGGAGCTCGTAAAGTTCACTCCGTCCAGGCTATACAGGTAGGGTGCGGTTCCGCCCCCACCGGTTATTGTAACTACCGCCTGGGTCACGGTGTTGTCCGGGGCGCAGGCAAAGCTCGTGGCCGTTGCAGATGCGGTTACCGGAGTCGGTTCTGCCAACGTAACGACATCATCTTGCTGGCAGCCGCGTCCGGAAGTTACGCGCACGGTATAGTCGCCGGCTGCCAGGCCGGTAAAGACCGGGCTGGACTGTACGCCGGTAACCGGCAGAATGCCCAGGGCGTCAAAGAGCTGGTAGGTGTAGGGCGGGTTGTCCTGACCCGGGTCCAGGGTTGCGGTGATGACCCCGTCCGAACCGCCCGCACAACTCACGTCCGTAACGGAGGTGGTAAAGGCCACATTCGTGGGGACGTTCAGCACAATGCTGGAAGAAGCCCCACAGCCGACGGCAAGGCTGTCGTATACGAAGGCAGTATAGGTGCCCGGCGCCAGCCCTGTAAACAGGGGCGATGCCTGGGGCCCTCCCGTGACGCTGACCGCGCCCAGGAAAAGTTCGTAAGTGTATACCCCGGAGCCGCCGTATGCCGTCAGGAGAACCTGCCCGTCGTTCAGGGCACAGGTGGGTTGTACCACGGCCTCAGCGGTCAGGTCGGATGGCGGGAAAATATCCAGGGAAACGAGGTTGCCGCAAGAATTCGAATCGCGGACTTCCACGGTGTGCGTCCCGGAGCTCAGGCCAGTGAAAACATGGGTATCCCCCGCATTCACCAGGGAAGTGGATTGAAAGGCCCCACCGTCCAGGCTCAGCATATACGGGCCGACACCGGCAACATCCAGGGTAACGGTAATTTCAAAATTGCCTTCGGTGGCGGAACACTGGTTGGCTACTGCAGATATTACCGGCTCCGGGTCCATGGAGATGGCGATGTCCAGGGGCGGCGTCATACAGCCGTTGGCATCCATGGCATAGGCATCCCAGTCCGTGTTGACGGCCGGGTCGAGTTCGGCATAGCTGCTCGCTGTAAAATCGCCGGGAACCGGGGCGACCCCGTCTTCCACAAAGGCGTAGGCAAACCCGCCGGAACCGCCGGTAGCCTGGACGGTAACCTGGGCATCCTCGTTGCAATTCGCGTTGTTTTGGTCTACCAGGTTAAACGTAATGGGCGAAGGCTCCAGGATCCGGAAATCCCAGGTATTCGAACAGAACGGGCTGGTGGCTTCCTCAAAATAGAGGACGTAATCGCCCGGGGGCAGGTTGTTGACCGTCTCCAGGGGAGTAGGGCCGCCCATGGGCCCGCTTACTGTGCCGGAGAAGCCCGTCGGGTTGTTGGTGAGCGCCTCCAGGATACTGTAGTTGATGTCGGCAACCGTGCCGTCAAAATTCTGGAATTGGAAGGCGATGGAGCCGTTTGTGTCGCCAAAGCAGGTCACGTCGTTAACCGCCGGAGTGGGTACCACCTCGATACCGGAAAGGGCCGGAATGTCCACCTCCACGTAGCTCGTACACAGGGTTACGTTGTCGATAGCTTCAAACACATAGGACTGGCCGGCATTCAAACCCTGAAAAACGGCCTGTTCTTCATTGGCTCCCGGGCCTGCGGTTTCCGAGTTTGGCGGGGTCCCCGGGCCGTAGATGCTAAAGCTGTAATCGCCCGAACCGCCATCGGCGGAAAGGGTCACCGTGCCGCCCGTGGCACAATCCACGATCGCCTGGGAATCCAGTGTCAGGAAGGGGTTGGCCAGGACGCGTACCGGGTTCTGGTAGAATTCGCAGCCGTTTGCATCGATGATCCGCACATAGTAGTCGCCAAAGTCCAGGCCGTCAAAGGAGACACTGGTTGCCGCTGTGTTTACGATGGGGTTCGACCCGGTTACGGGAACGATATTGTTCATCTGGTCGTACAGCGTATAGGTGAAATTCGGGGTCCCCCCGCTGATGATGGAGATGTCGATGCGGCCCGGAATGTCGCCACCCCCGGGAGCCCCGCTACAGGACACGTCCGTCACGGTAATGCTGGCGTCAAACAGGGGCGGGTCTGTCAGCGTGACGCTGTCGGTAAACGTACAGCCCTTGTCGTCCCTTACCGTGTAATTGTAGGTGCCGGCAGGCAAGCCGGAGTAAACTGTCTGGTTGCTATATCCCGCTCCGTTAAAGTCTACTTGGTAGGGGGCTTGCCCAAAATTCGGGTCGATATCGATCTCGACTACCCCGTTGGAGTCGCCGAAACAGGTCGGGTCGATGGTGGTGGCCGTGGCCTGGGGGTCTACGGCCGCCGTAACCGTAACCGTGTTGGTCAGGCCCACGCAGCCCTGGCTGTCCGTGACCCGGAACTGGTAGGTCCCGGGGGTTGCCGTGGTGTAAGGGAAGCCTCCGGCATAAGGCGTAAAGCCGCCGCCGTTAACTTCCACCTCATAGGTGTAGGGGGCATACCCCCCGTTAACTGTTACATCCAGGATGGCATCCGGGGATACCGTACAATCGATGTCCTTGGTCAGTACTGCATTACCCGTAAGCTGGGGCTCGACGGTAAAGGCTACCGTATCGGAACACCCGTTGCTGTCCAGCACCGTGAATGTATAGTTCCCGGGCACCAGGCCGGCAAACGTATTGGACGTCTGGGTAGCCCCGCCGTTCATGCTGTAATAATAGGGCGCCGCGCCGCCGGAAGCCCCCACCACTACGGTGGCCCCGCCGGAGGGGTCGTAGCAGACATCCGAAGATGCGTCGATGCTCGCCACCGGGTTGGCCGGCGTGGTGATGTCAAAGGTGTCGGTCACCTGGCAACCGTTGGCGTCCTCCACGGTGATCGTATAGGTGCCCACCTGGTTGAGGCCGGTAAACGTATTTCCGGATTGGGGCCCAAGCACGCTGGCGTCGGGTTGCTCCAACTGGTAAGTATAGGCGCCCCATCCGCCGGTGGCCGAAATGGTCACGGAACCGTCTGCCGCGCAGGTCAGCGGGGTAACGGTAAAGGTAAATGCGAGGGGCAGGGCCGGCTCGCTTACCGTCACGGTGTCCGTAGCGGTACAATTGGTGGTTTCGTCGGTAACCACCACCGTATAATCGCCGGCAGCCAGACCGGTGAGGTTAATGACCGCGCCGCTTTCCCCGGTGCCCGAGAAGGTTGCCGGGCCGGTTACCGAATAGGCATAGGTGGTGGAGAAGCCGCTGACGGCAAAATCCACAGCGCCATCCGATCCGCCTACACAGCTTACATCCTGCACTAGGGAACCGGCAACCGCGATGGGCGTTACCGGATTGATCGTATAGGCTTCGTCATAAGAGCACCCGTTGGCATCCGTTACCCGGAAGGTATAGGTGTCGGGGGCAAGTCCTGTAAATACGTTGTTGTTGCCATTGTTAACGGCAGCGGGCGCGATAATCTCATAGGTGATGGCCCCTACCCCATCCGTAACGGTCAGGGTAACGTCGGAGACTTCGGCCGGGCAGTTCGGCGGGGTGGCGCTGAAGCTGATGTCGGAGGGCGGGTCCAGGGGTGGAATCACCACGGAGGCCGTCACAAACGTGCAGCCTGCGGAATCCTGTACAGTAATGGTGTACGTGCCGTCTGTCAGACCGGTAAAGGTGTCGGAGGCCTGGAAGTTGACCCCGTCGATGCTGTAGGTGTAGCCGGGTGTTCCCCCGGTAATATTCTGCGCCTGGATGCTGCCGTCCTGCAGGCAGGTATACCCCTGGACCAGGACCGCGTCGGCTGCAATCGGGGCCGGGTCTGTAAGGGTTACCGAGCCGTTGTACAAGCAGCCCTTGGCGTCCTGTACGGTGTAGTTGTAGGTGCCGGCTGCCAGGTTGCTGAATACCGTCTGGCTGCCGAAGCCGGCCCCGTCAAAATCCACCTGGTAGGGGGCGGTTCCAAAGTTTGTGTCGATCAGGATTTCCACCTGACCGTCCAATGCCCCGGCACATGCGGGGTCGGTTGCGTTGTGCGTGGCCACCGGGTTGGTGATGGGATCGACCACCACGGTGGTTTCAGCCGTACAGCCTTCCGCGTCGGTAATCGTAAACACAAAAGTACCGTCTGTGGCGGTGGTATAGGTAAAGGCATTGCCAACAACCGGGGTGGAGGCCCCGCCGTTTACCTGGTAGGCAAAGGGGGCGTACCCGCCATTGATGGTAACGTCGATAACCGCATCCGGGGAAGCGGAGCAATCGAGCTCCTTGGTGAGTACCGACGTGGCGGTCAGCTGGGGCTCAATGGTGACGGTACCAGAAGTAGCCGTACAGCCGTTCATGTCCGTAACCACCACCGTGTAATTGCCGGGGGTCAGGTTGTTGAAGGTGTTGCCGGATTGTCCGGGGCCTCCATTGAGGCTGTACGAGAAGGGGCCCGTACCCCCCGAAACAGTGGCCGTAAGGCTCACGCCTGTGGCCGGGTCGTAACAGAGGTCGGTTACCGGGTCCAGGCTCACCGTCGGGTTGGACGGGGCGGACAGGGTGAAGGTATCGGTTTCCACACAACCGTTGGCGTCCTCAACCGCAATGGTGTAGGATCCGAGTTGTGTCAGGTTGTTGAAAGTGGCGCTGCCCTGCGGCCCGAGCACTGTGGCATCCGGCTGGGTGAGCTGGTAGGAATAGCTACCCCAGCCGCCGTTGGCCGAAATGGTAACTGAGCCGTCGCTGACACAAGTGGGTTGTACGGCGCTGAATGTAAAGGCCAGGGGGCTGGCCGGCTCGTCGATGGTTACCGAAGCCGTATCCGTACAATTCGTATCCGTATCCGTAACGGTGATGTCATAGGTGCCCGCAGCCAGGCCGGTCAGGTCAATGGTTGCATTAGTCTCCCCCGTGCCCGAGAAGGCGGCCGGGCCGGTTACCGCGTAGTCGTAGGAAGTGGCAAAACCGCTTACGGTGTAGCGGGCCTCCCCGTCGGATCCGCCAAAACAGCTGACAGGCGAAACCTGAACGCCGGAAACGTTAATGGGGGTTACCGGGTTGATGGTAAAATTCTCTTCATAGGTACACCCGTTGTCATCCGTGACGCGGAAGGTGTAGGTGTCCGGGGCCAGCCCGTTAAAGGTGGCCGTGTTCCCGGAGGAGGAATCGGCGGCCTGGGCGGCAGGCGCGATGATTTCAACCACAAAGGGCGCCGTGCCGTTGCTGACCGTTACCGTGACATCGGAAACCAGGGCCGGGCAGGTGGGCTGGGTGGCAGCGAAGGTAAGGTCGTCTGGCGGGTTCAGCGGGTCGATGGTGATTGAATTCGTTACCACGGTACAACCCGCGGCATCCCGGATAGTGATATTGTAAGTTCCGGCAGTCAGACCGGCGAATGTATCGGAAGCCCCAAAGGAGACCCCGTCGATGCTGTACTCGTAAGGGGCAGTACCTCCGGCGACGTTCTGCGCCTGGATGGTGGCATCCTGCAGGCAGGTGTACGGTTGGGTGAGCGCGGCATCACCGGCAAGGCCGGACGCGGGCTGGGATACGGTCTGATATTCAAAATAGTCGCAATCTGCACTCCCTTTCCGCTGGTTGATTACGATGGCGTAGTCGCCGGCCGGCAGTCCTGTAAAAACACCCGAGGAGTTGGTAGCCAATGCATCTGCATAGTTGAAATTATCTTCGTCAAATCCGGCGGCATCGAACAGGTAGTACGTTAGCTGATATCCATTGCTGCTTACGAGGTTGAAGCGAATTTCACCCGTAGACTCTCCAAAACAAAGCACATCGACCACGGTAGTGGCATTGTAGTCGGCTGCCGGGACAAATTCGATTTCCACGGTATTCGAAATGGAGAAACAGTTGTTCCGGTCTACGACGACAAAGGTATACTGGCCCGGGTCCATGATGTCGAAAATCTGGCTCGTCTGAAACTCAGAAGCCGGGATATCGGCCGGGGTCGCATAGGAAATCTGCGTTACGCCCCCATCGTCCACATATTCCCAGATGGCATAGGTATGGGGCGTTCTCCCCCCGTCCGAAGACATGAGGATGTTTCCTTCTTTACAGCTAATGTGTTGGGAGACGCGGGCTTCGAGTTCCAGGTCGGAATTGTCTATAATGGTTACCTGCTCGGTATGCAAACACCCGTCGTCTGTGGTTACCCGCACGTCGTAGGTGCCGGCGTTGATATTGTCGAAACTGTAGTTATTGTCGGTGCTGGGGCCGAAAGTGTCCACCACGGTGCCTCCCTGGGAGATCTCGTAGTAGTACTGGGGCTCTACATTCAGCACGGAAATATCGATAGCGCCCAGGCCGTTGCAATCCACGTCGGAGGTGGTGACATCCACCTGGAAGTCCCGGGCCAGCACCCCGATGTTTTCGAGATAAAAGACGCAGCCGTCCACCACGCCCACCTGCCGCATTTCTACGGTGTAGGCGCCGTTGGTGGCGATGTCGAAGCTCGGGCCGTTATTCGCGCTGTAAGGCACCAGTACATTGCCGCTCACGGCATCCAGCAGCTGGTATTCGTACTGGGCCGGCATGTTGGTGACTGTGATGTTCCCCGGCGTGCTGCAGATAATATCCGTCACGTCGTATTGGGGATCCAGCGGGTTCTTGAATATGTTGAAATAGAAACGGGTAAAGCAACCGTTCTGATAGTTGACCACCACGCGGTATTCACCGGCATCGGTCGCCAGAAAGTCGTTGCCCGTGTCTACCTGGTTCCAGGCGCAGGCGGAATTCTTGTTGGCGCAGTCATCCCCGGAATCCGCGCAACTCGCCTCGTCCAGTTGTTCCCAGACGATGCTGGTGGCATCCGGGATGTTGATTTGGATAAGCTCCGTGTCGTTCAGGCCGCAGAGGAAGATCTTGGGCAGCAGGTCTCCGTCGTTGGCACAGGTTACCACCTCGCCTTCCACGGTATTGGAGGTGTCGTTGATCAGCGTGACGATCGGGTTTTCCTGGGTGACACCGGGAAGCGTAACGGTGATGATTTCCTGGAAGCCCTTGCAGGGGTCCGCCACAATCTTGTCCACGATGTACTGGCCGGTCTCCGTTACGCGCTGGGTACTCGGATCGTTGTCCGGGTCCCCGTCGTCAATGACCGTGTCGCCGCCGTCAATCAGGCCGTCCCCGTTGTTGTCCCGGTACCAGATATACTCGTCAAAGTTGTCGCCGGCATCCAGGACCACGCTGGTCCCGCAAAGCTCCACTTCCCTTGAGAAATCGCAGTTTTCCAGGTCGTCCAGCAGGAAGTTTGTTGCCCCGGGCGTTACAAAGCCGCAGGTATCGAAATCGGAGACGCTCGGGTCGTCCGAAATTACGGCAGTATTGATGACGCCCTGGTAGGTGGAATAGGCCAGGTTCTGAATCAGGTCTGTACAGGCGTCGATAAAATCAAAGCAGTTTTCGGCCACCTGGACCCGCATGCGGATGGAAGATGCAGGGTCGCCTTCCTCGATAAGGTTGTCCGGTATCGAGAAGATCACTTCCCGCGTCCCCGGGTCGTAGGTATAGGTTACCCCGGGTGGCAGCGTGAGGTTCGATTCATCCAGAGCGACGTTGATTGGCAGAATGTCCCGGATCGTATAGTTGGTGGCGTCGTCATTCCCGAGGTTTTCAAACGTCAGCACGTAGTCGAGCAACTGCCCCAGGTTGACCCCGGCCCCGGTTATATCGTTCCCGGCGATGTCTTCTACCCGCTTCTCGAGCACGATGTTCGGCTCGATGATCTCCACGTTAAAGGAATTGAAGAATGGGTAATACTGGTCGCCGTTGGAGGTAAAGCGAAAAGTGGCGGCTGTTTCGTTGTTCGGGATGACCGAATTGAGCGGGTTGTTCAGGATAAACATATCCGTGTCGTACCCCAGCGTATTGACGCTGTTCGGATTTCGCGTGTTTACAATTGCCCCGTCCTCGCTGATATTGCTGTTAAAGAAGTTATTGGACGGGTTGGCCCCGTTGCTGATGGTCGTGAATCCGGAAACCGAAGCCGAGCTGATGCGCAGGCGGTCGCCGGTAATCCGGTTGTCCCCTTCAAGCGCGGCTGCTCCAATGTCTGCAATTACAGGGCCTGCCGGGATGGTGTTGAAGCCGGTGTAGTTGATATCCACCGTGGGATTGGCGCTTCGCACGCGGGCAAAGCCGTCAAAAGTGGTGATGAGTTTCCCGGTGAGATTCGGGTTTTCGTAGGCGATGACCAGGGTCCAACCCCCGGCTGCCCCGCCTCCGGGAGAGAGGGATCCGACCACGGAGCGGATGTTCGCCACCGTATATTCCCCCTGGGGGTCGGCCAGGGCCGTTACGAGTGCCGTAACGTCCGCATAACAGGCATACGGGCTGTTTTCGCGCATCGAATTGTCGCTGCTGGTAAATCCGTCGTAAAGCACCTCATCGGCCGTTACGTCCACGTAGGCGCCGCCGGGGACCCGGAATTTGACCTGGTTGAAGTCGTTTTGCCGGTTGGTTCCCACGGCCTGCCCGGCCTGTTCGCTCGGATAGGTGGCAGACCAGTACAACCCGGCGTACCGAATCAGGTTACAGTTGGCGTCGTCGTAGGCAAAGGTGGCCGAACTCGAGCTGAAAGTGGATGGGTCGGAATCCACGTCGATGTACTGCATATTCAGCCAATCGTTGTACGTGGAAGAGTCGCCAGTGGCATTATACGGATCTTCCGGGTTGTTGCTTCCGGATTGCCGGTTGACGATGTTATTGGCTATAAATGTCAGGTCTCCCCGAAGATTCGCCTGGTAGCGGACATCGAAGGAGTTGTATTCCTGAGCAAGGCCTCCTATTGTGGTCAGCAACAGACAGGCCAGAAGAAGTCTTCTGAGTCTGGTTGGTTTCATCTAGGCGATCTGGTTGGGTCTCACACGCATGATCCACATTTTGTCGCCGTACGTGTTGTTGATTTTTGAGTAGTAGGAGATCAGTGCGCTGTTCCAGTTTTCGTGCCGCTTCAGGTAAACATACCGATAGTTATTATCCGGGTTGATAAAATAACTGGCACTGAGCCCCAGGGAATTCAGGTAGCGTACAAAGCGGTTGGCATTCCCGGGGTTGGCAAAGACGTTGGCAATCAGGTAGAATTCAGTACCCCCCTGGCCCATCAAGGCCTCTCCGGCTATTTCGCCTGCGGAGGTCTTGTCGCGTTCCACCACGTTCTTCTGCAGCACATCACTTTCATACTGATCGGATTTTTCTTCAATGCGGCGTGAATTGGCGGCATAAGCTTCGTTGCTGAATCGGTTGGCTACCTGCATGACCCAGAGGTCGCCCTGGTAGCGGCCGTCCACTTTGGAGTTTACGGCCCGGGCGGCATCTTCCCAGTTGTCATACCGGGTGAGGTATACGTATTTCAGGCCGTTGTTCGGGTTATCGATATAGTCTGCGCCGATACCGTCGGCTTCCAGGCGATTGATAAACTTGTCCAAATAAGTGGTGCCCTTGTAGACGTTGGCTACCACATAGTAGCCGTCCTGTACACCCTGCAGGTCGCGGAATCTCCGGCTTTTAACCCGGGAGGCTTCCGGTTGGGTGGCAGCATTTGCTGTCTGGCCTTTGGCCGGCTCCCCGGCATCGGCAACCGCTGTCCGGTCCCGGTCGCGGGCGATGGCTTTTTCAGCGCGTGCCCTGCGGGCAGTTTCTGCAGCCCGTGCGGTTTCTTCTTTGCGCGCAGTATCTGCGGAGGCGGCCAGGGCGTTGTTGCCCGGTTGGTCTTCAGTGTTAATACCGAAAGGTATGTTGCTTGAGTCCCGGCCGGTTGTCGTGGCGTCGTTGTTGACGAAATACACCTGACGCGCCTTGTCTTCCAGGTCGGGGCGTTCCCCGCCGGTTTCCTGCCGCACCATGCGCATCACCATCTCAAACCGCTGTTCCAGTTCGCGCTGGCGGCTGTTTTCAAGGGAATCCTGACGGAACATCAATTCGGCAAGGATTGCATCGTTTTCGGCTAACCGCCTTTTAAGTTCTGCGATTTCGACGTCCTTGTCGGTTACTTCTATGGCGTCGTCATCTGCATCTGCCAGGGAATCCCTATATCCGTTTTCCAGCATCACCCGGTCTTCGGTCAGGTTGGGCGTAAAGGAATAGGCAAAGGAGATCTCGTGGGTAAGCCCCAGGTTGTCCTGCGTGTCCGAAAGACCTTTTTCCATGGTGTATCCGATGGAAAGCCTCCGGTTGATGTTGAATCCGATCCCGGCTGAGGCACCGTAAAAACTGTCGTAACCCCCCTGCAGCCAACCCAGTTTGGGCAGGTCAAGGATCAGGTTTCCCCCCAGGACGGTTTCGTCTTTTCCAACCTTCCGGACCCGCGCCAGGGGCATCAGGCGACCTTCTTCAAAAATCCCCGTTGCAGCCGGGAATTGGTGGGTATATTGCAGGTGGCCCGAGAAGGTTTTATCCTTGAATTCGGTTATGAAGTCACTTGTCTTCAAATTGTAATCAATCAGGTTCTCCGCGTACACCCCAAGGTCAAAGGGGCCGTAGGAAATGTTGAAACCCGGCTGAAACGTCAGCAGGGAACTGTTCTGAAAACCGCTCAGGAAGGGGTCGTCTTCCACAGGGTTTGCCAGGCTTTCGTCAAAACCGCTGCTGTAATACGAGAGGTTGGCTCCAAAGGTAAAATTGCTTTTGTCGCTGAGCTTCACCCCGTAGGCGTAGTTGGCGAGTACCCCGTAATTGCTCAGGGTCCCTTCCCGCTGCGTATACAGGCTCAATCCCAGGCCCGAGCGGTCCCCGATCCGACCGCTGTAGCTCAGGAAGTACATCTGGTTGTTATCGTCAAAAGATACCGACTGGTTTCTATGAAGCAAGTTAATGTAGGACTTGTCCTCCCGCACCGTGGAAAAGGTGGGGTTGATCAAAAACCGGTTGTACTTCAACAGGTTCTGGGCCGGCACTTCGTAGGCGAGGATCGGGTTCTCCTCCTGGGCGCGGGCCAGGGGGCCTGCAGTGCACAACACCAGTACAAACATTACTATGCGTTTCATGGTCGGGTTAGCGTATTACGGTAATGGTACCTTGTTTCAGGACTTTTTCAGCATCCCGGATCTTGTAATAGAACACCATGTTCTGTTTCGGGAAGCTGGAGGCAGAGGAGGGCCAGTTGTTCTGGTAGCTGTTTTCATTCAGTACCTCCTCGCCTTTTTCGTTGTAAATAATCACATTCACCTCCGGGCGGTTGGAATAGGTATTCGGGATAACCCACTGGTCGTTGATGCCGTCCCCGTTCACCGAAATCACATTCGGCACCCGGAACGTGTCCAGGTAGGAAACGGTCACCGACCGGGCCACTTCGCATCCGCCGATGGTGGCAATCAGCAGGTAATCACCCGCTTCCGTAAAGGAATAGGAAGACGTACTGCTGATTTCAATATTGTTACTGTCCATCCAGCGGTAGGTCTCCCCTCCGGAGGCCGTAACCGTACGGGCGCTGCCTTCCGGGATTCGGATATCCGTTCCGGGGTCCAGGGTAATCAGGTTTTCGTCCAGGCTGTTGAGAACCAGGTTGTTGGACGGCACCGGGCAGCCGCTGCGCATCACCACCAGCTGGTAGGTGCCGGGGGTGGTGGCATCGATGGACGGGGTGGTCAGGTTCAGGTTGACCCCGTCGCGGAACCAGTCAAAACTCGACCCGGTCAGGTCGGTAGTGGTGCTGATGGTAACGGGATCGGACGGGCCGCATACAGTGGTCTCGCTGCCCGAAATAGTAATGAGTTCGTCTACCCGCAGTTGGACGCTCAGCGTATTGGATGCGGGCGAATAGGAGGAAATACTCCCTTCCACATGGTAGGATCCGTTTTCCGAGATATCGGCCAGGCTGATGGCAGATGCGGTAGAACCGCTGATTGCCGTTCCGTCGCGGTACCACTGGAAGGCCAGGTCGGCCATCAGGTCGGCCGTCACGTCCGTGCTGCCGCCGCTACCGTCCAGGGCGCGGATGGCGGACACCTCCAGCACGATGTCGGTATTTGTACAGGCGGCGTAGGCCCCGCTGTAGGCAATGTCCATTTCCAGGGAGGCGGGCACCACCACGGAGGTGGGGTCCGAGTCGATGGAAGTTGCCGAACAGGCTCCGCCGGTCAGGGATACACGGGCAAAATAGTTTCCGGTATCCGACTCGGAAACCGTCAGGGTTGTTGCGGTAGCCCCGGAAACCGGGCTGCCATTGCGGTACCACTGGATATCGGCCCCGGAGGCGTCCGTCGTAATAGACAGGTCCTGGGTCTGGCCCGGCAACACCATTACGGTTGCCGGATTCGTCCGGGTTACGGTGAAGTTGCCGGCATTCGTAATGGTTACGGTTGCGGATTGTTCCACGCAGGCACCGTCCCCAAAGATTTCCACGGAATAATCCCCTTCAAACCCGGCGATACCGGCATCAACCGTATACGTGTCGTCATTTACTGTAGGCGGGGTGATCGGGTTGCCGTCCCGGAACCAGGTATAGGTGAGGCCCTGGCCGGTGATATTCGCGGTCAGGTCCATGGTTTCACCCGGGCAGAGGGCGTTCTTGGCCGGGGGGTTGATGGCAATCCCCAGGCTGCTGCCGCTGGTCACGTCAATCAGGTTCGACAACGTGTTCCCGGACCCCGAACAGGATCCGTAGTCGATTTCGGCGTTGTACATACCCCCCTGGGTCACGGTAATGCTGGAGCCCTTATCGGCCAGGAGCGTGCCGCTGCGGTACCAGTTATACTGATAGGTATCCGGATTGGTTACATTGTATACTTCCAGGGTAATCGAATTGCCGTCGCACACCTGTGCGGTGCCGTCACCCATATCGGCCTGTCCCTGCGGGCGGATATTGATCCCGCTGTTGACACCCAGATAATACATGGGGTATGCAACCGACGCAGGGCTGGTCATCGCGGGGCTTGTACTGCGTACGCGCATGCGATAACCCTCGCCCTGTGTATCGGTTGGCAAAGAGAACTGGAAATAAAAGTCAAATGTGGTATTCATGTCATCCACCCGGGCGAGTTCCCGGGCGCCTGAAAAGTCCCCGGAAGCGTCGGAGAGCTCCAGGATAAATTCGTTGTCGGCATTCACCAGGGGCGGACTCCAGGTGAAATTGGCCCAATAATCGTTGAAGGATCCGGAGGCGCAGGCTGCGGTCCAGGGGTTGGTTCCCGGTGGCGGGGTTTGGTTTGGGGCGGCTTCGGGGGCATTGAGAATCTGTGCGTACCCGGCCTGGGCGCACATCAATCCCCACAGTAGGGCTGCGGTGATACGTAATTTTAGGTTCATGACACTCCTTTTTACTGGTTAACGACTTGGTTATGCCCTACTTTGCCTGGTTGCTCCGGCGCCCTGCCCATGCCGTTCCCCGCTCCAATTTGAGCAGGTGGCAGGCCACCGCAACCAAACATTGTCTAACAAATATGGCTGTAAGCCCGCCCATAGGGAATTTATTGTTGTCGCATCGACCATATATGTTGTGAAATCACTGTATTTGTATGAATGGCTTGCGGATAAGGGATTTATCAGCATCGATGAACAGCATTTTTTCTACCTTTACGGCCTTAAATTCCCATACATGACAGCCGATTCCCGATCGCTGAATTTTATTGAGCATATCATCGAGGACGATCTCGCCTCGGGATTTCCCAAAGACCAGCTGCGCTTCCGGTTTCCCCCGGAACCCAACGGTTACCTGCATATAGGCCACGCGAGTTCCATCTGCCTGAATTTCGGCCTGGGCCTGCGCTATGATGCCCCGGTAAACCTGCGTTTTGACGACACCAACCCGGCCAAAGAGGAAGCGGAATACGTGGACGCCATCAAACGGGACGTTTCCTGGCTGGGATTTGAGTGGGCGGAAGAGCGCTATGCCTCCGATTATTTCCAGCAACTTTACGATTGGGCGGAGGACCTGATCCGCCAGGGCAAGGCGTATGTAGACAGCCAGAGCTCTGAGGAAATCGCCGCCCAGAAGGGGACGCCCACGGAACCTGGCACGAACAGCCCGCACAGAAACCGATCGGTATCTGAGAATTTAGAACTATTTCGGGGCATGAAGGACGGGAAGTTCGAGGCCGGCGCACATGTGTTGCGCGCTAAAATTGACATGGCTTCCCCAAATATGCTGATGCGCGACCCGGTGATGTACCGAATCCTGCATCGGGCCCACCACCGCACAAATACCGATTGGTGTATTTATCCGCTCTACGATTGGACCCATGGGGAAAGCGATTACATTGAACAGGTATCCCATTCGCTCTGCACCCTGGAGTTCAAGCCCCACCGGCCGCTGTACGACTGGTTTCTCGACGCAGTGACCGAAGCGGGGAAGTTGCGGCCGAAGCAACGGGAATTTGCCCGCCGAAACCTGAGCCACACGGTCGTTAGCAAGCGCAAACTGCTCCAGCTGGTGGAAGGCGGCCATGTATCGGGTTGGGACGACCCGCGCATGCCGACCATATCCGGACTCCGGCGCAGGGGATGCACCCCGGAAGCCATCCGGAATTTTGCGGATACCATCGGGATTGCCAAACGGGACAATGTGGTGGATGTGGCGCTGCTGGATTTCCATATGCGCGAACACCTAAACCAGATTGCCCCCCGGGTCATGGCTGTTCTGGACCCGGTGAAGGTGGTGCTGACCAATTACCCGGAAGGGGAAACCGAATGGCTGGAGACGGAAAACAACCCGGAAGATCCGGGAGCCGGCACGCGGGAAATTCCATTTTCGCGGGAGCTCTATATTGAGCGGGAAGACTTCCGGGAACAGGCCAACCGGAAATTTTTCCGCCTGAAGCTCGGGGGCGAGGTCCGTCTCAAGAGCGGGTATATCATCAAGGCGGAGCAGGCGGTAAAGGATGCATCCGGTACAATCACCGAAATACATTGCACGTACGACCCCAAAAGCCGCAGCGGCAGCGGTACGGAGGAAAGCCGGCGGAAGGTGAAGGGCACCCTGCATTGGGTGTCGGCCGAGCACGCCCACCGGGCCGAAGTCCGGCTGTACGACCGCCTTTTTACGGATGCGACCCCGGACCAGCATAAAGACCGGGATTTTATGGAATTCCTGAACCCGGATTCTCTGGAAGTAGTGGAGGCCCGGATCGAACCCGGCCTGGCCGGTGCGCAACCGGGAGAGCGTTTCCAGTTTCAGCGCCTCGGCTATTTTTGCGTGGACCCGGACTCTTCGGAGGACCGGCTCGTTTTCAACCGGACGGTGACCCTCCGGGATACCTGGGCCAAAATCGAACAAAAGGAGGGCTAGTCAGGGCCATAGAAGGCGCTTATCCCTGCGATTGTATCAATCGGTATATTCTATCTAGATCGCCTGTATCAGGCCCTTTTTAAGGACCGATCGGAGGGCGGTGCATATTCCCGGACTGCCCGGCCGCATCGAAGCCCTTACACGCGTCCGCAGGCCGTTTTAGTTCCAACAGACCGTTTTTTGCCCGGTATTTTTGCTCCCCCGGATCAAAACCGTGCTCAAAACCTGCACAGCCCCCGAATTAACGACCTGTTAACGCATATTCTGACGAAATTGCACTATACTATTTATGACCGATCGTAACCGATCAAAAACTAAGTTTAACTTCAAATTTCAAATTATGGCATCTAACGATACTGGATCTGTACTCTTGGCGCTTCTGACAGGAGCGGCAATTGGAGCGGGTGTAGGCATACTTTACGCCCCGGACAAAGGATCAAAAACAAGAAAGAAAATCAAGAAAAAGGCCAATCAGGCCAAGGACGACATCTCGGTTCGGGTATCCCGGGCCACTGAAGAGCTGAGCCGCACGGCCGAGGCCAAGAAAGAAGATTTCGAGCGGCGCCTGGAGGATACCATCTCCACCATGAGTTATAAGGCGGACGATATTATCGAAACCCTGGAACACAAACTGGCAGATTTGAAAAAGAAGAACGCCAAGTACCAGAAAGACGCGGTAATAGAAACAGCCGGAAAACCGAAAGTAGCCGCCAAATCATAGCCCTGAATGGCTTTTGACGAATTAAAAGAACGCGCCGCTGAAGCCGAGCGCGACCTGAAGGAATACGGGCAGGCCAGTGCCGAATACTATAAACTCAAGGCCTTTAAGCTCGCCATGCGCAGCTTTCTCTACCTGGCCAAAGGGTTTGTTTTGGGCTTTATCCTGTTGCTTACCCTGATATTTCTTTCAGTTGCCGGCGCTTACGCCATCGGGGAGCGGATGGACTCATTGTCCACCGGGTTCCTGATTGTGGCCGGGGCATACCTGGTTGTGTTCCTCCTGGCCTACCTGCTGAAGGATTCCATGAACGCCCCCATCCTGCGGAAGTTCTCTGAATATTTTTACGAAGAAGATGAGTAAGCGCTATACCTCTTTTGAACAGATCGATAAGGACCTGAAAATTATGCGTCTGAAGCAGGAGATTGCGGTGGAAAACCTGAAACTTTCCTATACAGAAGCTCGCAAGAGCCTCTACCCTACCCAATTGCTGGGGGGGGTTACGGGTATCATCCAGAAATTGGCCATCTCCCTTCTGGCGAAAAAGTTGCTGCAGAAGTTCAGCCGGTAAGACGCCGGTTGCGGAGACCTGCACTACGGCAAGGTCTTTAGGCAGTCACATCAGGCCTGAAATCAAAAAACAACCCCGGCATTGGCCGGGGTTTTTCGTTTTACGCATGGCCCGGGAAATTCCGGGTAAGTTTGGGAAACTCCGGGAGCCTGCTACCGGAGCCGGCTGCACCTACTCCTTTTTGTCCTTGTTCTGTTTTTTCATCGCCTCCCCAATCTGGTTGCTGGCTGTAAAGCTGGCCACCATATTGTTGAGCATATCGCTGCCTGCCTGGGGCGAATTCGGCAGGAGGATCAGATTCGTATTGGTTTCCTCCCCGATGGCCTGCAAGGTGTCGTAATGCTGGGTAACCACAATCAGGGCCGATGCTTCCTGGGAATTGATGCCCACCTTGTTCAGGACCTCCACGGACTCCTCGAGGCCCCTGGCAATTTCCCTTCGCTGATCGGCGATCCCCTGTCCCTGCAGCCGTTTGCTCTCCGCCTCGGCCTTGGCCTTTTCCACGATGAGGATGCGGGCGGCATCCCCTTCGAACTGGGCGGCAATCTTCTCCCGCTCCGAAGCGTTTATCCGGTTCATGGCGGCTTTTACCTGGGCGTCCGGGTCGATATCTGTGACAAGCGTCTTGATAATGTCGTACCCGTAATCGAGCATGGCGTCCTGCAATTCAGCCTTCACCGCAATGGCGATGTCGTCCTTCTTCACAAAAACGTCATCCAGCTTCATCTTGGGCACCTCTGCCCGAACCACGTCAAATACATAGGAAGTAATCTGCTCGTGTGGGTATTCCAGCTTGTAGAAGGCTTCGTACACCTTGTCCCGGATCACCACATACTGAACGGATACCTTGAGCTTGACAAACACATCGTCCCGTGTTTTTGTTTCCACAATTACATCGAGCTGCTGGATCTTCAGGCTGAGGCGGCCCGAAATCCGGTCAACAATCGGGATTTTCATCTGCAGGCCGGAATTCCGGATACTCTGGAACCGGCCGAACCGCTCGACGATAACGGCCGTTTGCTGTTTGACGATAAAGAAAGAGCTGAAGAGGATAACCAGCCCCAGGAACAGGAAGGGTATCCAAAGGAATGATGCGATCATAGTGTGCGTTGCTAAGGGTTCGTGAAAATACGAAAGTATCGTCCTTATAGGTCGCAATTTCCCGGGAATTGTTACAGCGGTGTGCTATTTCGGGCTCCCGCCGAGACGGTCGATGGCCAGGCGGATCCGCCCGACGGTTTCATCCTTCCCGATAAGGCCCATGATGTCGAACAGGTGGGGGCCCTGCATGGCGCCGACCAGGACCAGGCGCAAGGGCGGCATGACCTGTCCGAAAGACAGCCCGGACGCACCGATCCAATCTTTTACGGAGGTTTCCAGGTGTTCCGAAGAAAAGTCGTCCCGGGTTTCGAGTAAATCGGCCAGTCGGGCCATCACCTGGGGCGTACCCTCCTTCCATTGCTTGCGGACGGCCTTTTCATCGTAGGCTTCCGGCTGTCTGAAGAAATACGAGCCCTGTTCCCAGATGTCCTTGAGGAAGTCCGCCCGTTCCCGCAACAGGGCAACTACCCGTTCCAGGTAGGCGTCTTCCAGGCTGTCCGGAAACGGATGGCGGCCCTCCAGAACCCTGCGGAATTCCGGCACGAGCTCAGCCGGGGATTTCTGCTGCAGGTACTGGTGGTTGTACCATCGGGTTTTGTCCGGATCAAACCGCGCCCCGGACTTGTTGACGCGCTCCAGGTCAAAGGCCTCGATGAGCTCTTCCAGGGAAAAGAGCTCCTGTTCCGTGCCGGGGTTCCACCCCAATAAAGCCAGGAAGTTCAGGACTGCCTCCGGAAAATAGCCGGATTCCCGGTATCCGGCCGAGTCTTTCCATTCCAGGGGAAAAACCGGGAATCCCATTTTTTCCCCGTCCCGTTTACTGAGCTTGCCTTTCCCCGTCGGTTTCATGATCAGGGGCAGGTGGGCGAATTGGGGGGCTTCCCAACCAAAGGCCCGGTAAAGTTGAATGTGCAGTGCCAGGGACGGCAACCACTCCTCCCCGCGGATTACATGGGTAATTTCCATCAGGTGGTCGTCCACGATATTCGCCAGGTGGTAGGTGGGCATCCCGTCGCTTTTGAAAAGTACCTTGTCGTCCAGGGTGTTTGTGTCGATGCGGATGTCGCCCCGGATCAGGTCCTGGAATTCAAGGGTCTGATCTTTGGGCCATTGGAACCGGATAACATACGGGTCCTCGGCATCCAGGCGGAATTGGAGGGCCTCCGGGGACATGCCCAGGGAATTGTCCAGTTTTTCCCGGTTGTGCCAGTTGTAGATGAAGGTCTTCCCCTTTTTTTCGTGATCGGCCCGATGGGCATCCAGTGCCTCCGGCCGGTCAAAGGCGTAATACGCCCAGCCGGATTGCACGAGCTGTTCGGCAAATTCCCGATAGCGGTCCTTGCGCTCACTCTGGCGGTAGGGCCCATAGCCCCCTTCTTTCCCGGGGCCTTCATCAAAGGGGATGCCGAGCCACTCCAGGGATTCCACGATATATTCTTCCGCCCCTTTTACAAAGCGGTTCTGGTCGGTATCCTCAATCCGCAGGATAAAATCCCCCCCGTGTTTTTTGGCAAACAAATAATTGAATAGAGCCGTGCGGACACCGCCGATGTGCAGAGGGCCGGTCGGGCTCGGGGCAAAACGGACGCGGACGGGTTGTTTCATCAGATTGGAATTTGAATTGCAAAGATAGGCAGGCCGGACCGGATGACAAGCGAAGCTTACAGACCGGGCCCCGCCGGCCTTTTAACATGATTTTAGTCCCCGTATTCCCGGAAGCTGCCTATCTTGGTGGTAAAGATTGGCTTTTTGGAACCGTATCAACTCATTATCGGGAAACTGGAGAAGTTCCTGACGCGCTACTACCTGCGGCAGTTGCTCAAAGGCACTTTCCTGTTCCTGTTTTTCGGCGGGCTCCTCCTGCTGCTGGTCAGCGGCCTGGAGTACCTGTTGTGGATGGGAAGCGGATTGCGCAGGATCCTGTTCTGGGCGTTGGTGGGCATTGAGCTGTTTCTGTTTTTCCGGTACCTGGTACAACCGGTTCTGCAGTTGTTCCGTTTACAGCGCGGTCTCAGTTATAAAGAGGGCTCTTCCATGATCGGCCGGCATTTCCCCGAGGTAGGCGACCGGTTGTATAACCTGTTGGAGCTCGCCGAGAACCCGGGTCAGTCCGAATTGCTCCTCGCCAGTATCGAACAGCGCTCCCGCAACCTGAAACACGTGCCTTTTGCCAGTGCCGTTCGTATGCAGGACGGATGGCGCTATGCGCGTTATGCCGTGCTCCCTTTGTTGTTTATCGGGGCGCTATGGCTCACCGGCAAAGGGTTGGATTTTTTGGATTCCTACCAGCGGGTCGTCGATTACAGAACGGCCTACGAACCCCCCGCTCCATTCGCTTTCCACCTGGTCAACCCGGAACTCAGGTCGCGGGAGAATCAGGCGTTTACCCTGAAGGTGCGCACTGTGGGGGACGTGCAGCCTGAAACCGTGGAATTGGTTGCCGGGGGGCGCCGCCTATTAATGGAAGACAAGGCCACACATTTCGAATACACCTTTCGCCCGCCATTGGAGAACATGGATCTCTACTTTGAGGCCAACGAGGTGCAATCCCCGGCCTACCGGCTGGAGGTGGTTCGCGTGCCGGTAATAGACCGGTTTGGTATGGAGCTGGAATTCCCGGCCTATCTGCAGCGAACCGGACAACAAGTCCAGGGAACCGGCAGTATCACTGTGCCCGAGGGCACGCGAATTCGCTGGAATATCGCTACTGTACACACAGATACCGTCCGGTATGAAGATAAGGACACAGTACTGTTTGCGGCACGGGAGGGAAATACCTTTTCGCTTGCACGTCGCGTTTTCCGGCCCACGGATTATATGCTCAGCACGTCCAACCGGGATGTATCGGGATACGATAAGCTCAGATATCGAATTGAGGTGATCCGGGATGAGTTTCCGGACATCCGTGCGCGGATGGTGCGGGACTCCCTGGAACCGAACCTGGCCTATTTTTCAGGGGAGGTTTCCGATGATTACGGCCTGGGGAAGCTAACCGTTATCTGTTACCCGGAAGGGGACGAGGAGGCTGTACGGGAAGTGGATCTCGATGTGCCGGGAGGAACCTATCATACTTTTTACTACACATTTCCATCCGGATTGAATCTGGAAAGCGGAACGGATTACATCGTACAGTTCCGCATCCGCGACAACGACGGATTGCGGGGCGGTAAGGTTCGTGAAAGCGAAGCGTTCAGGCTTACCCAGTATACTCCTGAGGAGTTGCGGGATCAGCAACTGGACTATCAGAATTCCCTTCTTGACGGGTTGGGGAAAACCCGGGAGACCCAGGAAAAGCTGCAAGAGGAATTGGATGCCTTTCGAAAGGAACAACAGGAGAAGCGCAATCTTGAATTCAACGACCAGCAGAAACTCAAGGACGTACTCAACAGACAGCTGAAGCAGGAACGGCTGATGGAAAAATTCAGCAAGGAGCTCGGCGAGAACCTCGAGTCCGAAGAAGCCAAAAAGGATCCCTTCCGGGAATTGCTCCAGGAACGCCTGGAACGGCAGGAAATTGAAGCGAGGAAAAATGCCCAATTGATGGAGGAGATGCAGAAGGTCCTGGACCAACTGGACAAGGACGCCCTGAGGGAGCGCATGGAGGAAATCGGCAAACGGCAGGAGGGCAACCGGCGCAGCATGGAACAATTGCTGGAGCTTACCAAACGGTATTATGTGCAGGAAAAGTCGCGGCAGCTGGCTGCACAACTGAAAGAGCTTGCAGAACGGCAGGATATCCTCTCGGAGCTGGAGAACATGATGGAAAATTTCTCCGCGGAACAACAGGATAAACTCCGTAAAGAATTCGACAGTTTGCGCAGGGAATTGTCGGAACTCGAGAAAAACAACCAGGACCTGAAGCAACCCCTCCCATGGAAGCGGGATACACAGAAGGAGGAAGGAGCTTCTCAGGACCAGAAGGATGCACAGGAATTATTGGAAAAGCTTCATGCGCCGGAAACTTCGGAAACAAGAGATCAGCAATCCGAAGCGGCCAGTACGCGTAAGAAACAGAAGGCTGCTGCCCGGAAGATCCGGGAATTGTCCGAAGCGCTTCAGCAATCGGCCGCTTCGGGAGGTGGGAGCGAATCCACAGCGGAAGACGCCGAGATGTTGCGCCAGATCCTTGATAACCTGGTGGTCTTTTCTTTTAAGCAGGAGACGCTTTACGACGCCGTACAGAAACTCGAAGAAGGTGCCGCCTCACTTAGCGGGGATATACGGCAGCAACAGGAGCTCAGGAAGCTCTTCGAGCATGTGGATGACAGTTTGTTTGCCCTCTCGCTACGCCAACCCCAGATTTCAGAACAGGTGAATAAACAGATAGCTGAAGTGTATTACAACGTAGACAAGGGCCTTGAAAGCCTGAGCGAGAATCAATGGTACCGGGGCGCCTCCTATCAGCAATATGTAATTACTGCTGCCAATGAGTTGGCTTCCATGCTTGCCGAAATGCTCGAATCCATGCAACAATCAATGATGCCGGGAAAAGGAGAGGGTTCAGGCAGCGACTTTCAGCTTCCGGATATTATCCAGAGCCAGGAAGAACTCCGTCAACGGATGCAAGGGTCTCAGGAAGGCAATTCCGAGGAAGGCAGCCAGGGGAACCAAGGGGAATCATCTGGCGAATCCGGACAGGGTGAACAAGGCGAACAGGGAAGCGAAGGACAGGGCGAAGGATCCCAGGGCCAACAAGGCCAGCAAGGCCAGGGAGGTCAGGAGGGCTCCGGGGAACAAGGCCAGGGTAACGGAGAGAATGGAAAAGGACAGGGACAAAACCAGGGCCAGGATGGGCAAGATGGTCAGGGTTCCGGGGGGGAGAACGGCGAAGGAACCGGTGGTTCTAACGGGGATGAAATGAGCTATCAGGAATTGTTTGAAATCTATAAGCAGCAGCAGATTATCCGCAACCGTCTCGAAGAGCAATTACAGGACATGATCGATAATTCAGACAGGGAATTGGCACAACGAATTGCACGTGAAATGGAACAATTCGAGGAAGAAATATTACGAAACGGCGTCACTACCCGGACAGCAGACCGAATGAACCGAATCCAGCAGCAATTGATGAAGCTGGAAAATGCCTCCTTTCAACAAGGGGAAAAAGAAGAACGGGAAAGCCGGACAAGTACCAGGACCTATATGAACCCAATTACCACCCGGCCAGAAGTATTTGAAAATGAGGGTGAAAACGTTGAAATATTAAACAGGCAAGTATTACCTTTGCGCCGCATTTACAAGAACAAAATTAAGGCGTATTTCCAGGATGAGGATCGATTACCACAGTGAAACGGATTTTTCCCTGCCCAATCCGGCCAAATATACCGAATGGATTATTAATGTCTTGAAATCCAGGGAACTAACACCCGGGGAACTGCAATTCGTTTTTTGTTCGGATGATTATTTGCTGGAGATGAATCATAAATATCTGGGTCACGATTATTACACAGACATCCTCACCTTCGAGAACGACCTGGAAGATGGCGTTAGCGGAGATATTTTTATTTCAATAGATCGAATCCGGGATAATGCCAAAACGTATTGCGTACCATTTGAGGAAGAACTCGCACGCGTGATGATCCACGGGGTTTTGCATTTGATTGGTTTCGGCGACAGTACGGAGAAGGAAAAGGAAATTATGCGGCAGGAAGAGTCTGCCTGCCTGCGAATGTTCCACGTGAAACAATGAGTATGTTTACGGAAGAGTACGATGTAATAGTAGTAGGTGGAGGTCACGCCGGATGCGAGGCTGCGGCTGCTGCAGCTAACCTGGGCTCAAAAACCCTGCTGGTTACCATGAACCTTCAGACCATTGGACAGATGTCCTGCAACCCTGCCATGGGTGGCATTGCCAAGGGTCAGATTGTCCGGGAAATTGACGCTCTGGGAGGCTACAGTGGTATCGTATCCGACCGGTCGGCCATACAGTTTAAAATGCTGAACAAATCCAAAGGACCGGCCATGTGGAGTCCCCGCACCCAGAATGATCGGATGCGGTTTGCAGAAGAATGGCGGTTGTCGCTGGAACGTACCCAGCACCTCGATTTTTACCAGGAAATGGTCAGTGATCTGATCGTTTCGGAAGATCGGGTGGTTGGGGTGCGTACCTCTCTCGGGTTGGAAATCCGTGGCCGGAGCGTGGTTCTTACCAACGGAACTTTTCTGAACGGATTAATCCATATAGGCGAAAAGCAATTCGGAGGCGGTCGGGCGGGGGAGCGCGCCGCCCGGGGCATCACCGAGCAGCTTGCAGAAATGGGCTTTGATACCGGCCGTATGAAAACAGGCACGCCGCCTCGCGTGGACGGCAGGAGCCTTGATTTTTCTAAGATGATCCCCCAGCCAGGCGATGCAGAGCCGGGTCGTTTCTCGTATCTGGACACTCCTAAACTTACAAGGCAAAGGGAATGTCATATGACGTATACGAGTCCGGAGGTACATGAATTATTAATGGAGGGGTTTGACCGGAGCCCGATGTTTAATGGTCGCATCCAAAGCATCGGCCCGAGGTATTGCCCCTCAATTGAAGATAAAATCCACCGGTTTAAGGATAAAGACCGGCACCAATTGTTTGTGGAACCGGAGGGGTGGGATACCGTTGAGGTCTATGTAAACGGCTTCTCAACTTCCCTGCCGGAGGACGTCCAGTTCCGTGCGCTGCGTTCAGTGGCGGGATTCGAAAACGTGAAGTTTTTCCGTCCGGGTTATGCCATTGAGTACGACTATTTTCCCCCCACCCAGTTACGGCATACCCTGGAGACGAAGCTCATTGAGAATTTGTATTTCGCCGGGCAGATCAACGGCACAACGGGGTATGAAGAAGCCGCTTCCCAGGGTTTGATGGCGGGGATCAATGCCCACTTGAAATTAAATGAAAAGGAGCCGTTTATTCTGCGGCGGGACGAAGCGTATATCGGGGTACTGATCGACGACCTGATTACCAAGGGCACGGAAGAACCCTACCGGATGTTTACGAGTCGTGCGGAGTACCGCACTTTATTGCGACAGGACAATGCGGATCTGCGGCTTACGGAGAAGTCCTTTCGGATGGGCCTGGCAAGCGAAGAGCGCATGCGGGCAGTGGAGCAGAAGAAGGCCCAATCCCAGGATTTGGTCGGGTTCTTTAAAAAGACCAGCTTTGTCCCGGAAGAAATCAACCCCATCCTGGAAACTGTCGGATCGAAAAATGTGGATCAGGGCGATAAATTATTCAAGGTGTTTTCCAGGCCTCAGGTGCAAATGGAGCATATGATGCAACTGGAGAGTGTATCGGAATATGTTCGGGAGAACCAACTGGGTCAGGAAGTGCTTGAGCAGGCTGAAATTGAGGTGAAATATTCCGGATATATCGAAAAGGAAAAGAACAATGCAGATAAATTGCAGCGCCTCGAGAATGTTAAGATACCGGAAGGTTTTGATTATAGTCAGGTAAAATCGCTCTCCTACGAAGCCCGGGAAAAACTCGGCCGGATCCGTCCCGCAACCCTCTCACAGGCCTCGCGGGTAAGCGGGGTATCCCCAAGCGACATCAGCGTCCTGATGGTTTTTTTGAATCGATAGTTCCACGTGGAACAATCCGGACAAGAACGCGTAAATGATGGCCGAAAATTCAACGAAACCCCCCTCGATGCTCCAGGATCCAGTTTTGACCACCAGGGACTATATGGTGAGCGGGGAGGAATTCCAACTGCACCGGCATGACAAAATACACGGCCTGCTGATGACTCATCCCGTACCCGAGGACCTGACGCGCTACTACGAATCCCGAGACTACCTTTCACATCGTGATCGTCCGGAAACGCTGTTTGGCCGATTGTATCAATTGGCCCGGGCATGGAACGTAAATTGGAAGGTCCGGTTGGTGGCAAAATTCGTCCCCGCCGGAGGGGAGATACTGGAGATTGGTACGGGACAGGGAGACTTTTTACAGGTTGCTTCCCGCCACTGGAGCGTGAGCGGGGTAGAGCCAAATAGGGGAGCCAGACATCGTGCCTTGCAGAAAAAACTCAAAGTATTTGAGAAGTTGCACGAAGTGCCCGCAGCTGCCAATGACGCGATTGTGCTCTGGCACGTACTGGAGCATATCCCCGATCTGGAAGCAACCATTTCCAATTTACTCAATCGACTAAAGCCAGATGGACGACTGATCCTGGCCCTGCCCAACCACCGTTCCTGGGATGCCCGCCACTATCGGGAATACTGGGCAGCCTACGACGTGCCCAGGCATCTCTGGCATTTTTCAAAGCATTCCGTAAAAGATCTTTTCGGCACATACGGGCTGGAGTGTATCGCTATGCGACCGATGTGGCTGGACGCCTTTTATGTGTCCTGGCTATCGGAAAAATACAAGGCCAACCGCTGGGCGGCGCTGGTGGCTCCATGGAAAGGGCTCACTTCAAACCTGGGAGCCCTGTTTACCCGGGAACCTTCCTCCGTGGTCTATGTGTTGGGAAGGAGGGGGCCGTCAGGCAACTCAGGGCCATAGCGCCCTTTTACGGGCTCAAAACAACGGCAGACACCCATGGGGTTCACGCAGGCTGTTAAATGCTCTCAAAGGCTTTAAAAAGCCCAACTTCTAAATAGACTCAGGATATGAAAACGCAAAAACAGCATAGCGTACGTCTATAGCAGCCCAAACCGCTTCCTCCATCGGGGGGCCGCATTACAAATCGGTATGGCCTCCATGCAAAAAGATAAATTGGATGGAGGTTCGACGAAAGGCCCAAATCCCCTATTTTTGCCCCGCACCTAAAAAATCAGGTACACATGAAAAAAGTAATTCTTTTGGCAGCCGCCATAATCTTGAGCAGTTGCCAGCAAAATAAAGTAGCCTACGTAGATTATGCGACACTACTGGACGGCTACAGCAAAAAGAAGGATCTGGAAGCTACTTACAATTCCCGTGCAGAAGCCTTTGCCCAACGCCGCGACAGTATTTCCCAGGCCTTCCAGATTGAAGCACAAAGCCTCCAGAACAAAACCAAGAGCATGTCCCAGCAACAAGCCCAGGAGGAATTTGGCGCCTTGCAGCAACGGGGCCAGGCAATCGGGGCACAATTGCAACAGGAGGAGCAGCGCATGCAGCAACAGGGCCAGCAGAAAATGGATAGCCTCCTCATGGAGGTCAAAGAGCGCATTGGGGAGTATGGCCAGAACAATGGCTACACGTACATCCTGGCCGGAGGAGAAGGCGGCACGGTTCTGTATGGCTCTGAAAGCCAGGACATTACAGATAAAGTGCTCGAATATCTGAACGAGCAGGCCACGCAGTAGCCTGTTGCTTAATCAGGGCCCGGGCAGCCACTGTCCGGGGGGTATCCGGGCGCCGGGATCTACTGTAACAGGAAGACCAGGAATACGGCCGGGATAAAGTAAACCGCTATCGTCTTGGCCCCGTCGTAGTCCTTGGCGAGCCGCTGGCCGAAAAGCAGCATCAGCAGGGACACGCAGGAAACAATAGCGCCCAACAGCGCGATTTTTCCGGATTCGTACAGGAGCAATTGGACCAGACCCACGGCGCAGAGAATCCCCGCCAGCATTTCTGCAATCAGGACAATAGCCAAAAGGACAGGTACCAGTCCCTGTAAAGGGGTTTCGGAAAAGTGGGAACGCAGCCAGCTCAGGTTGCCCGTCCAGTCCATTACCTTATCGATTCCGCTCTGCATAAATGTGATGATCAGAAAAAGCAGGATGAGGATTTCGGCAGCGTGTTCCAATAGCGTGTTCATGATTCCTGGATGTTTGCGGCCCGGGCGTGAAGCAGCCGGGTCAGTTTGATTGACAAATCCGTGAAAATGATCTTGGCATTCCCATTCCGCTCAATGTGGTAGAGGGCAGATTCCAGTTCGCGCACCATGGGTTGCACATTGTTTTCGTGCACGAAAGGCGCAAACTTCTGCAAGTCAAAATCCGGCTGGCGCATCTTCATATACACCAGGGCATCCGCCCGGTAGTTCATCAGCAGGGCTTGCCGGATAACGGACAGGCAGTAGGAGAGAAATTTCTTTTGCGTTTCCCGGCCGGTTTTGGCCACCTCCTCGCTCCAGAGGATCAATTCGTGGACCGCCCCCTTGTTTCCTTTGGCCTTGAAAGCCGTGCGCGTCCATTGCACAAACCATCGCTCAAATACCAGGTCCTCGCTGTCCTTGTTTAACAGGTCCAGCGCCTTGTTGAAATTTCCATTGGCCTCCTGGGCAATTTGCGTGGCTTCTTCCCGGTTGGAGCCCCGGACCACCAGGCCGTCGGCGATCACCACTTCGGGCAGGGGGGGGAAATGCAGCAGCTGGCACCGGCTCCGGATGGTTTGCAACAGAAGTTCTTCGTCCTCTGCAATCAATATGAGCACGGTTTTCGGGGCGGGCTCCTCGATGAGTTTCAGCAGTTTGTTAGCCGCCGGGATATTCATCCGTTCGGCCATCCAGACAATCATCACCTTATACCCTCCTTCATAGGATTTCAGGCTGAGTTTCTTAACGATGTCGTGCGCTTCATCCACGCCGATCTGCCCTTGTTTTTTCTCAATCCCGATAAAGCGGTACCAGTCAAAAAGGTTGCCGTAGGGCTGCTCCCGGACAAAATCCCGCCAGCGGGGCAGGTAGTGGTCGCTCACAGCGTGGCTTTTGACCGTGTCCGAATTCGCCACGGGAAAGGCAAAGTGCAGGTCCGGGTGGGCGAGCCGCTCGCATTTGGAGTTGCAGGCGGTATTGGGCCCGTCGTTTTCGCCCCCGGAATTCCCGCAGAGGATATACCGGGCATAGGCGACGGCCATCGGGAGGGTGCCGCACCCCTCCGGCCCGACAAACAACTGGGCGTGGGGGATCCGTCCGCCGTCTGCGCTGGAAGTCAGGTGTTTCTTCAGGTGGGCAAGCCCCAGAATGTCGGCAAAACGCATGGACCAAATATAGCACTTTTGCGTCGCGGCCCCGAAATTAAATGGGTTGGGGGCAAATGGTCCGTGCATTATATATTATTTTTGGGTCTGCCAATAAACCGCAACACCATGACGATTGACAAATTTGACTTCAAGGACAAGAAAGCACTGGTACGTGTAGATTTCAACGTGCCCCTGAACGAGGACTTCCAAGTGACCGACACGAACCGTATTGAAGCGGCCAAACCCACCATTATCAAAATCCTGGAGGATGGCGGCAGCGCCGTACTGATGAGCCACCTGGGCCGCCCCAAAGGCAGCCCGAACCCGGACCTGTCGCTGTCCCATATCGTCGATACGGTATCCGATATCATCGGGGTGGAAGTAAAATTCGCATCGGATTGCATCGGGGATTCTGCAGCCGCCGAGGTAGAGGCACTCCAGAGCGGGGAGATCCTCCTGCTGGAAAACCTGCGGTTCCACGGGGAGGAGGAAGCCGGCGACCGCGAGTTTGCCCGGAAGCTCTCCCAGTGGGGGGATATCTATGTAAACGACGCCTTCGGGACGGCCCACCGGCCGCATGCCTCCACTACGGTGGTGGCCGAATTCTTTCCGGAAAAGAAATGTTTCGGATACCTGCTTGCCCGGGAAATTGAAGCTATCGACAAGGTGATGGAAACCGGCGAAAAACCGGTTACAGCCATCCTGGGGGGTGCCAAGGTCTCATCCAAAATCACCATCATCGAGAACATCCTCGACAAGATCGACCACCTGATTATCGGGGGCGGGATGACGTACACCTTTGTCAAGGCCCGGGGAGGCTCCGTGGGGGATTCCATTTGCGAGCCGGATAAAACGGATCTGGCGCTTTCCATCCTGGAGAAAGCGAAGGCCAAAGGGGTGGCCGTACACCTGCCCGTGGATGTGGTGGCAGCCGATGCCTTTGACAATGATGCGGAGTCCCGGATCATGGCTGTGGACGCCATCGAAGACGGCTGGCAGGGCCTGGACGCCGGACCCGAAACCCTGGAGCGATTCCGGAAAGTGATCCTGGAATCCCGGACCATCCTCTGGAACGGCCCGGTGGGCGTATTTGAGATGCCCAACTTTGCCAAGGGGACCATTGCCGTGGGGAACTATGTAGCCGAGGCTACGCGTAACGGGGCGTTTTCCCTGGTCGGAGGGGGCGATTCGGTGGCCGCCGTGAAGCAATTTGGCTTTGACGAAAAGGTGAGCTATGTATCTACCGGAGGAGGCGCCATGCTGGAAAGCCTGGAAGGTCGCACCCTGCCGGGGATTGCAGCTATTCGGGGCAGCTAGTTCCCTCAACCAAAAGGGGGGTTGCCGCACTTTAACGGCAAAAATTTCGTTCTTATATAAAATTATGCGATTTTCGCTAACCCCCACTTCAAACACGCTGGAAATCAAATGAAAAAGCTATTTGTCGTATGCGCTCTGGCCCTGTTTGGCACGGCCTTCGGGCAGGGCGATTCCACGGCCGTTACCCGGCCCGCGGATACCTTGAAACCTCGTCCGGTGGCCGCCCGGGTTGCCGGTCTGGCAGATGTGGCGGAAGTGGCATTTTCGGCCACGGATTCCGCCCGTATGCGCGACCACGAACTCGCCGCCCGTTATGACAGCCTCTGGATGGGCGAACTCCGGCAGGCTGCCGAACGCTTTCCCGAGATGTATGAGGAAGTCCGGTTGGCTGCTTTGGAAAACGCCCCCGACAGCATCCCCTCCTTCGACACGGAGGAGTTCAAGGACCGCCTGGAACGACTCAACCAGAAGACCCCGTTTAACATCGTTTACAGCACCTCCCTGGAGAGCGTGGTGAAAACCTTCCTGACCCGGAAACGGGACCTGATGGAACGCATGTTGACGGCCAGCCAGTTTTACTTCCCGATGTTTGAGGAGGCCCTGGACCGGCACGACCTGCCGCTGGAGATCAAGTACCTGGCCATCGTGGAATCGGCCCTGAACCCGAAAGCGCGTTCGCGCGTGGGCGCCACCGGGCTCTGGCAGTTTATGTACAGTACCGGCCGTATGTACGACCTGGATGTGAGCAGCTATGTAGACGAACGCAACGACCCGATCGAATCTACGGAGGCAGCCGCCCAGTACCTGAAGCGGCTCCACGGTATTTTCGGGGACTGGGACCTGGCCCTGGCCGCCTACAATTCCGGCCCCGGGAACGTCAATAAAGCCATCCGGCGATCCGGGGGCTATACGAATTACTGGAACCTGCGGAATTTCCTGCCGCGGGAGACAGCCGGATACGTGCCCGCCTTCTTTGCGGCCATGTATATTTTTGAATACGCCGCCGAACACGGCCTGGGCTTTACCCCGGCAGAACGGCCTTATTTTGAAACGGATACCGTTTGGGTGCGGGCCACGCTTACCTTCGACCAGATTGCGCGAGTAACCGGGGTGGACAAAGAGGAAATCGCCATGCTCAACCCGGCCTTCAAATTGGGGATCATCCCGAAAATCGACGGGAAGAATTACGTGCTCCGGCTCCCCCGCAGGGCCATCGGCACCTTTGTCGCAAACGAAGAGGCCGTATATGCCCTGGCCCGGGAAGAACTCAAAAAGAAGGAAAATGCCCTGCCGCAACTGGTGGAAGCCGAAGACCGGATCCGCTACCGGGTGCGCAGCGGGGACTACCTCGGAAAGATCGCCGAACGCTACGGGGTCGGCATCAGCCAGATTAAGCGCTGGAACGGCCTGCGGAGCAACGACCTTCGGATTGGCCAGCGGCTGACCATCTATCCCAGAAAACCGGTGACCACCCCAAAGGCCCAGGCCTCCGGATCCGGGGCTGAGGTGGCGGGTAATACCGGGGAGGGTCCCCGTGTCCACGTGGTTCGCGAAGGGGATTCGCTCTGGACGATTTCCCGGAAGTACCCGGGGATCAGCATTGAAAACCTGCGGGAGTGGAACGGGATTCGCGGGAACAACCTGCAGCCCGGGACCCGGTTGAAACTCTGTAATTGCTCCTCCTGATTCCCGCATTAAAAGGAACCCGATCGAAAATGAGAAAACTAGTTATCCTGATCGCATGTGCAGCCGTTTTTTCGGCCTGTGACGATACCCCGAAGAAAAAATACAAACCGGGCTCCATCGGCGCCCTGAACACGGTGGCAGTGGTCATGCCGAACGCCATGTGGGAAGGCGCGGTCGGGGATAAGGTCCGCGAACATTTTGCCGCCCCCCTGATCGGTCTGACCTGGGACGAACCCCGCTTTAACCTGGAACACATGCCGCCCTCTGTTTTCACGGGGACCACACGCCACCGGAGGTCCGTACTTTACGTTTCTAGGGACAGCGTGACGGGGGCCCAGGTGCAGAGCGACCTCTACGCCTCCCCCCAGATGGTCGGGGTGGTCAAGGGGACTTCGGATTCCGCGATTATGGCCGCAATCGAAACCCATGCGGGCCAGATAATCGACAGCATCCGCACCATGGAGATGGAAGAGGCCCAGGAGCGTTTCCGCCGCTCGCTCAGCAAGGAGACTATCTTCCAGGACAAGTTTGGCGTCACCCTGCGCCTGCCGTCCATCTACAAGGTGGGGAAACAAGAGGAAAACTTTGTCTGGATCGACCGGGAAATCCAGAAGGGAAGCATGAATATCATTGCCTACGAAATGCCGGGCGACAGTTTTGACAACGACAGTACGTTTGTACGCGATATCGTCCGAATGCGCGATTCCATCGGAAAGCTGTACATCCCGGGCCCGGACGTTCCCGGGAAGGTAACTTATATGGGTACCGAAAAGGCCTTTGCCCCGTCTGTATTTCCGGCAGAAGTCGGGGGGAAGCCGGCAGCCGAGGTACGCGGGATCTGGGAAATCGTCAATTACCCGATGGCGGGCCCGTTCCTGACCTACATCATCAACGACCCGGAGAACAACCGCAAACTGGTCCTGGAGGGATTTACCTTTGCCCCTGCCACCAACAAGCGGGACTATATGTTTGAGCTGGAGGCCATCCTTCGGACGGTCCGTTTCGGCAATTCCCCCGCGGATTCCGCCCCGGCGGCGAAGTAGCCGGAATAATGCGCGTGGGCTGAAGACCGACGCATAAGACAAAAAAAAGCCCTGCGAACCGCAGGGCTTTTTTTAATTGTAACACACCCGATCAGTCAAACGCGTATCCGGTGGAAACCCGGAAAATAAAGGCGTACATGGTCACTATCCAGAGCGCAAAACAAAACCAGGAAAAGGCCTTGAAATAGCGCTGCAGGATCAGGTTGGTCCAGTTGCGAAATGCTTCCAGGTAAATTTCTTTAAGGAGTAATAATTTTTCCATAGGGGGCTTTTAAGTGGTTCTACAGGGTCAAAGATCAACGGACGCCTGGCGAATCCCTTAAAAATCGGGTAAAGCACGGAAAAATTAGTCAAAGCGGGACGGATTGTACGTCTGTTCGGCGAAGGGTTTAAATATTCGACGAACAGGGCGGGGACAAAGCCGTAGCCCGCAGTCTTACCGGGGCTGGGAGACGTCAATCAAAGGCAAAGCCCGTGGCGACCCGGTAGATGAAAGCGTAAAGGGCAATCAGATAGCAGGCAAAACAGAACCAGAACAGGATCCTGTAGAGATTGCGGACCACGAAGGACCCGATAGCCTGGAAGGCCTCCCGGTAGATTTCGGCGATAAGCGTGATGGTTTTCATGTGTTTGGCTTTAAAGTTTGCGGGACTACATGTCCTCGACGGCGGGACTACATGTCCACGACGATGAATTCGGACCGGCGGTTGAGCTGGTGCTGTTGGGAGGTACAACGGACGCTACCGTCGCAATCGTTCAGCAACCGGTCTTCTCCGTACCCCTTGGCGCTCTGGATCCGTGACGGGTCGATGCCGTTCTCGATCAGGTAGGCGCGCGTGGACTTGGCCCTGAGATCGGAGAGGTAGCGGTTGTAAACGCTGCTTCCCCGGGAATCTGTATGGGATTCGATGGCAATCACCATACTCGGGTATTCCTGCATCACGGCAACGAGCTTGTCGAGTTCTTCGGCGGCATCGGAGCGGATGTTGTGTTTGTCGAAATTAAAGTAGATCGGTCCGGTCTTGAGTTTGCGGACCCCGTCCTCCACGACGATCCGTTCCTGGAGTTTCCTCATGGGCAGTTCCACGTCTACCTGCTCGTTGTCCCGGGTGGCGACCTCTTCCTGTTGCTCGGAATACGTTGCTTTTTCCACCAGGATTCGGTAGCGCGTATTGCTGTCCAGGTCCTGGAAGACAAAACTTCCATCGGCCTCCGTGACAATTTCCTTAAGTTTCCGGTTATTCGCATCCAGGAGGGTGACCAGGGCTTCGGGAATCGCATCCCCGGTTACAAGGTCCGTCACCACGCCGGCAATGGCGTTCTCGTTGGTTTCCTCCGGCAACAGGCGCTGGAAGGAATACAGGTCGTCATCCCCTTTGCCACCCACCCGGTTGGAGGCAAAAAACCCCTTTTGGGTGGCCTCGTCCACGATATAGGAGAAATCGTCCTTTTTACTGTTGATGGGTTGCCCGAGGTTTTCCACCTCCAGGAACCCGATTTCCTCGTCGAAGGAAACCTGAAAAATGTCCAGGCCTCCCAGGCCAACGTGGCCGTTGGAGGAGAAGTAGAGTTTCCGCCCGGTGATAAACGGGAACATTTCCTTTTGAGGGGTGTTGATACCCGGCCCCAGGTTCCGGGGTTCCGAGAATGTCCCGTCCCCGAGGACGTCTACCACAAAAATATCCGTTCCCCCGATGGTACCCGGCATGTCGGAAACAAAATACAGCTGCTTCCCGTCCGGGCTCAGGGCCGGGTGGCCGGTGGAATAGCTCTCCCCGTTGAAAGGGAGTTCCTCGGCCTCCGTCCACTCATCCCCGACCTTCCGGGAGCGGTAGAGTTTCAGGTGGTTTACGCCGTTCTTGTCCCGGCGGAGCCTTTTCCCGTAATTGTTTCGGGTAAAATATACCGTTTGTTTGTCCGGGGAAAAGGCCACTCCGGCCTCGTGGTATTTTGTATTCAGGGTTTTTGAAAACTTCACCCCGTGTTCCAGGTTGTCCCCCTCCGCATTCAAGCGGGAAACATAGAGGTCCAGGTAGGGCTGGTTGTTCCATTTATACCTTCTGGTATGAAAGAACGCGGAATCCACGGACGACGCAAATACGATTTGGTCTTCCTGGTAGAACATCGGCCCGAATTCCGAGTACTTCGAATTGACATCCAGGTTCCGGATGCCGTATGCGGCCTCCCGGTTCAGGATATTGTCCATTACCGTTTCGCGCAGCAACCGGTTCTGGCCTGCCTCCCCCGACCTGCCTGCGTCCGTCACCTTGTCGTACAGCCGCATAATCCGACGGGCCCGGCCGTATTTGCCGTTGCCCTTCAGGGCGTGTGCGTACTTAAAGAGGTTGGCGGCGCTCATCTCGTCCCCGTACCGGTCGTAGAGGATGTCGTACCAGTGGTAGGCGCGCTCCATATCCGTATTGAAATAATGGGCGTCCGCCACTTTGCGAATAATCTCAAAAGAGTAGGCATTCTCGTCCCGGTCGAGCAACTGCTCGTACAGGCGGGCCGCCTCCGCATACCACATGATATCGAAATAACGGTCTGCCCGCTGCAACAATACGGTTCGGTTGGTCTGCTGGGGGGTTCCCTGCCCGGTTGATACCTGTATGGGCGTTTCTGCCGCGGCTTGCCGGCCGGCTTGCCCCATTGCGGATTCCTTTCCTGCAATCCCGGGGCTGGTGCCTGCCGAGAACTCGTCGGCGGGCGCCCGGAGTTCCGGTGCCGGGGAAATTTCCCCGTTGATCAGGATCCACAAGTCTCCCTGATAGTTTCCATCCAGTTGGCTGGTAGCCCCCAGGAGCGCTTCTTCCGGGATTGTATAGTGGGAGGCGTAGACGTAGTTCAGGTTGTTTTCCGGGTTGATGAAGCTGCCCGCATCCAGGCCCTGGCGCTTTAGTTTCCTCACCGAACGCCGGAGGTTTTTGCCCTCCTTGAACACCCCGACAATCAGATAAAAGCCGTCGGATACGGAGGCTGGCCGGCCAAAGCGACGCACGGGGATCCCGGCCTCGCTGGCGCGCGCGGTAAAAGCCGCTTCGTCAAAAATATTCGTACGCTCCGCCGGAAGGCCCGCTTCATAATCGGCATCGGCAGCAGCCGGGCTGTTGCCAACAGAGGCCGGGGACGCAGCCGCCCATTCGGCCCGGGGCGATTCCTGGGCCGGCAGCATACTCGCGAAGATCAGGCAGCCGGCTGCCAACCAAATTTTTAACGGGTTCTTCATCGGGGTCGGTTATGAGGGTGCTCGAAACGGAATTCAGCCCGTTCGTCTGCATGCCCCGAAAATAAGGCATCCCGTACCGGGGGGTAACTTTTTGTTGTGAACCCGGGGAATTACGTCGTGAATGGGGATTTGTTGTGGTTTTGAGGGGATTAGTGGCGGGTGAAAACGGGCCTGCGCTGGCAGCATCACGGGCCTGATCGACAAACGGAACAGGGTGGGTTTGGCGGGCATAGGCGTGAAAAAAAGGAAAGGGACGGGAATAAAAAAAGCACCCTGCAGGGTGCTTATACAATATCAAATTCAATCCGGAATGTGCGGTGGAATCCCGACCGTTCCGAAAATTCAGTCTTTCTTTTCGTCCAGCTTTTCGTCTTCGCGGGAGGCATCCTTGAATTCTTTGATCCCGCTGCCCAATCCGCGCATCAGCTCGGGGATTTTCTTTCCGCCGAACAACAACAATACCACCAGGACGATGATGGCAATCTGCCAGGGCCCAATTGCTAAGAATAATAAAAGTGCATTCATGCCTGCTTCATTTTAGGAATGTAAAGGTAATGAAAAAACATATTCCTGCCCGTTTTATTGTGGCAGAAGCCTTATTTTAGACAAATCATCTCGATTTGACTCCCGATCCATGGCGAAGAAAGATAAACGACGGAAGGAGATCAGGCGCAAACTCTTGCACAAGTATCGGCTGGTTATCCTGAACGAGAACACTTTTGAGGAGAAGATATCCTTTAAACTGAGCCGGCTGAATGTATTTGTATCCGGGTCCCTGGCCGTCATTGGCCTTATTGCGCTGACTACCCTGCTGATTGCCTTCACCCCGCTGCGGGAATATATCCCCGGCTATTCCTCCACCGCCCTGAAACGACAGGCTACCGAGCTTACCTATACCACGGATTCCCTGGTAACCGTTCTCAACTATACCAATAGGTATATTGATAACATCCGCAAAGTCCTCCGGGGGGACATCGAAAATAACCAGAGCAACCGGGACTCCGTTTTCGAGCCTTTTAAAATCGATCCCGCCCAGGTAGACCTGAGCCCGATCCGCGAAGACAGCGTCCTGCGGGCACAGGTGGCCCTAGAGGACAAGTACAATTTGTTCGAACGGCCGAGCGCCGACGGGAGCACCCTGTTGTTTGCCCCCCTTACCGGGACGGTCACCCAGGGGTACGACCCCAAAGGCCGGCACTATGCGGTGGACGTGGTAGCCCCCCGGGACACCCCGGTGAAAGCGGTTGCCAACGGGACGGTCATCTTCTCCGAATGGACGGCCGCCACCGGTTACGTGGTTATCCTGGAGCATAAAGACGGCCTCCTTTCCGTATACAAACACAACGGGTCGCTGGCCAAAGAGCAGGGCGAAGTCGTCCGCTCCGGGGAGGTCATCGCCTCGGTAGGGAACACCGGGGAGCTTACCACGGGCCCGCACCTGCACTTTGAACTCTGGAAAAACGGCAACCCGGTCAACCCGTTGAATTACATCGACTTTAATTGATTTCTATGTCCCTGAAGGCCCTGGCAGCGCGGATTTTTGCAGCAACTGTCCATTACCGGTCCCGGCGGTGGGTGCGCAACCCCCAGGCTGCCCAACTCAAGGTTTTCCGGGAATTGCTGCGGCAGGGCCGGGCGACCCAATTCGGAAAGGATCACGATTTCGGCGACATCAACACGTATGAGGATTTTGCCTCCCGCGTCCCGATCCGGGATTACGAGGAACTGAAACCCTGGGTGCTGCCCGCCCTGGAAGGGAAGGAAGACATCCTCTGGCCCGGCAGGCCCCTCTATTTTGCCAAGACTTCCGGGACTACTTCCGGGGCCAAGTACATCCCGATTACCCGGCCTTCCATCCGGGAACAGGTACGCGCCTCCCGGAATGCAATCCTGAGCTATATCCACCGGACGGGTCGGGCCGCCTTTGTGGATGGGAAGATGATCTTCCTGCAAGGCAGCCCGGAACTCCAGGAAAAGAACGGCATCAAGGTTGGGAGGTTATCCGGTATCTCGGCCCATTTCGTACCCGGGTACCTGCAGAAAAACCGCCTGCCCAGCTGGGAGACCAATTGCATTGAAGACTGGGAGACCAAGGTAGACCGGATCGTGGATGAAACGGTGGAGGAAGACATGACCGTCATTGCGGGGATCCCTTCCTGGGTGCAGATGTACTTTGAAAAATTGCGGGAGCGCACCGGGAAGGATGTGGGCGAATTGTTCCCCAACCTGGAGTTATTTATTTACGGGGGCGTGAACTTTGAGCCCTACCGGGGCCGGTTTGAACACCTGCTGGGCCGGCGGGTGGCGAGCATTGAACTCTTCCCGGCCAGTGAAGGGTTCTTTGCCTACCAGGATACGGACGGGGGCAAGGGGCTGCTCCTCTTGCTGGACGCGGGGATCTTCTACGAGTTTGTCCGGGCGGACGAATTCTTTGAACCGGGGGCGCGCCGGCTGACCATCGGGGAGGTGGAGACCGGGGTGAACTACGCCATGGTTATCTCCACGAATGCCGGTCTCTGGGGTTATAACCTGGGAGATACCGTTCAGTTTATTTCCCTGGACCCTTACCGGGTAATCGTTTCGGGCCGGATAAAGCATTTTATTTCCGCCTTCGGGGAGCACGTGATTGCCAAGGAGGTGGAATACGCCATGGAAGAGGCCCTGGAGGGATCCGGGGCAAGGGTTGCCGAGTTCACGGTGGCCCCGGTGATCGAAACCGGGGGGGAGGAACTGCCCTACCACGAATGGCTCGTGGAGTTTGAAGCCGAACCGGAGGATATGCCGGCATTTATCGCCAGGCTGGACGCTTCCCTCCAACGGCAAAACAGTTACTACTACGACCTGATTGCCGGGAACATCCTGCAACCCCTGAAGATCACCCGGATCCGCGCCGGCGGATTCCGGGAATATATGAAGTCGGTAGGAAAGCTCGGAGGGCAGAACAAGGTGCAACGGCTTGCCAACGACCGGAAAGTGGCCGACGCCCTGTACCCCTTCCGCAAATAGCAGCACCCTTCCGTGTACGAAAATTAAACGTAAATTTGCCGCAGGAACCTAACTGATGGAGACAACCCGAGCGCAGGAATCCACCAATGCTATCGAGCGCATGTACATCACCATGCGCCATTTGTTCAACCGGGGCTTCTACAAGCCCATGGGCGTTTCCGGCGAAACGCTGCGGAACGCGCTCCTGCAGTTGCGCCCGGAGATTTACGGGTCCATTGGGGAGGACAAGACGGAACTCGAAGGCCTGATGTACGTCCTGGAACGGCTGCCCGAAGGCATCGAACAGTGCCGCTTCATCAACCTCACCTCGGACGAAGGGTACGGCAAATCCCACTTCAAGCCGATCATCCCCCCAAAGAGGCGCCGGAACTGCTACCGCATTGACGAGGAGCAAATGAATATCGAGATTACCCGGGGGCGTTCCGATATCTATGACATCCTCACCCACCTGACCTTCCTCTTTGTGGAATCGGACAAAATCGGGCGCCGCGTGCTCATTGACGATGGGCCCCGGACCATCCGGGACTGGCAGAAACTCGAAAAGGCGATCGGTAAAGAGAAGCTCTCCCAGGCCGAGCGGGAGGTGGCGCTTATCCATACGGCGAACATCCTGGGACGTTCCTTTGTGGATGTCGCCGAGGTCTACGACAAACTGGCCACCAAGAAGAACCCGGCCCGCTTCCTGCAGATTATCTACTGGCTCGGCAAGCTGGCCATCGAGGAAATCACCACGGGAGAAAAACGAACCATCACCTTCAGCTCGCTCCTACGGGAACGCCTGGGCCACCACATCCACGGGGAGCGGTGGGCCAACAACATCAAGGGGGTGCTTCGGAAAGAAGGTTTACTCAACCGGCCGCTGCACATTATCAGCAGCAATATGCACAGCGTGCTAAACTCGCTTTTTGCCCGGAAGGCCCTGGCTAAAACGCTGCCCGGCAAGTCGCCCCTGGAGCTCTACGAGGCGTTGAGCCAGCCCGGAAGCGCCAAGCTCCGTGAGCTGGTAACCTCCCGGGCGGTCAAAAACGGGATGATACCCATCGACGACCTGTCCGGCACAAACATCGACGTCCAACTCTTCGACACGGCCCGTCTGGGCCCGGATGCCTGCTGCTATGAACTGGCGGCGGAGAAGGAAGCGGACAAGCCGGTGATCCTGGTCATGGACTACGCCTTCGGGGAGCAGGCTTTCGAGACGATCGACGAGTTGCTGAAGCCCTACAACATGGACGGGAAACTCCACTATATGTCGGTGGACTCCATTTCAATCATGGGAAAGGCAGGGATCCTGGAGGGCGACAAAGGCGACCTGATGATCCCATCGGCCCATATCTTTGAAGGCACGGCCGACAACTACCCGTTCCGGAACGAACTTTGCAAATCGGATTTCGAGGGGAACGGCTTGCGCGTTTTCGAAGGCACCATGGTAACCGTCCTGGGGACCTCCCTGCAGAACAAGGACATCCTGAGTTTTTTCCACGATTCCACCTGGAACGTCATCGGCCTGGAGATGGAGGGGGTACACTACCAGAAGGCCATCCAATCGGCTTCCCGCATCCGCAAGAGCATCCGGGAGGACGTGAAGGTGCGGTACGCATACTACGCCTCGGACAATCCGCTCAAGACCGGCCATACCCTGGCCTCCGGGGGGCTGGGCACCACGGGCGTCAAACCCACCTACCTGATTACCGACAAAATATTGAAACAAATTTTTAATTCGTAAGTACGTATGAACGCAAATTCCAATAACACGTCTCAACCTGAAGACCAGATTGACATCGGGCAATTGTTCGATGGTGTAAGGAACGGGTTTCGAGTTGTTTTCCGGGGTATTCTAAAAGCTTTATTATACCTGGTAAAAAGGTTTTGGATCTTTTGCCTGCTGGTAGTAATCGGTCTTGGTTTAGGATGGGGCCTCGAAGGCTTGACGAGCGATTCCTTCAAGACAGAAGTAATTGTACGGCCCAATATGGAGAATAAGAACTATCTGTACGATGCCGTTTCGGAAATCCAGGCGAACCTACAAGCCGAAGATTCCTCGTTTTTCGAAGCACTCGGAATTCCGGGGCTTGCAGCCGATAAGTTTCAAATTGAAATCGAACCGGTTAATGAAGGGGCAGAAAGCCTCAACAACAAAGACTATCTCAGGTATTTGGAATTGCTCGAAAATTTTCAGGCCGATCCGACGATTTCTGAGGTCATACGAGAGGAAATTCTGGATAAGTCCGGTATAAACCACCGAATTATATGCACCTATCCAGATCCGGTCAGAGGGCCCGAATATGCAAAAGCCATATTAGAGTATATAAATTCCAACACCTACTATGGCAAACTGGTTGAGGTACGCCAGGAGAATAGTGAGGATCGTATAGCCTGGAACTACCGCCTGATAGGCCAGGTAGACTCGCTTATTTCCGGCTACACGGCTAGTCTGATGCGCGAAGAGGTTCAAGCCCCGAACCGGATCGTTCTCGAGGGAAGTGATGGAGTTGAGCCAACCTCTCTATTACAACTTAAAAGCACGTTGCTACGCGAAATCGAATCCAACCGTTTTACATTGGCCAGGGAAACGCAGCCTGTCCAGATCATGAACTTCGGACGGTCACAACGCGTAAACCCAACATTTTTGGCCAGGCCCCTTATTCTGGTTCCGCTAGTCTTATTGTTGTTGTACCTGTTGAAAGATTTTTTTGTTTTTATGATTAAAAAGGCCCGGGAACTGGAAGCATGAGGAAGCCTGCCACCGAAAAGCGAACAATACTAATTACCGGAGGCGCTGGGTTTATCGGGTCGAACTTTATTCATTACCTGGCTTTAGAGCGGCCGGATTGGCACATAGTAAATCTCGACAAGCTTACGTATGCCGGATCCTTGGACAACCTGGACGGGCTGAATCCGGATTTTCAATACGATTTTATTCAGGGAGATATAACGGATGGGGGGCTGCTTAACCGCCTTCACCGACGTTATCATTTCGATGGGATCGTTCATTTCGCAGCCGAATCTCATGTGGACAATAGCATTGCGTCCCCAGAAACTTTTGTAATGTCCAATGTTATGGGCACCTTCACATTACTCGAGGCCGCCCGTAAATGGTGGATGCCAAAGGGTCGAAGTGCATGTCAGGGACGATTTTTGCATATTTCAACGGATGAAGTTTTTGGCGAGCTTGGCAAAACAGGTGTTTTCTCAGAAACAAGCCCCTATAGACCAAACAGCCCATACAGCGCCTCGAAGGCAGGGTCTGACCACCTGGTCAGGAGCTATGTAAAAACCTACGGGATGGACTGTATTACCACCAATTGCTCGAACAACTACGGCCCCCGTCAGCACCGGGAAAAATTTATTCCCACAGTGATAAACACAGCGATGACAGGGAAGGAAATCCCGATTTACGGTGACGGCTCCAATATCCGGGACTGGTTGTTTGTTAAAGACCATTGCGAAGCGCTTCTTGGCATTTTTGAATACAGCGATCCCGGGGAGCACTACCTGATCGGCGCCAACAATGAACAAAACAATTTGGATCTGGCACGACTTATTTGCCAGAAGCTTGACGAGATCGTACCGTCGCTGGGGGGAAAATCCTATACGGATCAAATTCGGTTTGTTGAAGATCGCCCCGGGCATGATATCCGTTATGCGGTAGATCATTCGAAATTAACCGGCGAGCTTGGATGGAAGCCCGTCACTACTTTTGAGTCGGGTTTAACCGAAACAATTCACTGGTATATCGGGAAATTAAATAAGAAATTATGAAAGGCATTATACTCGCCGGCGGTTCCGGCACGCGCTTGTACCCGATGACCATTGCCCTCAGTAAGCAATTGATGCCTGTTTACGATAAACCGATGATCTATTACCCGTTGGCTACGCTTATGCGTGCGGGAATACGGGAAGTCCTGATAATTACAACACCCCGGGACTCTGGACTATTTCAAAAGCTACTCGGTGACGGCAGCCAACTTGGATGCCGCTTTGAATATGCAGTTCAATCACATCCAAGAGGAATAGCTGACGCTTTTAACATCGGCAGGTTGTTCATCGGCGAGGATAATGTGGCACTCATCCTTGGGGACAACATTTTTTACGGTTCTTCCCTGCACCAACAACTGTCCGAGAGGCTGAATCCGGACGGAGGGGTGATTTTTGCCTACCATGTCAATAACCCGAGGCGCTACGGGGTTGTTAACCTCGACGCCACGGGTCAGGTAGATTCCATAGAAGAAAAGCCCGAAAATCCCCGTTCCAATTACGCCATTCCCGGGATTTACTTTTACGACAATGAGGTTTTGGATATCGTCAAGGGCATTCAACCTAGTCACCGAGGCGAACTGGAAATTACGGATGTTAACAAGGCATACTTGAAAATGGGAAAGTTGCACGTCTCTGTACTTGACCGGGGAACGGCCTGGCTGGATACCGGCACCGTATCCTCACTAATGCAGGCGTCGCAATTTGTCGAAGTAATCGAGAACCGGCAGGGTCAGAAGATCGGGGCAATCGAGGAGGCTGCGTTTGAAATGGGTTACATCGGGGAGGCTCAATTGCGACAACTGGCCGAACCGCTGCGAAGCAGCGGATATGGAGAATATTTATTAAGCCTCATTCAACACACCTGAAGGACTTGTATATTGAAACTTTCAAAGACGGAAATAGTCGGATGTTACCTAATTGAACCCACCATTTACAGAGACGACAGGGGTTTTTTTATGGAGTCCTACAACAAGGCGAAATTCGAAAAGAATCTCGGCCTGTCTGTGGACTTTGTGCAGGACAATCATTCGGTTTCTTCCCGAAACGTACTTCGTGGCCTGCACTATCAAAAAGGACAATGGGCTCAGGCCAAGTTGGTACGCGTGGTACGCGGAAGGGTCCGGGATATTGTTGTGGATCTCCGGACTGACAGTCCAACGTTCGGAAGGCACGTGGCTGTTGAACTTTCATCGGACAACTCCCGGATGCTCTGGATACCCAAAGGACTCGCTCACGGTTTTCTGAGCCTTGAGGACGATACGACATTTTGTTACAAATGCGATGCCTACTATAACCCGAAAGCCGAGGCTGGCATTCGGTTCAACGATCCGGACCTGGATCTGGACTGGGGGGTTCCGGAATCCGAGATCAAACTCTCGCCAAGGGACCGAGCACTTCCGTTTTTTAGAATGTTGAAATAATGACCTCTGTAATTGTAACCGGCGCAGACGGCCAACTGGGAAAAAGCATTCAAGCCAGAATTGGGAGTTACGACGAAATCAACGGCGTTTTTTTATCAAAGGAGTCCCTCGACATAACGCGTGTGGAAGAAATCAGAAAACGATTCAAGGAACATGCTCCGGAATACTGTATAAATACGGCGGCTTTCACCGAGGTAGATGAGGCAGAAGTAGCAGAAGACAAAGCCATGGAGGTCAACGCCTGCGGGGCAGAAAATTTGGCCAGAGCTTGCGCCGAATTCCGGGTTATACTGATTCACTTGTCAACAGATTATGTTTTTGACGGGAGTAAACCGCACGGCTATCGACCTACTGACAAACCAAATCCGATCAATGCATATGGTCGTTCCAAATGGGAAGGGGAAAAGCGTATCGGTAAGTGTCTGGACAGGTATTTTATTATTCGCACTTCCTGGTTGTATTCCGAATATCCTCCGAATTTCTTTACAACAATCCTCAACCGCCTTAATAAAAATGAAAACTTGGAAGTAACTGACCAGCAGCGAGGCTGTCCTACAAAGGCCGGGAATCTAGCAAAATATATTCTGGAGCTCATTACCTCTGATGATCAGGATTTTGGGATCAGGCATTTTACAGACGGGGAGCCGATGACCTGGTACGAATTTGCCCTGCGGATCAAGAATAGATATGCTCCCGATAGTACGTCAAAGATTCGAAGGGGAAATAATTATCGTAGTTTTGCCAAACGGCCGGAATGTAGTATTCTTCTTCCATAACAAAAAAGTATCATACCCAATATGAGCAAGATCGCATTGATTACCGGAGTTACAGGTCAGGACGGGGCGTACCTGAGCGAATTCCTCCTGAAAAAGGGCTACGAAGTACATGGCCTCAAAAGGCGTTCCTCCCTGTTCAACACAGATCGTATCGATCACCTCTACGAAGATCCGCATGTTGAGAATCAGCAGTATTTCCTCCATTACGGGGATATGACGGACAGCACCAACCTGATTCGGCTCATTCAGGAAATTCGGCCGGATGAAATTTACAACCTGGCGGCGATGAGCCATGTGCATGTTTCTTTTCAAATTCCGGAATATACAGCAAATGCTGATGGAATAGGAACGCTTCGGATTTTGGAAGCAGTTCGGCTTCTGGGTCTGGAAAAACACACGCGAATATATCAGGCATCCACTTCGGAACTCTACGGAAAGGTTCAGGAAGTCCCGCAAAGTGAAACCACTCCCTTTTATCCACGAAGTCCGTATGCAGTAGCAAAGATGTATGCCTATTGGATTACTGTAAATTACCGTGAGGCTTATGGGATGTTCGCATGCAACGGCATATTGTTCAACCACGAGTCGCCAATTCGTGGCGAAACATTTGTGACGCGTAAAATCACCCGGGCCGTTTCACGGATCGCACTAGGCCTTCAGGAGAAATTTTATCTCGGGAACCTGGATGCCCGACGGGACTGGGGCCATGCAAAGGATTATATCCGGATGATGTGGATGATCCTGCAGGCCGATGAACCTGAAGACTGGGTAATAGCGACGGGAACCACTACAACTGTAAGGGATTTTGTTCGCATGAGTTTCCGGGAAGTGGGAATAGAACTGGAGTTTAGGGGAGAGGGTGTTGAGGAAAAAGCCTATATCAGTTCCTGTTCAGATCCTGATTACCAGATACCTGTGGGTAAGGAAGTGCTCAGCGTTGACCCGAAATACTTCCGGCCTACAGAGGTGGATCTGTTGATCGGGGATGCTTCGAAGGCAAAAAATAAACTGGGCTGGGAACCACATTTCAACCTCGAGGATCTGGTTCGGGATATGATGCAATCCGATCTGAAATTCATGAAAAAAGAACAATACCTCCGGAAGGGGGGGTATACGATTATGAATTACTTTGAATGAGCCCCATGCATAAACAAGATAAAATATTTGTAGCCGGCCACCGCGGAATGGTGGGCTCAGCCATTTGGAGCGCGTTGGAAAGTAAAGGCTATACCAATCTCATAGGCAGGAGTAGCCGTGATTTGGATTTGCGGGATCAGGCTGCGGTCAATGAATTTTTTCAATCGGAAAAGCCTGAGTTTGTAATTGATGCGGCGGCGCGGGTGGGGGGTATCCTGGCAAACGACACCTACCCTTACCAGTTCCTGATGGAGAACCTGAGCATCCAGAACAATCTCATCCAGGCTTCACATGAGAGCGGGGTCACAGGATTTATTTTTCTTGGGAGTTCGTGTATCTATCCGAAATTAGCACCGCAGCCACTTGGAGAAGACAGTTTGCTCACCGGGCCGCTTGAACCGACGAATCAATGGTATGCCATTGCCAAAATTGCCGGAGTTAAACTATGTGAGTCTATCCGAAGGCAATATGGAAAATACTATATAAGCCTGATGCCTACGAATCTCTACGGGCCGAATGACAACTTTGACCTGAAAACATCCCATGTTTTGCCGGCGATGATCCGGAAGTTTCACGAAGCGAAATTAGCGGATCATAAAAGCGTAGACCTTTGGGGATCTGGAAAACCAATGCGGGAATTTCTTCACGTAGACGACCTGGCAGATGCTGTGGTTTATGCCATGGAAAATAAATTGCCTCATGATCTGTATAATGTGGGGACCGGCCGGGACCTAACCATTCGGAGCCTGGCCAAGTTGATACAGGAAATTGTGGGCCATAAGGGAGCGATTCACTGGGATATGGATAAACCCGACGGAACGCCGCGAAAACTCATGGACGTCAGTCGCCTGAAGGAATCCGGGTGGACCGCATCCATTGGTTTGGAAGATGGTATCCGGTCTACTTATGATTGGTTTTTGAAAAATCAGGATATGTATAAACAGGTACGACTTTCTTGATTCAATGAATACCCGAAGCCTCATGTACCGTATTAAAAACCTCGGCCTCTTTAAGGCCGGGTGCTCATTCTGGGGGTTCTTTGTTATATTAATCTTGTTCTGTGGTTGCCGAAACCCGGATTCGTCGTGGATTCAAAGCGAGCCGGGGAATAGCGTTTTGGATCTTGAGTATTTTAACGACACGCTGGGGTTGATCGTTCGGGACATACGGGTTTATCCCCAAAGCAACTCAAAACGATACCAGGTTCGGGTGTATTTAGAAGAAACCCGTCGATCGGAGCATTGGTCGGATCATAGCTTTTACCTGCATTTTTATCCTAAAATTAATACAGAGGCCCAGGGTGGATTTTATCCTGCGCAAGCCACTCCTTCTGAAGTTCGGCGGGGGATATGGGTGTTTACGGGCACTTTTGAGTCGGATCTTGAGCGGTTTGAGATGCTGCGTTTTGGATTGGTAGACGGAAATCGGAGGCGATTGTTTACGCTTGCTGTTGATTCGATTCCGATCCGCATCAGATAGTATTATTTACAATAATGAAGTAACAATGCCGGTTCACCTATGCCATTAAAAAAAATCCTTTACAAACTCCTTTCGGGGAAAGACCAAAAGGAACTCGTGGCCAAGGCGGGCGTATTTGTGTTTTTTCGTGTAGCAGCATTGATTTTAGGCTATGGATTTACACTTATGGTAATCCATTATTTCGGCAATGAAGTTTACGGCATGGTGGTCCTTGGCTTTACCCTGTTCATGGTTTTGTCCATTGCCGGTAAGCTGGGATACGACGTCAGCCTGACGAGATACGTAGCTGCCGGAAACCTCCCTAAAAACGAACTATCCGGGTATTTGGCACAGGCTACCATACGCTCTTTCCTGGTGTGCGCTATTCTGGCGACGCCGATGGTGCTCTTTGATGAATGGATTGCCTCCCGAGTTTTTAACAGGCTTGAATTTGCACCATTTCTTAGATGGACAGCCCTCACTTTTCCGATTTGGTCACTGATCTATATACACAATGGAATTTATCGCGGCCTGAAAAAAAATACACTTTTTTCGATTTATGCCGCATTCGGGAGATTCCTGCTTACAATCGGGGTTTTACTGGCCGGAGTGCTTTTCTTTGGAAATAGATACGACGAATTGCCCATTGTTGCGCATTTTATCGCCATATTCCTTCTGTGGTTGAGTTGTTGCTGGTTCACTTACAGAGTTTTTGGATATAGTCTCTACCAGTCTCTTGAAGGCTCGTTTCGCAAGTTTAATAAGGAGTCCCGACCGATATTGATTACATCTGTTTTGGGGATTCTGCTGATCTGGATCGACCGGTTGTTCGTCGGAGCCTATTTAGATGAATCCGATGTGGCTGTTTACGATGTTGGTGCAAAACTGGCCTTGCTCATATCCTTCAACTTGGATGCAATTAATTCAATTTTGGCGCCAAAAATTGTTGAGCTTTATCGAAAGGATGATGTAAAACCGTTGCAAACCCTATTGACTTTTGCCGTAGGCATCAGTGCAGCCATCGCATTGGGGACTTTTCTGGTAATTCTATTGGGGAAGGACATCCTCCTGAGGCTTTTTGGGGAAGCCTACCTCTCGGGAACCGGGGTCTTGTTAATTTTGGGAGTCGGGCAACTATTGAATTGTTTTTGCGGTTCAGTGGGCAATATTCTCCAGATGACAGGCCATCAAAAGACGCATCAGAAAATCATGCTGATTGGCCTCATCGTCAATTTGACTTTAAATTTCGCACTAGTTCAACGCTTTGGCATTGAAGGGGTGGCTATTGCAACAATTGCAAGCTTGTTGACATGGAATTTCCTGGGGGCCTATTATGTTAAAAAGCGAACCGGACTGAGAAGTTACCTGGACCCCCTGGCCCTGCTGAATAAAATTAATAGAAATGGCTGAGCTAACTCCCAATGTATTCCTTATCGGCGTTCAAAAGGCCGCAACAACTTCTCTATACGACTGGCTGGCCCAGCACCCGGAAGTTTGTGCGCCGTTTTCCATGAAAGACACACCATTCTTTATAGATGATGAACTTTTTGAAAAAGGAACAAAGTTTCTGGATAGGATTTACCGGGATGAATATTCGGGGCAACCCGCTGTATTGAACGGAAGCGCCAACATCATATATTTTGAGAAAGCCATCCAAAGAATCGCCTCACTGAACCCGGACGCCAAACTCATCCTTGTACTCAGAAACCCGGTGGAACGCGCTATTTCAGCATATAACTTTGCTGTTAAAAGAAACATGGAGCAGGAAATCCTGCACAAGGCAATCAGCCTGGAAGAGAGCCGGATCAGGGAAGGGGATTTGCGGACCCTATCCAACAACACATATGTCGATCATGGAAGGTATTTTACGCAGATCACCCGTTTGAGAAAATACTTCCCTGCTGAGAGCGCCCACATTGTGTTTTATGAGGAGATAAAAAATGACCCGTTGGCAGTTGTCCGCGATGCCTATGAGTTTATTGGCGTGGACCCGGATTTTGAACCGGAACTAAAACAGCTGAATAAAACAGGGGAAGTGCGGTTTCCGTGGATACGGAATGCACTCTATAGCCAATCGGGCATAAAAAAAGCACTTGTCAGGTATATCATAGACCCATTGGTGCCGTACAATTTGAAATATAAATTAAAGATTTTCTTTCTGAATCTCGTTACCAGCCAAAAATCAAAAAAGCGTGTGGCAAATCCGGATGACAATAAGGCCCGGGAATTAATTCGGGAGGCCCTTTCGGAAGAAATTGAGCAATTAGAGGAACTGCTGGGCACAGATCTGAAAAGCTGGAAATCCTAAAAGATGATTTTACGCACAATTAAAAGTAAATTGGAACAAGCCACTCGACTCTTGTTGATAAACACCCTGACAACGGTCAATGACTCGGTTCTCATTGTAGAATACCCCAAATCCGGAGGCACCTGGCTTGGTCAACTGGTTTCTGCGTATCTGGGGTTGCCGTTTCCGAGAAACCGGATGCCGGCCCTGGGGTCTTCGGTATTTCACGGCCATTATCTTCCCACTGGACGGATTCCGAGTAACAAAAAGATTTTGTTTCTGGTGAGAGATGGGCGGGATGTGATGATTTCTCTTTATTATCACCAATTGATCTGGAACGAAAAGAATAAGCTGAACCCCAAGGATGTCATTTATCACCGAAACAAAACAGGATTCGAAAATTTTGAGGATATAAAATACAATCTTCGTGCATTCATCGACTACGCTTTTATGAGCAAGCCGAGTAAATGGCAACAATTCACTTATATGGGAAATTGGGCTGAGTTCAACCGGGCCTGGCTCAGGGAAATGGAACACGGTAGTGAAAACATCTATTTAGTGAAGTACGAGGATTTGTTACATGATACTTTTGGGACGGTCTCTAAGTTATTAAAAGAGCAACTTGGTGTTTCACATATCGAGAAGGAGCGCCTGGAAAAAGTGGTTCAAAAATATTCATTTGAGAACCAGTCGCAACGCAAAAAGGGAGACGAAAAGAAAAACAGTTTCCTTAGAAAAGGCATTTCCGGCGATTGGAAAAATTATTTTGGTCAGGAAGAGAAAGAGTGCTTCAAGAAGCATTCGGGGGACGTGCTTGTTAAACTCGGCTATGAACCGGATATGACATGGTAGTTTCCCGTAAGCAGGCAATATTTTGGACACTGTTACTGACAGGGCTTCTGGTATTCACCTTTTTGCGCCAAACCCTTATTCTGGTTTATCCTGTGATTCTAGCCGTCCTTGGGTACTTGCTCCGGCTAAAATTAAATAGGAGCATATTGCTTTTCACGCTATTGTTTTTTCTGTTGGGCTTGTTGTCAGCGTATCTGGCGGGGGGGTATTTTCTCAATTTTTTCGTCTCTGCTTATCTGATATTGCCTATTTGGGTCTTTTTACAAGCTCGTCCCATAGCCTGGAAATCTGGCAGGGTTTTTTCCGTATTTGACACATTCCTGGCGATTGCATCACGCGTATTGGTGGTGGTGAACGTCAGTGCATTCATTTATGCACAATTTATTATAGACCCCTCCCTGATGAATTACGATGACGCCTTTACGGGACTCTATGGGCTGGACGGTCTGGGCTCCCATACGCTTTCGGTTATAAACCTGGGGTTTAGCGTGTACTATCTCAGTAAAAGGAAATATTATTCCTTTGCCTTTTTTCTGATTAGTGGTGTTTTTGGTTTTTATGGACTGGGACTTGTGATTTTTCTGATTTCCCTTCTGCTGTTGTACGCCACGCGGCTCCTTAGATATTGGAAAATCATGGGGGCCATCTTATTGAGTTCGATTATTGCGGTGGGGATGATAGGAGTATTCAATCCCAGGAACCTGGATTATATCGAGGCCAATATCAACCGGGCGCTTTTGGTTTTTGATTCTTACGACTATCAGGAGGAAGTGGAGCGATCTCGCCAATTGGAAGTCACCCAGATACCGCGTTTTATAACGTTTCTGGACGGGTCCCAGAAACGATTTCTCGGCGACATGAAGGTTTTTATGTTAGGGGCCGCACCCGGGGGATATAATTCCAGAACCGCCTTCTACCTTAATGGCGACTTCGTTCAGAACGAATGGCTAAGGAGCAACTTTTCAATCCGTACACCAGCACATTCCGAAGATGTTTACCCCCTCCTGAACAGGGAATTGTTGTCGAAACCCTACAATGACGGTACAAGGAACCAAACATTTTCTTCTCTGGTTGCGCTTCTTCTTGAGTACGGCCTGCTTGCCGGGGGCGGTTACCTGATTTTCTTTTTTATCAGGATTTGGCAGATCCAGGGTAATCTGATCAGCCGGGAGCGAGCAGAATTCCTTAAGTTTATTGGTATATATGCCTTTTTTTTACTTTCGGTTCAGAATTACCTGGAGTACCCGGAAATCATCGTACCCATTATACTATTATTTAAACTGGCCGAGTTTGACCGCGCACAGCAAATGCATGTTGATTGAAATTATCCCGTAAAAACATATGGATCGGCCTATTCGCAACTTTCCTGGTTGTGCTACCGTTTGGGCCGGCCTTGCCCAACCTGATGGCTGGCGCAATTTTGGCTTTCTGGTTGTTTGAATTATTGCACTTTCGCGTTCAGGCTTCCCGGCGTGATTGGTTGGAGTTCCTCGTGATCAATGGATACGTATTGTTGCATTTCCTATCCTTGTTTTGGAGTGATGACCTCGCGCACGGTCTCCAGAAATCACTGTTGCTCGTTTTCATTCCCCTGTTTTTTCTCGTAATGCGTCATTTAAAAGGCATATTCAGCATTTCAGATGCAGGTCTACTTGTAGGGTGCTTTACGTTTTCCACGTCAATTCTCTCGATACTCTCTCTCTCTGTGGCCATGAATGCCCCGGAGTTTTCCTTGGACGCGTTGCTTCAGGAAAATCTTGCCACCTCCCTAATAAATTTTCATTATCTGGGATTCTCCCTGTACGTTGGCGCGGCCATTGTTTTGACATTGACCCTCTGGTTGTTCCACCGCAATTCAATGCCGCAATGGTATCGGAAGCCGGCTCCGATTATTTTAATTTTCCTTTTAGGGATTCTACTACTATTGAGCAGTAGAAGTACAATAGTTTTTACTTTGATCCTGTCTGTTTTTTTACTTTGGAGGGCGAGGAAAATAGCATCCACACCGGAGTTCCTCGGCATTATAGCAATTATAGTACTCGCCGTTGTATTTGTTTTTAGTAATCGGGCCCTGATAGAAAAATTCAAGGATGCGGTTAATTTCGATGGGCAATACGAGGTCACTGAGTACTGGGGAGGCAGGGGTTTCCGGGAACTCATCTGGGACTGTACGGCACACGTAATAGAGGCAAATCCGGCCTTAGGCACGGGTTATGGTGACCAACAAACCGAGTTGGAACTTTGCTTTCGACGCCACAGGTATCAGGCCTTGCTTCTAAAAGGAAATACGTTTAACGCACATAATTTATTCCTGCAAATTACTCTGGCAACAGGGCTGGTGGGGCTTGTGCTTTTTTTAACGTCATTGGTATATGCTACCAGCCGGCTATGGAACCGGGAAGCCACCATTTATTTTGCGTTCCTCGTCCTTTTTCTCGGAACGAGCCTGACCGAATCCCATTTTAACAGGAACGCCATCGTGCTGCTTTTTGCATTCTTCCACGCTTTTTTCTACTTCAAATTTTCTGCCTATGAACGTTCTTCAGATACATAATTTGTATCGGTTTTCGGGAGGCGAGGACGCTGTGGTAGACAACGAAATGAAGTTGCTTACGGAATACGGCCTGAACGTAAAACAACTGCATTTTGACAATAAGCAAATCAATGCGGGCCGTCTTTTCTTCAATAAGCAGGCCTATTCCCGGACCAGGGAGGCAATTCGAGAATTCCAACCACACGTCGTACACGCACATAATTTGTTTTACCAGGCATCCCCGGCTGTATTGAAGGCAGCAAAGGATTTGGGAGTACCCATCGTGATGACGCTACATAATTTCCGGCTGATATGCCCGGCGGCACTATTACTCCGGGATGGACAAATCTGCACGAAATGTGTGAATTTAAAATTTCCCGCCCATGGAGTATATCACGCTTGCTTTCAGGACTCTGTTCCGAAGAGCCTATTGCTATCAACATTTTTGTGGTATTCAAAGGTCCAGGGGATCTGGAAGGATTCTGTAGATCGGTTTATTGTCCTGACCCCGTTTATCAAAGATTTATTTATTCAATCGAGCCTGGGAGTTGGAGGGGAAAAGCTAATTGTGAAGCCAAATAGTACGGACGACATTTATGAGGACACTGAGAAAGTGCCTCCCGCTCGCCAAGGGTTTTTATATATCGGCAGACTGTCCCGGGAAAAAGGTGTTCATTTGTTGTTAGAAGCTTTTCAGGGACTCCCCGAAAAGTCCCTGACCATCGTCGGCACGGGCCCACTGGAGCAGGAGCTCAGGGATTTGGCAGGTAAGAACATCCATTTTCGGGGTGAGCAGCCCAGGTCCTCGGTGGCGGAACTGTTGAGAACCACCAAGGCACTTGTATTTCCATCCCTGTGTTATGAAGGGTTGCCAAATACCATTATCGAGTCTTACGCTGCGGGAACCCCTGTAATAGCATGTGACAATGAGAATATCAGCAAATTAGTAAACCACAATTACAATGGGTTATTGTTTTCTTCCGGTCAGGTTAAATCATTAATACAGGCAATCGAGGATTACGATATGGTGCCGAGAGAGGATTTTGAAAAATGTGCCCGGCGGACATATCTTGAAAAATACACTCATAAAATTAATCTGGAGAACTTACTGAAGATATACAATTCCGTAGTGAATTAGATTCATGGACAACAGCAAGAAAAGAATTATCAGCATCGATGTAAATGCCATCCGGGAGGTCGATTTAATTGAACAACTTCATCATAGAATCGAACAGGAAGAATCCGGTTATGCCTGCTTTTCCAATGTTCACATGTTGATTGAAGCGTATGATAATTCCGATTTCGCCGAGGTGGTCAATTCTGCCACATATGCTTTACCGGATGGTTTACCCGTTGCCAAAAGCTTTCGGGTACTTCACGGGATCAGTCAGGAGCGGATTGCAGGAATGGATTTCTTGCCGCTCTTTTTGCATCACTGCAATCTAAAAGAATACCGGGTGGCATTCATCGGTTCAACCGAAGAGGTTCTGGAGGCGACCCGATCCAAAATCAACAGAGAGTTGCCGGGAATTGTTTTGACTCATTTAATTTCCCCTCCCTTTGGGCAGTCCTGGGAAAATGAGAAATATGTAAGACAATTGAACGAATCCAACACACAGGTCGTTTTTGTTGCTTTGGGTTGCCCAAAACAGGAAGTCTGGATGCACGCCCACACCCGGCAGATAGACGCGTTTCTTTTCGGCATAGGTGGAGCATTGCCGACATACGTTGGGGTTATTAAGCGGGCACCAGCCTGGATGCGCAAATCTGGCCTCGAATGGTTTTACAGGTTGTTAAAGGAGCCTAGGAGAATGTTCAAAAGATATTTGTACACGAACTCCAAATTTCTCTACTTACTGGCTCGCCATTATATAAAATAACCCCTATTTTTAGGCGAATGAACCCTGGGGACATTCGGCCGCATAAGTCCATTATCGCGGTACCCGAGAACAAATGATCATGCCCTTTCAACAATCCAAATATCTGGATCTTATATCTCCGGTATCTTTTTTGGTGGATTTTGTGATAATCAACTATATCGCAAAACTGCTCCCCATCAATTTGGAGGTTGACCTGCTATTTCATGGCTATATATCCCTTGGTTGGTTGATAATCGCGTTTAAAACTGAATTTTATGTAATCAGGAGGCATGCAAAGGTTGTTCACATTTTGCGCCTTCTCGTTCAGCAATTCTTTATTTATTTCCTGATCGTTTATGCATTTATCGGCTTTTTCAAGCAACCAAACATGAGTCGTTTTGCGCTGGCACAGTATGTTGGGATAGTATTTGTATCCGTTAGCAGCATGAAATTATTGAGCTATTACCTTCTCATGAAGTATCGCGAAAAAGTCAAAGGGGATCTGCGCGACGTTGTTGTGATCGGCAAAAACAAGAAAACAGACCAATTGGTTCAGGTGTTTAACGATCGCACAGAATTTGGTTATCGATTCAGGAAGCAATTCTGCCCCAGATCTGAAAACTTTGACTTGAAAGCCTGTTTCGAATTTATTGTAAGCAATAAGATCGATGAGGTGTATTGCTCGGTTTCAGAATTAAAAAACAGCGAAATCATTGATTTCATCAACTTTGCGGACAACAACTTGATAACACTTAAATTTCTTCCTGACAACAAAAATTTATATTCAAAAAAGCTGAAATTCGAGTACTACGACTACCTCCCGATCCTATCCCTCCGGGATATCCCGCTCCACAACCCCATCAATGCTTTTGTCAAGCGTTCGTTCGACATCGCCTTCAGCCTGGTGGTGATATTCGGCGTGCTGATCTGGCTCGGGCCCCTGCTGGCCATCCTGATCTGGCTGGAATCGCCGGGGCCGCTGTTTTTTGTGCAGAAGCGCACGGGGCTGGACAACCGGGAATTTTATTGCTATAAATTCCGCTCCATGGCCATGAACAAAGACGCCGACAAGCTCCAGGCCGGGAAAAACGATATGCGGGTAACGCGGATTGGCCGGTTTATCCGGAAGACGAGTATCGACGAGCTGCCCCAGTTCTACAACGTGCTCTTCGGGAATATGTCCGTGGTGGGCCCGCGGCCGCACATGCTCAAGCACACGGACGAGTACGCCAGCAAGGTAGACAAATACATGGTCCGGCATTTTATCAAACCGGGCATCACCGGCCTGGCCCAGGTGCGCGGCTACCGGGGGGAGGTAGAACGGGATTCGGACATACACGGCCGGATTAAATTCGACATTTTTTACATCGAGAACTGGTCCTTTCTGCTGGATGTAAAAATCATCGTGCAGACGGTCCTCAATATGTTCCGGGGGGAGGAAAAGGCGTATTAGAAGCCTGCCTCCGATCCCGGGGTTGCATTTCGGATTTGTCGGCAAATCGGCATACCATCGCGGAAAAAAGCGCGTTAATGGAACCGGGAGGTACTTCACACAGTAGGAAAACGAGTACTTTTATCCCGGAATTGGGTTGTTCGACCAAAACAGTTGCGCGGTACGCCCCGTTCTAATTAATATTGCGGCCACATCGCACGGCTTTTAATCAGCAACAAAGAATCAATCAATGAAAATATCAGTAATAGGTACGGGCTATGTCGGTTTGGTAACCGGGACCTGCCTGGCCGAAACCGGTAACGACGTGGTTTGCGTCGACATCGACGAGCTCAAGGTCAAACGGATGCAGGAGGGGGAGGTGCCCATCTACGAGCCGCACCTGGACGTATTGTTTGAGCGGAACATCAATGCGGGCCGCCTCACCTTTACGACTTCCCTGGCCGAGGGCCTGGAGCACGGCGAAATCGTATTTCTGGCGCTCCCCACCCCGGAGGACGAAGACGGGTCTGCGGACCTGAAATACGTCCTGGGCGTGGCGGATGAAATCGGGAAACTGATAACCGATTACCGGGTAATTGTGGACAAGAGTACGGTGCCTGTCGGGACTTCCGATAAGGTGCGGGAGGCGATTGCAAAAAATGCCAAATGCGACTTTGACGTGGTGTCCAACCCGGAATTCCTCCGGGAGGGCTTTGCGGTGGACGATTTTTTGAAGCCCGAACGGATTGTGGTGGGCTCCAGCTCTCCCCGTGCCACGGAATTGATGGAGAAACTCTACAAGCCCTTTGTACGATCGGGGAACCCGGTGATCATCATGGACGAACGGTCGGCGGAGCTCACCAAATACGCGGCGAATTCCTTCCTGGCCACCAAGATCACCTTTATGAACGAGATCGCCAACTTCTGCGAGCTGGTGGGGGCCGATGTGGACAAGGTCCGGATTGGGATGGGCACCGACTCCCGCATCGGGAAACGCTTTTTGTTCCCGGGCATCGGGTACGGGGGGTCCTGTTTCCCGAAGGATGTCAAGGCCCTGCATAAATCCGGCAAGGATTCCGGCTATGATTTCCAGATCCTGGAATCCGTGATCGACGTAAACCAGAAACAGAAAACGGCCCTGATCCCCAAGATCCGGAAATATTTCGGGGATGACCTGAAGGGTAAGAAGATCGGCCTCTGGGGGCTGGCCTTTAAACCGGAAACCGACGATATCCGGGAGGCCCCGGCCCTGTATATTATCGAGGAGTTGCTGGCCGCCGGGGCTGAGGTTACTGCCTTTGACCCGGAAGCCATGGAAAACGTGAAGCGGAAGCTGGGCGATGCCATCGCTTTTGCACCCGGCATGTACGGGGCGGTGGAGGATATGGATGCCCTGGTGATCTGTACGGAATGGAGCGTGTTCCGCAACCCGAATTTCAGCATGGTCAAGGACCTGTTGAAAGCCCCGGTGGTTTTTGACGGGCGCAACCTCTACGACGTGGAGGAGATGAAGTCGCGCGGGTTCCACTACGAATCCATCGGCCGCGGATAGCACATCATCCGGTCTGCGGGCAACCTGCGTTCCCGCCGGCACGAAAGGCAATTAAGTAACAACAACAAATAAGCAAACAGGTGAAGCGAATTTTGATAACAGGGGCGGCCGGATTTCTGGGGTCCCATTTGTGCGACCGGTTTATCGCTGAAGGCTACCACGTCATCGCCATGGACAACCTGATCACGGGCGACCTGAAAAACATCGAACACCTGTTCCGCCACGAGCACTTTGAGTATTACCACCACGATGTAACGAAGTTTGTCCACGTCCCGGACCGGCTGGACTACATCCTGCATTTTGCGAGCCCGGCCAGCCCGATCGACTATTTGAAAATCCCGATCCAGACACTCAAGGTGGGCGCCCTGGGCACGCACAACCTGCTGGGGCTCGCCAAGGAGAAAAAGGCACGTATCCTGATAGCCTCCACCTCCGAGGTATACGGCGACCCGCTGGTGCACCCGCAGACCGAGGAGTACTACGGCAATGTAAATACCATCGGCCCCCGGGGGGTCTATGACGAAGCGAAGCGGTTCCAGGAATCCATCACGATGGCCTACCACCGTTTCCACGGGCTGGAGACCCGGATCGTGCGGATCTTCAACACCTACGGGCCGCGGATGCGCCTGAATGACGGACGGGTGATCCCGGCCTTTATGGGCCAGGCGCTCCGGGGCGAGGACCTGACGGTCTTCGGCGACGGTTCCCAGACGCGTTCCTTCTGCTACGTGGACGACCAGGTAGAGGGGATCTACCGGTTGCTCCTCTCGGACTACGCCCTCCCGGTGAATATCGGGAACCCCCACGAAATTACCATCCGGGACTTTGCCGAAGAGATCATCAAACTGACCGGCACGGACCAGAAAATCGTGTTTAAGCCATTGCCCAAGGACGACCCGATGCAGCGGCAGCCGGATATCACCAAGGCCAGGGAAATCCTGGGCTGGGAACCGCAGGTGGGCCGGGAAGAAGGGATGAAGAAAACCTTTGATTACTTCCGGACGCTCTCCCGGGAAGACCTGGAACGGAAGGAACATCGGGACTTTTCCGGCAGGAACCGGCGCTGAGAACGCACCCCGGGACGGGTTGCCGCTGGTGCCGTCCCCCGGTTGGGTAACCGCTGACGCCCCCCGCTTGGGTAGCGCCTGGCGCCTCGCGGCCGGGTAGCGGCTGCCTCCTTGTGTTGAGGTTCCGGCAGGATGCAGGCCGCCTGCTCAAAAGTGCAATTACCGGCAAATAGCTTCCCCGGGAAGCCGTCCATTTGGCCGGCATCCCCTATTTTTGTCGAAAATATGGCATCATGAATATCCTGGTCCTGGGATCCGGCGGGCGCGAACACGCCCTGGCCTGGAAACTGGCGCAAAGCAATTCCCTCGGAAAACTCTACGTGGCCCCCGGAAATGCGGGCACCTCCCAAGTTGCAACCAATCTGCCCCTGGCAGTAGACGATTTTGACCGTATTGCCCAAAGCGTACGGGACAACGACATCGACATGCTGATCGTGGGTCCGGAAGTCCCGCTGGTAGAGGGAATCAGCGACTATTTTAAAGACCACCCGGAGCTTTCAGGCATCCCGGTCATCGGCCCGTCCCGGGCGGCTGCCCAACTCGAGGGCAGCAAGGAATTCGCCAAGGCCTTTATGAGCCGCCACAACATCCCCACAGCGGCCTACGAAAGCTTCGGGCCCGAGGATCTCGACAAGGGTTACCGCTTCCTGGAAACCCTGCAGCCCCCATACGTGTTAAAAGCCGACGGCCTGGCCGCCGGCAAAGGGGTGCTGATCCTCGAATCCCTGGACGATGCAAAGTCCGAGCTCCGCTCCATGCTGCTGGATGCCAAATTCGGTTCGGCCAGCGCCCGGGTGGTGATTGAGGAATTCCTGTCCGGGATTGAGTTGAGTTGCTTTGTACTCACAGACGGCAGGAATTACAAAATCCTCCCCACCGCCAAGGACTACAAGCGGATCGGGGTAGGGGACACCGGCCTGAACACCGGGGGCATGGGCGCTGTTTCCCCGGTGCCCTTTGCGGATGCCGCTTTTATGGAGAAAATCGAAAACCGCATCATCCGGCCCACGGTAGAAGGGTTGCAGCGCGAAGGGCTGCCTTATGTGGGCTTTATCTTTATCGGGCTGATCCGGGTGGGGGACGACCCGCTTGTTATCGAGTACAATGTCCGCATGGGCGACCCGGAGACCGAGGTGGTTATCCCGCGGATTGAAACGGACCTGCTGGACCTGATGCAGGCGACGGCCGAGGGCCGGCTCGATGAGGTGGAGTTGCGCGTGCGGCCGGAAGCGGCCACCACGGTGGTCATGGTTAGCGGGGGGTACCCGGAGGCGTACGAAAAAGGACGCGTGATTCGCGGCCTGGAAGCGACCGGGGATGCCGTGGTCTTCCACGCCGGGACGCGACGGGACGAATCCGGGCAGGTGGTGAGCAGCGGCGGCCGGGTGCTGGCCGTTACCGCTTATGGTACGGACTTCAGGGAGGCCCTGAAAGGCTCTTACAGGGCCGTGGAGGCGTTAACCTTCCAGGATGCCTACTACCGGAAAGATATCGGTTTCGACCTCTGAGAGGGACTATAAATACGAATGGGAAGTAATGCTGCGGTCTTCTTCCCCTCGGGAGTCAAACAAGCGCAATTGGCCGAGCCAGTATACCATTGCTACCGTGCCGATAATGACGAAAATCCAATTGATGGTGTTGGCGGCCCACCAGCTTTCCATGAAGCGGAAAAAGTCGTAAGGGGCGAAGAGGAAGTTGACAAATAAATTTTCGATCCCTTCAAAAAAAGCTCTCATTGTACCTATATTTACCCTGCAAACATACGAAAACCAGCGATGATTTCAAGCGTTTTTGGCAAAACAAAACCCGTCAATTACATCCTGGTTCTCTGCTTTCTCACCCTCCTGTATGCCTGCGCGCTATTTCTCCGGTTCAACCGGGAAATCAGCCTGGAAACCCTGCCGATGGACGTGCTGGGGATCAGTGCCCTGTTGCTGAGCGTGCTGCTGGTGAACTTCATCGTCCAGCGCAACCAGCTTACGGGCTCCCATTCCTATACCAGCTACTTCTTTGCATTGCTGGTCCTGCTTTTTCCCGAATCCCTGTTGGACCGTCACGCCCTGGTGGCCAACCTGTTCCTGTTGCTGGCCATGCGTCGGCTGATCAGCCTGAAATCCCTGCGGAACGTCAAGGCCAAAATTTTTGACGGGGCCCTCTGGATCCTCGTGGGCAGCCTGCTGGTAGACTGGGTCCTGCTGTTTATGCTGCTGCCCTGGATCTATGTCTATTTCTACGAACCCCGGAACCTGCGGAACTGGCTGAACCCGTTGGCAGCTGTGGCGGTGGTGGGCCTGATCGGGGCGGCCGTCGCGTTCCTGGCGGGGATCCCCGATTTTATCGGCACCCACTACCGGCTGCGCTGGGAGGGAACGGTGGAATACTGGGCCCAATGGCGGAATGCAGCAAAACTGGGGAGCTACATCCTGGTGGTCCTGATCGCCGGGTTTACCGCCTTTTTAAAGCTGGGGAAAGCCGGGCATGGACGGATTGTGGTCATGCGCCTGTTGGCGATATCCCTGCTCGTGGGGATTGGGGTGGTGCTTCTCAGAAGTGGGATGCGGGGGAGTCCGATTGTCCTGACCTTCTTCCCGGCGGCCGTATTCCTGTCCAAGTATATCGAGTCTGTCCGGAAGGAGAAAATCCGGGAGGGTCTGCTTATAGGGGCCCTGTTGATCTGCCTGGCGGTTTTTTCCGGGGAGTGGCTCCTGGCCTGACCTGGGCGCCCCCCCCCCGGGGGGCGCGTCGAACACCACCCGGTTCACCAATAAGGGGTTCTCAAATAAGCGGTATCTTTGCGGAAAATGCAACCTATGTTCAGCGACTTCGCATTCCGGATTTTTGAGGCAAGTATCGACAAATACCACGAGGAGGACCGGGTAGACCAGCCCCGTCCCAACCCGTATGAACCCGGGAGTATCGAATACCTGCTCTACCTCAAAAACTGGATCGACACGGTGCAATGGCACTACGAAGACCTGATCCGCGACCCGGGCATCGACCCGGAGGCTGCCCTGGAACTCAAGCGAAAGATCGATGCGAGCAACCAGGAGCGCACGGACCTTGTGGAGTACATCGACAGCTATTTCCTGAAAAAATACCAATCGGTAGAAGTGTCGGAAACGGCCACCATCAATACGGAAAGCCCGGCCTGGGCCATCGACCGGCTCTCCATCCTGGCCCTGAAGATCTACCATATGCGGGAAGAGGCCGGCCGGCCGGACGCGGGTCAGGAACACCGCGAGGCCTGTAAAAAGAAACTAGACATCCTCCTGGAGCAACGGGCCGACCTCTCCACCGCCATCGACCAGTTGCTCGCAGATATCGAAGCCGGCCGGAAGTACATGAAGGTCTACAAACAGATGAAGATGTACAACGACGAGGAGTTAAACCCGGTGCTCCGTGAGAGGAAGCAATAACCCGCACCTGCTCGTTTGGCGTTTCTCGGCCCTGGGGGATGCCGCCATGGCCGTTCACGTCTTACTCGCCTTGCAGCGGGAATACCCGGGAATCCGCCTGACCGTTGCGACGAAAAAGGGTTACACGCCCGTATTTGAGCAAATCCCGGGTGTCCGTGTGTTTCCGGTGGATACCCGGGGCGCTCACAGGGGGTTGGGGGGGCTTTGGAAGCTCTACCGGGAACTCCTCGCCCTGAAACCGGATGCCATTGCAGACCTCCATGCGGTCTTGCGCACCCACATCCTGCGGTTCTTTTTCCGGATTTCCGGGGTCCGGGTTGCAGTCCTGGATAAGGGTCGGAAGGAAAAGCGCCGGTTGGTTGCAGCCCGGGGTCGGAAGCTGGCGCCCCTCACCCCTACCCACCAGCGATACGCGGCCGTTTTTGCCGCCCTGGGCTATCCCGTGGAACTCCGCCCGGCTGACGTGCTGGGGAAGCCGCCCTGGCCGGAAGCCATCGGGATCCCCAAACCCGGGGATGATGGGGGATTCCGCTCCCGGGATGGCGCAGGAGCGAATATCGGGGTGGCGCCGTTTGCGGCACACGCCGGCAAGTGCTACCCGGAAAAGGAGATGAAACGCCTATTGGCGCTTTTGCAGGAAGAGAAAGGGCTGCGGGTATACCTGTTGGGCGGGGGCCCGGAGGAGACCCGGAAACTGAAACAGTGGGAGCGGGAATTCCAGAATTGTACCTGTGTGGCCGGCAAAGGCAGCCTGGGGCAGGAATTACAGCTTATCGGCAACCTGGACCTGGTGGTATCCATGGACAGCGGCAACGGGCATCTGGCTGCCCTCTTCGGCATTCCGGTCATTACCCTTTGGGGGGTGACCCACCCGTATGCGGGATTTGCGCCTTTTGGCCAGCCAAGGGAGAACTCCCTCCTGTCCGACCGGGAGCAATTCCCCCTGATCCCAACTTCCGTATACGGCAACAAGGTGCCGCCCGGGTATGAGGAGGTAATGGCGAGCATCCCGCCGGAAACCGTGTACGGGTGCATCCGCGGGGCACTCGCCCCGGATACTGCCAATCAGGCGAGTACGACCGGGGAGAGCGAGCGGAAGTAGTTCCGCAGCTGCTGGATATAGTTGTAGCGGAGAATCTTGCAATTCCCGGAGACCATCAGGCTGCGAACCCCGAAATAGCTCGAGATAATAAAAGAGGCAACCCCTTCGCTATCCACGTGCCGTTCCACAAAACCGTCGGTTTTCCCCTTCTGGAGGGCGGTAACGAGGTTTACTTCCCAGACCTTGGAAATATCCGTCAGGTACCGGGTGATCTTGTCGTTCCTCCCATTGAATTCGTTCAGGAAGTTTGCAAGGACGAAACCGTAATCCAGGTCGTTGAATTCGGCGGTCTTCAACGCGTCGTCCAGGCAGATCTCGATGGCCCTGAGCGGGTTTTCCACCCCTTCGATGGGCTCGATCAGCATGGTGTACACCTTGCGAAACACGAGGTTCTGCACAATGCTGATAAAGAATTCCTCCTTAGACTGGAAGTGATAATAGAAGGCACCCTTCGACAAATTCAGGGATTTGAGGATGTCGTCGATGCTGGTGTTGTAGTAGCCCTGGGCGTAAAAAAGTTCCAGGCCGGTCATCTGCATGCGATTCATCGTCGCCATGCGCTTGAGGTTCTTGTCCATGATGTAAGATTTTGGGCAACCGACTAATCGGTCGTTTACAAAGAACTCGCGGATTCAGGGCATGGCAGGTTTTATCTGACGAATCCCGGAAAAATTTCGACGAAGTGTAAAAATTCCGGTGAATGACCACCTGGCTGGAAAGGCGCACCGACCACCCGGTCGGTTAAAGCGCACGGATTTATGGATGAGCGGACGCCTCAGGCCACGGATCCCTGGCAGCTGCTGCCCGCCCCGGCCGTGCAACCATAGCAATGCTGGGAGATTAAAATCTCCCGGTCCTGCAATACCGCTTCGTTGTAATCCGCAATGTGTTTCACCTTGCTGGCCACTTTCAGGCCGAGCATTTGGTTGAAGTCGCAGTCGTAGAGCCACCCGTCCCAACTCACCGACAGCGTATTCCGGCACATGACGTTTTCGACAGCTGCCGGGTTGTATGCGTCCACCAGGGCGGTCATGTAGTCCTCGTAGTTTTCCGAGGCAATCAGGTAGTCCAGGAAACGCGCAATGGGCAGGTTGGTGATGGCGAAGAGGTTGTTGAAAACGATCCCGAAGTCTGAGGCGAGCGCTTTTTTAAAGTCCTTCTCCATCGCCTGCTGGTCGGCTGGGAGGAAGGCTCCCGACGGGTTGTAGACCAGGTCGAGTTTTAACCCGCTGCCGGCTTTCCCATACCCCGCTTCGTTCAGCGACCGGAGGGCTTCGATCGATTGGTCAAAAACCCCGCTGCCCCGCTGGCGGTCCGTTTTCCCGCGGGTGTAGTGCGGGAGGGAGGAGACCACATGCACGTTATACCGGGCAAAAAATTCCGGCAGGTCGTAGTATTTTTTGTTGGCCCGGATAATGGTCAGGTTGGACCGGACGATAAAATCGGCGATCCCCGCTTTGGAAGCTTCGGCCACGAACCAGCGGAAATCCGGGTTCATCTCCGGTGCCCCGCCGGTGAGGTCCAGGGTATGCGCCCCGGTGCGGCGGATTACCTCCAGGCATTGCTCCATGGTCTCCCGGGTCATGATCTCCTTGCGGTCCGGCCCCGCATCCACATGGCAGTGGGCGCAAACCTGGTTGCACATATATCCCAGGTTGATCTGAAGGATTTCCAGGGGTTTGGGACGAAGTGTATTCTGCCCGGTTTCCCGCAGTTTCTCCCGGAAACGGGGTAATTCCCCGGAAGCGAACGGCCCTCCGTCGAGGATTTTTAATTGATATTGCGTGTTGGCCAGGTCCTTTTCCTGGGCCTTGAGGGATTTTGTAGCCAAAATTCAGGGTTTTGAGCAGGCTATGCGTGCCGGCTTACATGGATAATTTGTCGTATTTGTTCATCATCTGCACGCCGTGGACCAGGCTGGCCCCGCTTTCGATGGCCGCTCCTGCGTGAACGGCTTCCATCATTTCCTCCCGCGTGATGCCCCGCTGCAGGCCGTCTTTGGTGTAGGCGTCAATACAGTACGGACATTTGACCACGTGGGAAACCGCCAGGGCGATCAGGGATTTTTCGCGAGCCGTGAGGGCCCCGTCCTTGAATACGGAGTTGTAGTAGTCAAAGAATTTGGTGCCGAGTTCCTCGCTCCATTCCGTGATGTTGCCGAACTTCCTCAGGTCGGCGGGGTCGTAATAATTTGTTGCCATATTGATTTACTCTTTTATTTAAGTCGGGTCGTTTGGCCTGGTCTGCTGTCTAAACTTACGGGAGTTTCGTCGCAAGGTTCGGTTTTTCATTACCCAAAAACGGGATTTTAACATTCCCGGGCCGATTTTGCCGTAACCGACCCCCCGGTCGGTTTGACCGGTTCGGGTTAGCCTCGGAATCCGCCGGATCCCCGACGACCGGATCCCTGAATCGATAAAAATCCTCCCGATATGCGTAATGGGCCGTTTCGAAATGGCCTGCCGACCAGGGAGTCGGTTTATCCGCCCCCCACCCGGGCCAATTTTAAAAAAATTTTAGCACTGACAGCCGGTTTAATGGCATGGGATTTGTCCTGGAGTGGGTCGAAAAAAATTTGTGTCAAACTTAAATACCACAATATGAAAAAGCGAACTATCAACCCGGCGCAGCGGACCTATTTGTTCGCGGCACTCATCGCCCTGCTGGTGAGCCTGACGGTGGTCGGGATCGACAAATGGCAGGACACCGGCCGGGTAACCCTGGACCGGGCACCCGAAAACCTGGCCAAACCCGTGTTGTATACGGCCGATAAAGAGGGGAACATTACCCCCCTGGATTTTACCGAGACTACTGAAAAAGTCCTGGACGCGGTAGTGCATATCACCTCGCGCGGAACCCAGTCTTATGGCCGGAGCTACCGCCAGTTGCCGGACCCGTTCCGGGAATTCTTTAAGGACAGCCCCTTTGGCCGGTACTTTGAAGCCCCGGAGGGCGATTCCCCAGGGCGAGACGGAAGCCGCGGGGAGTATCCCGATGAACTCCCGCGCATGGGAACCGGATCTGGCGTGATCATCAATAAAGACGGTTATATAGTGACCAACAACCACGTCATCGCCAATGCGGATGAGGTGGAGGTAACCCTGCACAACAACGGCACGTACGATGCGAAAGTGATCGGGGTGGACCCCACAACGGATCTGGCTCTGCTCAAAATCGAAGCCGAAAACCTGAAATCCCTGGCCCTTGTAAATTCGGACGATGTGGAAGTAGGCGAATGGGTACTGGCCATCGGCAACCCCTTTAGCCTGAACTCCACGGTCACGGCCGGGATCGTCAGCGCCAAGGCGCGGAACATCAACATCAACCGGGAGGAATTGGCCGTTGAGAGCTTTATCCAGACGGATGCGGCCATTAATCCCGGCAACAGCGGGGGAGCGCTTGTCAACCTCAACGGCGACCTGATCGGCATCAATACGGCCATTGCCAGCCGTACCGGAAGCTACAGCGGCTACGGCTTTGCCGTACCCAGCAACATCGTGTCCAAGGTGGTGGAAGACCTCCTGGAATACGGGAACGTACAGCGGGGCATCCTCGGGGTACGGATCCAAAACCTGGACGGCCGCCTGGCCGAGGATAAGGGTATCGACCTGATTCCGGGGGTTTACGTGGCATCGGTAAATGACGGCAGCGCAGCACAGGAGGCCGGCATCCTCGAAGGGGATATTATCACGGCAGTGAACGACAAACCCGTTGCCAGTTCGCCCCGCCTGCAGGAGCTGATTGCAGGCTTCCGCCCGGGGGATGAGGTAACCATCACCCTGGACCGGGAGGGGAAATCCCGCAAATTTGAGGTCACCCTGAAGGATTCCGCCGGCACGACTTCCCTGGTGGCTCGTGCGGACCGGGAGTTGTTCAACCGCCTGGGGGCCGAATTCCGAAACCTGCCCGCGGATCAGGCTTCCGAACTGGGCATTGACGGGGGCGTTGAGGTCGCCCGACTGGTACCCGGCCTGCTGCGGCAGGAAACCCGGATGCGGGAAGGCTTTATCGTAACCCGCGTCAATGGCCGGGAGGTAAATAACCTGGAGGAATTCCGGTCCGAGTTGGAGAAAAGCGAGGACGGGGGCGTGATGCTCGCCGGCCGCTATCCGGACAGCCCGAAAACCTATTATTACGCTTTCGGACTGGATTCCTGATTGAAATAAACCCGATACCCGGAAAGCCGCAGGCCAAAGGATTCGCTCCGATCGCCTGCGGCTTTTATATTTGTAGAAAGAGTTGGTGCTATGGAATATCCGGGAGGAGACGAATCCGGGATTGTATTTTCAGGAGGCGGGGTCCGCGGGATGGCGCATATCGGGGTAATCCGCGCCTTGCGGGAGTATGACCTGGACCCCCAATGGGTATCCGGCAGCAGCGTGGGCGCGCTGGTGGGAGCCCTGTATGCCGCCGACGCCTCGGTGGATGCCATGCTGTCATTTTTCAAGGAAACCCCGTTGTTCCGCTATAATTTTTTCAGTATCAGCAAACCGGGCTTCATTGATACCGATCGGTACTATAAATTATTCGAATCCTACTGGCCGGATAATTCCTTCGAGAAACTCAGCCGGCGGCTCTATGTGGCCGCCACCAACCTGAACCTCGGGCAGGAAGCCTATTTTCAGTCAGGGGAACTGATCCGCCCGTTATTGGCTTCGGCCGCCCTGCCGCCCATATTCAGCCCGGTCGCCATGGGGGAAGCCCTCTACGCGGACGGGGGCATCATGAATAACTTCCCCCTGGAACCCATCGCCCCGCACTGCCGGTATGTGATCGGCAGCAACGTATCGGTTATCGGGAAGGTCGGTTCCCGGGAAATCCGGTCTTCCATCCAGCTCACCAACCGCACCACGGCCCTGATGATCTACGCCATCAACCGGAACAAGATCCACAGTTGCGACCTGGTGTTTGAACCGCCCGAACTCGAAAAAATCGGCGTACTCGATAAAAAGGGGATCGAACGGGCCTACCAGATTGGTTACGACCACGGGCGGATAGTTCTGGATCGGGCCCGGGGCAACGGGCAGCCCTGAATTTTGGCGAGAAACTCCTGCCCGGGGATCAGACGTCGTCGTAGTCTACGGTCAGTTCCGGGGAGGTAGGATGCGCCTGGCAGGTGAGAATTAAGCCCTCTTCAATTTCCGAGTCCGTCAGAATCTGGTTTTGGGCCATCCGCGCCGTTCCGGACCGGATCCGGGCAATACACGTACTGCAAATCCCCCCCTGGCAACTGTAGGGGGCATCGATTTTCTCGTTCAGCACCGCATCGAGTACCACGTTTTTCTGGTCCATGTTCAGCTCGTGGGTTTCTTCGTCCAGGACCACCGTCAGGCGGGTCGTCCCCTCGAGTTGCTCCCGGAGCTCATCCGGCTGGTCGGCGGTTTCAAAGAGCTCGTGGAGGACGCGGTCTGCAGGGACTCCATTGTCAAGGAGGGTTTCCTCCACGGTCCGGATCATCGGTTCCGGCCCGCAGATGTAGTAGCGGTCAAATTCCAGGTCGCTGTGCTTGTTTTTGACGATGTAGTTCACCGTACTCCTTTCAATCCGGCCGAACAGCGAGTCGTCGTACTGTCCGCGGCTAAAGGTGAAATAAGGAATAAACCGATCGGGATATTCATTGGCAAGGGCTTGCAGGTCTTCCAGGAACATCGTGGACTCCCGGCTCTGGTTCCCGTAAACCAATACCACCCGGGCTTCCGCGTCGGCCTCCAGGGCCGTGCGAAGGATACTCATTATCGGGGTGATCCCGCTGCCGGCGGCAAAAGCGATCAGGTGCCGTCCGGGCGTACCGGGCTCATAGGTAAACCGACCCTCGGGGGGCATGACCTCCAGGGAGTCGCCCTCCCGGAGCGATTCGTTGGCAAATACCGAAAACGTTCCATCCGTCACTTTTTTGATGCCGATGGTCAGCTCGGCATCCCCCGGCCGGGAGGAGATGGAATACGCCCTGCGGACGTCGCTGCCGGTTGCTTCGGAACGGACGGTAATATACTGGCCGGCCGTAAATTTGAAACGTTCTTTTTGGGATGCCGGGATCTCCAGGGATACGGCAACCGCATTCGGGGTCAGCCGTCGGACCCGGGAAACTTTCAGGGTATGAAAATCGCTCATGCGCAAAATTTTGTGCAAAACTAAGCAATGGCGTACTTTCGGCACAGGTTCCGGCGGCAATTTCTCCTAATTGTAACAAATGGGGCTCTTTTGGGACTAATCGAATCGAATTCCGACACCAACCCGATGTTCAGACATTTTATCCGGCTGCAGTGGAAGGCCTTTTTCCGGTCTGCCTCCTTCAAAACCGAAATCTGGTTCAAGATCCTGATGGCCCTGGGGGCCCTGTACTTTATCCTGGTCTTCCTGGGGCTGGGGGTGGGCGCCTATTTCATGATCGAAAAATCCGGCCTGGGCGACCCACTGCGGGTGGTCAACCGCTTTTTGATCTACTATCTGGCCGGCGACCTGTACCTGCGCTATATGTTGCAGAAGATGCCGGTACTCAACATCCGGCCGCTGCTCTACCTCCCCATTTCCAAGGCCAGCGTGGTCCGGTTTTCACTCGGCAAGACGGTCCTGTCCTTTTTCAATTTCAGCCACGCCTTCTTTTTTGTGCCGTTTTCCATCGTGCTCCTGATCAAAGGCTACCCCGCCGGTTCGGTCATCGGCTGGCACCTGGCGTGTTTTGCGCTCTTTTACACGAATAACTTTTTGAATATACTGATCAACAATGTAGACCGGATATTCTACCCGCTCATTGCGGTGCTGGCCCTCCTGGGAATTTCCCAGTATTACGGTTGGTTCGATATTACCGCCTACACGGGGCCCGTCTTTGACCTGTTCTACGACCAGCCCTGGACTGCCGCGATTCCCTGGGCGGCCCTGGCAATTGCCGTCTGGGCGTCGTTCAATTATTTCAAGCGGCACATGTACCTGGACGCCGGCCTGGCCACTAAAACGGCGGTCGGGAAGACAGAGGATTACACCTGGCTCAACCGGTTTGGGAATCTGGGGACCTTCCTCAAGAACGACATCAAGCTCATCCGGCGCAACAAGCGCTCCAAGACCACCGTAATTGTCAGCGTGCTGTTCCTGTTCTACGGCCTGCTGTTCTTTTCGGGGGGGCTGGAGGTGTACGAAAGCCCGGTTTGGCGGGTGTTTGCAGGCATCTTCGTCTCCGGGGGCTTCCTGTTCAGTTTCGGGCAGTACGTGCCCAGCTGGGACAGCTCCTACTACCCGCTGATGATGAGCCAGAACATCCAGTACCGGGAATACCTCAGTTCCAAATGGTGGCTCATCGTCATTGCCACCGGCATCAGTACGGTGCTCTCGGCATTTTATCTCTACTTTGGATGGGAAGCGTACCTGGCCATCCTGGTGGGGGCCGTCTACAATATCGGGATCAACTCCTACCTGGTACTCTGGGGCGGCGCCTATATCAAGACCCCGATCGACCTGACCTCCAACAAGAAAGCGTTTGGAGACAAACAGGCCTTCAACATGAAAACCCTGTTGCTCACCATCCCGAAACTGCTCCTCCCCCTGCTCGTCTACTGGCTGGGCGATATGTTCCTGGGCGAAACGGCGGGTTTCCTCCTGGTGGCACTGCTCGGGGTGCTCGGGTTTGCGTTTAAGGAGCGGGTATTCCGAATGATCGAAAAGATCTACAAAAAAGAGAAATACAAAACGCTGCTTGCCTACAAGCAAAAAGCATAATTCAGGTAACATAATACTGGCATCACCGATGATTCACGCAGAAAATCTCACCAAGAAATACAGCCAACAAACCGTCCTGGACATCGCGTCCCTGGAAATCCCAAAGGGCCAGAGCTTTGGCCTGGTCGGCAACAACGGGGCCGGGAAGACCACGCTCTTCAGCCTGCTCCTGGACCTGATCGAACCCACTACCGGTCAGATAACCAGTGGGGGGGTGCCAGTGCGCGAGAGCGAAGACTGGAAGCCATTTACCTCGGCCTTTATCGACGAGAGTTTCCTCATTGGCTACCTGACCCCGGAGGAGTACTTCTACTTTATCGGGGAACTCCGCGGCCAGAGCCGTGCCGATGTGGATGCGCTGCTGGCCGGGTTTGAGGATTTTTTCCACGGGGAAATCATGGGCCAGAAGAAATACCTGCGGGACCTCTCCAAGGGGAACCAGAAAAAAGTGGGCATTGTGGCCACCTTTATCGGGTCGCCCGAGGTGGTCATCCTGGATGAGCCGTTTGCCAACCTGGACCCGACCACCCAGATCCGACTGAAAAAGATCATCCGGGAACTCGCCGACCGGCGGGAGGTGACCGTCCTGGTTTCCAGCCACGACCTGATCCACGTCACGGAGGTCTGCCAGCGGATTGTGGTGCTTGAAAAGGGGCGCATTGTCCGCGATATTGAGACCACCCCGGAAACCCTCAGGGAGCTCGAGACCTTCTTTGCGGGCGAACCGGCGGCCACCTCGCTGACCCCGGCGGATGACCCGGGAGAAACGGGGGAATAAGCGGCTGCCGCCCGGCGAAGCCTGCGGGATACCTTTGCGCAGATCCTCCCTGGGGGGAACCCAGCCGCAATTATCGCCACCGCGGCATACTAAATCGGGGGTTTTCCAGTTTACATACCATACGAATACCGGGAATTTTGAAGCTTCGTCTGGCATTTTTTTACGGCCTGCCGCTGGTGGCAGGATTATTCTGGGGCTGCTCGACAAAGAAAGACACCTTCGTCAACCGCAACTGGCACGCCCTGAACACCAGGTACAACGTCCTCTACAACGGCGAACTCGCCTTTGAAGACGGGCGGGAGGAACTCAATGCCACCTACCGGGACAACTACTGGGAACTCCTGCCGGTAGAACGTCTGGAGGTCTCCGGCGAAGTAAAGCTCGATTCCGAGGACAACAACCCGAATTTTTTGCGTGCCGAGGAAAAGGCCGCCAAGGCGATCCAGAAACACAGCATGGACATCTCGGACCGGGAGCGAAACCCGCTTACGGACGAAGCCTTCCTGTTGCTGGGCAAGGCCCGGTATTTTGACGAGCGGTACATCCCCGCCCTGGAAGCCTTCAACTACGTCCTGCAGAAATACGAATCCAGCGACAAACGGGCGGAAGCCCGGATCTGGAGGGAGAAGACCAACATCCGCCTCGGGTATGAGGAGCTTGCGATCAAAAATCTGAAACAGCTTTTCAAGTACATCGAGCTCAGCGACCAGGAATACGCGGATGCCCGGGCCATTATGGGGCAGGCCTACATCAATCTGAGCCATCCGGATACCGCCTTGCAGCAACTCAAGACCGCGGCGGCCTACACCCGGAAAAACGAGGAACGCGGACGTTACCTGTTCATCATCGGGCAGTTGTTCAACCAAATGCAGCACCCGGACAGCGCCAACCTGGCCTTCGACAAGATCATCGCGATGAACCGCAAGATCCCCAGGGTTTACCTGATCAACGCCCACCTGAAAAAAATCCAGAATACCGAAGTGGACGCGGAATCCCGCGACGCCGTCCTGGAATACCTGACGGATTTGGAGGAAAACCGCGAAAACCGGCCCTTTTTGGATAAGATTTACCGGCAGTTGGCCGAATTCCACATGGGGCAGGGGAACGACAGCCTGGCGGTGGATTATTACAACCGATCGCTCCGGGCTGCCCAGGGAGACCGGGTCATCAACGCGTTCAACTATACGGACCTGGCGGATTACAACTTTGACCGAAACGCCTACAAGCCGGCCGGGGCGTACTACGACAGCGTCCTGCTGAACCTGGAGGAGAACACCCGGGAATTTCGGGCCATCCGCAAGAAACGGGAGAACCTGGACGATGTGATTGCCCACGAGGAAATCGTCCGGCAAGCGGACAGCGTGATTGCGCTCTATGAGATGGAGCCCGTGCAGCGGGAGATCTATTTCCAGACCTATATCGATTCCATCCGCGCCCTGGACGAGGCGGAAGCTGCCCGGAAGGAGCGGCAGGCCGAAGCGGGGTTTGAGGCTTTTGCAAATTCGGCCGGGGGAAAAGCCAATCAAGGGAAGTTCTATTTCTACAATATCACGAGCCTCGGTTACGGTAAGACCGCGTTTACCAACAAATGGGGGAACCGGGAACTCGAGGACAACTGGCGCTGGAGCAACCGGGCCCGGGTATTGCCGGAATCCGGGGAGGCCGGCGACCTGGCAGGGGCTGCGGCCGGGCCGGAAGACCTTACGGAGGAGGAAAAGTATTCCCTGGAATTTTACCTGGGCCGGATCCCAACCGACGAGGCAGTGATCGACAGCCTGCGAAGGGAGCGGAATTTTTCGAACTACCAACTCGGGCTGATCTATAAGGAAAAATTCAAGGAACTCCTCCTGGCTGCGGGAAAACTCGAACGCGTCCTGGCGTCGGACCCGGAAGAGCGGCTCGTATTGCCGTCCAAGTACAACCTGTACAAGATTTACCAGGAGGTGGGCAGCCCCCTGGAAGCATCCATGCGGGAGGACATCATCCGGAACCACCCCCAGTCCAGGTATGCAGCCATCCTGACCAATCCGGAGATTGAACTGGCCGCCATGGAGAACAGCCCGGAATACCGGTACGGGGAATTGTTCAAGGCCTTTGAGGCGCAGCGGTACCTGGAGGTCATCACCGGCAGCGAGGAGAGCATTTCCCAGTTTACCGGCGACCCGATTGTCCCGAAACTCGAGCTGCTGAAGGCCAATGCCATTGGGCGGCTGCAGGGCTTTGAGGATTTCCGGGAAGCCCTGAACTACGTGGCCCTGAACTACCCGAATACGGAGGAAGGCCGCAAGGCGCAGCAGATCATCACGGAGCAGTTGCCCCAGCTGGAATCCACGGAATTCACCCAGGAACTCAGCGCGCCGGGTACCCAGAACTGGAAGGTGGTCTTCCCTTTCAAGCGCCACCAGGAAAAGGAAGCCCTGGCGCTGATGGAAGATCTGGAAAAATCCCTGAAGGACCTCGGGTACCGCAACCGCATCTCCCGGGACATTTACAACCTGGAAGACCAGTTTGTGGTGGTACACGGTTTCCGGTCCCGGGATTTTGCCCTCGGCTATGTGGAGCTGTTAAAAAAGAATCGCGATTACCGGATTGATAATGAGAATTTTGTAATTTTATCGGCCAACTATAAGGTCGTGCAGATACACAAGAATATCGAAGCGTACCGGAGTCAGCTTGAAACCCCAAAATCCTAATCCCCATGTTTTCAGACAACAAAAAACCCAGAGCTATGAGCGAGATCGGCGGACAACCCAATCGGATTGAAAAAAACACAAAAATCAAAGGTGATATCATCTCCGAGGCAGACTTCCGCATCGACGGCAAGCTGGACGGCAACGTCAAGACCTCCGGCAAGGTGGTCATCGGCAAGGACGGCTACATCCACGGCAAGGTGGAATGCGTCAACGCGGATATCGAAGGCAGTTTCAACGGCGAACTCCAGGTAAGCGACCTGCTGTCCCTGAAGAATACGGCGGTCATCGAAGGGACGGTTATCGTATCCAAGCTCTCGGTAGAACCGGGTGCTACCTTCAATGCCTCCTGCAGTATGAAAGGCAAGGGCGGCCTCGGCAACAGCCCTGCCCCGTCTGCTTCATCCGCATCCGCAAGATCGGGAGGTTCCGCCGGCTCCGGCAGCCAGGGCGTTAAACCGGCCGTAGGCAGCCCATCAAGTACCGGGGAACGTGCCAAAGCATCCTGACCCGGACAAGCCAAGGAACCCCCTCAGGCAGGTAGCCGTCCTGTCCGGCATTGCCATTGAGATGGGGGTCATCATCTTCCTCGCCGCCCGGGCCGGCATGTGGCTCGATGCGAACTACGGTTCCGATAAAAGACTGTTTACGGCCGGGTGTACCATCCTGGGCGTAGCCATATCCCTCTGGGTGGTCCTGCGCCAAATCAAGCGTTTGAACCCATGAGGCAAAACCGCGCCTTCCTTACCCGCTTTACCGCTACCCTGCTCCTGCTGCTGGGCGGGGCCTTTGCCATCCATGCCGCCCTGCGCTCGCATTTTGGCCTGGACCCCCTGGGCGACCTGCTGTTGGCTTCGTACGCCATCAATTGCCTCCTGGCCGGAGCCATCGTCTGGAGCCTCTACTTTTTCCGCCAACGCCTCCGAACCCAGATCGGTTTCCTGTTTATCGGGGGGAGCCTGTTAAAATTCCTCGTGTTTTTTGCCCTGATTTACCCGGGTTTCCAGGCCGACGGCGATATGTCCCGGCCTGAATTCGCCTCCTTCTTTATCCCCTACCTGCTGGCCCTGCTGGCCGAGACCTATTTTACGGCAAAAATGCTCCGCGATCTGGAAAAGGAAGATACCCGCTAGCTCCCGGCTTCAAGGGCCTAAAATAAAATGCAATTGCTTTTTTCTTTTTGGAGGAATAGCTTACATTTGCACCGATTTTTAGCGACCCCAAGATTTGAGCATGATGCGATTTGATTTCCTGAGCAAAATCCTGTCCCTTACCGCTTTACTTTGCAGTATCGGGCTTTTCGCCAAAGAAACCCCCCAGGGGGAAGACACCCCCGAGGGAACCAAGGCCGAGATCCAGGAATACATCCAGCACCACCTGCAGGATTCCCACGACTTCAACCTGTTCTCCTACACGAATGACGCCGGGGAAAAAGTTCACGTCGGCTTTCCGCTGCCGGTCATCCTCTGGGACGACGGCCTGAAGGTCTTTTCCTCCGCCCGTTTCCACCACGGGGAGGAAGTTGCCGAAGTCGATGGCAATTACTACGTGCTCCACCACAGCAAAATTTATAAAACCAATGCCGCCGGGGACCTGAACATGGACGCGGAAGACCACCCGACCAATGCGAAACCCCTGGATTTTTCAATCACCAAGAGCGTCGTGATGATGCTGGTGACCGGCCTGCTGCTCATCTGGCTCTTCAGCAGTCTGGCCCGCAGCTACGCCAAAAACGGGCACATCCCGCGCGGCATCGGGCGGTTCTTTGAGCCCATCGTACTCTACATCCGGGACGACATCGCCATTGCGAACATCGGGGAGAAGAAATACAAGCGCTACATGCCGTTTCTGCTCACGGTCTTTTTCTTTATCTGGTTCCTGAACATGTTTGGCCTGACCCCCCTGGGCGTCAATGTCACCGGGAACATCGCGGTAACCACCGCCCTGGCCATCCTGGTCTTTTTGCTGACGAACTTCACCGGGACCAAAGACTACTGGAAGCACATCTTCGACCCGCTCGGGGACGGGATGCCCTGGTATGGGAAAATCGTGATTTACATCATCCTGGTACCGATCGAGATCCTCGGGATCTTCATCAAGCCATTTGCGCTGCTCATCCGTCTCTACGCGAACATGACGGCGGGCCACGTGGTACTGATGAGCCTGATCGGGCTGATATTCATATTTAAAAGCTGGGTCGGCGGCCCGCTTTCATTCGGACTGAGCTTTGCCATCTCCCTCATCGAGGTGCTGGTGGCCCTGTTGCAGGCCTATATCTTCACCATGCTGGCTGCGCTCTATTTCGGCTTTGCCGCCGAGGAGCACGATCACGGACATGGGGAAGAAACGGAACTGGCGCATCCTTAAGGGGTGCCTTAGTAGTTGAATTGTTTAATTCTTTAATAATTATTTTATGGAAATTCCAAGTGTAGTAGGAGCAGGCCTCGCCGTAATCGGTGCCGGTATCGGTATCGGGATGATCGGCGGACGTGCCATGGAAGCGATTGCCCGTCAGCCTGAGGCCTACGGAAAGATTCAAACGGCGATGCTGATTGCAGCGGCGCTTATTGAAGGGATTGGTTTCGCCGCGATTTTCGCCGGATAAACCCAATCGAAACCACGACAACCCCAACGGTTGGTTGGGGTTGTCCTGGTATTTCGGAATCATAGAATAACCCGACGACAATGGATAAATTAATCAACGAATTTTCGGCAGGACTTTTTTTCTGGCAGATCATCCTGTTTGTATTGCTGCTGATCCTCTTGCGCCGTTTTGCGTGGAAACCCATCCTGAAAGCGGTCAACGACCGGGAGGAAGGCATTAAAAACGCCCTGGCGGCCGCAGAGGAAGCGAAAAAAGAAATGCAGAACGTCACTGCGGACAGCGAGAAGCTGCTGCAGGAGGCGCGCGCCGAACGCGAGGCGATGCTCAAGGAGGCCCGGCAGATCAAGGAGAAGATGATCGCCGACGCGAAGGAGCAGGCCCAGGTGGAAGGCGATAAGATGATCCGGGCTGCCCAACAGAGTATCGAGGGCGAAAAGAAAGCCGCCATCGCGGACATCAAGAACCAGGTGGCTTCCCTCTCCGTGGAAATCGCTGAAAAGGTGCTGCGGGACGAACTCGGCAACAAAGACAAGCAGCTGAAGCTGGTCGACACGTTGGTGGACGATATTAAACTGCGTTAAGAGATGAGCGAAGCACGTGCAGCCTCCCGGTATGCCAAGGCGGTCCTGGACCTGGCCCTGGAACAGAAAAAAGCGGGGGACGTGGAAAAGGATATGCAGCAACTGCTGGATACGCTTTCCGGAAGCGATAGCCTGTGGGAAGTGTTGACAAGCCCCGTACTGAAGGGCACGGACAAGGCTTCGGCCCTCGGCGCGATATTCGGGGATGCCAGCAAACTTACCGTGCAACTCTTTGGGCTCCTGGCCGAGAACAAGCGGATAGGGATGCTCGATGAGGTGGCCCGGCAATACATCGCCCGGTACGAGGAGATCAAGGGGCAGGATGTGGCCCACGTCACCACGGCTGTACCGCTGACCCAGGCCCTGGAGAAGAAAGTGCTCGGGCAACTGCAGGCCATCACAGGCAAGGATGTGACCCTGGAACAAACCGTAGACCCGGAGCTGATCGGGGGCTTTGTGCTCCGAGTGGGCGACCTGGAATACAACGCGAGCCTGGCGCACAAGCTCGAAAACTTAAAAAGAGAATTAGTACAGAAATAAATAACCCGGTCCGCCCGGTTGGACGGATCGCCTTTTTATCATAGAGAAATGGCTGGAATCAAAGCTGCTGAAGTATCAGCGATCTTAAAGAAGCAATTATCCGGATTCGAAGCGTCCGCCTCCCTGGACGAGGTGGGAACCGTACTCCAGGTAGGAGACGGTATTGCCCGCGTTTACGGGCTTGCCAACGCCCAGTATGGGGAGTTGGTGGAATTCGACGGCGGGCTTGAAGGCATCGTCCTGAACCTGGAAGAGGACAACGTGGGGGTGGTACTCCTCGGTCCGTCCCGCGGGGTGGTCGAAGGGGCCACGGTTAAACGGACCCAGCGGATCGCATCGATCAATGTGGGCGAAGGCATTGTGGGCCGGGTGGTGGATACCCTCGGAAACCCGATCGACGGGAAAGGTGCCATTACCGGGGAAACCTACGAAATGCCGCTGGAGCGCAAGGCGCCCGGGGTGATCTTCCGCCAACCGGTAAACGAACCCCTCCAGACCGGGGTAAAGGCCATCGACGCGATGATCCCGATCGGACGCGGCCAGCGGGAGCTGGTAATCGGCGACCGCCAGACGGGGAAAACCACCGTGTGTATCGATACGATCATCAACCAGAAAGAATTTTACGATGCGGGGGAACCGGTTTACTGTATCTACGTAGCCATCGGCCAGAAGGCCTCCACCGTGGCCGGAATTGCCAAGACCCTCGAGGACAAAGGCGCCCTGGCCTACACCACCATCGTAGCGGCCAACGCATCCGACCCGGCCCCCATGCAGGTATACGCCCCCTTCGCGGGAGCGGCCATCGGGGAGTATTTCCGGGACACCGGACGCCCGGCCCTGATCATCTACGACGACCTGTCCAAGCAGGCCGTCGCATACCGGGAAGTATCCCTCCTGCTTCGCCGTCCGCCAGGGCGTGAAGCCTATCCGGGGGACGTTTTCTACCTCCACTCCCGCCTGTTGGAGCGCTCGGCCAAGGTGATTGCCGACGACGACATCGCCAAGGACATGAACGACCTGCCCGACGTGCTGAAAGACAAGGTAAAGGGTGGCGGGTCCCTGACGGCCCTCCCGATTATTGAAACCCAGGCAGGGGACGTTTCGGCCTATATCCCTACCAACGTGATCTCGATTACGGACGGACAGATCTTCCTGGAGCAGGACCTCTTTAACCAGGGGGTTCGCCCGGCGATCAACGTGGGGATCTCGGTTTCCCGTGTCGGTGGATCGGCCCAGATTAAATCGATGAAGAAGGTAGCGGGTACCCTGAAGCTCGACCAGGCCCAGTTCCGCGAACTCGAGGCATTTGCCAAGTTCGGTTCCGACCTGGATGCCGCTACGCTGAATGTTATCGAAAAAGGGCGCCGCAACGTGGAAATCCTCAAGCAGGCCCAGAACGATCCCTTTACCGTAGAAGACCAGGTAGCCATTATCTACGCAGGCTCCAAGAACCTGCTGCGGGATGTGCCGGTCAACAAGGTGAAGGAGTTTGAGCGCGACTACCTGGAGTTTTTGAACGCCAAGCACCGCGACGTACTCGATACCCTGAAGGCAGGGAAACTCACGGACGAAGTAACCGATACGCTCACGGCGGTATGCCGCGACCTGGCAGCCAAATACAAAGCGTGATAACGGGTTGCGGGCCGGGCCCGCAACCGCGATAATGCATCCATAGGATATGGCAAACTTAAAGGAAATACGCAACAGGATCACCTCGGTGAGCTCCACCATGCAGATTACCTCTGCGATGAAGATGGTATCGGCAGCCAAGCTGAAGAAAGCCCAGGATGCCATTACCGCCATGCGGCCGTATGCCGATAAGCTTACGGAGTTGCTGCAGGGCCTGAGCGCCAACCTGGACGGGGACAGCGGCAGCCAGTACGCGGACGTGCGCGAGGTGCGCCGGGTACTCGTGGTGTCTATCTCCTCCAACCGGGGGCTGTGCGGGGCGTTTAACTCCAACATCATCAAGCAGAGCATGAGCCTGGTGCAGGGCACTTACGGCGACAAACAGGTAGATTTCCTGACCATCGGCAAGAAGGCCCACGACCTGATCCGCAAGCGCCATACGATAATCAGCGACCACAGCGCCGTCTACGACAACCTGACCTTTGAGGCGGTGGAGGCGATTGCCGAGGAGCTGATGCAGTTATTTGCGGAAGGCAAATACGACCGGATCGACCTGGTGTACAACCAGTTCAAAAATGCGGCCACCCAGATTGTTCGGACGGAGCAATTCCTGCCCATCCAGCCGGCGGAAACGGAATCCAGCGTATCTGCGGACTATATCTTTGAGCCGTCCGAGGCGGAAATCGTGGAACAACTCATCCCGAAATCCCTGAAAACACAGCTCTTCAAGGCCATCCGGGATTCCTTTGCCAGCGAGCACGGGGCGCGGATGACCGCCATGCACAAGGCCACGGACAACGCGGCCGAACTGCGCGATCAGCTCAAGCTCACCTACAACAAGGCGCGGCAGGCGGCCATCACCAACGAGATCCTCGAGATCGTCGGTGGGGCAGAAGCCCTGGCCGGATAGGCGGGCCGCTGCCCGCGAAGGGCGATCAAACAAGACAGCATCCCCGGCACCTCGCCGGGGATTTTTTTTTGCCGGCGGCTGTGGCAACGCATCCCGGAGAAATACGCACCATAAACGGGTTCTGCGGCTTTGGCATCAATATTGGTTACTTATCTTTACACAGACCCGTAAAATGAAAAGAAGTATGTTACATCGCCACTTTGCCACGCTGTTGCTGACCATGGGGCTCATGGGGTGTTCTTCCCAGAAATCCTTCCAGGAAGACCCTCCCTTCCAGGTCGCCGACCCCACCGCCCAAATGTGGATGGGGGGGCGGGAGGCTTCGGGCGCCGGGATGGAACTCCGGCTGCGCTATACGCCCGGGAGCCCCGGGGAGGTCCGGCCGGACTCCCTCTATTTCAGGGGCCAGATTATGCCGGCAGTAGTCGAGGACACGGAAACCGGCATGTTGGTGACGGCGAGTTTTCGCACGGATCTGGGCGGGGACGCAGACCGGGTGATGCATGCGGACGCCCGTCGGGAAGTGGGTAACCAGCCCCCCAAACCCCTGCCGGCCCCGGATTTCCCTTTTGACTTGGAGCCCGACCAGGCCGTGTTGTCCTACATTCGCCTGTCCGACGGGAAGCGTTTCTATGTCCGGGTCGACGGGGTGAAGGAAAAACCCGCCCGCGTGTATCCCGGCAAGCAGCGCCAATAACTTTGCCGGCGTCGGGTAATTACCTAATTTAGGGGTTTATCTAACCCCCTTCTTCTTTGAAGCTGTTTCGTAAACTCTTCAGGCAAACGTTTATTTACGGCCTGGCCACCGTGTTGCCACGGATGTTGTCGTTCCTGCTGGTGCCCCTCTACACTGAGGTGATGCCGCCCGGAGGATACGGGGAAATTACGCTGATTTTCACCTTTTTTGCCATCTTCAACGTAATCCTGGCCTACGGGATGGAAACAGCCTTTTTCCGCTTTTACAGCAAGGAGGACGACAAGGAGCGGGTATTGTCCACTTCCCTGCTCTCCATCGGCGGGTCCACGCTCCTGTTCTTTACCCTCGGCGTCCTGATGCGCGAGCCGTTGGCCGGGCTGATGAACATTGAGGTGAACTATTTCTGGTACTTTATCATCATCCTCTCCCTGGATGCGCTGGTGATTGTGCCTTTTGCCCGGTTGCGCGCCCAGGAGTCCCCGGGGATCTACGCAATGGTTAAGATCGCCAATGTCACCACGAACATCGTATTGAACCTGTTTTTCCTCCTGGCGCTGCCCAGGCTGGCGGAAAGCGAGACGGAAGGCATCTGGTCCGCGTTGTACGTGCCGGATTTCCAGATCAATTATATCCTGATTGCCAACACGGTGGCCAGCGGCCTCACCCTCCTGATTCTCAGCGGGAACTACCGGCATATGCGCCTGGCTTTTGACCGCGCCCTCTGGAGGCGGATGCTCGCCTACGGGCTGCCCGTGATGGTGGCCGGCATGGCCTTTACCATCAATGAGGTCTTTGACAAGTACCTGCTCTCGGAATTGTTGCCGCTCACCCCGGAGGAAGCCAAGGCGGAAGTGGGCAAGTACGCGGCATGCTACAAACTCGCCATGTTTATGACGCTATTTGCCACCGCTTTCCGACTCGGGATCGAGCCGTTTTTCTTCAGCCATGCCACTTCGGATAACCCAAAACGCGCCTATGCGCAGATCACCAATTACTTCGTTGTCCTGGGAAGCGTCATCCTGCTGGCCGTGGTGGTCTTTGCGGACGTGCTCAAAGTCCTCTTCGTAAGGGATGCTGCCTACTGGGAGGCCATGGAGGTGGTACCGATTGTGCTGCTCGGGAGCTTTTGCCTGGGAATCTACCACAACCTCTCGGTCTGGTATAAGGTCACGGACCGCACCCGGTTCGGGGCCGTGATCTCCCTGGTGGGCGCCGTACTCACCATCGCCATCAACGTGGTCTTTATCCCGGAATACGGGTATACTGCTTCGGCCTGGGCCACCCTGGCCGCCTACGGCACGATGATGGTCCTCTCCTACCTGCTGGGGAAACGGTATTACCCGATCCCCTACAACATGCGGAAAATCGCCTTCTACCTGGGTATTTCCATCGGTTTTTCGGCCCTGTCCTTTTACGTATTTAACAGGAACTTATATATCGGCCTGGGGTTACTTTTAGTATTTTTGGGGATGCTCTACCGGCTTGAAAAAGAATTGTTGCTCAAACTGATACGCGGGAAATGAAGGTAAAGATCATCAACCGGTCCGGGCGGCCCCTGCCGGCCTATCAGACCGAAGGTGCCGCAGGGATGGACCTGCGGGCCTGCCTGGAGGGGCCCGTCACGCTCGGCCCCCTGGAGCGGGCCGTGATCAAAACCGGCCTGTTTATGGAATTGCCCCTGGGGTACGAGGCCCAGGTCCGGCCCCGGAGCGGCCTGGCAGCCAAACAGGGCATCGGGGTGTTGAACAGCCCGGGAACCATCGATGCGGATTACCGGGGAGAGATTGGTGTGATTCTTGTGAACCTTTCCAATGACCCCGTCACCGTTTCGGACGGAGACCGGATTGCGCAGATGGTGATTGCCAGGCACGAACGGGCCGAATGGGTGGAGGTAGAAGCGCTGAATGAATCGGTACGCGGGGCTGGAGGCTTTGGCAGTACCGGCAAGAAATGACGATGAAATTACTGGTTCCAATTCCGAATGCCATCCGGGTGTTGCCCGTGTGCTGGTGCCTCTTGGCAGGCGCCCAGGAGGAGGGCAGTGCCGACGTATTCCTGGAGTCCTACTCGGACGCCTTCCAGGAGACGTTTTTCCAGGCCCTGAGGGAAAAGGGAATCGAAAATTACGACCGGGCCGAAGCCTTGCTGCTGGAATGCAAGCAGCTGGACCCCCTGGCCCCGGTTCTGGACCACGAGCTCGCCAAAGTCCTGATCCGGCAGGAGCAATACCCGGCTGCCGAGCAGTACGCCCTCACGGCTGTCCGGGCGGAACCTGCGGAATACTGGTATCTTCACACGTTAATGGAGGCCCTCGGGCCCCAATACAAACAACCTGCGGAACTGCGCGACTTCCTGCCGATGGATATGCCGGAATTCCGGATCAACCTGGCCCGGTGGTACCTGGAACAACAAGACGGGGAACAGGTTTTGGAACAGCTCCGGGGGCTGGAGGATACCGACGAGGTCCTGGCACTCCGCCAACAGGCCCGGCAGCTGGAACCGGAATCGCCATCCGTGCCGGAGGGAGCACCTTCCGTAGCCGATTCGGAGAGGGAAACCCCGGCGGCCGATTCGGCGACGGATCCGCCGGCAGAAGTGGGTTCTGTTACGCATTTTATGAAACAACTCGAGGCGCTGCTCGTCTCAGAATCGTGGGGCGAGGCTGAGGAGCTCGGATCGGAGGCGATAGAAACCTATCCCCTGCAGCCCTTTTTTTATTTTGCGAAGGGACGCGGGCTGCTGGGACTTGGCCGGCCTGCTGAGGCCGTGTCTGTTCTGGAATCCGGGGAGGAATTCCTGCTGGAAAGCGGGGAGCTCGCCCGGCGGATCTACACGGCGCTGGCAGATGCGCATACCGCCCTGGGCAACATGGAAAAGGCCGGGGAGTACCGGGCTAAAAGTAAAAACGGATCGCAGTGATGCAACAGTTAAAAACATGGATCGTAATCCTTTCCGCAGCGTGGCTGGCAACCGGCTGCGGGGCGCGGAAATTGACGGCCACAGGCGAGGTGGACTCCCGGATGACCGCAAAGAACGTGGTCCGGTACCACATGTCCGGCACGCCGGATTTCAAGACCCTGAGCGGCCGGCTGGCCATCGACTATTCGGACGCCGAAAACAACCAGAGTGTTACGGTGAGCCTGCGGATGAAGCGCGATGAGGTGATCTGGCTGAGCGCCCCCCTGGGGGTGGTTAAAGTGTTGATCACGCCGAACCGGGTTTCTTATTACAACAAACTCCAGAACGAATTTTTCGACGGGGATTTTACCTATATCCGCAACCTGCTGGGATCGGAGATCGATTTCAATAACCTCCAGAACCTCCTCCTGGGCCAGGCGGTCCACGACCTGCGCGGCCAGAAATACCACCTGTCCGTAGACGGGGAGGTGTATGAATTGAAACCGGAGGCAAACCCGTGGATCTACAAACTGCTCTACGAAATTGAGCCCCGGAATTTTCGCCTGGCCTCCCAGCAGCTTTCCCAACCCGAATTCAAGCGGTTGATGCACGTGAGATACCCGAGCTATCAGGAAGTGGATGGCCGGATTGTTCCCGAACGGCTTTATATTGCGGCCATTGAAAAGGAGGAGCGGGTAACGATCGGGATCACCTACCGACAGGTGGAATTGAACCGGGAACTGAATTTTCCATATAAAATACCAAAAGGTTTTAATCAGATATCGGCCAAGTGATCCGACCATTCATGGCTTTGCGGTTTCCTCTAGCGCTGTTTCTGGCGTTTCTGGCCGGGCAGGGCGCCTATGCCCAGGAGGGTGAACAGGAGGCCCTGGAAGCCAAAAAGGAGCAGCTCGAGGAAGAGATCCGGGAGATCAACCGGTTGTTGTTATCCGAGCGGAAGCAGAAGGGGAGCGTCCTGGACCAGATGGAGGCCCTGGACCAGAAGATCAGCCGGCAGCAGCAGCTCATTCGTATTACCAACCAGCAGTCCAACCTGCTCAACCGGCGGATTAACGCGAATATCCGGAATATCAGCAAGCTTCGCGAAGACCTGGAGGCCCTCAAGACGGATTATGCCGCCATGATCCAAAAATCCTACCGGAACCGGTCCAAACAGAACCGGTTGTTGTTTTTGCTCTCCTCCGAATCCTGGTACCAGGCGTTCAAGCGGTTACAATACATGAAACAATACACCCAGTTCCGGAAGGAACAGGGGGAGGAAATCCAGGAAAAAACGGAAGAGCTCGTCGTCCTGAACCAGAACCTCTCTGCCCAGCGAAAGGAAAAAGAGGAATTGATTGCTGCCAACCGACGGGTCAGGGACCAGCTCATGGCCGAAATCCAAAACCAGAAAGGCTTGTTGCAGACCATTCGCCAAAACGAGAGCGCCTATGCGGCGGAGATTGAATCCAAACGCCGGGAGGCCCGGGAAATCGAGCGGGAAATCGATCGGCTGATCCGCTCGGCCATCGCGGCTTCCAACCGGGACAGCGGCTCGGGGAATACCTCGAGCAGCCGGTTTGCGCTTACGCCGGAAGCCACGCTTATCGCCAGCAATTTTTCGGCCAATAAAGGCAACCTGATCTGGCCCGTGGAGAAAGGGGTGAAGAAACAGGGCTTCGGGATCTATCAGGATGCGGTTTACCCCGGGATCAAACACCAGAGCAACGGGGTGATCATCGCCACAGACGAGGGTGCCCGGGCCCGGGCGGTTTTTGAAGGGGAGGTGATTGCCATCCTGGCCGTCCCGGGAGGCAACAAGGGGGTCCAGGTAAAACACGGGAATTATATCAGCACCTATTACAACCTCTCGGAACTCTATGTGAAGAAGGGGGACAAGGTAGAGGTGAAAGATGAACTCGGCGAGATACATACTAATCGGTCTAACGGCTTGACGCAATTGAAATTCTACCTGTACCGGGACGCTACGCGCCTGAATCCGGAGGATTGGATCTATCGCCTATAAAATATAACGATGAGTACAATTACAGACATACAAGGAACATTTGAACTGAATAACGGGGTGCAGATGCCCTACCTCGGGCTGGGGGTTTACCAGGCTGAAGAAGGCGGGGAGGTGGAACGGGCCGTGCAATGGGCCCTGGAAGCCGGCTACCGGCATATCGATACGGCGCGGGCCTATGGTAACGAGGCCGGGGTTGGGAAAGCCCTCCGGGAGAGCGGCGTGGACCGGGAAGAGGTGTTTGTCACCAGCAAGGTCTGGAATTCCGACCAGGGCTATGAGAGCACCCTGAAGGCTTTTGACAGCACCATGGACGACCTGGGCCTCGATTACCTGGACCTGTACCTGGTCCACTGGCCGGTGGAGGGGAAATACAAGGATACCTGGCGGGCACTCGAACACCTCTACGATACGGGCCGGGTACGGGCCATCGGCGTCAGCAATTTCCTGCAACACCACCTGGAGGACCTGCTGGCCGATGCCGAAGTAATCCCGGCGGTAGACCAGCTCGAATTCCACCCCTACCTGGTACAACAGCCTTTACAGGATTATTGCCAGGCCAAAAAGATACAATATGAGGCCTGGTCCCCGCTCATGCAGGGGGAGATCTTTAAATTGCCCGAAATGGAGGCCATGGCGGACTCCTATGGAAAGAGTATCGCCCAGGTGGTATTGCGGTGGGACTTGCAGAAAGGCGTGGTGACCATCCCGAAATCCTCTAAGAAGGAGCGGATCCGGGCCAATGCAGACCTGTTCGATTTTGAATTATCCGAAGAGGACGTCGCGAAACTCGACGCCATGGACCGCGGGCACCGCTTTGGCCCGGACCCGGACAACTTCGACTTTTAGGCCAGTCGCACCGCGGCCAGGGCTCCTATTCCACAGGGATACCCCGAAGACGCTCCCCGGGATCGCGGCAGGTTTCCCGTTGCTTTTCTGTTAAGATTCCAGAAACAACGCCTTGAGTTCGGTGGCATCCGCGGGTTTCATCTTGCCCGCGAGGACCAGGCTGAGTTGTTTCCGCCGGAGGGCTGCCTCGTACCGTTGCTTTTCCAGTTCGGTCTCGGGTTCCAGGGGCGGAACTTCCGTGGGGATGCCCGTGTCGTCTACCGCGACAAAGGTGTAAATCGCTTCGTTCGCCTTATCCCGTTCCCCGCTGAACCGATCTTCAATCCACACATCGATAAAAACTTCCATGGACGTGCGGAAGGTACGGGAAATCGCCGCTTCCACCGTTACCACGCTCCCCAGGGGGATGGAGCGGTTGAAGGCCACGTGGTTCACCGAGGCCGTTACGGTGATCCGCCGGCTGTGCCGCCTGGCGGCAATGCTCGCAGCCCGATCCATCCGGGCGAGCAATTCGCCCCCGAAGAGGTTGTTGAGCGGGTTGGTCTCGCTGGGCAGCACCAGATCCGTCATCACGGTCCGTGAATCGCTGGGAGTTTTTGGTTTCATGGATTAAAATTTCGGCAAAGATACAATTCCGGGAGCAGGGACACCTATTTTTCGGAGAGTAGCCAGGCATCGGCCGAGACTTCCCGCTTAATCCGGCGGAGCGCTTCCAGGGCGCGCTGCGGGTCGCTGAAGGAGCCGCAGGATACCTGGTGGAGGCCAAAGGCATTCACCCCGTGGTATCGGGCCTCAAAGCCGCGGTTGCGCAACTGGCTGATTTTTTTGTCCGCATTCCCCCGTACGCGGAAGGCCCCCGCAATGATATGGTGGGAAGCCTTTGGGGATTCGGTTACCACGTCCAGGGTAATGGAAGGGAGCTCCAGGGGCTGGGACCCGAAGAAAGTGGCTTCCTGGATGTGGCGGGAGACCTCCTCCCGGGCGGCGGCGCGCACCAGGTCGCCGGAAGCATTTTGGTTTCTGTAGAAACCGTAGCCGGAAATACCGGCCGTAATGGCGAGCAGGACAATGGCTGCGTATTTCAGGAACGGCCGGATGCCGGCCGAATCGCGCGACTCCGGGGTAAAGGAAAAGGGGATCCGCTCTTCCAGTTCCGCAACCTCCTCCTTCAGGGCTTCCCGGGTTACCGGCGTGGCAATCAGGGAGCTCAGCCCAAAGGAAGTGGTCAGGTAATTGTTCGTGTCAGCCGGCTGGAAAAAGACCTTATTCTCGCTGTTCAGCCGGAACGTCCCCAGTGCTTCCAGGGTAAATTTCTTTTCCCGGCGGAGTGCTTCCAGCCAGGATTGCGCCTCCTGTTCCACCCATTCCAGGGCTTCTTCGTAGGATATTTTTTCGGCCTGCGCCACGTGGGATACCAACAGGCCGTCATTGGTGCGCAATTGGGCATTGAAGGACAATACCTTGGAAGGCGGGTGGAAGGTATTGCTGTCTTTTTGCAGGTAGGCAGATTTAATTTGCGTCAGGAACGCCCCGAATCCGGGCACTACCACGCATTGGTAGCGGTAGAGCAGCGATTCGATATGTCTGGCGGTGTCCATAGAGACAAAGATGCTAAAATTTAACATTTACACCAACGGGAGCCGCTACCTTTTTATCAACTTTTTCTCCTGGCAAGTTGTGAACTATTCTTTTAAATGATTGAAAAAGAGCTAATTGCACTGATCCGTTTACAGCTTATTCCGGGATTGGGCCCCATTGGAGCCCGAAATCTGATTGCCATATGCGGCAGTCCCTCCGCGGTTTTCTCCCAGACGAAAATGCTGGCTGGCAACGGCTTACGGCACAACCTGCTGAGCAGCCTGGAGGAGGAAGCCTACCTGCGGAGGGCGCAGGCGGAGCTACGATTTGCGGAAAAGCGGGGTGCCCGCTGCCTGGGCTGCCTGGATCCGGATTACCCGGCCGGGTTGCGGGAATGTGCGGACAGCCCGCTGGTGCTCTACACCCGCGGCAGGATCAATTTCGGGAGGCACCCCCTGGTTTCCGTAGTCGGAACCCGGAGTATGACCGGATACGGTAGGGAAACCTGTGAGGCCTTTATTGCCGGTATTGCCCCGGCCAACCCCATAATTATCAGTGGTTTTGCTTATGGCATTGACATATGTGCGCAAAGTACCGCCATGCGCTACGGTTTACAGACCATCGCTGTAATGGCCCATGGCCTGGACAGCCTCTACCCGGCATCCCACCGAAAGTACCGGGATGCCCTTGTTGCAAACGGGGGCTTTTTGACCGAATTTCCCAGCGGCACCCCCGCTGAGCCCGGCCATTTCCTCCGGCGGAACCGCGTGATTGCCGGAATGAGCCCGGCTACCGTCGTGGTGGAATCCGGCGAACGGGGCGGGAGCCTGGTAACCGCAGACCTGGCCTTTGGTTACGACCGGGAGGTATTTGCCTTCCCCGGGAGGGTGTCCGACCCGCAAAGTGCCGGGTGCAACGCCCTGATTCGTACCCAGAAGGCGCAATTGCTCACCAATGCGCGGGAATTCCTGCTAGCCATGGATTGGGAAGAAGCACAATCCCCGGAAACAAAGGGAAGCGGGGGGCTTGTGGACGCCGGATCCCTCAGCAAAACGAGAAACCCTGTGGAAACCGGAAATTTCAGGGAAACGAAAAATCCTGCGGAAACCGGAAATCCCGGAGTGAAAGGGGGGCTTCCCAACCCAAATCGGGCTGTGAACCCCGTACCGGGCGACCTGGATCCTACGGAAAATACCCTGGCCCGTTGCCTGGCGGAATCCGGGTGCATGCACCTGGACGAAGTGGCTGTTCGGTGCCAACTTGGGGTGTCCGAAGCGGTTTCGGGCCTTTTCAACCTCGAAATGCGCGGGTTGGTGCGCTCTTTGCCCGGAAAATTGTTTCGGTGGGGGGCGTAAAAAACAAACCACCGGGTCGGTTACCGCCCCGGCAAGTTGTTTTCCGGAGGCGTATCGGGAAGTTTGTCGGCGGCAAGCGGCATTTGATCCGATCCATGACTGCAGGGGCGCATCGATGAAGGGGTGCTTTTCCGACTACCCGGTCGGTTCCTGCATTTTGGGCCCGGAAACGGAAGGGTTAATACCCGAGCTTTTCCCGGACGCGCTGCAGCACGCCATCGGCCACCTTAGCGGCCTTTTGGGCGCCTTTTTCGAGCGCTTCCTCGACTTCCCCGGGATGTTGTTTGTAGTATTCAAAACGTTCGCGGGCCTCCCCGAAGACCTCCCGGATACACTCATACAGGGCCTGCTTGGCATGGCCGTACCCGTAATTGCCTCCCTCGTAGTTGGCGCGCATCTCCTCTGTCTGTTCTGGGGTAGCAAGGATTTTATAGAGGGCAAAAACCGTATCGGAATCCGGGTCTTTGGGCTCCTCCAGGGGAGTGCTGTCCGTGACGATGCCCATAATCTGCTTGCGCAGGGCCTTGTCCGGCTGGAAAATATCGATCAGGTTGCCCCTGCTCTTGCTCATTTTCTGCCCATCCGTCCCCGGAATGTACATGGTATTTTCGTGCAGCCGGGCCTCGGGCATCACAAAGGTTTCCCCCAGTTGGGCGTGGAAACGGGACGCCACGTCCCGGGTCATCTCCAAATGCTGCAACTGGTCCTTGCCTACGGGCACCAGGTCGGCGTCGTAGAGCAGGATGTCCGCCGCCATAAGCATCGGGTAAGTAAAAAGCCCCGCGTTTACATCCTCCAGCCTGTCGGCCTTGTCCTTGAAGGAGTGGGCCAGGGTCAGGCGCTGGTAGGGGAAAAAGCAGCTCAGGTACCAGGCGAGTTCCGTAACCTGGGGGACGTCGCTTTGGCGATAGAATACCGTTTTCTCGATGTCCAGGCCAAACGCGAGCCAGGTTGCAGCCGTGGCAAGGGTGTTGCCCCGCAGGGTGTCCCCATCTTTGATCTGGGTCAGGGAATGCATGTTTGCGATAAACAGGAAGGAGTCGTTTTCAGGACGTCCCGCCATTTCGATGGCCGGCCGGATGGCTCCTAAAATATTCCCGAGGTGGGGGGTCCCGGTACTCTGAATCCCGGTGAGAATCCTTGGCATAGCGTCATTCTTTGCTTCTATGCGCAAATGTAGGCTGGCAATTCGCCTTGTGCAAGCCCCGCCGGGGCAAAATGCCTATTTTTGGAAGCATGACGACCCTGCTCCGCATGATGGCCCAAGCCCTATGGAGGGTGTGGTTCTACATCCTGGTAGCCCTGCCCATCCTGGTGTTTTTCCCGATTTTGCTGTTATTTACGCTATCTCCCCGCACCTATCCCCAGTTTTTCTGGATGGCCCGGAACCTCTGGGCCCCGGTAATCCTTTACGGGATGGGGTGCCCTCCCGTCATCCGGTACGACCAGCGGCCTGTCCGGGGGAAGAGCTATATGCTGGTTGCCAACCACACGAGCATGCTGGATATCATGTTTATGCTGCGGGTCAGCCGGAATCCCTTTGTTTTTGTGGGCAAGAAGGAATTGGTCCGCATCCCGGTGTTCGGGTTTTTTTACAAACGGGTGTGCATCATGGTAGACCGGGAAGACAGCCGGAGCCGGACCGGGGTGTACCGCAGGGCACAGAGCCGGATTCGCAACGGGCTGAGCATCTGTATTTTCCCGGAGGGAGGCGTCCCGGACGAAACCGTGGAACTCGATGCGTTCAAGGACGGGGCGTTTAAAATGGCCATTGCGCATGGGATCCCGATTGTCCCGGTGGTTTTTTACGATTCAAAGAAACGATTTCCATTCCGGTTTTTTGCGGGTTCCCCCGGCCGCCTCAGGGCCCGGGTACTCGCATTCACAGAAACCACTGAACTTACCGAAAAAGACAAGGCGGAGCTCCGGGAGTCGGTCCGTGACAGGATCCTCGCGCAACTCAGGCAGGGCCCGTCCGCAGTTTAGAAGCGATACCGGATCCCGCTATACACCCCTACCGAATAGGGCTGGAAATTCCCGGCCGTATTGGAAAAGGTATTCAGGTGGTATTTAAACATCGGTTGCACCTCCAATTGCAGCTCCCGGTTCAGGTTGTAAAAGACGCCCAAGCCCAGGTTTGTGCTGAAACTGACCGAATTCATGTTGGTGGCCTCCCCAATCTGGGTCGTGGCTCCGTCCGAATCCAGGCTTACTGAGTTGTCCACCAGGAAAAGCGAACTCATCCCGCCTACCAGGTTCACCCCGAGCTTCTTATCTACCAATCGGTATTCCATTTCAACGGGGACCTCAAGGTATCCAAACTCCTGCAACATCCGGCCTTCACGTGCCGGGGTTTGCGCGTTTACATCCGCAGTGGTGTTGTCCATGGCCGGGGTGCCGTTCCGCGCGGTGCTCTCCACTACCACGGTTCGGGCATTTTCGGAATAACTGATGGTGCGGATCAGGGAAGCGGAGGAGGGACCCGAAAGGGTGGATGTAAATGCCACCTGGTTGGTATTGTAACCGAAATCTACCCGGTTAAGGCCCGAACGGAGGCTCAGCCGGTCCGTCACCGCGTATCCCACGGAGACTCCATAGCTGAAATTCATCGTCCCGGACTTGCTGTTAGACACAAAATTCTGTGATATGGGCGAACCATCCCCAAAGGAATTGTAATAAACCGGTGCCAGGGAAGTACCCAACGTCCAGCGCTTCCCGCCTTCATCTTTCCGGGTTTTCGGCACTCCGTCTTCCGCTGCATTCGCTTCAGCAATCGCTTCGAACAGCGATTGACGCTCTTCGTCCGGTGCAGCCTCATCGTCCGGCGCCACTTCACGACCGGCAAGGGCCTCACGTGCCGCTACTGTTTCCCGTCCGGGTGGCGGGACGCGTGCGGGGTCGGTAAGGTCAGCGGGATCGGTGGGATCGGAGGGATCGGCGAAATCGGCGAGGTTTGTCGCAGGTGGTTCCGGGTTGATCGATTCATCCCCTGCCGCGTTTTTGGTACGCGCAGCAACAGCCTCCTCTGTGGAAAGCCCTAACCGGCTACCTGCTGCATTTTCCCGGGCTGCGTCTGTACCTGCCGTTCCGGCAACACCGCCTGCATTATTTTGTGCTTCCTCATTATTTTGTGCTTCCCCGGCGCGTAGATTTCCAGGCCGGGATTCGAGCTCGGATTCCGAATCCATGTTGGGTTGAGAATCCATGTTGGGTTGGGAAACCGTTCCGGGTTGGGACTCCAGTCCGGGCTGGCCGTTGCGTTCCGTTTCCCCGGGGGGGGCCGTCTGCGTATCAGTCACCGGCGTGGAATCGAAAAGCACAGCCGGATCATCCGGCCGGAACAGGAACAAACCGAGCAGCAGCACGGCAGCGGCCCCGCCCAGGGCCCACCAAATCGGTACTGCCCGACGCTTTTTTTTGCGGTCCAGGGAATCGCTGATGCGTTTCCACACACGGGGGTCGGGCTCCCGGGCATAGTTCCCGAGCTTCTCCCTGTAAAGGTCGTCTGTGTTTTCTGGTTCCATGTGTCTTGTGTTAGGCGATGTTGATTTTTGTATTCTTTATCCGGTCCCTCAGGATGGCCCGTGCCCGGGCCAGGTTCGATTTGGAGGTGCCTTCCGATGTGCCCAGGGACTCGCTGATTTCCTTGTGGGAATAGCCGTCCAGGACATACAGGTTAAAGGTGATCCGGTATTTTTCCGGGAGTTCCTGCACAAATTGCAGCAGCGTCCCCAGGGACAATTCCTCCCCCGTCCCGGTCCCGGGCTCCGGGTCCCCGTCCGGGTCCGGCGTTTCTTCCACCAGGCTCAGGGGTTCCTTTTTCCGGTATTTTTGCAGCACGGTATTCACCGTTATCCGCTTGAGCCAGCCCTCGAAGGAACCCTTGTCCCGGAACTGGTGGATCTTCTCATATACAGTCATAAAGCTGTCGTGCAAATTGTCCTCGGCTTCCGTTTTGTTGCGGGAATACTTCAGACAAATGCCAAAAAGCACGGCGGAATAGGTCCGGTATAACTCCTCCTGGGCCGCTCGGTTTCCTTTCTTACATTTCCTTATGAGCTCTTTTTGGGTCAAAATGTCGGTTCGGTTACACAGGAAGCGCTGAATGCGGGAATCAGTTAATATACGGGTACTTCCACCTCGATGAATTGGGCGGTTCCGGATTCATCCCGGCCGGAATAAAACCGGAAAAGATAGGGCTGGGAGTACAGGCAGGTGAATTCAAAACTGGCGGTTACCAACTCGGCGTCCCCGGAGCAGTCCTCTTCGGGAAATTCCGCCCCGATCGCCACCACGCGACGCGTGGTGCTGCCTTCCGACTGAACGTCGAACCCCTCAAAGGAAGTGCACCCGTTGGGCCGGACAAAAGACACCCCGATTTCATAGGTTTCATTCAGTTGGAAAGACTCCGGGACATCCACCTCTGAGATCTCCAGGGTGACAAAGTGGTAGCTCATGCCGTCGTCATTGACGTCGCAGGCCGAAAACAGGAGTACCAACAGGAATACAGGCAGCCCTTTCCAAAAGCGCTTCATATGCATCATCTTTAACTATTCCTCGTCCCTAAGATGACCCCGGCGCCCAAAGGTTGCTTGCCCGATACGGTAAATTAAAGGGTTTACGCCTTGATTGCCTTGATGGCCTCTTTGATTTTCTCCTCGAGTTCCTCCAGGAGTTCCGGGTTGTCCTTGAGCAGGATCTTCACGGCATCCCGACCCTGTCCGAGCTTCGTGTCCCCGTAGCTGAACCAGGAGCCGCTTTTCTGGATAATCTCGTAGTCCACGCCGATATCCAGGATTTCGCCCACCTTGGAGATGCCTTCCCCGTACATGATGTCGAATTCCACCGTGCGGAAGGGCGGGGCCACTTTGTTCTTGACTACTTTCACCCGGGTCTTGTTCCCCTGCACATCCCCGTCCGTATTCTTAATCTGAGTGGAGCGGCGGATATCCAGGCGTACGGAACTGTAAAATTTCAGTGCATTCCCCCCGGTGGTGGTTTCCGGGTTTCCGAACATCACCCCGATCTTTTCCCGGAGCTGGTTGATAAAGATCACCGTACAGTGTGTCTTGCTGATGGAAGCTGTAAGTTTCCGGAGGGCCTGGGACATGAGCCGGGCGTGCAGCCCAACCTTGGAGTCGCCCATTTCCCCTTCGATCTCGCTTTTGGGCGTCAGTGCCGCGACGGAATCTACCACAATGATGTCGATGGCGCCGCTGCGGATCAGGTTATCGGCAATTTCCAGCGCCTGTTCCCCGTGATCCGGCTGGGAGATAATCAGGTTGTCGATGTCCACCCCGAGGTTTTTGGCGTAAAACCGGTCGAACGCGTGCTCTGCGTCGATAAAGGCGGCGATGCCCCCGGCTTTTTGCGCCTCGGCAATGGCATGCAGGGTCAGCGTGGTTTTTCCCGAGGATTCCGGGCCGTAGATTTCCACCACGCGCCCCCTGGGGTACCCGCCCACTCCGAGCGCGACATCCAGGCCGAGGGAACCAGACGGGATTACTTCAACATCCTGTGCCACATCGTCCCCCATCTTCATGACCGTCCCCTTTCCATAGGTCTTGTCGAGTTTGTCCAGGGTGAGTTTCAGGGCCTTTAATTTGGCGTCTTTTTCGCTGCTCATGAGTGTGTTCGAATTTCTAAGTGGGAGGCTAAATTACCATTTCTTTTCCGAGTTTCACAATGCGGGAAGCAACCTTTTTGGCAATGCCGTATCTAGTAGGTGAATCCACATGAGAAGCCCGCAATTTAATGCGGGTTACCGCAACGGCATTTCACTGAATTGCTATGAAGAAGAAGGAAAATGTTTTGCGGTCCCAAAGGCCCTGTTCGCAAGAACAGGGCTTTTTTTTTGGAACGAGTTTGAGCTATACACTTTGGCTACAAAATGTCCTTTTGAATTTGTTTCTTGTCTTTTTCTCCCCACGTAGCGCTGCTATGCGGCTCAAAAAAGCCGTCGCCCATGTAGCCTTCCGCGGGACCCGGAAAGCCTGCCTGCAAATCGAAACTTTTCCCTAAATTTGCACCCTCGATTTCTTTGACCCTTCCCGGGAAGACGCGGGCGGGGGGTAACCTGCAAAAACGTATAGCATGCAACTGTACAACACGCTGAGTGCCAAAGAAAGGGAAGCGCTTATTGACGAGGCCGGCCAGGACCGCCTCACCATCTCTTTCTACAAGTACGCCCACATTGGCAACCCGGGCCTTTTCCGGGACTATCTGTTCATCCATTGGGACGCCCTGGAAGTCCTCGGCCGGATCTACGTGGCCCGGGAGGGGATCAACGCGCAGCTCTCCGTACCTGCCGTCAATTTCGGCGCATTCAAGGAACACCTGGACAGCATTACCTTCCTGGAAGGGGTGCGGCTCAACATCGCCATCGAACAGGACAACAAATCCTTCCTGAAACTCAAGATCAAGGTGCGCCCGAAGATCGTGGCCGACGGCCTGGACGACGGCAGTTTTGACGTTACCAACAAGGGGGTGCACGTGGATGCGCGCCGGTTTAACGAGCTCATCGAAGACCCGGAGGCCATTGTGGTGGATATGCGGAACCACTACGAGAGCGAGATCGGGCATTTTGAGAATGCGATTACCCCGGACGTGGATACTTTCCGCGATTCCCTGGACCTGATCGAAGAACAGCTCCGCGACCACAAGGAAGACAAAAAGCTCGTCATGTACTGCACAGGCGGGATCCGCTGTGAAAAGGCAAGTGCGTATTACAAGCACAAAGGTTTTAAACAGGTCTACCAGCTGGAGGGGGGCATCATCGAATACACCCGCCAGGTTCAGAAGGAGTCCCTGGAGAACAAATTCCACGGCAAGAACTTTGTCTTCGACAACCGCCGGGGCGAACGGATTACCGATGAGGTCATCGCCCGGTGCCACCAGTGCGGGGAACCGGCGGACACCCATACCAATTGCGCCAACGAAGGCTGCCACCTGCTCTTTATACAGTGCGATGCCTGTGCCGCGGAGATGGATGGCTGCTGCAGCGATGCCTGCAAGGACATCGTCGCCCTGCCGCCGGAGGAGCGCAAAAAACTGCGCAAGGGGAAATTCAACAGCAACCGCATCTTTAAAAAGGGCCGTTCGGAGGTACTTACCTACAAGCGGCAGGTGCCCGACCCCTTCAGCCCGGTCGCCGGGGATAAAGACCCGGCCGGAGCCTCCTGACCGGCCCTGAACCTGCACCCCCGACGGGAATGCGGGGATGCCGGGCGGTTCCCGCTCCGGCGTATTGGGCCGTTCGCTATCGTGCTAAAATTATCCTATCTTTACGTTTGTAAATTATTATGAACCTATTTCTGCCGGGGTCCCACGGGGCCGGGTGGAATTGAGATACAGAACATGGGGTGTAGCAGTTGTTCAACCGGTTCGGATGGACAGCCGCGCGGATGTAGGAACAATGGTACCTGCGGTACGGATGGCTGTAACAAACTGACCGTGTTTGACTGGCTTTCCAACATGTCATTGCCCGCCGGAGCGGAGGTATTTGACGGGGTGGAGGTGCGGTTTAAAAACAGCAGAAAGGAATTTTTCAGGAATACCGAGGGGCTTACGCTCTCCATCGGCGACGTGGTGGCCACGCAGGCCCGGTCCGGTCACGATGTGGGTATCGTTACCCTGACCGGCGAACTGGTACGGGTGCAGATGAAGAAGAAAAAGGTCAACCCCGGGGCCGACCTGCCCAAAATTTACCGGAAGGCTACCCAGCGCGATATCGATAAATGGCAGAAATGCCGCAACAAGGAAGAGGAGATCAAGAAGCGCTCCCGGGAGATGGCCATCATCCTCCGTTTGCAGATGAAGATCTCGGATGTGGAATTCCAGGGCGACGGCTCCAAGGCCACTTTCTACTACACGGCCGAGGATCGGGTAGATTTCCGCCAGCTCATCAAGGACATGGCCAAGGCGTTCGGCATCCGCATCGAGATGCGGCAAATCGGTTACCGGCAGGAGGCCCAACGGCTCGGGGGTATCGGTTCCTGTGGCCGGGAGCTCTGCTGTTCTACCTGGTTGACGGATTTCCGCTCGGTGAGTACCGCGGCTGCCCGCTACCAGCAACTCTCCCTGAACCCGCAAAAACTCGCCGGCCAGTGCGGCAAGCTCAAATGCTGCCTGAATTACGAACTGGACACCTATCTGGATGCCCTGAAGGATTTCCCCCCGACCGACACGAAACTGTATACCGAGAAAGGCACGGCTTTTTGCCAGAAGAGCGATATTTTCAAGGGGATTCTCTGGTTTTCCTACAAGGACGACCCGGGGAACTGGCACGTGCTGACCAAGGAGCAGGTGCACGAGATCCGCGAGAAGAACCGGCAGAAGAAAAAAGTACGGAGCCTCGAGGAGTACGCGAGCAACAATTTCGACCGTGAAAACGTTACATTTGAAAACCCCGTCGGACAGGACAGCCTCACTCGTTTTGACCGGCCCAGGGGCAAACGCCGGGGGAAAAAACGTAAGAAAAGACGCAATCAGAAACAAGGAAAGGCCCGTAATGCGTAGGTTACCCATTGCACTACTAATTATACTGATCGGTACCAGTTGTACCGACCACCTGGTTTATTCTGAATTCCAGAGTACCCGTAACGGCCAGTGGGGCCGCGACCAGGCCATGGAATTTTCCCTGGAGGACCCGGACACCACCGCTTCCCACAACCTCTATATCTTCCTTAGGAACGACAATACCTATCCGTACAGCAACCTCTTCCTGATTGCCGAAATGACATTTCCGGACGGCAGTACGCAAAGGGATACCCTGGAGTACGAAATGGCGGATGCCCAGGGCCGTTGGCTGGGGGAGGGCCTCGGCAGCGTCCGGGAAAACAAACTCGGATACAAGCGGGACGTCGTTTTTCCGTCTTCCGGCGTATATACTTTTACCGTATCGCATGCCATGCGAAAGAACGGGAGTGTGGACGGGGTCCAGGCTTTGCCAGGCGTACTCGACGTAGGGCTCCAGGTTGAACCAAATCAATAGGCAATTTCATGGCAAGGACTCGCAAAAAGGCCGGGGGCGGCAAAAAGAAAAAACAGGCATCGTTCTGGCCCTTCATCAAGTGGTTCTGGATCTTGTTCGGGGCCGGCATCCTGGCAGTATTCCTAACCTTCCTGCTGGCTTCCTGGGGGGTTTTCGGGGAGATGCCCACCTTTGAACGCCTGGAAAACCCCCAGACCAACCTCGCTACGGAGATCATTTCCTCCGACGGGGAAACCCTCGGCAAATTTTTCCTGGACGACAACCGCACGGACGTCCCCTTTGACCAGCTGCCGGACAACCTGGTCAACGCTTTGGTGGCTACTGAAGACGCGCGGTACTTTGACCATTCCGGCATCGATGCCCGCGGGACCATCCGGGCCTTTGTCTTTCTCGGCACCCGGGGCGGGGCGAGTACGATTTCCCAGCAGCTGGCCCGCCAGCTTTTCGTCGGGGTGCGTTCCAACAACCTGGCCGAGGCCATTATCCAGAAAATCAAGGAGTGGGTGATCGCCACGCGCCTGGAGCGCAACTACACCAAGGAGGAGATCATCGCCATGTACCTGAATATCTACGACTTCAACTACAATGCGGACGGTATCCGGAGTGCAGCGCGCATCTACTTCGGCAAGGAACCCCGGGATTTGAAAACCGAGGAATCGGCCGTACTGGTGGGCATGCTCAAGAACTCCTCCCTCTACAATCCGATCCGCCGGGAAGAACTCGTGCTCAACCGCCGGAACACGGTTATCGCCCAGATGGCCAAATACGATTATATCACGGACGCCGACCGGGATTCGCTCATGGCCCTGAAGATGGATATCAACTTCAACCCGGAAAACCACCGGGAAGGACCCGCCACCTACTTCCGCATGTACCTGCAGGGCTGGCTCCGGGACTGGATAGAGGAGAATCCGAAACCGGCCCGGGAAGGCGAGCGCGACAAATGGAACATCTACCTGGACGGCCTCAAGGTTTACACCACCATCGATTCCCGCATGCAGGAGCACGCCGAAAGTGCCGTGAAGGAACATATGCAGAACCTCCAGGCAGAATTCTTCCACCAGAATACCCCGGACCGGAACCCCACCACCCCTTTCCTGGACCTGGAATCCCAGCAAATCAATTCCATCATGGAACGGGCCATGAAGAATTCCGAACGCTGGCGGGCCATGAACCGGGCCGGCAAGACCGAAGAGGAAATCCGCCAGTCCTTCAACGAAAAGACCGAAATGACCGTCTTTGACTGGAATTCCCCCCCGGTCTATGAGAAGGATACGGTGATGACCCCCATGGATTCCATCCGGTATTACAAAACATTCCTGCGGGCAGCCATGATGTCCATGGAACCCCAGACCGGCCACGTAAAGGCCTGGGTGGGCGGGCTGAACTATCGCCACTTCCAGTACGACAATGTCATTCAAGGTTCCCGCCAGGCGGGGTCCACCTTTAAACCTTTCGTCTATGCGGCGGCCATCGACCAGTTGCGCCGCTCCCCCTGCGACACCAAGCCGGATACGCAGTATTGCATCGAAGCAGGGAAGCACGGGAATATGGAAGCCTGGTGCCCGGACAATTCCGACGACAAGTTTTCCGGACGCAGCCTTACCCTCAAGGAGGCGTTGGCCAATTCGGTGAATTCGGTAACTGCCCAGCTCATTGACGAGGTAGGCCCGAAAGCCGTTGTGACCATGGTTAAAGACCTGGGCCTGAACCGGGACATCCTGGAGGTGCCGGCAATTGCGCTTGGGACCCCGGAGTTCAACGTCTATGAAATGGTGGGGGCCTACGGCACTTTCGCCAACCAGGGGGTGTACGTAAAACCCGTGATGGTTACCCGGATCGAAGACCGGAACGGGACGGTGCTATACGAGTACACCCCGGAGACCAAAGACGTTCTCAGCAAGGACGTCGCCTACGCCATGGTGGACCTGTTAAAAGGGGTCACCCAGTCCGGTTCGGGGGTGCGGCTGCGGGGCAACTACCAAACGAACACAACGGTCTACAAGGAAATTATCACCGGCTACCCGTACGAATTCACGAATCCGATTGCCGGGAAGACCGGCACTACCCAGAACAACAGCGATGGCTGGTTTATGGGGATGGTGCCGAACCTGGTAACGGGGGTCTGGGTCGGCGGAGAGGATCGATCGGTGCATTTCCGGAGTATCACCTACGGACAGGGGGCGTCCATGGCCCTGCCCATTTGGGCGCTCTACATGCGGCAGAACTACGAAGACCCGGAATTGAACGTGTCCAAAGAAGACTTCGAAGAACCGGAGGACCTCTCCATCCGCATCGATTGCAGCCAGACCGAAGAGGAGCTCGAGGAGCCGGATGAGTTGGAAGACGACCTGGACGACATCGATTTTTAGAACACAAACGCCATGATTGACAAACAAGTTGCCAACGCCAAGGCCGCCCTGGAAGGAGTGGCAGACGGAATGACTTTCATGCTGGGGGGGTTCGGCCTCTGCGGCATCCCTGAAAATGCCATCAGCGAACTGGTACGCCTCGGGGTGAAGGACCTGACCTGCATCAGCAACAATGCCGGCGTGGACGATTTTGGCCTGGGCCTCTTGTTGCAGGGCCGGCAAATCCGGAAAATGATTTCCTCCTATGTGGGCGAGAACGACGAATTTGAACGGCAAATGCTCAGCGGGGAACTCGAGGTGGAACTCACCCCCCAGGGGACCCTGGCCGAGAAATGCCGGGCCGCCCAGGCAGGCATCCCGGCCTTTTTTACCCCAGCGGGATATGGCACCGAGGTGGCGGAAGGCAAGGAGACCCGGGAATTCAACGATAAGATGTACGTGATGGAGGAAGCCTTCAAGGCGGACTTCTCCTTTGTGAAAGCCTGGAAGGGCGACACGGCGGGCAACCTGATTTTCAAAGGCACCGCCCGGAATTTCAACCCGGTCATGTGCGGGGCAGCCGCCATTACGGTGGCCGAGGTGGAGGAACTGCTGCCCGCCGGCAGCCTGGACCCGAACCAGATCCACATCCCCGGGATTTTCGTCCAGCGAATCTTTGAAGGAACCGGGTACGAGAAGCGGATTGAGCAGCGGACGGTGCGCGAAAGGGGTTAGGGATTTGAAAATTTGGCGATTTGAAGATTTGAAAATGAGGATGGGATCCAAATCTGACATGCAGAAGTGATGCATCCATAGGGCCTATATTTGTCTGTTTCTGAAGTCGATATATGGCATGCGTGATGATAGACATAATTACATCGTAGACCTGAGTTTCCAAGTAGCCCTGAAAATTGTTGATTTTACAGAGCAACTACGACAGTTTCGAAAATTCGAAATGGCCTCTCAACTCTTCAAGAGTGGCACATCCATCGGAGCGAACGTCAGGGAAGCGCAGAATGCAGAAAGTAAAACGGATTTTATTCATAAATTCAAGGTAGCAGCTAAGGAGGCAGAAGAAACCGAATACTGGCTAAGTTTATGCAATGCATCCGCATCATATCCAAGCCCGTCTTCCGATCTATTGCAAAAAATCAAATCGACCATTTTAGTAATCTCAAAGATTATCGGAACTAGTAAACGAAATATTTACAATTAAAAAGTAATTAACCTGGAATCTTCAAATCTCCAAATTTTCAAATCTTCAAATCAACGTCATGTTGGATAAAAACGGAATCGCCCAGCGCATCGCCAAGGAAGTCAAAGACGGATACTATGTAAACCTGGGTATCGGGATCCCGACTTTGGTGGCCAATTTTGTCCGGGACGACATCCAGGTGGAATTCCAGAGCGAGAACGGCATCCTGGGGATGGGGCCGTTTCCCTACGAGGGGGAGGAAGATGCCGACCTGATCAACGCGGGGAAACAGACCATCACCGCCCTGCCCGGCGCGTCCTTTTTCGATTCGGCCCTGAGTTTTTCGATGATCCGGGGCCAGCACGTGGACCTGACCATCCTCGGGGCCATGGAAGTGGCCGACAACGGGGATATTGCCAACTGGAAAATCCCCGGCAAAATGGTCAAGGGGATGGGGGGCGCCATGGACCTGGTGGCTTCCGCCGAGAATATCATCGTCGCCATGATGCACACCAACAAGGCCGGACAATCGAAACTCCTCAAGCAGTGCACATTGCCGCTTACCGGGGTGGGCTGCGTCCGGAAGATTGTCACAAACCTGGCCGTTCTGGAGGTTACCGACCAGGGCTTCCTGCTGCAGGAGCGGGCCCCCGGCGTTTCCGTAGACGAAATCCGCAAAGCTACTTTGGGCCGCCTGGTGGTGCCGGAGCACGTACCGGAAATGCAACTCTAGCCCCGGGGTCGTCGCCCGCCGGGCATGCTGTTCGTCGATCGGGCAACCCGGAAGTATTTTTTTACAACAACATCCCGGGCCTTCACAACAATTCCTGTGCGCGATGCGGGAAATCTGGTATATTCGAACATGCATCTGAGCCTTTTTCCCCAAACAAAGTCTCGCTAACCGAAATAGCCTATGGAGTCCCAAATCAACCAAATGCCCCCGCAGGAGGAAATTCAGGTTTATCGCAACGACTTTATCAGCGGCCTGATCCTGCTCACCAAAAAGTTGTTCATGCTTTAGGCCCGAGCCGAAAAGCCAAATTAAACAACCAGCCATGAAGGCCCCTTCCGAGGGGCCTTTTTTATAGCCTGAAACCAGGACTTTTTTTAAGACATGAAACCGGGGTTGTCCCGTCCGGGACCCGGTTGGCGAAATCCGTATCTTTAGAGCGTGGAACCGCTCGAATTCATCCGGTGTACCCCCGCCGACCTGGACGTGCTCCGGGACGTCTCCATTTCCACTTTCTCCCGCGCCTTCGAAACCCAGAACAACCCGGAGGATTTTGCCGCCTACCTCCGGAAAGCCTTTGGACGCAACCAACTCGAAACCGAATTCCGCCACCCGGACATGCACTTCTATTTTGTCCGGAGCGAAGGGGACCTGGTGGGTTACTTCAAACTGAATACCGGGAATGCGCAAACCGAGCTCAGGGAACCCAAAGGCATGGAGCTTGAGCGCATCTATGTGCTGGCCGGCTTCCAGGGCAGGGGGATGGGAGCCCGTATGCTCGACTGGATCTGCGGCCATGCGCGGAGCGCCGGGAAAACCTACCTATGGCTCGGCGTCTGGGAACACAACCCGCGGGCCATTGCATTCTACGAGCGGCAGGGTTTTGTTACATTTGGGAAACACCCATACGATATCGGCAACGACCGGCAATGGGACTGGCTCATGCGGCTGGACCTGCCGGCTTCAAAAGGGATGGCCCCGGACCGCGGACCGGCTTCCGACAACACAACTTAAAACTGATGGTTATGCGCTTTGCACTTTGTTTTCTTCTCCTCATCCTCGCAGCTCCTGTGGCAACAGCCCAGGCGGGATTCTATTACCCGCCCCGAGGGGCCGATTGGGAAACCCGTTCCCCGGAATCCCTCGGGCTGGACGAGGCGGCCATCGCAGAGGCAGTGGACTTTGCCCGGGCCAACGAATACAGCGGATCCCGCGACCTGCGCCGGGCGATCCTGGAGTGATTTGAACGGGAGCCCTACCACGAATTGCTGGGGCCGGTGAAAAAGCGGGGCGGCCCGGCCGGCCTGATCCTGAAAAACGGGTACGTGTTGGCTTCCTGGGGGGATACCCGACGGGTGGACATGACCTTCAGCGTCACCAAGAGCTTCCTGTCTACTGTGGCGGGCCTGGCCGCCGACCGGGGCCTGATCCGCTCGGTGGACGACCCGGTTTCGGAATATATCTGGGACGGGACCTTTGCCGGCGAACACAACTCGGGCATTACCTGGTCGCACCTGTTGCAACAAAATTCGGACTGGACCGGCAGCCTCTGGGGGTTGCACGACTGGGCGGACCGCCCGCCCCGGGAAGGCGGCATCGACGATTGGAAGCACCGGGAGCTCCGCACCCCGGGCACCGTCATGGAATACAACGACGTGCGCGTGAACGTGCTGGCCTATGTGCTCACGCACCTCTGGCGGCAGCCGTTGCCACGGGTGCTCAAGGAGGAATTGATGGACCCCGTCGGGGCCTCCGCCACCTGGCGCTGGTTTGGCTACGACCACGCCTGGACCGTGGTAGACGGGCTGAAGATGCAATCGGTTACCGGCGGAGGACATTCCGGCGGTGGGATTTTCATCAGTGCGGAAGATATGGCCCGGTTTGGACTGCTTTTTCTGTCGGACGGCAGCTGGGAGGGGGAGCAATTGCTCAGCCCGGGGTGGATTGAACAGGCCGTTTCGCCCTCGGCCCCCAACCCGAATTACGGGTTTATGTGGTGGCTGAACCGGCCGGGCAGCCGGCAATGGGAAGGGGTCCCCGAGTCCGTCTATTACGCGGCCGGGTTCGGGGGGAACTTTATCGTGGTTTGCCCGGAACAAGACCTGGTGATGGTCCTTCGCTGGCTGGAACCCTCCCGGATCGGGGAGTTTGTGGGGAAGGTCTTTGAGGGGATTTAGGGCAGCCCGCCCTACGGGACGCAGTTCCTGTGCGCGGCATCCTTGGGGGATGCGGTTTACGGCAATGCAATTTACGGCAATGTGATTTCTGGAGATGCGACATCCCGAACCCTTCAGACCTGGCTCAGGATCTCCCCCGCGCGTTTGAGCGTCTCATCTTTTTTAGCAAAACAGAAACGCAGCTGGCGGTTGTCCTGCCGGTTTCGGTTAAATACGGAAATCGGGATGCCGGCCAGGCCCTTGTCGCGGGCCAGTGTTTCGGCGAATTCCGTATCCGGGGCCTCGCTGATGTCCTGGTAACCCAGCAGCTGGAAATAGGTGCCTGCCGCAGGGGTAAACGTAAAACGGGAGCTGGCCACGGCCTCCAGGAAGAGATCGCGCTTGCGCTGCATAAAATCGTTGAGTTCCAGGTAGTGGTCCGGGTTTTCCAGGTAGGTTTTCAGGGCCCGCTGGGCCGGGTGGCTCACGCAGAAAATCGCGAATTCGTGGATTTTCCGGAATTCCTGCATCAGCAGTTCCGGGGCCAGGCAGTACCCGGTTTTCCACCCGGTGATATGAAAGGTTTTCCCAAAAGAGGCGCAGACAAATGCCCGTTCCCGGAGGCCCGGGAACCGGGCGACGCTTTGGTGTTCCTGCCCGTCAAAGACCAGGTGTTCGTATACCTCGTCGCTCAGCACCAGGATATTCGTCCCCCGAAGCCGGGTTTCGAGCATTTCCATATCCTCCCGGGAAAGCACGGTCCCGCTCGGGTTGTGGGGGGTGTTGATGATCACCATCCTGGTGGAGGCGGTCAGGGCGGCATCGAAGGCCACCCAGTCGATCCGGAAATCCGGTCCCTGCAATTGCAGGAGCACGGGTACCCCGCCGTGGGCCTTTACCGAAGGCTCGTAATGGTCGTACGCCGGCTTAAAGACGATCACCTCGTCCCCGGGCCGGATAGTGGCTGCAATGGCCGTATAGAGCGCCTGGGTGGCCCCGGCCGTTACCGTGACTTCAGTTTCCGGGTGGTAGCTGGCCCCGTAAAGGGTTTCCGTCTTTTCGGCAATGGCTTCCCGGAGCGAGTAGATGCCCGACATGGGCGCATACTGGTTGTAGCCTTCCTCCAGGGCCTCGCTGTGCAGGCGGATGAGTTCCGGGTCGGCGCCGAAATCCGGGAACCCCTGGGCGAGGTTCAGGGCCCCGGCGTCCAGGGAAATGCGGTTCATCACCCCGAAAATGGAGGGTTCCAGACCAGGGAGTTTCGATTCAAAAGGTAGTTTCATAGAATTAAATGTATAAAAAAACCCCCGGCATCGGGCCGGGGGTTGGGGGAATTCATCAGTTATCAGGCGTGCTGTTCCTCGTGCTTGCCTTCGCGGATCTCTTCGATCACTTTACTGTTGAAGGCGGGCAGGTCTCCCGGGTTGCGGCTGGTCACAAAACCTTCGTCCACAACTACCGCCTGGTCTTTCCAGGTTGCGCCTGCATTGATCAGGTCGTCTTTGATCGATTTATAGGAGGTCAGCGTGCGTCCTTCTACGACGCCGGCGCTGATCAGGATTTGCGGGGCGTGGCAAATGGCTGCCACGGGCTTCTTCAGCTTGAAGAAATCGCGGACAAACAGCAATGCGTCTTCATTGACGCGCAGCTGGTCCGGGTTGTATACGCCTCCGGGCAGTACCAGGGCATTGTAGTCCTTGGCATCCACCTGGCTCAGCGTTTTATCCACCGTATAACTGTTAGACCAGTTTCCGTCGGACCATCCTTTGATGGATCCGGATTCCGGGCTGACTATATCGACCTGGAAACCTTCGGCTTCCATCGCTTCTTTCGGGGATTTTAATTCGCTTTCCTCAAATCCATTCGTAGCTAATATGGCTATCTTCTTCATGTTGCGTATGTTTTATTGGTTTATCTTTCAGTTCACTCTTTAATATAGCCGATAGCCCCCGGAATCTCCGTTAAAGCCCTTATAAATCCCGGGCCCGACCTGTTAAGTTCCTTTAACATCTTCCCTGGGGAGAACACCTTCCCTGGGGATAACATCCGCGCTGGAGATAACATCCGCCCATGGGATATCACCTGCCTTTGGGAAATAAAAAACCCCCGCCGGGGGGCAGGGGTTTGAGATTGATTCCTGAAAATCCGTGTTATCCTTCCGTGGTCGCTGAGAGGTACTCCCGGTTCATTCGGGCGATGTTCTCCAGGGAAATCCCCTTGGGGCATTCCACTTCGCATGCCCCTGTATTCGTACAGTTGCCGAAGCCTTCCAGGTCCATCTGGCGGACCATGTTCTGGACGCGCTCAGAAGCCTCCACCCGGCCCTGGGGCAGCAGGGCAAACTGCGATACCTTGGCCGAGGTAAACAGCATGGCGCTCGCGTTTTTACAGGCGGCCACGCAGGCCCCACAGCCAATACAAGTGGCCGCGTTAAAGGATTTGTCGGCATCGTCTTTTTCAATCGGGATGGCGTTGGCGTCTACGGTATTCCCGGAAGTATTCACCGAGATATAGCCCCCGGCCTGCTGGATGCGGTCAAAGGCTGTCCGGTCTATCATCAGGTCCTTGATAACCGGGAAGGCCGTAGCGCGGAAGGGCTCGATGACGATCGTATCCCCGTCGTTGAATTTCCGCATGTGCAGCTGGCAGGTAGTGATCAGCCGATCGGGCCCGTGGGGCTCCCCGTTGATCTGCAGGGAGCAGGAACCGCAGATGCCCTCGCGGCAATCGTGGTCAAACACCACGGGCTCCTCCCCCTTGTCGATGAGTTGCTGGTTCAATACGTCCAGCATTTCCAGGAAAGACATGTCGCCCTCGATGCCGCTGATGGGGTAATCCACCATCTTGCCCTTGGAGTCGGCGTCTTTCTGCCGCCAAATTTTCAGTAGTAAATTCATAGCGATTTTATCAAATTTTCAAATCGGCAAATTGCCAAATTACTTATAGCTCCGTGTTTTCAACTCAATATTCTCAAACACCAGGTCCTCCTTGTGGAGTACGGCATCCTTGGGTTCCCCCTTGTATTCCCAGGCGGAAACGAACTTGAAATTCTCGTCGTCCCGCAGGGCTTCCCCTTCCGGGGTCTGGTACTCTTCGCGGAAATGCCCGCCGCACGATTCGTTCCGGTGCAGGGCATCCTTGGCAAAGAGTTCGCCGAGTTCCAGGAAATCGGCTACGCGCCCGGCTTTTTCCAGCTCGGGGTTTGTCTCGTCCATGCTGCCGGGTACCCGGACGTTTTCGTAGAACTCCTTGCGCAGGGCGGCAATCTCCTCGATGGCCTCCTCAAGACCCTGGGCATTCCGGGACATCCCGCATTTGTTCCACATGATCTTGCCGAGCTTCTTGTGGTAGTAATCCACAGATTTTGTGCCGTTGGCATTCAGCAGGCGTTCCAGGCGGGAGCGCACGTCGGCCTCGGCCTTGTCGAAGGCCTCGCTGTCCGTCGGGATGGGCCCGGTACGGATGTCGTCGGAGAGGTAGTCGCCAATAGTATAGGGCAACACAAAATACCCGTCGGCCAGCCCCTGCATCAGGGCGGAGGCGCCCAGGCGGTTGGCCCCGTGGTCGCTGAAATTTGCCTCCCCGGCGCAGTAGCAGCCCGGGATAGTGGTTTGCAGGTTGTAGTCCACCCAGAGCCCGCCCATGGTGTAGTGGACGGCCGGGTAGATCATCATCGGCGTATCGTAGGGGTTGTCGTCGACGATCTTTTCGTACATCTGGAAGAGGTTCCCGTATTTGGCGGCGATGATTTCCTTGCCCAGCTTGGTGATGGTCTCCTTGTCCGGGTCTTTGATCCCGGAGGTATAGGCTTTTTCCTTGCCGTAGCGCTCAATGGCCGCAGCAAAGTCCAGGTAGACGGCCTCGCCCGTCTTGTTGACCCCGTAGCCCGCATCGCAGCGTTCCTTGGCGGCGCGGGAGGCCACGTCCCGGGGCACCAGGTTACCGAAGGCCGGGTAGCGGCGCTCCAGGTAGTAATCCCGGTCCTCTTCCGCAAGCTGGGTGGGCTTGAGTTTCCCGGCGCGGATCGCCTCGGCGTCCTCTTTGCGTTTGGGTACCCAGATCCGTCCGTCATTCCTCAGGGATTCGGACATGAGCGTGAGCTTGGACTGGTGGTCGCCGGAAACCGGGATGCATGTAGGGTGGATCTGCGTAAAGCAGGGGTTGGCAAAATAAGCCCCCCGCCGGTGGGCGCGCCAGGCAGCCGTTACGTTGCTCCCCATCGCATTCGTGGAGAGATAGAAGACATTGCCGTACCCGCCGGATGCCAGCACCACGGCGTGGGCGCTGTGCCGCTCAATCTCCCCGGTTACCAGGTCGCGGGCGATGATGCCCCGGGCCTTGCCGTCCACCAGGACCAGGTCCAGCATTTCGTGCCGGTTGTAGGGCCGGATCTTGCCCCGGTTGATCTGCCGGTTCATGGCCGCATAGCAGCCCAGCAGCAGTTGCTGGCCGGTCTGCCCCTTGGCGTAAAACGTCCGGGATACGAGTACCCCCCCAAAGGAGCGGTTATCCAGGAGCCCGCCGTATTCCCGGGCAAATGGGACCCCCTGGGCCACACACTGGTCGATGATGTTCACGGACTCTTCGGCCAGCCGGTAGACGTTGGCTTCCCGGGAGCGGTAGTCGCCCCCTTTGATGGTATCGTAAAACAGGCGGTAGGGGCTGTCCCCGTCGCCCTGGTAGTTCTTGGCTGCATTGATCCCGCCCTGGGCCGCGATGCTGTGCGCCCGGCGGGGGGAATCCTGGTAACAGAAGGTCTTCACGTTGTACCCGAGTTCCGCCAGGGTGGCAGCTGCCGCCCCGCCGGCCAGGCCGGTCCCGACGACGATAATATCGATATTCCGCTTGTTGGCCGGGTTGACCAGATTGATCTCGTTCTTGTGCTTTGTCCACTTATCGGCCAGCGGGCCGGAGGGGACTTTGGAATCCAGGGTTGCCATATTATGAGTGCGTTATCGGATTAAAATGATGGTAGAGGGCGATGAAGATAAAGATCAGCGGCACCACGATGGCGTAGAGCCGGGTAAAATTGCGGATCGCCGGGGTGTACTTGTTGTTGACCCCCATACTCTGGAAGGACGACGCAAAGCCGTGCCAGAGGTGGAGCGCCAAAAGCACAAAGCTCACCACGTAGATGACCGTGCGCCAGATGGGCTCGAACTTCTCGACGGTTTCCGCGTGGTAGCGGGTCGGGTCTTCCGGACGGGCCTCCACGTATTTGTAGGCCATCTCGTGTACCCAGAAATCGTAGAAGTGCAGCCCCAGGAAGGCGAGCACCACCAGGCCGGTGATGATCATGTTGCGGGAAACCCAGGGCGCATTCGCGCTGCCCTTGAATTTCACGTATTTAACATTCCGCGCGCGGTTGTTCTGGATCTCCAGGACAATCCCCATCACAAAGTGCACGATGACCCCTGCAATCAGGATGGGTTGCAGGATGAACTGCACCACGGCGTTGTACCCCATAAAGTGCGACCATTTATTGAAGGTCTCCGGGCTCACCACCGAGCTGAGGTTGATGGTGGCGTGCTGTGCCAGGAACAGGACCAAAAAAAGGCCCGAGAGCGCCATGACGACCTTCCGGGCTATAGAAGAACTAGCGAATCCGCTCATTTCAGTTGGGTTTAGTAAAGCCCTACAAAAATAGCTTACAGGCGGCGTTTTAACAAACTTTGCCGCCGCCGGCCAACCATTTTAGAATCGTTTTAAAGAAGGGTAGGAGCCAGTGCTCCACAGGGGGTCCGGAATTTACTTCCGCGCGGCCCGCCGCATGCGTTTGGGCCCGTACCAGAGCCAGAACCCGGTGATGGTAAACACCAGCAGGGCCACCCCGGCCAGGGAGGTGTAGAACAGCTTGAACGCCCCGTTGTCGAGGCCCAGCCAGAGGTCTACCAGGGAGCCGTCGTGCAGTTTTTCGATAAAGTCGCTCCGCCGGGTTTCCACATACAGTACCTCCCCGGTGGCCCCGTCCAGTTGCAGGCCCCGGAATCCCGGGGTAAAAGTGAATTTCACCACCCCCTTGTCCGGACGCACGTCCATGCGGTCCACCTCAAAGGCTCCCTGCGTTTGGAGGGAGTCCCGGTAATAAGCCACCGCGTTGTCCCGGAGCTCCGACAGGGATTTCCAGCGGGCGAGGTCGGTAGTGCTGCCCGTGCGGGTTTTGGCCAGGATGGCGTCCCCGGAGTGTTTTTTCCACCCCAGCAACAGGCCGCTGACGGCGATAAAAAAGAAAACGGCAAAGAGGCAGGCCCCCGTATAGCGGTGGATTTTCCGGAAGATCCGCAGTGTGTTGGCCTGTTTCTTGCGGCGGGTGGTTTCCGGTTTTGGCAAGGCGGTGCTGCTTCCCTGGGAGGAGGCAGGTTCAGCCGGTTTACGCGCACTGGGTCGGGAATGGGAAAAAGACATGGCAGGTTGCAATCAGAAAGCCCCAAATATCGGCCAATTCCGGGGAATCCCGGGTCAAAGACTTGTTAAAACCGCCGGCTCCGTCGGGTGGCAATCTCCGGATGCAGGCTGCCCGGGAGGCAGCTGCGAAATCCCGCAGGGCCGAGGCTTCACCCTCCCATGGCCCACAGCGCCCTGGCTTCACGTGCCCATATCCCGCAGCTGGATCTCCAGGGCCCGGGTGGAAAGCCGCACTTCCCAGAGCGAAAGGATCAGGGAAACCATCAGGAAAATCAGGCTCAACCCGAAAATACCATTGGCCCAGAGCCGGAGCTCCACATAGATCAGGAACATGCTGATGGCGGCCAGCAAAAAACTCGCGATGGACGTGGACTGCATGTCCTTGATGATGCGCAACCGGCGTTTCAGGGACCCGATCTGTTTTTCCAGCGGGGCTGCCTGGGTTTCCCGGAACTGCCCGTGCAATTGGCGGATCAGGGCGGCAATGGCCAGGTAGCGGGCATTGTAGGCCAGCATGCTCAGGGAGATGGCCGGGAAGAGCAGGGCAGGGATGCTCAGGGAGAGTTCCATAGGCAACTTATTTGATTTTAAATTCCCGGCTCACCTTGGTTTTGCCCTGTTGGAGTTCGGCCTGGTAGGTGCCTTCCGGCAGGTAGGTCTTTCCGTTGCCGGCTGTTTTCAGCGGCACCTTGTTCTTTTTCAGGAAGTCGCTCTTGCCCTCCTTGCTGAAGGCCAGGTCGTAGGAAAGGATGTTGAAGCCCGCATCGGCGTTGAGCTGCGTCTCGCTCACTACGGTGCCGTCCGCGCTCAGTATGCGCGCCTGCACCGTCCCGGGCGACTGGGCAAAGAACTCGATGTCCAGGCCCGGCGTGTTGGGCTCCCCCCAGGTGGAGCGCGTATTCCCCCAGCGGGAGGAGTGGCGGATCTCCGGCAGGTCAAAGACCACGAGCGGTTCGGAGAGGTCCTGGGCGGGAAGCGCCTCCAGGGCGCCGATGTCCGCCTTGTAGATGCTCCGGCCATGGGTGCCCACCAACAGGTGGCCCGCCTTAGGCTGGATCACCAGGTCGTGCACGGCCACGTTGGGCAGGCCGTTTTGCATGAGTTCCCAGGTAGCGCCCCGGTCCAGGCTGGCGTAGAGCCCGTTGTCCGTGCCCACAAAGAGCAGGTTTTCGTTTTTGGGGTCTTCCACCAAGGCGTTTACCGGGGAGGCCGGCAAGCCGTCCGCCAGGGACCTCCAGGTGGCCCCGTAATCCTCGCTCACGTACACATAGGGGGTAAAGTCGTCCCAGCGGTAGCCGTTCAGGGCAACATACACCCGTTCCTTTTTGTGGGAGGAGGCCGCCACGCGGCTCACCCATAAGTCTTCCGGGAAGCTGCCGGAGATTTGCTGCCAGGAGCCGCCGCCGTTTTTGCTCACATGTACCAGCCCGTCGTCGCTGCCCGTGTAGAGCAATCCAAACTGGAAGGACGATTCCGAGACGGTGGTCAGCGTGCCGTAGGCGACGTTCCCCTTTTTCCCGCCCCGGGTCAGGTCGTCCGAGATGGCTGTCCAGTCGTCGCCCTGGTTCATGGACCGGTGCAGTTTGTTGCCGCCCAGGTAGAGGATGTCCTGGTTGTGGGGCGAAAGCAGGATGGGCGTCTGCCAGTTAAAGCGGTAGGGCGATTCCCCCAGTTCGTGTTTCGGCTGGATGTAGGTGCGTTTGTCTGCCCCGAGGTCCAGGCGGAAATAATTCCCGAACTGGAAGCCCGTGTAGACGATGTCCGAGTTGCGGCTATCGACCTCCACCTGCATGCCGTCCCCGCCCAGGAGCATCTCCCAGGGGTAGCGGCCGCTCTGGTGCCACCCGTCCGATTCGCCGGCGTTGTGGGCCCCTTTCCACACCCCGTTGTCCTGCAGGCCGCCGTACACGTTGTAGGGGTCCTCGTGGTCTACTGCAATGGCGTAGAACTGCCCCACGGACGGGGAGTTGTTCTTGATCCAGTGTTCGCCGTAGTCGTAGGTGATGTTGATGCCCCCGTCGTTCCCGTTGATCAGGTGGCCTTCCTTCTCCGGGTTGATCCAGAGGGCGTGGTGGTCTGCATGTACGTTGTCCCCGTCTATCGCCTCAAAGGTTTTGCCCCCGTCTGCCGAGCGGATCAGCGGGACGCCGGCCAGGTAGATTTGATCCCGGTCGTACGGGGCCACCCGGATCTGCCCGAAGTAGTAGCCGTAGCTGTAAAACAGGTCGTCGATGTAGCCCTCGTGGGTCCGCGTCCAGGTGCGACCCCCGTCCTCGGAGCGATACACCTCCGCCCCGATGACCGGGGTGTCGAAGAGCAGGGAATTTGCGTCTTCCAGGTAGGTGGCCAGGTCCGCAGGTTTCACCGAGCCGCTCCGCACCAGTTGCTTGACGTTTTCCGCCCGGTATTTCTCCTGGAAGCCATTGGTCTTCAGGAATTCGTTCAGCTCGCCGTTGTCCAGGGCCAGGAGCCGGGAGGCGGACATCGATTTAAAATCGTCCTTGGTAAGCCCCTCATCCGCATCTGCGTCGCCGGACTCTTTGGGGCGCCGGTCCTGGTTGTCGATGACGGCATAGACAATCTGGTGGTCAAATGCGGCCAGGCCAATCCGACCGGCGCCGGATCCGGTGGGGAACCCACTGCCTGCGGCGGTCATCAAATTCCAGTTGTCGCCCCCGTCAATGCTTTTATAGATACCCGTACCCGGGCCGCTGCCGTCAAAGTTCCAGGCCTTCCGGTCGCGCTGCCAGGAAGCGGCATAGAGGACTTCCGGGCGCCCCGGGGAGGCTACCAGGTCGATCATCCCGGTTTTGTCGTCCACAAAAAGCGTCCGCTGCCAGCTGGCGCCCCCGTCCGTAGTCTTGTAGATGCCCCGTTCCTCGTTGTCCGAGTAGAGGTGTCCCGCCACGGCCACCACTACCTCGTCCGGGTTTTCCGGGTGGATGACGATCCGGCCGATATGGTGGGAATCCGGCAGGCCGGCAAAGGTCCAGCTCTCCCCCCCGTCTGTGGATTTGTACAGGCCGATCCCGGCGTAGGACGACCGGGACGCGTTGTTTTCTCCCGTTCCCACCCAGATGGTGCCGGAAGGCCAGTGTACGGCAACCGCCCCGAGGTTCTGCGTGGGGGCGTTGTCCATGACGGGGGTAAAACTCGTCCCGTTGTTGTCGGTGTACCAGAGGCCGCCCGATGCATAGGCCACATAGAATTCCACCGGGTTGTCCGGGTTGACGGCCAGGTCCACCACGCGGCCGCTCATTACGCTCGGGCCGATATTCTCCAAACGGAGGTTGGCCACTTTGGAGGCGTTGGCCATCCGGGCTTTTTGCTCCAGGGCCTGTTGTACGACAGAGGCGTCGGTAGCAGGGGCTTGGGCCAGTAAGGGTAGGGTCGCCAGGCAGGCGGCAAGGGTACGGAAAATCTTCATTTCTATGGGCTGGTTTTGCTTGTAGGATTCCCCCTGCAATGTGTGATTTTTACACAAAACAGTTGCACGGGTGCCTAAAAAATTGTTAATTTATTCCTCTTTTCGGACGAATCTACCAAAAAAGCGCGACACCTGTTCAATGAACATTGCCCGCTTTCAGGACAGCTCCCGGAAGACCAAAGATCGCATATCCTGCTTCTAATAGCAACTAACCAACCAACCACACCTCGGGGGCTTCACAAAGCCCCCTTTTTTTGTCCCGACCGCCCGGAATCTTCGCCCCCCGAATTATTGTTCCCGCCTGCCGAATTTTTGTTCCCACCCCCGCGAATCCCTACCTTTGGGCAAACCGAAAATACCTATGAAGTACCACCCGATCGATTCCGGGCTTTTCACCAGGAACCGCCAGAAGTTTATGGCGAAGATGCAGCCCGGCAGCCTGGCCGTTTTTAACTCCAACGACGTATACCCCATCGGGGCGGACAGCACGATGCCCTTCCGCCAGGCCCCGGACATCTTCTACCTCTCCGGGGTGGACCAGGAGGAATCCATCCTGCTGCTGTTCCCGGACGCCATCGACCCGAAACACCGGGAAATCCTCTTTTTGCGGGAGACCAACGACCACATCGCCGTCTGGGAAGGCGAAAAACTCACCAAGGACCGGGCCTTCGCCACTTCGGGTATCCGCACAGTGTACTGGCTCCAGGACTTTGACAAGGTGTTTTTTGACCTGATGACCGAGGCGCACACCATCTACTTCAACACCAACGAACACTACCGGCAGGCCGTGGAAACCGAGACCCGGGAAGACCGGTTCATCCACGCGACCAAACGGAAATTCCCGGCCCACAAGGTGGCCAAGAGCAACCCGATCCTGCAGGAGATCCGGGGAGTCAAGGAACCCGAGGAAATCGACCTGATGCAAACCGCTTGCGGGATTACCGAAAAGGGCTTCCGCCGGGTGCTCGGCTTCGTAAAACCCGGCGTCTGGGAGTTCGAGATCGAGGCGGAATTCCTGCACGAATTCATCCGGAACCGCTCCCGCGGCTTTGCCTATACGCCCATTATCGCCTCGGGCAACAGCGCTAACGTGTTGCACTACGTAGAGAACAAAAACCAGTGCCGGGAAGGGGAGCTCATCCTGATGGACGTGGGGGCCGAATACGCCAATTATTCCAGCGACATGACGCGGACCATCCCGGTGAGCGGCCGCTTTACGGACCGGCAAAAACAGGTGTACAACGCTGTTTTGAACGTCAAGAAGGAGGCCACCAAAATGCTGGTGCCCGGCACGCTCTGGGCGGAATACCACAAAGAGGTGGGCAAGCTGATGACCTCTGAGCTCCTGGGCCTGGGCCTGCTGGACAAGGCAGACGTACAGAACGAGGACCCGGACAAACCGGCCTATAAACAATACTTCATGCACGGCACCAGCCACCACATTGGCCTGGACACCCACGACTACGGGGCGCTGAAAACCCCCATGCAGCCCAACATGGTCTTTACCGTGGAGCCCGGCATCTACGTGCCCGAAGAGGGCTTCGGCATCCGCCTGGAAGACGACGTGGTTATCCGGGATAAGGGCGAGCCACTGAACCTGATGGCGGACATCCCGATTGAGGTGGAGGAGATTGAATCACTGATGAATGGGTGATTCGATTTGAAGATTTGAAGATTTGTCGATTTGAAAATGCAGCGAGGTGATTTGGAAATTTGTCAATGAGGCAATGGCTAAGCCCGCTCGATATCAAAGAGGGAAAGTGAACGAGCCGATACCAGCCAACTCGCCGGGATGGCGCGATACCCCATTTTCAAATCTTCAAACCGGCAAATTTTCAAATTAAAAAACCCCGGGCACTGGCCGCGGGGTTTTTCTTCGTGTAACTCAAAAAACAAACTACTCTTCGATAAAAAGATAGTTTAGGTTCAGGTCGTTGAAGGCCTTGTTGAAGGCGGTGATTTCCTCGTCGACCATTTTGTCGAATGCGCTGAGCTGGGTTTCGATCTCCCGGCTGAGTTCCTGCTGCACGGCGATGTCCTGCTCGGTGGGCGGGAAATCGTCCAGGCTCACCAGGGAATTCAGGTGGGCCAGCTTGTTGGTCAGGCGGATCGGGAAGTTCAGCGGATCCTGCCCGCTGCGGTTCTGGGTCTGGTAGAGCGCTTTTTCGATCTCGCCGAAGCCTTCCTTCATCTCCTTCGCCTTTTCCACCAACTCTTCCGTCGCTTCATTGCCCTTATACTGCTTCATAAAGGCGTCCAGCTGGTCGTTCACCTTCCGAATCTTCTCAATAGACTGGTGGGCCCGGTCTACGGTCTCGTTCACAGCCGTGATAAAGTCGTGCTGCTTCTGCATGTCGGCCACGGTTGCCTCGGCCCGCGGGTCCGGCACAATCCGGAATTGCTGGGTTTGAGTCTCCCCGTTCGCCGTCAGGTGTACCTGGTAACTGCCGGGAACCGCCTTGGGCCCGCTGAGGTTCGCCCACCAGAGGATCATGCCGGGCAGGCGTTTGGCCCCCTTGCCCTCGGTATCCCAAACATGCGTGTTGCCGCCTTTTTCCACCTTTAGCTTTTTGTCGTTCTCCGACGCATACGTGCTGAAGTTCGCCAGGGTATCCCCGGCCATCGTCGTATAGGTCAGGGCCACGCTGTCCTTCTCGGAGAAATTCTTCATATAGAAGTGGGTCACCACGCCATTCGGGTGGTTCTGCCCCTCGGTGAGCGATGGGGTGCTGCGCGCCCCGCCCTTGGTGCGATAGGCATCCTTGGGCTTGTAGAGGATGCTGGTGGCAGACCGCTTGGCGTCGTCCAGCTGGTGGAGGACGGTGAGGTCGTCCAGGATCCAGAGGCTCCGGCCCTGGGTGGCTACAATCAGGTTGTTGTCCTTGATGGTCAGGTCGGTGATCGGCACCACGGGGAGGTTCAGCTGGAAGGGTTTCCAGGAGGCCCCGTCGTCAAAAGAGATATACATGCCCGTCTCGGTACCTGCGTAGAGCAGGCCTTTCCGCTTCGGGTCTTCGCGTACCACCCGGGTAAAGTGCTCCGGGTCGATGCCGCTGGTGATCTCCGTCCAGCTCTGGCCGTAATCGGTGGTCTTGTACAGGTAGGGCTTAAAATCCCCGAGCTTGTAGCGGGTGGCCGCCACGTAAGCCGTACCCTCGTCAAAATAGGAGGGATCGATGCTGTTGACCATACTCCATTCCGGCATATTCGGCGGGGTGACATTCTCCCAGTTCTGCCCCCCGTCCCGGGAGATGTGGATGAGCCCGTCGTCGCTGCCCACCCAGAGGAGGCCCTCCTTAAGCGGGCTCTCGTTGGCGGCAAAAATGGTGCAGTAATACTCTACCCCGGTGTTGTCCTGGGTGATGGGCCCGCCGCTGGAGACCAGCTTGTCGGGATCGTTCCGGGTGAGGTCCGGGCTCAGGAGTTCCCAGCTCTGCCCCTCGTTCGTACTCATGTGCACGTGGTTCGAAAAGGTGTAGAGCTTGTTTGGGTCGTGGCGGGAAAAGATGATCGGGAAGTTCCACTGGAAGCGGTACTTCATCCCCTCGGCCCCGTACCCCATCGGGTTGTCCGGCCAGACGTTGATGGCGCGCACGGTTTGGGCGTCGTGGTTCACGCGGGTCAGGAAGCCGCCGTAGCTGCCCCCATAGACAATGTCGTCGTTTTCCGGGTCTACGGCAATGTGGGCCGATTCGCCCCCGGCCGTCGGTTCCCAGTCTTCCTCCCCAATGCCGAAGCCGTCCGAGCGGTGGCGGATGCGGACGGTGGAGTTGTCCTGCTGGGCCGCGTAAATCCGGTAGGGAAAGGCGTTGTCGGTGGTCACCCGGTAGAATTGGGCGGTGGGCTGGTTGTAATAGGTGCTCCAGGTGGTGCCCCCGTCGTAGGAAACCTGGGCGCCGCCGTCGTCCCCGATGATCATCCGCTGCGGGTCCTCGGGTGCAATCCAGAGGTCGTGGTGGTCGCCGTGGGGCGCGTTGAAGGTTTCAAACGTCTTGCCCCCGTCCGACGACTTGTGGTAGCGCACGTTCAATACGTAGACCACGTCCTCGTCCTGGGTATCCGCATACACGCGGGTGTAATACCAGGCGCGCTGGCGCAGGTTCCGGTCGTCGTTGATCTGTTTCCAGGTCTCGCCTCCGTCCTCGCTCCGGTAGAGGCCGCCCTTATCTTTGTTTTCCACAATGGCAAAGACGCGCTGGGAATTCACCGGCGATACGGCTACGCCGATGATCCCGAGGGTATCCGTCGGGAAGCCGTCGTTTTTGGAGATCTCTGTCCAGGTTTCCCCGGAGTCCGTAGACTTCCAGAGGGCCGAGCCGTCGCCCCCGCTGCTCAGGGAGTAGGGGGTGCGCTGCACGCGCCAGGTGCTCGCGTAGAGGATGCGCGGGTTGGTGGGGTCGAAGGTGAGGTCCACGGCCCCGGCCTGCTCGTTGGCAAAGAGGACCTTGCGCCAGGTCTCGCCCCCGTCCGTACTCTTGTATACGCCCCGTTCCTGGGTAGGTTTGTAGATATTCCCCAGCACGGCCGCAAAGACCACGTCCGGGTTTTTCGGGTGCACTTTCAGGCGCGGGATGTGCCGGCTTTTCGCCAGGCCGGCTTCCTGCCAGGTCTTCCCGGCGTCCACGGACTTCCAGACGCCATAGCCGCTGGAGACGTTCCCCCTCACGGTTTTCTCGCCCCCGCCCACGTAGATGACGTTCGGGTCGCTCGCTGCAATTTCAACCGCCCCGATACTGCCGCCAAAGTAGCCGTCCGAGATATTTTCCCAGGTGCGGCCCCCGTCCTGGGTGCGCCAGACACCGCCCCCGGTGGCCCCGAAGTAAAACAGGTTCGGCTTGCCCGGCACGCCGGTTACCGCCGCGGACCGGCCGCCCCGGAAGGGGCCTACCAGCCGGTATTCCATGGAGGAATACAAGGATTCGGGAAAGGTTGTGGTATTCGATCGGTTGCGCCGTTGGGCATCGGTTTGCCAGGGCGCCAGGCAAAGGAAAAGCAGGAGGATCCCTGCTTTGAAAAGTGGGTTACTCATAGTTGTTTTTCGTATTCGAATTAGTCAGCTGTTGAAGGTACTAATTATTTTTATTTTCGGCGGTTGCTCCCGCCCGGGGCAGCCACCTGCCGCCGGGCATAAAAAAGAGGGGGCCCCTGCCCCCTCCATCTGGTATTCCGTATCGGAAAAACCGAAATTTTCAGTCTCAGAACCGGTAGCCGACCCCGAGTTGGAAGCCTTTGGTTTTTAAGGAGATGTCCTCAAAACCGGGCTCCTCTTCGGCGATGTTGGACAGCCCCAGGTTGTACCGGGCATCCACAAAGAAACCGGCCGGCAACTCATAGGCCGCCCCAAAGTTCAGCGCAAAGTTGGTGGATTTAAGGCCGTCGGTATCCCCGTCTTCGGCATCCACCAGGAAGCCGATTTGCGGGCCCGCCTGCACGTTAAATCCATCCACGACGTAGTACTTCAGCATGAGCGGGAGGTTGATAAAGCTCACGCTGGCATCTTTCGCCCCTTCAATGGAATATTGCAATTCGGGTTGAAAGTTCAGCTTTTCAGCAATGCCGATATCCACGTAGCCGCCGACAAAAATGCTCGTGGCACCGTCCGGGGAAATCCCGTCGCCGTCAAAGTCGAGCTTCAGGTTGGAAAAGTTCGCCCCGGCCTTCACGCCAAAGGTGATGTCGCGGTCCTGGGCCTGCAGCTGGAAGGCCCCTAAAACCAGGCAAAAAATCAAGAGTTTTTTCATTCGGTATCAAAGGATTAGGTTTCTATTAAACAAAGTAAATGTAGTGCGAAAAGCAATTCGTCGGCCAATTATTTTCGGGAATCGACAGGCCGGGTAACCCGCGACATCCCCACCTCCCAGATCACCAGATTGCGGCATCACCTACCGGGTGAACCGGGATTGAATTCGTACCTTTCCGGGTGTTTACTGCCCGCTCCGGCCGGAGTGGAAAAAGCGCCCGAACCATGCAAGAAAACCGCAACCTCCAAACCGCCTTTTATGTGGGCCTGTTCCTGTCGATGATCGGGGTGCTCTTCCCGCTCTGGGGCGCGCCCCTGGTGGTGGCCGGCAGCGGGATTCTGATGGTGACCACCCGCCGCTACGGCGACCCGCATGCCCGGTGGTACCGCGTGTGCTTTCTAATGATTGTCCTGGGGGTGATCTCGCTCTGGACCCGTTTTGCCATCAGCGGCCTGGATGCGGAGGCCGCCCTGGCCGACGGCTGGGGGATGCTCGTGCTGCCCTACCCGCTCGGGTGGTTCGGGATATTGATCCTGGTGTTTATCCGGTTGTTTATCCGCCGTGCTCCCCAATAATCCTTACATTCCGGGAAAATACCGAATGATGAACACGCAACTTAAATGGCCGCTCCTCCTGTTCGCAGGCTTGATGCTGGGCCTGACAGCCTGTAAAACCGAACCGGAGGCCCATTCGGCTTCAAACGCGTCCGCCCCGGACCGCCCGGTATCGGACACCTACCAGCCCGCCCGCTTTGAGGAGGACAACCGGGCCGAAAGGATCCGGAGCCTCGCCCCCGACATGCAACGACTCATCGAGGAGCACGCTGCAGAGCGTCACATCCCCGGCATTGCCTACGGCGTCGTTGTGGACGACGAACTGGTCGTGTCCGGCGCCACGGGCGTGCTCGACATCGAATCCGAGCGACCGGCCACCACCTCTTCCGCCTTCCGGATTGCTTCCATGACCAAGAGCTTTACGGCCATGGCCATCGTGAAATTGCGGGATGAAGGCCGCCTGGCCCTGGCAGACCCGGCCGAAAAATACATCCCGGAGATGGCCGGTCTTGAATACCTCACCAGCGATGCCCCCGCCATTACCATCGAAAACCTGCTGACGATGACTGCCGGCTTCCCGGAAGACAACCCCTGGGGCGACCGGCAACTGGACGAAACGGACCAGATGCTCACCGACCTGATGGCCGGCGGGGTCTCCTTCAGCAACCCGGCCTCCTTTGCATTTGAGTACAGCAATACGGGGTATGCCTTGCTGGGCAAGATCATCTCGGAGGTTTCCGGGCAGCCCTACCAGGAGTACATCCGGGAAGAAATCCTGCTGCCCCTGGGCATGACCCGGACCTATTGGGAATACGACAGCGTGCCGGCCGACATCCTGGCCCATGGCTATCGGTGGGAAGACGAACAATGGAAGCCGGAGCCCATTTTACACGACGGGTCGTATGGCGCCATGGGTGGGCTCATCACCACCATTGAGGACTTCAGCAAGTATGTGAGCTTCCACCTGTCTGCCTGGCCGCCCCGGAGCGCCCCGGATGAGGGACCGGTGAAGCGAAGTTCTTTGCGGGACATGCAGCAACCGCGTTTCTCCCGTTTGTACGCGGAGGCCAAAGACTGGAATGGGGAAGACTGCGCCGTGATGTCCGGCTACGCACTTGGCCTGGGAAGCGCTACATTTTGCAACGGCCTCCGACAGGTCTCCCACGGGGGCGCCCTGCCCGGATACGGCAGCAACTATGTGTTTTTTCCGGACTACGGGATCGGGGTCATGGCCTTCGGCAACCGCACCTACACCTCCCCGTACTCCCTCGGGCCCGTCTACCGCAAAATCTTCGATTCGCTCCAGGTAAAGCCGCGCGCCCTGCCGGTGTCGGATATCCTTAAAACCCGCAAGGAGGAAGTAGCCCAGTGGGTCCGCAGCGGCGATCCGCAGGTGGAAGCCCGCATCATGGCCGAAAACTTCTTTATGGACCAGAGCAGGGAACACCGCCGGTCTGAAATCGCGGAAGTCCTGGAGGAAGCCGGGGACATTTCGTCCGTGGGCGAATTAGAGCCGGAAAACCAGCTCCGCGGACGGTTCCGCATGCAGGCCGCAAACGGGGAGGTGGTTGTATTCTTTACCCTTACCCCGGAGGCCGACCCGAAGGTGCAGCAACTGGACGTGAGTTTTGAAGGCGAAAATGAGGATTAAACACAATTAAACAGACATGTTGTGCCCTGGTTCCTGATCGCTTCGTATCCGGACCCGGGCCCGGGTCCGGGACTCGTGCACTTCCCGGCGGGGGTGAATGGGCACGGTTGTTGTACATTTTGAGTCGAAATTTGCCGGGACGCATCCCCAACAATATCATGGTTAATGGCTGAGAAAAAGAGCAAGAAAGAAAAGAAAAGCACCCGGGCGCTGGCCGTCGTGCCCGCCACGCAATTGGAGGCGGAGGACCTGCGCGTGCTGGAATCTGCCAAACGGCGGATGGAAAATATTGGCTGGGCCATGGAGGGGCTCAACCAGCTCGGGAACAAGATCGACAAGCAGGTGTCCCGTTTGTCTGAGGGCCAGCAAAAGCAGTTGCAACAGATCAGTTATACCGTGCTGCAGCGGGTAGTGCAGTCCAACCTGAAAACCATGGACCCGGATAAGGCCAAGCCGGCTTCTCTCAACACGGCCTACCAGGCCATGGCCTCCCTCTCAGGCGCCATTGGCGGGGCCTTCGGCTTTGTGGCCTTTGCGGCCGATATGGCCCTGACCACCAAGCTGATGATGCGTTCCATCATGGACATCGCCCGCAGCGAGGGGGAGGACCTGCGGGAACTTGACACCCAGCTGGCCTGCCTGCAGGTGTTTGCCCTGGGCGGGAAATCCAAGCACGACGACAGCCTGGATACGGGGTACTATGCCCTGCGCATGTCCATCCGGTCTGCCTTGCGGGGGGTGGCCAACCCGCTGGCCAAGGCCATCGGGCAGGTGGCCGGCCGTTTCAGCGTGCAGGTGACTGAGAAATTTGCCGCCCAGGCCGTCCCGGTAATCGGGGCTGTGGGCGGGGCTGCCATCAACACGGCGTTTATGACCCACTTCCAGAACATGGCCGAGGCCCATTTTGCCGTCCGCCGCCTGGAGCGAAAGTACGGGTTGGAGGCGGTTGAGGCGGCGTATCATGCCATTGGGGACGTGGCGAAGCAATAAACGCTGTTTACTGGGCCCCCACCCGCCCGCCACTTCCAACCTAACCCCACCCCCTGCAAGTTCCTATCAATATCCACATTCCAAACACCCGGTTAATCACCTGATTTTATTATCTTTAGAAGGAATTCTCATCCCGGAACCCCGCATTTCCGGCCACAGGCCCGTTCCCCGAATTTCCCCCGGCAAGGTAAATCCGGTTTGGACAAAAAACCTGTGTAAGATGAAACCATCCAGACGTCACCCCATTCCTTTCTGCATCTTCGTCCTGGCCCTCCTTTTTGGATGCGCGGATAAGGAGGTGCAACCCGAAGATTATTCGCCCGAGATGGCCATTCAATGGAATGACCGGATTATGGAACTGGCCGTGGAAAAAGACGGGCTCTTGACGCTTAACGGCGTACGCACCGAAGCCATTGCTTTTACGGCGGCACACAATGCGCTCAATGCCATCCACCCCGTATATGAAACGTACCATTTTTCCGGGTCGCTCCCGGATGCCAACCCATCTGCGGCCGTAGCCCAGGCGCTGTATGAGGTGACGGCAGCCAGTTTTCCGGACCAGCAGGAACAGATCCGGGGCTGGCTGGGGGAGGTGCTGGATACGATCCCGGAGGGTGCTGCCCGGGAGGCCGGCATCCAAATGGGAAAGGAAGCCGCCAAAGCCCTGCTGGAGATGCGGCAGGCGGACCAGTGGAACGGGGAGGCCGAATATACCTGGCACCCCATGGCCCCGGGCGTTTACGCGGAGTTTAACGAGCATAGCGGCACCCCGGAGGGATTTGTTTTCGGGGCCGGCTGGGCCCGGGCCGAACCCTTCCTGTTGGAGTCCCCGGACCAGTTCCGGTCGCCTCCGCCTCCGGATATCGCTTCGGATGCCTACACGGCTGCCTTTAACGAGGTAAAATCCGTGGGAAGTGAATCCAGCGATACCCGTACGAAAGACCAGGCGCATCTGGCTATGTGGTGGAAGGATTTTGTGGAAAATTCGCATAACCGGCTGGCCAGGCAGTTGGTCGCTGCGGAAGGCCTGAACCTGTGGGAAACGGTCCGCAGCATGGCCCTGCTGAACATGACCGTCTACGATGCCTATGTGAACGTATTCGACAACAAGTTCCACTACAACCACTGGCGCCCCTATACGGCGATCCGATGGGCCGCCAACGATGAAAACCCGGATACGGAACCCGACGAGGAGTGGAACAACCTGCACCGGCATACCTATGCCTTCCCATCCTACCCTTCGGCCCATGGCTCTGCGAGTTCCGCAGCCATGCGCGTCCTTTCCGAAACCCTGGGAACCGGAGACGACTACGCCTTTACCATGCGCACCGTACAGGTGGACAGCGCCGGGCCATTTTCCGGGAAAATGACCATGGACCCGCCCGTGCGATCCTTTTCTTCCTTTACCGAGGCGGGTTTGGAAGCGGCCATGTCCAGGGTGTACCTGGGCATCCACTTCCGGTACGATTCGGAGGAAGGCCACCGGCTGGGCAATGCTATCGGGGATTATGCAAATGACAATTTTTTGAGGCCGTTGCCGCGTTAAATCGAATCTGGAAATGGGCCCCCACCCTCCCGCCACATCCAACCTAACCCCACCCCCTGCAACTACCTGGCAAAAAGCAATTTAACAGCTGGAAGGCCGTATACCGCGTGCATATTTTTTGTATATTCAATCGCTTCGCTAAACCGGGCCATCCGATGCATGTATTTGCCGGCAGGCCCGGAGGCGGAGCACCATAAAAATTCAAATTGCAGCCATGCCAAAGTACATTATTGAACGGGACCTCCCGGGAGCCGGGAGCCTGACCGAGGAACAACTTCAGGGAATTTCCCAGACGTCCTGCGGGGTACTGCAGGAGATGGGCCCGAGCATCCAATGGGTACACAGCTACGTAACCGGAGACAAGGTTTTCTGCGTCTACGTGGCCCCCAACGAGGAGATGATTCGGGAGCACGCAAAACAAGGGGGGTTCCCGGCTAACGCCGTGCGGGAAGTCAAAACGATGATCGACCCGGTTACCGCCGAGTAACCGCCTACACCCTGCGGCAATTTCCTATCTTAGGGCAGCCAATCCAGCTGCCCATGAGATGCTTATTTTTATTCCGGACCCCGCGTCCGCTGAACCTTTTCCTGGCACTTGCAGGGATGCTTTTTCTCCAGATGTCTTCACCCCTCCATAGCCAAAATCGCCTCCGCGACCACGGGATTGAATTGGGCGTATTGCGCCCGGGAACTCACAATGCCATCACCGATGTGCCCGGGGTGAGCGTAGGCCATACGACGCTTATCGAGGATGTGGATACCTCGGGAGGGAATGCAGAAACCACAGGCGGGCCCGCAGGCTCCCCAAGTGGACACACCACCATCCGGTCAGGGGTTACCGCCATCCTCCCGCACGGGGGGAACATCTTCCAGGAGAAGGTGCCGGCGGCCATCCACATCGGCAACGGCTTTGGCAAGCTGGCGGGGTATTCCCAGGTGGAAGAGCTCGGGAATATCGAGACGCCCATTATCCTCACCAATACGCTCAGCGTGCCCTCGGCCATGGACGCGCTTATATCTTATACGCTAGGGCTCCCGGGCAATGAGGAAGTACGTTCGGTCAATGCCGTGGTGGGGGAGACCAACGACGGTTACCTGAACGATATACGCGGCCGACATATTACCGAAGCCCACGTGTTGGAAGCCATTGAAAACGCCCGGGGCGGGGCCGTGGCCGAAGGCAATGTGGGGGCCGGGACAGGGACGATGGCCTTTGGCTACAAAGGCGGGATCGGCACCTCCTCCCGGGTGCTGCCCGAGCGGTTCAACGGGTATACGGTGGGGGTGCTTGTACAGTCCAATTTTGGCGGGGTGCTTACCCTGAACGGCAGGAACCTGGCGAAGGCGCTTAATCGCGTACCCCGGAATTACCGGTACGACACGGACGGGTCCTGCATGATGGTGGTGTTTACCGACGCCCCCCTGGATGCCCGCAACTTAAAGCGGCTCGCCAAACGTTGCATGCTGGGACTGGCCCGGACCGGGGGCATCGCCTCGAATGGGAGCGGGGATTACGTAATAGCCGTTTCCACTGCGGAATCCAATCGCATCCCCCATACCCCGGAGGGCATGGTTGCTGAGGTGCCCACCGTCTCCAATGATTTTATGTCCCCCCTGTTTTTGGCTGCCATCGAGGCCACCGAGGAAGCCATCTGGAATTCCCTGTTTGCGGCCGAAACCCTGGATGGCCGGGACGGTCACCGGGCCGAAGCGCTGCCGGTAGCGAAAGTCCTGGAACTGGTGCGGGAATAGCGCAAGTTTCGCTTTGGGAAATCCCCGATCCGGCCGGGAATTCCGGTAGGTCAGGAATTCGGGCAGGTCTGGCCCAAGTCTATCGGTTTATAAACGGGTCCGGTTCCGGACTGCGGCCAGCTGCAGGGCGGCAAACGCATTGAGGATGCCCCCGGATTTGCAGAGCCGCGTAAAGGGAACCCGCTGAGGGGATGCAGACCGGGTTTTCCGGGGCAAATACACCTCCCCATCCACCCGTGTGGCCGAAGCCATAAGGATGTCCTTGATTTCCGCAGCCGTAAAATCCGGATAGTGGGACCACACCAGGGCGGCCACCCCGGCCACGAGGGGTGCGGCATAGGAAGTCCCCTGCTTATAGGCATAACCGTTCCCCGTATGGGGGGTAAAGATGAAGTTCCCCGGGGCAAACAGGTCCACGTTGCGCTGGCCGTAATTGCTGAAGGAGGCAACCAGGGCGGGTCCTTTTCGGGGCGACAGGGCTCCCACGCTCAGGAAGGACTCGGTAAATTCCCCATCCGGGGTGTAGTCCAGCGGGTAGTAATCCACGGCATCCAGGTCATCGGCCGTATTCCCGGCGGAGTGTACCAGCAGCACGTCCCGCTGGGAGGCATAGCGGATGGCGTCCTGCACCCACTTGGGATACAGCGACTGGCGCTTCCCCCAGCTCATGTTGATGATTTTGGCCCCGTTGTCCACGGCATATCGGATGGCCAGGGCCACATCCTTGTCGTGTTCATCCCCTTCGGCCACCATCACCACGGGCATGATCCGGATCTTCTCGGAAACATCGGCAACCCCGAGGCGATTGTTGGGCCGGGCCGCCAGCACCCCGGCCACCCCAAGGGCGTGTTCCATGGGTGCCCGTCCGGAAATTACCGGGTTCCCGTACCGGCGGTCGTACAGGTCGTCGGGCCGGTCGCCGGTAATGGCCCGTTCCTGGTAATCCGGGTTGTAGAAGAACTGCTTTTGGATGGCGATGGCATTGCGTTGCTCCCGGAGCGCCCGGGATTCCCGGAGTGCCGCCACATTCTGGTTGGCTGCCCCATTCCGGAGGGCTTCACCATCCCGCAGTGCCGCATTATCCCCGAGTGCAGCCTGATCCCGCAGGGCTGCTTCCTCCCGGCTGAGGATGGAATCCAGGGCGCGGTAGTTCTCCCGGAAAAAGGCGGCGTCTTCCCGGTAGGCCGCCGCGTACTTCTGCAGGGTGGCCAGCCGTTTGGGGTCTGAGAGCCTCAGCGCCGCCGTATCGATTTGTTCCAGGAGGCGGGCCGCCCGGGCCGTTTCGCTCAGTTGGTACAGCACGTCTTCCCCGGCTGAATTCCCCAGGAAATTCCAGCCGTGCACGTCGTCCGTATACCCGTTGCCGTCATCGTCCAGGCCGTTGCCCGGGATTTCACCCGGATTCGTCCAGAGGTTGTCGCGGATCGCCTCGTGGCGGATGTCGAGTTTGGTATCGAGCACGGCTACCACCACCTCCTCTCCGGTGTGGCCGCTCTTATGGGTGTCCAGCCAGGCGTAGGCCTTCTCCAGGCTAATCCCCGGCAGGCTGTCCTGCTTCCAGTCTGCCAGGTGCCAGCCCCTGAGCCTATGGCGTGCGCTCCGGTTCGCGTTCGCCCGTAACTGGTGTTCCCGGGCGTTGTGTTCCCGGGCCTGCTGCTCGCGGATTTGTTTTTCACGTACCTGGTACTCCCGGGACGTGTACACTCGGTACCGTTCGCCCGCAGGCTGCGCCAGTGCCCAGGCGGCAGGGAAAATCAACAGGAATAACAGGATACTTTTCGACATCACAATTCAGACCACATAAACATTCGACCAACCGGCGAGGCACTTGCGCCAGGGCATTTCCGGCAGGTACTTAAAGATACTAATCCTGCCGCAATCCCGCAGGCGCGGAATGGGCCGCCTGCCCCTTGGCCTGTTTGCGAATCTTAAATATATTTAGGCGCAACGGGCAATCAGGTCAGGCACAACGGGCACCCCATGCCCCGCGAGCCCCCACAAGGCCCATCAACCTTCCAACCATGCGCAAAAAACTTTGGCACATCCTGGAAAGCCAGGACTCCCGCACCGGCTTGTACTTCCACTATTTTATCCAGACGCTTATCCTGCTCTCGCTCATCGCCTACGCCATTGAGACGCTTCCCGGCCTGAGCCCTGCCGTGCAGGACGGCCTCTACGTTTTTGAAATCTTTACCGTGTCGGTTTTTACGGTGGAATACCTGCTGCGGATCTATGTGGCCCCCAAACCCCTGCGGTACATCTTCAGTTTTTACGGTATCATCGACCTGCTGGCCATTTTGCCCTTCTACCTGAACAGCGCGCTGGACTGGCGGGCCCTGCGGTCGTTCCGAATCCTGCGGCTGGTACGCGCCCTGAAGATGATCCGCTACAACCGGGCCCTTGAGCGGTTTACCATTGCCGCCCGGATGGTGCGGGAGGAAATCGTCCTGTTTTTTATCATCACTTTTATCGTGCTCTACCTCACCTCGGCGGGCATCTACTACTTTGAACACGCCGCCCAGCCAGAGGCCTTCGCCTCCATTTTCCACAGTTTCTGGTGGTCGATTGTGACGCTTACCACGGTGGGCTACGGCGACGTGTACCCGGTAACAGTCGGGGGGAAGATCTTCACCTTCTTTGTGCTGATCATCGGGGTGGGCATCGTGACGGTCCCCGCCGGTTTGGTGGCCTCCTCCCTGTCGAAGGCCCGGGAGATTGAAACCGAGGCATCCGAGAAGAAAAAGGCGCAGGGGGAATCCGAATAGGGGTGCCGGGGCGTGGGCCCACAAGAATCCCCCGGCATTCGAACCCATCGCCTTCGATCCCACCGCATTCCTTCGCCCGTATGGGAACCCTCCAATGAAAATTTCAAACAGTTCCGTATCTTTCACAATCAAACAACTCAACATGCAAAAAACAATCACGACGCTGGCGCTCGCAGCGCTGGTTTTATCCTGCAAGGGCGAACCCAAGGCCGAGGACGTTGTAGACGAATTGTCCGAGATGGCTGCGGAAGATACGGGCGAATGGCAATACCTCTTTGACGGCACTTCCCTGGAGGGGTGGCGCGGCTACAACGCGGAGACCATGCCCCCGGGCTGGGTCATTGAGGACTCGGTGCTCACCTTTAAGACCGAGCTGGGCCTGGAGCAGGATTACGAAGGCGGGAAAGACATTCTATACGCCGCCGAGGAATTCGATAATTTTGAATTGTACCTGGAGTGGAAGCTGCCCGAGGGCGGCAATAGCGGGATTTTTTACCACGTAAAAGAAGGGTACGACGGCCCGCCCGTGGTGGCCCCGGAATACCAATTGATCGACGATGAAAACTACGCCCGCATCCACGACCTCACCGAATACAACCTGAGCCTGGGCTATACGGAAAACCCGAATGAGCTCAAGCCCCTGCAGCAGACCGGGGCGGACTATGCGATGCACCCGCCGGACCCGGGCAAGACGCTCCACCCGGTGGGGGAGTGGAACTCCTCCAAGATTGTGTTTACCCCGGAGCGGGTGGAACACTGGTTGAATGGGGAGATGATCCTGTCGTTTGTGCCCTGGGACGACGCCTGGGAGGAGAAAAAGAACTCGGACAAATGGAAGAACAGCCCGGCATACGGGACGTTTAAAAAGGGCTATATCGCCCTGCAGGACCACGCGAGCCCGATCTGGTTCCGGAATATTAAGATCCGGAAATTGTGAGGCTGCAAGTTGCAAGCAGCGAACCCGTAATTAGCCGGACTGCAACTTCCAAGCAGCAAAAAGCCAGAAGGCAAACTGCAATTTCCAATCAGGCAACAACAAAAATTAGAATCGTCAGCACACCGCCAGCGCTGCCAAATGAACACAAACTAAACGAAACAAGCCTAACAGTATCAAAATGAACAAACGCGACTTTATCAAGAAATCCGGCCTCGGCGCCCTGGGCGTGGCCCTGGCTCCATCCTTTTTGCAGAACCTCAAACACCTGGGCCCGCAAGACCGCCTGCGCACCGCCCACATTGGCCTGGGCGTACAGGGGCTCGCCGACCTGCAGGACACGGCATCCCACCCGGCTGTGGAGGTTGTGGCCCTGTGCGACGTGGATGCTACCGCCCTGGCGAATGCCTCAGCCCGCTACCCGGACGCCAAAACGTATACAGACTACCGCACGCTGCTCAATGAGATGAAAGACGAGATAGACGCGGTAATCGTGGCCACCCCGGACCACACCCACGCCCCGGCTTCGCTCATGGCCATGGAGATGGACAAGCCCGTTTACTGCCAGAAGCCGCTTACGCATTTTGTGTCCGAGTCGCGGGAGATGAAAAAAATGGCTGCCGAGAAAGGCCTGGTGACCCAGATGGGCATCCAGGTGCACAGCTTTTACGACTACAAACTGGCCACACTGCTGATCCGCGACGGCATCATCGGGAAGGTGCACACGGTGCGCGCCTGGAGCCCCAAGGAATGGGGGTATAACGGCCCGGAACCCACGGGATCGGACCCCATCCCCGAGGACCTGGACTGGAACCTCTGGCTGGGCACTGCCCCGGAGCGGCCCTATAAGGAGGGCTTCTACCACCCGGGCGCCTGGAGGCGGATTATGGACTACGGCTGTGGCACCCTGGGGGATATGGGCGTGCACATCTTTGACACCCCCTACAACGCCCTGGAGCTGGACGTGCCCCGCACCATCATGACCGAGTGTCGCGAGCCCACCGGCTTTGGCTACCCGGAAAACAACACAGTCACCTATGAATTCCCGGGCACCGACTACACGGCCGAATCCCTGAAATGGGTCTGGTACGACGGCCCTGGCGTCCCGCCCGAGCACGAGGACCTGAAACTCCCCGGAGGCGAGGCCCTGCACGACCAGGGCGCCATGTTCCTGGGCGAAAAAGGCAAATTGTACCTGCCGCACTTTATGCTGGAGCCCAAGCTTATCGTCGATGGCCAGTACAAGGAAATGGACGTGGAGAAATACAATCTGGGCACCCCGGTGCGCAACTACGCCAGCGAGGGCCCCAAGCACTACCACGAGTTTGTGGATGCCTGCCTGGGCAAAGGCGAAACATCAGCGCCCTTTGACTACGCCGCGCGCCTGACGGAGACCATCCTGCTGGGCACCATCGCCGGCCGCTTCCCCGGGGAAACCCTCCACTGGGATGCCAAAAAAGCCCGCTTTAAAGAAGGCAAAGCGAATAAGTTTTTGAAGGGGAAGTATCGGAGGTTTTAGAATTTATGTACAACACAAGCAAAGGGATTTTGTGTGTCTAACCATAAGACTCTATTTTAGAATTTCATTTCTCTGAATAAGGCTTTAGTGCGAGATCTATCCAAAATTAAATATCTAGATAGTGCTTCTACAACCCGTGTAGACGATCGGGTTAAGAAGGCTATGGATCCGTATTTCTCCGACATTTTTGGTAATGCTTCCAGCAATCATGAGTTTGGAAAGCAAGCACGGAATGCTGTTGAAAGGGCTCGCGGACAAGTTGCGCGTATAATTAATGCGGAACCCAGCGAGATCATCTTCACCTCGGGTGCAACAGAATCTATAAACCTTGCGATAAAAGGCTATACGGAAGCAAATGCTCATAGAGGGAATCATATCATAACCGTAAAGACTGAGCACAAGGCTGTTCTTTCCACGTGTGAGTATTTGGAATCGAAAGGGTTAGATGTTACCTATTTGAAAGTAGACGAAAATGGGCTAATAGATCTTGATGATTTACGGAAAGCCATAAAGGAATCTACCCTACTCATTGTAATTATGTATGTAAATAATGAGATAGGTATTATTCAACCGATTGAAGAAATTGGAAAAATTGCTCAAAAGCACAATGTTATATTTTTCTGCGATGCTACGCAGGCCGTTGGCAAGGTGCCTGTTGATGTTCTAGCGGATCGAATTGATATGCTTTGTTTTTCGGCCCATAAGCTTCGTGGTCCTAAGGGAGTGGGTATATTGTATCGTAAAGAGGGACTCCAACTAACACCCTTGATTCATGGAGGAGGGCAAGAGAATGGCTTAAGAGGTGGAACCTATAATACGCCATTAATTGTCGGAATGGGTAAAGCTTGTGAAATCGCCAATAGTGAAAGAATCCAAAGGGTACAAAGTATTGAATTAAGAAGAAAATTTATCGAGGACTTCTATGAAAATAATAAGCTCGGACAGGTAAATTTTAAGGAAGTTAAAAGGGCGCCTCATATATTGAGTATAAGTTTACGAAATAAAGATGCAGCAGAGTTTTTAATTTCCAATTCACAGAAATTCGTGGCATCAACTGGTAGCGCATGCTCTTCCGCACTTATGGAGGATTCTCATGTTCTGAATTCAATTCCTAATTTCAATGTAAAGTCAACATTTAGAATTAGTATCGCCTAGAGTATTCAATCCTTAGTAACCCACGTTTATATTTATTTATGATCAGAATTGACAGTGCATTTGATCCGATAACATTAAGTATTCATAATTTTTTTCAGCAACCTGGCGTAGGTTATTATATCCCGCTTTACCAAAGAGAATATACTTGGGATCAAGATAATATAGACCAACTAGTGGTTGACTTATCAAGGGGAATTGAAAACAGTCTATCTGATGATGATGAAATTCGATTCTTGGGTACCATAATCTTGGTACAAGAATCAAACCCGACTGAAAATATAGAGCCTCAAGATCCAAGAGGACTACCCAGTAGAATTGATAAAGTAATTGATGGTCAACAAAGGCTATCTACTTTAGCACTTATGGCGGCTATGTTGTACGATCGAATTTCGATAATTGAGGACAAAATTGCTGACAATGAGCCCTTAAGGGATGAAATCATTCAAACTACAAAGGATTGGAAGAAGAAACTAGTAGATATTTTTTCTTTGGACCTTGGAAGAGGAACTCCTGAAAGAAAACCCATTATAATAAGAGGTAATATTGATCAATGGACAATGAATGGTGAAATTGAGAGAAATTATAAATCACCTGTTTCAAATTATCTTGCTCAATATATATCATATGTTCTAGACCCAAAGGGTGAGACAGATAAGCCTAAGTTTAACAAACAAAATAGAGTCGGCAAGAATTTAAGACTAATTCAAAATTGGTTGTCAAAAACGATTGAAATAGCTCATGTAATTGATGGGTCTGATTTTTTACCCGCTTGGGATATTATTAACGAGATTGATCAAAAATACATTTGGCAGTATGAAAGAGACAATTTGGTTGCAGAAATAAATAAAAGGGAAGTAGAGAACAAGAAGTCAATTAGTTATTTGTTGTGTTCAGTAGTCCAATTATTTTCCATTTGTCATTATCTCTTGGATAGATGTTGTTTTACTGTAATTAAGCCAACTAAAGATGATTGGGCTTTTGATTTATTTCAATCACTTAATGCAACTGGAACACCTCTTACGGCTATAGAAACATTTGCTCCCTTAGTTGTCAATACTACAAATCAATGCGAGGGGTCTTATTATTCTTCAAGAACAAAAGAAAATTTTGAAAATGTAGAAAAGCTCTTTGACTCGACAAATACGGCTGCTCAAAAGAATAAATTAACAAACGACTTTTTAACATCATTGGCATTAACAACTGATGGAAGTCAATTGTCTAGTCACTTTAGTAATCAAAGAAAGTGGCTTCATGAAATTTATACAGGTCTTGAGCCCTATGAACTGAAAAAGGGTTTGATCAGCTTTTTCGGTAATTACGCGACATATTATAAGGAGGTTTGGATTGAGTATTCCGGTGAAAATTCTCAAGTTCTTTCAAGGATTAGCAGTCATGAAGATGCAGATTTATGCTCATTGATGCTGTTATTTTTGAAACAAGCGAACCATAAAATGTCCATAGCAGTTCTTGGAAGATTTTATAATGATGTATTAAATAATGAAGAAGAATCGGTGCCTAATTTTATCGAGGCATGCAAACTAACATTTTCCTTTTATGTTTTATGGAGGTCAGTAAAGTCAAATTCTGGTTTGGACAAGGCTTATAGGGACTTTTACCAGAAGAAGAAAGACTATGAGGGCTATTCATGGAAAGAGAGTACATCTATTTCATTAGATGATTTGAGGTCTCACTATATTAATTGCTTAAGTGAGATTGGGGTAGATGGTTTTAAGACATGGAGTGAAAAAGCTTTGAGGTATTTAAAATATAATAACTCAAAGACAGTGTGCAGAATGGCTCTTTTAATGGCTTTTCATCAAACTATTTCTGACGAAGAGAATCCAGGTCTTATGAAAATAGGAGCGGAAGGGGTTGCGCCATACCTTAAACTAGAAAGATGGAATTCTGATGATTTGAAAACGATAGAACATATAGCTCCCCAAGTAAACAATGGTAGTTGGGATGATAAACTTTACACTATTGAATCGGAATTATATCAGTCGATAGGAAATCTAACCCTGTTGCCAACAGACATTAACAGTTCCATTGGAAATAAAAGTTGGACAGAGAAGTTGATATATTACAAGCACATAAGAGAAGAGGATCCAACGAAAAAACAAAAGCTTCGAAAAAAAGCACAGGATGCCGGTATCGAATTAAAAGAGGAAACCATTAAAATTTTAGAGAAAGTTCGCTATAGTAAACATATGGATGCGATTGTAAAAGAAGGCGATAAAATCAATTGGAACGCTGACTTGGTAGAAAAAAGAGCAAAAAAGATTTTAGAATTAGTTTGGGGAAAAACCGCAAGTTGGATCAATTTTAAATAAAGCAACTCGCACAACCCTCCCCTTCGGCCTGCAAAATTTCATCTTGCCAAGTCACGCCCGTTCTGGATCGCTGGCTTTGACGCTGCATTCTTCGATAATGCTCCCTTTTAATGGAAGCTACGCGTTCCGGTTTTCTGAGATCTTCTAGCGATTCGTCCATCCAGGTATAGCCTTCCTTCTCGTACTCAATGGCTTTCTCGTAGAGATCGGTGTGCTGTTCTAGTAGCCAAACCCACTCAATCTTTTGTTGATAAAAGCAGAAAAAGCAACCCGATCTACTACGTGAATAGGCCCCATGCTTAAGCTCTCCATCGATTTCTACGGTGTATTCAAGGGGTTGGTAGTAGGCTGGAACCCCCACACCCGAATTTTCGAGAATGTCAAATACGTCTTGCAGAACAATGATGTCATCATTATCAATTAATGGAAACTCCTTTAGTTTGCCCACAGGGTAGTCTGTGTCTTTTAAAAATTCAAAAACCACACGGTTAAATAGCTTTACGTTTGTTTCTAAAAGGACGTTGAGTTTTTGGCTTTGAGTAAATTTAGGACTTATTGGCTTCGCCACTTGTTTGAGTAGTGACTCAATGGAGGGAGATTCTCCATGATTGCGATAAAGTGCTTCTAGTTGAGAGATATTTTCGTTGCTCAGGATCTTTTTTACAACGTCGGAGCTCCAGATATTTTTTCGAAATGGAAAGATGGTTTGAATATTTTCTTTTTTCGAGATATAGCCTTCCCGATTTTCATCGCCACGTATCCCAACGTACGAAACGGTCGGAGTATCCCCAATTTCATTTTCAAAGGGTTCTAGCTTCATTTTTTTGGTACACCACCTAGAGGTAGCCGAAGGTAAATAGCCGCCGTAAAGCGCTAAAAAATGATCAAATGGATTCTTCATAGGCGAGTTCTCCTCGTCCATCGACCTGTATAGGCGAATCTCTTTGCCCAAAACCGAATTTAGACGCTCGATAAGATCATAGGTCTCGTCTAGCTCCTTCCCGGTATCGCAGGTATAAAAATCAATATCCAGTTCCGGATAGGACCTTCGAAGGTAAATTGCCAGCGCAGCGCTATCCTTCCCACCAGAAATCCCTAATACATGATTGACCTTATTCATTAGATTTGGTTTGAAGTTCTTTGCGCAATAAATCTAAGAGTATTTTTTGTCTTCGATTCCCTTCGAGATCCATAAGCGCTTTACGGATGCGGGTTTCCTCTTCCGTTTCCTTTTCAGAGATAGCATCGGGAATGATAAAGCGATCGTGCAGGGACTCACCGGATGCCTCATACAAGCTAAAAGCATACATGCGCGTGTTGGAATCGGTTTTGTTGTATTCGTGTATATCTGCCGCCTTTAAGAGGCTTTGTGAGCGGTCCTTAATCTGCTGCTGCAATATGGGCTCCTCTACGTCCATCAGATTTTCAATCCCCTTTCCCAACACAACGTCTAGCACGGATTTCAACCAACTTTCTCGGTCGTCCAAGGGAGAAATTAAACGCTTAAGGTAAATGCCTTGCTTACTGCCTAGGGCATTCGGATCTACACTTCGTAGCTTATGGGCTATCTCTGATTTGTAGGTTAAAAATTCTGAGGATTCACAATGAAAGGCTTCGATAAGGGTCGCCTCAAGCCGATCGACGAGGCTGTCAAAAGCCGTTCGAATCTCTCGGATAGCACTTTGCAACTGACTGGTATAACTACTTAGTATTTCTGGATCCTCTTCCTGGGAAAGATTTGGGTATCCCAAGGCATTTGGAAATTCCACAAATAATGCACGTTCAGGATCCTTGGCAGAAACGATGGCTTCTCGCAAGCGGATAGCTTCTGCCGATAGATTGGTTGTTCCTAACGTGTAGGCATTGAGGGACCGTTGAAACCTAAGAAAATTTGAGAAGATACTTAAAAAGGTAGAGCGGTTACCCACTTCATTGTTGGAGTTTAATTGAACCAGCTCTTTATAGCCTTCCAATAGGTTCAGCCGCAAACCGGAAACATTGTAACTCTTAATGTAAAAATCTTGGGGCTTGCGATTAATTAGGTCCAACGTGTCCTCATTCAAAAAGGGGATGAATCCCCCTTCTCTATGGAAAAGGGCATAATCCTCTTTTTTAGTGAGCAGGAAAATGGGAATCCAAAAATCGATTAGCCCACGCTTTAGTTTAAGAGGCGTTTTAAGTAAGGCGTCATAAAAATCGACAAGGCTTCTCTTATTGCTTTTACAAGACTCCAGAAATTTTACAGAAACGCTCCAGAGATTTTTTATACCACTTTCTTCAAAAGGTTCTCCCAATTCATAATACCCGAATTCTGAATTGAAGGAATGCATGCCCATTTCGCGAAGCAGGGAAATGTAAATTGATTTTTCAGGTGGAAAGCGATCCTCCTCAAAGCCCAAATCTTGCTGATGTTCATTCTCTAATATGGCGCGTATTAGATGTTTTTTGGCGGCATTGATGGGGGGCGATAAGTGCTCTCGATTAATAAGCTCATTCTTGAAAATGGGGGTGTCGGAATATAGCTCAAAGCAAATTTCATTGAGTTTTTGATATAAAGCCTCTTTGGAAGAGACTTGAAAAACCTTACCTCCATAAACCCATTGATTTTGCTCAGTTGCAAATAATTGTTGCAGGACTAAATCTTGCAACTCTTGGTTATAAAACAAACGCTCTTCAGTAAGCAACTTGATTGCGTTGCTATCTGATTTATGCTTTTCAATAAGCAGATCGAACTTTTTTATTGTAAAAATTACCTCACGGATCTTCTCAAAGTTTTGATAATGAACGAAAATATTATTTAGGGTGCTCTGCGAGGTTTCTACCAATTGATCGAGAGATACATCGTCAAATACCAAAGAAATATATCCATCCAAATAACCCTCTGCATCTTTAACATCTTTTAGCTTAGAGAGCACTCTAAAGGAAAAGAAACGGGAAGTGCCTGTTTGAAAGCTGAACTTCTTGGCCATAACGATGGGAAGTTCAATACGCCTTTCTATTTCTGGAGCTATTCCAAAATTTGGATTGATCTCCTTAGAAATGGAAATTAATTCCTGCTCGAGGTCTAAATCGGTTCCCTCGAGGAAATTAATTTTATTGCTGTGCCTATAGAATCGAATCAACCCAGCTTTTTCCATTTTTCGGAGCATTTCCGTAATATCGACCTCTTGAGTCAATCGGAAGTATTCGGAAATAAAGGGGGCATCAAATCTGCCACCAGCCTTAGAGAAAATGTTTGCCAAGCCGATGGTCTTCACAATATCTGAGGCGAGCTGAAAGTGCTCTTCAAAGAGCAGTTCAATACGCTCGAGGGCCCGAAAAGTAGAGTGCCACTGGGCTCTATGTGGATTGTCTGGGCTTGATATTTCGGACGGTATCGTGTTGAGCAAGTAATCAAAAACTTTTGGAACGCTATAGAATTCTGATTCGGATTGATGGATCGAATAAGAATTATCGTCATTTAAAAATGAGAATAGGGATCGCTCATTTTGTCCATAGCGCTGCAAGGAGTTCACCAAAATATTGGCAGAGAGCCAATCCAATGGGTAGAGGGCGTTGCTGAGTGTTGGATCATGCTTTAAATGTGCCCCAACAAGCTTCGATTTTATTATGAGCTGTTCCAAACCTATGAATCGCTTCTGTATCAACCGAGGCATCTCGAATTGTTCCAGACGCTTGGCAGCGAAAAAGAGAAGTTGTTCAACGGGTTCATTGAACAATAAATCGGTAAACCGACCTTTGACTTTCTCCCATTCGAGCTTTTCTTGACTCGAAAGTTGGGTGCCATAACTTGTAAAAGACTGATGAAGGGTAATTACGAAGTATACCTGGTTTTCCCCATCGTTGGCCCATTCGGAAATCTGTTGCAGTAAGTAGAGCTCTCGGGTATCCTTTTTTTTGGCAACGTGTTCTAGAATTTTTCCGAACTCGTCAATTACAAGAATTAATCCCTTCCCCTTTTTTTCGAGAGTCTTTCTTCTACGCTCCAAAGAGCTCAATATTTTTTCGGAAGTGCGCTCTCCTCTGAGCTTTAGTTTGCCTCCCAAGACGGAATAGAGGGAAGCATCTTCCCCGATACATCGAATAAACTTATATTCCGTTTCTGGTTGCAGGGCATCTCCAAAGAAATTTTTCTCGCCACTTAGTTGCTTTTGAAGCGCCCAAAGGAAGGTGGATTTTCCTGTGCCATAGTTTCCAATGAGATTGAATGACTTCTGGGCACTGTAATTGTGCAAGAACATGCGGTCAAAGATCTCCTTAGCATTGGGGGTTACGATATAATCTATCTCCTTATCCTTATCACGGATGATGTTGGTAGAAACGTTAACTGTGTAGGACATAGTCATAACTGCGCTTAAGGAAGTTCATCCGAATTGCTTCTTCGTTCTTTTTAATTTGGAGTTGTTTGATGCCGGCATCCTCTTTGTAGACAAAGTGATCCGGGTATTTATTACAGAGGTTGCTGATTTTTAATTCGAGGCCCTCATTGCTCAAACAAAAATAGGCAGACACGGTATTTCGGATACGATCTAGGCCCAAGGAGACTTCATCAGGAAAATGAATCAATATGCCATACGCAAAAACCTCTTCAGATAAGCCCTCTTGCTCATTCCGATTAATTCGAAATACGCGTTCATTTTGTGAATTTCTTTTGCCAGTTTCCTTTAATAGGTTCAAACCTAATAGGGGAGCACTGAAGTCATCCTCAATATTTCTATAATTCTTGTCGGCAACTAAATACGTTTTGACGAATACCTTGAAATCTGCAGAGAGTGTTTTTGGAGAGGTTTTTCGGTGATTTTCATCTGCAATTTTTCGCTCAAGGAAGGCGATGACCTGTGATTCTGTAAACTCCAAAGAGGCCTTCTTTAAAAAATATTCGGAAAATATCAGATGAAAAATGGAGGCGTACTTATGAGCGCAAAGATGATACTGGAGGATCCAAAGTGAGTTTTCATTTTCAAGGTATGGATCTAATTCTTCAGAAATAAAAATCAAATGGGAGAGAGGCTTTAGGCTTCCATCTTCTTCATTAGCTAAATCAAAGGCCTTCAGCCAATGTTGAATAGACCGAACCATATTTTTTCCAACACCTAATTTAGATATAGCAGACTCCTTTTTCAAAGCGTTGGCATCTCCTTGTTGTTCAATGAGTTGTATTCCTTTAAGTAGCCACTGCTCCTTGCAGTGAAAAGTGTCATGACCGGAAAATCGTAGCATTAGAAAAGGGAATATGATGCAAGTTAGCCAAATGGATGCAATCCTCCATCAGGGAAGCCACTGAGTTATAAACAGGGCGTGGATAACTGTGTATGCCTGCCGAATCTATAGGATGAGATAAATTTTATTTACCGTTGTATTCAACTTTACCAAGCCCGGCAAGTGAAGAGGAGGTAATTCTGGCAAGAAATGGAAAAGTATTGATTTTAATCAAAAGCGCCTTCTCGTCGACGTGCTCTAATTTCATTTCTTCCTTTTTGATGTTTAAGTAGAAGGAGCACAGGTAGTTATAAACAATATTTATGAGGTTTTCATAAGGCAACGTACTCAGCAAAAAGAGTTTGTCACCCACTAAATATACGTGGTTCCGATAGCTCATTCTTTTGGAAGTTCCTATTTCCGAATAGTCAATTTCCTTCAATTCGAGCACTTTGTGAAGTGCTGAGAGATACCCGGAACGGGCAACTCCCCAACCGAAATTTCCCACTTGAACATTGAAAGAATAGATAAGTTCATCGTCAGATTTTTGCGCTAGTAAGTCGACATATTCCTTGTAGTATTCAATAGAATTTTTCATTTGACCGAAATTTTTAATCGGCCTTATCTGCCGAATCCATCCAAACAAAAGTGCCTTGCTGATTGATTTCGTATTCGAGCCAGGCACAATTTTCAGTGCCGGGCAGTTTCTGGCCGGAATTGATGTAATTCCATGGAACGTCCTGTACCAGGACATAATCCCGTAGTTCTTCTAGGCCTAAAGGGCAGAGCAATTGTTCAATCTGATTTAATAGTCCGGGCGGCGGCCACGACATTTCGTGTTGCAGAAATAATTGCTTGTTATGCACGCCCCAAAGCTGTTGGACTTCATTAAACCTGGAAAAGGCATCCTCATTCCTGAGTACGCAATCCAGAGGCATAATAAGGGTGGCAAAGCGAACTTTCAGTCTTTTGCTGGTAACAATGGAAATCATAGCGTTCTTCTTTTAACGCATCAGAAATCCTCATTGGAAAGGAATTATTTTTTTGACGACCGTCCGCATTCTGAACCACCGTGGCTTTTATGCTCGGTTGGTACGCGCCTTAGCGTTCCTGATGCAGGAATAAATTTAATTCTTTCCTATAACTTTATAAAATGATTGTCATGAGAATTTTAGAATAGTATTGATGGAACGGAAGGAGACTAACTTATTTATCGCCCTAGGGGCATTCATACAGGCGATGCGACTCTTCATTTCAACTGAATTGAAATCTCGCTTTGGTGATAACTGGGAAAGAAAATATTTTGACAAACTACTTCCTCAACTACAAGAAGCCTGGGGCAAAAATCTTCAGGCGGGATTCACTCCTGAATACTTAATAGACTTTGGGAACTTGAACAGTTTTTCAATTGGAGCTAAAAAAGAATTTTTCTGGGAACACTTTGGAAAAAAGAGCCATAACCTACCCGCAATTTTCAATGAATTGGCAGAAGTAAGAAATATGACAGCCCATTACCTACCTATAGATGATGACAAAGCTGAAAAAGCATATCTACATATGATTGGGTTGGCTAAGGATCTTGAAATGAGTGAACTGGAAACACTGCTGAGGAAGCTTAAAAGGGATTCATTCAGTTCACGGTCGATTCCAAGTCCATCACCAGCTTCCTTATCTTCTGATTCCCAAAAAATTGGTAAGTCAGCGGCAATCAAACACGTTAATGATGCCATTGGAAATGTTCGATTATTTCATAAGAACACAGTCTTTTCGAACATAAATAAGTCCGTGCCTCGTTGGTGGCTAAACATTCCCCCATCAAAATTTGAGAGCGAGTTAAATATACTTTTGGTAGAAAAGAAGGAACTGATTTGGATATACTTACCAAAGAACTCATGTAGCCCTCCGGAAAATTTTTTCAACACTCGAAAAGATAATGGTAAAATCGACCTCAGTATTGGAATTGAAGGGGATACTTATTTAAAAGACACCTTAGGCGACACTAATTTTAGTTTCAGGCCTTTCGTAAAGGAAAGATTGAGCATTCTATAATTTGTAAGCGTAAATTAAATTCTAATCCTTTAGCCGCTATTCCCTATCCCGAAAAAATCCGCCTTCCCCAGGGAAGCCCTGCACTGGAATACCAAAAAAGCCCGCTTTAAAGAAAGCAAGGCGAATAAGTATTTAAAGAGAAAGTATAGGAGATTTCAGATCTAGATCGGAGAGGCAGAAATTGGATGAAGATGATTGAATAACTCAATTTTTCTGGCATTTCCTATTTCATCATATTCATATACGAACCAATTCAAAGGAGCAGGATTGATTCGAATAGAATTATCAGAAACGTCCATATTCCGAGCAATTGGTATTGGGGGTTTCGCATTTTGTTCGATGCCTCCACATTCTAAACATCTTGGAATGGGGTTGTTGTCCTTGTAGAACTGAATATTTAATAAGGATTGAGTAAAATCAATTTTCAATACCGCTGATTGTTCAACTAAACGGTTCTCTTTTTGTCGTATGGATTTCAGTTTATTGAGGCTTATCATTCGCCTTAAAATGTTGGATGTAGCTTTCTTAAGTTGAATCCGGATCGATTGCAGATTTTCCAAATTAGTTCTCAGTTCCGATTTTAGATCCTTTAGATCAAAATCCGGAATTTCATTCCGGGTTATAAACAATTTGCGACTGATACGAACCTTTCCTTTACCTATGAACCAAAAGGTGAACTCCTTGCATTGTGGACAATAAATTTGTTTAATCTCGGATTCACGAACTCCATCTTTTGGGCGGGTGATTGTGTGAAGAAATTTTATGCCTTTCTCAAGCATCCCAAGCGCGACATTCTAAATGATGTAGTAATAACTCAATAGTCATGTCTTTAGTTAATTTTGAATCGATCATCATAGACCGCTTTGATTTCTAGTTGGAATTCCTCTTTGCGATATGCCCTACAGCTCTTTATAAAGGAAGAAACCTGTAATTCCACTTCCCTCCTTGTCATTCGTCACCTTATTCATCCTTCCCCGATTATTGGGTATAATTTTCCAGGGACTATCCATGTTTCGTAAGAACTCTTTTACTCCGGAGAGATTGGTATCACCGTTCAAATAGTAGCGGCTGTTGTTCAAATCCAAATGAATCAGTCGAGTATTTCCAGTCGGCACATCTCCAATTTTGGGATTTTCAGAAGCCAAATGATCATTCCATTCAGCCCACTCTTGTAATATTTCGTAGAACAATTCTTTAGATTCTAAAGGCTTCGATCTCTTTTGTTTTTTAATGTATCTACGATCGTCTGTCAAAAACTCATGCAAGTAGTGCTTTTTCATTTTTTCTGAATTAAGCCAATACGACTAGTTAACAAAATGTGCCTTCCGTTTATAAGTAGTTTGTCAACCTCTTCAATCAAGAATGTGCGGAAAATGATGAGAATAAATCTACACTATCAGTTAAAAATTAAATTTATTGCAATGAAAGCCCATAATAACACATTATTTTTACGAATAATACAATGAATTTCTAGCCAATTTTGGACGTGAAATTTTAAGCACCGACCTTTCAGACCCTGTTTTTCGAAAATTAAGGAGCCTTATAAAGTGAACACTTCTTTAGCTATCTTCGAAGAAAAACTCGTGAATTTTAATAAGGTCTCCACGACCAATTTGAATAAGATTCATGGTTTCTTTGAGGTAAATACCTAATGACCGCTCATTGTAGATAAACTTCATCTCCGGCGAGTAGTCCGTAACGAGATACATGTCACCGTCAATCTTATAGAATTCTATATTCTCCCCATTTCTGGCTCTGACGCCTCTATTTACCACTTTGCCATCCAAAAGGGATTCCCTCAACCGATTTTCATCCGTTACACCTGATGCAACTTTGGTGTATGCCATCATCATATTCATCCACTCTTGGGAATCAATCAAAAACCATTGGATCTTATCAAAGTTTATTCCGTATTCATTGATCCATCCAAAACTCGTAAATCCAAATAGGACTCTCTTTGACCCGAGTTCGGGTTCATCGTCCCGAATATCAAATTCTTGAATTTTAAATGTGATGACGGAAGTTGCAGACATATCCTTTAATTTCTTGCCGTCAAAATCGAGTGTTTTCAACGAAAATTGAGTGTACTCAGGATGGTTTGTTAGGAGCCATTCCGTTGCGTTTAATTCTGCCTGTTCCTTCATCTGTTCGACGGCCGCAATTCCTGCCCCAATGGCCAATAATCCACCAGCCACTGCTGCAATAGCAGCACCATCATCTTGAGATTTTACATTTTGAGGAAATAAATAAAGGACTACTAATGCGAGGATTAATGATCGTTTCATGCGATTATGGTTTAAGATTTAATATAAAAAGATTCGAAAACCGAAGTTTTAAGGATCAAAAATCCGGGGCACACCCCAACACGTCACTGTAAGGTTGAATGTATTTCCAAAATGCCTTTCCTGCACTTGAGAGATAAGACGTGGAGTAGTTGAATTTTGTGTTAGACCCCACCTGGTAGATGTAGTCCGTATAGGAGCTGGTGAATCGGACGATTGCGAAATAGTAGGTATTAAATGAATCATCCCTCACCTCGTAAAAGGTTACTTGCCGAATAGCCTCACTGTTGTAACTATAGTAGGTAGACCCATACGATTCTGACTTCACATACTCTATGAGGTCTTCACAAGAGGTTTGCCCGTTGACACCTTGCCCTGCGAGAAGCAGCACGAAGAGAAAAGCGAGAACTTTTATTGAATTCATTGGTGGTAGTTTCACATCAACCCCATATCCTTGGCCAGCGCTACCAGGTGGGTGGTGTTGCGGGCCATAAAGTAGTCCTTCAGGCGGTTGATGCGTTTTTCGATGCTGCTTAAGGAGGCAGGGGTAATCCCCCGGGTTTGGAAGTGCTTTGAAATTTCCTGCTGGGAGTAGCCGTCGGCGAGTTCCTTGAGGAGTTCCAGGTCAAAGTCGTCGATTTCCAGGGTGGGGGACGTGTGGATGGATTGCATGATGTCCTGAGACACATACAGCGTGCCGGCAGCCACCTCTTTGATGGCCTCCACCATTTCCCGGGAACTGTTCCGGCCCTTGAGCACGTACCCGTCTACCTTGAGGTCCGTAATAAATTCCTTGAGTTTAAACGGGCGGTCTTCGATGGAGTAGATAATCGTCTTCAGGTTGGGTTGTTTGGCGCGGACCTCCCGGATGAGGTCTTCCCCGCTTTGGATCTTTCCCTCCTGCCCGTTGGATTTAAAGGACAGGTCCGTGATCAGCAGGTCGTAGGGCTCCTTGTCCAGCAGCGCCTTGGTGATCTTCAGGCTCGCCTTGTCGCAAAACTTGGCGTGGTCAATGTCGAAGTCAAAAGCCTCCCCAAGGGTCTTGGTAAGCCCAATGTTGATGGAATCGATATCCTCTACTACCAGTACTTTTTTAAACATAGCTGCAAGCACTATTAAACGGGAAGGGTCAGTAAAATCACCACCCCCTGTGGAACGCTTGTCTCAAAAGTAATCCTTCCGCCCAGCGCCTCAATACGGTTTCCCGTATTCGCCAGGCCGCCCTGCCGTAAGGGCGCTTCTTCCGGGAAGCCCACCCCGTTATCCTTGTAGCGGATGGTCAGGCTTTTCTTCTCCTGCCGGAATTCCAGCAGCACCAGCGTGGCCCCGCTGTGCTTTTTCATGTTCACCAGGATTTCCTGCAGGGCGCGGTAGATATTCACCTGTTTGTCCGGCGAAATGGCCTCCCAGGGAATCGATTCAAACCCCTGGGTGATGATGCGCACCGTCTCGGACGAGTAGATCTCGATGAGCGAGCTGAGCACGGTTTTGAATTTCGGACCCGTTGGAATCTCGGCGCTGTCCCGGGAAATCTCCCGGGATTTTTGGTAGAGCTGGTCCAGGCGGTTTACAAAATCCTGGAGCTCCTCCCGGTTTTTCCGGGGGAAGGCCACGGCCGCATTCAACAGGTTAAAGATGTCGTTGGCCAGTTCGTCGTGTACCTTTTTGGAGATGCGGCTTTCGGTGGCGTACACCGCCTGGATCTCCCGTTTGCGGTGGCGCAGCCGCAGGTAGCGATAGATAAAAAACCCGGAGATCAGCAGGAGGCCGAGAAAACTCAGCAGCAGCAAATTCCGGTTTTGCGACCGTTCCAGTTGGAGGGAATTTTCACTGGCCTCCCGCCGGGCAATCAGGTAGTTTCGCAGGTTTTTCTCCGATTCATAGCGGACCTTCGCAAATTGGTCCTTTGTCTGCCGCCGCACCTGCTGCAGGCTGTCCGAGAGGCGGGTATAGGCGCGGGCATAGCCGGCAGGGTTCGGAACCACGTCAATGAGCAGCGCCAGGCTGGTAAGCCGGTCGTTCGGGTTTTCCAGTTCCCGGGCGATATGGTAGGCCGCCTGCGCCATCTCCCGGGCCCGGGCCGGGCTCCGCTCCCGGTAGAATTCCCCCAGGTGCAGGTAGCTGCTAAGGACCCCCTGGGTGTACGCGAGTTCCTGCCGGATATTCAGGGCCGTTTGCAGGTTTTCCTCGGCCCCGGGCAGATTAAGCCTTCCCTGGATATGCCCCAGCTGGTCGATGATCCGGGCGCGGAGCCGGGCGTTTTCGGGATCGTTTAACAGGCTGTCCCCGGCGAGCTCACGGCTCAGGGCCCGGGCTGCCTGAAGGGAATCCATATGGGTAAGCACCACGGCCACATTGTGGCGGATGTTCAGGGCTGCCTCCCCGTCTGGTTGCAGTTCCAGGCTTTTCTCATACCAGGCAAGCGCCTCCGGGTAGTTGCGCAATTCCTTGGTGGCTATGGCCAGGGCATTGTAGAGCCCGGCCACATAGTTCCGGATTTCCGGACTGCCCATTATCTGGGGGCTGTTCTCGATATATTCCAACCCCTCCACCGCAATGGTCTCAGCTTCCGAATAATTCCCCAGGGCATTCAACAAATTTGCCAGGTTCAGGCTTTTGCGCCCCACCTGGATGCTGTCACCCAGTGCTTTGTATTGTTCTACGGCCTGATAATTATGCTCCAGCGAGCGGGAAGGCTCCTCTGCCAGCCGGTAGTAAAAACCCAGGCGGTAGTGGGCGTCGGCAATCCGGGTGGTATCGCCCAGGGCTTGGGTAAGGGTGAGGTTCTCATTTAAGTAGCGCAAGGCGGAATCCAGCTGGTTTTCCCGCCGGAACAGGGCTGCCCGATGCTGGAATAAAACGGACCGGACCGTATCCGGCAATCCCGCTGAACCCCGGAGCAATTCGCCGTTGGCCGCGAGTTTTTCCGCTGTGCCCAGCACGTCTGAATCGTAGCGCTCCAGATAGCGGCTCCACAAGGAATCAGACCCGGCGCCATCTCCTCCGGACGCATCCGTCCCGGGCTGGCAACCCACCAGCCAGAGACCGAGCAGGGTCACAAAAAAGGGGAACAAAACGAAGGTTCGTTTCATTCCCCTAAGATAAAAGGAATTGAATGGACGCTACGGATTAGTTGTCGCCATCATCCGGATCGTCATTCACCTCGCCGTCATCGTCACCTCCGTTGGCCTGCTCATAGAGCGTGTCATCCCCTGCATAGGAGTTGTCGGAACAGGCAAAGAATAAGCTGCTGGATAACAGCATGGCCAGGATAAAAACTACTTTTTTCATCTTATTGGAATTTTGAAATTGGACATAGGCCGGTCACCTCAGCTCGTGGCTGAATTTTTGGCCCTTAAGGGAGGGAAGTATGGAGGGGCCAGGCAGGTGGGCAGGTACTTCCCTTCTCCCTGCTCAGAGCTGCCAGGCCGAACTCCGAAGACAAATCAAGGGTATAGGAGGTGGAAAGGGTGGAAGGAGAATGGAAGGTTTATGGAAAGTAGTTTCCATAGGATTTCCAGGGATTTTGTAGCTTTATTCCGACTTGGAAATCAACCAACTATGCACGCTGAGCTGCTGAAACAAGCTTTCGACCAGGCGCAAAGAGATACCGGATCCGAAAAGGTTCTACGGCGCGCCCAATTTCTTTCAGATACCATTGAGGAGCGCACCAAACAGCCCTATGGGGAGCGCAGTTTGCGGAACTACTTCAACGAGGTGCAACAAGGGAGCGATGATTTTGAATTGCCCGCCCATGTGGTGGACGGCCTGGCGGGTTATCTGGGATATGATACATACCGTGATTTTTTAAACTCCCTTGAAGGGGGTAGCCCACTTACAATTAATAGACCGCGCAGGAATACGCGTGTTTGGTATTACCTGGCAGGTGTAGGTGTCATTGCCTTGGTATTATGGGTGCTTTTTGAAAACCCATTCCAGACCAAAATGATGATTTGGGTGGAAGATCATTACGAGGTGGTACCCATGGACCTGGAGACCTATAAGTTATCGGACCTTAAAAAGATCAACCAGGATCGGCTGGATCATTTTCGAAAAGTGGAGCCGGATTGTTCCTATGAATTCTTTGATGGGAATAAGTTGGAGCTGTTGTGGTATGGCAGGAACCCAGATGGGGAGTTGGAATACTTTACGGACTTGGGCCGGCACCCGGAGACTGGCAAGACCCTGGACCCCATTACCGAATACATGATCAAAAAATACATCTGCCCCACCTATCCGAATAACTAGCCGTTTACGGGTTCCCGGAAGCTAATTTTCTCATTTTCTTGTAATTTAACTGCTAGGTAAATGCAGTGGAACCATGAGAAAGTTTTTTGCAGGCGTCGTAGTGGGAGCCGGCCTCCTTTTAATATCCGGTGGGAGTGACGACTTTGGGGACGTGTATATATGCAAGGGACCTCAAAGCAAACGCTACCACCTCAAGGCTTCGTGCCACGGGCTTTCACGCTGCTCTACCCAGACCTACAAAGTAACCATCGAAGAAGCCAGGGAACTGGGAAGGACCCTTTGTGGTTATGAAGACTAATTACCGCTCCCGCCAATTCCACGGTGCTACCGGATGCGCATCGGCCCATAAGCCTCTCCGTAATTTTCGGGCCTTATCTTCCATAGATTGCAGCCGCGCGTCTTTTGAGTATTTCTTATAATGCCAGGCAAACCCGTTCTTGAGTAATTCTTCATTAAGGCATTTCCGGCCATAGTATACCAGAGCAATAGCACGGCGATATCGGTCGAAACTTTGAATTTCTACACGTACCTCTTTACCAAAAATGGCATTCGAAACAAATTCCTTGGCCTTCGCCGAATATGCTTGTTTACGCTCCGGGCAATCAATGCTGGCCAAGCGAATCTTTACGGTGGTGGAATCATGTTTGAGTAGAGTAAACGTATCACCATCCGTTATTCCCACTACTCTTCCAGTTAGTTCCTCTATCTTGGCTTGTGAATTAAACTCGGCACCAACGACCACAGGTTGCCAGGCTGAAAGAAACAAGCAGCATAACGAAATTAGAATAGAGGTATGTGCGTTTGACATGACTATCTAGTTGGTTTCAGATATCTAAACGCAGCAAGCCACTTCTTAGTTTCTATATTGAAAAGTTACGGATAGATTTGCGGAACTGCCGCTTTGTGGAGATAGAGCAATTATTGTTGCGGAGGTTGGATAATCCCCCTCGTAGTTGTAGTCTACATTAACAGTATGTACAATCTCCCCTGCTTCATCTCGATAAACCAATTGAGAGGGATTATTAAGCGGAAAAAGCAGGCGTGCCCGTATCAACTCCTCTGGTTGAGGAGCCATTCCAAAATTAAGTTGAATCCGATCGAGTACATTAATAAGGCCGGCGGATTCCAGCGTATAATAATAAGGATTGGGTTGCTCATCGTAACTTATTTCCAGGGTGTACTGCTCTTGAACGACCGTGTTTAATTCATAATCATAAACCGGCTCAAGGAAAGAGAGTATTCGTGGATTGCCCTTATTGTCATACTCCTCTACCTGTCCTGTGCTAAATGCATCGTAAGGGGAGGCATATAATTCCTCTATGCCAATGGTTCCATAGGAATCTGCAAAGCCACTAACGGAATTATCTTCATAGAGCACAACTGCGGTTTCCTCACTATCGGTAAAAGACGTAAGCCGTCCCTGACCATCGTATGTGAAAAGAAAGTATTTATTATCCTCAGGGCGCTGAGGGGATACAACCGAAATGGATTGTAGACGCCGCTCCTCGACATTGCCATTCACTGCTTCAAATTCATTGGAAACAGAGTCGCTGCAGCTGATAAAGGGTAGGATTATGAAAAATAGAAATGCTCGCTTCATAAAGGTACGATTGGGTCCTACTCGTAAGGTTTTTCAGTTGCACCCCGTTTGATTGGTTTCTGGACTCCAATTGACAATCTGGAAGCGAAAGTAGCAGGATAAAAACATGGTTCCTTACGGGATTCCGCACGAGATTGGACAATTCGATTATTTGGTATAGATAATTAGGCTATTCCATTTTAGCAATCATCTTGAGTTTCATCTCTTTTTGATGTCGAACTAATCGATCGTAGTCAGAGTCGGATTCGAATGATTTACTGATCAGGACGAACAACTCTATCGACAAGAAAAACAGGAATATACAACCCCAAACTACTCCCGCTATCCAACTCGATAGTATGATTTTGAAGAGTATTGTTATCTCATCCAAAAGTCCGGTTTTCTCGCTAAGTTCTTTCTCGGTTTGAGCCCGAATATTAACAATTTCGTCTTCCTTGGCCATGCGCATTCTGCGGTGCTCTTGAATCTGTTCATCGAGTACTGGAATTTGCGCTCCGATTGGGTTGGAAATTAGATGTGTTTTATAATCCTTAAGTTGAATTTTTACATCTTGGAGCTGACCTGAACTATCTTCTTCCTGGACCAATTCCTCCCTTGTTTCTACTAAGACAGAACGTATCTGGGGCTTCTCGGCGAACTCCTGTTGCGTGGTTGCGAGCGCATTTTCCTTAACAGTGATTAGACTGTCCAAATCAAAGATTTGTTGTTGTATAATTCTTGTTCTGGCCGGAACAACCTCATCTACTTGAGATTGAATTTCAGCAATCTTTATCTTTTCAACATCCTCCTTGAAAACGATTTGGTCAATGATGACGGACCCGATGATTGCCATCACAATAGCAATAAGACCGCGAAATAATTTTGGCCAAATGCTTTGGGAGATATTTAAAATTATTTGTCGTTCAATTTGAATAACCACAATAACCATTATAAGTGCAACGATGATCGACACTACATCATCGGTTTTTAAATAGCGCTTTGCAAAAGAATACCCTATGAAGGCCCAAAGAATACTAATGATCAAAATTGCCGAGAGGTATTTCTTAACAGATTTTGCACTTGCTTCGCTCGAATTCTTCAGTAAGTAATAGTTGTAACCTGTAAGGAAACAACCTAATTTCAGCCACCAATCTTTCATTGCTCTATTTTAGTATTTGGGATTGGGTAATGGCCACCAAGCCCTTGTGAAAGCCACGCGTATAAGAAAGTTCGGCTCGTTTGCTTAGACCTGAACTATTCTGAACCCCCGCTTCTATTTCGCGGATTTTCTCCTGGTGTTTCTGAACGGTTTCTTTGCGGGATTTGAGTTCCTCAACTAGGTCTACCAAGCCAGACCTGGAACGGGTATCAATGTGATAATCCAGATTTGCGATGAGGTTTTCATAGAATGCATAGGCCCTTTCAATGAGAATTCGCAGATCCATGTAGATCAATTCTACGTTGTCCTTTTTGTAGGACTCCTCAGCATTTGTAAGGGCGTCATTGTAACCTCTTGTTTCATAATCTTGCTGCAAATAGGAATAGATGGCATCCAGATTTACTTCGCTGGTTCCGTTCATATGGATTTTGACAGACTCGGAAGGATCAGATTCCTCTACAAACAGGTCTTTGGGAACTGTAATAGTTTCCTCCCCATTGGTACTTGGGGAGTGTCCGTTTTTACGAAAGAATGAGAATAGTCCCATAATTATTTAATGTATTTGGTAGGTACTTTATATTGGCGATGGCCGGTCTGATGGCACCTTTTACACAAGGTGATTAACAATTCATCTTTGTATTCCCAGGGATTTAAAAAGCTGTTCAGACTTTGCGAAAAGTGGTATTGGCGATGGTGTACTTGCAAGGTATCCGTACCCTGACAATTCACGCAGCGGTTCTGATCCCGATCCAATATATGCTGACGTTTCGATTTCCATCTTGGATCGAATAAGGTAGCACCATATGTGCCGTGGGTGTTGTTTTCGTCGGTATCCTCCGCATCAATATTTCTTTTCATGATAGAATTGCTGAAATGAAATTGCAGGGAAGTTATAGCTCAATTCTTCCTGATGATTGAGGAAAACCGTAATCGACTGAATGAATTCGATCTTATGTTTAAGAATTCGGATGAAGTAATGGTTAACAGTAGTTTGGGATACAAAATAATTTGTTTTAATTAATCAGCTGCTGCCTAATAGAATTCTTAATATAGTAGACTCTGATACTAATTCACTTGGTTTAAAGTGAATGAAAAAACCTTAGTTTTTAAATAATAAATCGTGATCAATCTGACTTTTCCGAAGTATCCCAAATGATAAAATAATTCATAGATGAAATTCAGGAATGATAAAATCATTTATTCCCCTTCGGACCTATCCGCGCATAGTAGTTGCAAGCATTTAACTCAGCTCAATAAGAAGCTAGTTAAGGGTGAAATAGATAATCCCGAACCAGCTACAAATCGAGTTTTGCAGATACTAAAGAAAAGGGGTATCGCTTTTGAAGAAGATCATCTAAAGAAGCTTAAAGAGCAAAGTCAAAGGGTTGTAGAAATTAATCCTGAAGATCCAAAGGCCGAGGATCAAACTCTTGCCGCAATGGCTAAGGGCGTAGCAGTTATATATCAAGCTAGGTTAAAAGAAGCAGGTAAATGGAGTGGGTGGGCTGATTTCTTAATCAAAGTTGACCAACCTAGTAGTTTAGGTGATTGGTCTTATGAGGTTTGGGACACAAAGCTAGCGAATGAAACTAGGGCTGGAACAATCTTGCAGATTGGACTTTATTCATCGCGGGTAGCCCAAGTTCAAGGAAGAACGCCAGAGTATATGGGGGTCATAAAGCCAGAAGGAGAAGAAAGATATCGTTATGATGAATATGCAGCATACATACGGCTAGTAAAAAGTAATTTGGAGCAGGCTTTGGAATCCGATTCAATAACGTACCCTGATCCAGTAAGCTACTGCGATATATGTAAGTGGTGGAAAAATTGCAATGCTACTAGAAGAAAGGATGACCACTTAACGTTTGTGGCAGGGATGGGCAAATCTCAAATGAAGGAGTTATATACTCACAAAGTTGAAACCCTTGCAGAACTAGCTAATCTCGATTTGCCAATACTATTTGATCCCATTGTAGGTGTTAAGGACACCTATTACAAGCTTCGCGAACAAGCCCGTTTGCAGCTTACCAGTCGCAAAAACGGGTATGAGCCTATTTATGAAACCCTGGAATTAGAGGAACGTAAGGGACTTTACAAGCTTCCTGAGCCTTCACCGAATGATATTTATCTGGATTTTGAAGGAGACCGCATGGTTGAGCCTGATGGACTGGAATATATGACTGGATACGTACATAATGGCCAGTATACGGCCCTTTGGGCAAAAAATGAAACCGAAGAAAAAGTAATATTTGAGCAGTTTATTGACTTTGCCTTTGCCTTAAAACAAAAAGATCCAACTTTACATATCTACCATTTCGCAAATTATGAAGTAACCGCTTTAAAACGGTTGATGGGCAAATACGCCACACGCGAAAATGAAGTTGACATATTTCTTAGGTCGAACACCTTTATTGACCTGCACTCTGTTGTTCGTCAGTCCATAAGAGCTAGTGTTGAAAAATACTCTATTAAGGATTTGGAGATATTCTTTGGGTATGAGCGTAAAATGAACTTACGTGAGCTATCTAAATACAAATCAGAACTGGAGTTACTCATACAATCAGGAGATTTTGATAAGCTTCCGACGAGCCATAAGGATGCTGTACAGCTTTATAATCAGGACGATTGTGAATCATTAGTACGCTTACAGATATGGTTGGAAGAAATTAGAATTGATCTTATTCAAAAAGGCTCAGATATAATAAGACCTGAAGATGGCGACGGTAGTGCAAGCGAAAAAATTACTGCACATCAAGAACGTATTCAACCAATCATGGATGTACTTCTTGCTGGGATTCCACCCGTAAAGTCAGAAAGAAATAATGTTCAACAGGCACACTTTGTCCTAGCCCACATGTTGGATTGGTACCGCAGGGAGAAAAAGTCTTTTTGGTGGGAATTCTTTAGGCTAAAAGATTTGCCAATGGACGAGCTCCTTGATGAGCGAAAGGCAATTACAAAATTGCAATATACTGGCCAACGAGAATCTATAAAGAAGAGCTTTGTTGATACCTATACGTTCCCTCCTCAAGAATGTGATTTGCGACAGGGCAATACGCTTGAGGACCATGAGAATAGACTGGGAGAAATTCATGATTTAGATAAAGAAAAAGGAATTCTTAGAATAAAAAAAGGTCCTAGCAAAATTGATCTTCCTCACCCAGAGGCTGTCATGAGTTTGGAGAATATACCTACTACCAGTAAGGAAGAAGCTGTCATTCGCTTTGCAGAATGGGTTCTAGAAAATGGAATGGAAAGCGCCGAAAACAAATACCGAGCGGCAAGAAATTTGCTGTTGAATATACCTCCCATTCTTAGTGAGAAAAAAGCAGAGTTTGAGGATATTTTAGAATACACTTTTGACTACGTCAATAAACTTGATCACAGTTATTTGCCGGTACAAGGTCCTCCAGGTTCGGGCAAAAGTTTTACTGGAAGTCAGCTTATTGTTCGCTTGGCGCAACAAGGCAAAACTATTGGTATTACGGCCCTATCTCACAAAGTAATTAGAAACTTATTAACCAAAGTTTGGGAGGTTGCTCAAGAAATGGATTTTGATATTCGAATGATTCAAAAGGTGAATTCAAGCAATCAGGAACCTGCGCCATGGACATTGGCCAGTAACGAAGATGATATTCAAAATGCCTTTGGAACTGCCAATGTAATTGCCGGAACTTCATTTATGTGGTGTAAATCTCCTTATGAAGGTAGATTGGATTATCTCTTTATAGATGAGGCAGGTCAGTTATCATTGATTGATACACTTGCTGTTGCACATTCTTGTTCTAATCTTGTTCTATTGGGCGATCCGCAACAGTTAAAGCAACCCCAGCAAGGTGTCCATCCAGATGGAACTGATGTTTCAGTTCTTGAGTATGTTTTGCAAAGCCATAAAACAATTCCGGAAGAACTTGGTGTTTTTTTACCGGAGACCTGGCGAATGCATCCAAATATAAATGCCTTTGTATCTGAGCTTTTTTACGAAAATAGATTGAAATCAAAACAGCATCTCGAAAAACAAAGAGTCATTGGCTCGAAATATGATGGAGCAGGATTATATCTGGAACAGGTAGTTCATAGTGGAAACACTAGTTCATCGTCTGAGGAAGTAGAAAAAGTGGTGGAAATTGTTAAGGCGCTTACCAACGGAAATGTTGAATTAATTAATGAAAAGGGTGTTAAGGCTACGATAAGATCAGAGCATATAAAAATAATTACACCCTATAACGCTCAAGTCCAAGCACTCAAAAAGCGACTACCCGATTTAGAAGTTGGAACGGTTGACAAATTTCAAGGTCAGGAGGCTCCCATCATTATTTATTCCGTGGCAACCTCTAGCTTAGAAGAGGCTCCTCGGGGTATGGACTTCTTATTTAGCCCAAACCGCTTTAATGTTGCCGTATCTAGAGCTAGAACCTGTTTTATCATGGTTGCCAATCCCGCAATTTTTGAAGCCGAATGCAAAAGCCCATATCAAATAAAGCTGGCTAATGCCTTTTGTAGATTTCGAGAGATGGCAATTGAATATTAATTATCTGCGGGTCATTTTAGATAAAACCGTTATTAAAGAATTTGCAATCGTAATTGAAAGGGTAAAAGCTTCGCGAGAAAATACGAGAATTGGTGATAATGTAGATACCCCAAAAATTAGGGCAGCTTTCCTTCAAATTTAGATAAATATTCATGCTGCCTTTTTAAATACTTCAGCGGGTATCTCATAGTCGATGGACTGGTGTCTTCTTTGGTGGTTGTAAAAGTCGAAGTACTCGGCCAGTAGCAAGTACAGGTCCATACCATCCTTGGGCGGATTCAAATAGATTTTCTCATACTTTACATTACATTCCTCCATAGTCTTTCGATAAAGGCATTGTCGGTAGCTCTTCCTTTACCGTCCATGCTTAGGCGTATGCCCTGGCTTAAGACGTAATTAGCAAACTCCTCGGCAGTAAACTGACTGCCCTGATCCGTGTTGAGTATCTCTGGTTTTCCATGTACTTCAATGGCTTCTTGTAAAGCCAGTTTGCACCACTGCGCATCCATCGAATTGGAGATACTCCAGTTCAGCACATAGCGGCTATGCAGATCAATGATGGCCACCAGATACATATATCCTTTCTTTAGCGGGATGTAGGTGATATCAGTAGCCCAAACTTGATTGGGCCGCTCAACGGTCAGGTTCCTCAGCAGATAGGGGTAGGTCTTATGCTCCTTACATCTGCGTGAGGTGTGTCTGCCCGGCAGCACAGCCCTAAGGCCCATAACCTGGTAATAAAGCCGCTCAATGCGATTTTTACTCACCTTGTAACCTTTGTCTTTGGTTAGCCAGATATGCATGCGCTTGGCGCCTTTAAAGGGATGGTGCAAATAATGCTCATCCATCTCCCGCATGAGCTTCAGATTCAGTTCGCTCTCGCCCCTGGGTTTATAATAAAGCCCGGAGCGGTGTACAGACAGCGTCTTGCATTGTTTGGTAATACTTAATTTGGAATGACCCTTGCGTATCATTTTTCTTCTCTCGAAGAGTGGTCTTAGCGCAAGGCGTCCTTTAAAAAATCATTTTCCACTTTAAGCTCGCCAATGGTCTTGAGCAGTTGGTCGTTTTTCTTCTCAGCATCGCTGCGCTTGTCTTTCTTTCCGGATTCAAAAACCTGCTCGACGCCATCGAGAAAATCCCGTTTCCAGGAACTTATTTGAGTAGGATGAATTTGATATTTCTGGGCAAGCTCGGCCAGACTATGCCGCTCTTTTAAGGCTTCCAAAACCACTTTGGTCTTGAACTTTGAGGTAAATTTTCTTCGTGTCATGTTCAGTAAATTTAATGATTAAACTTACTGCCCTAATTTTTGGGGTATCTACAGACTTAAGTCAATTATTACAGTATTTTTCAATTTCTTCATAGGCCTTATCATTTCCAAGCTGACCAGCTTTAGATAAGTCTATACATCCCATTTTGTTTAAACCAATTTTAATTTGAGCCATACCTCTCAAATAATAGGAATGTTCATTTTCTTCAATTTTAATGGCCTTAGTCAAGTCAGAAATACTTTCTTTATAATTTCCTAGCTCATAATGGATTTCTCCTCGTGTATCCCAGATAAACCATTCAGACTTGTCCATTTCAAGAGCTGTTTCTACAAAGGGAAGAGCCTCCTGAATTTTTCCAAGCTTCACCAAGGCATAAGCCTTATTGTTATATACCGTTGCTATCTTGGCAACTCTAAGAGGATAATTCGATTTAAGGCGGATAATCTTTTCATAGTCTTCAATGGCACCGTAATTGTCATTGATATTGCTTTTAGATAAAGCCCTATAAAACAGAACATCGGTATTGTTTTTGTCTTGTTCTAAGTATTTTGAAAAATTTCGGATAGCGGATATAAAATCGTTTTCATTGAACTTTTTGACTCCTTCCGTAAGCAGTGTTTCGCCAGTATTGGAGTTTTGACGAGAATTGGTTACAGAACTATTTGAAGTACTTCTTGATTGATTTTGTTGATTGACCCATACATTATAATCAGAAACTATTTTCTTGATGGCATTTTCCCTTTGTTTCAATGCTTTGGTTGCTCTTGCCAGATCATCCTCCTCCATAGATTCAAGAATGGAATATTCACCATTTAGCCTATTTATAAAACTTTCCTCTTGAATCTGGGGTTTTAGATCTAGTATCCAATTTTTAAGCGCATATAAATAGTTCTGATTGGCTTCATATCTCTGTTGAAGCGTTTGAGCAACTCGAGATATCTCATCAAAATTCATTGGCGTATATCGTGCTGGTTCAACAGGTTTGGAGTATCTGTTTACCTGGGAATAAGCAGAGGGTATCAGGGAAATACAAAGAATAAGCAGTCGAAGAGTTTTCATTATGAAGTACTTATGATTTCTATCAGTAAGATATATATTAGATTTAAATCCTACATAGAAAAGACTATCTTTATAAAGAGTATTAGAAAACCTAAGTCTTAATACCTAAAAATAGGCATTCTATTAGGATGCCCAAAAAGTTGACAAGCAACGGGTAATTAATAAGTTAAACCATCTGATTGTGCCCAGGTGGAACCGCAACCATTGTGTTATCCAGGACTTTCGTTGAAGTAGTATCGCCGTTCAATCCTCCTCCGCCCCATAGCTGCCCAACAACATCCAGGTAGATCAAATTCTGATAGATCCCGACTACTTCTCCCAAAAAAACACCCCCTCCCCGGGCAGGCTCTCTGGGTTGCCCCACACTGGGTGTCAGTAGTGCTCCGAGAGGTTCTCGCCGTTCTTGTCCACGTTATAATAACTCATTATTCCTTTACCTCTACATCCCCCCTCACCAACCCCCTTCCTTCAAACTCCATCGGCACGCCCACAAGGGTGAAATCTGCCTGGTAGCGGGCAGCCTGGAAATGCAGGTGGGGCTCCTGGGAGAAGCCGGAATTGCCCACGCTGCCTAACCGGTCGCCGGTGAGTACGCGCTGGCCGGGGGCAACCGCCACGCGGTTGTGTTGCAGGTGTACCAGGTGGATGATGGTCCCGTCGCAATCGAGCACCACATAATTGCCCATCCCGTCCTCCGGGGCCACGTCCATGCTCGTGCACCGGTTATCAGGGACGTGGCTTTTTACCTCCAGCACCCGGCCCTTGCAGGGGGCGTAAACGGGTGCCCCGAAGATGGCATGCGCGGAGTTTTCCGTGGCCCAAAGCGATTGGGTGGCCATCCCCCATTTCTCGAGCTTGTTGATATCCAGGGCGTATCGCTGGGCGGGCGTACTGGCCCGGTGGTGGTTGTTGATCCAGACATTGGAGCCCCCAGAGGCGATGTAGTAGCGCCCATCGCGCAAGGGGAAGGTAAGGGGCACGGCCGCATCCGGGTAGGTGCGGCCCGCCACCAGTTGATACACCGGGTAGGCGAGTAGCCCGGCCAGCAGCAGGGCGGCCACCGTCCGGATCCACCGCCAGGCGCCTTGGGACCACCAAAGGGCTTGGTTGGAGGTGCGTGTTTGCTGGTATCGCCCGGTTTGGCCAGGCGCAGGAGTTGGCCGGTTATTCCCGGAACCAAGCGCCGGCCAGGCCCGGAAGAACCTCCACAGGCAGAGCAGCAAAATCGCCAGCACCACATATTTATAATACAGGCTTGCCCCCAGCGGCCACTGGCCCCAGAGGTAAATAAAGGCGAGCAGCAGCACGTACAGGGCCGTGTTGCCCAGCAGGGCCAGGCGGGATTTCGGGCGGATACGCAGCAGGGCGGCCAACACCAGCAGGGGCAGGCCCACATGGATAAAAATAAAGAGGAAGCGTTCCATAGCGCGCGGGTTTATAAAAAAGAGGACGCGGCGCCGGGGATGTTACAGTTATCTGTTGGGTGGGCGCCTTTTGGAAGCGTTTTGGCGCGTTGAGCTGGGCAGGAGGGCTTCTGGCTGCAACGGTCTGATATTTATCATAGGGGATTGGCCCGGCGTTTTTCTATAGCATCCACGGAGTCGGATTCGTAGCGTACCAGATAGCGGGCCCACACGGAATCCGACCCGGATGCTGTGGTTTCCGGCCCGGTTGCCTGTGGATGGCATCCGAGGAGCACCAGGCCTAAGCAGGACAAAAAAAAGGGGAACAAAACGACGGTTCGTTTCATTCCCCTAAGATAAAAGGAATTGAATGGACGCTACGGATTAGTTGTCGCCATCATCCGGATCGTCATTCACCTCGCCATAGGGCTGCAGGGCTCGGTTGGTCGTTTTGATTGCCAAAACCTAGCCCGAACACCCACCCAAAGGACACGCTCTGATATTTTTTAAGAATTTACAGGCACGCCGCCCCCTAATTCCCTAATTTTGAGAGGTCCCCCAAATGCTGCCTGGCCTCTGTACTTTTGGAGCCATTAGCGGCAGATTAGGGAGGCCACTTTCTGAGCCATTATTTAATTTTATGGCCAACCAATCGCGCAATTCTATGACTCAACGCACTTGTAATGTGATCACCGGAACGGGATCGTATATCCCGCCGGGGAAAGTCCGGAACGAAGATTTCCTGGAGCACACCTTTGTGGATCCGGAAGGAAAGAAGCTGGCGAAGGCCAACCGGGAAATCATCGACAAGTTTTTGGAGATCACCACCATTGGGGAAAGGCGGTATGTAGCCGACGACCTGAAGACCTCGGACATCGCTTTTCGGGCGGCGGAGGCGGCGCTGGAGGCGGCCGGTACGGATCGGGAAGCATTGGATTACATCATCGTGGCCCACAACTTTGGGGATGTCACCTCCCGCGGCGGGCATTCGGACATGGTCCCCAGCCTGGCGGCGCGGGTCAAACATAAACTCGGGATCAAAAACCCGGACACGGTGGCCTACGACATGATTTTTGGCTGCCCGGGCTGGCTGGAAAGCCTCATCCAGGCCCATTATTACCTGAGCTCCGGGGACGCAAAACGCGCCCTGGTGATCGGCGCGGATACGCTCTCGAGGATTTCCGACCCCCACGACCGGGACAGCCTCATCTACTCAGACGGGGCGGGAGCGGTGATCCTGGAGGCCAGGCCCTGCGAGAAGCCCCAAGGGGTCCTGGCACACAAGACCCGCTCGGATACCCTGACCCATTCCGGGATGTTATACATGGGCCCCTCGTATCAGTGTGGCGGGAAGGACAGCAGCAAGGACGGCGACAAGGATGGCAGCAAGGCAGGAGAGGCATTGTATCTCAAGATGCACGGCCGGAAGCTCTACCAGTATGCGCTGGAAACCGTCCCCGGCGCCATCCGGGCCTGCCTGGAGAAAAGCGGCGTCGCTATCGAAGAGGTCAAGAAAATCCTGATCCACCAGGCAAACGGTAAAATGGACGATGCCATTCTCGAGCGGTTGTACGAAAGCTACGGCATGGATACCCCGCCGGAAGGGGTGATGCCCATGACCATCTCCTGGCTCGGGAATTCCTCTGTGGCCACCATCCCCACCTTATTGGACCTCCTGCTGAAGGGACACCTGGAATCCCATGAATTAAATGCGGGGGATGTCGTCATCTTCGCCTCCGTGGGGGCCGGGATGAATGTCAATGCAATGGTGTACCGGATGTGACGCGGAGGGTTTCCGGCTGATTGGAACCGGGCGTATACCACCTTACGGCAATTGCACCACATCGCCCCGTACGGGAGTCCGCCCCCCAAACTCCATCGGCACCCCCACAAGCGTAGAATCCGCCTGGTAGCGGGCCGCCTGAAAATGCAGGTGGGGCTCCTGGGAAAAGCCGGAGTTGCCTACGCGGCCCAACAGATCACCGGTCAAAACGCGCTGGCCGGTCGCAACCGCCACGCTGTTCTGCTGCAGGTGCACCAGGTGGACGATGGTCCCGTCGCAATCCAGGACCACAAAATTCCCCATACCGTCTTCCGGGGACACGTCCATGCTGGCGCCCTGGTTGTCGGGGACACCGCCTTTCACCTCCAGCACCCGGCCCTTGCAGGGGGCGTAAACGGCTTCCCCAAAGATGGCGTGGGCCGAATTTTCTGTGGCCCACAGTGACGTGGTGGCCATGCCCATTTTCCCGAGCTTGTTGATGTCTAGTGCATATTGCTGGGAGGGGGTGCTGGCCCGGTGGTGGTTGTTGATTATCTGGTTCGAACCCCCGGAGGCGATATAATAGTGCCCGTCCCGCAGGGGGAAGGTGAGTTGAACGGGCTCTTCCGGATAGGAGCGGCCGGCCACCAGTTGATACACCGGGTAGGCGAGCAGCCCCGCCAATAGCAGGACAAACCCCGTCCGGATCCATCGCCAAACTCCCCGGGGCCACAAACCTTCCATGCCGGAAATTCGGGTTTGCTGGGATAGCCCGGTTTGGCCAGACGAGGGAGTCGGCCGGGAATTCCGCGAAGCACCCGCCGGCCAAGCCCGGAAGAATTTCCAGAGGCAGAGCAGCAAAATCGCCAGCACCACATACTTAAAATACAGGCTCGCCCCCAGCGGCCACTGCCCCCAGAGATAGATAAAGGTGAGCAGCAACAGGTAAAACGCCTTGTTGCCCAGCAGGGCCAGACGGGATTTCGGGCGGATCCGCAGCAGGGCAACCAACACCAGCAGGGGCAGGCCCACATGGATAAAAATATAGAGGAAGCGTTCCATTGCGCGAGGCTTTATTAGAAAGAGCGCTTCGCGCCGGACATGTTACAGTTCCCTCGGGTTTATGGGAAGGCTACCTGGGCGAATCGCTGCCCCCACTCTGGTTGTAGTCCACGCTCTGCAACCGGAACTTCCCGTATACCAACGCACCGTCCGGATAATGCCACACCGCTTCCCCATAGGTGGGGAGGTTCAGGCCATTGATCTTTTGGTAGTCTTTCACCGGGGTTGAAAATGGAAAGGTTTTCATCTCGTCAATGGCAATTCGGTCTTCCGAATAAAAGTTGACCAACTGGCCCTGGTCATTGAAATACAGCTCGGCTGAAATGCTGGTGCCCCGGGTGGTAAAAGTGGCCCGGGCGGTTTGGGGGTCGATGGGCTCCCAGGTGATGCGCCGGTCGATGAGGCCCGCCGGCGCAAAGAGGCAGAGGTCGTTGAAAAACGTCACGGTTTCCGTGGCGTAGAGGGCCGGGTCATCGATGTGTACCACCGGAAAGAGCGACAATACTTTTACGCGCATACTGGCATTCCCGTTTTTGTAGCGGTGGTAGCCGGCGGCAGGCAGCCCCTTTACCCGGGCCTTCATAAAAAACAGGCGGGTGGGGGATGGAATAAAATTGAATTGTTCGGAGGTAAATGGGAACCAATCCTGGTCCCGGCCCCGCATATCCCCTTCGAATACAATCCGGAAGTCCTGCACCCTGGTTTTCCCAACGACCCCCACATATCGCAGATACTTCTGCACGGGCGCGGGCAGGTGGTCCAGGTCTTCTTCCCGGATAATCCGGGTTTCAACCGGCGCGGCGCTGGAAGACGCACGCACATCCCGCTGATACGTGTTGGCAAATGCTATGGCAACAAAACTGGATATGGCCACCCCCGCAATAATGACATTCGCAATGGTGCCGAACCTGGCGTCCTGCCAATAGAACAGGATCAGGATTTGCGACAGCACCACTGCGATTATCGCCACCAGGGGCCAGGCTTCTCTTTTCATAAGGAATAGCGCCGTCACCACCAGGAACAGAAGTCCCGACACCAGCCAAAGCAACCCCACGGGTTTGGTAATTTCCCGGGTAAACTGTTCGATGGTGGCCAAACGGAACGCCCGGGCAAACCCCATCAGGTGGATGAGCCCGTGGATCAATAGCAAGAGGCCGAAAACGTATTTCATCTATTGGGAGTACTTCACCTAAAGTACTCTTGCCACCCGATACAAACTATGATTTATGTCAGCATGGGGTGCTGGGAGGATGCAGTTAAAGTGATTAATGCCGCAGACGGTGTTTATTTTTTGTAAGAAACCTCCTATTTTTTCGCTTCCGGACAATTCACCTAAGAATCGGACGTTTTAACGAAATACAATACCGGGAATGCCCGGTTGCGAGTTATTGATTGGTAACCTACAAACCCTACTATGGAGATCAAGAGTTCCCCCGATTCCTGCAAACGGCCCGTTATCCGGATACGACTTGGCCTGACCCTGTTGGCCGGCTTCCTGGCCGGGTCCCTCCAGGCCCAGCAGCAATGCGCCGTCTTCAAGAGCGAGATCGGCGATGTTCGCAAATTTGAACAAACAGTAAACCAGCTCACGGATTCCCTGAAGGTATATGCCGAGGTAGCCGCCTTTGCCGCCCGATACACGGAAGGCCGTAGCAATGCCCAAAAGGTGGAATTCCTGGCCGGGGAAGCCCTGGCCGCTGCCCAGGAGGCTGTGAATTATGCCGCCGAGGCCCAGTACCACGCCGAGGTCTGCGGCCTGGACGAAGTCATCACCCACGCCATCGAGGCGGAGGCCCTTTCCATCGACGCCCGGGACTTTGCGGAAACCATGTACACAAACGCCAAAAAGGCGAGTGCTGCCGGCAAGTTGGGCGACATCCACTACTACATGCGCCGTTCCCTCCAGGCTGCCCGGGAAGCCACCCGTATTTCCGAAAAAGCCACCTGGGCGGCCCTGGATGCCCATGGGAGCTGTACGCACGAGGACGATATAGCTACCGGGAAAAACTAGGAGCCGGATCCCCGTCGGCGGGGCATTTTATCCGCCCCGGCACGCTCTTTTTCAAATATTTCTTTGACCTTAACAAAAACTTCACGCAGTCCTATCCAAATATTGTTTAGCTTATACAACTAAAAATTAAACATTTTGGAATATCTGCTTATTGGCATCAAGATCGTTCTTTTTGTCAGCATCGTAAACGTCTGGTTTTTCCGCTTCAATAAATCCACCTCCTGGAGGGGCGAAGGGGCCAACAGCATGAAAGAAGAATTTGCCAACTACGGCCTTACCGGCGGGCTGGTCTATGTGGTGGGGGCCATTAAGGTACTCGCCGCTACGGGCCTCTTGCTCTCCATCTGGTATCCGGCCCTCACGCTGCCGTCGGCAACCGTCATGGCGGTGATGATGGCCGGGGCTGTGGCCATGCACCTGAAGGTGCAGGATCCCATCAGGCGCTCCTTTCCCGCCCTGCTCTTTTTAGTGCTCTCCGGGTTTCTCATTGCCAGCGCCCTCGGTTTGATTGCCGTTGGATAAAATCCTGGCATAAAAAAACCCCGACACCAGGTGCGGGGCTTCCGGGGGAACTGGGCTTAAGTGATCCCCCAGGCATTGAGGTACCGAGTAGCAGGTACCTAAATGCGGGATTGAATAGCAATCTGACGAGCGTCTTGCAGCCGCTGGTCAAAAAATCTACCGGCATTCTTGCGGTAATCAAAATGGACTCCGTCTGAGTGCATGTCTGCCAGTTGCGTAGGGTTAAAGTTTTCCTTTTTCATAGTTGTAAGCTTTTCGTCCGCAGGATTCTTTCCCGGGGTGTGGAAGATTTCGCCTTTCTAACACTTCAACAATATACAATTAATGTTTAATAAAAATATATAAACATTAAACATTATGAAATATTTAGGATTGTTGACTGGCGATAGCGGGGCCACTAACACCGGGCGGGAATTCCGTCTATTTCCCGGAACCATGCACAGCCACCCACAGCCATAGCACCCGCATCCAGCCCGATGCCGGCCTGAAATATATCCCCCTGAAAACCAGAAACCTATCATTTCATTTCCTACCTTATGGGGAACAACCTAAACCATATGATTATGAAACGATTTCTATTGCTGTCGCTGCTGTGCGTTGCCATGGCCGGACAGGCGCAAACCGCGTATTTTACCGCGTACAATTTCACCGTTGAATCCAAGGACGTGGGATCGGTCTACAACATGGTAGACACCTATTACAAGGCGAACAAGCCCGATGGGGTTTCCGTTTGGCTGTACGAAAACCATTTTAACGAACCGGGCGACAACCACACGCATACGCTGGTATTTACCGGCTCCCAGGAGGCCCTTGGCGGCATGTACGACGCCGGGCAAAGCACGGATTTCCAGCTTTTCCTCACCCGGATCAATGCGCAGATTTCCAAGAGTAACAGCTCGCTATCCGGCGCCATCCTCGATGCCTACGGGGACGATGACGGGGCCTACCCCTTCCGGCAGCTCTTTGTGCTGGATGTGGAAGATGCCAATGCGATGACGGCCTCCTTTGCCAAATTCAACGCGGCGAACAACCCGGCCAACCGCCTGGTGACCATGGGATCCATCAATATGGGCCTGTCGTCCAAAGGGGAAACGCATTGGGTGCTAGTTGGCTTCAAGGATATGAAATCGGCCCTGGGGGGTACCCGCGGCCTGGTCCCGGAAGGCCAGCGTGCCGCCTTTGACCGCGCCTGGCAGGCCCACATGTCGGCCATGGGCGAATTCCGCATAGTCCGCAACAGCCTGATGATTGTGATGGGGACCTGGTAGGCATTTGCGCGAATAGATAGCCCCCGCTTTCGGGGGCTTTTTTTATTCCTGGAAATCACTTAGATAACCCGGCTGCCTTCAGCCAAGCACCACAGAGAAACCCCTGGAGCTTTCAGCGAATCGCCCCACAGCGCTCCAGGTAGAATTCGTATACGGAATCCGGTTCATTGAGCTCTTTGGATTCGATGGCGCGCACCAGTTCCGGGCAGTGCCGGAAGTACTCCATCAACCGCTTGCGTTTGAGGCCCAGGATGCCCTGGGTAACCCGCACCATACTCGGTTTGCCCTGCAGGTGGAGGAGCGGGAAGTAGTCCAGGTAGCTGTTGTCGTCGTGGATAAATTCCCGATGGTAGTAGGTGAGCGGCCCGTCCCGTCTAAGGACCCGCAGGAAGACCCGCTCTGCGCCGGGGTCCAGCACGTAGCGGAAGCGAAAGAAGGCAGACTCCTCCCGCAGGGGGACGGTAACGTACTCCCGCATGCCCGCCCGGTATCCCAGGATGGCCCCGGGGGCCAGTTTCTGCCGCCGCCGTTTCCCCTTCGGGATAAACCGGATCCGGGAATACAGATCCGTAAAAGGCCCGGGATGCCGGTCGCGCACCTGCCCGCGGATGGTATCCCCTTCCAGGTTAATTACATGCCCGGGGAGGTAGCCCCGCTTCTGCCCGTGCAGGGGGGTGAGGCTGATCAGGATGATGGCCAGCCCAACCAGTGGTTGCACCAGGCGCCGGTTACCCGGCCTTTTCGTTTTGAGCCCGGGAAGGAATGGAGGGGTCATAGGAGTTGATTTTGCTGGAAGCACTGCAAATATGCTGCCAAAGCCCCTGCGCATCCAGGAATAACCCGGAACTCATCCACATGCCCATTTCACTCATCGCAACTTGTTCTGCCCTTAACAATTAGTCAATTTGATGGAAAAACAAACCGATATGGCTTTTAAAATCAGCATCCCTGAACCTTGTGGGGAAAATTGGAATGAGATGACCCCAACCGAAAAAGGTGCCTTCTGCGAAACGTGCGAGAAGGAAGTAGTTGACTTTACCAGTTTGTCCGACGCCGAGATTGCTCAAAAACTCGATGCTGGTAAAAAGCTGTGCGGGAGGTTTCGCCCAAACCAATTAGACAGGACAATTGTTCCGGCTGCTGCTCTTCACCAATCCGCTTCTCGAATCCAATGGCGAAAACATGTCGCCGCACTGGGATTTACTTCCTTGTTGGTTGCTTCTTGCAGCCCGGAGCAACTAACTGACCTCAAATCCACTCGCGATCAGGAAGCTCTCGAAGTCACCGCGGAAAAAACTGTGCCACCCCCGCCTGTGTTGGGTGCGCCGGATACAACCCTAACCCCCGGACCGGGCGTGATTGATTTGTATCTACCTATTGGTGAAGCATGTGAAAATCGAGGCGAAGCGTTTGTCATTTCGGGGACAGCACGAGATTACAGCGGACAGGTGCTCCCCGGGGTCTATGTTGTCAATGCGGAATCCGGCGTACGAACCCAAGCGGATTCAATCGGCAAATTTTCAATCTCCATCCACGAATCCAAATTGAAAAACCCGGGTAAGGTCTGGCTATTATTCCTAAAAGAACTTCCAAATACCCATGGTGTCTTGTCGACAATGCGGACAGAGGTTGTAGCAGGGGAAGAGGTTTATTATACAATCCGTGACACCGTTGGCGAAGTGGTACCAATTACAGGAGATATTGTCATCAATCCGGAAGTGAAATAGCCCATTTCCAGGCTCCGGGTAGCAGTGCAGAACTCGCTTTTCGAACTTCGCCCCCCGTAACTACTGCTTCTCAAAAACCAGGTCCCGAATCCGTCCCGTGGTAACCAGCATTGCGGAGATTTCACCGTCCGGGTTCTTTTTGAATTGCGCGCTGTACGGACCAATGCTGAAGCGGTCACCGCGTATTAGGGAAAGGGGCACGTCCGGGAGCCGGTTGTGCCGGGCCATCAGTTTGCCGTTTTCCACGACGAGTTGATAGGAGGTGTCCAATTCCGGACTGTAATACGTGCCCGCATAGCGTTCAAAAAGGTCCGGATCGCCTTCCACGTAATCGAAGGACGCCATACGCGTAATTTCTCCTCCGGGGTCCTTAAAAGTCATGACCCTGCCCTGGTTTTCCTCGGTAAACTCCACCACGGCATTCACCCCGATATCCAGCATTTTAAATTGGTTCGGACCGATGGGAGCTATCCGGTTTTCCGACCCCCCTGCCCGGTGATACATGAGGTAACCATCCTTCAGATAAATGCGCCGGTAGGTCTGTTGTTCATCAAACCAATAATACCCTTCAAAAGCTCTCAGCGCGTCTTCGTCCATGGCAATAGTCGGGGGTTCCGGGGGAACCGGTCCTTCTTCCTGCTCCTCAATATGGTCCTTCAGAAAGAGGTCGGCAACTTGCAGTGCCAGCCTGTTGGGTCCGGAATCCGCGTAATTCGAAACGACCGCCACCGCGAAATCCTGCTCCGGGAACCTGCCGAGATACGAGCGATACCCCGCGTCCGCTCCCCCGTGCTGAATTTGCTTTAACCCTTTGTACGGCGAGATGAACTGCCCATAAGCACCGCCAAAGGTTTCGCCGTTGTTGAGTACGGCCAGGCGATCCATTTGTGCTACCATGGCCTCAACTTTCTTAGAGGGCGGGTTGTTGAGGTGGTCGGCCCAACGGACCAGGTCTTCGGCCGTGGTAAAGAGGCTGGTAGCCCCGGCATTCGCGAAACTCAGCACGGCTTTTTTTAGTACGTCGTTTTCGCGGTAATACGAGTACGCCCGGTTGGGGACTATTTTTTCGTGGTCGTCATAGAAAAGCGTGTGTTCCAGCCCGAGCGGTTCAAAGATGCGCTCCTGGGTGAATTCGGCAAACGTTAAACCCGAGGTGCGCGCCACCGTTTCCGCCAGTAGCGTAAACCCGGTGTTGCAATAGTTGAACTCCTCTCCCGGTTGAAAATTCAGGTCCTTTTGCCGTTCCACCAGTTTCAGGATATGGTCTACGGTAATTACATCGTCCATTCGCCATCCGGCCATCTGCAACAAAGACCATTGGTCGCGCATGCCGCTTGTATGGCTTGCCAGGTGGCGCAGTGTAATGGGGGTGCCAAAATCCGGCACTTCCGGAATGTGCTTGCGGATGGGATCGTCCAGCGAAAGTTTTCCATCTGCCTGCAGGAGGAGGATGGCATACACGGTGAATTGCTTGGATACAGACGCCACGTGAAAAATGGTCTCATCCGGGGTCACAGGTATCCCGTATTCCACATTGGCACTGCCGTATCCTTTGCTAAAGGCGATTTTTCCATCCTGCCACACCGCCACAGCAGTACCCGGCTGGTTGGGCCCGTCAAAAGCACTGAAAATGGAATCGATGGAAGCTTCCATGCCAGCGGGCACCTGCTGCCCTGCAAGAGGGGCTGTGCCTGCCAGCAGTACGGCCAGGAACAGGCAGGATTTCAAATAGAATCGGTCTTTCATATTGATTGGTTAAATGTGAGAGGGAAACCGATTAAAGATAGAAAAATTCAACTGCGGCAATGCAGTTCGAAGAATGGGAATAGGTTATATCCGGAGTCAAAAGTTACAAAAAGGAGGCGGTATTGACTGGTTCAGCAACGTCAGTTGCTGAATCACCTAACGAAGAACCGGCTTTCTTGTGCATTCGTCTAGCTCCAGAACCGGCTTTCTCATGCTTCGCCCAAACCCCATTAATTTTCAAATTGCCAAATTAGCAAATTGAACTATTTGTCCGCCAACGCTGGCTGTTTCGAAGCAGGCTTCGGATCCGGCCGGTCATCCAGCACATCCGTCCGCTCCACCGTTTCGCCTTTTTTGAAATAGAGTTTGGCGTCCTCCAGCGCCAGGTAGAGGCAGGGCACGATCACCAGGATGATGCTCGTGGCGAACACGATCCCGAAGCCCAGGGAGATGGCCATGGGGATGAGGTATTGCGCCTGGCTGGAACGCTCCAGGATGATGGGCGCCAGCCCGCCGAAGGTGGTGAGCGTGGTGAGCATAATGGGGCGGAAGCGGCGCAGGCCGGCCTCGTGGATGGATTCGTAGACGGAGTTCTCCCGCCGCTGTTTGTTCGCGTAGTCAATCATGATGAGCGAGTCGTTTACCACCACCCCGGAGAGCGCAATCACCCCCATGAGGCTTACGATAGACAGGTCGTACCCCAGCAGGATGTGGCCGATGACCGCCCCGATGATCCCGAAGGGGATGGCCGTCATCACAATAAGCGGCTGCGTATAGCTGCCAAAGGCGATGGCCAGCAGGGCGTAGATGACAAACATGGCCATGCCAAAGCCGTTCCAGAGGCTGGCGGTACTCTCCCGCATGTCTGCCTGGGAGCCTTCAAAGGTCCAGGTGATGCCCGGGAAATCCGCCCGCAGCTGCGGCAGCACTTCTTCCTGCATCCGGGCGAGCACCCGGCTCACTGCGTTGGCCGGTTCGGTATCCATGCCCACATTGATCACGCGCCGGCCGTCCCTCCGGTTGATGCTGGTAAAGGCCTCCCGCTCCTCCACGGATACCACGTCCAGCAGGGGTACCTGCACCCCCGACGGGGTCACGATCAGGAAGTCCTCCAGATTCTGGATGTCTTTGCGCTCCTCGTAGGGGAGTTTCACCCGGATCTCGATCTCGTTCATCCCGCGGAGTTGCCGCATGGCCAGGGAGCCGAAAAACGCGTCCCGGACCTGCCGGCCCACGTCCCCGGAAGTGAGCCCCAGGTTGCGGCCCTCGGGCAGGAGTTTAAAGTCGTATTGCAGCTTGCCCTTGTTGTAGTTGTCGGTGACGTCCCGGGTGTTGGAAAAGGATTCCATTCGCTCAATGAACGCGGCGCTGGCCCGTTCCAGGACTTCCTCGTCCGTATGGCTCAGGTCGATGCTGATGGCCTGCCGCGCCCCGCCAGGGCCCCGTTCGGCCTCAAAGGAAATCTGGTCCACCCCGTCGATGTCCCCGATATTGTCGCGCCACAGGGCGATGACCTCCCCGGCGGTGATGTCCCGCTGGTCCGGCGGCAGCATCACGATTTCCACGTCGATAAAATTCTGCCCCCGCACGTTTGTCTTGATCCCCTCGGCTACCTCGTACAGGTTGTGCTCCTCAAACATCCGCTGGGTGGAGGCGGTCACGTCGTTGGCCACCTTGGCGGCCTGGTCCGGGGTGGTCCCCACCGGCAGGCGGATCCCGGCCTCGATTTCGTCGGCGGCCACCTCGGGCATCATGATCATCCCCATGTGGTCGCTCAGGCCGTAGGCGCCTACCATGAGCAGCAGGGCCAGGGCTGCGGACAGCGTAATGTAGCGGTATTCCAGGCACTTGTCCAGAAAGGGCCGGTAGTAGCGGTCAATCACCCGGTCGAAACCTTTGGCAAATTGCCGTTGCCAGCCTTCGAGCCGCCCGGTGAATTTCTTAATGAGCGTAGGCTTTTTGTTGGTTTTCGCCTTGTGCGCCAGGTGGGAAGGCAATATAAAGAGCGCCTCCAGCAGGGACACGGCCAGGATGACGATCACCACAATGGGCAGGGGCTGCCAGAACATCCCGTTTTCCCCCGGCATAAACAGCAGGGGGACAAAGGCGATAATAGTGGTGGCGATACTGAAGATCACCGGCTTGGACACGTCTTTCGTCCCCAGGATGGCGGCCTGTATAAACGAGTAGCCGCGCTGTCGGTATTCGTACACGTTTTCCCCCACCACGATGGCGTCGTCTACCACAATCCCCAGGACAACCAGGAAGCCGAACATGGCGATCATGTTGACGCTGACCCCCACCATGGGCAGGAATATCATCCCCCCGATAAAGCTGATGGCCATCCCCATCATCACCCAGAAAGCCAGGCGGGCCTCCAGGAAAAGCGTGAGGATTACCAGGACGATGACGATGGCGGCCAGCCCGTTTTCGGTGAGGAGCGATAGGCGTTCGCGGAAGTCTTCGGCCCGGTTGGAGTCGATGCGGAAATTCACCCCCGGGGGCAGCTGGAAGGAATCCATTTCGGCCTGTACGGCCTCGGCGATGTCCAGCGGGCTCTGGTCTCCAATTCGGAAGATTTCGAGCTCCACGGAGGGCGTGCCGTTGAACTGTCCGTGGAAGCCCACCTCGTCAAACCCGTCGCGGATGGTGGCGATTTCGGCCAGGGTCACCTTGGCCCCGGATTCCGATGTGATCACGGCGATATCCCCGAATTCCTCGGCCCATTGCTTGCGTTCCTGCATGCGCAGCAGGATTTCCCCGGCCTGTGTTTCCACGGCCCCGGCGGGCACGTCCCGGCTGCTCTGGCGGATGATGTCGGCCACCTGGCCCAGGGTGAGCCCATACTGCCGCAGGTTGTGGCGGGGGATCTCCACGTGGGTCATGTATTCCGGCACGTTGTTCAGGGATACCTGGGTGATGTTCGGGTTGGCGAGCAGGCGGGTGCGCATGCGTTCGGCCAGCTGGCGCAGCGTCCAGATATCCGTTTCCCCGTAGATGCCGATTTCCATCACGTCCCGCTGGCGGTCCTGCAGGGCCACCTCGGGCTGTTCGATGTCGTCCGGGAAGGTCCGGATGCGGTTCACGGCCTGGTCGATGTCCTGGAAAGCCTTCATCCGGTCCGAGCCGGCCACCAGTTCGATGGTGACGCTCCCGGACCCCTCCCGGGCTTCCGAGACGATTTCTTTGATGCCCTGCACGCCGCGCACGGCTTCTTCAACGGGCTGCAGGATGCCCTGTTCCACCTCGGCCGGGGAAGCGCCCGGGTAGGCCACGTCCACATTTACAAAGTCCAGCTGGAAGTTGGGGAATACCTCTTTCTGGATGTTGAACATCGTCCAGATACCCCCGGCCAGCAAGATGATCATCAGCAGGTTGGCCGCGATGCTGTTGCGGGCCATGTACCCGATGGCGCCTTCCTTGCGGGGACTGTTTTTTCCCGGGTCGTCGGGTGCGTCCAGCCCGTTTTTCCCCGGATGGCCGTTTGGGGATTGGGGCGCGTTTTCGTTCGGCATGTGGTCTTCTTCTTTCATCTCAATCGCTTTGGGGGGTTGTCGGGGCGGAAGCGCCGGCAGCGGGTGTATCCCCGGCGGCTGAAACCTCTTCGGACTCGGGCTGGTTGCCTTCTCCGTCAGCGGATGCTCCGCCTTCCGTCCTGAGGGCGATGCCGTCCGAAACCGTGCTCAGGTTGGTGGTCACCACCTGTTCGTTCCCGTTCAGGCCCTCGGAGATGTAGGCGTGGTTCATGTCGGTGAGTACCACGGTGACGTCGCGGACGGAGAGCTTGCCGTCTTCGTTTACCCAGACAGTCTGGTTCGTTCGCAGGTGGTCCCGGCTGATGCGCACAGTGTTTTCCACGGGCCGGCCTTCAATCCGGCAATCCACGAACGACCCGATCATCAGCGGGGGCGTGCCCGGTTCCGCATCCCGGGCCAGGGGGTCTTCCACCCGGACCAGCACGCGGGCCAGCCGGGTCTGGGCATCCAGGGCACCTACCTGCTGGAAAAGGCGGCCTTCCCGCATCACGTTGTCGTCCCAGACGGAGCGATTGCGGATTTCCACCCGGGCGCCTTCCTGCCCGTCGTGGGGGAATTCCAGCCAGCGGAGTTGGTTTACCGGGACGGTGAGTTCCACCCAGTAGGCCTCCGTGCCCACCAGCCGGCCCAGGTTGTCACCCGGGGTTACCTGGGAGCCTACGGTCACATTCTGGGTGAGGATATGGGCGTTGAACGGGGCGCGGATGGTGGCGCGGCTCAGGTTCAGCCGGGCCTGGGCCACGGCGGCCTCTGCTGCCTTGATCCGTGCCTGTACGGCCTGCAGCTGGGGCTTGCGCAATACGAGTTCCCGCTCTTCTGGCGAGAGGGAATCCCCGCCTACCAGGGCGAGGTCCTGTTCGGCCACCTTCTGCCGGCCCATCTCCACGTTCAGTTCCGTGCGGGCCTGCAGGAGTTCGCTCTCGCGCAGGTCCAGGGTATTCTGGAAATCCGCCGGCTGAATCTGTAACAGGATGTCCCCTTCGCTCACAAAGCCGCCCGGGGCAAAGGCCGGGTCGCGGCGAATCACCTGCCCGTTCACGAGCGGGCTCAACTGCACGTCTTCCACAGCGCGGACCGTGCCGGTGGCTGAAAGGACGGGGGTAAACGTCCCGGCTTCGGCCGGCAGGGTTTCCACGAGCATGGCGGTCTGCCGGGTGGCGGCTTCCCGTTGGGCGGTCGGCTCGGTGGAGTAGATCAGCACGGTGACCAGGGCAGCAGCCCCGAGGATGGCCAGACAGATCAGTAGTATTTTCTTTTGGCTCATGGTGTCGTCTTTTCTTCGGAGTTTAGGGCGATTTCGCGTTCGGTTTCAAAGGATCCGGCCAGGGCGCGGTACAGGCCCACGCGGATCTCCAGCTGGGCAAGGCGGGCGTCGATCAGGTCGCGCTTGAGTTGCTGTTCCTGGTCCAGCCCCAGGAGCACGTCCAGATACGGGCTGAATCCGTTCAGGAATTCATTCCGCAGCTGGCCGTTGGTTTTTTGGGCGAGGTCCAGTTGTTTTTCCAGGATTTCCAGGCGGCTGGCCTGAACCTGTTCCTGCACCAGGGCATCTTCCACTTCCTGGAAGGCGGTGAGCACGGTCTGTCCGTAATTGTAGATGGCTTCCTGCCGGGCCGCTTCGCTGCGGTTTGCCTCGGCGGAAAGCGACCCCCCGTAAAAAAGCGGGGCCACGATATTCCCGGCCAGCGTATAGGCCCATTCCTGGAACAGGCTCTCGTAATCATTGGCCCGTTGCTGGCCGGAGAGCCGGAGGGAGAGTCGCGGGTATTTGGCCCGGACGGCTGTGGCGTAATCCCGGTCGGCGGCGTGGAGGGTGAGGTACGCCTGCTGGATGTCCGGCCGGCGGCGGACGAGTTCCAGGGGAAGGCCCGTGGACGGCAGGGCGGGGAGCTCCGGAAAGTCCTGGGCTTCGGGCGGGTCGATGGCCTGGGGCTGTTTCCCGAGCAAAATGGCCAGCTGGTGTTCCAGCAGGGCAACGTTCTGCTCAAAAATAAGCCGCTGGTTCCGGGTGGATTCCAGCAGCTGTTGTTGCCGGAGGATATCCACGGCCCGCACCTGCCCGCCTCCGAAACGGGCGCGGATCAGGCGGAAGATATCCTCGTTGGTCTGTATCTGGTCTTTGGCCAGGGCGAGTTGCTGGCGGGCGGCCTTCAGGCGAAACCAGGTCAGGCTCACTTCGGCGGCCAGGGACAGGGAAGCCGTCCGGTAGTCGGCCAGGCTGGCCTGGGCGCGATAGGCTTCGGCCCGCAGTCCCGTCCCGATGCGGCCCCACAGGTCTATCTCGTATTGGGCGGAGGCCCCGAACTGGATATTTTCGCCCCCCGCAAAATCCGGCTGGGGCCGGCTGATGGCGCTCTGGGCTCCCCCTTCGAACTGGGGCCAGCGGATGCCTTTTTCCCGCTTCAACACAAATTGGGCCTGCCGGAACCGTTCCCAGGCCGCTGCCAGGTTAAAATTGCGCGTGAGGGCGGAATCGATAAGCCCTTCGAGCTGGGGGTCGTCAAACTGCTCCCACCAGCGCTGTGGCAGGGGAACCTCCCCGGCGGCAGATAGCGTTTGCAGGGAATCCAGGCCGGTAGTTGGCTGGATGCTTTCGCGGGACGGGCCGCAACCGATAAAGGAAAAAGTTAGAAAAAGTAGAGCAAAGAGGGAGAATACGTAGGAGAACAAAGAGGAGAACGCGGAATAGACCCCGGTTGCTGTCTCCCGGCCGGATCCGTAGGAGAAAAATTGTTTTGAGATTACGCAGTATATGGTCGGCACCCTTCCGAATGGGGCAGACGGGGGTGCTTCAGGAAGTCCCGTTTTCTGTTGGTTTTCAGGTACGATAGCGTTTCCGGTATTTGGAAAGGTTGTCTGCCATTAAATAAGATACGATAAAAGGTGCAGGGTTTAATCCCTGCAGGGTGGCGACAGGCGTTCAATATATTAAACCATTGATAAACAGCTAGTTGAAAAACGTTAAACCTTTATTAAAGTGGGGTTAAACGTACGGGCTGGCTTCCGGATTATTCGCGGTATCACCGCAAGGGATTAATTGCTATCTTGTTGCAAAAGAAGCATATGGGCAGCCGCATTCTAAAATATTATCTGGCATTTTGGGTTTTTGGATTCCTGTTTTTTGGGGGGGCGGGAATTCCGGGAAACCCGGGGGGTCAGACCCTGTATGCCCAGGAAATGGCAGGCCGGACCGGATACGAAGAGTCGGCCAGGGATTCGGATGGGCTGTCCGAGGCCTGGCTGGAAACCCTTCGGGAGCGGCCCGAAGAATTGAAGCAAATGTATACCGCGGATGCCGTCCGGGTGTTCGCCGACGGGAATACGTTTCAGGGCGACGACCAGCTGGCCGCCCTGTGGACGGACCAAGACCTGGAAGTGGATTCCCTGGCGACCATCGGCTTGCTGGAACCCCATGATGATACCTATCGGTATGAGGTTTCTGAACTCACCTTGCGGGATGGGCGGACATTCCGGATGCTGGTGATCTGGAACCTGGAGTGGCCCGGTCCGCGGCGGGAATTGGAAATGGTGGAAGAGGTCCGGCCCGTGAAGAATTACCGGGAGCAACTTAAGGTGCGCCGCACTCAGTGGATGAGCCATTGCAATGCCCATGAGGTAAACCAGCTCGTACGGGAACTCTATACTCCGGATGCCCTGTACTACAACCACCGGCCAATGATTACGGGGCGGGAAGCTCTTATAAATACCTATCAGTATATGAGGAATCCCCGTTACAAATTGTCCCTGGAACCCTTACTGGTTGCCCCGGTCAACGAAAAGCTCATCTTCGAAATTGGCCAGTGCAGCGGCTCCTACCCGGGCAAGTATATTTTGGTCTGGACCAGGGACGAGGAGGGGAAGTGGTGGATTATGATGGATTCGAATATTTAGTTGATTTGAGGATTTGAAAATTTGCCGATTTGAAGATTACAGGATCTGCCGATTTGAAAAATAAGTCTTATGCGTATTCTGCTCATGTCGATAGGAACCCGGGGGGACATGGAGCCCTTCCTGGCCCTGGGGGAAATACTCCGTCAGGCAGGGCATGAGACCATTTGCGTTTTCCCGGAACAGTTTCGCCACCTGGCGGAGGAAGGAGGGCACCAGTTTGAGTCTTTGGGCGCGGAATTTATTGAACTTCTGGAGAGCGATATCGGGCAGGCAGCCATGGGGGGGAGCGCTTCCACCTGGCAAAAACTCCGGGCGTACCGGGGGCTGCAGCAGGAGTACCTGAAGATCAGCAAAAAAGTCTCCCTGCGTCAATACCAATCGGTTGAAAAATGGCAACCAGACCGAATGGTACATCATGCAAAAGCCACATATCCGGTAATATGGGGAGTAGAACACCCCGGGAAAACCATCCTGATCAGCCCGGTACCTTATGTACTCCATCCTGTGCGGGACTACTCGCATATCGGCTTTAATCGGAACCTTGGCCCCTGGTTGAACCGGCTGTCTTTTAAGGTCGGACACTGGGGCTTGAGTTATACCATTCGGAAATCGGCCCGGCACCTGCCGGGCAACCCGGGACTCTCAGCCAAAGCAATCAACCGGGCACTTTTTGGATCCCGGGCTATCTACACTGTTTCTCCGGCCCTCTTTCCGCAGCCTCCGGAATGGCCGGAACATGTGCGTGTCCTCGGATATCACGAGCGGGACAAGGCGGTGCAATGGAAACCGGATCCGGAGCTGATAGCCTTTTTTCACCGGCATCCGAAACTCCTGATGGTAACCCTTGGGAGCATGACGAACCCGGACCCGGCCGGGAAAACCCGGATATTCCTGGACACCCTGAAAAAACTGGGTATCCCCGCGCTTGTGAATACGGCCGGCGGGGGACTTGAGCACCCAAAAACCTACAATACCGATCAGTTTTATTTTGTGGACAGTATCCCCTACGACTGGGCCTTGCCCCGGATGTATGCCCTGGTCCACCACGGGGGTTCGGGGACCACTCACATGGCCGTCAAATACGGGTGCCCGTCCCTGGTCATCCCGCATATCATCGATCAGTTCTTCTGGAACAGCCTGCTCGCCCGCCGCGGGCTAGGCCCTAAGGGCCCCGGAATCACCCGCTTATCGGAAACCCGCCTGGAACCCCTCCTGAAAGACCTCTGGGAAAACCCTGGCTATAAACAAAAAGCCAAGGAATGCGCCGCCGAAATGGCCCGGGAGGATTTCCGGCAGGACGTCCTGGACACGATCCTGGGAAATAGTGAACAAGCGGGACCGTGAAATCGCAAAGATTGATGGACAAAAACGCGCAGGAATATTGCGGTGACTGAGTACAAGACCTCATTGGCAAACTTTCAAATTGCCAAATTCCCGCATTTTCAAATCACCCTCCGAATCTTCAAATCGCCCTCCGAATCTTCAAATCGCCAAACCTTCAAACCAATTCCCGATCCACCTCCCGCTTCAGGAAGTATCCGGTGACGACCGTGGAGAGGAAATCGGCTATGGGGAAGGAGATCCAGACGCCCAGTTCGCCGAGGTAATTGGGCAGGATCAGGATTAGCGGGATAAAGAAGAAACCCTGGCGGGTGAGGGTGAGCAACAGGGCCGGGGTGGCCTTGCCGATGGCCTGGAAATAGGCGGCGCCGATGAGTTGGAGCGCAATGATGGGGGTGGCGGCAAAGACCCAGCGCATGGCGGCCGGGGCGTGTTCCAGAACAAAATTGTTCGCGGCGATTTCGGCAGCCGACATATCCTCCCGGTTACTCAGGAACAAATCGGCGATTTCCGCCGGGAAGACCATCAGCAGGACAAAAACACCAGTGGCCACCAGGGCCGCGTATTTGACGGCCGTGTAGATGCTTTCCTTAACCCGGGGGTATTTCCGGGCGCCGTAGTTGAAGCCCGCAATAGGCAGGAAGCCCTGGGTAACCCCGAAGACCGGGAAGAGGGCAAACATGAGCATCCGGCCGATAATCGCGTACACCGCCACGCTCGCCTCCCCGCCCAGGTTGAACAGGATGTTGTTGAGCAGTAAATAGGTGATGGAGGTGACCGCCTGGCGGGCCAGGGTCACAAAGCCCAGGGAGCCGATTTCGCTCAGGATCGGGCGGTCCAGCCCCAGGTGGTGCCAGCCGGGTTTCAGTTCGGAATTCCGGGAGAGGAAAAAATAAAGGATGTAGCCAAAGCAGAGCAGGTAACTCCCCGTGGTGGCCCAGGCGGCCCCGTGCATCCCCCAGTCGAATATATAGATAAACACATAGTCCAGCACCAGGTTGCCCACCGACGGGATGATCATGGCGATCATCGCAAATTTGGGCTTGCCTTCCGCCCGGATCACCGTGTTTCCCATCATGCAGAGCGCCAAAAAGGGCACCCCGTAGAGGACGATCTTGTAGTAGATTTTGGCGGGGTCAAAGATGTCGCCCTTCCCCCCGAAAGCCGGGATGAGCGCATCCACAAAGTAGAGTCCCAGGGCCACCATCGAGCAGGTGATCAGGATGGTGAGGGTGATCTGGTTCCCAAAGGTCTTCAGGGCTTTTTCCGGATGGTCTGCCCCGAGGGCCCGGGAAATGATGCTGCTCCCCCCGATGCCGATGGCCATCCCCAGGGCCGCGATAAAAAACGATACCGGGAGCACCACATTGATGGCGGCGATGGCGATGGAACCGATCCAGTTGCCCACAAACACGGTGTCCACCAGGATGTTGAGGCTCATCACCAGGATGCCGATGGAAGCCGGGACGGCCTGCCGGATGAGCAGCGGCCCGATGGGCTCCTTCCCGAGTTGTTCCGAGGTTACTTTCGCCATGGGGTTTGTTGAGGTGCAAAACTACGCAGGAATCCGATAGGATTCACCCTGCCGCAAGGGCCCGTCCGGGTTAAAACAGGACGCATCCGGTCCGGGCCTGCCGGATTCAAACTGCCGGCAACCGGCCGTCCCTGGCCCAGTCGTTGACCCATTTTGCCATCAGGGTCACCCAGTCTTCCCGGTCGTTCAGGCAGGGGATGTGCATAAAATCCGTCCCGCCGGCCTCCAGGAAATCATTTTTGCCTTCCATGGCGATTTCCTCCAGGGTTTCCAGGCAGTCGCTGACAAAGGCCGGGGTGATGACCGCCAGCCGGGACCGGCCTTCCCCGGCCAGGCGTTCAAACTCGTAATCCGTATAGGGCTTCAGCCATGGGTCGCCGGCCAGCCGGCTCTGGAAGGAGGTGCTCACCTGGTCCTTTGGCAGGTTGAGCAGGGCAGCAATATTGCGGGTCATCTCGTAACACTGGTGTCGGTAGCAGGTATGGTGTGCCACCGAATTCATCCCGCAACAGGTATCGTTAATCTTGCAGTGGTAACTCGTGGGGTCCGATTTGCGGATGTGGCGCTCCGGGATGCCGTGGTAGGAAAACAACACATGGTCGTAGCCAAACGCGTCCAGTTTTTCGCGGATGGACGTGGCCAGCACGTTGAGGTAATCCGGGTTCTTCCCAAAGGCGGGCATGGTGGTGACCTGCATGTCTGGGAATTGGGCCTCCCGCACTTCCAGGGCTTTAACCACCACCGTTTCAAAGGAGCTCATGGCGTAGTGCGGGTAAAGCGGTACGAGGAGCACCTCGTCCACCCCCTGCTTCTGCAATTGTTCCATGCCTTCGGCAATACTGCCGCTGCCGTAGCGCATCCCCAGGGCTACCGGGATGTCTGCCTGAGCCTCCACGGCCTGCTTAAAGCGTTCGGAAATGACGATCAGCGGGGAGCCTTCCTCCCACCAGATCTTGGAATAGGCCTCCGCGGATTTTTTCGGGCGGGTGCGCAGGATGATGCCGCGGACGATGAGGGTCCGAAGCCATTTCGGGGCGTCGATGACCCGCTCGTCCATCAGGAATTCATCCAGATAGGGCTTGACGTCTTTGGGTGTTGGGCTGTCCGGGGAGCCCAGGTTGACCAGGAGTACACCTTTCATGTGCAACGGGTTTGTGGCGGTTGTTTGTAGGTGCTGCAAAAGTACGGCTTTGGGCCGAACCGCAGGCCCGGCCTGCAGAGCATTTGCCAATAGCGCCATAACCGGCGCCAATTTTTGTCCCGGGAGGCGGTACGGGGAAATAGCAATGGGTTCCCGGACCGGGCGCTTTCATGCGGCCGGGTTGGCGATTGCGGGTAATTTTTTATAGCTTACCGCTGGAACTCGAACGGGAACTGTATTTGGAACCGGAACTGGAATTGGAACTCGAACGGGAACTGGATTTGGAACCGGAGTCGGAACTCGAACGGGTGCCGAATAAAATATCGAAAATTCCTGCCGGAATCCGTGCTGGCAGCCAATCGCAACTGAAACACCCAAACGCCAAATGCTCCAGGAACTGATCCCCGACCCGATGCAACGCTCCATCCTGCTGCTGAGCGCGGGCTTTTTGGCCATGGTGATTGGCTATGCGATCATCGCCCGGGTAATTCGCCATTACGGGAAAAACCCGAAATACCTGCTGCCGGAAGGGATGGTCCGCAAGGTGGGGTGGCCGCTTTTTTTCCTGATGTTTTCTCTGGTTATACGGATGGAATCCCTACGGGAACTCCTGGGTATGGAGGATTACGGTTGGCATTTCCGGAAAGCGAGCACGCTGCTGTTTATCTTTTCCTTCACCTGGCTCTGCATCAAGGTCCTGCGGGTTGTCAAAAAGCTGATCGTCGACAATTACGACGTCCACGAGGCGGACAACCTGCGCGCCCGCAAGGTGTACACGCAGTTTACCATCCTGGAGCGCATCGTCATCTTTATCCTGGTCGTCCTCGCCCTGGGCATAGCGCTGATGAGCTTTGAAAGCATCCGGGAAATCGGGGTGAGCGTCTTTGCCTCGGCGGGAGTAGCCGGGATCATCATCGGCTTTTCGGCCCAGAAGATGATCGGGACCATCCTGGCGGGCATCCAGATTGCCCTTACCCAACCCATCCGGTTGGACGACGTGGTAATTGTAGAGGGGGAATGGGGGCGGATCGAGGAGATCACGCTCACCTATGTGGTGGTGAAGATCTGGGACAAGCGCCGCCTGGTGGTGCCTACCACTTATTTTATTGAAAAGCCGTTCCAGAACTGGACAAAAACCTCATCGGACATCCTGGGGACGGTATACCTGTACACGGATTACACGGTGCCCTTTGACGCGTTGCGGAAAGAGCTCAACCGGATTGTGGAAGCCTCCGACCTCTGGGACAAAGAGGTGGCCAATATCCAGGTAACGGATTCCAAAGCCGGCCACGTGGAAGTACGCGCCCTGGTAAGTGCCCGGGATGCATCTACGGCCTGGGACCTGCGGGTACACGTGCGGGAGAAACTGATCGCCTTCCTCCAGGAAAATTACCCGGAAAGCATTGCCCATACCCGGGTGCTGCTGCATGAAAATCTTAACGGGGAGAAGGCCGATGATTGATGCGGCTCCCGTATCTTTAGCCATAAGAATTTGAAATCGTTAAAAACGGCCCGGAAGAAGCCCGTGATCCCTGTCCAATCCCACCTGTCCCATGCAACAAGCATTTCCAATTGATGAACCGCGGAGGCTTGCCGGCCTTCACCGCCCCCTGCGTCTAACCCGTTGCTTTCCGCGCCGGCTCCTGGCGAAACTCATCCTGCTGGCCCTGTTTTTGGGGTTCTGCCCGGGTCCCGGTTTGGGTGCGGGGCCCTGGCTGGATTTTGGACATGCGCTTCAGGCCCAAAAAGGAGGCGTTCATTATTCGGAGCTCGACAAGGCGCTCTTTGACGGGTTGACCAGCGGATTGGAAAAGGATGCGAACGAGGATAAAACGGCCATAGGCCCGGAATTAGTCCGCGTGGGAAGGGCCTTTTTGGGGACCCCCTATGTGGCAAAGACCCTGGAAGTGGGGGAGGATGAGCAGCTGGTGGTAAACCTGCGGGGTCTGGACTGCACCACGTATGTTGAGAACGTCCTGGTGATGGGCCGGCTGGCCAGCGAGGGGAAACTCCAATGGAACCGGTACGTCCGGGGCCTGGAACAGGTCCGTTACCGCAAGGGGAAACGCGACGGTTACCCCTCCCGCCTGCACTATTTCACCGAATGGATCCGGGACAATGAAGCCAAAGGCCTGGTGCGCAACATCACCGAAGAACTCGCCGGGGTGACCATCCAAAAGGAAATCAATTTTATGGGGACCCACCGCGATTTGTACCCGTTCCTGGCTTCGGATGCGAATTACCGGGCCATGGTGGAAATCGAAAAACAACTCTCCTCCAGGCCGCTCATCGTATTGCCCCGCTCGGAGGTGGCCCAGCGGGAACACCTGATACAGGACGGGGACATCATCGCCCTGGCTACGGATATTGAAGGCCTGGACGTCACCCATACAGGTTTGGCCATCCGCCTGGACGACGGGCGCATCCACCTGCTGCACGCCTCTACCGTTGGCGAGGTGGTTATCAGCGACGAACCCCTGGCGGACTACCTGCAGGGCATCAAGCGGAACACGGGAATCATCGTGGCGCGCCCGCAGGCCATGCGCTAACTTCAGGCCAGCGACATCAGGTATTTTTTGGGCGTGGTATTGTACTTTTTCTTGAAGGCCGAAATAAAATGGCTGGCCGTGCTGTACCCTACTTTCAGGCCTACCTCATTGACGTTGAAGGTTCCGCTTTCCAGCATTTTTCGCGCGGTTTCCATCTTGTAATCGAACAGAAAACTGTAGACGGTATCCCCGTAGATCTGCTTAAAGCCCTCTTTGAGTTTTTTCAGGCTGAGCCCCGTTTCTTCCGCAAGCTCCGGGAGTGTGGGCGGTTCCGCCATCCGTTCGATGACGATTTCCTTAGCCAGCCGGATTTTGCGCAGGTTCTCCTCGTCCAGCAGGAAGGGGCACTGTTCCGCCTGGGGGTCGGCCGTCCGGTTGAAGTAGAGCGAAAGCAGTTCATATACTTTGGCCTTATAGTAGAGCGGGCGGACGGACGGGTGGGTGGATTGGCCCCAGAGCTGGCTGAGCACCACGGAGATGGACGGCCCCACCGGGTTTTGCTGGTAGTATTTCCGGTCCCGGTACTCGGGGTTCAGGAAGGGGATGTAATCCGCCTCGGAGGAAAACAAGCCGTGGAACGTGCGGATGCTCATCAGTACGGAAACCACCCAGGTATGGGGGGAAAGCGTGGCCTGAACGGGCAGTTCGGTCTGGGGGTTGTAGAGCAGCAGCGACTGGTCGCCCGGCAGGTCCAGGTGGTACCGGCCCTCATTGTAGGCAAACCGGGCCTGGCCCTTGAGGCAAAAGTGGAATTGCAGGTACCGGCGACCGGAATTGCGCTGCACCCCTGTGGGCTGGTCCGTATCGTTCCGGCAGAGCAGGAGGAGGATATCCGGGTCGATCCGGATTTCCGACAGGGAACCGCTAGCGGTATTTTCATTCATGCTTTCATCGGTTTGGGGGAATTGAATTATTTAGAATTAATCTAAATTACTAAGCCCAGAACCCCCGATTTCGGGGTAAAATTACGATATTTCGCGGATTTCGGCCCGGAAGCACCTCCGGGTAACCCGAATCGGTATTAAAAGTACCTACAGCGTTATTTTTGGACTGGGAATCCCGTTATTTTTGTGGGCATCCTTTAGAGGGCATGAAGAAATACCATATTTCCAGACATCACCGGTTTATTACCGTCGGGCTGAATTACGAGAAGGCAGATGCAGCGACCCGCGGGCTCTTTGCCCTGGACGATGCCAGTACGGCCGTCCTCCTGGACCGGGCGCTGGAGGAGGGCATCGACGGGTTGCTGGTAACCAGTACCTGCAACCGGACGGAACTCCACGGTTTTGCCCAGGCCCCCCAGCACCTCATCCGGCTCCTTTGCGATTATTCCAACGGTACCGAGGCCGACTTTGACCGGGTGGGCTACGTCTACCAGAACCAGGAAGCCATCGGCCACCTGTTTCGGGTGGGAACCGGCCTGGACAGCCAGATCCTCGGCGATTTCGAAATCATCAGCCAACTGAAAAAATCCTTTAAGCTTTCCCGGAAGCACGGCCTGGCCAACCCCTTTATGGAGCGGCTGGTCAATGCGGTGATCCAGGCGAGCAAGCGGATCAAGAACGAAACGGGGATTTCCTCCGGCGCCACCTCGGTGGCATTCGCCTCTGTCCAATACCTGCTGGCCCGTGTACCGGATATTGCCAACAAAAAAATCCTGTTGTTCGGGACCGGAAAGATCGGGCGGAATACCTGCGAAAACCTGGTGAAGCACACCGGGCACGACCAGATTACGCTGATCAACAGAACCCAGGACCGTGCAGATGCCCTGGGCAGGAAGTTCCATGTGCGTGTCCAGCCGGTGGAAGCGCTCCGGGAGGAAATTGCCGCCAGCGACGTACTGATCGTCGCCACGGGTGCCACCCGTCCCACGGTGACCGCCCCCATGGTGCCGGCTGACAAGCCCCGGTGGATCCTGGACCTGACCATCCCCTTCAACGTAGCCCGGGAAGTGGGGGTTAAAAACGGAATCACCCTGGTAGACCTGGATCAACTCTCCCGTATCACGGACAATACGCTCCAACAACGACGCAGCTACATCCCCCAGGCGGAATCCATTATCGCTGAGGTACACGGGGAATTTAACCAGTGGCTGGAAAGCCGCCGGTTTGCCCCGGTAATTCGCGCTCTGAAGGCAAAGCTGAAAACGATGAAGGAGGAAGAGCTGGACAACCAGGCGCGGAAGATCGACGGGTTCGATGCCTCCCAGGCCGATGTGGTCACCGAACGGATCATCCAGAAAATCACCCGCCATTTCGCCAACCACCTCAAGGATTCCGATATCGATACGGACGATAGCCTGGAACTGATCCAAAAGGTATTCCAACTCGAAATCCCCCAACGATGAGCAGGGCGCTTCGCATCGGGACCCGCGACAGCGAATTGGCGCTGTGGCAGGCGCAGACCGTCAGGGACCGGCTGGAAGCCGCCGGGCACCGGGCGGAACTCGTTCCGGTGAAATCCACCGGCGACCTCGTCCTGGACAAGCCGCTTTACGAACTGGGTATTACCGGGATTTTTACCAAGACGCTCGATGTGGCCCTGCTCAGGGAAGACATCGACCTGGCCGTACACTCGATGAAGGATGTGCCCACCGCCCTGCCGGAAGGAATCTGCCAGGCCGCCGTGCTGGAGCGCGCAAGCGCACGGGACGTACTCGTGCACAAGGGGCTCGGCTTTCTGGACGGCCCGGGTACCATCGCCACCGGCAGCCTCCGCCGCAAGGCCCAATGGCTGAACCGCTATCCCGCCCACCAGGTAACCGGCCTGAGGGGAAATGTAAATACCCGCCTGAAACTGCTCCGGGAAAATTCCTGGGACGGGGCGATCTTTGCCCAGGCCGGCCTGGAGCGCATTGGGCTATTGCCCGATAATGCCGAACCCCTGGACTGGATGCTCCCGGCCCCGGCCCAGGGGGCTATGCTGGTGGTGGCCCGGACGTCGGATACGGCGGCCCGGGAGGCGGCCCGGCCGCTGCACCACGAGCAATCTGCCCTGGAGGTAGCCGTGGAACGCGAATTTCTGCGAACCCTGGAGGGGGGGTGTTCCGCACCCATCGGCGCCCGGGTCCATGCAGCGGATGGGCAATTGCACCTGGAAGGCGGATTGTTTTCCCTCGACGGGAAAAAGGCTTTCCGGGTAACGCGGCATACCGGCAGCCTTGAGGCTGGCGGAACTGGGGATGCCCGGTTTCAGGATGCGGGGGAATTCGGCGCGGCATGTGCCCGGGAAATATTGGATTCCGGGGGTGCCGTGCTTATGGAATCCATCCGAAAAATACTTGCGCAATGATCCGAGTCCTTTCCACCAAAAAGCTAACGGAAGCCCAGCGGGCCCTGTTGCCGGAAACCGATTTTTACCTGGAGGATTACGACGCCCTGGAGGTCACGTACCTGGAGGCCAACCTGCACTCGGACGACGAGGCCCTCTTTATCTTTACCAGCACCCACGCCATTGAAGCCTGTTTCCCGGAAGGCCGGTTGCCGGACCGGATGCTCAATTGTTGCTGCGTGGGCCGTAAAACCGCGGCGCGCCTGGAGAAAATGGGCCACCGGATCCTGGCGGTGGAAGACCGGGCAGAACTCCTGGCGGAACGCATCATCAACAAATATTCCAGTCGGTCTTTTATTTATTTCTGCAGCAGCCGCCGATTGGACACCCTGCCCGACCGACTCCTGGAAGCCGGGGTAAGGCTGGAAGAACGGGTGGTATATCAAACGGGCTTCAACCAGCGAATTCTCGATAAGCAATTCGATGCCATCCTGTTTTTCAGCCCGAGCGGGGTGGAGAGTTTTCTGGGGTCCAACCAGTTGCACGACGCGACGGCCATTTGCATCGGCCCGACCACGGCACAGGCAGTAAAAAAACATACCGATAAGTTTATAAGCGCGGAATCCCCGAGTGCCGAAGCGGTGCTGCAGGCGGCCCGCCAACTCCTGGTAAACAGACATGACGGATAACACGACGCACAACACAGCCGGAAACATAGCCGGAAACACAACCGGAAACACAACCGGAAACACAACTGAGAAGATGACGGAAAACAGGGTGCAACCGGCCAATGATTTATTCCTGAAAGCGCTCCGAGGGGAAACCGTGGAGCGGCCCCCCGTATGGATGATGCGGCAGGCGGGCCGGTACCTGCCCGAGTTTATGGAAATCAAGAAAAAGTACGATTTCTTTACCCGTTGCCAGACCCCGGAGCTCGCCTCCGAAATCACCGTGCAGCCCATCCGCCGATACGGGATGGATGCCGCCATCCTCTTCAGCGACATCCTGGTGGTACCCCAGGCCATGGACATCGAGGTGGAGATGAAGCCTGGCATCGGCCCCTGGTTGCCCAATCCGGTGCGTTCGGTAGCCGACGTGGAGAAGGCGGTGGTTCCGGATGCGGAAGACGCCCTGGGCTATGTCATGGACGCCATCCGCCTGACCAATGAAAAACTGGGGGGCCAGGTGCCGCTCATCGGTTTTGCCGGTTCGCCCTGGACGATTTTTTGCTACTGCGTACAGGGGCAGGGGAGTAAAAGCTTCGACAAGGCCAAGGCGTTTTGCTTTTCCCAGCCGGAAGCTGCCCACGCCCTGCTTGAAAAAATCACGCAGACCACTATCGATTACCTGAAGGCCAAGGTGGCCGCCGGGGTCCACGCCGTACAGCTGTTCGACTCCTGGGGCGGGATGCTCTCCCCGGCCGATTACCAGGAATTTTCCTGGCAATACCTGCAGCGCATTGTGGATGCCCTGAAAGATCTGGCCCCGGTCATTGTTTTCGGGAAAGGCTGCTGGTTTGCCCTGGAAACCATGGCGCAGAGCGGGGCTTCCGCCCTGGGCGTGGACTGGACGCTGACGCCGCAGAAGGCGCGGGAACTCTCCGGGGGCAATATCACGCTGCAGGGGAATTTTGACCCGGCCCGATTGTTGTCCCCGCCGGACACCATCCGGAGGATGGTCCGGGAAATGATCCGGGGCTTCGGCAAGGATAAATACATCGTCAACCTGGGCCACGGCATCCTCCCGGAAGTTCCCGTGGAGCACGCCGGGGCGTTTATCGATGCCGTGAAAACCTATCGGGAGGAAGGATAGGTGTCGAACGATTACGGACCGGGATGGGTAGTATCCCGGTCTTTCCTAAGGATTCGACCGAAGGGGTGGGTCCGGATTAAATCTCGGTTGTGAAGGAAGAATTCTACGCATATATCGAAGGACTGCAGGACCGCATTACAAGCGCCCTGGAGGCAGCAGACGGTGCCGCCCGGTTTCGCCAGGATATCTGGGAGCGCCCGGAAGGCGGCGGCGGCCGCACACGGGTGATTGAAAACGGGGACGTGTTTGAAAAAGGGGGCGTCAACATCTCGGCGGTCCACGGGCCGTTGCCGGAGAGCATGCAAAAGTACTTTGGGGTGGCGGAGGCGGACTTCTTTGCCTGCGGCCTGAGCCTGGTACTCCACCCGAAAAGCCCGATGGTGCCCACCGTCCATGCCAATTGGCGGTACTTTGAGATGTACGGGCCGGACGGCCAAGTGGCCGACAGTTGGTTCGGCGGCGGACAGGACCTGACGCCCTATTACCTGTTTGAGGAGGATGCCCGCCATTTCCACAGGGTATGCCGGTTAGCCTGCGATGCCCACGACCCGGAATTTTACCCGGAATACAAGGAGAAGTGCGACCGGTATTTCTGGAATGCCCACCGGGGGGAGGCCCGCGGGGTGGGCGGCCTGTTTTTCGACTACCTGAAACCAGGCCCCGACCGGTCCGCTTCGGACTGGTACGCTTTTGTGACCGGGGTGGGGGATTCCTTCCTGGAGGCCTACCTCCCGATCGTACAGCGCAGGAAGTCGGCAGCCTGGGGGAAAGCAGAACGGCATTGGCAGGAAATCCGGCGCGGCCGCTATGTGGAATTCAACCTGGTCCACGACAAGGGGACGCTCTTTGGCCTCAGAACCAACGGGCGGATCGAGAGCATCCTGATGAGCCTGCCCCCGGTGGTTCGCTGGGCGTACGACCACCACCCGGAACCGGGCACCCCGGAAGCCGAACTTCTCGAGGTGCTTAAAAACCCGAGGGAGTGGGCCTGAGGCAAGAAGAGGCAGGGCTCGCTGATTTAATCGTAAATTTGGGTTGGAATGAAACAGCAGATTTTTCAAGTAGACGCTTTTGCAGGCGAATTGTTCCGGGGCAACCCGGCGGCCGTCTGCATCCTGGAGGAATGGCTGCCGGACAACCTGATGCAGGCGATTGCAGCGGAGAACAACCTGTCGGAAACCGCCTTTGCCGTTCCTGAGGGGAAAGGGTATGAAATCCGGTGGTTTACCCCGGTTACGGAGGTGGCCCTCTGCGGACATGCCACCCTGGCCACGGCCCATGTACTCTTCCACGAACAACCCGGAGAAAAGCATCCCCTGCCGACGGATGCAGACCGCCTGGAGTTTTACAGCCGGGAGCGGGGGACGCTCACCGTCACCCGCCGCGGCGACTGGCTGGAGCTGGATTTCCCGGCCGACCCCCCGGCCGAGGCAAAGCTGCCGGTCGGGATGGTGGAGGCAATGGGGGCCGAACCCCGGGAATGCCTCCGCGGTACTACGGATTACCTGCTGGTGTACGAGGACCAGGCAGCTATTGAGGCTTTGAATCCGGATTTTGGCCTGCTGAAACAAATCAAAGCCCGGGGGGTGATTGTCACCGCCCCGGGGGATGCCGTGGACTTTGTGTCCCGGTTTTTTGCCCCCCAATCCGGCGTGGACGAAGACCCGGTAACCGGCTCGGCCCATACGATGCTGGTCCCTTACTGGTCCGGCCGGCTCAAAAAGCAACACCTGGAGGCCCTCCAATTATCGGCCCGGGGCGGGCAGCTGCGGTGTGAATCCCGGGGCGACCGAGTAGGGATCGCCGGCCGGGCCGTCACATACCTGGCGGGCCGGATCCGCCTACCCAACCTTAAAAACTCCTGAATCATGTTTCCATACAGACGCAACCGGCGCCTGCGCGCTTCCGAATCCCTTCGGAGCCTGACCCGGGAGACTTCCCTGTCGCCCGACGATTTTATCGTGCCCCTGTTTATTGCCGAAGGGAAGGGCCTGCGGGAGGAAATCCCCTCCATGCCGGGATATTTTCGAATTAGCCTCGACGGATTGAGCGGGGAAGTGCGCGCGCTTTGGTCCATGGGCCTGAAGGCCGTCCTGCTGTTTGTCAAGGTCCCGGACGATTTAAAAGACAACCGGGGCGCAGAGGCCCTGAACCCCGACGGGCTGATGCAGCGGGCTATCCGCACCGTCAAGGATGCCTGCCCGGAGATGGTGGTACTTACCGATGTAGCCCTGGACCCCTATTCGGAATACGGCCATGACGGGATAGTGCAGGACAGTCGTATCCTGAACGATGCCACCGTGGAGGTGTTGGCCGCTATGTCCGTATCCCACGCGGCAGCCGGGGCCGACCTGGTGGCCCCGAGCGATATGATGGATGGCCGGGTTCGCAGCATCCGGGAAGCCCTGGACGGATCCGGGTACACGGACGCGGGTATTATGAGTTATAGCGCCAAATACGCGAGCGCATTTTACGGGCCTTTCCGGGATGCCCTGGATTCCGCTCCCGTTTCCGAATCCGGGATACCTGCGGATAAGAAAACCTACCAGATGGACCCCGCCAACCGGCAGGAAGCCCTGCGGGAGACCCGGATGGATGTGGAAGAGGGGGCAGACATCGTGATGGTGAAGCCCGGGCTGTGTTACCTGGATATTGTCCGGGAGATCCGCAACGCGGTAGATATTCCGGTGGCCGTTTACCAGGTTTCCGGGGAATACGCCATGGTGAAGGCGGCTGCCGAAAAGGGATGGTTGGAACACGATGCGGTGATGCTGGAGCAGTTGCTGGCGATTAAACGGGCCGGGGCAGACCTGATCGCTTCCTATTTTGCCCGGGAAGCCGTGGCCCTGCTGCGATAGGGTACTGCATCCTCCTGAAGGGACCCTGTATCCTTCTGATAGGCTACTGCATGCTCCGGACAGGACGCTGAATCCTTTTAATATCGCCTTGTATCCCCCCTGAACAGGAAAGTTTTATGCGAAAATACAGTTATATACTTTTATTTGTACTGATTGGTATGGCTGGGATGGCCCATTCCCAGGTGCCGGGAAGTAAGTCCATCCCCCCCGGTTTGCCCGAAGGCTCCCTGGCGTCCCTGGGCGTGGATTCGGCGGCCCTCCACCACCGCGTGGATTCCCTGGTGCATCTGGGAATCGAATCCGAGGCGTTCCCCGGAGCCCAGGTGCTGGTGGCATTTCAGGGGAAGAGGATTTTCCACAAGGCCTACGGGTTTCATACGTATGACAGCCTCTGGCCCACCCGGGAGTCCGATGTGTACGACCTGGCTTCCGTGACGAAGATCGCAGCGGCCCTGCCCGCCCTGATGAAACTCACCGGGGAGGGCCAACTGGATCTGGATGCCCCATTCAGCGATTACTGGCGCCCGTGGAAGCGTCGGCGCGATAAGCGCAACCTCACCCTGCGGGAAATCCTGGCCCACCAGGCGGGGCTGGAACCGTATATCGTCTTCCTCTCCGATGTGCGTTCGCGCCAGGGGCTCCGACGCCGCTTTGTCCGCGAATCCCCTTCTGCCGGATTCCGGCGGGAAGCCTACCCGAATCGCTATGTCAGGAACCGGTTTGTGCGCAAAATGTATCGGAAAATCAACCGTTCCCAGGTGTCCAGGGAAAAAACCTATCGGTATTCCGGCCTGGCCTTCCTGTTGTTTCCCCAGTTGGTGGAAGACCTTACCGGGGAGCCCTTTGATGCATACCTCCGGAAACACATCTACGACCCGCTGGGTCTGGACCACCTCGGGTTCCTGCCTGCGCGCCGGCAGCCCGGATCGGTTGTGGTGCCTACGGAGGCCGACAGCATCTTTCGCAATGACCTCACCCGGGGCTGGGTCCACGATGAAAATGCCGCCCTGATGGGTGGGGTTTCCGGCAATGCCGGCTTGTTCGGGACGGCTGCGGACCTGGCCGTGCTCATGGAGTGTTATTCGAATTACGGGAAATACCGGGGCGTCCGCATACTGGATTCGGCCACTGTACGGGAATTCGCCCGGGTGCAGTTCCCCGATAATGACAATCGCCGGGGCCTGGGCTTCGACAAGCCCCTCCCGGACAATGCCTCCCTGCCGCTGCAGGAGGCCTATCCAGCCCCCCTGGCCAGCCCGCGGAGCTTCGGGCACAGCGGCTTTACAGGGACATTCGTCTGGGCCGATCCAGAAAACCAATTGGTATTTATTTTTCTTTCCAACCGGGTATACCCCAGCCGAGAGCACCGGCAGCTCTATGAGCTCGGCCTGCGAAAACGACTCCAGCAAGTCTTTTATGAGGCACTAATTTCAACGCCCTGAACTGCAGCGGCACCGCAATTTTTGTATCTTAGACGCTATATAGCACACCCATGGGATTACTCCTTTTCTATGCCTTTATCTCCATATTTTTCTCATTTCTGTGCTCGATCCTGGAGGCGGTCCTGCTTTCGGTCACCCCGACATTTATCAATGTAAAGAAGAAAGCAGGCAAGAGCTACGCCCTGACCCTGGAAGCACTCAAGAAGGACGTCGACAAACCGCTGATCGCCATCCTGACGCTCAATACCGTGGCCCACACCGTAGGGGCCATCCTGGTGGGGGTACAGGCAAAAGTGGCCTATGCAGAGCGGTACGGGCAGGAAACCGTGGAAATCCTTGGGGTGGCCTTTACGGAAGACCTGATGGTGGGGGTGGTATCTACTGTGATGACCATCCTGATCCTCGTGGCTTCCGAGATCATCCCGAAAACCATCGGGGCCACTTACTGGAAACAACTGGCTAATATCTCCAGCCGCATCCTCAACGGGATGGTCTGGATCCTTCGGATTACCGGCCTGCTATGGATCCTGCAACTGTTTACCCGCCTCATTGGAAAGGGGAAGCACCAAAGCGTGCTGAGCCGGGAGGATTTTACGGCCATGGCCGACGTGGCCCATGAGGAGGGCGTATTTGAGGAATCGGAATCCAAGGTGATCAAAAACCTCCTGCAATTTGAGGAAATTCTGGTCAAGGATATTATGACCCCGCGGGCGGTGATGCTGATTGCCCCGGAAGACCAGACCGTGGAGGAGTTCTTCCGCAACAACCCGAAACTGCGGTTTTCACGCATACCGGTATATCGGGAGCGGGTAGACACCATTAGCGGGTTTGTATTGAAAGACAATGTCCTGGAGGCACTCATCAACGAAAACGGCGACAAACCCCTGGCCGACCTGCGGCGCGAACTGCTGATGACTAAACGGGACACGCCCATCCCGCAGCTTTTCGACACGCTGATCCGCAAACGGGAGCACATTGCCCTGGTGGTGGACGAATACGGCTCGGTGGCGGGACTGGTGACCATGGAAGACATCATCGAAACCCTGCTCGGGCTGGAAATCATGGACGAAAGCGACAACGTGGAAGACCTGCAACTCCTGGCGCGCAAGAAATGGGAAGACCGTGCCAAGCGCAGCGGCATCATTGAATAGGTGCAGCAGGAGCCGGCGAATACCGGCGAATACCGGCGTTGGCTCAGGGATTAGTTGCCACAGCGTGGCCCCGGTTTTCCGCAGGAGGCAACGGGGCACAACTACAAGAATCCTGGCGCAATAGCGAATTGAAGCAATAGCGAATATAACGAAAGGTATATGGGAGAAGCGGTAATCCATACCCCCCTGGGGACGGTGCACATCGAAGGCGGGCCAGCCGGAGTCCGCTCCATCCGGATCGGGGACCGCAGAGACGTTCCCGAAACGGTGCCGCCCTCCCTGGAACCGGTTTGCAGGCAGTTGCGGGAATACTTTGACGGGGAGCGCAAGCGCTTTGAACTGCCGATGGACCCCGCGGGCACAGACTTCCAGAAAACGGTATGGAAAGCCCTGGGGGATATTCCCTACGGGAAGACCATTTCCTATATGGACCTGGCCAAAAAACTGGGCGATCCGAAGGCGATCCGGGCGGTGGCGGCGGCCAATGGCAAAAACCCGCTTTGGGTGGTGGTACCCTGCCATCGCGTGGTGGGCTCCGACGGGTCGATGACCGGTTACGCCGGGGGCATTCACCGGAAAAAATGGTTGTTGAACCACGAGAGCCAGAATCCGCAGCAAAGCCTGTTCTGAAATTTACCGACCGCCTGGTCGGTAACGCTTCGCACTCCACCAATACCCGGCGGTTTTTTAGCCTTTTATCGGAGAAATCTTCCATCCGCCTGCCTACAATCCCCGCCGGCGCACCGGGAGCGCAACCCAAAACCGACCACCGGGTCGGTTTTGCCAAATTGGCAGCAATTGGCGGTTTCGGGGGTAAAAGCTACCGCAACCCTGCCGGGAATCCGGAGGAAATGCCTTCTTTTTGGCAATGGCCGCTGCTTGAAACTTGCAGGGATTTCGTATTTTTTCGGTAGAACGAAACTCGCCGATGCTCCATAAAATCCCCTTGAGAAACATCCTCTTCCTGGATATCGAAACGGTCCCCCAGGCGGCTTCCTATGAAGACCTTTCCGAGGAGGCCCGCGAGCTGTGGGAATTGAAATCCCGATACCGGCGCAAGGAAGAATATACGGCGGCAGAATTCTATGAGAACGCGGGTATTTGGGCTGAATTCGGGAAGATTATCTGTATTTCCGCCGGATATTTTACGGGGAGCGGAAAACAGCGGGAATTCCGGATCCGCAGCTTTACCGGGGAGGAAGAGGGCCTGCTCCGGGATTTTGGCGGTTTGCTGGAAGAACATTTCAGTAGCTCAGGGAAAATGCTCTGTGCCCACAACGGAAAGGAATTCGACTTCCCCTACCTGGCGCGGCGTATGCTTATCCACGGCATTCCACTCCCCCCAAGCCTGAACCTGTTCGGGAAGAAACCCTGGGAGATCCCGCACCTGGATACCATGGAACTATGGAAATTCGGCGATTTTAAACATTATACCTCCCTGAGGCTGATGGCCCATGTATTGGGGATCCCTTCGCCCAAAGACGACATTGACGGCAGCATGGTCCGGGACGTGTATTATGAGGAGCAGGACCTGGATCGAATCACCCAATACTGTGAAAGGGATGTGGTCACGGTAGCACAGGTCTTTCTCCGGCTTCGCAATGAGGGCCTGCTGACAGAAGACCAGATCATCCGGGTTCAATCGTAAGATCCGGGTGGTTGTGATTTGGGTCATTTGTCTGTATGCCCGGCCTGAATTTGAATGATACTGTAACAAGTCCTCTTGCACATCGTCATATGTGAGATGCCTCAGGGCTGCTGTGTCGTTCCACTGATTCTGCGCCTTCCCAAAATTCATGTAAGTATGCGCACAAGAAACGAACACGGCAGGTCAATCACTATTGCAAGGACCACGGGAATTTGGTATTTGCTTCTTGCCATTTCCGGCATGCTGGGATTTTTGTTCCTGCACCCCAGGGTTTATGTCGCCGATCCCCAACAGACCGTTTTGAATTTAGTAGAGGGGGAAACCCTTGCCCGCCTTCGCTTACTGGCAGAATTCGCAATAATTTTTACACAGGCGTTAACGGCTATCTGGTTTTACCGACTCTTCCGGGATAGCAATGAGTGGGCCGCCCTGGCTACGGCGATTTGGGGGACAGTCAACGCAGTTGTCATTATGTTCAGCGCCATCGCCATGGGAGTTGCCATTGAAACCGCGCTGTCTTCCCTGGATATGGAAGTCAAAGTGGCCCATATTGATTTGTTGACCGGGCTGATGTCTAATGCCTGGGGTATCGGATCGCTTTTTTTTGGACTTTGGCTCATTCCGATGGGATATATCATTACCAGCTCGAAACGAATGCCAATTTGGTTGGGCAGAATTTTGATTATTGGAGGAGTGGGTTATGTACTTAGCGCATGCATCAACTACGCCGGCATCTCAGGTTCCTGGGTTGGCACCCTCACTATTCCGGCTACCATAGGCGAGTTCTGGATAATCGGCTATTTATTGATTTTCGGAATACGCCCGGTGCAAGATTGATCCGGAACTAAACCGAAGACGAAAGGAGTGATGCCGACTCCAAGTTCTTTTTTCGATTGCAACAAGCACTTCGCGGCGAATGTGTAATTTTGCATCAGGAAAGATTACTATGCTCGAGCGGAAGACAACGGAATATGAAAAGGCGGTGCTCATCGGAATCATTACCCGGGAACAGCCCGAGGAGAAGGTAAACGAGTACCTGGACGAACTGGAATTCCTGACTTACACGGCCGGGGGCGAGGTCGTTGGCCGGTTTGTGCAGCGCATCGATGTCCCGAACCCAAAGACCTTTATCGGCAGCGGAAAGCTCGAAGAGGTACAGGCCTTTGTTAAAAAAGAGGAAGTCGGCTCCGTCATCTTCGACGACGAATTGAGCCCTGTACAACAGCGAAACATCGAGAAACAGCTCCGCTGTAAGATCATCGACCGGACGGGGCTGATCCTGGATATCTTTGCCCAGCGGGCGACGACCAGTTATGCGCGGACCCAGGTGGAGCTCGCCCAATACGAATACCTGCTGCCCCGCCTCACCGGCCTCTGGACCCACCTGGAACGCCAGCGAGGGGGTATCGGGATGCGCGGCCCGGGGGAAACCGAAATCGAGACGGACCGCCGGATTGTCCGTGACCGCATCTCCCTGCTCAAGAAGAAGCTCGCCAAGATCGACAAACAGATGGAGACCCAGCGGGGCAACCGGGGCTCCCTGGTCCGGGTAGCATTGGTGGGCTATACGAATGTGGGCAAGTCCACGCTGATGAATGTGGTAAGCAAGAGCGAGGTGTTTGCGGAAAACAAACTCTTCGCCACCCTGGACACCACCGTCCGCAAAGTGGTATTGGGCAACCTGCCCTTCCTGCTCAGCGATACGGTAGGGTTTATCCGCAAGCTGCCCACCCAACTCGTGGAGAGTTTTAAAAGTACGCTCGACGAGGTCCGGGAAGCCGACCTGCTGTTGCACGTGGTGGACATTTCCCATCCGAATTTTGAAGAGCATATCGATTCGGTAAACCAGATTCTGGCCGAGATTGACTGTGCAGAAAAGGAGACGCTGATGGTCTTCAACAAAATCGACCTGTACGAGGCGGAACCCCTGGAGGAGGACGACCTGATCACCGAGCGGACGAGCCGCCACTATTCCATTGACGAATGGCGGGCCACCTGGATGCAGCGGATGTCCGGGGATGCAATCTTTATCTCCGCCCTAAACAAGGAGAACCTGGATGAATTCCGCAAACGCGTCTACCAGCGCGTCCGGGACATTCACGTAACGCGGTTCCCCTACAACAACTTCCTCTATCCGGAAAACCTGGACGCCTACAGCCAGTGAGGGGATGGCCCGGACCGTTCACCGATAATACCGAACAGCTCGTCCAACAGACAACACCTTCCTGTAAATTGGCAACATAATTTGCGGGGTTTTGGCAGGAACCTCCTATATTTATACTGTGTTTAAGTGATAGTGTTTATCCCAAGTCGCGCCTGAACAAACACGTGCTAAATAACCAGATGGTATAACCTACCCCAACGAAAAAGCCCCGGCAATGCGCCGGGGCTTTTTTCTTTTTGCCCGAACCGGGTCCGAATCGGATCAGAATTTATAGCTCAGCCCGAGGGTCCAGTATGTCTGCAGGTCGTTGTCCACGGAATCGAAATCCGCGTCTGTATCCCCCAGCGTATTGACCGCGTAGTTGACGGCTTCCTGTTTGTTGCTGCGGAGGCCAAAGTCGAATCCAACCCCGATCATTTTCCAGAGCGTATAGCTGAAGGAGTTCACCCATGTCCAGTTATTCAGGTCGCTGCCTTCATAGCTCAAAAAGGCCGAAAGATTTGACTTAAAAGCGATTGCGCCTATGTCCCGCGTGTAATCCGCCACCACCTTGGCCCCCAGGGAGGACTCAAATATGGTATCCTCGTCGCTGAAGACAAAGTTGTAGTTGAGCGGGTGGACCACCACCACCAGGTTGGCCAGTGGCGTCCACGTACCCCCGACCCCGAGGTCCAGATATCCCGGATCGTTGAAATTGTCCAGGAGCGTGGTCCGGTACTCCCCCAGGGCGGAAATGGCAAATTTTTCGCTGAGCTTCCAGCCGTAGAGGGAGGTCAGGTTAAATACGTCGACGGCGTTGCGAAACCCGTCGTTGTCGGTGGGGTCGTCTTCGTCGTCCAGTTTCACCCAGCTCAGGTTTAAATTCCCGGAATTCCTCCAGAAAAACTTCTCCTCCTGCAAATTGGCAAAGGCGTTGACGGTAAACCCGATATTCCCCGAGGAGTTGTTCGGAATGCCCTGGGCATACCAGTTGTTGAAGTTGGAGATGGAACCTCCGATGGTTCCGAAGGCGCCGGTTTTCCAACCGGGCAGGGCAGCGATCTGCGCCTTGATGGCATCGGCCCGGCCCTGGATTGCTGCGATGGAATCTTTTTTCTCGGCCAGGGCGGCCTTGAGTTCAGCCTCGGTTTGCGCAAAGGCAGCGGTTGCCGTCAAAGCGCAAAGCGCTGAAAGGAGTAATTTTCTCATGTGCTTGGTGTTAGTGTTTTCAACAGCTAAAATACGGATTGTTGATAAACACCCCACGTTATCAACATTATTTCCTGCGGACGATAGGCACCGAGGAACAAGCCTCCCCGAAATGGACGTGTCGGGCGACGCCCTGCAATTTCTCCAGGGCCCAGAGGTAGGCGGACTGGGGAACTTCTTTTTTGCTGCACCCCTTGATTATCACGGGCTTATCCCGATAAGGCTCCAGGTCCATGGCTTCGAGCAGGTCCCGGTAGGCAACCGATTCGAGCAGTTCGGGCGGCCCGGCTACCACCAGCTTTGCAAACGGGTTCAGGTAGGAGGTTATCAACAAATACGCCCAGGCAGGTACAATGGCGTCGGTTGTGCAAAACAGGGATACGTACCCGTCCAGGTAAACCGTCCAGTCATGGGCGCCCAGGGCCTCTCGGAAAGCCTTTTCCCTCAGGACCAGGCCTTCCTCCAGCCACTGGCTGATATCGATCCGGAAACGGGGACCTTCCGGGTAGAGCGCTTCCAGGTCAAAGGTGACCAATGGGCTGTTGGCAACCCGGTTGACGATTTCCTTTTCCTCGTTCATTGGGATTGATTTAATGTGCATGGCACGCGAAATTGCATTTCGCCGAACCGGTTATAACAAGCCGAGTTCCAGCTTGGCTTCCTCGCTCATCAGCTCCTGGGTCCAGGGCGGGTCGAAAGTGATTTCCACCTCGGCGTCGGCCACCAGGTCCAGGGACTTCACTTTTTCCTCCACCTCCACCGGGAGGCTCTCGGCCACCGGGCAGTTGGGGGAGGTGAGCGTCATCAGAATCTTCACTTCCCGGTCCTCGTTGACAAAGACGTCGTAGATGAGACCGAGCTCATAGATGTCCACCGGGATCTCCGGGTCATAAATAGTCTTGAGGACCCCGACGATTTTTTCGCCCAGTTCCTGTGTGTCGATACCTGTATTTGCTTCCATGTTCGTTCGAATTTGGCGGGAGCGCCCGGGGGCGGTCCCTTTCAACTCCCTGCCGGCTCAGGACTCCATTTGGGTCTCGTAGGCCACAGCGTAGAGCTTCAGTTGTTTGATCATACTCACCAGGCCGTTGGCCCGGGTGGGCGACAAGTGTTCCTTGAGCCCGATTTCGTCGATAAAGTCCGTTTTCGCGCCAATGATATCCGCGGGCTTCTGGCCCGAAAAGGCCCGGACCAGGATAGCGATAATCCCCTTGGTGATAATCGCCTCGCTGTCTGCCGTGAAATACAGCCGGCCGTCCCTGAGTTCGGCGTGTACCCAGACCTTGCTCTGGCACCCTTTGATCAGGTTTTCTTCCGTCTTGTACCGCGCTTCGATGACCGGCAGGGATTTGCCCAGTTCAATCATGTACTCATAGCGCTGCATCCAGTCGTCAAAGAGTGAGAACTCGTCGACGATTTCGTCCTGGATTTCCTGGATTGATTGCTGCTCCATAGTTGCAAAAATACGAATAGAATTCCGGGCATTCAACTTACCCGTGCAGCCCCTGGTGCCAGGTGTCTTTTGAGCCCCGGTATCCAGACGGGCCTGGGCGGGCATCTGCCGGGCCTAAACCAGGACCTGCCAGACCTAGGCGAGCATCTGCCGGGCCTTTTCCACTGCGGCTACCAGCCGGTCTGCTTCCTCCCGGGTATTGTAAAAGCTAAAACTCGCCCGGACGGTTCCCGGGATGCCGTAAAAGTCCATCACGGGCTGGGCGCAATGGTGTCCGGTCCGCACGGCAATGCCCAATTTGTCCAGGATGGTCCCCACGTCGTAGGGGTGGATGCCTTCCAGGTTGAAGGAAATCACCGAGGTTTTTCGGGCGGCCTCCCCGTAGATTTTCAGGCCCGGAATCGTTTTCAGATTTTTCGTGGCGTAGGCCAGTAATTCCGCTTCGTATTCCGCTATGGCTTTCATCCCGATTCCGTTCAGGTAGTCCAGGGCGGCGCCGAAGGCGATGCCCCCGCAGATATTTGGCGTGCCTGCCTCGAATTTATGGGGCAGCCCGGCATAGGTGGTTTTCTCAAAAGTGACCTCTTCGATCATCTCGCCCCCGCCCTGGTAGGGGGGCAGTTTCTCCAGCCAGGATTCCTTGCCGTAGAGGGCGCCTACCCCGGTGGGGCCGCAGAGTTTGTGGGCGGAAACCGTGTAGAAGTCCGCGTCGAGGGCTTGCAGGTCTGCCCGGATATGGGGGGCGGCCTGGGCACCGTCCACGAGTACGGCAGCCCCGGCGTCATGCGCCAGGGAAATAATTTCTTCAATCGGGTTGACGGTCCCGAGCGCATTGGATACGTGGTTCACAAAAACCAGGCGCGTCTTGTCCGAGAGGCCCTCCCGGAAGGTGTCCAGCTCCAGTTCGCCATTTTTGTTCATCGGGATCACCCGAAGCCTGGCCCCGGTCCGCTCGCAGAGCATCTGCCACGGGACGATGTTGGAGTGGTGTTCCATGGCGGACACCCAAACCTCGTCGCCTTGCTGTAAAAACCCGGTAAACCCCTGGGCCACCAGGTTGATGCCGTGGGTCGTCCCGGAGGTCATGATGATCTCATGGGGATGGGCCGCGTTAAAGTGCTTCTGGATTTTGATCCGCGCCTGCTCATAGGCATCGGTGGCTTCCTGGGACAGCGTATGCACCCCCCGGTGGATATTTGCGTTGTAGCGGGAATAGTAATCCGTAATGGCGTCGATTACCTGCCGGGGCGTCTGGGAGGTGGCCGCGTTGTCCAGGTAGACGAGCGGCTCCCCGTTCACCTGCCGCGACAGGATGGGGAAATCGTTACGGATGCGGGCAACGTCGAACATTCGCGTGGTTTTCAGATTGAAATTGGGCTGATTCGGATTTCGGGATACCGACCTAGAGGTCAAACCCGAGGTGCACCCCGAGTTTTTCGGCAATCAACCGGTTGATGCGACCCTTGAGTTCCGGGATGCGGACGCTTTCCAGCACGTTGTTGGCAAAGGCGTACATCAGCAGGGCTTCGGCTTCTTTTTTGCCGATCCCTCGCGAGCGCAGGTAAAACAGCGCGTCCTGGTCCAGCTGGCCAATCGTACAGCCGTGGGAGCACTTTACGTCGTCCGCAAAGATTTCCAACTGGGGCTTCGTATTGACCGATGCCTTGTCGCTGATCAGCAGGTTGTTGTTCTGCTGGAAGGCGTTTGTCTTCTGGGCGATTTTGTCCACGATGATCTTCCCGTTGAAGACCCCGGTGGACTGGTCGCCGAAGATGCCCTTGTAATCCTGGTGGCTCTCGCAATCCGGCTGCTGGTGGTGTACCAGCGTATGGTGGTCCACATGCTGCTTGTCGCCCAGGATGGTCACCCCTTTCAGGATGGAATTCATATGGTTCCCGTCCTGGTAGAAATTCAGGTTGTTCCGGGTGAGGTTGCCCCCAAAGGAGAACGTATGGACGCTTACCTGGCTGTTGGTTTTCTGGTCGATGTAGGTATTGTCGATCAGGGAGGCCGTGGGCCGGTCCGTCTGTACTTTGTAATAATCGACGATGGCATCTTTGGCGGCAAAGATCTCGGTGACCGAATTGGTCAGCACTTCGTTGGAAGTGAGGCTCTGGTGCCGCTCAATGACCTGCAGCTCGGCATTTTCCTCCACCACGATGAGGTTTCTGGGCTGCAGCAGGAGGGACGCCTCGTTCCCCGTGGAGAGGTGGAGGATTTCCACCGGCTTGCGGGGGGCTTTGTTCTTCGGGATATAGATGTATGCCCCTTCCCGCGTAAAGGCGGTGTTCAGCGTGGTGAGGGATTCCTCCCGGGAGGCGACCTTGTTAAAATACACGTCGATGATCGGGCGGTACATGGGCTTGTTCAGCGCGGCGCTCATCAGGCAGATATCCACCCCGTCATGGGTGGTCTCCGAGAGGTAGGAACTGTAAATTCCGTCGATAAATACGATTTTATACGTGTCCACCTCGTGCAGGAAGTACTGCTTCACTTCCCGGTAGTCCAAGGTGCTGTCCTCCTTGGGAAACAGGCTGAAATCCACCTTTTGCAGCGGGGCCAGGGAGGTGTATTTCCAGGCCTCCATCTTGCGGTGCGGGAAGCCCTTGCTCTCGAAATTCCGGATGGCTTCCGAACGGATGTCGTGGACCGGGTGGTCCATGTCCACCTGGTTTTCAAAGGCCATGAAAGAGGCGAGCAATTTATCTTTTAAATCCATAGTGTGGGTTGCGATTCGTTCCGTTGCGATTCCTTTTTGGGTTTCCGCCATACCTTAGAGTACCGCTTCCTGTTTAATCCAGTCGTATCCCTTTTCCTCGAGCTCCAGGGCGAGTTCCTTGTCGCCAGACTTGACGATCTTCCCGTCGTGAATTACGTGTACAAAGTCCGGGACGATGTAGTCCAGCAGCCGCTGGTAGTGGGTAATTACCACAAAGGCGTTGTCCTCGCTGCGGAGGCGGTTGACCCCGTTGGCAACGATGCGGAGGGCATCGATATCCAGCCCGGAATCCGTCTCGTCCAGGATGCCGAGCTTCGGTTGCATCATGGCCATCTGGAAGATTTCGTTCCGTTTCTTTTCCCCCCCGGAGAACCCTTCGTTCAGGGAGCGGGACAGGAATTTCCGGTCAATCTCCAGCAATTCGGCCTTCTCGCGGATGAGCTTCAGCATCTGGTTGGCCGGCATATCCGGCTCCCCTTTGGCTTTGCGCGATTCGTTGATGGCCGTTTTCATAAAATTCGTCACCGATACCCCGGGGATTTCCACCGGGTACTGGAAGGAGAGGAAGATCCCGTTATGGGCGCGTTCCTCGGGGGACATCTCGTCGATGTCCTCACCTTCGAAGAGGATTTTCCCGCGACTTACGTTGAATTCCTCCTTGCCGGCGATTACCGAGGCCAGGGTACTCTTGCCCGAGCCGTTGGGGCCCATGATGGCATGGACTTCCCCGGGGTTCACCTCCAGGTTGATGCCTTTGAGGATCTTTTTGTTTTCTACGCCTGCGTGCAGGTTTTTTATCTTGAGCATATCCGTCAATTTAGTAACTAGTGGCCTGGGTTATCCGACAGAACCTTCCAGGCTGATTTCCAATAATTTTTGTGCTTCCACTGCGAATTCCATCGGCAGTTTGTTCAGCACTTCCTTGCTGAATCCGTTTACGATGAGCGCAATGGCTTTTTCCGTGTCGATGCCGCGCTGGTTGCAATAGAAGATCTGGTCTTCCCCGATCTTGCTCGTGGTTGCCTCGTGTTCAATCTGGGCCGTGCTGTTGTTCGCCTCGATATACGGGAAGGTATGCGCTCCGCATTCGTTGCCCATGAGCAGGGAGTCGCACTGGGAGAAATTCCGGGCATTTTTGGCCCGGCGCCCAATCTGTACGAGCCCGCGGTAGCTGTTTTGGGAGCGGCCGGCGGAGATTCCCTTGGAGATGATCGTACTGCGGGTATTGTTGCCCAGGTGAATCATCTTGGTGCCCGTATCGGCCTGCTGGTGGTTGTTGGTAACGGCAATCGAGTAGAATTCCCCGATGGAATTGTCTCCTTTCAACACGCAGGAAGGGTACTTCCAGGTAATCGCCGACCCGGTTTCCACCTGGGTCCATGATATCTTGGCGTTTTTCTCGCAGAGCCCGCGCTTGGTCACGAAATTGTAGACCCCGCCCTTGCCTTCCTTGTCGCCGGGGAACCAGTTCTGGACCGTGGAGTATTTGATCTCCGCATCGTCCAGGGCGATGAGTTCCACCACGGCGGCGTGAAGCTGGTTTTCGTCCCGGGAGGGAGCGGTGCACCCTTCCAGGTAACTCACGTAGCTGCCTTTATCGGCCACCACCAGCGTTCGTTCGAACTGGCCGGTACCGGCCTGGTTGATCCGGAAGTAGGTGGAGAGCTCCATCGGGCAGCGCACCCCTTTTGGGATGTAGCAGAACGACCCGTCGGAAAATACCGCTGAATTCAGGGCGGCGTAAAAGTTATCTTTCCGGGGTACCACCGTACCCAGGTACTTGCGTACGAGTTCCGGGTGTTCCTTGATCGCCTCGGAGATGGAACAGAAAATAATGCCCTTCTCCGCCAGGGTTTTCTTAAACGTGGTGGCCACCGAAACCGAGTCCATCACAAAATCCACGGCCACCCCGGCCAGCTTCTTCTGCTCCTCGATCGGGATGCCGAGTTTCTTGAAAGTGTCGAGCAGTTCCGGATCTACTTCGTCCAGGCTCTCGTACTTGGGCTTTTTATTCGGGGCGGAATAGTAGGAAATGTTCTGGAAATCGGGTTTTTTATAGTGGATGTTGGCCCATTCCGGCTCCACCATTTCCTTCCAGTGGCGGAATGCCTCGAGCCGCCATTCGGTCATCCAGTCGGGCTCCTCTTTCTTTTTGGAGATGGCGATGACAATTTCCTCGCTGAGCCCTTTGGGCAGCGTATCCGACTCGATATCCGTGTAGAATCCGTACTCGTATTCCTTGGTTTCGAGTTCCTTCTTGAGTTCTTCTTCAGTATAAGCCATAAGTGTCTTTCTGATAATTACCAGCCCCCGGCCTTTTCCGGCCGGTCGGGCCTACAGGGAGAAGCTCTCCCCGCAGCCACAGGTGCGCTGGGCATTCGGGTTGTTAAAAACAAACCCCTTGCCGTTCAACCCGCCGGAGTACTCGAGCGTAGTCCCCACCAGGTATAAAAAGCTTTTTTTATCCACGATAATCCGAACGGAATTGTCCTCAAAGACCTTGTCGGCCTCGTCGGCTTCCCGGTCAAAACGGAGCTCGTAGGACAAACCGCTGCAACCGCCGCTCTTTACCCCGACCCGGACGTAATCCGTGCCGGCGTTGAAGCCTTCCTCCTGCATGAGGGAGACGACTTTCTGGCGGGCTGTTTCCGATACTTTGATCATTCGAATTTGGATTTATTCTAAATAGTGCACAAATATAGCCAAAACAGGCGGGTTTCCCATCATTCCTAACATTATTATAACGTATATGGGGATTGGTGTTATCTATTGGTTTTACTGGGGTTGGCCGGTGTCTTCCGGCGGCATGCGGGATGCCCCTGCCAACGCGCTAGCGGATTTTGAGCAGCAACAGGTCGGTTTCCCCCAGGGGGGCGAGCCCGGGGCTGCCGTCCGGGGAGAGCTCCCCGGCCACGTAGATGGAACCGTCGGCTGCTTCCACGGCGTCGAAACCGAGGTCGATGCCCGGGCCCCCGTACGTGGTTTGCCAGAGCAGCCGGCCCGCCCCGTCGATTTTCAGCAGCAGTACGTCGTTTTCCCCTGCGTTTTGCAGGTTCGCGTTGCTGCTGCGGGTGGTACCCGATATCAGGAAATTCCCGTCCGAGGTTAGCGCGATGGACTCCGCTGCATCAAAGGCCGGCCCGCCGTAACTCTGCTCCCAGAGCATATTCCCGGCCGGGTCCAGGCGGACCACCCAGACATCCGACTCCCCCCGGTTGGCAGAGATATCCCCATCCGTGCTGAAGCTTTGGCCCGCTACCAGGTAGCCGCCCCGCGGATCTGCCGCGATATCCGAGGCGATATCGATGCCGGTCCCCCCGAGGTTGGTTTCCCATTGCAATTCCCCCTGCCGGTTTACCTTGACCACCCAGAAGTCATAGCTGCCGTTTGGCTGGCTGATGTCGAAGTCGTCGCTTTCCGAAAAACCCGCCATCACAAAGCCCCCGTCCGGCGCAGCGACTGCGGCATGGGCCCGGTCGTTGTCCGTGCCCCCAAAGTAATACCGCCATTGGAGCGACCCGTCCGCGCTGAGTTTCGTGCACCAGAACTCCCCCACGCCGTGGCGGGTGGCATACGGGTTTTTTTCGGCATACCCGTCGGCCCGGGCGGCGGTGAGATCCAGAAAGCCGATGAAAAACAGCCCTCCGTCGTCGGTTTCCAAAAGGTCGTAGCTGTGGTCGTGGCCCGAAAAGCCGAAACTGCGCTCCCAAAGAATCTCCCCGGCGGCGTCCAGGCGCAGCACCCAGTTGTCGTGAAAGCCTTCGTTGTTGGACCCGTCCCCGTCGTCGCTCATGGCGTAGCCCGTGATGGCGTACCCCCCGTCCGAGAGCTCCACCACGGCCTGGCCCCGGTCGTCCTTGCTGCCGCCATAGGTGCGCGTCCATTCCCGGTTGCCCGCGGCGTCCAGTTTCAGCAGCCAGTAGTCGTTGACGGCTGTGGCCTTGTCCGAGAGGTCGCCGTCCGTACTTTCGGAAAAGCCCAGGATGGCCAGGCCGCCGTCCCGGGTTGCGATGATGGAACGGGCGGTTTCGGCCCCGCTGCCGCCAAAGGTTTTCGCCCACTGGATTTCCCCGGTCTGGCCGGCGCCCGGGGCGGGGAGGTCCCCGGCATCCCGGCTGCACGCAGACAGGAGTGCAACGAGCATCCCGGCAATGAGCAGGGATGCGAATCCATACTGCAGAAGGCCTGCAGGCCGCCGCCCGCCAATGCCCGGGCAGGCCGTATTTTTTATCCGGCTGCTCATGGGTTGGAAGGCTTGAGTACGAAGAGCCCCCGGTTGATATCCCCTACCAGGATATGCCCGCTGGGGAGGTAGGGATAGACGCTCCAGACCCCGCTGAAGGCCGGACTGTCAGAGTCCGGAAAGGTATCGAAATAAGCGGTTTCTGCCATCTCTCCCCCGGCAATGCCGGAAATGTCCAGCAGGCGGATGCCCGCCGTGTAATTGGCCAGGTAAAATACGTCGCCGAGCACGTAACCGTTGTGGTCGATGGCGGTAGTGGGCCCGGAATAGGAGAACGACAGAACCGGGTTGTCCAGGTCCGTAAAATCGAAGACCAGGGTCCGGCTGTTCAGGCCGAAATTCAGTTCGTCCAGTTCATCGCCCAGGATAAAAAACCGGTGGTCTTCGGTAAACCAGCCCTGGTGCGTATAGCCGAGATTGCTGTAATCCAGTCCCGCAATCTCAAAGGGGGCTCCCTTGTCCGTAACGTCCAGGATCACCACCTCGGATTCGTTGGCCCCCACCAAAATTTCCCGTCCCGCATAGTCCGCATCCGGCCCCTGGTACAGCACTACCTGGGCGTCGTGCGTATAGCCGGCAGTGGCAAATCCGCCTGTGTCGGAGGGGGCTGCAGGGTCGGCGAGGTCGATAAAGTGCGGCCCGCCCTGATAGGGCAATTCCGGGCCGGTCCCCACCGCATAGGCAAACCCGGAGGACTCCTCGATCACCAGGTTGTGCGCATTCCCGAAGGCGGAATAGTGCGTAGTAGCGGAAAAAGTCTGCGGGGGGTTGGAAACATCCCGCAACCGGGTCAGGTCAAAGACCTGCATCCCATGCCCGTCGGCTTCCGAAACGATAAAGGCATGGTTCGCATAGACCTTGATGTCCCTCCAGGCGCTGGCGACGGTGTGGGTGGGCAGTTTCCCGAGGTAGACGGGGTTTTCCGGGTCGGCCAGAGAAATAAAGGCGGTGCCGTTGTTCAGGCCCACCAGGGCGTATTCCGTCCCGTCTGCAGGGTCGGCCCATCCCCAGATGTCGTTCCCCGAAGTGGCGGAGAAAACTTCCAGGTCCAGGCGGGCTACCAGGTCGAGCCCCGAACAGGGGTACGCCCCGGCCATGCCGTTCTCGCAGGGGGTAAAGCCCGTGGGTTCCCCGGCCGATCCGCCGGGATTTGGATTCGGGTTCGGCCCCGGGGCGAGCCCGTCACCGGGGGCGTCGTCCGAACGGGAACAGGAACTCAGGAGCAGGATACATAGGACGAGGACCCTCAGGATTCGGGAAGCAGGCTTTTCCACGCTGTATTTTTGATTTAAAGATACGCGATAATAACGATCCGCCTTATTTTTGTACCATGTTTGAAGACAAAGACCACCCATCCACCGACCTCGGGAAACTCGGGGAATTTGGCCTGATCCGCCACCTGACACAGCACCTGGAACTCCGTCAGCCCACCACCCTGGAGGGCATCGGGGACGATGCAGCCCTGCTGGCCATCGGGGACACTGAGGTTGCGGTAACCACCGACATGCTGGTGGAAGGCGTCCATTTTGACCTGGGATACGCCCCCCTGAAACACCTGGGGTACAAGGCGATGATCGTCAACCTGAGCGATGTGTACGCCATGAACATGCAGGCCACCCAGGCCACCGTTTCCCTGGCAGTTTCCAACCGCTTCCCCCTGGAGGCCCTCGAGGAGTTGTACGCCGGGATTGCCCTGGCGGGGAAGATCTACGGGGTGGACGTGGTAGGGGGGGATACCACCTCGTCCAACAAGGGGCTGATTATCAGCGTTACGGCTATTGGCCAGGCTCCCAAGGGCACCGCGGTCCGGAGGTCCGGCGCAAAACCCAACGACCTGCTGGTTGTCAGCGGCGATATCGGGGGGGCGTACCTCGGGTTGCAGGTGCTCCGGCGGGAACAGGAGGTCTTCAAGGTCAACCCGCGCCACCAACCCGACCTGGAACCCTACAGCTACCTGGTGGAGCGGCAGCTCAAGCCGGAGGCCCGGAAGGACATCGTGGAGTTGCTCGGCAAGCTGGAAGTCCGGCCCACGGCCATGATCGACATCAGCGACGGGCTCTCATCGGAGATTCTGCACCTGTGCGAATCGGGGCAGCTGGGTTGCCGGTTGTTTGAGGATAAAATCCCGCTGGATCCTTCGGCCCAGGCGGTATGCGAGGAGTTTAATCTGGATAGTACCACCGTGGCCCTGAGCGGCGGGGAGGACTATGAGTTGCTTTTTACGATCCGGCAGGAGGACTTCCCGAAAATCAAAGGGAACCCATCCCTCACCGTAATCGGCCATATGGCCGAAAAGGAGGCCGGGGCACAACTGGTTACGCGCGCGGGCGAGCAGATAGACCTGACGGCGCGGGGTTGGAATGCGTTTGGCAGTGCCGGCGAATAATCAGGCAACCTGGTGCTGCGGGTGAGAATGGGAAGCGTGGCGCTTCTGGTAGATGTGTTCCAGGGTCCGGTTGATTTCGCGCAGTTCGGGGGTCAGCGTTGAAAGGTTCCCGCTGACGTCCGTGGTTACCTGTTTGCCGCAGTGCAGGCAGCTGTATTCCTTGATGTGTGAGGTTACCTTTTTGGAAACCGAGAAGTGGTGTCCGAAGATGGAGCAGAAGAGCTTCTTCATGGCGTAGGTTTTTGGTTAGGGCTGTCGCTCCCGATTTGGGCGGTGTAAAGCGGCAACCGAATTGATTTCCGATTCCCTTCATTTCCCTATAGTGCACTCTTGTAGCTGTTCCTTCAAAGACAACGACGGCAAATGCCGATTTATTGAGCGCTGCCGGTGAATTTTATTTATTTTCGACGAATCACCGCTGCCACCTGTCAAAACGCCGCCTGGCGCAGCCCTGATTCAACCCATGAGCCGAAAATCCATCATCATCCTCGGGCTCGCCCTGTTTTCCCTGTTTTTCGGGGCGGGCAACCTGATCCTCCCCCCACAGATGGGATGGCGGGCCGGGCCGCTCTGGTGGCTCGTCTGCCTGGGCTTTTGCGTGTCGGCCGTATTGATCCCGATGCTCGGGATCCTCGCACACTCCCGGTTGCAGGGCAGCATGTTCGACTTTGCCAAAAAAGTCTCCCCGGGGTTCAGCGCCGTCTACTGTTTCCTGATCTATGCCATTTCGCTCGCCCTGCCTTCTCCCCGGACGGCATCGGTAACCCATGAAATGGCCGTGGCGCCCTATCTTGGGAGCCCGCCCTGGCTCACCAGCCTGGTGTATTTCGCCCTCGTGTTTTTCCTGGTGATGAACCGTTCAAAACTGGGCAGCCTTATCGGCAAATACCTCACCCCGGTGATCCTGCTGGTCCTGGTCCTCCTGATCGGCAGCATCCTGTTCTGGCCGCCGGATGTCATGACGGCCCGTACCCTGTCGGCACCATTTACGGCGGGTTTGCAGGAAGGGTACCAGACCTTTGACGCCATCGGCGCTGTGGTTTGCGGCGGGGTGATTCTCGTTTCCCTCCGGCTGGAAAACCCCGGCCTGGATTTCGGGCAGCGGTTCCGGGCGATTGCGCTCGCCGGGCTGTTTGCGGGAATGTGCCTGTTGTTGCTCTATACGGGCCTGATGTACAGTGGGGCTGCCATGACCGGGTGGGTCCCGGAGGAGGTAACCCGTACCCGGCTGCTCCGGGAGGTGACGGAATATGCCCTTGGGGCGCGGAGCCAGGCGTTGCTGAGCCTGCTGATTGGCCTGGCCTGTTTTACAACGGCCGTCGGCGTGGTCACCGGCGCTTCGGACTACGCGCGATCCCGTTTCGGGGATTCGCCCCGGGCCTATACCCTGACGGCCCTTGCCGGGTGTGCGACAGGGGTGCTTTTTGGCCAACTCCCCGTAGCTTATATTATCTCGGTGGCCCTCCCGGCCCTGTTGTTTATCTACCCGCTGACCATTGTGCTGATCGGGCTGAATGCGATGCCGGCCCGGTATACGCCCCCCCGGCTGTTCCGGGCGGTGGTTGCCGTTACCTTGTTGTTCAGCATCCCGGATTTTGTGGAAAGCCTCTGGCCGGGGGCCATTCCGGAAGGTGCCGTGAGCTGGATCCCGCTGCGGTCGTTTGGCCTTCCCTGGTTGCTGCCGGCAGTATGCGTTTTCCTGGCGGGCAGGTTCTTGCAGCGGCGGATTTGACCGGATGGGCCGGATGGCGTAAGTTTACCGGGAGAAACTCCTGGCAATGGCCGACTATTACAACTATATCAAATCCCTCCACCTGATCTTTGTGGTGACCTGGTTTGCCGGGCTTTTCTACATGCCCCGGCTGTTTATCTACCATATTGAAGCCCTCGAAAAACCCGAGACGGAAGCCCGGGTACTGGGCAACCAGTTCCGGGTGATGGAACGCCGGCTCTGGCAGATCATTACCTGGCCGTCGGCCGTGCTCTGCATCGCCTCTGCCCTGGTGCTGCTCTGGATCATGCCCGGATGGCTCTCCCAGCCCTGGATGCACGTGAAGCTCGGGTTTGTGGTATTGCTGATCATATACCACCTGGTGATGCACCGCATGTACCTGCGCTTCCAGCGCGGGCAGATTTCCTACACCTCCCGATTTATGCGGATCTGGAACGAGGGGGCCACGCTCATCTTGTTTGCGGTGGTTTTCCTGGCCGTACTCAAGAACAGTATCGACTGGATGTTCGGCCTGGCAGGCCTATTGGCGTTGGCGGTGCTGCTGATGCTCGGCATCCGGCTTTACAGGCGCCTCAGGGAGCGGTCCGGCAAGCCCGATTGACCATTTGGGAAGCCCCCGATAAACCTGCTTTTGGTCCGATTATTGCTATCTTAGCGGAAACCCGATCGCCTTGTTCAAAAAGATGTCTTTACGGTCCCGGATCTTCGTATCGATGATCCTCCTGGTCCTGATCGCGTCCGTGTTGATTGCCGGGGTCACCGTCTACCAGTACAGGGAACAGGCACAGGATTACCACCAGGACCGCCTGGAGCGGAAGGAGGAGCAAATCAAGCAGGCCATTACCTTTGCCCTGCAGCGCACTACCTACCCGGTCACTACCGAAAACCTCGGGTTGATATTCAAGGACGAGATCTACCGGATCGCGATCATCGAGAACGCAAACTTCAACATCTACGACCTGGACGGGCAGCTGATCAAAAGCTCGCGCCCGAAATTCGACAACGACTCGGTTTCCCTCTGTCTGGATGCCCATGTGCTCAATGCGCTCAGGGGGAGCATGGAAAAGCGCTATGTGGAATCGGCGGCTGCAGCGGGTGACAACTACCAGGCTTCGTATTCCTTTATCACTGACAGCCGGTTTAAACCCATCGGGATCCTGAACCTGCCCTATTTTGAGGAGAATTCCTTTTACGACATGGAACTCGGGGAGTTCATGATGCGCCTGGGGGCGGTCTACCTGATCATGCTTTTGAGCGCGATTGCCCTGGCCTACTTTATTTCCAAGTACATTACCCGGTCGCTGGAAACCGTATCGGACAAGCTCACCCATACGCGCCTGGCCCGGACCAACGAAAAGATTTTCCTGGACGATCCCAGCGAGGAGATCGGCAAGCTGATCGACGCCTATAACAGCATGATCGACGAGTTGGAGCTCAGCGCTACAAAGCTCGCGCGGAGCGAGCGGGAACAGGCCTGGCGGGAAATGGCCAAACAGGTGGCCCACGAAATCAAGAACCCGCTCACGCCCATGCGGCTGAGCGTGCAGAGTTTTGAGCGGAAATTCGACCCCCGGGACCCGGATGTGGGCCGGCAGGTTGCCGAGTTTTCCAAAACGCTCATCCAGCAGATCGACACGCTGAGCAGCATTGCCTCGGCCTTCTCGAATTTTGCGAAGATGCCCGCCCAGCAGAACGAAACGCTCAACGTGGTGGAAATCGTCAAGCTCGCCCTGGACATTTTCAACGAGCCTTATATCCACTTTATGGCCGATGAGCAGGAGATCATTGCCAAAATGGACCGGACGCAGCTCATCCGGGTGGTGACCAACCTGGTTAAGAACGCCATCCAGGCGGTCCCGGAGGTGGACCACCCGCGAATCCTGGTGTCTGTGGCAGCCGAGGACGGTTTTGTCAAGATCATGGTGGCCGACAACGGCATAGGCATCGAAGCAGACAACCGCGACAAAGTGTTTGAACCCAAATTCACTACCAAAAGCAGCGGGATGGGGCTCGGCCTGGGAATGGTCAAAACCATTGTGGAAACCTATGGCGGCAGGATTGAATTTACCTCTCAGAAGGGAAAAGGTACCGTCTTCACGGTATACCTGCCGAGGGAAAAGGCATAGGCAACAGCGGACACTGATAATTTTATAACTTCAGACAGAACTTCAAATAAAACCCTAAGGAATTCCATGAAATTCAAAAACCTGAAAACCGAGGAAAAGGATGGGATAGCGCTGCTGACCATCGACCGGCCCAAGAAACTCAATGCGCTGAACCGCAAAACCATCGAAGAGCTCCACGAGGCATTCTCGTCCCTGGATGCCGACCCGGATATCCGGGCCATCGTGGTGCGGGGTAGCGGGCCCAAGGCATTTGTGGCCGGGGCGGATATCGCGGAATTCGCGTCTTATGGCCCTGAGGAGGGGCGCGACCTGGCGGCAAAAGGCCAGGAAACGCTTTTTGACCTGGTGGAACAGCTCGGCACCCCGGTGATCGCCGCCGTTAACGGCTTTGCCCTTGGAGGCGGCCTGGAACTGGCCCTGGCCTGCCATATCCGGGTGGCCAGCCACAATGCCCGGATGGGGCTGCCCGAAGTATCACTTGGGTTGATCCCGGGTTACGGGGGAACCCAGCGGCTGCCGGAACTCGTGGGCCGGGGCCGGGCGCTGGAGATGATTCTCAGCGGCGGCATGATCGATGCGGAACGGGCCCTGGAGTACGGGTTGGTCAACCACGTAACGGCCCTGGAGGAACTCGAAAGCTACTGCCTGCAGCTCGCAGGGAAAATCGCAAAAAATTCGCCGGTGGCCATCCGGTATGCAATAAAAGCGGTAAATGCGGGTTCTAGGAGTAGTGTTTCCGGGTTTCGGACCGAAATCGACGCCTTCGGATCGTGCTTCGGCACGGCCGATTTTAAGGAAGGCACCACGGCTTTCCTGGAGAAGCGGAAGCCCGATTTCCCCGGGGAATAATCAAAAGGACATCCTATGTATCGGAATCTCTGTATGGCAGTTGCGCTGCTGGCCGCCTGGGTCTGCGGGGCGCAGGAAATGCCTGTGGACTATATGTTCGGCGAAAAATATAACGATCGGTACAGATATTCGAACCTGGTCACTTTCTCGGAGTCTGCCCAGGGCAACAAAGTCCTGGTCAGGGCCTATTATACCGGGCTGATCCTGAGGCCAAAAGGCTACCTGATAGAGCGGTATAACCCGCAGCTTGAACTGATAGACGAATACAATTACAAGTTCCGGGGAGCCGACTTCCTGGACGGTTTTGTGGCCAACGGGCAATTATACCTGTTGTTCCTGAGCTACGACCCGGAGCGTTTGAGTTATACGTATTCCGTGCATCAAACCCCGGTTGGGGCCTACAATTTTACCCGGAAGGACCTGCTCACTATTCCATCGGTATATGTGGAAAACCCGGTCGACAAGAATTATTACAACCGGAAATTTAATTCGGGGTTCAGTACGACCCTGCTATTTGACCGGGAACAGAAAGCTTTTGCCCTGAGCCTGCACCACAAGAAGGGCGACGTGAACAAGCACCGGATCCTCGTTTACAATTTCAATATGCAACCGGTGATGGACGTCGATTTCTCGGCCTCCGTGGAAGAAAAAAATTACGCCTTTGAGGCACTGGAAATGGCTCCGGATCATTCGGCGGCCTACCTGGTTGCCAAGGCGTATTTCCGGAAGCGCCGCTTTAAGGCCGAAGAGCGGAAATTCCAGTACGAACTAATCAAGCTCGCCCGGGATGGGGCCCAAACCGCCTCCTACGACCGGGAAGGCTTTTATTCCGAGGCGCTCAAGCCGATCCTGCGCAACGGGAAACTCATTTGCGTGGGCTTTTATGCCGACCGGAAGGACGAGCGGTACAACGGCCTGGAATACCTGGAAGTAGACCCGCAGACCCTGCAGGCGGGTATCCACAAATACAATCCCTTCTCCCACCAGTTCATGGTCGATAAATTCGGGTCGGAATCCGAGAAAGCCATCAAAAACCTCGTGTTTAAGGACGTGCATTTTACGCCGGACGGTTCCCTGCTCTTCAACGCGGAGGAGTATTTTGTTACCAACAGCATCCAGGATAACGGGAGCGGCGGCAGGCTGCGCGTGGAACGCTTCCACCACAACGACATTATCAGCGTTCGGTTGGATAGCCGCGGAGACCTGGTCTGGGCCCGGAACATCAACAAGACCGAAGTGACCCAGGGCGACGGGGCCTATGCCTCCTACAGCGCCTATTCCAAGGACGGCCACACCTATTTCTTTATATGTACCGCTGCAGACAACCCCCAGTTGCTGAACAATGAGCGGCTCATTTTCCGGCAGGGGCTCAGCCGGAACCGGAACGTGTTCCTGATCCGCCTGAACCCGGAAGGCCGGATCTCCTGGGAAAAGATCATTGACCAGTCCGAAGCGCGCCTGCCGCTGATGGTTTCCAAACCGCTGGTGGAGGAGGACGAGGACCGGCTGTACTTCTACGCCAAGCGGGGCAGTAAGAAGCAACTCGTTTCCGTACATATCCGCGGGTAGTTCGCTTTCCGCTGCCGCCGGATCCGTACGCGGCATCCCGTTTCGGCGGTGTTAAATTCTCCATCAACCATCGCATATCAGGATAATATCCATAAATTTGGATAAATTCCAATTGCCGTGTCGCATCCCGAAAGAGAAATCCGCAAAGGCCGCGGGGCCCAATCCCGCCAGGCAAACCGCTTTGAGGCCCTTCAGGAGCAGCCCCTGGAGGATTTTCTGGAGCACCAGCGGATCAGCGGGGAATCCGAGAAGGTCCGCACCGGCTACCTGCGCGTCCACCCAAAAACCATCGTCAACAAGGTTTCCAGCCCGGATGTGGGCATGTCCTACAGCATGAACCCCTACCAGGGTTGCGAACACGGATGCGTCTACTGTTATGCGCGGAACTCCCACGAGTACTGGGGGTACGGGCCCGGCCTGGATTTTGAAAGCAAGATCCTCGTCAAGGAAAACGCCCCGGCCCTGCTGGATCGTTTCCTCAAACGCAGTTCCTGGAAGGCGGCCCCCATCGTACTTTCCGGGAATACGGATTGCTACCAGCCTGCTGAAAGGGAGTTTGGGATCACTCGCGCCTGCCTGGAAATATTCCATCGCTACCGCCACCCCGTGGGCATCATCACAAAAAACGCACTGGTACTCCGGGACATGGATTTGCTCACGGAACTACATGCCGACGGTTTGGTGGGGGTCAATATTTCGGTGACATCCCTGGACGAATCCACCCGCAGGTTGCTGGAACCCCGCACCGCGAGTATTGCGAAACGGCTGGAAACGATCCGCAAACTATCCGATGCGGGCATCCCCGTCAACGCGATGCTCGCCCCGATCATCCCGGGGATCAACAGCCACGAGGTAATGGACATGGCCCGAGCGGTTGCCGATGCAGGAGCCCGCTCTTTCGGGTTTACGGTGGTACGTCTCAACGGGGCCATCGCCGGAATCTTTACGGAATGGCTCCATCGGGCAATGCCGGACCGGGCCGGGAAAATCCTCTCCCAGATCCGCGCCTGTCACGGCGGCAGCCTGAATGACAGCCGTTTCGGTATCCGCAACAAGGGGGAAGGGGCCGTTGCATCCCAGATCCACCAGCTGGCCGCGATTGCACGGAAAAAATACTTCGCGGGGCGCAAATTCCCGGAACTCAACACCTCCCTGCACGCAGCGCATAAAAGCGGGCAGTGGGAGCTCTTTTAACCCTGTCGGAGGGTTGGAAAGCAGGCCGGACCAGGAGTAGCCCCGGGCTTACGGACAGGCTGCCGGGCCTAGGCCAGATCCCAGCCTTCCCGGTAACTGCCGTTTACCCATTCGTTTGCCTTGTCGAAATTGGTGACCCGCATGTTTTCGCCGTCCCACATAATTTTCTTGCGCCCGGGGTATTCGAAGTACGACCGGCCGCTATCCGGGTCGGTGACCCGGTTTTTGTATTGGAAGGCCCGGATGGCCAGGTTCCCCATCAGGACGGATTCCGTAAGTTTTCCTGCCTTCTCGAAATCCGAAGAGGTGGGGGTGCCGTTCAGGCAGCCTTCCACAAAATTCCGCTGATGCCCTCCGGTACCGCCTTCCACACGGGGCAGCCTGGGAGCCGGCTTGCTGACCATATCCATAAGGTCAGAGGGAAGGAGGCGGGCATTCCGGGAATACGTGTCGCAGACCATGATGCCTTTGGTCCCGTAGAAAATGGAGCCGCCGCCGTTGTCGCCAATGGTCTCCCCGTCTTTCAGTTCGTCGGGCAGGTCGGGCTTCAACCCGCCGTCGTACCAGTTCAGGGCTACCTGCCCGTGCTGGTCCGTGTCGAATTTCAACCGGACGATGGAAGAGGAGGGACAGGATTCACTGTAGTCCGCTTCCACAAAGTCGCCCACCCAGTTGGTGGTGCAGCTCGCCTCCGCTTCTGTAGGGTATCCGAGTTCCAGGACGCTGAAGGGGGTTTCCATAATATGACAGCCCATATCGCCCAGGGCCCCCGTGCCGAAGTCCCACCAGCCACGCCATTTAAACGGGAGGTAGCGGTCGTTGTACGGCCTCATGGCCGCAGGGCCCAGCCACAGGTCCCAATCCAGTTCCTTCGGGATCGGATCGCTTCCTTCCGGCACCGGGACCCCCTGGGGCCAGACAGGACGGTTCGTCCAGCAATCCACTTTTTCAATCCGGCCGATTATCCCGGAATCGAGCCATTCCCTGGCTTCGCGGCTCCCGTTGCTGGAAGCCCCCTGGTTGCCCATCTGCGTAACAATCCCCATCTCGCGGGCTACCTGGGTCATCATCCGGGCCTCGGCGATGTTGTGGGTCAGGGGCTTCTCCACATAGGCGTGTTTTTTCTCCCGCATAAATGGCAAGGCAATGGTGGCATGCGTGTGGTCCGGGGTCGCTACCATAATGGCATCCATGTCTTTCAAATGCTTCTTGTACACGTCCCGGTAGTCTTTGTAGCGCTTTACATCCGGGAACATCTCATAGGTAGGGGCAGCCCGCCGGTCGTCTACATCGCAGAAGGCGACGTATTTGACCTTTCCGGTTTCGCTCAGGCCGCGCATCACGCCGGCACCCCGGCCGCCAACGCCGAAGGCGGCTACGTAGAGCGTGTCGCTGGGGGGCACATGGCCTTTTCCCAGTACGAAACTCGGGACAATGCTGAATGCCGCCGTAGAGGCAGCCGTATTTTTCAGGAATTTTCTTCTTTGCATGGATGTTGGGTGTTTGTTCGGTTTGTTCAAAAATGAGCTTTCAAGATACAAAAACTACGGAAAGCGGACGACGCCCGAACGGGCCGGCACATGCAGGTTCAATACGGGGCGGGAGCCTGGAACCGGTCTGGGAAATCAGGCCGTGCCGTTCCACTCCCGGTAGAATTCCTCCAGGTATTCCAGCATAAAGGCATGGCGCTTTTCGGCCAGGCGTTTACCGGTATCGGTGTGCATACGGTCCTTGAGCAACAACAGTTTTTCGTAGAAATGGTTCAGGGTGGGCCCGTCCGATTTTTTGTATTCCGCCTTGCTCATTTTCACCCGGGGGGCGATTTCGGGGTCGTAGAGTTTCCGCCCTTTGTAGCCGCCGAAATTAAAGGCACGAGCAATCCCGATGGCGCCGATGGCATCCAGGCGGTCGGCATCGCGGACCACAAAGAGCTCGTCCGAAGTAAACGGCTTTTTGTTTTTCTCCAGGCTGTTTTTAAAAGAAATATTCCGGATGATCTGCACCACATGCGTGCGAATGGCCTGGGGCACCCCGATTTTGCGCATAAAGGCGTCGGCCTTTTTCGGACCGGCATCTTCATCGCCGTCGTGGAATTTTGAATCGGCAACGTCGTGGAGCAGGGCAGCCAGGCTCACGATCAGGATATTCACCTTCTCGTCTTTGGCAATCAGCAAGGTATTGCGGAATACCCGCTGGGTGTGGAACCAGTCGTGGCCGCCTTCGGCCCCATCGAGTTCGCTCCGGACATAGTCAATGGTCTGTTCTACAAATTCTGCATCGGTCATGCTGGGGGGTCGATCTTGGAAGCGATCTTCGCTTCGAGTTCTTTCATTTTTTCAGGGGTAAACCCGGCTACGGGCATGGGCGGGTGTACGGTAAACCGGACCCGGGCCCCGAGGCCGAGCGGAAATGTCCCATACCGGAACAGCTTCCAGGAATTGTTGATGGTTACCGGCAGGATTTGCGCGGAGGGCGCCTGGTCCATCAACAGGCTCAGGCCAAAAGTACGGAAAGGTTTCGGCTCCCCGGTGCGGGAGCGGGTCCCTTCCGGGAATATCACGGCGCTGCGCCCCGTTTTTTCGATATACGCGCCAAGGCGTTCGAGCTCGGCCCGGGCCTGCCGGCGGTCCTTGCGATCGATGAGGGCCGAACCCCCGTGCCGCAAGTTGTACGAGACGCTGGGAATCCCTTTTCCGAGTTCTTTTTTACTGACAAATTTCGGGTGGTATTTCCGAAGGTACCAGATCAGGGGCGGGATGTCGTACATGCTCTGGTGGTTGGTCACGATAATGAGCGGGCCGCTTTCGGGCATGGGATTGGCGTATTCAAACCGATAGGTGGTCCCCAGGATATGAGTGCAGCGCATGATGCACAGGTTGAGCAAACTGACGCTCGCCTTGTGGGCCTGGTAGCCGAAGAGGTTCAGGCAGACCCACTGCACCGGGTGGAATACCACCAGGACAATCCCGAAAACCAGCAGGTAGATTGCGGAAAGCGGATATGCGAGGATTTTGGCCATGGTGTAAAAATAAGAAACCCCGCCATTTGAGGCGGGGCTCTTGTTTCAAATCTGTCGGGGCCCCGTTGCGTTTGGAGCTGAATACAGCGACAGCAGCTTATCAGCAGAATTCGTCGTACGCCTGGGTCAGGTTCTCGGCGATCATCTCCGCCGGGCGGCCTTCGATATGGTGGCGTTCGATCATATGTACGAGTTCCCCGTCCTTGAAGAGGCCCATGCTGGGCGAAGAAGGCGGGAATGGCACCATCAGGCTGCGGGCGGCATCTACGGCTTCCCGGTCCACTCCTGCGAATACAGTGACCAGGCGGTCCGGGGTCTTGCCGTTCTGCAGGCTCAGCTTGGCGGCAGGGCGCGCGTTGGCGGCGGCACAGCCGCAAACCGAATTGACGACTACCAGTACGGTACCGGGTTGTTTTATAGCTGCCTCTACTTCCTCGGCCGTGAAAAGTTCTTCAAAGCCGGCGGTGGAGAGGTCTTCCCGCATGGGTTTTACGAGTTCTGTAGGGTACATAGTATTTTTTTATGGAATTTCTAAAGTGCAAAGGTACGAAAAGGACGTCACTTTACCATAAGGGGCACAGGTAATTACAGGACCCGGGAACCGCTTATCCGCCCGCTGCGGCATTCCGGGGCAATGCGCTATCTTTGCCAAAAATTTTTCCGGATGATCAAATGGTTTGGCGCTTTCGTCGGGTACCTCTTCCTCCGGCTGCCGGGGGCCATTATCGGGTTCCTGATCGGGAGCCTGATAGACGGGGCCAGTCGCAGCGGCGGGACGGTGTTTACCGATTTTACCCGGCAAAAGGTATCCCCGGCCGACTTTGAGCTGAACCTGTTGTCGCTCTGCTCCATCGTTATCAAGGCGGATGGGCGCGTGAGCCAGCAGGAACTCGACTACGTGCGCCAGTATTTCCTCGCCACCTACGGGAAGGAGAAGGCCAATGCCATTTTCAGGACGTTTAACGAGGTCATCAAAAAACGGGAAATTTCCGGCCAGCGGATCTGCGCCTACCTGAACCAGCGGACGCGCTATGAGGTGCGGTTGCAACTGGTCCACTTCCTGTTCGGGATCGCGCAGGCGGACGGGCACGTGAGCGAGGCGGAAATCCGCAAACTCAGGGAGTTGGCGGGATACCTGCAAATAGGGGCCACGGATTTTGAAAGCATCATGGCGATGTTTGTCGAATCTGCGGACAACGCCTATAAAATCCTGGAGATTGAACGCACTGCCACGGACGAAGAGGTGAAAAAGGCCTACCGGAATATGGCCAAAAAGTACCATCCGGATCGGGTCAACACCCAGGACGAGGCCATCAAGCGCGGGGCCGAAGAAAAATTCAAGGAGGTGCAGAAGGCCTATGAGGCCATCCAGCAGGAACGGGGAATTTAAGCGGCGGCCCCGGATACCGGGCCGTTTCTGGCCAATGCACCTTTCGCATATCGGGGCGCACAAGAATTTTTGAAATAACAACAGGATGGAGAATTTCTGGATGTACGGGGAATTGGGGTTCCTGCATGTGCTGGACCCGCAGGGCTACGACCACGTGCTTTTTCTGACGGCCCTGGCCCTGCCGTTTACCTATCGCTACTGGAAGCGGGTGTTCTGGCTGGCGACGCTCTTTACGGTGTCCCATTGTTTGTCCCTGGCCCTGGCCGCATACGGGGTGGTGGATGCGGATGCCGGATGGGTGGAGTTTCTGATCCCGCTGACCATTCTGCTGACCGCCCTGTTCAACCTGCTGTTGACGGGCGCCGGCCCGGACCGGCAGGCGGCTTTCCGGGTGCACCTGGTTTCCACCGGGTTGTTCGGGCTCATCCACGGCCTGGGTTTTTCCAATTACTTCCGGATGCTGATGTCCGGGGAGTCCGAGAAAACCGGCCCGTTGCTGGGGTTTGCCCTCGGGATCGAAGCGGCCCAGTTGCTGGTCCTGGTAGTGGTGCTGGGGGTTACCTATCTGGTGGTGGAGCGGCTGCGCGCCCCTACTGCCTGGTATATCCGTTTGGCCAGCCTGGCCATTGTGGGGATTTCCACCGCGCTGCTGATCGGGGCATGGCCCTTGTGATTTTCACTTAATATTAACCCGGGCGAGGTTGTAAGCCATCCCAAAAGCGGGTATATTAGTGCTTTCCCGCACGAAATTTTTTCTGGCCGCGTTATACCAATAGAGTGAAGGAGAAAAAACAGGAGAAATACGACAAGGCATACCTGCGCATGGCGAACGAATGGGGCAAGCTTTCCTACTGCCGGCGCAAACAGGTGGGGGCCATCATCGTCCGGGAACGGATGATCATCTCCGACGGGTACAACGGCACCCCCTCCGGATTTGAGAATTTCTGCGAAGACGAGGAGGGCTATACCAAGTGGTACGTGCTGCACGCCGAGGCCAATGCGATTTCCAAGGTGGCCTCCTCCACGCAGTCCTGCGAAGGGGCAACCCTCTATATTACCCTGTCCCCCTGCAGGGAGTGCAGCAAGCTGATCCACCAGTGCGGAATCCGACGGGTGGTATACCAGAAGGCCTACAAGGACGATTCCGGGTTGCAGTTTTTGGCGCGGGCCGGGGTGGAACTCGTCCATTTGCCGGTTATCGACATCGGGGTGGCCGTAAATGAAGAATGATTTGAAGAAAAGCTATTACATCGGACCGGCAGTCGTGGCCTTTGCCCTGGCTCTGGGGATTTTTGTGGGCGGGAAACTGCACTTCAACGATACCCCGGAGAAACTCTTTACGACCAATTCCAAAAAGGACAAACTCAACAGGCTCATCGACTATATCGATTACGAGTACGTCGATGAGGTGGATACCGACAGTATCGTCGATGTGACGGTGAACAACATCCTGGACAAACTCGACCCGCATTCCGTCTACATCCCGAAATCCGAGATGAAGCGGGTTTCCGAGAACATGAAGGGCGACTTTGTCGGGATCGGGATCAACTTCTACACTTTCCGGGATACCATTACCGTTACCCGGACGATTCCCGGGGGGCCCAGCCAGCGCGCAGGCCTTCAGCCCGGAGATAAAATTTTGCTGGCCGACGGGGATACGCTCTACGGGCGCCGGATACCCGACGGGCAGATCGTCTCCCGGCTCAAGGGGCAGGAAGGCAGTTCCGTCAAACTGCAGGTATACCGCAAAACCGAGGACCGGCTCTTTAGCGTCAACCTGCGTCGCGACCGGATCCCGATCCGCAGCATCGATGCGAGTTACATGCTGACTTCGGACATGGGCTATATCCGGATGAACCGTTTTGCCGAGACCACTTTCGACGAGTTTGACGCTGCCTTACGGAAGTTGCAACAGCTCGGCGCCAAGAAACTCACCCTGGACCTCCGGGACAACCCGGGGGGGTATCTGAACGTGGCCGAACGCATTGCCGACGCCTTCCTGCCGGAGGGCAAACTGATCCTCTTTACCCGGAACAAGAAAGGCCAGACGGATTCCATCTACGCCACTTCCCGGGGCCGGTTTGAAAACAAACCGGTCTATGTACTGATCAACGAGCGGTCTGCCTCGGCTTCCGAGATCATCGCCGGGGCCCTGCAGGACAACGACGTAGGCACGATCGTCGGGCGGCGATCCTTTGGCAAGGGGCTCGTGCAACGCGAAATGGACCTGGGCGACGGCTCGGCCGTACGGCTCACGGTATCCCGGTACTACACGCCCACAGGCCGCTCCATCCAGCGCGATTACCAGAACGGGAGCCAGGACTACTACGACCGGTTCACCGAGCGTTACCACAACGGGGAACTCACCTCGGTAGACAGTATCCGGGTGGCCGACTCCCTGAAATTCACCACGCCCGGCGGGAAGGTGGTTTACGGGGGCGGCGGCATCGTCCCGGATGTTTTTGTGGCCATTGGCAGCAATGAGGAAGAGGCGCTGGCAGCCCTGGATTCCCGCGGCTATTTTTCCCGCTTTGTCTTTGACCACCTGGAAGAAGACCGCAACCGCTACGCGGATTACGACGAGATGCGTTTCTACCGGGAGTTCCGCACCGACGATATCCTCTTTGAGCACATGGTGGATTTCCTCTCGGCCTTCAATTTGCGCATCGACTACTACGAGCACGAGGATTTGCTGAAGACCTACATCAAGGCGGGGATCGCCGAGCAGCTCTTTTCGCCGGACATGAAGGCGCGAATCCTGGCGCCTACGGACGCGATGCTGTTAAAGGTGCGCGACCTGGACCGGCCCAGGCTCAACCCGGAGGAGGGGCCGGAGTCCCGGCCGGATAGCTGAAGTTTCCCGTTATAAGCCAGCCCTGCCGTCCATAAGGGGCCAGCCCGGGCTGCGTTTATTCCCCGTCCAGTTTTTTCTGGATACGCCGGGAGGTTTGGTAGATCAGCAACAGCACAATGGCGCATAAGGCGGCTGCAATGCCGATGAGTGCCACAAGACTATCCCCTTCCAGCGGGTCTTGCATATCCACCATGGTGATGTTAAAGACGATCAGCGCCAGGGCCAGTACAATCAGGACTATCAATAAGATTCTATTCATCGGAATACGGTTTTATTGACCCGCAGGTCCCGGCAGGCAGCGGGCTGCTTTAAAACAGCCCGTTGATGTTTGTCGCGAACAGCTTCACCGAGATGGCCAGCAGGATCACCCCGAAAACCTTGCGGATAACGCTCAGGCCGTTTTGGCCGAGGACCCGCTCGATCCGGGAGGAGGCTTTTAACACCCCGTATACAAAGATACAGTTCGCGACAATAGCCACAATGATATTTACCACATCGAATTCGGCCCGCAGGGACAACAGCGACGTCATGGTGCCCGCCCCGGCAATCAGCGGGAAGGCCAGGGGAACGATGGATGCAGCCTCCGGGGCCTCGTCCCGGTACAGGGTGATGCCGAGGATCATCTCGATGGCCAGGAAAAAGAGCACAAACGAACCGGCCACGGCAAAGGAATTTACGTCGATACCGATCAGCTTGAGGATTTCCTCCCCGACAAACAGGAAGGCAACCATGATAATTGCGGCAACCAGCGTGGCCTTGCCGGACTGGATATGCCCGGCCTTCTTCCGCAGGTCGATGATGATCGGGACGCTGCCGACAATATCGATTACGGCAAAGAGGATCATGGTGGCGGTGGCGATTTCGCGGAAATTAAAGTTCATAGTGCTCGATTTTTTGCGGCGCAAATGTAATGGGAATCCGGAGATTCCAATAGTGGTTATACGGGAATTTTCCACTCCCGGATTTCAGGTTGAAAAGAATATCTTTGTCCAAATTTCCAACCGATGTTTGAACTGGGTAAAACGGTAGTCTCGGAGGAGCTTTTTGAGAAGCATTTTGTTTGCGACCTGCAGGCGTGCAAGGGCGCCTGTTGCGTGGACGGGAGTGCCGGCGCCCCGGTTGCAGAGGAGGAGCGCGGTATCCTGGAGAAAATCTACACCCGCGTGCGGCCGTTTCTTCGGGACGAGGGCCGGAAGGCGATTGAGGCCCAGGGGCCCTATGTCCGCGGATCCGACGGGGAGTGGGAGACCCCGCTGGTAGACGGGAACGAATGCGCCTATGTCGTGTATTCCGGGGAGACCGCGCTATGCGGTATCGAGGCGGCCCACCGGGAGGGGGCTATCGATTGGAAGAAACCCCTGTCCTGCCACCTCTACCCGGTGCGTATCCGGGAGTACACGGCCCTGACCGCTGTGAATTACCATCAGTGGCACATCTGCGACCCGGCCTGTTCCCTGGGGGAAGCCACCCGGGTGCCGATTTACAAATTTGTCCGGGAGGCCTTGGTTCGAAAATTTGGGGAGGCGTGGTACGAAGAGCTGGAATCCGTGGCGGAGAAACACCTCAAATAGTCGGGATTTTCAGGATCACCTCGGTCCCGGCAGATTTCCCGTCCGCATCGAAAAGGTCCCGGATTTCGATGGTGTAATTGTACTGGTAATCCCTGGAAAAATTGGCAAGACGCTCCCGCGTTATGTCGATCCCGACAGACTTCCGCTTGAGCACCCGCCGCTGTTTTAACTTGTCGGCTTCCGCCCGCCCGATGCCGTTGTCCCGGATCACCAGGGTGATATATCCGGAATCTTCCTGCCGGATCAGGATCCGGATGCGTTTCTCCCCCTCCTTTGACGAAAGCCCGTGCCAAATTGCATTTTCGAGGAATGGCTGCAGGATGAGCGACGGAATTTTCACCAGGCTCGGGTTGATCTCCGGATCCATCTCCACGGCAAAGTCAATCTCGTTGTTGAACCGGATGTTTTCGATATTCATATACAGTTCAACCGTTTCCAGTTCCTCCGCCAGCGGGATTTCCTTCAGGGAGGATGCCTCCAGGATTTTCCGGACGAGTTTGGAGAACTTGTTCAGGTAGTGCACGGCATTTTTCTGCTCGTTGTTGATGATGTAGAGCTTAATGGAATTCAGCGAATTAAAGAGGAAATGCGGGTTCATCTGGCTCCGGAGCATAGCCTGTTCCAGGGTGAGCACTTTTTTTTCGCTGTTCAACTGGTACTGCCGGTACAGGATGTAGAGGATCAGGGTAATCAGCACGAGCATCAGGGCGCCAACCAGCAGCGTGGTCCGGTTCCGCCGGAGCCGGAGCTTCACGATCTCGTTTTCCTTGGAGAGGATTTCTATCTGGTCCTTTCGCTTATCTACCTCGGACTTGGAAATCATCTCGTAAACGTACCGGCGGTTCAGGTCGTTCGAGATCATCCGCCGCGCAGCCACGGAAGCCTTGTAGAATTCAATGGCCGCCTGGTAATTTCCCAGGGCCATTTCGATGTCGTGCAGGTAGCGGTTGGCGGAATCCATATTGCTCGGCAGATTCAGCTCTTCGGAAATCCTGAGTCCGTTGAGCAGGTAGCCCCGGGCCTCGTCGTAACGCTTCAGGCGGGACAATACCCACCCGAGCTGCACATAGACGTTGGCCAGTAATTCGGGATCGCGAAAAGACCGCGCTTTGGGCAGGATGGCCTCCAGAATTTCCAGGGCTTCCGCGGCTTTTTCCTCATGGGCAAGGACGTGGGCCATGCCGTATCTGGTAATGACGTCGCTCCGGTCCGAGCCCAGGCTTTTGTTCACCCGGAGGGCGTCCTCGTAATAGGACATGGCCCCCGTGAGGTCGCCGAGGGCTTCCAGGCACTCCGCGATGTTCTGGTAATTGGCTACCTGCCCCTCCAGGTTTCCCAGCGCCTGGTCGTTCTCCAGGGAACGCTGGAAATACTCAATGGCCAGGCCGTACTGCTCCAGCATCCGGTAAATATTCCCGATGCCGTTGATGGCGGTGTTGCGTTCCCGCAGTACAAAGTCCCCGGGATCCGCAATCGATTCGCTTAGGCTCAGGGCTTCCTGGTGATAATCCAGGGCGGATTTGATGGCTTCCATTTTCCGGTACGCCATTCCCAGCCGGTTCAGGGCGACAATCCGCAATTCGCGGTTATTGGATTCGGTGGCCTTTTCCAGCGCTACGGCCAGGTAGTCCAGGGCCCGGTCGTTTTGGGAGAGGTTCTGAAAGTGCAGCCCGAGTTGGGTATATCCGTATATGGCCCCGGGGGTAAAGGCCGCAATTTCGGCCTCCCGCACAAAATACTGCATAAGGAGCGTATCCTGGGAATACGGCCCAAGGGCGGTTTTATAGGCGCTGTAGTTTGCCGGCCGGGCACGGATGAGGCTGTCGGCAAGCTGGCGGAAATCTTTCGGGATACCCTGGGCGGCCGCCTGCATAGAGATGGCGGCAATGCAAATATGGAGCAGGGTTTTAAAAAGGTGTTTCCGCATGGAGGGGGCCGGCTTAAATCATATCCAGGAAGTCCGACTTTTTTTGTCGGCTAACCGGGATTTTATGATTCGGTTTGAGGATGACGTACCCGTCCGTTTTAAGAAATTCCTTGATTTTGTTTAAGTTGATGATAAAGGAATTGTGTATCCGGAAAAAGGTGTCGGAAGGCAGCAATTCCCCCACTTCCTTTAATTTTTTGGTCAGGACGATTTTATGTCCGTCGGAAAGGTAGATGGTGCTGTAGTTGCCGTCGGATTCCGCATAGATGATATCGTCGTTTTCCAGGAAAACCAATTTCCCGTCCGTACTCAGAGTAATCTTTTTGTGAGAAGAAGTGGCGTTGTGGTTCAGGAGGATCCGTTCCAGGCGCTCGGCGGACATGCCCCGGGCGTGGTGCTTCCGGATTTTGGTGATGGTATCCGCCAGGTCGTCCGAATCGATGGGCTTCAACAAGTAGTCGATGGCCTCGTTTTTAAGGGCTTTGATGGCGTATTGGTTGTACGCTGTGGTGATAACCACGGCCACATCGCTGTTCTGCATCTTCTGGATAAACTGGAAGCCGTCCATGGACGGCATTTCAATATCCAGGAACAGGCAATCCGGCTGGTTGCTGTCCAGGTAACTCAGCGCTTTGTAGGCATCCGTAAAGGAGGCAACCACCGAAATTTCATTCGAAAAATTGGTCAGTTCCCACTGGAGGCTCTGGAGCGCTTTCTCTTCATCGTCGACAATGACTGCCTCTAACATAACTTTGACTTCGTACGTCCTAATTTAAACAAAATTAAAGATCGGGGGGGCAGGCCGGGCGTTAACTTGTGTTGATTGCAGGTTTCAGTTTATGAATGGTTGCAAATCGGATGAATCCGGTCCGCAAGGTCTGGCAGGCCCCTGAAATTGCGGGTTGCGTCCGCCCAAAAGGGCCGGGAGGGCGCATCGCCTGCACGGGGTGTTGCGGATTATACAGGATTTCAGCCCGATTATACATTTTGGACCCCGCCCGGTGCATGTACGCATTACATTGCCGGCAGATTATGAAGATAAAGGAAAAGATGATGAAACGCTGTCTGTATTACTTCCTGGGGTTGGTTGCCGCGCTGGTTCTGGCCGTGCTGTCCGGGAAGGCCACCTACGGGGAAGGCAGCGTCCTGGACGGAACCGAGACGGCTGCCGTTTCCGACGAGGGTTCGGACGCGCTGGTTTCCGGGGCACCGCTGGAAAAAGTCCGGGGAATTGAACCTAACCAAGAGAATCCGTGAATCAGAGGACAAAATGGATTACCCGGATTGCGGGGGTCGCTTTGACGTCCCTGGTAGTGCTGGGAATTATCTCCTATATGACCCCTGGAAATATGTTGCCGGAAAGCCCGATGGTCACTGGCAAATACCAGCTGTCTTCCCTGCAGGACGGCCAGGTGGAATACTTTGAGGGGCCGGTTTATTTTGAACTGGCCAAACAGCATTCCGGATTCCGGCAGATCCCGGTATTCAAATTGCATTTTATCAACCCGAACGCCCAAAAGGGCAAAGGCTTTGGATTCATTATCCCGCTGTCCCAGGACTCTGCGTTTATCCGGGCCGAGCAGTACAGCGTGGAATCCACCAAGGACGAATTCCTGAGCAGCCTGGGGACGGTGTTCGGCTATGCGGACCTCGTTAAGGAAAAAAACACCCTGTATTTTACGGAATCCGGCAGTATTTCAATCTCGGCGTCGAGTTTTGAAGAGGTTGCCGGGAACATGAATATGCTGTTGATGGACGAGAACGGCCGGAGCATGCGCCTGAAGGGGCGGTTTAATGCCCGACCGCTGTACACGCAGCAATTGAATTGAAAGTTTTAACAATAACCGATAGATTTTTAGTCAAACAGGAAGTACGGCTCTTATATGTTCGTTATGTTTTAACAGCTGCGTTCAGGCGTCGGGCGTTTGCAACCAAGCCAAATTTTGGAACTGGTACCTGTTAGATTTTTAGGTTTCGGGGGAACTACCTAGATCAACAACCGCAACCGCCAACCACGTCGCCGGGAGCCGTACCGTTTGACAAAACCTATCCGAATTAATAGACCGAATAGTATGCTTGAATAAGCGACTGTTCGGTTTATTTTTTTGATATACATCCCCGGGAATGCCCTTATTTTTTTTATAAACCCCGAACCTGCCGTATCGAGGCTTGCGAGGCTAGATTTCAACAGGTTGTGTTAAAAACTTTGGGGCAGATGGGGACTAACCCCCTTTCCTCTTTGGCGGTATTTTCCAATCTTTGTTGGTCCCTATTGCAAGGAAATTTCACACTTTTTTAACTCAATTTAAATCCCGCATTATGTCAGCAGCTGAAGAGCCAATCCTGAAGGAAAATAAGGACAGATTTGTAATATTCCCGATACAACACCACGATCTTTGGGAGTGGTACAAGAAGTGTGAAGCCTGTTTCTGGACCGCGGAGGAGATCGACCTGCACCAGGACCTGAGCGATTGGAACAATAAGCTTTCAGACGACGAGAAATACTTTATCAAGCACATCCTCGCTTTCTTCGCTGCCTCGGACGGGATCGTGAACGAGAACCTGGCAGAAAATTTCGTCAACGAGGTACAGTACTCGGAGGCCAAATTCTTTTACGGGTTTCAGATCATGATGGAAAACATCCACTCGGAGACCTATTCGCTGCTGATCGATACCTATGTAAAGGACGAAAAGGAAAAGAACGTGCTGTTCCAGGCCATCGAAAATTTCCCGGCGATCAAGAAGAAAGCCGACTGGGCGCTGAAGTGGATCGAGTCCCCGAGCTTTGCCGAGCGGCTCATCGCGTTTGCCGCCGTGGAGGGGATCTTCTTCTCCGGGGCCTTCTGCTCCATCTTCTGGCTCAAGAAGCGGGGCCTCATGCCCGGGCTCACCTTTTCGAATGAGCTGATTTCCCGGGACGAGGGGATGCACTGCGATTACGCCGTCCACCTGCACAACAACCACCTGGTGAACAAAGTGCCCAAGGAGCGCATTACCCAGATCATCACCAACGCGCTGGATATTGAGCGGGAATTCATTACCGAGTCCCTGCCGGTGAGCCTGATCGGGATGAATGCGAAGTTGATGACCCAGTACCTGGAGTTCGTGACCGACCGCCTGCTCGTGGAGCTCGAGTGCGAGAAGGTCTACAATTCCACCAACCCCTTCGATTTTATGGACATGATTTCCCTGCAGGGGAAGACGAACTTCTTCGAAAAGCGCGTCTCGGAATACCAGAAAGCCGGGGTAATGAACAAGGAAAAAGACACGGACTCACAGAAAATCAGCTTCGACGCCGATTTCTAGGGAGCATCCGACGGAAAAGAGTCCGCTCAACGACCGGGCTTTTTTCTGCCGCAAATTGAAAATGTTAAGAATTTTAACAGGGCAGGGCGAGCCCGAATACTAATGATCACAAAAAGGAGAAACACATGTTTGTAGTAAAAAGAGATGGCAGGAAAGAGCCGGTAATGTTCGACAAGATTACCGCGCGGGTGCGTAAATTGTGCTACGGTCTGAGCGACCTGGTAGACCCGGTCAAGGTAGCCATGCGGGTTATCGAAGGCCTGTACGACGGGGTGACTACCTCAGAACTCGACAACCTGGCGGCCGAGATTGCCGCCACACTGACAACCACCCACCCGGATTACGCCAAGCTCGCTGCCCGTATCTCCGTCTCCAACCTGCATAAGAACACCAAGAAGTCTTTCTCCGAAACCATGAAGGACCTCTACGAGTACGTGAACCCGCGTACCGGCAAGAAGGCCCCCCTGGTTGCCGACGACGTCTTTGAGGTGATCCAGAAGCACGCCGATACCCTGGATTCGATGATCATCTACAACCGGGATTTCGGCTACGATTACTTTGGCTTCAAGACCCTGGAACGATCCTACCTGCTCAAGCTGAACGGGAAGATCGTAGAGCGCCCCCAGCATATGCTTATGCGCGTTTCCGTCGGCATTCACCTGGACGACCTGGACGCCGTCCGGGAGACCTACGAGCTGATGTCCAAAAAGTATTTCACGCATGCCACGCCCACCCTGTTTAACTCCGGGACGCCAAAGCCGCAGATGTCTTCCTGTTTTCTCCTGGCCATGCAGGACGACAGCATCGACGGGATCTACAACACGCTGAAACAGACGGCAAAGATCTCCCAGTCGGCGGGGGGCATCGGGTTGTCCATCCACAACATCCGGGCCACCGGTTCCTATATTGCAGGCACCAATGGCACGTCCAACGGTTTGGTTCCCATGCTGCGCGTTTTCAACGATACGGCGCGGTACGTGGACCAGGGAGGCGGCAAGCGCAAAGGCAGTTTTGCCATTTACCTGGAGCCCTGGCACGCAGATATATTCGATTTCCTGGAACTCAAGAAAAACCACGGGAAAGAAGAGATGCGGGCCCGGGACCTGTTCTACGCCATGTGGATCTCCGACCTGTTTATGAAGCGGGTGGAGGCCGATGCAGAGTGGACGCTCATGTGCCCGAATGAATGCCCGGGGCTCTATACCACCCACAGCGAGGAGTTCGAGGAACTGTATCTGAAATATGAAAAAGAGGGCAAGGGCCGCAAGACGATCAAGGCCCGGGAGCTCTGGGAGAAAATCCTGGAATCCCAGATTGAGACGGGAACGCCTTACATGCTCTACAAGGACGCTGCCAACCGGAAGAGCAACCAGAAGAACCTGGGGACCATCCGCTCTTCCAACCTCTGTACGGAGATTCTGGAATACACGGCAGAAGACGAGGTGGCAGTGTGCAACCTGGCCTCCATCGCCCTGCCGATGTTTATCAAAAACGGCGAATTTGACCATAAGGAGCTCTTCCGGGTGACCAAGCGGGTGACCAAGAACCTGAACCGGGTCATCGACAGGAACTACTACCCGATCAAGGAGGCGGAGAATTCGAATATGCGCCACCGGCCGATTGGTCTGGGGGTACAGGGCCTGGCGGATACCTTTATCCTGCTTCGCCTTCCTTTTACCAGCGACGAGGCGAAGAAGTTGAACCGTGAGATATTTGAGACGCTGTATTACGCGGCTGCAACGGCCTCTATGGAAATGGCCAAGGAGGAAGGGCCGTATTCTTCCTATGAAGGCAGCCCGATTTCCCAGGGGCAGTTCCAGCATAACCTGTGGGGGATTGAGGATAAGGAGCTCTCCGGCCGCTGGGACTGGGAGAAACTTCGGAAAAGCATCAAAAAGAACGGCGTGCGCAACTCCCTGCTTGTGGCGCCCATGCCCACGGCTTCCACTTCGCAGATCCTCGGGAACAACGAGTGCTTTGAGCCGTATACCTCGAACATTTATACGCGACGCGTCCTCTCCGGGGAATTCATCGTGGTCAACAAGCACCTGCTGGAAGACCTGGTAAGCCTGGGTCTTTGGAACGAGAATATGAAGCAGGAGCTCATGCGGGCCAACGGATCCATCCAGCATATCGATGCGATTCCCGACAACATCAAGGAACTCTACCAAACCGTCTGGGAGCTCAGCATGAAGGACATCATCGATATGAGCCGGCAACGGGGGTACTTCATTGACCAGAGCCAGTCGCTGAACCTGTTCATGGAGAACGCGAACTATGCAAAACTGACCTCCATGCACTTCTACGCCTGGAAAAGCGGCCTGAAAACGGGGATGTATTACCTGCGGACCAAGGCGGCTGTGGACGCAATTAAATTCACCCTGGACAATACCAAGAAAAAGGTGGAAGTCCCCGAAGCGGTGGTGACCGAGGAAGGCGTTGCGCCGGAAAAGGCAAAGAACCTGAAGGTGTCGACCACCCCGGTGAAGGAACAGCCGGTGGATGCAGAACCTCTCAGTGCTGAGGAGATGAAGGCCCTGGTAGCCCAGGCCAAAGCGGCTTCAGGCCAAACCGACGACGATTGCCTGATGTGCGGTTCGTAAACCGGTTCATGCAGGGGGTCGTAACGGGTATGCCGGTTGCAAGCCCCTGCAAGTTTTAGTGTTTATTCAAAAAAATACCCCGGCCTGCTGCCAGTAGCAGCAATCGCCGGGGTATTTTTATTTTGGGCACGCTGGCTCCGGATCACCCTACAGGGATCACCCAACGGAAATAAGCCGGAATCCGGTCAATCTTTCAGCATCGGTCTGACGATGCTCCGGATTACCAGGAATGCGGCCAGGTAGCCCAGTAAAATAATATAATAATTCTCCATCTCGAGCTCGCGTATGATATATACGGGTCAAAATGGCCGTTTGGATTACCGGCGGGTAAAGAAATTGTAAAAATGCCCGGCTCCGGGCGCCAACGGAATGCTTGCCAGCGGACTAACCCATCTCCTGTTCCGCGGGTTCGGCAGGCGTTAACCGGTTTTTGAATTTCCGGTAGGCATAACGCGCCAGGGAATACAGGGTTACATAGGTCAGCAATACATACAGGTAGGTGTCGATTTGGGACATGACATCTTTAGTTTTGGGGGATATGCGATGAAATGTACAATTAAATCGATAACGCGCCCAAATTTGTAGGAAAAATTCGATGAAATGCTCAGGGGTCCACGGCGCGGTAGGCTTCGATCACCGCTTTTTCCCCGGAAATACCCTCCTGGGAATTTCCGTGTTCCATCCCCAGGATACCTTCATAACCGCGTCCGGCAATGTATTTAAAAACATTTGAATAGTTGATTTCGCCCGTTGTGGGTTCCTTTCGGCCCGGGTTGTCCCCAATCTGGAAATAAGCAATTTCATCCCAGCAAGCCTCTATGTTCGGGATCAGGTTGCCTTCCTGGATTTGCTGGTGGTAAATATCGAAAAGGATTTTGCATGCCGGGGAGTTTACTGCCCGGCAGATTTCATAGGCCTGTGCCGACCCGCTGAGAAACATTCCCGGGTGGTTTCTGAAGTTGAGGGGCTCCAGGACCATCGTGAGGTTGTGAGGTTCCAGGATGTCGGCGGCCCGCCGGAGGCTTTCCACCACATGGGCCGTCTGGTGGCCCATATCCTGCCGTAAATCCAGGTGTCCGGGCACTACGGTCATCCACCGGGCGTTCACCCTCTGGGCTACCGCCACGGCTGCCCGGATTTCCCCGAGGAATTCTTCCCGGAGGGCCAAATCGCCGGAAGCCAGGTTCGGGCGGTCCCAATAGATGGTATGGGCCACAAAGACCCCCATCCGCATGTCCCGTTCCGCCATCAGGCGCGCCATGGCTTCCTGCTGGGCTACCGGCCGGTTGCCCATTCCATTGTCCTCAAAAGATCGAAAACCCGCGTCCGCCATAAAGCGCAGCTGCTCCAGGGGGTCCTCCCCGGCGCTTTCCCGGAACATCCCCAGGTGGGGGGCGAAGTCCAGGGTAAATGCTTCCGCTGGTTGGGGAAAGGTGTTGGCGTATTGTTGCGGTTTCACTGCGGCACCCGGTCCGGCTCCCCGTCCGAATGCAATAGGGCTTGCGGCACCCAAAGCAGCCGCAAGCCCTGTATTGCGTATGAATTTCCTGCGATTCACCGGGGGTCTGTTAAATAGACCAGGCCTTGCCGCCGGTCAGTTCGTCTACGTCCCCGCAAGGGATGTATTCGCCCGGTACGGGCTGGTAAGCCAGTACCTCTTCCCCAATGTATTCCGTGTTCTTGTAGGCCCAAATGACGGAGCCGCGCAGGTTGTTGGCAAAACTGTATCGGGAGATCGCCTCGTCCAGGGTGGCTTCCTGCCCGGATTCCACAGCTTCCTGGTAGGAGCCGATGGCTTCCATTATCACCGCTTCCTCCTCAGGCGTCTTTTTCGCCAGGCTCTCGGCGAGGACGGGTTCCAGGTCCTCGACGGTCAGGTCTTCGGCAGCTTCCTTCCCGGAATCCGCCAGTGCCTTGTCTATAAACGCCCCGAATGCCATCCGCATAAAGTCCTGTTCCTCCGCTGGGGGGACTGCTTCCATATAGCTGTCGATAAAGGCGTGAACCTGTAATTCGGAGGCAGCGGGAGTATCGGTTTTAGGCAGGATGATGTCCACGAGCTTCACCAGGACGGCTCCTTCGCCCTCGCTGAAGAAGACCGGGGTCCAGTCGGTGCCTGCCTCCTGCTGGCAACTCTGCAGGATGCTCATTACGGTGGGCGTGGCCAGGGTGAGCCCCATAGCCATCCCCATATTTTTTAAGGCTTTTCTTCTTTCCATTAGATATTTCCTTTTTTAAGTTCTTTAACGGCGTGGTCCGCTGCCCGGGCCGTAAAGGCCATATAAGTGAGCGACGGGTTTACGCAGGAGGCCGAGGTCATGAAGGCCCCGTCTGTGACATAGACGTTTTTGCAGTCGTGCACCTGGTTGTAACCGTTAACCACCGAGGTCCGACGGTCACGTCCCATCCGGGCCGTTCCCATTTCGTGGATTCCGAGGCCCAGGGCGCTGTTTCCGTTGAACGGGGTCACTTCGCGGAAGCCGGCTTTTTCCAGCATATCCGCGGCCTGTTCCATCATATCCTGCCGCATGTTCAGTTCGTTTTCCTTATAACCCGCGTCGAAAGTCACCGTGGGCAGGCCCCACTGGTCGAGCTTGTTGTAGTCCAGGGTCATCCGGTTGTCCTCGTAGGGCAATACCTCGCCGAATCCGCCCATGCCGAAGGTCCAGCCCCCGGGTTTCAGGATCGCCTCCTTGAGGTCCTTGCCGTGGGAAAGCTCCCCAATGGTATCTTCCCAGTTTCCGCGGCTGGCGCCGCCCTGGTAGCCGTAACCCCGCTTAAAGCTGTCCACGTTTGTACCGCCGCCGAGGTTCCGGAAACGGGGGAGGTAGATGCCGTTGGGCTTGCGTCCTTTATAGTATTTGTCCTCGAAGCCGTCGAATTTGCCCGACGCCCCCACGTTGAGGTGGTGGTCCATGATGTTCCGGCCCAACTGGTCCGAATCGTTCCCCAGCCCGTTCGGGAACCGGTCGGAACGCGACTGCATCAGGATGGAGGTGGAAGCGATGGCGGAGGCGCACAGGAATACCACCTTTGCCTTGAACTCGAATTCCTCCTTGGTGACCCGGTCGATGATTTTTACGCCCGTGGCTTTTTTGGTATCCGGGTCGTAGGTGATTTCGTGAACGATGGAATCCGGCCGGAGTGTCAGGTTTCCGGTCCTTTCCGCAGCCGGCAGCGTGGAAGAGACGCTGCTGAAGTATGCGCCGAAGGGGCAGCCCCGGATACACCGGTTCCGGAACTGGCAGCGGTTGCGGCCCTCGTATTGTTTGTCGCTGTTGATATGCGCTACCCGGCCAGCGGTAACCACGCGGTCTTCGTATTGTTCGGCCAGCTTCTGGCGGAAGTGGTCTTCCACGCAGTTGAGCTCCATCATGGGTTCGAAGACGCCATCCGGTAGCTGGGGCAGCCCGAGTTTTTCGCCGGTAACCCCGATATAGGCTTCCACCTTGTCATACCAGGGGGCGATGTCCTTGTAACGGACCGGCCAGTCCACGGCGATGCCTTCCCTTTTGTTCGCTTCAAAGTCGATATCGCTCCAGCGGTAACTATGGCGTCCCCACATAATGGAACGGCCACCCACGTGGTACCCGCGCATCCAGTCGAACCGCCGGGTCTCGTTATAGGGGTGTTCCAGGTCGTTGACAAACCAGAAATTATGCTGGGCGCGCACGGTATAACCCGTCCGGGCCTGCTTTTCCTGTTTGGCCGCTTCTTCCCTCGGGAGCTGCCCGTTGTGAGGGAAATCCCAATCATCCATGTTGGCCGTTGGATAGTCTTCGATGTGCTTGACCATACGGCCGCGTTCCAGCACCAGGGTTTTCAGGCCGGCCTCGCAAAGTTCTTTCGCCGCCCAACCGCCGCTGATCCCGCTCCCGACGACAATCGCATCGTAGGAATCCTGCTCCTGGTTGTAATAGAATTTACTCATTTAGAATGTTTGTTTAATTCCTAAAAGTATTAAATATTAAATTAATTTTCTACATTTAAACGCCCATAAATCCTAGGGTTTTGCAGTAAAGGAGGCGTAAAGATACGGATAATGCAATGAGAGCGAAAACCTTAGCGCCTGCCTGCCCGCATAGCCGCCCGGCAAAGCGGATCTGACCAGCAACCAATTAAAATAGCCGATAACCGATGAAAAGACGCAAATTCCTCCACCAGAGTGCCAAGGCTTCGGCCGCAGTTTCCCTGTTCGGGGCCCTTGCCTGTAAGGGAAATGAGAAGAAAGAAACCAGCGACGGCAGCCCGGATTCCGGAGCGATGGCCGCCACCGCTGAAGCCGATTTGTTTTTCGATCTCTCCCTGGGCCAGTGGTCCATCAACCGGATGATCCGCAACGACGGGGTAGACCCGTACACCTTTGCGGAGAAGGCCAAGGGATGGGGCTTTACCGGCCTGGAATACGTCAGCGCCCTGTATTACGGCACCCTGCAACCGGCGGGATTTTCTGCTGAGGCCATGCAGGAATTCGTCGATAAATCCAATGAGGAGGCACAGAAACACGGGATGAAGAACGTCCTGATCATGGTGGACGGCCAGGGGAATCTGGCTGTGTCCGACGCAGCCGAACGCGCTGCAGCCGTTGAAAACCACCACAAATGGGTAGATGCCGCCGCGGCCATGGGTTGCCATGCCATCCGGGTCAACCTGGCCGGCAGCGACGTCCCGGATGAGTGGATCGCCAATTCCATCGACGGCCTGACGCAACTGGGCAACTACGCCCGCGACAAACGCATCAATGTCCTTGTCGAGAACCATGGGGGACTCTCCTCCAACGGGGAGATGATGGCCAGGGTTTTCAGCCAGGTGGAACTGGATAATGTGGGCACACTCCCGGATTTCGGGAATTTCTGCATCCGGCGAAACGACCCTTCGGACTACGGTTCGGGCTGTGCCGAGGCATACGATATTTACAAGGGCGTCGAGGAGCTCATGCCGTTTGCCAAGGCGGTGAGCGCCAAATCCCACGATTTCGGCCCGGACGGCAACGAGTCGGAGATCGACTACGTCCGGATGCTGAAAATTGTGAAGGACGCCGGATACCGCGGGTATATCGGGGTGGAATACGAAGGAAGCGAAATCGGGGAAGAAGCCGGGATCATCGCCACGCGGGACTTGTTGATCAAAGCCGCCGGGGAATTGTCATAAGCAGTAATTAATGGGATGAAATCGTATTTCCACCAACTTTTTGATTACAATTATTACTGTAACAAAAAGCTTATTGAAGCTTGCTCGGAAATGAAGGAGGTGTCTGCGCGTACAGCGGAGCTCTTCAGTCATATACTCAATGCACACCATATCTGGAATGCCCGGCTGAACGGGAGCGAACCCCAATACGGGGTGTGGGACGTGCATGCGCTTTCCGATTGGGCGGATATCCACTACGAAAACCAGCGGGCCTCCTTTGAGTTGATCACCAATGCGGACGACCTGGAAAAACGCGTGGGATACGAGAACTCCGAGGGGCGGAGTTTCAGCAATACGCTCCGGGACATCCTGTTCCATATCCTGAACCACTCCACCCACCACCGGGCACAGATTGTGGCGGAAATCCGCGCCAGCGGCGCGGAACCTCCCGCTCTGGACTACATCTTCTACAAGCGATAAACCGCCGCCATGAAGGGTCGAATCCAATTGCAGCTATCCTTGATGATGTTCCTGGAGTTTTTTGTCTGGGGCAGCTGGTTTGTAACCATGGGTACCTATCTGGGCCGGAGTCTGAACACGGACGCGGCAGCAGTCGGCACCGCTTATATGACGCAATCCTGGGGGGCCATCGTTGCGCCCTTTATCGTCGGGCTGATCGCCGATCGCTTTTTCGCGGCCCAGCGCATGCTCGGGGTCATCCATATCGCGGGCGCCGTACTGATGTATTTTATCGGGTCCACGCAGGAATTCGCCGTATTCTACCCGCTTTTGCTGGTCTATATGGTCCTGTACATGCCCACCCTGGCCCTTGCCAACAGCGTGGCCTTCAACCAGCTGTCCGACCCGTCCAAGCAGTTTGCCAGGATCCGGATCTGGGGGACCATCGGCTGGATTGTTGCGGGGATGCTTATCGGCTACGTATTTCATTGGGAGGCCGAAAACCTGCTGGGTTACACCTTTATGCTGGCCTCCGGGTCTTCCCTGGCCCTGGGCCTGTTCAGCTTCACCCTCCCGGATACCCCGCCCAAATCCAAAGGCGACCGGATTACCCTGAGCGACGTGCTGGGGCTGGAGGCACTCAGCCTCCTGAAAAGCCGCAACTACCTGATATTTTTCCTGTCGAGTGTTCTTATCTGTATTCCGCTTGCATTCTATTACAGTTTTGCGAACCCCTTCCTGAACGAGATCGGGATGGATAACGCTGCGGGGAACATGACGTTCGGCCAGATTTCCGAGGTGATCTTCCTGCTCCTCCTCCCGGTTTTCCTGAACCGGTTCGGGCTCAAGTGGACGCTGATTGTCGGGATGCTCGCCTGGGGGGTGCGCTATACGCTCTTTGCCTACGGCAATGCGGACGAGGGGGCATGGATGTTGTTTGCCGGCATCGTGCTCCACGGAATCTGCTACGATTTCTTTTTCGTCTCCGGGCAAATCTACACGGATGTCAAAGCCGGGCCGCGGATCCGGAGCGCCGCCCAGGGACTGATCACCCTGGCAACCTATGGGGTGGGAATGCTTATCGGTTACCAGGTTTGCGGGAGCATCGTCGACGCCTTTGCCACCGCCGACGGCCATGCATGGCGGGAAATCTGGCTGTACCCGGCCGGGTTCTCATATGTCGTCTTGCTGGTGTTTATCCTCTTTTTTCGGAATGAGAAAGTCAGCTACAAACTATAATTTTAATATATTCATCGCTTGCAACTAAACTAAAACAAACATTATGAAACCAATTAACAGAAATCGGGTGTTCCTTGCCGCTTGTATCTCCCTGGTGGTAACGTCCATGACCTTTGCCATCCGGGCGGGGATCCTCGACCAGCTGGGACTCCAGTTCGACCTTTCGGATACGCAACTGGGCTATATCAACGGAATGGCCTTCCTGGGTTTCCCCATCGCCACGATTGTCGGCGGGCTGCTTTACAATTTACTCGGTCCGAAAAAGTTGATGATGATTGCGTTTTTCTCGCATATCATCGGCCTGGTGATGACCATATACGCCGGAGGGTTCTGGACGCTGTTGATCTCCACCTTCTTTATCGGCTTTGCAAACGGGTCCGTGGAAGCGGCCTGCAACCCGATGATTGCCGATATGTATACGCGCAACCGAACCGCCATGCTCAACCGCTTCCACGTTTGGTTTCCGGGGGGTATCGTGATCGGGGCGCTGATTTCCAAGTTTATGACGGATTTTGGCATGGGCTGGCAGGCCCAGATAGCCATCATGCTGATCCCCACGTTGATTTACGGCTTCATGTTCTTTAAGGAGCCCCTGCCGGAAAGCGAACACATGGAAACGGACACGCGCCTCAATATCAAGGCGCTCGCCAGCCCGCTTTTCCTCTTTATCATTGTCTGTATGACCCTGACGGCGATTTCCGAATTCGGGCCCCAGCAATGGGTGGAGCGGATCCTCGGGAATTCCGGGGCGAACCCCATGCTGGTCCTGGCAATGGTTACCGGTATCATGGCGCTCGGCCGCTATTTTGGCGGTTTTCTGGTGCACCGGCTGAACCCGATTGGCGTACTGTTGATGTCGGCGATTGTCACGACGGCGGCCGTCTACAGCATGAGCATTGCAGAAGGCGGGATGATTTATGCGGCGGCGATCCTGTTTGCCCTGGGGGTGTGCTATTTCTGGCCCACCATGATCGGGTTTACCTCGGAGTATATGCCTAAAACCGGGGCCCTCGGCATGTCGCTGGTAGGCGGAGCCGGGATGTTGTCCACAGCCATCTGGCAGCCCGTAATCGGGTCCTGGCTGGACAGTGCACGGCAAACTGCCCTGGACAGCGGGATGGCCCAGGAAGTGGCGGAACTGGCCGCCGGGAAGGCAACCCTCGGAAAGATGATGTTCTTCCCGCTTACCGTTGCCGTACTCTTTGGGATACTGTTCCTGTTTTTCCGGAAGAAACTGGAAGAGCGACGCGTACCACAGGCGCATGACATGGCGGATGTCCTGGAGCAAACAAAAGGAAGTTAAAATCAAAAATTACCTAATACTATGCCTGAAAAGATAAAACTGGGTATCCTCGGAGGCGGGGGCGATTCATTGATCGGCGTCCTCCACCGGGTTGCCGCCCATATGTACGACAGCTATGAGATTACCGGAGCGGTCTTTAACCCGGACCATGCACAAAGCCTGGAATTTGCCCGGGAACTTGGGATTTCAACCGACCGTATCTATCCGGATTTTGATACGCTGATTGCCGAGGAGACCAAACTGCCGGAATCCGAGCGGATCCAGGTGTGTTCCATCCAAACGCCGAATTTCCTCCATTACCCCATGGCCAAAAAACTCCTGGAAAACGGCTTCCACGTAATCTGCGAGAAACCGATGACCACCACGTACGAAGAGGCCAAAACCCTCCGCGACCTGCACGAGAAATCCGGGAAGGTTTTTACCGTTACCCACACCTATACGGGTTATCCGATGGTGCGCCAGATGCGGGAAATGATCAAGGCCGGTGCCCTCGGGAAGATCCACAAGGTGGATGCCCGGTATTACCAGGGCTGGATCAACCCGATTATCCACGATAAGGAAAAGCGGAATTCGGTCTGGCGGCTCGATCCGAAGAAAGCGGGCATCAGCTCCTGTATGGGGGATATCGGCGTCCACGCTTTCAACATGGTGGAATTCACCACGGGCCTGAAGATCAAATCGCTTCTTTGCGACTTCAACTACCTGTATGACGACAACGTCATGGATGTGGACGGCACGGTGCTGATCCGAATGGACGACCACGTGAAGGGCGTAATCCGCGCCAGCCAGGTAGCCACCGGGGAGGAGAACGGACTGGCCATTACGATTTACGGCGAAAAGGCCGGTTTCCGGTGGGAACAGGAACGCCCCAACTTCCTCTACCTGTTGTCAGACACGGAACCCGTGCGGGTATACAAACCCGGGCATGCATACAATTCCGAGTTGTCGCTGGATGGAACCAAGCTCCCGGCCGGGCACCCGGAAGGCATTTTCGATGCGATGGGCAACATCTACCGGGGCGTGGCCAAGGCCATCCGGGGACAAAAGTACAACGACGGGGAATTCCCGACCATGACAGACGGAGTCCGCGGCCTGAACTTCGTTGAGGCCACGGTAGCATCCCACAAATCCGGGAACACCTGGGTGGATCTGGATTGACGCAACCCGTTTATCAGAAATAAATAAGCCCGGGTTGGTCCGGGCTTTTTTTATGCGAGGCCGAAGAAGACGACCCCCCGGGAAGACGATGACCGGGACGACGACGAAGACGACGAGGATTAAACCAGGGATTCCGGTTTATAGGTGAAGGGGAGCGACGGCAGGAAGTACCGCAAAAGCATTCACCCTTAAACCCAATTGCCAAATTGAAATCTTCAAATCGGCACATCCTCAAATCTTCAAATCGGCAAATCTTCAAATCAGCCTTACCCCTCGTACACTTTCTCAAACACCTCGCACACCACGATCATACTTTCCCTCGGAACCCTGCCAAAGGGCTCCAGTTCCCGGGCAAATGCCTCCCAGTGCGATTTTTTCCACTGCTCCAGAGACCCGTCTCCTTCCCCTTCCAGCTTGGCGTAGGAGGAAGAGATGCTGAAAAAAGGCTTGAGCCGCACGGCCACTGTCCGGACAATGCACCGGGCCTGACCCTCCCAATCCGTTAAGACGGTAAAGTCCCCGATCCTGGGCAGGGTCTCCCCCCGGTGCTGCAAGCCCAGGAGGGCATGGCTGTAAGAGCGTTTTTTTCCCTTCAGGACCAATTGGAGGTTCCGGTTGGCCTGGTCGGCATCGCGGCCCAGGGGGCGCACTTTGGGTTCGCCGGTGAAGGCGTATTCCAGGTGACGGTCCAGGTAATCGCCCCAGAGGCGTTTTGCAGATGTGTTTTTCATCGGGTGGTGTGGGATTAACTAAAGGCGCCAGCCTTGAATTGTTCGGCTGCGTGATGTGCAGCCCGGGCGGTAAAGGCCATATAGGTCAGGGACGGGTTTACGCAGCTGGCCGAGGTCATAAACGCCCCGTCGGTGACGTAGATGTTCGGCACGTCGTGGACCTGGTTATGCCGGTTGACCACGGAGGTTTTCGGGTCGTGGCCCATGCGGGCCCCGCCCATTTCGTGGATGCCCAGCCCGGGCCCGGTTTCCCGTTCGTAGGTTTCAATATCCTTAAAGCCCGCCGCTTCAAACATCGCGACGATCTGCCGGAGGATATCCTCCCGCATGCGGTATTCGTTTTCTTTGAATTCGACGTCGAAATCCAGCTGGGGCAGCCCCCACTGGTCTTTTTCCGTTTCGCTCAGGCGCACCCGGTTGTCGTGGTAGGGGAGCATCTCCCCAAAGCCGGTAGCCCCGATAGTCCATTTCCCCGGTTTCATGATGCTGTCCTTCAGGCCGGCCCCGTACCCCATTTCGGCTACCGATTCCGTCCAGTCGCCGCGGCTGGCAGAGCCCTGGTACCCGAAGCCCCGGAGGTAGTCTTTTTTCTCCGAATCCCGGCCCAGGTTGACAAAGCGGGGAATATAGAAACCGTTCGGACGACGGCCTTTATAGTATTTGTCCAGGTGGCCTTCCACGCTGGCACGGGCCCCCAACTGGTAGTGGTGGTCCATGATATTGCGGCCCAACTGGTCGTGGTTGTTGCCGATTCCGTCCGGGAAACGGGAGCTCCGGGATTTCATCAGGATGCCCACGGTGGCCATGGCCGAAGCGCAGAGGAAGATCACTTTGGCGTTGAAGGTTAGCTGTTCGTGGGTTTCCGTGTCGATTACTTTGACGCCGGTGGCCCGGCCGGTGGCTTCGTCGACGATGACTTCGTGGACAATGGCCAGGGGCATCAGGGTCATGTTCCCGGTGCGTTCGGCCGCTGGCAGCGTACTGCTGTTGCTGCTGAAATACCCGCCAAACGGACATCCGCGCCAGCAGCGATCGCGGAACTGGCAGGGGTTGCGTCCCTCGGGAACGGCGTTCGGATCGGTAATATGGGCTGCCCGCCCCACTGTGAGGACGCGTCCGTCCGAAAAGGACCCGGAAACAGCCTTTTTCAGGTCTTCCTCCGGGCAATTCAGGCCCATGGGCGGCTGGAATTTTCCATCCGGCAGGTGAGGGAGCCCCAGGGCCTCCCCGCTGACGCCGATATAGGATTCCACCTTGTCGTACCAGGGGGCGATGTCTTTGTAGCGCACCGGCCAATCCACGGCTATCCCGTCTTTCTTGTTCGCTTCAAAATCCACGTCGCTCCAACGGTAGCTCTGCCGGCCCCAGGTCAGGGAACGGCCGCCTACCTGGTAGCCGCGGATCCAGTCAAAACGCTTGGTTTCCTGGTAGGGGTGTTCCAGGTCGTTGACAAAAAAATGCGCCACGTCCGGACGGGGCGCCCAACCTACGCGGAGTTGTTTGTGGTATTGCCGCTGGCGTTTGCGGTCCATCTGGTTGCCGTAAGGCAGGTCCCAGTCATCCAGGTTCGCCGTTGGGTAATCCTCTATATGCTTCACCATCTTGCCGCGCTCCAGGACCAGGGTCTTCAGGCCTTTTTCACATAGTTCTTTGGCGGCCCATCCGCCGGTGATTCCGGTACCGACGACAATGGCGTCGTATTCTCCTGAGGGTTTACTCACGTTTCCACGGTTTATTCTCGGGTATTTTCTATCTTTATGACGGTCGCTCCGCGACTACCCGGATATTTTCGATTCATTAAATATAGGGTATAATTCACAAACTGCTGCGGGATAAAAGCTCCGGCGAAACCGGAGTCCGGGCGCCCTCGGATGCGGGCGGCTGCCCCATTTTACAACGCGGCGGGAGGTGGAAAATTTTACAACTACCAAAAACTGACAAGAAATGAAAACTATCAAGGGGCCGGCGGTTTTCCTGGCCCAATTCGTCGACGACAAAGCGCCATTCAACAGCCTGGACGGCATGTGCAAATGGGCCTCGGACCTGGGGTACAAAGGCATTCAGATTCCCACCTGGGAGCACTTCCTGATCGACCTGGACAAAGCGGCGGAAAGCCAGGATTACTGTGACGAGCTGAAAGGGAAAGTACAGTCCTACGGCCTGGAGATCACCGAGCTATCCACGCACCTGCAGGGGCAGTTGGTAGCCGTCCACCCGGCCTACGACCTGATGTTCGACAACTTCGCCCCCGACGCCGTCAAAAACAACCCGAAGGCCCGGACGGAATGGGCCGTAGACGTGGTAAAGAAGGCCGCTACGGCAAGCCGCCGGCTCGGGATCAAGGCACACGCTACTTTTTCCGGCGCACTCCTCTGGCATACCTTCCACCCCTGGCCGCAACGTCCGCCCGGGCTGGTGGAAATGGGCTTTGAGGAACTGGCAAAGCGCTGGAAACCCATCCTGGACCACTTCGACAAGGAAGGGGTAGACGTCTGTTACGAAATCCACCCCGGGGAGGACCTGCACGACGGGGATACCTTTGAGCGCTTTTTGGAGGCCACCGGCAACCACCCCCGCGTGAATATCCTCTACGACCCGAGTCATTTTGTACTCCAGCAACTGGACTACATCGAATACATCGACCACTACCACGAATTTATCCGTTCCTTCCACGTGAAGGATTCCGAATTCAACCCCACCGGGAAGAAAGGGGCGTTCGGCGGGTACAACGACTGGGGCGACCGGGCCGGTCGCTATCGCTCCCTGGGCGACGGGCAGATCGACTTTAAGACGATTTTTTCCAAGCTGACCCAATACGGGTGCGACGTGTGGGCCGTGATGGAGTGGGAATGCTGTATCAAGAGCCCCGAACAGGGCGCCCGGGAAGGCGCCAAATTCATCCAGGACCACATCATCGAAGCCACGGAGAAAACCTTCGACGACTTTGCCGGGGGGGAGATCGACAAAGAGATGCTCCGGAAGATCCTGGGACAATAAAAACCTCACGAACCACTAAATATTCAAACTGAAATGAGAAAACTGACATTGCTGGCCTGCTGCTTTTTTGCAGTAATCGCCTGCAAGGAAAACAAGGAAACACCATCCGAAGAAGTTGCGGAATCCGCAGAGACCGCAACCCCGGAAAATGAGGCGTCGGACTGGATCGTCCTGTTTGACGGGACATCTTTTGACGGCTGGAAGGGCTACAACCAGGAAGGGGTGCCGGACACCTGGTCCATCGAAGAGGGGGCCATGGTCTTTACCCCCCCTGCCGAACGGCCGGAGGGAGCCAGCTACAACCTGGTCACCGAGTCCAAATTCGAGAATTTCGTACTCTCCCTGGAATGGCAGATCAGCGAAGGGGGGAACAGCGGGGTGTTCTGGGGCGTCGAGGAACTCGAGCAATTTGGCCAGCCCTACCAGACCGGCCCGGAGATCCAGGTGCTGGACAACGAAAAGCACCCGGATGCCAAGGCAGGTACCACCCACCAGGCCGGAGCCCTCTACGACATGATCGCCCCGTCCGAGGATGTTACGCGCCCGGTGGGCGAATGGAATACCATGGAGATTACCATCGATTACGCCGGGGAGACCGGCAAAGTGGTGATGAACGGTACCGAGTTGCTCACCTTCCCCCTGGGGAATGACGCCTGGGATGCCATGGTGGCGGACTCCAAGTTCGACGGGTGGGAAGGCTTTGGCCAGTACCACGAAGGGAAGATCGGGCTGCAGGACCACGGCGACCGGGTGGCCTTCAGGAATATTAAAATCAAACCGCTATAATCATGAAGAAGTTACTTACCGGCCTGGCTGGAATGGCCCTGCTGGGAGCATGCCAGCAGCAACCGGAACAATCGACGGAACCGGAAACGGCCGGCGGGCCCGAGCCTATTGTCCATGAGGAATATCAGGGCGAGGAGCCTACAGAACCCGAGGCCACCGAGGTGTATGAGCCCGTGCCACCGAAAGTGGACCCCTACGGCCAGAACGGGGCCCCCAGCGATGCGATTGTTCTGTTTGACGGAGGCGGTTTTGACCAGTGGCAGATGGTCAGCGACAGTTCCGAGGTGAAATGGCACCTGAACGACGACGGCAGCATGACTGTAGCCGACAAGACGGGCGACATCCGGACGAAACAGGAGTTTGGCGATATCCAGCTTCACCTGGAGTGGCGCTCCCCGGCGGATGTGCAGCGCGACGGGCAGAACCGCGGGAACAGCGGGGTGTTTCTGAACGGGCTCTACGAGGTGCAGGTGCTGGACAACAACGACAACGATACCTACGTGAACGGGCAGGTGGCCTCCGTCTATAAGCAGCACATCCCCCTGGCCATGGCCTCCGTGCCGTCCGGGGAATGGAATACGTACGACATCATCTACCACATGCCCGAGTTCAACGAGGCCGGCGAGAAGATCCGCTCCGGGACGCTGACAGTGATCCACAACGGCGTGCTGGTGCAGGACCATGTGGAACTCAAGGGAACGACCCCCTATATCGGCTGGCCGGACAACCCGGCCCACGGGAAGGGACCCCTCATTCTCCAGGACCACGGCGACAACAGCCGGGTGAGTTACCGGAACATCTGGGTTCGGGAGCTCTGATCGCCTTCGGCAATACGCATGCGTTATAATATGAAAGGGCCGCCAGCACACGTCTGGCGGCCCTTTTTTCACGGGCAGAATTTACTACCTTTGGCAAAACAGACCACGCAGGAATGATCCACTCCATGACCGGCTTCGGGAAACACGTCATCCAGTCTCCCGGAAAGAAAATCACCGTAGAACTCAAATCCCTCAACAGTAAAAACCTGGATATCAATGCCCGGGTGCCCCAGGCCTACCGGGAAAAGGAACTGGTCTTCCGCAACCGCATTGCCCGGGAACTCGAAAGGGGGAAGGTCGATTTCAGCCTCTATGTGGAACTGACCGGCGACCAGCCCTCGGCGGAGATCAATGGGGCCATCGTCAAAAAGTACATGGAGCAGCTAGGGGAACTCGCCGAGGGGGATTCCCAGAGTTTCCTGGCCATGGCGCTCCGCCTTCCGGATGCGTTGCGCACGGAACGGGAGGAAATCGACCCGGAGGAATTTGCAGCCATCGAAGCCGCCCTGCAACAGGCGCTGTCGGCCCTTAAGGAATTCCGGCGTGACGAAGGGAAAGCCCTGGAAAATGACTTCCGCCAGCGTATCGAGGCCATCCTTTCCCATCTGGACGCCGTTGACAAGCGGGACACGGACCGGCTGGCTGCTGTCCGGGAGCGCCTCCAGCGAGCCGTGGCGGAGATCCGGGAGAACGTGGACGAGAACCGCTTTGAACAGGAACTGATCTACTACCTGGAGAAGTACGACATCACCGAGGAAAAAGTGCGCCTGGCCAAGCACCTGGAATATTTCAGGCAGAGCCTGGACAGCGCGGATTCCAATGGCAAAAAGCTGGGTTTTATCTGCCAGGAGATCGGCAGGGAAATCAATACCATCGGTTCCAAGGCCAACGACGCCCCCATGCAGCGGATTGTCGTGCAGATGAAAGACGAGCTGGAAAAAGTCAAGGAACAAATCCTGAACGTACTGTAATGGCAGGAGGAAAACTCATCGTATTCTCAGCCCCGTCCGGCAGCGGCAAGACCACCATTGTACGCCACCTGCTGGAACAGCCCAACCTGAACCTCGCCTTCTCGGTTTCGGCCACTTCCCGCCCACGGCGGCCCAAGGAGAAACACGGGGAGCACTACTATTTCATGACCGTGTCGGAGTTTAAACAACACATCAAAAACGGCGATTTCCTGGAATGGGAGGAGGTGTACCGGGACAATTTCTACGGCACCCTAAAAAGCGAGGTGGAGCGCCTATGGGCCGAGGGGAAGAACGTGATATTCGACATCGACGTGGCCGGGGGGTTGCGCATCAAGAAAAAGTTCCCGGATCAGACACTGGCTGTATTTGTCAAGCCGCCCAGTGTGGACGAGCTGAAGATCCGCCTCAAGAAAAGGAGCACGGAAAGCGATGAGAAGATCAATATGCGGATTGCCAAGGCATCCGTGGAGCTGGCCACCGCCCCCCAGTTCGACCGGATCATCAAGAACTACGACCTGGAGGTTGCCCTGAAGGAAGCCCGGGACCTCGTGGCCGGCTATGTCGGGGAGGCTGAACCGGGAGAAAACCGGGCGAAAACCCGCGATTTGGACGCCGGCGGGAACGGGACGGATGCAAAAAACCCTTCCTAAAACACAGTACCCGCAAGCATGAAGAAAACCGGCTTGTTTTTCGGCACCTTCAACCCGATCCATATCGGCCACCTGATCATTGCCAACCACCTGGCGGAATTCTCAGATCTGGACCAGGTGTGGTTTGTGGTTACCCCCCGCAGCCCCTTCAAGAAAAAGGACAGCCTGCTGGACGACTACCACCGGTTCCAGATGGTCTACGAGGCAGTCAGGGAGTATCCGCGGCTGGAGGTCTGCGATGCGGAATTTAAACTGCCCCAGCCCAACTACACCATCGATACGCTTACCCACCTGCGCGAGAAACATGGGGACTCCCGCCAATTTTCCCTGATCATGGGGGAGGACAACCTCAAGGGCCTCCATAAGTGGAAGAACTACGAGGCCATCCTGGATTACTATTCCATTTACGTCTATCCGCGGCTCGGGCCCGGGGACATTCCGGAAGCGCTCCGGGACCACCCCGCTATTTCGCGGGTGGATGCCCCGGTGATGGAATTGTCGGCCACTTTTATCCGGAAGCAACACGCGGCGGGGAAAAATGTGCGGCCCTTGTTGCCGGAAGCCGTGTGGAAGTACATGGATGAAATGAATTTCTACCGGTAGGGCAGGGGCCGCTGCCCGTGCCTCTGGGACTTCTGATTGCGTATTTGGGCATTTTGCCCGCGCCTCCGGTACTTTTACCGATGCGGACGGGATTTTTCCTGTTCCCCGATCAATTGCATCGCCCAGGCGAGCCCTGCATCCATCGAATCGAAAATCCCGCTCGGGCAGGGCACGAATTGTTGCTCCAACTCGGCCACGCGACGGTTGATGTCATTGTATGCAACCACCCCGTATCCGAGTAAGAAGGGGAAGAGCTTGTGGGCCTCCAGGTGGAGGGTCGGATCCATGGAGTAGGAGTGCTGCCGGTCCGAGAGGTAAACAGCCGGTCGCTTCCGGTTGTAGAATTCGATGCCGATGGCAATTACCGGCAGGGCGCTGTCCAGGGTTACCTGCTGCCCTTCGTCAATCCGGCCGATGACCAGGTTGTGGTAGAACCGAAACGTACCGATTGCCAGCCGGTGTTCCGCCAGGAAGGTAGTTTCGAGTTCCGTTCCGGTCATTAGTATGCTATTTGCTATTAAAAGTTACAAATAATCCGATTCGCAAATTTCAGGTTGCGAGAAAATCGACAAACTCCCAAAATATCGGAGGAAATGCACGGCGCATTCGGGCGGGCTACCCGGAAGGGAAAAGTTACCGAGGGGCTGCCCGGGCATGAATTGGCAGAAATGGGCAGGAATGGGCTACTCGCGGCTACCTGCAGGCCGCAACCGATCGGAACCCAGGTATTCCCCCGTATCGTTGCGGTACCATTTGCGGAATTCGGGTACCCGCATGGTCCCGATTGCGGCTTCCCCTTCCAATAGGATGTACTCCCCGTCATTTGCGGCCACGTCATGGAAGAACTGGTAGGCCCCCAGGGCAGAGGTTACCGGGTCGAAATAGAAGCGCCAGGTATCGGATCCGGTACCCGGCTCGTACCGCACCTCGATCACGAGGTATTCCTTCCCGTGGAAATCGGCCCGGTTCACCTCCGGCTCCATCACGGTACCCGGATCCCGGAGTTTCATCGGCAGGCCGTAGAGGTAGCTGTAGTAGTCGCGGAGCAGGGAGGCCCGTTCGCAAGTAAGATTTTCCGATGCGGCTGTTTCTTCCGGGAACCCGGCCTCGCCCTGGTACCACAGGCGGCAGTGGCCCCCGTGCACCTGATAGGTCTTAGTTACCCCTTCCTGTTCCACGCGGACACGAAAAAGGGAAGCAGCCTGATCCATGTGTATGGTGCTGAGGCGGTCTGATCCCCCCGGCCGTTCGGCCAGGATTTCAAAATCCGCCCGGAGCCGGCCCCATTGACCCTGCGGGTCGTGGTAGGCGATGCTTTTTTCCAGCAGTTCGGGGGCGGTTATCTGCTGGGATTCAAGTGCAGGCGGGGAGAGGAGAACCAGGACGTAAAGACAAAAGAATTGCAGGTATCCCATAGGATCGGTATTAGTTCTTAAAAATAGTGTTTTGCGAATCGTTGGGGACAACTGGCATTAAATTGAGTCGATAAACACCCTTTTTCCCAGGTTTTTGGTAAACCACTACGCTTAGTGGGCGGTGTTTAATATGCTGATAAACAGGCACCAATATCTTTAATGTAAACTTAATGTAAATAAAAAGTTAGCTGAAAGTAATATCGACGTAAAATAATTGTATATTTGTTACGTTAATGTAAAGTACAACACATAAAACCACAGTATTATGTATAGAATTATGACACTTTTGATGTTGATTTGTGGTGTGATTTCAATCGAGGCGCAACAACCTGAGCCGCAGTTTGAGCGGACTGATGACCTGGTGAAGGCTACATATTATCATGAAAACGGTGCGGTTGCCCAGACCGGGTTTTTTCGGGACGGCCAATTGCACGGGGAATGGATCATGTTTGACACTTCCGGGAAAAAGGTCGCCATCGGACAATACGATGCAGGTAACAAAACCGGAAAATGGTTTTTCTGGGAAGAAGATAACCTGCGTGAAGTAGACTACTCCGATAATGCTATCGTGAACGTAGTCAATTGGAACAACGGCACCCGGGTAGCGGTGAACAGATAACTCGCTTCCGAAACGATTCCGTCAACGATAAAGCCCGCCATGCAGCGGGCTTTTTTTTGACCGGTGCAACCGGGAAACCAGGGACACCAATGGCCGGACCGGTTGCATAATGAAGGCATTCCAGATCGATTATAATTCCAATTCGATTTTGTTGATGTTAACGTCGTAGATCTCCATGAGCTTGAAGGTAGCTTCGAGAAGGTCTCGTGTCTCCTGAAGCAGGTTGAAATAGAGGGCTGTGTTTTTAGGGCTCGATTCATCCCCCCGGGTCCGTTCAATTTGCTTGCGGATTTTTGCATCTACCCGTTGCAAGAGTTCCTCCTGCCGGATCAGCGTCTGGGTCAGTTCCTCAAAATTCCCTTCCGAAAATATTTCCTGGACCTCCTTAAAAAAACCGGAGACAAAGGAATCTGTTTCCTTCAGGTCCCGCAATTGCTGGAAGCGCAATTTCTTGTGGTTGTTGTTGACGTGTTTATAGGAACTCTTGGAGATGTGTTCCAGGGACTGGGTCATATCCTGAAGGTACCGCAAAATCTGCAGGTACAGGTTGGATGCCTTGACGCTTCCCTCATCCAGGTTTTTGATAAAGTAGAAGATGCTTTCCCGGAGGTTTTCGACTTCTGTATCCAGTTTCCGGATGTGTTTCGTGCTTTTTTTCAGGGAGTTCAGGTCGTGCTTTACGAGTCCCTCCATGCTGGAGGTGTAGATTTTGTTTACCCGTTTGATGGCTACTGCCACATTGTCCGCGCTGTCTTCGATGACTTCGCTGATGGTGCTGCTTTCCGTTCGCCTCAATACGTATTCCTCCTTGAGCTCCCGGCTGCGTTTTTTATGGTTTAAGTAATTCCGGATCAGGATTACCAGGGCCAGTACAAATAACAATCCGATAGCCCAGGCCCCACCCAGGTAGATCAGGTAGGCGACGATCCCGGCTCCTGTAAAGGCCGTAATGGCCGTGAGGAACCATCCCCCGATAACGTTAAGGACGCCCGCAACCCGATATACCGCACTTTCCGAGCCCCAGGCCCGGTCGGCCAGGGAAGTACCCATTGCCACCATAAAGGTGACATAAGTTGTGGAGAGCGGCAGTTTCATAGAAGTGGCAATGGAAATCAGGACGCTGGCCACCATCAGGTTTACCGATGCCCGGACCATATCGAAGGCCGGCTTCTCCTTGGCCTGGACCCGGCTCGTATAGCTGGGGGCCCGTTCAAACCTTCGGGAGATAGCTGCCTGAACCTTTTCTGGAGGCAGGGAGGAAATGGTTTCAACGGCCGCAACAGTGAGCCGGACGATTTGCCGGGACAGATAATTCGGGCGGAACCGCTCTTCCCCTTCGCCTTCCCGCGCCAGGTTAATCTCGGTTTCCGTAACAAAAAGGGCTTTGGTGGAAAACCAGAGCGTCAGGATCATCACCACGCCCGACAGCAACAACAGCAGGGTTGGCGTCTGCACAGCGGCAGCCAGTCCGTCCATGGCATAGTTGTCCGCCCCTACCCCGGAAGCGCTCCAGTCCAGGAAGGATTGGTAGGCGGCGATAGGGACCCCGATAAAATTAACCAGGTCGTTTCCGGCAAAGGCCATGGCCAGGGCAAAGGTCCCGAAAACGATGATGATCTGGTAGATATTCAGTTTTGCCAGGCTTTGCAACAGGCCGCATACCAGCGACCAGACGATTGCATTGCCAACCAGGAAGAGCAAGGTGTTCTGTTCCACGAAATCTATCACCAGGCCATTGAAAAGGTTTGTGCTGCTCAGTCCCTTGATAAGGATAAAGTATACAATCCCCGCAATGGCCAGCCCGCCGAATACAGAAGCTTTCCAGGTGGCCTTTTTCTGGAACTCGAAGGTGAGGAATAATCGCGAGAGGAATTGTATCAGCGCGCCGATGGTAAAGGCAATCAATACCGACAGGACAATACCGAGGATTATCTCGATGGCCTTGTCGTTGTTGATGTAGTTCCCCAGGTTCAGGAAACTTTCGTCGGCGGCGGACATTTTGATCAGGCTTGTGATAACGGCCGCACCCAGTAGCTCAAAAACGATGGAAACTGTCGTGGATGTGGGCATCCCCAGGGTGTTGAAAAAGTCCAGCAGCAGGACATCGGTAATCATAACAGCCATGAAGATGATCATGATTTCCGAAAACATAAATTCCCCGGGCACAAAAATTCCCTTCCGGGCTACTTCCATCATCCCGCTCGAGGACATGGCCCCAAAGGCAATCCCGATACTCGCAACGATCATAATGGTACGGAAGGAAATAGCCTTGGACCCCAGGGCGGAATTGAGAAAGTTCACTGCATCGTTGCTGACCCCCACCACCAGGTCGGAGATGGCCAGGATAGCCAGGGCAATGATCATGTAGAGATAGAGGTCGTCCCCCATAGTGCTTCAAATAAACACAAAAATCAACTTATTAATGGGGAGTAACGTTAAAATAAGGTTATGAAAAGTCTCCCGCGCCCCAATATTACGGAGAATTCCGGGGATTTGCATTACAGGCTGAAGTACTGTTTCAATTCCGTGTTATTCCTGGTATTCAGGTTGGCGGGTGTCGTAATAGAGCCCTGGCATGCATCAAATAAAAAGCCCCGCCGAAATCGGCGGGGCCTTCTTTGAGAACAAGTGTAAAGGGGTATTTCAGCTAATTATTCTCCGGTAAACCAGGCGAATACAGAGGTATCCACTCCGGTTCCGCCAAAGACGTCGTCGTCTACGGTGGTCATGGCCGTACCGTCTACTTCGATATTCCCTACCGGGCCGCTGTCACGCATATCCACATTTACGGTGTACCCGTCCAGCAGGATATTGGTGATAATGGCGCCGGTGGTTTTCTTGAACTGCAGGGCCGTGCCGCCGGTGGAGGAAACAGCCGTAAAATTCTCCAGGGTCGGAACCGCAACCCCCGCATCCACACCATCGGCCTCTACCGCAGTAGAGAATCCTTCGATGTCGTGTACAACCAGGGTGTTGGTGAGTGTGCCGTTCCAGCCTTCTGTCCAGTCCACCGCGTCGTCTTCGTTGTTGGCCAGGTAAAAATTCGAAGCGCTGACCGTACCGCCAAAGAATTCAACCCCGTCGTCCGTACCATTCAGGATGGCGACGTTGTTGATGGTGGTCCCGGAACCAACGGCGTACAGGGAAAGGCCATTGTACTGGGACTCGGAATTGATCTGGGCCCCGGCGTAGTTGATTACGAGGTATTCGATGGAGCCGGAGTTATCCGTATCGTTAGTTCCGCCGTAAACAAACCCGCCTACTTCGGCAATGGCATCCACGCCTTCAGACGTGGTGGCATCCCCCAGGATTACCAGGCCGCCCCAGTCTCCGGGCTGCTGGCTGGAAGAGGTCATTACCACAGGGGCTTCGGCAGTGCCCTGGATGTCGATCATGGCACCTTTCTTAACCACGATGTACGTTTCAGTAGCCGCTCCCTGTTCCGCGTCGGCAATGATGCGCGTGCCGGCAGGGATGGTAAGGGTGCCGGCATCCACGCTGAAACTGCCGCGGAGGCGGTAGATGACGCTGGCATCCAGGGTCATGTCCGTAGTCATGGAACCTTCAAGGTCCTGCGTCTCAACAGATACATCCGTATCCACCCAGGCAAAGGCTGTGGCTTCCACCGTCGGGTCGGCCAGGTAGGTCTCGGCCGGATCCGCAGCTGCGCCGTCGATCTGGACATTGGCCAGCGGCCCGCCGTCCCGCATGTCAACGGAAACTTCGTATCCTGTCAGGGAAAGGCCGGTAATGGTGGCCCCGGACTCCTTCTTAAATTGCAGGGCCGTTCCGCCAGTAGTGGATACGGCGGTAAAGTTGGCCAGGGTCGGGTTACCGTTTATCCCGTCGGCCTCAACGGCTGTAGAGAATCCGGCAATCGTATGGAGTACCAGGGTGTTGGTCAGCGTACCGTTCCAACCTTCTGTCCAGTCAACTGCGTCGTCTTCGTTGTTTTCCAGGTAGAAATTGGAGGCGCTTACCGTACCGCCAAAGAACTCTACCCCGTCGTCCGTACCGTTGAGGATGGCGACGTTGTCGATAGAAGTCCCGGAACCGACGGCATACAGGGAGAGGCCGTTGTACTGGGACTCGGAGTTAATCTGGGCGCCGGCGTAGTTGATGATCAGGTAGGAGATGGACCCGGAGCTGTCCGCGTCGTCAGTTCCCCCGTAAACGATCCCGCCTACTTCGGCAATGGCGTCCACCCCTTCGGTGGTGGTGGCGTTTCCGGCAATCACCAGGCCGCCCCAGTCGCCCGGGTTCTGGCCGGTTGAGGTCATGATTACAGGGTTGGCAGCAGTACCCTGGATATCGATCTGCCCGCCTTTCTGGACCACGATATATTTATCGGTACCGGTTTGGGAGGTAATCACGGTCCCTGCAGGGATCGTCAGGGTGACACCACTTTCCACGCTGTAGGTGCCGGTTAGCGTATAGGCAACCGTCGGGTCGAGGGTGCGGTCTTCTTCCTGGCTGCCGGAAAGGTTTGCGTCTTCTTCCACCACACAAGCTGTGCAGGAACCTCCGCAGTCGATGCCGGTTTCATCCCCGTTCTGGATCCCGTCCGAACAGGTGGCCTGTACGGGCGGATCGGTACCACCGTCGTCGCTGCTGCAGCTCGCAAGCATCAGCGCGAAGACCATGGTCATTGAGGTGAGAATTCTGTAAATGTTTGTCTTCATAATGAGAGGGGTTTAATTAGTGATCGATTTCAGTTAGTGGTCATTTTTGGTCAAAATGTATAATTGAGACCCAGGCTGATCTGTGCTCCAGAAGTATAGCTACGGACAACTTCTTCCGTTTCAATATTGGTGGTACTAGGGCGGACCAGCTGGGTCCTTTCAATTGTCGGTGTCAGCAGGTTCCGTCCCATCAGCCGGATCCGCCAGTGTTCCCCGAGTTCCTGGATCAGGACGGCGTCGAGGACCACAAAGCCTTTTTCAACGATGGCATCGTTGTAGAATGTATCGCTCTGGCTCTGGATTTCCGGAGCCCCGAGGGAGAAGATCTTATCTGAGGCATAGTTGGCCGTCAGCGTTGCGTTAAAGGGGTTGGCCCCCTCCAGGGAGTAATTCAGGCTCGCGTTGAATATCCAGTCGGAAGCGCCCTGCAGGCCGGTTTCGGTCAGGCCTTTGTAGCGGAAGGTGCGGATAAAGTTCCCCTCTTCGTCCCGGACCTCCTTCAGGTCCTGCTCGTGCCACATACGCGTGGCGTTGAATACCAGGCCCAGCCCGGAGCCCTCGCGCAGGCCCTCTTCGTTTTCCGGGGCGGTAATCAGGTCTACCTTGGCCTCGGCCTCAATCCCGATCACCTCAGCTTTTTCCCCGGAGTTGAAATAGGAGAACACACCGGCAGATCCACGGTCCTGTACCCGGTTGATCGGGTCCGAAATCTCCTTGTAAAAGGCTGCCAGGGAGATGAGTTCCCCGGCGGAGGGGAAATACTCCCATTTCAGGTCGTAGTTCAGGTCCCGGGAGGCTTCCAGGTCCGGGTTCCCCCGGGTTACCTGCCCCACCTGGGAGACGTATTCAAACGGCGCGATTTCCTTGAATTCCGGCAGTGTGATCGTCCGGCTCATCGCCAGGCGGAGCGCATTCCGGTCGTCGATGCTGTACCGCACGTTCAGGCTCGGGTAAAGGTTTGAATACTCCTTATTGGTTTCGCCCACCCGGCCCGGGAAGTTCCCCACGTCAAAGCCGACGTTGATCTCGTCCCGTTGGAAGCGCAGCCCGGCGTTGAAATTCCATTTGTTCAGGCCCACATTAAAGTCGGCAAACCCGGCCATGGATTCCAGTTTCCCATTGTACAGGTCGGGCTGCAGCAGGTTGTACTGGAGGCGGCCGCTCGTAAAGTTGTCGGGTTGGAAAATCGCCCCGATATTGTCTATGGAAGGCGGGTTTACCGTATTGACGGATTGCTCCTCCACCCCGACGAATACGGACTCAAAATCCCGCTCCTTGTTCCGGTAGTTGACGCCGACCTCAATCCGGAAGGATTTGTCCTCTTCCTGGATGATGTCCATCACGTCTTTCAGGTAGCCGTTGTATTCCCTGTCCTGTATTTCCTGGCTGGATTTCCGCTGTTGGAAACCGCCGGTCCGGCCCAGTTGCACAAAGGAACCGTCCGGGTCAAAGTTCACCTCGTTCCGGATCCGGTTCGGCTCGTCCGCATTCACATTATTGAATCCCAGGGCCCACTGCAGGGAATTTTTCTGGCCCAGGCGATGGGTCCCCAGCAACTGGGAAATCAGGATCTGGGTTTGCTTGATGTTCTGGTCGCGGACAAATTGTCCGAGGCCTTCGGCCGGGTCGGTCTCCTCGAAGATGAAGCCCTCCCCGTTGCGACCCCCTTCAAAGATCTCTTCGGTAAAGGTATTCAGGAAGATGGAGGACGACTTGAGTTTGTGGTTCTCGTTGATGAAATACACCATATCCAGGAGCCCGGAAGTAACCTCCCGCTTCCGCCACCGCGTGGCGTCGGTCAGCGTATCGTCAATGAAGTTGGAGCGGAATTGCCGGAAGAGCCCCTGGCCGTAGTCGTAGGACCGGCTTTGGGACCCGGTGAGCAGCACGGATAAGCGATCGCCGAATTTTTTCCCGGCCACCAGGTTCAGGACATAGTCCATGGGCGCCTCTTCCGTGCGGGTATTCCATCCCTGCTGGGTGATCAGCTGCTGTACGGACCGGTTGAAGCTGTAATACCCCAGGGGCGCCTTGGCGCTTGCGGGAGACAACTTGAAGTTGTCGAACACCCCGTCCTGGATTACGTTCGTATTTGCACCGCCCCGCAGGCCGATGGTCAGCTCGTTAGACCCGACGAGTTCCCGGGAGGTGATATTGACCGTCCCGGAGGCCTGGTCGGCGGAACTCTGGACGGAATAGGTTTTCCCGATGCTGACGTTTTGGATCACGCGCGTAGGGAACAACCCCAGGTCGATATTTTTCCGGTCCACGTCGTCGGAGGGGACCGGCAGCCCGTTCAGGGTGGTGGAGAGGTAGCGGTCGCCGAGGCCGCGGATAAAAATATCCCCGGACGCCTCGCTGGCGGTAACCCCGGAGATTTTTGTGGTGGCGGTGGCCGCGTCCGAGACGCCGATCCGCCCCAATTGCTGGGATCCGATACTCTCCCGGATCAGGATGGCGGATTTCTGGTCGAGCAGCAGAGCCACCTCGGAGTCCTTGCGGGAGACCGTGGTAACAACCACTTCGTCCAGTGCCATGCCTTCATTGGCGGACATGGGCACGTTAATCTGAGTAACCTTCCCCGCTTCAACCGTTGCCGGGATTTCTACCGTTTCATAGCCAAGGAAGCTGAAAACCACAGTATAATCCCCCGGATCCAACCCGTCAATCTCATACAGGCCGTCAAAGTCGGAGGTGGTTCCCGTGGTGGTTCCCTTGATCAGGATATTGGCAAACGGCAGGGGTTCCCCGTTCATTTCCTGGTCGGTGAGCACCCCGGCAATACTTCCTGTATTTTGTGCACTCACCATAAAACTTGAAAGGGCAAATAGCCCGAATAGTAAAATTCTCATTGTATTTATTTCGCTATACTTAGTACCGGCGCAAAGAACGCCCGGTGTTGTAAGGTTCGGGTTAGCCTGAGATTAAACCTTCTTTGCCTTATTGTTAGCGCAATGTTACGGTGTTACCCCAGTGTTAACAGGTGGGAAAAGCCTCTCCTCAGGGCCTGGAAAATGTAGTATCTTGCGGCAATTACAACGAACTGGTATGATGCAATGGGAGCGGCTGTTGTCGCTGAAACGGCACGGGGATACGCACAAACGTCTCCGGAAGGAACAGGATGAGACCCGCCTGGGATTTGAGGTGGATTACGACCGTATAATATTCTCCCCGTATTTCCGGAGCCTGCAGGACAAAACCCAGGTGATCCCCCTCTCCAAGACGGATTTTGTGCACACCCGGCTGACCCACAGCCTGGAGGTTTCCGTGGTGGGCCGCAGCCTGGGTCGCCTGGCAGGGGCAGAGGTCCTGAAGACCCATCCCTACCTGTCCGAAGTCCATGGGTACCGTTTCAACGATTTTGGTGCCATTGTGGCCGCCGCCGCCCTGGCACACGATATCGGGAACCCACCCTTTGGCCACAGCGGCGAGAAGGCGATCGGCGCTTTTTTCAGCCGGGGCCCGGGACGCCGCTACCAGGATGCCCTTTCGGAAGATCAATTCGAGGATTTGGTGCGTTTTGAGGGCAACGCCCACGGCTTCCGCCTGCTCACGGCTTCCCGGGAGGGTATTCCCGGCGGCCTGCGGCTGAGCCACGCCACCCTGGGGGCGTTTATGAAATACCCCAAGGGATCCCTGCCCAGGAAACCCGCCCCCCATATTGCCGCCAAAAAATTCGGGTATTTCCAGTCGGACACCGACAGCTTCCGGGAGGTGGCGGAGGAACTCGGCCTGAAAACGCTGGGCTCCGGGGCCGACCGCTTCTATTGCCGGCACCCGCTCACCTACCTGGTGGAAGCCGCCGACGATATCTGCTACACAATCATCGACTTTGAGGATGGGATCAACCTGGGGCTGATCCCGGAAGACTTTGCCCTGGAATACCTGATCAAGCTGGTGAGCGACGGCATCAACACGGAGAAGTACCGCGCCATCCCCGCCATGCAGGATCGGTTGGGCTACCTCCGGGCCATCGCAATCAATTCCCTGGTGCGGGATGCCGTCCGGGTATTTATGGAAAACGAGCCCGAGATCCTCAGCGGGGAATTCCCGGTAGCCCTCCTGGATCGGAGCCGATACAAGGCGCAGATCGCGGACATCCTCAATATCAGCGTGGAACGCATCTACCAGTCGCCCGAGGTGGTGGAAAAGGAAGTGGCCGGGTATGCGATCCTCTCAGACATCCTGGAAGTAGTGACCGGAGCCCTGGTCTGCCAACTCGAAGGCGAATTATCCGCCTACGACGGGCTCATCCTGAAGCTGCTGCCGGAAACCACCCGCATGCCCGGGGCAACCTCCGTTTACGACGTGCTGCTGCAGGCCTGTTCCTATGTGGCCAGCCTCTCGGACGGGGCGGCCGTCCACCTGCACAACAAAATCAGCGGGAAGCAGCTCTGATCAGAATTTGTAGTTGATGCCGATGCCGAGCTGTTGTCGGAACTGCGTGCGGGGCGAGCCCGGGTCAATCACCGTGCCGTCGTCGGCCTCTACACGGTCAAACAGGATGTCGTCGTCATAAATCAGGTGGGTGAGCAGGGTGGCCTGGATGAATTCATTCACCTTGAAATTAAATTTGACCTGCCAGTCTACGTCTACATTCCCGAACACCCGCAGGTAGTCCGTATAAAGGGAGAGGTTGTGGTTCAAAATCACGTTGTCCGTTATCGGCAATTCCCATTTATGGGTAACCAAAAACCCGAGTTCCGCAAAGAGGTTGGACCCGGGCTCCAGGACATTGCCGTTGTTGTCCAGTACGGCTTTTTCCACCCCGAACGCCCCGTTGTTGGCCAGGGTCTGGTCCAGTACAAAGGTACCCTTGAAGGTCAGGGGTGAGATATAGAGGTTGAAGTCCTTCCCCTCGGGGATATAGGAGGTACCCGCCCCGAGGAACAGGTAACCCGGAGCCATAAAGCGGGAAATGGGTTTGCTGCGGTCCGGGTATTTAAAACCGTCGGCAAACTGCGTGTTGAAGTTCATCTTCACGGAATAGTACCAATTGCTGATCGTATCCCGCCGGTAGCCGATCGTGCTGCTCAGCCGGATGGCGTCGTCCGTTTTCCGCCATTTTCGCCCTTCCTGGGCGTTCCAGCCAAAGCGGAGTTCCAGGTCGTTGTCCCACTGGAAATAGCGGAATTTGTAGTTCCGCTCAAAGTAGAGCTTGCCGATAGCCGATACGGCATTGTCGCCCCCTGCATTCCAGTTAACAAAGGCCACCTCGCTGAGTTGCAGGTCGAATTCGTTCTTCTTTTCCCAGAACGACGGTACCCGGAAGCGCTTTTTGCGGCGCATCAGCGGCTTGGTCTCGTTGAAGGTAATCACCGGGTTCGTGAGGTTGACCCCCCGGGGGATGATCCGGATCGGATACTGGTTCGTGCGGATCACCAGGGTGTCCGTCGGGATGCTGTCGATGGTCCGGGGGATTGTATCCTGCCCGAAGGCCAGGGTTGAAAGCAACAGGCAGGCTGTTGCAACGAGGTTGGTTTTCGCGCCGATGTTACTCATGCGTCAGGTTGTTTAAGGTCCGGAGCAGGGAGGCCTTGTCGAGCCCCAGCTCTTCGTATAGTTCTTGGGTTGTGGCGTGCCCGGGGAAGGCATCCGGGATACCCAGGCGATGCACCTTCCCGCTATACCCCATCTCGGCAAGGGCTTCGAGGACGGCACTGCCAAACCCGCCCTCCCGGCACCCGTCTTCCAAGGTCACCACCTGCCCATAGGCAAGGGCAATCTCCCGCAAGGCTTCCCGGTCCAGGGGTTTGGCGAACCGGAAATCGTAATGCCCAAAGGCTTCCGGATTCTCCGTTTCCCCCAATACCTCCCGGATGGTTTGGCCCAGGGGCCCCAGGGTAAGCACCGCAACAGCTATTCCCTGCTGCAATTTTCGTGCCTTTCCCACGGGAATTCTTCGGAAAGGGTGTTTCCAACTGGCCTGCCGGCTATAGCCGCGCGGATAGCGGATGGCCACCGGGCCCCGGGGTTCCAGTTGGACGGTGTAGAGCATGTCGCGCAGCTCCCGGTTGTCCATGGGCGACATCACCACCAGCCCCGGGATGCACCGCAGGTAGGCGATGTCGAAGATCCCGTGGTGGGTGGCCCCGTCCTGGCCCACCAGGCCGGCCCGGTCCAGGCAGAATACCACGGGGAGCTGTTGGATGGCCACGTCATGGATCACCTGGTCGTAGGCGCGCTGCAGGAAGGTGGAATAGATGGCGCAATAGGGAACCGCCCCATCGGCCGCCATCCCGGCCGCCAAAGTTACCGCGTGCTGTTCGGCGATGCCCACATCGAAGGCCCGCTCCGGGAATTCCTCCATGAGGTATTTCAGGGAGCTCCCTGAGGGCATGGCCGGGGTAATCCCGACGATGCGGGGGTTCTCCCGGGCCAGTTCCACCAGGGTATGCCCGAACACATCCTGGTATTTCGGCCCCCGCCCCGGATCGTTTTCGCGGCGGATCAGGTCGCCCGTGTATTTGTCAAAACGCCCCGGGGCGTGGTAGACCACCTGGTTTTCCTCGGCCTGCCGGAGGCCTTTCCCCTTGGTGGTAACCACGTGGAGCAGCTTGGGTCCCGGCCTTGAGGCCAGTTTCCTCAGCGTGGCTACCAGCCCGGGGAGGTCGTGGCCGTCCACGGGCCCGGTGTAGTGAAGGTTCAGGTTTTCAAACAGGTTGTCGCCGGCAGCCCCCCCGGCCTTGACCCGGGTTAGGTATTCCTTGAGCGCCCCGACGCTGGGGTCAATCCCGATGGCGTTGTCGTTGAGGACGACAAGCACGTCCGTATCGGCCACTCCCATGTGGTTCAGCGCTTCAAAGGCCATTCCCCCGGCAATGGAAGCATCCCCGATCACGGCCACGTGCTTCCGGGCGATTTTTCCCTGGAGCCGGGCCGCCAGGGCCATGCCGAGCAGGGCGGAGAGGGAGGTGGAAGCATGGCCCGTACCGAAGGCGTCATACGGGCTTTCGTCCCGTTTCGGGAAGCCGCTGATCCCCCCCTGTTGCCGGTTGGTATGGAACGATTCACGCCGTCCGGTGAGGATTTTGTGCCCGTAGGCCTGGTGGCCCACATCCCAGATCAGCCGGTCTTCCGGGGTGTTGAACACATAGTGGAGGGCCAGGGTCAGTTCCACCACCCCCAGGCTGGCACCCAGGTGCCCTTCCTTGACGGAAACCACGTCGATGATGAATTCCCGGAGTTCGGCCGCAAGCTGCGGGAGGCGGTCTTCGGGAAGTGCGCGCAGGTCGGCCGGGTCGTTTATTTGCTCCAGGATTTGCATCTTCGCCGGTAAAGGTACTGCAAATTCGATTTCCGGGAAGTGGAATGGACAGGACCGCAGATAGAAAGGATCGGACGAGATATTGTATTTTTAGCCCGATGGAATTGATACTCGACGATGCGTTTTTTATGCGGAAAGCCCTGCAGGAGGCCGAGGCGGCATTTGATCTGGGGGAGGTGCCGGTAGGGGCGGTGATCACCGTCCGGGACCGGGTCATTGCCCGGGCCCACAACCTCACGGAGAAACTCAACGATGTTACGGCCCATGCAGAAATGCAGGCCATTACCGCCGCTGCCAATTTCCTGGGGGGGAAGTACCTGACGGACTGTACGCTCTACGTGACCCTGGAACCCTGCCAGATGTGTGCCGGGGCCCTGTACTGGAGCCAGGTTTCCCGGGTGGTCTACGGGGCGCCGGACCCCCAGCGGGGATTCACCGCCATGGGGGGGAAGCTGCATCCCAGGACCCTGGTTACCCCGGGGATCCTGGAGGCGGAGGCCGCCGCCCTGCTCAAGCGGTTCTTTATCGAGCGCCGGAACCTGAACTAGCCACCCGGTATATGAGCAAAAAAAAACACCGCGCCAGGGGCGCGGTGCGTACTTGTCATCAAAATAAAATATAACTATCCGATTACGTGCACATCGGCCGCAACCATTCCTTTTCGTCCTTCAGTTTCCTGATATTCTACTTTGTCCCCCTGGTTCAGCACCAGCCCGTCCAGGGCCGTGGCATGAACGAAGATGTCCCTTCCGGTGTCGTCGTTAGTGATGAATCCATAACCTTTGGACTCATTGAAAAATTTAACAGTTCCAGTCATTTAAAAAAATATTAAGTAATAAAAGTTGTACGAAGTTAAACGAAATTCTTTCAACTGTCGTACCTGTAAAAAGTGAAATTAGGAAAAATTACTGATTTTCAGGGGATTTCTTCCGGTTCTCGCGCATTTCGCGGATTTTTTGGTCCGTCAGCATGTAATCCTTCATATTCTTCCCGCGGGATTCCGAAACCAAAAACAGGGGCATGGCCAGCAGGAACAGGCCCACTACCCCGAAGCCTATGAACTTGTTGGCTTGCTGGGGGGCTTCCTCCATCCGGGTAAAACCGTAGATAATGCCTGCCAGGGAGGCCAGGACAATCGCCAAAACCACGTATCGTATCAGGGTGCGCATTACCGTGCAAAGGTAATCAACTTGCGGCGGTAAGCGGTTAGCAGTTTTGATTTTGAAACAAAACCGGCGTACTTCCCGTTGCGGACTACCGGGAGGTTCCAGGCCCCGCTGTCCTGGAATTTCTTCATCACCTGCTTCATGCTGTCCGATTCGTAAAAGATTTTTTCGGGCGGGTTTTGCAGAAAGGAGGCCACGGTGATTTTGTCGTACATGGCCGTATCGAACATGAATTCCCGGATGTCGTCCAACAGGACGATCCCCTCGAGCTTGCCGTCGGCATCCACCACGGGGAAAATATTCCGGGTAGACTTCGCCACGGATTCCAGCAGCATTTCCCCCAGGGTCATCTCCTTTCGCACCTCCCGGAAGCCGGTTTCAATTACGTCGTCGAGTTCCATGAGCGTCAGGACGGTCTGGTCCTTATTGTGGGTGATCAATGCGCCGATGCGGGCGAGTTCCCGGGTGTAGATGGTGTGGTCCATTGTATTTCGCGTTATGAGGAAAGACATGGCAGCCGTGATCATCAGGGGGACAAACAGGTCGTAGCCCCCGGTGATTTCCGCGATCAGGAAAATGGCGGTCAGCGGGGCGTGGATCACCCCGGCAATCAGGCCCGCCATCCCGATGAGCGTAAAATTGGACTCGCTCACCGACAGCCCGAGACCCAGGTTGTTGATCACCTTGGCGAGCATGTTCCCCAGGGCGCCGCCCATCACCATGGTCGGGATAAAGATCCCCCCGGCCCCCCCGGCGGCAAACGTGGTGGTCATCGCCACCGCCTTAAACAGCGTAATCCCGAACAGCAACCCGATTACCACCCAGATATTGTGCGTATAGGCGTCAAAGGGCGTGGTGCCCAGGGCAGCCAGGTGGTCGCCCTCCAGCAGGCTGTTGATAAAGCCGAAGCCCTCCCCGTAGAGGGGCGGGATAAAATACAGCATCGTCCCGATTGCCAGGCCGCCCACCAGCAACCGGTACTTGGGGCTGCGCAGCGGCTGGAAGAGTTTCATGATCCCGAAATACATCCGCGTAAAATAGACGGAAGCCACGGCCGTCCCCATCCCCAGGAGGATATAGTACAGGCTGTCGCGGACGGCGAAGGAATCCTGCAGCTCAAAGGTGAACAGGTTTTCGTCCCCCAGGAAGAAATAGGAGGTGAGCACCCCGGAAATGGAGGCCAGGAGCAGGGGGAGCATTGAGAGCATGGTCAGGTCCAGGCTGAATACCTCCACGGCAAAGATGATTGCGGCGATCGGCGCCTGGAACACCGAGGCGATGGCCCCGGCCGAGGCGCAGGCAATTAACAGGGAGCGTTCCTGGGAACTGATATGCAGCATGCGGGAAATGTTGGAACTGATGGCGGCTCCGCTGGCCACGGCCGGGCCGAGCAACCCCACAGACCCCCCGAAGCCAACCGTCAGCGGCGCGGTGATCAGGGGGGTGACGATTTTTTTGGCCTGGATGAGCCCTTTCTTCCGTGAGAGGGCAAAGAGGATGGAGGAGATGGCGTGTTCCAGTTTCGCCTTGTGCACGTATTTTACGTACAGGTAAACCAGGGTCAGCCCCACGATGGGCAGGATGAAGTAGATTTCTTCGCTCAGGAACAATACGCCCCGGTCCAGGGCCGATTCGATGAAATAGGTGGCGTTCTTCAGGGTAACTGCAGCCAGGCCGGCCAGAAAACCGAGGACCACGCTCATCAGGTGGGTAAAGGTCTTATGGGAAATATGCTTGTACCGCCACTTGAGGAACCGGGTCAGTAAGCTATGTGGTTGGTTGCCCATCTACCGATCGATCTACCTAAAAGTACAAAAATACCGGGGCCCCGGACCCCGGCCGATGTATTTTCAACAGGTCCGCCCGGAAACCGGCGTACCGCTCAGGATTCCAGCAGGCCCAGGTGCAATTCCCGGAGCTGCTCCGCGTCCAGGGGCGCAGGGGCGTCGATCATTACATCCCGGCCGCTGTTGTTTTTCGGGAAGGCGATATAATCCCGGATGGATTCCTGCCCGCCCAGGATGGCGACCAGCCGGTCCAGCCCAAAAGCGATACCGCCGTGGGGGGGCGCCCCGTACTGGAAGGCATCCATCAGGAAACCGAATTGCGCCCGGGCTTCGGCTTCGGTAAAGCCCAGGTGCCGGAACATGACGGCCTGGGTTTTTTTATCGTGGATCCGGATGGAACCGCCCCCAATCTCGTTCCCGTTCAGCACCAGGTCGTAGGCATTGGCGCGCACGGCTCCCGGGTCCGAATCCAGCAATTCCAGCTGGCCGGGTTTCGGGGCCGTGAACGGGTGGTGCATGGCGTGGTAGCGCCCGGACTCTTCGTCGAATTCCAGCAGGGGAAAATCCGTGACCCACAGGGGGGCAAATTCTTTCGGGTTCCGCAGGCCCAGGCGGCCGGCGAGTTCCATCCGCAACATGCTGAGCTGGCTGCGGGTTGTCCCGGCATCCCCGCTGAGGACGCAGATCAGGTCGCCGGGTGTGGCGCCCGTAGCCTCAGCCCAACGGGCCAGGTCTTCCTGGGAATAAAATTTATCCACCGAGGATTTGAAGCTGCCGTCGTCGTTGCATTTCACATAGACCATGCCCTTGGCGCCTACCTGGGGGCGCTTTACCCAGTCTACCAGGGCGTCGATCTCCTTCCGGGTGTAGGAGGCAGCGCCGGGAACGGCAATCCCCACCACCAGCTCGGCCTGGTTAAAAACATTAAAATCCCTGTGTCGGGCCACCTCATTGAGTTCCCCGAATTCCATACCGAAACGGATATCGGGTTTGTCCGAGCCGTACCGCCGGATCGCCTCGTCGTAGGTCATGCGCGGGAATTCGCCCGTGTCCACTCCGTTTACGGCCTTGAGCAGGTGACGCGTCAGTCCCTCGAAAGCCCGGAGGATATCTTCCTGTTCCACAAACGCCATCTCGCAGTCAATCTGGGTGAATTCCGGCTGCCGGTCCGCGCGGAGGTCTTCGTCCCGGAAACACTTGACAATCTGGAAGTATTTGTCCAGACCGCCAACCATCAGCAGTTGCTTAAAAGTCTGTGGGGATTGGGGCAGGGCGTAAAATTCCCCGGCATTCATCCGGCTCGGGACTACAAAATCCCGGGCCCCTTCCGGGGTGGATTTGATCAGGTAGGGGGTTTCCACCTCAATAAAGCCCTGGTCCGACAGGTACTTGCGGACCTCCATGGTTACCGTATGCCGGAACATCAGCTTGTTCTTTACCGGGTTGCGCCGGATATCCAGGTACCGGTACTTCATCCGGAGTTCGTCCCCCCCGTCCGTCTGGTCCTCGATGGTAAACGGGGGTGTCTCGGCCGGGTTCAGGACGGTCATTTCCTCCACGAGCACCTCGATGCCGCCCGTGGGCAGTTTCGGGTTTTTGGAGGCGCGCTCAATCACATTCCCTTTAACCTGCAGGACGTATTCCCTTCCGGTTTCCCGGGCCTGATCCAGCAGGGCTGCCGGCGTGCGCTCCTGGTCGAATACCAGTTGGGTGATCCCGTATCGGTCGCGCAGGTCGATCCAGACTACGAACCCTTTGTCGCGGACTTTCCCGGCCCAGCCGGCAAGGGTTACCTCCCGGCCGATATGTTCTTCCCTGAGTTCCCCGCAGGTATGTGATCGGTACATATGTCGTGATTTAGTGCTGGCAAAGGTACAGCAGAAAGGGGGAAGCCCGCAAGCCTTTTGCGAACTTCCCCCTTTGGCCGGATCCCTTTTTTCGGGACTAGGCGGCTTCCTGCAGTCGCCTCGCCTCTTCTTCCGATTTCGGCCGCCGCTTGCGCACGGCCAGTTTAATCCGGTAGGTGATGTTGAAGAGCACCGGAACGATGATCAGCGTCAGGAACGTCGCCACGATAAGCCCGAAGATCACGGTCCAGGCCAGGGGCCCCCAGAAGATCACGTTGTCCCCGCCCATATAGATGTCCGGCTGAAAGCTGCTGAAAAGCCCAAAGAAATTGATGTTCAGGCCAATAGCCAGCGGGATAAGCCCCAGCACGGTGGTGATGGCCGTCAGCAGTACGGGCCGCAGACGGGCCTTTCCGCCCCGGACGATGGCTTCTGTTACCTGAGGCAGTGTCAGCAATTCCCGGTCGTCCAGGCCGAGTTTTACCTTTTTCCGGTCGATCAGAATCTGGGTGTAATCCAGCAGGACCACCCCGTTGTTCACCACGATGCCCGCCAGGGAAATGATGCCCATCATGGTCATCATGATGACAAAGGACCATCCCGTGATGATCAGCCCGCCAAAGACCCCGATAAAACTCAGGAAAATGGCAGTCATGATGATGGCCGGCTTCGATATCCCGCCAAACTGAAAGACCAGCAGCAGCATGATCAGCCCGAGGCCGGAGAAGAAAGCCCCCACCAGGAACTGCATCTGTTTGTTCTGCTCCTCGAGCTGGCCGGTATAGTCGATGCTGACATTCGGCGGGACGCCTTCGAATTCCTCCATGGCGTCCTGGATTTGCGAAACGATGGCCCCGGCATCCGTGAACCCGGGGGTGAGGCCCGAGTAGACAGTCACCACGCGCTTGGCATCGATATGCTTGATGGCGCTGAACCCGGAGGTGTTCCGGTGGCTGGCTACGGCCGAGACCGGGATTTCCTTGATCTGCCCGGTGGCCGGGTCTCGGAAAATGATGTTCTGGTTGAACAGGGCACTCGTGTTGTAGCGGAGGTCTTCGTTGAAGCGGACATTGATGTCGTAATCCTCCCCGTCCTCCTTGTAGATACCCGCCTTGTCCCCGAATATGGAGCGCCGCAGCTGGTTGCCCACCTGGCCGACGGCCACGCCGAGTTCCCCGGCTTTTTCCCGGTCCACGATCACTTCCATGGAGGGCTTGCTCTTATTCACGTCGATCTTCAGTTCCTCGATTCCCTCGATGTTCTTGCTGTTGATAAAATTCCGCATCCGCTCGGCCAGGTTGATGAGCGTGTCGTAATTCTTTCCTTCCAGCTCCACGTTGATCGGGTAGCCGGCGGGCGGGCCCACTGCGTCTTTTTCAACGGAGATCTCTACCCCGGGGTACACCCCTTCCAGGGCCTGCTGGATCCTGAGCCGCAATTCCTCCGTATCCTTGCCTTCCCGGTATTTGTACTCCCGCATGGACAGCGTGATTTTTCCCCGGTGCGGCATTTCTGCGGCCGTCCCCCCTTCGGTAAATGGGTTCTCGGCCCCACGCCCCACCTGGGAAACCGTCGATTCGAGCAGCACGTTCCGATCGCCCATCATATAGGTGTCGCTGTCTACCACGGCGTACACGCGTTCCTCGATGGCCTTGGTGATCTCGTTGGTCTTTTCGATGGAGGTACCCTGGGGATATTCGATATACACATAGATCTCGTTGGGCGTATTGTCCGGGAAAAACTCCACCTTGGTCCGCTGGCTCGCCAGGGAAGCGCCGAAGGCCATAAACGCGGCGATCAAAAGGACGAACATTGTCCCGGCATACCAGTAGACGTTCCGGCCCCGCAGGGCGCGTTTGAGTTGGCCCTCATAGAAATTCTCCAGCCGGCGCAGGGTGACCCGCTGGAAGCGGTTTGCGCGTTTTTTGATCACGTACCGGTAAAGCCAGGACAAGCCTGCCGTGACGATCATCAGGGAGCCGAGCCCGCGCATGGCGCCCCCCACGATCAGGATGAAAATCCCCAGGGGTATCAGGATCAGCGACAGCCTCACGAGCTGTTTCCGCGTCAGTTCCTTTTCGCCCGTTTCCATGAAGTTCGATACGAGCATCGAATTCATGAAGATGGCTACAAAAAGCGACGAGCCGAGTACGACGGAAAGCGTGATCGGGAAGAAAATCATAAACTCCCCCATGATACCGGGCCAGAGGCCCAGGGGGACAAAGGCAGCCACCGTGGTGGCCGTGGAGATGATAATCGGCACCGCGATTTCGCCAATCCCTTTTTTGGCGGCTTCCAGTCGGGACATGCCCTCCTCATCCATCAGACGGTAGACGTTCTCTACAACCACCACCCCGTTGTCCACAAGCATCCCCAGGCCCATAATCAGACCAAAGAGGATCATTGTGTTCAGGGAGTAGCCGAGCCAGGAGAGGATCATAAAGGACATAAACATGGACATCGGGATGGCAAAGCCCACAAAAAGCGCGTTGCGGAACCCGAGGAAGAACATGAGCACGGTGACCACCAGCAGAATGCCGAAGATGATATTGTTCACCAGGTCATCCACCTGGTTCAGGGTCCGGCTCGAGGAATCGTTGGCGATGGTCACGTTCAGATCCCTCGGAAAATAATCCTCCCGGGCCTCCTGTACCAGGTCGCGAATTTTGTTGGCCGCTTCGATGGTGTTTTTACCCGACCGCTTTTTGATGTCGAGCATCACCACGCTCCGGCCTTTCTCCCGGGCATAGGTGGTCTTGTCTTCTTCGTGGAAGGTCACCGTAGCCACGTCCTTGATATACACGGCATTCCCGTTTTCGGATTTTACCACAAAGTTCCGCAGTTCGTCCGGGTCTTCCACTTCCCCGAGGATGCGAACCGTCCGGCGCTGGCCATTGGTCTGCAGGTTCCCGGCAGACATGGTCATGTTCCCATTGCGGATGGCGTTCAGCACGTCGTCGAAGCTCACCTTGGCGGCCATCATCTTGTAGATGTCCACGGCCACTTCCACCTCCTTGTCCTGGGCCCCGCGGATGTCCACCTCCTTAATCTCGTCGAGGTCCTCGATCTCGTCCTGCAGGTACTCCGCAAACTCCTTGAGCTGCTCCACCGGGTAGTCGCCGGTGAGGTTGACATTCATGATCGGGAAGGATTCCGCCAGGTTCAGGTCGAATACGTTCGGCTCCACCTTGGCGCCGTTGAATATCGGCCAGTCTTCCCCGGCCTTTTCAGCATCCACCTCGTCTTCTACCTTGAGTTTTGCATCCTGGACGCTGATGTTCTCGTCAAATTCCACAACGATCATCGAGTAGTCTTCCTGGGAAGTGGAGGTCAGTTCCACCAGGTTGCTCACATTCTTCAGCCGGTCTTCCAGCGGGTCGGTGATCAGCCGCTCGATATCCTCGGCCGTGTTGCCCGGATAGGGGGTGCTGATATACACCTTGGTTTCCTCCACCTCCGGGAAATCCTCCCGGGGCATGTTTTGGTAGGCGGAAATTCCCATGACCAGGAAGATGCCGATCATCACATAGATCACCGACGGGTTGTCGATGGCCCAGGACGAGAGCCAGAATTCCTTGTCTGCGTTCTTTTTCTGTCGGCTCATGCTTTGTTCAGTATTTGGATTTTCTGCCCTTCGCGAACGCGGCGGGCCCCTTCTGTGATAATCTGGTCGCCGGCTTCGATGCCACTGAGGATCTCCACCTGGTCGCCCTGCGACAGGCCGGTTTCCACCAGGCGCTTAACCGCCGTTCCCACGCCCTCAGCATCGATGTCCTCCGCCAGGTACACGTATTGCTGGCCCTCGGCATTCTCGGAGATCACCGAGGGCGGGACCAGGATGGCTGCCTCGGCAGAATAGTCGTTGATGCTGACGCGGGCCGTCAGGTTCGGCTTGATCTTCCCATCCCGGTTGGGCACGGGGATCTCCACGCTGAAGGACCGGTTGGTCGGATTGATGTAATTTCCGGTTTGCCGGACTTTCGTCCGGATGCTGTCGCCCAGGACCGGCAGGAAAATCATCACGTCCTTACCCGGGCGGACGCTCGGGAGGTAGCTTTCCGGTACATCTACTTCCACGTACATATCCGAGAGGTTTACCAGCCGGATCACAGGCATGCCGGCCGCCGGGTTGACGGTGGTTCCCGCTTCCAGAAGCACGTCGTCCACAATGCCGCTGAAAGGAGCCCGGATGGCCGACTTGGCCAATTGGGCCTCGGCCTGACGGATCTGGTTGGTCAGGGATTCAAACTCGGTTTTGGCCTGGAGGTACTGGATCTCCGAGCCGATATTCTGATCCCAGAGGCGTTTTTGGCGCTCATAGGTGGTTTCTGCCAGGGCCGCCTGGGTGCGGAGTTGCTCCAGGCCGCTCGACAGGCCGCCGTCGTCGATGCGGGCCAGGACCTGTCCTTTGCGGACCTGGTCCCCGTCTTCGACCAGAACGCGTTCCAGGGTGCCCGCCATTTCCGGGTAGAGCAGGACGTTCTGTTTGGTCTGCACATCGCCCTGGAGTTCCAGGTAATGGTCAAACCGGGCGGGCTGCAGCTGCATGGTGGATACCAGGGGCCGGTTGGCGTTTCCCTCCAGGGAGGCGATAACCGAATCGATTTGCCGCAGGGAGGCTTTCAGGTTTTTTTCCGTCTCGGACAATTCCTGCCGCCGGGCTTTGATGGCTTCCAGGTCCCCGTTGGCGAGGAGGGTGTCCAGGTCGCTGTCCGGGCTGCTTCCGCAACCCGAAAGGGCCAGCAGGGCAAAGGTCAGAAGGAGAATATTTTTCATGGGTGTATGATTGATGGTTGTTGAAATCAGGATTTTGGTCTGTATCGGGATTTTGGTTTGTATCGGTAGCATTCGGTTCATCACGGGTTGAGGATATTTTCAAGGGCTGTTTTCCGGTTGATCACGTCCACCATAGACTGCAGGTACTCCCGCTGAGCCGAATAGAGCTGGGTTTGTGCCTGGCGCAATTCAAAACTGGATGCCAGGCCTTCGGAGTACTTGATCGTGTTTTTGCGCTCAATGCGTTCGGCCAGGGCCAGGTTTGCCTTGCTCGTCTGGAAGGTTTCGATGGCCAGGGTGTAATCGCTCCGGGCCTGTTTCAGCTGGAGTTCGAGTTGTTGTTCGGTTTCCTCCAGCTGGGTTTTGGCCTTTTCAAGCGCAATTTTGGCCCGCTGGGTGGAGGCGCTCCGGCCCAGGGAACTGAAAATCGGGATCGATAAGTCAAACCCCAGGATGGAAGACTGAAAGCTCTGGGTGTCCCCGTCAAAATAGGCCAGCGGATCGCCAAAGCCCGTCCGGCCGTAGTTGATAAAAGCATTCAGGGTTGGCAACGCCCGGCTCCGGGCGAGTTTGAGTTCGTAGAACCGTTGCTCGTTGAGGTTCTGGGCGAGTTTATAATCGACGTTGTTTTCCAGGATAAAACCGGATTCCAGCAGTTCGGGCCGCGTTTCCTGCTCCACGAGTTCATCCAGGTCCTGGGTAAGGCGCGTGGGGTGGTCCAGGGGAAGGCCCATGGTGACGTTAAGCATCTGCAGGGTAATTTCCGCCAGGCGCTGGTTGCTGCTCAGGTTGTTGTGCAGGGTAGCCGATGTAATCTGGAGTTGTTCCACGTCTTCCTCTTCTGCCAGGCCGTTCTCGTAGAGCTTCTCGGTTTCAAACAGGTTTTTGTCTACGGCGGCAATGTCTTTTTCCAGCAATTCCACACTTTCGCGGGCCAGCAGAACATTCCCGTAGGATTCCACCACGGCCCGGCGCACTTCCTGTTCGGTTTTTTCCCGGTTGTTTTGGCTGTAGCTCAAAAATGCCCGGGTAGCCTGGATTCCGACGATATAGGAACCGTCGAAGATCTGTTGGCGCAGGGTGGCCGTGGCACTCATGGTCCGGGGCGGCCCGAATACAATTTCCTCGAAGGTGCCGGGTTCTCCCCCGAAGAACTCGGCCGGGATCAGGGAAATGGGTTGCTTGAGCTGGTCCTGATAGCTTACCGCCCCGCTGATCTGCGGCAGGCCCGATGCAATGGTCTCCCATTTCTGCTTTTCGGCATCCGCGATATCGCGGTTCGCATTGATGGCGCTGTAATTGTGCTCCAGGGCAAAGGCCACCGCTTCCTCCAGGCTAAAGGCCACGGGGGCCTCGGCCTCCTGATCCGCGGATTGTGCGGTCAGGGGGGGTGTGCCTGATTGGGTGGCAGGGGGTGTCATTTCTTGGGCATATCCCGCCCGGGCAATCAGCAGGGCAAGGATTCCGATACGAATCAATCGCATTTATTCCAGATTTGAGTTGATGATTTTATTGAGGACTTTCCGGCCGTCGGGTGTAACGATGCCCCGCAGGTGGTATTCCAGATAGTGGTCCATCAGGCCCGGCATCGGAAAGTCGGATTTCGGAAAAAGGTCTTCGTCATTCAGGCTGGTTACCCCTGCAAAATAGATGCGGGCAACAAAGCCGGGATCCAGGTTGGCCCGGTAGATCCCCATCGCCATCCCCCGGTTGATGTTCTTTAACACACACTCCTTCATCATGGCGAACTTCTGTTCGTTGAGGGATTCAAAAATTCGGGGATAGTATTTGCGGAGCTGGTACTGGGGGGAGGATTTCTCGTCCTTCAGGTGGGTCAGCGCAAATTTCTTGATTTCGTATAGCTCCTCGATGGGGTTCAGCCCTTGATCGGTAATACAGGTGATGCCCAGGGAGATCTTCTCGAACAGATTGCAGGTGCATTCGTGGATGAGTTCCGTCTTATTCTTGAAATGCAGATAGATTGTCTTTTTGGAAATCCCCAATCGTTCGGCCAGATCGTCCATGGTGACGCTCTTAAAGCCGAGTTGCAGGAACATCTCGCAGGCGGTATCGATGATTTGTTCTTTCATAGGGGGGGCAAATGTAGGGTGGAAACTTTAAAAACAAAAAAAGTTTCCAAGGTTTTACGATTATTTAACAATCACCTTACCCAATCCGGGTACACGGGACACATTCAGGGAGCTGTTTCTTCGGAGGGCGTGACTTGCAGCTCGGATGTATCCGGCCCGGCAGGGAGCGATAGCAGCGCCAGGCCAAAGGCCCTATCGATCCGTTCCCGGATGCTCCTCGGCCGGGGCATTTCCTGTTTCATTGTTCAATCTTTGGATGTAGTTGTTAAAGGCAGTTTCCCCCTCCTCGTTCCAGAATCGGTCGTAGTAGGCCCATTTGTCCTTTGTTTCGAAAACCCGGTTCCGGCAAACGGGCCGTTCCCCGCCTTTTCCGGATTTCTTTTTGCCGCCCCCCGAACCGTGGCCGCCAAACCCGAACAGCAATTTGGCCAGGACCAGGATGCCGAAGGCTTTCCAGTAACCCACCGTGGGGAGTCCGAACAGCTCGGGCATCAGCCAGTTCCAAAGCAGCATAAAGGCATAGCCCACCAGCAGGAAGATTCCAATGCCCAACAGGATGAAAAAGAATATTTTAACGCCTTTAGCCACCCCCCGTTTGACGCGGGCCTCCATCCGCTTTTCCATATGTTTTCCGTAATCCATGACTTTTGATTTTTATTTGTAAACCGTTTTGATATCTCTCGTAATGATTTTCACTGCCTTTTCAGACATAAAATTTTTCTGCAGGATCGACAGCGCCCGGTGCCTCCGGGACATAAGTGTCCCCGGGGAGATCCCGGTCATTTCGGAATACTCCCGGTAGGAGTAGCCCTCAAAATCCACAGCCAGGATCACCTCCCGGTAGTTGGGCTTCAGGTTTTCGATCCCCACTTTCAGTTGCCGCATCGTGGATTCCGGGTACCTTTCGGCCGACTCCCCGTAAAATCGTTCGGCAAATTCCGACCATCGCTCCTCCAGCCGCTCATTATCGCTCTGTTTCCCTTTTCGCGTCCGCATCACGTCGATGATCCTGTTCCGGACCGCGCGGTAGACAAACCCGGCAATATTGTTAATTTGCGAGAGGTCGTCTGCCCTGGAGAAAAGCCGCAGCGCCACGTCCTGGATGATATCCTCGGCATCCCGTTCGGCCGTGTCGTCGATGCGGGAACGCACATAGCCGCTCAGGGATTCGTATTCGTCCCGGAAGAATCGGTTCAGGTTGTTGTAATTGTCCTTGGCTGGGGCCATCGGGTTGATTTAGTTGCCGGCTTGCACCTGTATAGACGAAGACTTCCGATTCTATTGCATATTTTTCGGAAAAATTCGAAGGCTATGATTGAATCCATCGAGCAGTACCGCCAGTCATTTGACGATTATCTGCAGAAAATATTACAATTCGGGGAGCCGGCCGGGCTCTATGAACCCATCGGGTACATCATGGACCTGGGGGGAAAAAGGATGCGGCCGGTCCTGGTCTTATTGAGCGCGGAACTATTCGGGGCCCCCGCGGAGAATGCGTTGCCCGCTGCGGCCGCGGTGGAGATCTTCCACAATTTTTCCCTGGTACACGACGACATAATGGATGCGGCCCCGCTCAGGCGCGGCCGGCCCACGGTCCACCGAAAATGGGACCCGAATACCGCCATCCTCTCCGGCGATGCGATGCTCATTCGCGCCTACCAGCAGTTAGACGGCTATCCCCCGGAACTGTTCCAGCCGCTCACCCGGCTGTTTTCCCGGACGGCCCTGGAAGTTTGCGAGGGACAGCAATACGATATGGATTTTGAGTCCCGGGATGACGTGGGCATTCCGGAATACCTGCGGATGATTGAGTTCAAGACGGCTGTGCTCCTGGGCTGTGCCCTGCAAATGGGGGCCATCATCGGCGGTGCGGAGGTAGCGGAACAGGAGGCCGTTTACGATTTCGGGATCCGGCTCGGCCTGGCTTTCCAGTTGCAGGACGATTACCTGGACGTTTTTGGAAACCCGGAGACGTTTGGCAAACAGGTGGGGGGCGATATCATTGAAAACAAAAAAACCTATCTCTACCTGCAGGCCCTGGAGCGTTGCGGGGCAGACGATGCCCGGGAGCTTCGGGACCTCTATTCGGTCCGACCCACCAACCCGCAGTCCAAGGTAGACCGGGTACGCCAGATTTTTGAGACCTGCGGGGCCGACCGGCAGACCCGCAATCAGATTGGCGGTTACACCCGCGAGGCATTTGCCAGGCTCGATACGCTTACCGGAAACCCCCGGGCCAAGGCGGCGCTGCGCGATTTTGGGGAGTGGCTGCTCCGCCGAGACTTTTAAGGAAGGAACGCCACAAGGCGCGGATAAACAAGCGTTTCGGACAGGCCGCAATAATCCGGAGGTCTTCGCCCAGGGAAGTCTGCTGGTGCAGGAAACGCAATATCCGGGTGGGGGGGACGCGCCTGAAGAGGGCGGAAAACACCTCACCCCCGCGGGCATTGTTGCCCGCCAGCACCTCCAGCAACACCAAATCGTAGAACCAGAAGCGGTCCCGCCGCGCCATTTGCAGGCGCTTCCCGGATTTGAGGGCCTTTACCAACCGGGGAACCAGCTGCGTACTGTTCCAGAAGGTGTAGCCCGTGCTTGGACGGGCCCAGCCCCCGGCAATCCCGATATGGGTGATATGTTTGCTGTCCCGGGCCGTAAAATCGTTGCAGGTCATCGGGATGCTCCCGCGTTCTTTTTCCAGGATTTCATATTCCCCGACCCCGTATTCCTCCCGGAGGTACGCTTCAATGGCTGCCTCGTATTCCCCGGGTTCCAGCAGGTCTTTTGAAAAGAGCGTGTATTCCAACAGGGCCTCCGTCGGGGAGTCCGGGAGCACATACATAAAGCGCGTGTTTCCGCGCTGCGGGATGCCAAAATCCATAAAGGTCGGGGTGTCCGGATCAAAGACCGGCCGGGGGACCCGGACGCGCCACCCGATAAAATGCTGGCGAATCAGCGGATAGGGGCGCCCGGGGAGGGGCGGCTGGGAAAACGGGACGCTGCTGAAAACCCGGGAGGTTGTATAGGAGGCCCGGGACGTCTTCAGAAAGGCGCCATCGGGGCGCTCCTCAACATGGTTTACCGCTTCGCGTATGACATGGATATTCGGGCAGGTGGCGATCTTTTGGTAGTAGGACGCGTAAAAATCTTCCCCGCGGAGCATTTTGTAGGTCAGCGGAAGCAGGGGGAGCACCCGGTCGATCCCGGTTCCCCGAAAACGCATCCGGTCCCAGCGGGTTTCGATCAATTCGTCGAAAGCGCCCTCGCCGGACTCCCAAAAGCACCAGGTCCGGTCATTGCCTTTTTGCTCCTGTTTCTCGAACAGGGCAATCCGCTTCCCGTCAAACCAGGTGTCGCGCCCCATGGCTTCGGCGAGCAGGAGGCCGGAGGCCCCGCCCCCGATGATGATAAAGTCAAAATGTTCCATAGCGGCAGAAAGGCCCGGTTCCAAAAGTACGAATTCGGCCGTGAAACGCTTGCCGCTGCGAGAGGGCGGAATATCCCCGGCAGGCGGAATGCCCGGGCAAGCGGGATAGCCGGCTATTGCAGGCGGCCTTCAGAGCTGGTAACGCAACCCGGCAAATCCGCGGATCCCCTGGTTGGGCCCATAGACATAGGCGGGGTCAAAAGTGAGGCCATAGGGGTTGCCTTCCGAGGGTACCGGGTCCCCGGACGCGTCGAATTGCACCTGTTTGTCAAAGGGGTCCCCGGCCCGGGCAATCAGGAAGGGCGTACCCCGGTTCGGCGTCCAGTTCAGCAGGTTCTTGACCCCCGCATAGATTTCCATATGCTCGAGCCCCTTGAAGGTGAACTGGATGTTCTGGATGCTCCAGGCAGGGGAATATTCCGGACGCGGGTCCAGGTCCCCTGCCAGGGGCAGGCGCATGGGGCCATAGAGGTTGCCCGTATAATCAGCCGTCAGCTGCAGCGGGCGGATGGGGAAGGAGACGCTCCAGGTGGCCGAATAGCGCTCGGTGAGCACAGGTCGGCTGTTGGTCCCTTCAGCGTCGACGCGGACGTCCTGCAACGTGGTCCCGGCAGCCACCCGCAGGCCATTGGCGAAGGCCGCATCCAGGTTGAGGCTGAACCCCCGGGAAACGGACCGGCCATCCAGGTTCCGGTAGAAGATCCGGTTGGGGTCCGAATCGTAATCGGGCAGGATCTGGTTCGAGAAATCCGTGTAGAAAGCCGAGGCGTCCACACTAAAAAAGTGCCCGTCGGGCGTGTAGAATTTCCTGAGGTAATTCAGGTTGAGGTTCCAGGATTGTTCCGGGAGCAGGTCCTCGGCAATCACCACGTCCCGGGCGCCGGTAAGGGCCGCGTGGTCTTCGGTGAACAGGTTGACTACCCGGAAGCCGGTCCCGAAGTTCAGCCGGAGGAGTTCGTGTTCCCCGAGCTGGAGCTTTACGGCCCCCCGGGGGGTCCAGATACTCCCGTGCCGGGGATCCTGGTCGTATCGCAGGCCGGCCAGCAGCGTGTGTTTGCCGGAGAACCGGTATTCGTCCTGGGCAAAGAGGCTCGGGATCCAGACCCGGTCCGGGTCATTGCCCCGAGGGGAATCCGTAGCCGGGGTATTGTCGTCGTAGTAGTTGTACCTCAGTGCAGCCCCTATCAGCAGGTCGTGGTTCCCGGCTGTCTTGTCCCAGCTCAGCTGCCCAAAGCCGATCCGCTGGTCGGCCAGGTAGGGGAGGTCGCCGTACCAGGAATCCTGGCGGTGGTCGTTATAGGATACGGACAGGAGGAGTTTTTCGGGCAGGGGCAACTGGTACCGGCCGAGAAGTTCCCAGCGTCGCGTGTAGATGCTCTCCCCGTAAATGGAATCGGTTCCCCGGAATTCCGGGGTCCACTGCATTTCGCCCCCCCAGCGGTCTTCGTAAAAAAATCGCCCTGCCAACGAGAATTCCCGGGAAGAATCCCGGGTGAAATTCCATTTCTGGAAGACGGAGATCCGATCCTGCAACGTGACGTCTGTAAAGTTGTCCCCGTTGTTGTCTGTCGGCACATCGTAGTTAAAGTAGTTTATACCGGTGAGCACCCGGGTGTTCTCCCCGATCCGCAGGGAACCCCCGGCATCCAGGTTGTATTCGCCCCAGCCCGTGGCAAAGCCGTCGGCAAAGAATTCCGGGGCCGTCAGCGCATTTTTTGTGATGATGTTAATCAGACCGCCCACCGCCTCGCTGCCGTATAGCGAAGAGGCTGGCCCTTTGACAATCTCGATCTGTTCGATCAGCGCATTCGGGATACCCGACAACCCGTATACGGTTCCCAGGCCGCTGACAATCGGCATGCCGTCTATCAGTACCAGGGTATACGGCCCCTCAAGGCCGTTTATGTGGATATCGCCGGTGTTGCACACGTTGCAATTGATCTGCGGGCGCACCCCGTTTACGGCCTGAAGTGCCTCAAAAACGTTGGCAGTTGGGTTCTTCCGGATAAAAGCGGGGGAATAGACTTCAACAGGTACCGGGCTCTCAAAACGGCGGACTGCCTTGAGGGTCCCGGTAACCACTGTCACGTTCAATTGTTCCGCCCGGGGCTGCAACCGAATCTCGAGGCGGGAGCCTGCCGGCCCCACGCGGACCGATTGGCGGTGGGTCCGATATCCTACGGCGGATACCACCAGGGTATGCGTGCCATCGGGGAGGCCCTCCAGGCGGAACTGCCCGTCCACATCCGTGGCAGTTCCCGTTTCCAGATTCCGCAGGTAGACATTCGCCAGGGGAACGGGGCCTTCGGAATCCGTTACCATTCCCCTCAATTCCCGATCCTGGGCCAGGGCGGGTGCCAGGCCAAGGAGCAGGCTGATAATCGGGAGGATACAGCGGATATTCATGCTTACTAAAATAAAATTTAGACAAAGCTAAAAATTTGTTTTTACAATTAAAAATGTATTTTTGCTTTAACTAAAATTTCAACGTTTACCCCGGATGACCCATTCCGAAGAGAATTACCTGAAAGGCATCTACCACCTCTGCAAGGGGGGCTCCGTGGCGGTGGCCACCAATGCGATCGCCGCCCAGATGGACACCAAGCCCTCCTCGGTAACCGATATGGTTAAGCGGTTATCTGAAAAGGGCCTGGTAGACTACCGGAAGTACCAGGGGGTTTCCCTGACCGAATCGGGGAACCGGCAGGCATTGAAGATTATCCGAAAACACCGGTTGTGGGAGTTGTTCCTGGTAGAAAAGCTCGACTTCAAATGGGATCAGGTCCACGAAATAGCCGAACAGCTGGAGCACATTGAGAGCGAGGTGCTGATCGACCGGCTGGATGCCCTGCTCGAATACCCGGACTACGACCCCCATGGCGACCCGATCCCCGATAAGAACGGGGTGTTCAAAACCCGGGAGAAGAAACTCCTCTCGGCCATGCCCGTGCCTTCGGAAGGGCAATTTGTGGGGGTGAAGGATTCCTCGGCGACCTTCCTGAGGTTCCTTGACCGGCATCGCATTGCACTGGGGAAAAAGGTATCCATCCTGGAAAAAGAAGAATTCGACAAGAGTATGCGCATCCGGCTGGATGGGGAGGCGTTCCGCATCTCCCACCAGATTGCGTCCAACCTGTATATCAAACCAAACAATGCCTCATGAAAGCAGTAGTAGACTACATGCAATCCATCGACCCGATCCTGGCGGCCTTCTATGCCACCCTGTTTACCTGGGGGCTTACCGCATTGGGAGCGGCCCTGGTTTTTTTCTTCAAGACGATGAACCGGGCCGTCCTGGACGGGATGCTCGGGTTTACAGGCGGGGTGATGGTGGCTGCGAGTTTCTGGAGCCTCCTGGCACCCGGTATTGAAATGAGCCCGGGCGAAGGCTTTGAAAAAGTCATGCCCGCCGCCGTCGGGTTCTTGCTCGGGGCTGTGTTTATTTTCGGTCTCGATAAAATCCTGCCCCACCTCCATATCAACTTCAAGGAAAGCGAAGCGGAGGGGATCGATACGGGTTGGCGGCGCACCACGCTGCTGACCCTGGCCATTACGCTCCACAATATCCCGGAAGGTTTGGCCGTGGGGGTTTTGTTCGGCGGGGTGGCCGCCGGGTTTGAAGGCGCTTCCATAGGGGGTGCCGTGGCTCTCGCCCTGGGCATCGGCCTGCAGAATTTCCCGGAAGGCTTTGCCGTGGCCATGCCGCTTAGACGCTACGGCCTGAGTCGAAAGAAGAGCTGGCTGTACGGGCAGGCCTCTGCCATGGTGGAACCCGTCGCAGCCGTTCTCGGCGCCTGGGCGGTCCTCACCTTTCAGCCAATCCTGCCTTATGCGCTGTCCTTTGCAGCCGGGGCAATGATCTTTGTGGTGGTTGAGGAGGTTATCCCGGAAACCCAATTGGACAAATACACGGATATCGCCACCATGGGCTTTATCGGCGGGTTTATCATTATGATGGCCCTGGACGTGGGCTTGGGATAAACGCGGCCCTGGGATAAAAAAAACCGGCCTTCGCGGCCGGTTCCTTTTATCTGTAGTCTGCCAGGCTATTGCCCGCCTTCGCTCCAGGGGGGTACCACCCCGTTGGAACGGGCGTAGGCAATCAGCTGCCCTTTGTGTTCCCCGTTGTGCTCCAAAACCACCAACAGGCCCGAGAGCTTGTTCATCTTGGCAAAGCCAAAATCGACTTCTTCCCCAAAACTGCCCGGGTCTACCATTTGCAGCTTTTCATTGATGAATGCGGAAGACTTCTTGTAGGTTTCGATGATGTTGTCTTTGCCTTCAATGGCCTCCATATTCATGATGTCCACGCCTTCTGGCGGCGGGAAGCCCATGCGCATGGCGATGTAGTAATTGGCTGCCGCCGTGTGCAGAATGGTCTCGCCTGTGGAGCGAACCCCTTCGGACGGACGCCACCCCATTTGTTCTTCGCTGAATGCCCCGGCCAGGTCCACCATCTGTCCCTGAACCCGCTCGAGCATCCCCGAAATTCCCGGGACAACCACTTCGTCCTGGGCTGTAGCGCCGAAACAGACGACGCCCATGATTAAAAGGATAATTTTTTTCATTTTCAAAAAGGTTTGTTTTCGTTAGATCCCCACAGCCTCCTGAGCCGCAGGCATGTTCAATATACGAAATTATCGCGTGGGTCCGGGGGCCATTTGTTCGCGGGACCTCTCCGATAAAACGCAGGGAGACGCCCAGGGTGAAAATAACGGCTGCCGACGGTAATTTTTTAAACGGAATCTCCGTTAGAGGTATAGCGCCCCCGGCGAGTTTCCTTCAGACCGGACCGCGCAATACAATTAAACAACAAGGTACAATGGCCCGAACCAAGCGATCGGTTTTCTGGAACCTCCTCCTGGTAGCCTGCCTGGTGGTATGCGCCCTGGCTTTTACCGCACATTACCGGAACTGGACCCGGCTGGAACCGCACCGCATGCAGCTCCTCTCCGGGATCTATTACCTGGATTTGCCCTATGCCGAGATCAATAGCGTGGGTTGGGTGCCGAAATTGCCGCAGCTGGAACGCCAGAGTGGATTTTCGGCCGGGGCCCTGGAGAAAGGGGTCTTCAGGGATTCGTTACAGCCGGCCCGGCCCGTATACATTTTGGTAGATGACCTGAGGCAGGATAAAATCGCGGTGCGCTACCGCGACAGCCTGACGCTCTATCTCAATTTTGCCGACTCCGCCGAGACCCATTCCGTCTATAACCTGCTACAGGCCAAACACGAGGAGTACCGCACCCGGGAGCCCTAGAAGTACGATGCAATCAGGTACGTACGCTGCTTACAATTCGTTTTAAGCTTTCAAATCGCTCCATATAGCCAACCGCAATATTGTATGCCGCCCAAATGATATGCAAACGGGCTTTCGGGATTTACCCGTTAGCTGTATTTTTGGCCGACTGAACGCAAACGGTTATGAGAAATATCATCGGGTTGATCACTTTGCTGGCTACCTGGGCGCTGCCGGCCCAGAACCGCCTGGAGATCGAAGTGGAAGGGGTAGAGGCCTCGGAAGGTGAGATCCAGATAGCCTTATATACCCATGAAAAGGACTTCCTGTCCATGGAGGGGGTATTTCGGGCAGATAGCGTAAAGGCCAGTAAAGGCACTACGCTGATTTCTGTGGAGGACCTGCCGGCGGGGACCTATGCCCTGGCCATTTTTCACGACCGCAACAGCAACAAAAGGCTCGATACGAACTGGATTGGCGTCCCCAAGGAGCCGCTGGGCTTCTCCAATGCCCGGATGCGGACCTTTGGCCCGCCAACTTTTGAGGATTGCATGATGCACGTGCAGGCAGACGCCCGGATAACGATCCGCCTCGAATAACTAGCCCCCGGATTTGGTGGTGATCACGATGACGCCGTTGGCCCCGCGGGAGCCGTAAAAGGAGGCATCGGACGATCTGAGCACCTTAATGGATTTGACATCCACAGGTTGGACAACATTTTCGATTTGACGGAACGAATTTCCCATGGCAAGGCCATCCAGCACATAGAGGGGTTCGGTTTGGGACCCCGACATGGAATTGGCACTTTTGGAAAGAACGGGCACCCCGTTCTGTATGGAGATGCCGGGCAGTCTGCGGATACGGGTGATCAGCGGGATCACGGCGCTGTTCCGCTCGTCCATCTCGGCTTGCATATCGGTGATTTCCCCATTGGGATTGCCGGATTTTGAGCTGCCGCAGGAAGCCCCCAGCAGGAGGGCGGCCAGCAATAGCAGGGCAGAAATATTTTTCATATAGTGTATCGATTTAATGGCAGCCGCAATCGCCGTCCCCGCAATCCCCGGATTTCTTAGCAGAAGGCCAGAGGAATTTGCGCACCAGCCAGGCAATGGCCAGAGCAACGGTGAGGTAGGCGAGTATGTTCTGCAAATTCCATTCCATTATGCGAGTATTTGGTAGGCAGCGAAAGCTACAATATAGGCAAATGCGCTCATAAACACCAATTGGAGGATGGGCCATTTCCAGCTGTTCGTCTCGCGCTTGACGATGGCCAGGGTGCTCATACATTGCATGGCAAAGGCGTAGAAGAGCAGCAGGGAAATCCCCGAAGCCAGGTTAAAGAGCGGTTCGCCCGTATCCTCCTTCACCTCGGCAGCCATCCGGTTCTTGATGGTTTCCTCCTCGTCGCTGCCCACGCTGTAAATCGTCGCCAGCGTCCCGACAAAGACTTCCCGGGCAGCGAAGGAAGTGAGTACGGCAATACCGATCTTCCAGTCGTACCCAAGCGGTTCCACGGCGGGTTCGATAAACTTGCCCATCCGGCCTATAAGCGAATGCTCCAATTTGTAGCCGGCGATTTCCTGATTCACCGCCCGCAGCTCCAGCAACGACCGAAATTTTACAATCGAATCCTGAACGCTGCCAACGGGCACCCGACCGTCAGCGGGCGTAACCCCCGCCCGGAGCGTACTGCGGTATTCCTGCATTTTCTGGTCCATATACGCCTTGCTGTACTCGCTGAAGCCCTGAGACTGCACCCGTTCGGTCACAATCTCTTCGGCATTCCGGAATTCCTCGGAGTACCCGGTGGAGCCCAGGAACCAGAGTACAATGGAAATGGCCAGGATGATCTTCCCGGCCCCGTAGACAAAGCTTTTGGTTTTTTCGACGACCGTATAGAAGACATTCTTCCATAAAGGCCACTTGTAATTGGGCATCTCCACCACAAAGAAGCTCCTGTTCGGGATTTTCAGGATGCGGTTCAGCCCCATGGCGGAGAGGATTGCGGCCAGAAAGCCCACCAGGTAGAGCAGCATAAGCGTGAGGGCCTGGTAGCTCAGCCCGATAAACCGGCCTTCCGGGATCACCAGGGCGATGATGATCAGGTAGACGGGCAGGCGGGCGGAACAGGTCATAAACGGGGTCACCAGGATGGTGATCAGCCGTTCCTTCCAACTCTCGATATTCCGCGTAGCCATCACGGCCGGAATGGCGCAGGCGGTCCCCGACATGAGCGGGACCACGCTTTTGCCGCTCAGGCCAAAGGGCCGCATCACCCGGTCCATCAGAAAGACCACCCGGCTCATATAACCGGATTCCTCCAACAGGGCGATAAAGAAGAACAAAAAGGCGATTTGAGGGATAAATATTACGATCCCCCCGATCCCGGCCACCACTCCTTCGGCGACCAGATCGGTAAACATGCCCGGCGGCAGCGTGTTTTTGATCCATTCGCTCGCCGAGGCAAAGCCCGCGTCGATGAAGTCCATGGGCACCTCGCTCCAGTCGTAGATGGCCTGGAAAATCGTCAACAGGATCAGGAAAAAGATCAGATATCCAAAGACCTTGTGGGTGAGGACCTTGTCGAAGGTGGCGCGCAAGCCTTTGGCGGCGGCCCAATCCACCTTGTAGGTTTCTTTCAGGACCCCGTTGATAAACTGGTACCTCAGGATGGTCTCCTTGTGCTGCAACCGCTTGAGTTCACCCCGCGATTTGATGTCGTAGGTAGGGGCCTCCCCCCTCAGGTTTTTTTGCAGGGGTGTAAAATTCACATCCTGGGTAATGACCACCCAGAGTTTGTAGAGTTCCTCCCCCGGAAAGGTCTTTTTGAGCCGCCCGAAATACTCCGGGTCTATTACGGAGACGTCTACACAGGGCGAAGCCGGGATTTCCCGGTAGCGTTCAATGTGATTTTTCAGCGTTTCGATCCCCGTATTCTTCCGGGTACTGATCAGGGCAATGCGCGTATTGAGTCGTTTTTCCAGGGCCTCCACGTCCAGGCTGATCCCCTTGCGCCGCATCCGGTCGGCCATGTTGATCACCAGGATGGCCGGGATGCTCAGGTCGCGTATTTGGGTAAATAGCAGCAGGTTGCGCTTAAGGTTCTCCACGTCGCTGATTACCACGGCCACGTCCGGGAAATCCGGGGCATTCCGGTTGAGGAGCAGTTCCACCACCACACTCTCGTCCAGGGAAGTCGTGTTCAGGCTGTACGTGCCCGGCAAGTCCAGGATATGCGCTTTGATGCCGCGGGAGAGCTTGCAAACCCCCTGTTTTTTCTCCACGGTGATCCCCGGGTAATTGCCAACTTTTTGGTTCAGGCCGGTGAGCCGGTTAAAAACGGAGGTTTTCCCGGTATTTGGGTTGCCGATAAGAGCGACCTTGATGTCCTTACTCATTGGAGGGGAGGGGTTCCAACGCAATTTGGCGGGCCACTTCGCGGCGGATGGCAATGTGGGAGCCGTTGACGTTTATGTAGATGGGGTCGCGCAGCGGGGCCACCTGGACCATTTCGATAATGTTCCCGGGCAGGCAACCCAGTTCCAGGAGCTTTATGGGGAGTACATCTTCGGTAAATTCCTTGATGACACCGCGCTCCCCGCGACGTAAGTCCGCTACGTTCAAACCCAATTTTTATTTAGATTGATTATAAGCAAGAACAAAAATACGTGAAATTGCGGATATCGGAGCCTCCCCGGCCAAAAAGATTCAGGGGAGTGTCCGGAGCGCCGTTAAGCGGTCCCGTCACCGGGGTTCGTTCTAACCCCGAGCAGTTGGGTTGCCCCCGCCTGCCGGGTTGCCCCCGCCCGGTCTCCGGGTTGGGCCGGAACACTCAGTCCGGGGCTGCGTAGGAAGCCTGCAGGATCTGCAGCTCCTCCAGCAGGCGCGCCATCTCCTCCCGCCGGGTCCCGTCGTAGGTCCCCCGGATGCGCCCTTCCTTGTCTACCAGGATAAAATTTTCCGTGTGGATCATATCGAAGGGACCGCCGTCCCCGTCGGTCTTTACGGCCATATAGGATTTTCGCGCCAGTTCGTAAATCTGCTTTTTGTCCCCGGTTACCAGGTTCCACTTTTCGTCCATCACCCCCTTTTCCAGGGCGTATTCCTTGAGGCGGGGTACCGAGTCGATTTCCGGGGTCACCGAATGCGAGAGGAGCAGCACTTCCGGCTGGTCGCGGAGCTCGTCCTGAAGGTAGGCCATATTCTCGGTCATGATCGGGCAGATGGTTGGGCAGGTGGTGAAAAAGAAATCCGCGATGTAGATGTGCCCGTCGTAATCGCTGCGGGTAATGGTATCCCCGTTCTGGTTGACCAGGCTGAAGTCCGCCACCCGGTGGTATTTCTTGATGTGGCTGATCTCCGCGTCCACGAGTTCCGGGTTAAAGTCGGCCGGCTGGTAGACCGGCAGCACCTGCCGGGGTTCCAGGGCGTTGTACATCAGGTAGATGATGACGCCCGAAACCACCACCAGCGTGATCCAGAAATATTTGTAGCGGAAGAGCAGGGAGCGCATGGCGTGCTTTTTTGCAAAGGTACGCAACGGGCGCATCCCGGTCAAAACCACGCCGGGCCGCGCGTGCTAATTATTTCTTAAAGATGTCCGCACCCGGCGGATTTCTTTTTTAAAGCGTTTGTAAAAGTGTACTTTTGTGCGTTTTAAACCGCGAGAAGCCTATGTCTCCAATCCTGATTCAAGCCCTGCAATTCCTCCTCAGCCTGTCGCTCCTGATCGTGCTGCACGAAATGGGGCATTTCCTGCCCGCCAAGGCATTCAAGACCCGGGTCGAGAAATTCTACCTGTTTTTCGATATTAAGTTTTCGCTATTCAAGAAAAAGATCGGCGAAACGGTTTACGGCATTGGCTGGCTGCCGCTCGGGGGGTATGTGAAAATCGCCGGGATGATTGACGAGAGCATGGATACCGACCAGATGAACGAGCCGCCCAAACCCTGGGAGTTCCGTTCCAAGCCGGCCTGGCAGCGGCTGATCATCATGCTGGGCGGGGTAACGGTGAACTTCCTGGTGGCCTGGGTCATTTATATCGGGACCTCCTTTGCCTACGGGGATGCCTATATCGCTGCAGACAGCATCGAAGACGGCTACCACGTGACCAACCCGGTGCTCCTGGAGCTGGGCGTCCAAACGGGCGACAAGCTGGTAGCCATCGACGGGCAGCGCTACGCAAAGTACGACGACCTCCGCCGCAACATGATCACCGCAGACCGGATCACCATTGAGCGGGACGGGGTGGAGCGCGAAATTGAGCTGCCGGAGGACTTCCTCGGCCAGCTTTCCACCGGGGAGGACCTGAGTTTGTTCAACCTGCGCTTCCCGTTTATGGTTGGGGAAGTCTCCGACAGTTCCCTGAACAAGGACGCCGACCTGCAACCCGGCGACCTGGTGCTTTCCCTCGCCGGGGAACCCGTCAAGTACTACGACCAGGTGGCACCCATCATGGATACCCTGGCCAACCGGACCATCCCGGTAAGTATTGAACGGGACGCGGAAACCCGCACGCTGCAACTGCAGACGGACGAAAACGGGAAACTGGGCATCTATCCCGGGGGCAGCATGAAGCGCTTCTCGGAGATGGGCTATTTCGATACGGTAACCGAGGAGTACAGTTTCGGGGAGAGCATCGCCGTGGGCGGCCGCAAATTTGTGGACCAGATTGGCGGCTACTGGCTGCAATTGAAAAAGATATTTACACCGAGTACCGGGGCGTACAAGGGCGTGGGCGGCTTCAAGGCCATCTTCGACATCTTCCCGGACTTCTGGAGCTGGCAGGGCTTCTGGGAGATCACCGCTTTCCTCTCCATCATGCTGGCCGTGCTGAACCTGTTGCCCATCCCGGCCCTGGACGGGGGGCACGTGATGTTCCTGCTCTACGAGATGGTGTCCGGCCGCAAGCCCAGCGACAAATTTATGGAGTACGCCCAGATGGTGGGATTCTTCCTGCTCATCGCCCTTATCCTGTTTGCGAATGGGAACGATGTGTACAAGGCGTTGTTCAAGTAAGCGGCCCGCCGGATTCGGAAACCGGGGCCTGAAATTATGGAGGGGAACCCCCGGTTGTACAAGCGCCCGGGCGATGAATTTCTCGGCATCTTTGATTGCTCGTAAATAAAAATAATTTATATTTGCACCCGCTTAACAAGCAAAAAATATTCCTCCTTAGCTCAGTTGGTTAGAGCATCTGACTGTTAATCAGAGGGTCCTTGGTTCGAGTCCAAGAGGGGGAGCATTTCACAGGCCGGTTTTCACCGGCCTTTTTTTATTTCATTGGGCTCTCGCCAGCGCACCGGCGGGCACCTTCGCCACTTCGACCCTCATAGCCTTGGATGTGCCGAACCTGAAACGGATAGTTGCCGGACGTATGTTGCTATACCAGGCGCTTTACCATATAGTAGAGGTCCAGGTTTTTCGCCCAGTAATCCTTCTCCTTCCGGATCAGCTCAAACCCGAACCGCTCGTAGAACTGATAGGCCAGCTGGGAGGTGCATACCTCCTCTTTTTCGATCCCGGGATCTGAAGTCAAACAGTGCAGGCAGTGCTCAATCAGTACGGACCCCAGGCCCTGTCCCTTGAATGCTGGATCCAGGAAATCCCAGGTAAGCCTTCCCAGTCCCGGCCCGGAGAGGCAATACCCTCCACTCCCCACAACCTGATCCTCTATTGTAAGCACAAAATAACTATCGGCCTGGCGATCCAGATAGTCCCTGAGGTCCTGCAATTCCCCGGGATCGAAGTATTTGGGCGTATTGCTGAGGAAAATGCGCCTGATCTCGGGCCAGTGGGCTTCTTTATAGGGTGTTATCCGGGGTTGCATGTTAGAACTGTATACGGTTTATGACCAATCCCTGCCACTTATCCGGTTGAGGTTTATGGGTGTCCGGATCATAGTGCGGCCAGGGGCTGTTGGCAATGTAATAGAATGCGTGGTTCGCCAACAACTTTCCGTTGGTGGGTTCCCCCCCGAGATCCAGGTCGTTATCCAGGAGTTGCACGCGTTTTAGCTCCCCGGAAGCCTCAATGGAAATCCGGATCAGGCGCATGGGGTTCGAGTTATTTTGAATGCCAATCAGGTTGCGGGAATCCAGAGCCGACAGGCCGTCGATCCCCTTCAGCAAAAATTCGGGCGAACGCAGCCATTTCCTGATGGACAAATCGTTTGCGTCCAGGCTTAAAATACCCTTGATATAGTCCGCGAGGTAAAGTTTTTGATCCGCATGGTTATATGTTATCCCCTGCAGATTAAAGGCATCTGAAATCTCCAGGGTTTGGACCAGCTCCAGGTTTCGGGCGTTCACCCTATAGAGGATGGGGCGCCGGGAATCGCTGATATAAATTGTGCCCTGTCCGTTGGAAGCCATGGACCCCAGGATGGATTCACCAGGTATTTCAAGGCTGCCCTCAACGCTTTTTGTCCCAATATCGATCTGGCTGAGGTAGGATTTGTATTGCTGCTCCGGGTTGTATCCCGCGAATTGGGGGATGACGCTGGTAGTCGCATAAAGGTATTGCCCATTATCCCCGACCAATAAGCTCAGGGCGGACCCCGGGAGGGTAACTTTCGCAACAAGCCGGTGGTCCTGGCGACTCAGGAAATGGACAGCCCCCTGGTTCACCTCGGAAAGTATGATGTAGTCCGGGGTGAGTGCGATATCCTCAAAATGGTGTTTTTCCGCGAGCCGGAGGAACGTTTCACTCCGCCGTATGGTTTTTGAATACGCCCGGAGTTTTTTATCCAGCTTTTTCCTGAAACTGCCCTGGCGCATGAAGGAATCCACGGCCGGCTTTTGTTCGAATCGGTCTGAGGCATCCCAGCTCAGGTACCTGCCCAGGGCCTGGTATGCTTGTTTTTCTCGCCCGCAGAGGATAAGTCCTTCCACCTCGTTGAGCAGCAGTTCCGGGTGGGAGGGGTGGAGTTGCAATGCCTGCCTTGTCAAGTCCAGATAGCGCTCATAGTCCTTGACCTGAAAGGCTTCCTGGCTTTCCTGGTAGCATTCTTTTAAGGTCTGGCCCCGGCCGATCTGGGAGCAAATGATTAAAAGCGCAGCAAATAAACAGCCCCTCATTTTTTACCTAAATTTAGCATATCCCACCGGTTGCACGTTTGTTGCAGCCAATTTTCTCTATTTTTAAGGTTAAACTCTATACCTCATGAAATACGCGATTTTCTTTTTAATGCTGGCCATACCGCTTTTAGGGAATTCCCAAAATTCCGACTATAGCGTCAGTTCTTATAAGGACGAGGGCAGAAAAGCTCCTAATACCCATTATATCGGGGAAGCCTGGTTGAATGGGGTATTGCGGGCCGAAGGAGACCTCCCATACAACATCACCAAAGCCACTTTTAAGGCGAATTCCACCCTGGATTGGCACAAACACGATGCCCCGCAGGTGCTGATCGTTGTGGAAGGCGAAGGCTACTACCAGGAACGTGGCAAGGACCCGATGCGCATGAAGGTCGGGGATGTTATCAAATGCGAAAAGGAGACCGAGCATTGGCATGCATCCTCCAAAGAACACGATGTGACTTACCTGGCCATCTATACCGGGGAGACCACCTGGACGGAAGTACTCTCCCAGGAGGCTTATGATGCAGTGGCTGAGAAATTGAAGAAGTAAGCAGGAAACTCCCATAAAAGGTTCCGGTTAAGCTAGAATGGAGACCGGGACTATAACCCTATTGAGAAGCGGGTTACCCCCAGGGGGTATATCACCTGAAAATTTCCGGGGAATATCCTGGATTTTGCGAAGCGATCGACAGTACGAGAAAGCAGCCGCATCCCGGGCGTATTGTGGAGCGGGTCATTTGCACATTCAGAGTGGAAAGTAAACCTGCCGATCTTCGAGAGAAGCTATCAGTTTTTTTATGGTCACTTCTTCCAGGACCCTGTTGAATTCCGTTTTTCCTTTCCCCACCAGGTCATGCAGGGCACACGGGTTTTCAGAATTGCAATTGCTGATCCCCAGAACACAGGATTCCACATACTGACCCCCGTCTACCACCCTGACAATATCCATCAGCGTGTGGTTTTTATTTTCTTCAGACAGGTAAAACCCCCCGTTCCTTCCTTTGATGGAAGAAATGATATTGTGTCTGGACAATACCTGCAGGATTTTCGCCAAATAGGATTCCGAAACATGGATTTGTTCATACATGTCCCGGGTCAGGATCTTTTTGGGCTCGCTGGAATGCAACCCCAAATAGATCACTGCTTTAATAGCGTATTTCGCGGTTTTTGAAATCATTTGAAATCGGGAATTTCTGTGGCAGATTTCACCATACGAAGATTAAAAGATGTTTTTATCCTTTTAATGACAAATATCATGTTTTCCGCGGTATTCCACCGATACATTTGTCGTGTTAAATCTTTCAAAAATGAGAAAAATACTAATAAGCATGTCATTGCTCGTCGGGTTGATCACCCTTAGCTGCGGTGAAAAGAAGGAGAATAAGGAAGCTGATGGGTTCAAGATAGAACGCAAAAGCTCCCAGGATGCAACCAAGGCCGAAACCCCGGCAACCGAAGGTGTCAAGGCCTCTGAAAGGGTGGACCTCACCAATAAGGGGGTAGGCCCCATTACTTCGGTGACCCTTGATCCCGAGATTGACCAGGAAATGGCCGCGGAAGGGGAGGCCGTCTACAATCAGATGTGCCTGGCCTGCCACAAGGTCGGCAAACGGTTTATCGGACCTGCCCCCAATGGTATTTTGGAACGCCGGACCCCGGAGTGGGTAATGAACATGATCCTGGCACCTGAAAAAATGGTCAAAGAAGACCCGCTGGCGAAAGATCTGTTAATGGAATTTAACGGGTCGCCCATGGCAAATCAGGGCCTTACCGAAGAGCAAGCCAGGGCCGTACTGGAATATTTCAGAACCTTAAAATAATACGATATGAAAACAATCAACCAAACCTTTTTTTGGTGCATTATTTTGATGGGCCTCGCCATTATGGGATGTAAATCAGACCCTGAGGCGTCCGCACAGGCAACAGACTCCGGTTCAGGCGTTGAGGTGTCCAAGGAACAGGGCCAGGCCTTTATCAAAGATGAAGCATCCGAGCCGAACATCCTGAATATTGCCGCCGGGTCGCCGGACCACACGACGTTGACTGCGGCTGTGCAGGCAGCGGACCTGGAGAATGCCCTTGTCAATGCCGGGCCCCTGATGGTCTTTGCCCCCACCAATGAAGCCTTTGACGCCTTGCCCGCAGGGACGGTAGAAGACTTGTTGAAACCCGAGAACAAGGACGCTCTGGCCAACATCCTGAAATTCCACGTAACCCCGGGGAACTACGACAAGGAGTTTCTAAAGAAGTTTAAGAAACTCGGTCAGGCCAACGACCAAAGCGTCCCGGTGGAAGTAAAGGGCGACGATGTCTATGTGGGGGGCGCTAAAATCGTAGCCAGCGTTCCTGCGAGCAACGGGATTATCCACGTGGTGGATAAAGTCATGCTGCCTCCGCAATAACCTGAAATCCAAGCAACATAATCCTAAATAGAATTTGCATCATGAAACATATTAAATCAATCATTGGAATAACCCTTTCCGGGGCAGCCCTGCTGTTTTCCGGGTGCAATCAGGGCGGCGGGTCTTCTAACGGGGCCCTCACATCAAGTGCCGCGGAAAAGGTATACGTAGCTCCGGGGGAACAGGATGAATATTACGCGTTCCTTTCCGGGGGTTACAGTGGAAACCTGACAGTTTACGGCCTTCCTTCGGGGAGGATGTTCAAGGAAATCCCGGTTTTTTCCCAATTCCCGACCTCCGGTTACGGGTATTCCGAAGAAACCAAGCCCATGCTCAACACCTCCTACGGTTTTGTGCCATGGGATGACGCTCACCACCCGGATATCTCCCAAACCAATGGGGAACTGGACGGTCGCTGGATTTTTATCAACGGAAACAATACCCCCAGGATCGCTAGGGTAAGTCTGAGCACCTTCGAAACCGAAGAAATCATCGAGGTGCCCAATAGTGCGGGGAACCACAGTTCTTCCTTTATTACGGAAAACACGGAATACGTGGTTGCCGGAACCCGGTTTTCAGTTCCCGTCCCGCAACGGGATATGCCCATCAATGAATACAAAGGGAACTTTAAAGGTGCCCTGACGTTTATTACGGTAGATCAGGAACACGGGCATATGGATATCAAATTCCAGCTGCTGATGCCCGGATTCAACTACGATTTATCCCACCCCGGCCGCGGGAAATCCCATGGCTGGTTCTTCTTCACCACCTACAACACGGAAGAAGCCAGCACGCTGCAGGAGGTGAATTCCTCCCAGAATGACAAGGATTTCATCGCTGCCATCAACTGGAAGAAAATCGAGGAATATGTAAATAACGGCGGAGGCACCAAAATGCCGGCAAACTACGCCCACAATGTTTACGACGAGAGCACGCATATGGCCACCACAACCATGGAGAAGGAAGTGCTGACCGTAAATCCTGCCGAAGTCCCCGGGGCAATCTTCTTTTTGCCGACTCCAAAATCCCCCCATGGGTGTGACGTAGACCCGTCAGGGGAGTACATCATCGGCAACGGGAAACTCTCTGCCGACCTGACTGTGCATTCCTTTGACAGAATGATTGCCGCCATCGAGGGGGAAAAGTTCGACGGGGAAGCCTACGGCATCCCGATCCTGAAGTTCGAGGATGTCCTGGCCGGCACGGTTAAAAGCGGTGGCCTCGGCCCGCTCCACACCGAATTTGACGCCGATGGCAATGCTTACACCACTTTCTTTATCTCCTCTGAGGTCGTGAAGTGGAAATTAGGCTCCTGGGAAGTGATAGACCGGAAGCCCACCTTTTATTCTGTTGGCCACCTGATGATTCCCGGAGGGAACTCGCGTAAGCCCTTTGGCAAATACGTAGTGGCGATGAACAAGATCACCAAGGACCGATATCTGCCCACAGGGCCCGAAATGGAGCACTCTGCCCAGATATACGATATCTCAGGTGAGAAAATGGAGTTGATCTACGACTTCCCGACACACGGGGAACCGCACTATGCCGCTGGATGCCCGGCGGATCTGTTGCGGGAAAATTCCAAGAAAATCTACCGCCTGGATGAGAACAATCACCCTTATGGGATTAAATCTCCTGCCGATGCCAGGGTGGAACGGGATGGCCGTGACGTACATATTTACATGTCCACCATTCGAAGCCACTTTACCCCGGACAACATCGAGGGGATCAAGGTCGGTGACCGGGTGTATTTCCACATGACGAATCACGAACAGGATTTTGACGTGCCCCATGGCTTTGCTGTCATCGGCGCCAACACCTCGGAGATCCTGATCATGCCGGGGCAGACGAAAACCATTGTCTGGGAACCGAAGCAGGTAGGGGTATGGCCCTTCTACTGTACGGACTTCTGTTCGGCCCTGCACCAGGAAATGCAGGGGTACGTAAGGGTATCCCCGGCCAATTCGAACCTGGAATTGTCCTGGTCGTTAGGAGAATAAACCGGGTCCCTGCCTTAATTTGTTGGTTCTTTTGGGGAAAGCGGGCTGTGTGAAAACCTGCCCGCTTTTTCTATTGATCAGCATACGCAACGCAATTACAGACACCATGAAAAAAGCAAGTACACTTATGATTCTGGGGCCGCTCTTCCTGTTGGGATTGTATTTCCTGCCCCTCTGGAACATCATGCTGGGGGCTCCCCAATACCCGGAACCCCTTGGGATGAATATACATATCAACGGGATCAGGGGTGTTAGCGAATTTGATATCCAGAACATCGATGGTCTGAATCACTACATCGGTATGAGGACCCTGCCCAAAGACGAAGATATGTGGGAGTTCAGTGCCTTTCCAATTATTGTGGGGGCCATGATAGTCCTCGGTATAATTGTGGGCGTGCTGGGGTATTTCAAAAAGGTCGGGTATCGATGGTTTTTTGGCTGGTTCCTGCTGATGTCTGTACTCGGGATTATGGGCATGTACGATTTTAATAACTGGATGGTCGACTACGGGACCAACCTCGACCCCAATGCGATTATGAAACTGGAGAATCCCGACGGTACACCCATGACCTATAAGCCACCCCTGTTCGGTCATGTCAAAATGCTCAATTTTGACGTCACCTCCCTGCCGGCACCCGGCGCCTGGATGATGTTTGTAGGGATGACCATGACCCTGCTGGCCGGCTACCTGGGCTGGAAGTCTTCCAAAAAAACCGAATAAACCCAAAAAAGAATTGAGATGACTACTGGATTTTCCCTGAGAATTTTTGCCCGGTTGCCCAGGACCGTGATGTTTTCCGGGCTGCTGATTGCCCTTGCAGCGGGTTGTAAGGTAGCGCCCGAACCCATAGACTACGGCGCAGATGCCTGCCAGTTCTGCAGGATGGCCATCGTGGACCAGCAACACGGGGCCGAAATAGTTACCAATAAGGGCAAAGTGTTTAAGTTTGACGCCGTGGAATGCATGATGAATCACCTCCGGGAGGTGGAGGCCCAATCTGTATCCTTGTTTCTGGTCAACACCTATCCCCGGCCGGGGGAGCTCCTGGACGCAACCCAGGCTTCCTACCTGGTCAGTAAAGGCATACCCAGCCCGATGGGGGAATACCTGACGGCATTTGAAAACGAAGCACAGGCGGTGGAGGCCCAGATAAAACACGGAGGCGACGTGTATACCTGGCAAGAAATCAACAACCGCTTTAAAGATTAAACAAAACCCGAAAAGGGCGGAACCATATGAAAGCGGACCTCTTACGTGCCACCTTTGCTTTTTTACTAGTATTCGCTGTGGGAATCGACGCGATGAGCGCCCGCACCATTGATGTATGCAAAGATTGCCGGGTAACTTCCATACGGGAGGGCATTCGCCTGGCCGAACCCTATGATACACTGCTGATCGGGAAAGGGTACTACAGGGAATACAATATCCTGGTGGATAAACCCCTGTCGCTGATAGGAGAGGGATACCCCATAATCGACGGGGAGGAACAGGGGGAGGTGATCCGTGTGGTAGCTGACGATGTCCGTATTCAAGGGTTTGCGATTCGCAATGTAGGGGTGAGCTACACCTCGGACCACGCCGCCATCCGGGTGGTCCAGAGTGAAGGTTTTGCGATTGAAGACAATCGGTTTGAGAATTTGTTCTTTGGTATCTACCTGGAAAAATCCCGGGGCGGGGTGGTAAGGGGAAACCAAATTTCCGGCGATGCCGTCGACGAATATAATTCCGGCAATGGCATCCAGCTCTGGTATTCCAACAATGTGGAAGTATCCGAAAACCGGATAGAGGGGGTTCGGGACGGGATCTACCTTGAATTTTCGGATACGATTCGCATCCGGGGGAATTCAAGCAGGAAGAACCTCCGCTACGGGCTCCATTTTATGTTTTCCAACGACAATGTCTATTCGGACAATCTGTTTGAAAACAACGGGGCCGGGGTAGCCGTGATGTTCTCCAAACGAATCCGGATGACCGGGAATCGGTTCCGCAAAAATTGGGGGACGGCTGCCTACGGGATGTTGCTGAAGGAGATCAACGATGCGGAGATCATCGGCAACCTTTTTGAGGAGAATACCGTGGGGATCAATATAGAAGGGTCTAACCGGATCACCTATGAGGGAAACAATTTTGTCAGTAACGGCTGGGCCATCCGGGTTTTGGGCGCCTGCTATTCCAACAACTTCCACCGCAATAATTTCCTGTACAATTCCTTTGACCTATCCTACAACAGCAATGTAAACGACAACAGCTTTGAAGGGAACTACTGGAGCAACTACTCCGGGTATGACCTGGACAAGAATGGGGTGGGCGATGTGCCACATCGGCCTGTAAAACTGTTCTCATATATTGTAAACCGTACCCCGGAGACCCTGATCCTGTTGAGGAGCCTGTTTATGGACCTGATCGATTTTTCCGAAAGGGTGTCGCCGGTATTTACCCCGGACAACCTGGCGGACAACCAACCACAAATGCGCATAATCAAATGATCCAAATAGATAACGTCCACAAGCGATTTGCCAAAAATGAAGTGCTCAAAGGGGTGGACCTCCAGATTCCTGAAGGCGGCATCTATGCGGTCCTGGGTCCGAATGGTTCGGGGAAAACCACCCTTATCAAATGTGTTTTGGGGCTGGTAATCCCCAATAAGGGCGATATCCGGGTGAAGGGGCAAAAGGTAAAAAACCAGTGGAAATACCGGGAAGAGATCAACTACCTGCCCCAGATCGCCAATTTTCCAGGGAACATCCGGGTGAAGGAACTCATAGGAATGATCAAGGACCTGCGGAAAAAACCCGGGGATGAAGTGTCCCTCATTGAGCTGTTTGGCCTGGAACCCTTCCTGGATAAAAAACTGGCCAACCTCTCCGGCGGTACCAAGCAAAAGGTCAATCTGGTGCTGACCTTTATGTTCGACAGTCCGGTGATTATCCTGGATGAACCCACCTCCGGCCTGGACCCGACTGCCATGATCGCCCTGAAAAATTTGATCCGGAAAGAGCGGGAGGCTGGAAAGACCTTCCTGATCACGACCCACATTATGCAATTCGTGGAGGAGATTGCCGACCAGGTGGTGTACCTGTTGGAAGGAAAGATCTATTACACCGGAACCCTTTCGGGACTATTGGAAAAAACAGGTCAACATGACCTGGAACACGCCATTGCGGCCATAACCAGTGAGAAACAACATGCTTAAAATCCTCAAATACAGCTTTTACGACCTGATGCGCAGCCGTTGGAGTTATGTGTACTTCCTGTTTTACCTGCTGCTCGGATCCGTGTTGTTGTTCCTGAACAACGACCTTTCCAAGGCGGTGATTACCCTGATGAACATCATCATTATTTTAGTCCCGCTCATCGCCACAATTTTCGGGGTCATGTACTTTTACAATTCACGTGAATTCACCGAGCTGCTCCTGGCCCAGCCCCTGAAACGATCCTCCATATTCCTCGGGCAGTTCCTGGGTGTGGCGGGTTCCCTTACCCTGAGCCTTGTCCTCGGCTTGGGCCTGCCTTTTGTGTTGTATGGCCTATTCCAAAGCGGGGTCATTGTGAACTTTGCCCTTTTGATCCTCATCGGCGCATTTCTCACCTTTATTTTCGCAGGATTGGCTTTCAATATTGCGATTTTTAATGAAAACAAGATCAAAGGTTTTGGTTACGCCGTCCTCCTATGGTTGTTTATGGCTGTTATTTACGATGGGTTGTTCCTGCTCGCGCTGATCGCCTTTGAAGAGTATCCGCTGGATTCCTTTTCCCTTGCCGCCACGGTTTTCAACCCGATAGACCTGTCGCGTATCCTCATTCTCCTCGAGCTCGATATTTCGGCTTTGCTCGGCTACACGGGAGCTGTATTCAAGAAATTCCTGGGGACGCAGCTGGGGTTCCTGATTTCCGGAGCCGTATTGATCCTATGGACGCTCCTGCCGGTTTGGAGCCTGTACAGAAAGGCGAAGAAGAAAGACTTTTAATAATAGCTCGCGGTGGGATCCTGGCCGGGACCAAGGCAGTAAAGTCGCCTGTAATTGTTATTTTTAGGCAGCTGAAAAACACACAAAGAAAATGAGACACACCTTCCTACTGCTCCTGGGCGCGTTCCTGCTGCTCCAGGGGATGCCGACCCATGCGCAACGCAACAAATCGAAAAACGCCGTCGAGGAAAAAAAGCTACCACTCCAGGCCTTTAAATTCCGGAATGTGGGCCCGGCTTTCCTTTCCGGCCGGATTGCCGACCTCGCCATCCACCCGGAGGATGACGATACCTGGTATGTGGCCGTCGGATCCGGCGGGGTATGGAAAACAGAGAATGCCGGCACTACCTGGACACCGCTCTTTGACGAACAGGCATCGTATTCCACAGGGTGTTTAACCCTGGACCCGCAAAACCCGGCCATTATCTGGGTAGGTACGGGCGAAAACGTCGGGGGTCGCCACGTGGCCTACGGGGACGGGATCTACCGGTCCAAGGACGGCGGCGCTTCCTGGGAAAACCTCGGGTTGAAGCAGACGGAGCATATCTCTAAAATTATCGTCCACCCGGACAATTCCGATGTGGTCTGGGTGGCCGCCCAGGGACCGCTCTGGAGCAAAAGGGGCGAACGCGGGGTGTACAAAACCACGGACGGGGGCGCCACCTGGAACCGCGTGCTCGGCAATGCGGAGTGGACCGGGGCCACAGACCTGCTTATCGACCCGCGCGACCCGCAGGTACTCTACGCGGCTACCTGGGACCGTCACCGGACGGTAGCTGCCCTGATGGGCGGTGGCCCGGGGACGGGGATCCATAAATCCACCGACGGGGGGGAGACCTGGGAGGAACTCACCTCGGGTTTGCCCAAGTCGAATATGGGGAAAATTGGCCTGGCCATCTCGCCCCAGGACCCGGATGTACTCTACGCGGCCATCGAACTGGACCGCACCCAGGGGGCGGTGTACCGCTCGGCAGACCGGGGGGCGTCCTGGAAGAAGATGTCCAACACGGTGTCCGGCGGCACCGGGCCGCACTACTACCAGGAGCTCTATGCGAGCCCGCATAAGTTCGACCGGCTCTACCTGATGAACGTCCGCGTACTCACCTCCGAAGACGGCGGGAAGACCTTTACGCAGCTGAAAGAGGAGGACAAGCACTCGGACAACCACGCCATGGCATTCAAAAAAGACGACCCGGATTACCTGATGATTGGGACGGATGCCGGCATCTATGAAAGCTTTGACCTGGCGGAGACCTGGAGGTACCACAAAAACCTCCCGCTCACCCAGTTCTATAAGGTGGCCGTCAACAACGCGGAGCCTTTCTACCACATCTTTGGCGGGACCCAGGACAATGGCTCGGCCGGTGGTCCTTCGGCTACGGACGAAGAGGAGGGGATTGCCAACCGGCACTGGTATAAGACCCTGGGCGCCGACGGGCACCAGTCCGCCACGGACCCTGAGTACAACAACATCATCTATGCAGAAACCCAACAGGGCGGCCTGCACCGGGTAGACCTGACCACAGGGGAACAGGTGTACATCCAGCCGCAGCCCGGGCCCGGAGACCCGCATGAGCGCTTTAACTGGGATGCACCTATCGTGGTTTCCCCCCACAACCCGGCCCGGCTGTATTTTGCCTCCTACCGCGTCTGGAAATCGGAGAACCGCGGGGATTCCTGGACGCCGATATCCGGCGACCTCACCCGCAACGAGGAGCGCCTGGAACTGCCCATCATGGGCCGGCAGCAATCCTGGGACAACGCCTGGGACGTCGGGGCCATGTCCAATTACAACACGATCACTTCCCTGAGCGAATCCCCCGTACAGGAAGGGTTGCTCTATGCGGGGACGGATGACGGGTACATCGCTGTAAGCAGCGACGGGGGCGGTTCCTGGGACCGCATCCCGGTAACGCGCCTCGGCCTCCCGGCCCGGAGTTTTGTGAACGACATCAAGGCAGACCTCCACGACGCCAATACGGTTTATGTGGCCCTGGACAACCACAAGGAAGGCGATTTCAACCCCTACCTGTTCAAGAGCACAGACCGGGGGCAGTCCTGGACGTCCATCGCGGCGGACCTCCCAGAGCGGACCCTCGTCTGGAGGCTCGTCCAGGACCACGTTAACCCCAGCCTGCTGTTTGCCGCCACGGAGTTCGGGGTATACACCTCCCTGGACGGAGGGAGCAACTGGCAGAAACTGCCCGGGACCCCAAACATGGGATTCCGCGACCTGGCCATCCAGAAACGGGAGAACGACCTGGTGGCAGCCTCATTCGGGCGGGGATTTTTTGTCCTTGACGACTATAGCGCGCTGCGGGAGATGACCCCTGAAAACCTTTCGGCCCGCGGCAAGTTGTTTGCCCCGCGACCCGCCAAATGGTATGTGCCCCGAAGCGAACTCGGGAACACCGGTGCCGATTTCTACCTGGCTGAGAACCCGGAGTTTGGGGCGGTATTCACCTATCACCTGGCCGATGAATTCACAACTGCCAAAGAAGCGCGGCAAAAAGCAGAAAAAGCGGCCAATGAGAAAAAGGCGGACATCCCCTTCCCCGGCTATGCGGCCCTCGATGAGGAGAACAGCGAACAGCCCGCCCGGGTCTGGCTTACCATCCGTGACAGCCAGGGGAACGTAATCCGCCATATCCAGCAAAAAGCATCCCAGGGGACCCACCGCATTGCCTGGGACCTCCGCCACGCAAGTACCGGGGCCATCGATCCGGAGCGCGATTCCCGGGGCTGGTTCAGCAGGGGCCCGCTGGCCACGCCTGGCAACTATACCGCCAGCCTCTCCCTGGAAAAGGAAGGTGAGGTTACAGTACTGGATGAAGGGGTGTCGTTTGAAGTAAAGCCAATCCGCGAAGGTGTCCTGGGAGGCATGGATTACGACAACTACAACACCTACCGCCGGGACCTGGCGGAAGTGCAACGGCGGATGGAAGTCCTCCGGGACCGTTTTGAACAGGCCGAAACATCCCTCAAGGGCTTTGAGAAGGCCCTGGAGCAAACCCCGGCCTCCCCGGCCGGCCTGGCGGGTGAAGTGCAGGAATTGCGGGAAGCCATCCGGGAGCTCCAGATAAAAACAGAGGGCAGCCCGGCCCGGGATGAGATCGGGGAGCGGAACCCACCCTCCGTCCAGAATTTCTTCGTGACTGCCTACCGCGGGATGAACACCACGTACGGCCCCACAGCCATGCACCGGCAAAGCCTGGACACAGCCCGGGACATGCTCGGGGAACTGGAGCCGCAGGTAAACCGGATTGCCGACCAGATGGTGCCTGCCCTGGAGCGGAAATTGGAGGCGGCCGGCGCGCCGTATATCAAGGGGAGGGATTGAATTGAGATTCCCGCAGGAGGCCCTGGCCACCTGTGGGATCTCTTTCTATCACCCGGTTGTTGAGTGAACAGTCCACCCGCCATATATAAAAGGACAGGATTAAAGGCCGTTGGTCGCTTATCGGTGTTGCCGCATTAAACCATTGAGGGATTGCCGTGTCTAAATTGACGAAAATACGCGCCGGGGTGGGCCCGGAGCCTTAAAAAAAACAGCCTTTCCATGCAATTCAACAACCGAAAAATCAGCAACCAATTCCGGGTATTCCACCGTTACCTCGGCTTTTTCCTGGCGGGGATCATGGCCGTTTACGCTATCAGCGGTATCGTCCTTACATTCCGCAATACGGATTATATGAAAAGCGATGTGCAGGTCAACACGAACCTGCCGACCGGCCTGGAAGGGGAGGAACTCGGGTCTGCCCTGAGGCGACGGGGGTTTGAGGTTGAACGGACGGAAGGAGATATGATCTACTTCCAGGGAGGCAGCTATAATGTGGCAACCGGTGAAGCCCGGTACACCGAGAAGCGGCTGCCGGTGGTCCTGGAAAAAATGAACAACCTCCATAAAATGCATTCCGGCAACCCGCTTTTTTGGCTGGGAATCTTCTTTGGCGTCGCCCTGTTATTTTTCTCGATATCTGCCTTTTGGATGTTCATGCCCGGGGCACCCGTATTCAAAAAAGGGCTCTATTTTGCGGGTGCCGGTTTCCTGTTGACGGTCATCCTGCTATTTGTCTGACACCGTTCCAGCGGGGCAATTTTCCTATCTTTAGGAAAAACCAACCCGAATGAAACGATTCTTTTTTTGCCTGATTGCCAGTGTCTGCCTGATTTCCTGTGAACAGGAAGGTCAGGAGGCGCGCATTGTCTGGGACACCTACGGGGTGCCCCACATCTACGCCTCCAACCAGGAGGACCTCTTCTTTATGCAGGGCTGGGCCCAGATGCACAACCACGCCAACCATATCCTGAAACTCTACGGGACTTCCCGCGGGAGGGGGGCCGAGTACTGGGGTCCCTCCAAACTGGCCGACGACCAGCTCATCCGGACCATGGGGTTCGATGTCCTGGCAGAGGAGTGGGCCGACTCCCAGGACCCGGAGCTCCGGGAGATTTACGCAGCTTTTGTCCGGGGGATGAATGCTTATGCGGAGGCCCATCCCGAGGCCATCCAACCGGAAAACCGTGAGGTGCTGCCTATTACCCCCAAGGATGTCAATATGCATAGTATGTACGTGGTCTTTACCCGTTTTATCGGCGGCTCGGACCTCGGCAGGGTCCAGCGATGGCCGGATATGGGTTCCAATACGTATGCCGTTGGCCCGTCCCGGTCGGCTTCCGGGAATGCGATGCTCGTCCAGAACCCGCACCTGCCCTGGTTCGGGGAATTCCTGTTTTTTGAATCGAATTTGATCCTGGAAGGCAGGCGCATGTACGGGACTACCCTGGTAGGGTTCCCGGGCATCGCGATTGGGTTTAATGAAAACCTCGGCTGGAGCCATACGGACAATACCATCGACAATTCGGATCTCTACGAGGTGGAACTGACCGAAGGCGGGTACCTCCTGGATGGTGAACCTACGCCTTTTCAGGAATCCGCAACCACCATCCGGGTTCGGCAGGAAGATGGCAGCCTGTCGGATGTGGAACTACCCCTTTTCCGGACGGAGCACGGTCCCGTCGTGAAGCGTGGCGACGACAAGGCCCTGACCATCCGGATGGTTGGGATGGACCGGCCCAATATGTTTTTACAGTGGTGGCGGATGATCAACAGCAGCAATCTGGAGGAATTCGAGAATGCCTTGCAGATGGCGCAAATCCCGTTCTGGAATGTAATGTACGCCGATCGCTTCGGGGATATCTTTTACCTGTTCAACGGGTTGGTGCCCCAACGCGGACAGGATGCCTGGGCGTATTGGGACCGGGTAGTGCCCGGGGGAAAGAGCGCGGATATCTGGACCGAGGTGCACCCCTATGAGGATTTGCCCAAGGTCAAAAACCCGGCCAATGGCTGGTTGCAAAACGCAAACGATCCCCCCTGGACCAGTACGATCCCCATGACCCTCAACCCGGACGACTACCCGGGGTATATGGCCCCGCGCTACATGCCTTTCCGGCCCCAGCGTTCGGCCCGTATGCTGCTCGAGGATGAATCCGTCACTTTTGAGGAACTCCAGGAGTACAAGCTCTCTACCCGGTTGGAATTTGCGGACCGGATTTTAGACGACCTGGCCCGGGCGGTAGACAGCCTGGGTTCGGATGGGGCCCGGGCCGCAATGGACCATTTGGAGGCCTGGGACCGGACAGCCGATGCGGAGAGTACGGGTACCCTGTTGTTTTTTAACTGGGCGCAGAAGTTCGGGCCCTACAGGGGTTCCAACTATGCGGTTGCCTGGGATGAAGAAGCCCCCACTACCACCCCGGATGGCCTGGCGGACCCGGCGCGGGCCGTACAACTGCTCGAAGCAAGCGCAGAAGAAATCACCGGGAAATACGGCACCCTGGAGGTGCCCTGGGGCGACTACTACCGGATCAATTACAATGGGAAGGATTTGCCCGCCAACGGCACGGACGGTTCCCTGGGGGTATTCCGCGTTGCATGGCCGGGATCCGGGGACGAAGACCACCTGTACGTGGGTGGGGGCGATTCCTGGGTCGGGGTGATTGAATTTGCGGATTCCGTCCGGGCCAAGGTGCTGCTGAGTTACGGAAATGCCACCCAGCCGGGATCCCCGCACTTCGGGGACCAGCTCGAGCTCTTTTCCCGCAAGGAATTCCGGGACGCCTGGTTTACAGATTCGGCCATTGAGTCCAACACCGCCAGAGTTGAAAAACTGGAAGAAATCCAACCAAAAAGTGCTACCGAATAACATGGAAAAATTACCGAATTCCCCCCGACTTGCTTACCGGCGCCTACTGAAAGCCTTGCAACCTGTCGTTGGCGCGGTGCTCCTGATGGCAACCCTTACAGCCTGCCGGCAGGAGCGGGAGGCAGGCCCCACGATTCCCGGGATCCAGGAGAACGTCGAGGTAATCCGCGACCCGTACGGCATCAACCATATTTACGCGAAGAACGAACACGACCTGTTTTTTGCCCAGGGCTACCTGGCCGCCCGAGACCGGCTGTTCCAGTTTGAAATCTGGCGGCGGCAGGCCACCGGGACGGTAGCCGAAATCCTGGGCGAACGGGAACTCCAACGGGATATCGGGACGCGGTTGTTTGCCTATCGGGGCGACCTGGAGGAGGACTTTGGCGTATACCACCCACGGGGTTCGGCCATCATCCGGGCGTATACCGACGGGGTCAATGCCTATATCGAGGAGGCGCTGGCCCATCCCGAATCCCTGCCCTTGGAGTTCCGGGCTCTGGGAATCCTGCCCGGAAAGTGGACCCCGGATGTGGTGATCTCCCGCCATCAGGGGCTCCTGGGCAACAGCGACGAGGAACTGGCTATTGGACGGGCGGTGGCGGCCATCGGGGAGGAGGCCGTGAAATCCCTCCTCTGGTTTCACCCGAAAGAACCGGACCTGGAATTGGCGGACGGCATTGATGCGGAGTCCCTTTCCGAAGACATTTTGAAACTTTACAATGCCTACCGCAAGCCGGTTCGCTTTGAGCCGGAGGACATGGACCCTGGCTTCCCGGGTAGTAGCGTAGCGCTTGAAAACCTCATGGGTAATCCGGATACCCCAGACCTCCTGACTGCAGCTGATAAACCTGCACTGCCTGTGTCCGACAGCCTGTCGATTGGCAGCAACAACTGGGTGGTTGCAGGGGAACGCACGGCCAGCGGCCACCCGGTAATGGCCAATGACCCCCATCGCCGGATCAGTGTGCCATCCCTGCGCTATATGGTCCACCTGGTGGCGCCTGGCTGGGATGTGATCGGCGGTGGCGAGCCGGAGATCCCAGGGGTGTCTATCGGCCACAACCCCCATGGGGCCTGGGGCCTGACTGTATTCAGGACGGACGGGGAGGACATCTACGTCTATGATACGGACCCGGAGGACCCGGACCGCTACCGGTATCGGGAGGGTTGGGAAGAAATGGAAACCATCCGCGAATCCATCCCCGTGAAAGGCCGCGAGGCTGAGGATGTGACGCTGAAATATACACGTCACGGGCCGGTCCTCTTCCAGGATACGTTGCGGAACAAGGCCTACGCGATGCGGTGCGCCTGGCTGGAGCCCGGGGGGGCACCCTACCTGGCGTCGCTCAGGATGGACCAGGCGCGTTCCTGGGAGGAATTCCGGGAAGCCTGCAATTACAGCCATATTCCCGGGGAAAACATGGTCTGGGCGGACACGGCGGGCAACATCGGCTGGCAGGCGGTGGGCATTGCCCCGATCCGGCCAAATTTTTCCGGTTTGGTGCCCGTGCCCGGGGACGGCTCCCACGAGTGGGACGGCTATTTGCCCATTGTGGAGAAGCCCCATGCGTTGAACCCGGATAAAGATTTTATCGCCACGGCCAATCAGAACGTGTCCCCCCCGGAGTATGACCGGTGGGATGCCGTTGGATATTCCTGGTCGGACCCCTTCCGGGGTGACCGGATTGAGGAGGTGCTCGGCAGGGAGAAACCGCTCGACCTCAAAGAAATGCAGGCCCTGCAGACCGATTACCTGTCACTGCCTGCCCGGGAACTCACTCCATATCTGCAGGGGATGGAGTTCAGCGGGCGCGCTGCTGAGGCCCGGGAGCAGTTGTCCGGCTGGGATTACCGATTGGAGCCGGAATCGGTGGCAGCGGCCATCTATGTGGCCTGGGAAAACCGGATCCGCGAAGCAGCGCATGAGCAATTTGTCCCGGAGGCCGCAAAACCGCATATCGGGAGCCTGCAACTGGAGCGTATCCTGCAGTGGGTTCGGGAACCGGGGCAGCGCTTCGGCAACCCGTCTGCCCGGAGTGCTTTCCTCAAAGAGGCGTTTGAATCGGCCGTTGAGGGTCTGGAACAGCGCCTGGGAGCCGATATGTCCCAATGGCAGTACGGGCAGCCGAAGCTGAAACACATTACCATCCGCCACCCGCTGAGCGGCTTGTTGCCCGACCGCCGGGAATCCCTGGACCTCGGGCCCCTGCCGCGGGGCGGCAACGGGTACACGCCGGGGTCTACCGGTAACAACATGAACCAAAGCAGCGGGGCCACATTCCGCCTGGTGGTCCCGGTAGGGGACTGGGACCGGGCCCGCGCCATGAACAGCCCGGGCCAGTCCGGCGACCCGGACAGCCCGTATTACGGCAATTTGTTTGAGGCCTGGGCCAGGGACCAATATTTTCCCCTGTATTACTCAAGGGATTCCATCCTGAAGCATGCGGATGCCCGGATGGTCCTGCAGCCGGAATAGCGCCAGCCGATTTTTAAGGTGCGGCTATCAGGCTAAACGCCCCGCGGACCAGGACCGTGGTTTCTCTACTGAGGCCGTCCCCGGTTACAGCAACAAACCCCCGGGCCTTCTGGCCTGTGGATATCGGGATTTGCCGCATCCGGTAGCCATCCTCCCGCTGCTCCTCCAGGACCAGGATGTAGGATTGGCCGCCCTGGGTGACCACCGCTCCCTCCGGGAGGGACAGCATGGCCGAAGGGGACGCGTTGTCCCGGGCACCGGTCACGGAGGTGCTGCCGGAGTTTTCGCCGGTGCCCGGATCACCCAGTTCAATTTGTGCCCGGACGAACATCCCTACCAGGAGGTTTGCCCCGGTCGCTTCTGCCAGGTGTGCATGAACTTTAACGGTCCGGTCCGGCCCGATTGACGTACCGATCAGATAGACTTCGGCATTGTACTGCTGCCCGGATTGTTCCGGGAGGCTGAACCGGATAGGCTGCCCGATCCGTAATTTGCCGATATCCTTTTCATAAACAGTCAACTCCAGGTGAATATGGTCATCGTCGACGATCTCGACTATCTCCGTGGCCTGGGATACAAAAGCTCCTTTGATTACGTTTACCTGGGTGACGGAACCGGCAATTGGGGCGTACACCTGGCTTTCGGCACGCAGGTTGCCGGGCTCCAGGGTTTCCGGGTCAAAATTCAGGAGTTTCAACTGGCTGCCCAGGCCCCCCAACCGCGCCAGGGCGGTTTTGTAATCGCTTTCTGCCTGCAGATAACTTTTTTCCGAGCTGATTTTTTCCCCGTAGAGTGTTTTTTGCCGGCGGTATTCGGCCTTTTTGTACGGCAATTGTTCCCGGGTTTCCAGGTAATCCTGTTGGAGTTGTAAAAATTCAGGATTTTCCAGGGCCGCAATCCGCTGTCCCTTCCGGACGCGGTCACCCACGAGCAGGGAGATGGATTTGACAAACCCGCCCCGTACCGCGCTGACGACGGCCCGGTTTTCCGGGGGGACGTCGATAGTACCGCTAACTTCCAGTATTTCCGCAAAATTTCGCATCTGAGGATGCCCCAGTTGCATGCCGTTTCCATCAAATTGTTCCGGGCTGATCAGGACGATATCCCCGGCCGGTTCTCTATCTGCCAGATTACCGGCAGGGTTTTCCCGGGAATTGCAGGCGCCGAGCCCAACGGCCAACAGGAGCATCCCGATTCGATATAAAATTCCAGGTGTAAACATATCAGTATTTGATAAAATTAATGTTGAGAATGCTTTGGTTATAGGATTCCAATTGGTCCAGGTAGTCCAGTCGGATCCCATAGCTGTTTTCCAGGCTCTCGATATACCTGAAAAAATCGATTTCCCCATTGTGGAACCCGGCCTCAGCGGCCTCCATGATGGCAGTTGCCAGTTGGTTGCCTTCTTCCTTATAGTAAGAAAGAGCCTGACGTTCCTGTTGCAGCTGTTCCTGCAATTGCTCCTGCCTGGTATCCAGCCCAAGGGAGTAAGCTTTCTGATCCTCGATAATGGCCGATTCCGCCAGGCGGGCAGCACGGATTCTGGAGGCCTGCCCCCCAAAGAATACGGGGATACTGACTCCCAGCAAATACCCCTCAAAGGCATTTTTCGTCACCTCGTTGGTCCCCCGGAAGTATTCTGCGCTCAGGTCGGGTAACAGGCGGTTTGCTTCAAGTTTCCGGGTGTATTTTTGAGCGGCAAGCCGATTTTGGAAGTTTCGGATTTCTGGGATTTGGGATATATCCGGCGGTGCGGCCACCAGTTCCATCGGCGGCGGGGCTTCCAGGGGCGGCAGGCTGTCGTCCTGCACCTGAAGCCGGATTTCCGACTCGAGTTTGCTGGCGCGGGTCCTGGCTGCCTGCAGTTCCAACCGGATCTGCTGCTGCTTGGACCGGGCTGTTACTTTTTCCAGGTAGTTGGTGGCCCCGAGCTCAAACCGCCGGTCCGCTGCCCGGGCGAAACGGGAGTAGAGGGTGTCGAGTTGCCGGTAAATGCGCAACTTTTCACGTGCGATCACATAGCTGTTGTACAGGCTGCTGATCTGAAGATAGAGGTCCCGTTTTTCAGATTCATAGGAATTGTTTGCCATTGCCGCTTCATAGCGGAGGGCATTCCGTTTGGCTGTGTAAACGGTAGGGAATTCAAAGCGCTGCCGGATCCCGATTACATCCAGGGGGACGCCATTGGCCAGGTTGTTCTGGTCGCGACTGTAGAACAATTCCGCCTTATCCAGGGTAAACGCCGTACCCCTCAGGGCTTCTGCCGTTTCCCGCCGCAGGTCGGCCGCCCGGAGCCTGCTGTTGTTCTTTTCCGCCCGGGCCAGGAGACTGTCCAGGGATATCCCGAGGTCCTGCGCCTGAAGGGGCCCGGACAGTACCAGTAGCATGAGCACCCCCGGAAGTTTCCCGCCGCGGGGAAGCGGGAATCCCACCTTCTTGTCTTTCCTGGAAAACAGGCTGTAGAGTACCGGTAGGACAATCAGCGTCAATAGCGTTGCACTCACCAGCCCGCCGATTACCACGGTTGCCAGCGGCCTTTGAACCTCGGCACCTGCATTGGTTGAAACAGCCATAGGCAGGAATCCGAGGGCAGCCGCAGAGGCTGTCAGCAGAACGGCCCGAAGCCGGTCGGTTGCGCCCCGCCGGATCAAGGCCTCCAGGTTTTCACCCCCTTTTTTCATTAATTCCTTAAAGTGCTCTATCATAACGATCCCGTTGAGGACGGCGATGCCGAAGAGTGCGATAAAACCCACTCCGGCGGAGATGCTGAAAGGCATCCCGCGTAGCCAGAGCAGGAATACACCGCCCACTGCCGACAACGGGATGGCCGAGAAGATCATCAGTGCGTCCTGAGCAGACCCGAAGGCAAAATAGAGCATGATGAAAATAAGCAACAGGGCAATGGGCACGGCGACAGCCAAACGCGATTTGGCACTGCGGAGGTTTTCGAACTGCCCGCCGTAGGTGATACTATATCCGGGGGGGAGGTCGATTTTCTCCTCTACAAGCCCGCGTATATCATCCACCACGGATTGCAGGTCCCGGTTTCGCACATTGATCCCGACCACCATCCGCCGACGGGTGTCATCCCGGGAGATTTTTGCAGCCCCTTCCTGCAATTCCACCCGGGCGACTTCGGATAAGGGTACCTTCCCGCCTCCGGGCAGGTCGATAAAGAGTTGCCCGACTTCCTCCAGGCGGCCTCGATGGCCTTCCTCCAGGCGAAGGACCAGGTCGAATCGGCGTTCGCCTTCGTAAACCTGGCCTACGGGCCTGCCGGCATAGGCGAGCGAAAGCGTTTGGTTGATTTCCCGGATGTTCAGACCGTATCGCGCAATGCGCTCCCGATCGTAGGAGATGTTCAATTGCGGGAGCCCTTCGATTTTTTCCACGACAATATCGGCAGCCCCGGGGACCGTCTCTGCCAGGGTTTTGATGCGATCGCCCAGACGGGCCAGTTGATTCAGGTCTTCCCCGAACACCTTGACAGCAATATCCGCCCGTACCCCGGTTATCAATTCATTAAAACGCATTTCAATAGGCTGGGTGAATTCCACCTCCAGACCGGGAATCACTGCGAGTGCCTCCTTGAACCGGGCGGCCAGGCCATCCTTGCTGGTGGCCGATACCCACTCGCTGCGGGGTTTCAGGGTAATGATCACATCGCTTTCCTCCATACTCATGGGATCAGTGGGAACTTCTGCCGCGCCAATCCGGGTAACAACCTGCTCCACTTCCGGGAACTCCTCCAGCAGGATATTTTCAATTCGCGTGGTCGTCTCGATGGTTTTCTGGAGGCTGGTACCTGTTTTCAGGACGGGTTGAATGACAAAATCCCCTTCGTCCAGGGTGGGCACGAATTCTGCGCCCATGATAGCGAATAAACCAAGTGCTAGCAACAGGCAAGCGCCCGCCGCGCTGATAACCATGCGCTTGCGCCGGAAAGCCCAGCCAAGAGCCCGGCCGTACCAGTGTTTCAGGCGCGTCATCATCCGGTTCGGGAACGTCCGGCGATCCGGGTCCACTGGTTTGAGGATCAGGGAGGACATAACAGGGACGTAGGTAAAGCAAAGGATTATAGCGCCGATCAGCGTAAAGCTGAAAGCGAGGGCCATCGGACGGAACATTTTCCCTTCCACCCCGCTCAATGCCAGGATAGGTATAAATACGATAAGGATGATCAATTGTCCGAAAATCGCCGAAGTCATCATTTTGGAAGCGCCTTCCCGCGTGATTCTGTCCCGCCGGATGTTCAGCGGTTCCCCACCCCCCTCAGCGCTGCCGGGTAAACGCCTGGATAATCGATAGGCGATATATTCCACAATGATAACGGCCCCGTCGATAATGATGCCGAAATCAATGGCCCCCAGGCTCATCAGGTTGGCATCCACCCCGAATAGGTGCATCAGGGAGATACCGAATAATAGGGACAGGGGGATGACCGAGGCGACAATAAGCCCGGACCGGAAATTCCCCAACAACAGGACCACGACGAAAATGACGATCAGGCACCCCAGGACCAGGTTTTCCACTACGGTGGACGTAGTGCGGGCGATGAGCTCGCTGCGGTCTAGGAAGGCATTGATATACACCCCTTTTGGCAGCGACCTGGAGATAGAGGCCACCCGTTCCTTGACGGCCTGGATAACCTCTTTGGAATTGGCCCCTTTGAGCATCATTACCTGCCCGAGGACCTTCTCGCCTTCCCCGTTGCCGGTAATCGCTCCGAATCGCGGCGCCCGCCCAAAGCCTACCTGGGCAACATCCCGAACATAGAGCGGGATCCCGTCGATAGTTTTGACGACGGTATTCCGTATGTCCTCCAGGGAACCGATCAGGCCTTCCCCCCTGATAAAATACGCCTGGTTGCCTTTTTCAATGTAACTGCCCCCTGCGATCCCGTTGTTCCCCTCCAGGGCATCCACCAGGTCGGATACCGTTACCCCCATGGCCATGAGCCGGTCCGAATTGACGGCAACTTCGTATTGCTTCAGGTTTCCGCCCCAGGTATTGACCTCCACCACCCCGGGGATACCCGAAAGTTGTCGTTTGATGATCCAATCCTGGATCGTCCGGAGTTCTGTAGCTGTGTAGCGGTCCCTGAATTCGGGTTCTACATCCAGGATGTACTGGTATATTTCTCCTAATCCGGTACTGATGGGGCCCATCGTGGGTGTCCCGAATCCCTCGGGAATCCGGTCGGCGGCGGCATTGAGCTTTTCCGCGATCAGCTGTCGGGGCAGGTAGGTGCCCAGACGGTCCTCAAAAACGATGGTAACTACGGAAAGCCCGAATTTGGAAACGGATCGTATTTCTTCAACGCCTGGCAAGTTGGCCATTTCGAGCTCCACCGGATAGGTGATAAAGCGCTCCATGTCCTGAGTAGACAAATTGCGGGAAGTGGTAATCACCTGCACCTGGTTGTTGGTCACGTCCGGAACGGCGCCCACGGATAGCCGTGTCAGGGAGTACAGGCCGGTAGCGGCCAGGGCGCCCGTAAACAAGAGGACCAGGAATTTATTTTTAATACTGAAATCAATGATGTTGTTGAGCATATCACAAGGGTGAGAATCAAACAAATATCCGGGGCCACCCTGGTGGGTGTCCGGTCTTCAAATGGTTTGAAAAAATGTGATTAAGCTTGTCGCGGTGGCTGGAAAACCCCGGATTGGAAAGGGGTAGACCGCAGTGGGATATAGTGGAAATTCGGTTTTTGTGCGGGCGATTCAGGAAGCCAGCCAAATTCAAAAGCAGGTTTGCGAAGGATGAAGGTGTGCGCGCCGCTTAGGTGTGCCAATTGCTGGAACGGCAATTGCTCGTGCTGGGGTTGCTCTTCCTGGTGCTCCCGGCTGTGCTCCTCTTTTTCAGCTCCATAGTGTTTGGAGAGGAATACGAAAAAATTGTCCCCGAATTGCTGCCGGTGATATTGCGCGTGCTCAAGCAGTTCGTCGAGCTGCACCAGGTCCGATACCGTTACATGGAAGCTTTGCAGGAGCATCAGGGCGGACATGGATATGGCAAAAAGGCGCATCATAACCTCTACAAGGTACGAATTCTTCCACTAAAAGCCTTGTCCGGTTTAAAAAACCGTTTTCCGTTTTAATAGCGATCAGGGAGGCGGTTTATTTGAATTAGTTTGCGACTCCAGGTTTGGAAAACCGGTGTGGCAAGGCTTTGAGTGGGGAAAATCATAAGCCGGGCTGGCCGGCAGCCCGCCTGGCAACAAAAAGAAGGAACGGTCGCGTGCTGCTCCTTCTTTTTTTATGGGCTGAATCGACCCGCCCGGGCATGGTATTGAACCGTTTATCGAATAGTGCAACCTTTTGAACGGATTTCAACAACCCGGCCGGCCGAAGATTTATAATTTGTGGAGGAACCCAATGATAGAATAACTATGGAACAGTTAAAAAAGCCAGCCGTTTATTTCCTGCTCTGGTTATCCTCTTTACTCCTTTACGTATTGGTATTGTAATAAAATGAATGTATACCGGCAGTACGATCCGTAACGATTCGTGCGAAAGCCGGAAAATAAAATGCATAAAAAATGCCCGCCAGAAATGGCGGGCTTTTATTTTATATCTGGTGAATCGTTGTGCCCCGGCTGTCCGGTGGCTCAGTAGCTGCCGGTATCCCGGGCAGGGAGCGTGGCCCGCTACCAATTGGACTCATCCGCTTCCATATAGAAACCATTGCGGATTTTAAACTGCCGGAGTTTTTCCTTGATCCGCGATACGGAAGCGTCTTCCCCGCCCTGGAAATAGTTTATTTGGCGATGGTTCATCGGGATAAATGGCTGGACCTGTTGGTCCCGGTCGCGTCCCGGGGACTCTGAGGCCCTGTCTGTAGCCTTTGCGCGGCTGAACAAGGTCCGCAACAGGATCAACAGGCAAACCCCGCTGATGATCCCGACAATCAAACCGGAATAGAACTCATAGGTCATAGGATTCTTTTTTTTCAAAATTACCCCAAAAGCCGTGCCTCGATTGATGTAATTCGGGAAGAAATTATCCTAATTCGTCGGAATGTGCCGGATTGATGGCCCGGAAGACTCCTATCGCTACCGGGGAATCACTACGGGTTTGCAAGTGCGAATTCATAATATTTACGGGGCTTTTGGTAACTAATTGTAATCTTATAAGATTGTTTTAACATCTGTTTTGATGCGGGAAAGCGTAAATATTGCATACGTCCGGTCATTGGGGAGATTAAGTTTTATCCGTTTTCCCGGGCTGGGACCAAAGCAGAAACCGATCATGTTGACCATTTCTATCAAGGCAAATTCCATTTCCGAATACTTTGCACAGGTGCAAAATGTTCTGGGCGGGGAACTGACCGATTACTGGGGCGAATACGTCCTGGATATAGACAACCAGTACGCCAGGGGATCCCTGCGTTATCGGGAATTCGAATGGGGAGCCAGCGTCTTTGACTACGACATTGTTTTTCACCAGCCAACCGTATTTCGCATCTGTACCATACGATATAACCCGATCCACTTTGTCTATTGCCTGGAAGGTCATAGCGAACACCGTTTCGGGCACGAATCCGAAACCCGGAAATTCGAGCAATTCCAGTCCGTGATCGTCACCGGTCCGGCCGAGGGGTTTCAAACGGGGGAATTTCCAGCGGGGGTGCCGTTGAAGATCAACTCCATCCGCATCGACCGCGAAAAATTCATCAGCAACAGGCTGCAGGTGGTCGAAACCTTAAACCAGCGGCTCTACGACGTGTTCCACGATGTTGAAAGGCGGCAGGCGTTTGCCTACCAGGGATCGTATAACCTGGCCCTGGCCCCCCTGGTGGAAAAATTGTATAGCCTGGAATCCCGGGGCCTGATCCGCATCATGCAGATAGAAGGCCTGATACTCCAAATCCTCTCCGCCCACATCATGGACCACGAAGAATCCATGGCCGGCACAAACGGTAACGTACGGGTCCTGAGCCGGGAACTAATGATAGTCCGGGACATTGCACGGCAAATTTCTGAGCAGGTTGCCGGCGATTATTCGCTCCCTGCCCTGTCGAAGGCCACCGGGCTTTCCCAGTACAAACTGCAGGAAGGGTTTAAAAGCCTCTATACCCGGACCGTGGCGGATTACGTGCGGCACGTACGCCTGGAAACGGCGCGCAACCTGTTGCGGAAGACGGATATGAACATCAGCGAGGTGGTTTATTCCGTGGGTTTTAACAGCAGGAGTTATTTCTCGAATATATTTAAAAAGCAATACGGCCTCAGCCCCAGCGATTTCATCAGCAAACTCAGGCGGACGGGTTCGGATTAGCGTATGAATCGCACCTAGATTCGGCGACCTGTTTTGCACGGCTAAAGACCGGTTTGCCGGGGAAATTGCGTAAATTTCCCGGAACAGATCGTTTAAGCTAAAAACCATGGGATCCATCCGGCTCATTTTCCTGTTGCTGCTGACTTTCCCGGTGGGTTATGGACAGTCGGATGCGGCATTGCGCCCAAAACTCGTCGTGGGCGTGGTGGTGGATCAGATGCGATTTGATTATCTGGAAAAATACCGTGAAAATTTCGGCGATGGGGGCTTTCTGCGACTCCTCCGCGAAGGTTACTCCTTTGAGAATATGCAGTACGACTACATACCTACCGTAACCGCGGCGGGTCATGCCTCCATTTACACGGGCACCACGCCTTCCGGCCACGGGATTATCGGGAATTCATGGTACGACCGGGACGCGGGCCGAATAGTTGACAACGTAGGGGATACCACCGTGCAAATTATCGGATCGCTGATGCCGAATGGAGAAGGCCGTTCACCAGCGCGGTTGATGGCGCCCACACTTTCGGACCGTCTGCGCGAATGGGCGGGGCCGGAGTCGCGGATTATCAGCATTTCCCTGAAGGATCGGGGGGCGATACTGCCCGGGGGCCACCAGGCGGATGCCGCGTACTGGCACGATTGGGAAACCAGTCCGGGTTATTTTGTTTCCAGCACCTATTACATGGACGCGCTCCCTGCCTGGGTGGAAGATTTCAACGCAGCGGGTCTTTCTGAAAACTATATGCATCAGACATGGACCCCGTTGCTTCCCATGGAGGCCTACAAGAACAGCGCCCCGGACGACAACCCATACGAGGTGGTCCTCAAGGGCAAGGATGCCCCGGTTTTTCCCTACGACCTGGCTGCGATGCGCAGTGAATACGGGGAAGGGCAACCCTATCACAACATCCTCTGGGCCACGCCCTACGGGAATGAACTCGTAAGGGAATTTGCCCTGAGGGCCCTGCGGTCTGAGGAGCTCGGAAAGGATTCGATTCCCGACTTTTTAGGGATCAGTTTTTCAACCCCCGACGTGGCAGGGCATACTTTTGGCCCGCAATCGGTGGAAATGGCAGATATCTACCTGCGGCTCGACCGGGATATTGCCAAACTCCTCCAGGCGCTGGACCAGGAGGTCGGGCAGGGCCGGTACCTCCTCTTCCTGACTTCTGATCACGGCGTCCATCCGGTGGTATCCCAGGCGCAGGAACAGGGTCTTCCTGCAGGGTTGGCGGTACTTCCCAGATACCGTCAGGATCTGATGTTCCATCTGTCCCTTCGATACGGCGCTTTTAATTGGATTGAATCGTTTGGCACCGAACAGATCTATCTAAACCGCAAACTGGCAGAAGAAAAGGGAATTCCACTTGCGGAAATCCAGCAGGTCGCCGCTGCATTCATGGCTGAGCAACCGGGTGTTCGCTATGCCCTGACGGCATCTGACCTGGCAGAGAAAGCGATGAAAGCCCCACTGCCGGCCATGTTGCAGAAGGGATTTTATGCGAACCGGTCAGGGGATGTGCTACTCGTCTACGAACCAGGTTATGCGCCAACTATGAATTATCGAATCGCCGTCTCCGAAGTTCGAGGAGCCACCCATGGTTCCGGATATGCCTTCGACACCCATGTGCCGCTGTTGTGGTTTGGCGCGGGGATTCCACAAGGTTCCACCGACCGCCTGGTGCATCCGGCCAATATTGTCCCGACACTGACCCGTGTGCTCAATCTCACTCCGCTGCCCGGGGCGGCCGGCCAGCCTCTTGACGAGTTACTCGACTGACAGCACCTATTGGTCCCGTGCAGAAACCAGGATCTGCTCCCGGTAGGACGTATCGTCCCTGAGAATCTGAAAAAAGTTTTCGAGGAAGTCGCGGGTGTTCTGGAATTGCCGGCTATTGTGAAAATCCTCCGCCATGGAATCCAGATAGGCCATCACCCGGGGTTTCAGGTCCAGGTATTGGCGGCGCACCGCATCGAAGACCTGCGGATCCCGCTTAAACCCCCTGAAGAGTCGCTGGGTAACCTTTTCAATGTCCAGGTTATCGCCCTGTACACTGGAAACAACCGCATAGTGGGCATTTACCATGCCGCTCATGTCGAAATCATACGGAATGGGGATGGCTTGCCGGCCATCGACGAATATAAGTTTTTCGTTGTGTTGGTAGGCCGATGAGAAGTCCGTATTGCCAATCATAAACTGAAAGAAATCGTTCTGTACGGAGCTCAGGTGGTCTTGTTGTAAGGGGTGTACGGTTCGTTTCAGGCGTTTACCCCGGTTTCGGTCCGCCACGTTTGCAATATCCTCGATCATAAACGCTTCGAGTTCATAGGCTTTTTCGTTCCGCTTCTTCTGGTCTACATATTCCAGCCGCATCCGGCGTGTACGGAAGTGGAACGGGGTGACCATCTCATAAAATTTGTACGCCAGGTATTCCTTCAGGACGTAGTCGGCGCAGTCGTCGGTGGGCGCACAGGGCAGGACAAATTTCAGTTCCTTAATGCCTTCAAATAACGTTCCCCGGGCAGCGGCCTTTTTGATCCGGACTTTAACCGGCGCGAGAAAACAGTTGGCCTTCCGCCAATTTCCCCTGGCGCGAATGCGGACTTCCACAGAATCCCAGGCCTCGTCCCCAACCCGGTAAAGCAGCATCGTATTCAGATACGTACTGTCGTTCGTGTCCCGGATCAGGTCGCGATTGGAGTAACTCAGCCGAACGTCAAGCCGCTCGGTGCTGCTGAAAAGCGGTTTGGCTGCGCCATCTGCCGGCTCTTGTTGACCCAGGATGGCGCCCGGAAGCTGCAGGAGCAAAATCAACAGGCATCCCAGTAATCGGGATTGTATTTTCACTATCTTAGACGTTAACAATGCTTTAAGATAATAAAAATTTACGCCATAAATATTTATTTGTCCATTATTAATTGGCGAACACTCAGGGTGTTGCTGGCTTCTGCTTTGGTCACTTTTCTGGCACTAGAATTCCAGATTGCCTACAATGTGGACCTGACTTTGCTCAGTATTGCCATTGTTTTCCCATTGGTCTTTTCCATCCGCGGCTCGTTCCGGCGCAGGGAAAAAGCGCTTCAGCATTTCAGCCAGTTCCGGAGCGCCCTGAAAACCCTGTCGTACTACATCGGCAGCAACGAGGCACTTCCCCAGGAACAGAAAAACCACATGGCGGGGTTGCTTTCCAGCATCAGCGACAAAACCATCGAACACCTGGGCAGGAATGACCCCTCCACAAAGGCGGTTGATGAGAGCATCAACCACATCCATGAATACCTGCTGGAACTCGGCGCCTTGGCCCCCGTCAAACTCAAGGACCGGGTTTTCAGGTTTTTAAACGACCTGCACGAAGGTTTCGAAAACCTGCACGCCATCAATATCCACCGGACCCCGGTGTCCCTCAAGGCGTACTGCCTGATATTCATCTATCTGTTTCCGTTGGTGTACGCCCCGAACATCCTGATGAATATCGGCACCACCCATCCGGACATTGTCGTATTTTTTATTGTTTTGCTGACGCAGTTTATCCTGGTAACCCTTTATAACATCCAGGACCAGTTGGAGTATCCCTTTGACGAGGACGGGCTGGACGACATCAAATTGCAGAATTTTAAAATAGACCGCTGAGGCTGGCTATGGATCGGTTTGTCCCGGGAATTACGCGGGCGTTCAGCTAAGTTCCAGGACCATCCGGTAGTCGTCCATGATAAAGGCCATCCCCAATGGTCCTTGAACGGTGCCTTCCCCTTTTCCAAACCCCATGCGCTCATAGGCCCAGGATACTTGCCAAATGTCCTGTTACCGTGAGGGCAATCTGCCGGCAGCCCCAGACCCCGGCCTGGTTTCGGATATGTTCCATGGCTGCCCGTGCCAAACCCCTGCCCCGGTGGCTTTTCAGGACATAGATCTTGCTCAGGAAGAGGGCTTCCCCCTGCTTTTCATAAGCAAAATACCCGGCGGGCTGCCCGCGGTCTTCCAGCAGGTAATAGCGCATACCGGCGGCCGACTGCCCGGCGATGGCGCCGGCAGTCTGGAATTTGCGCAGCATATAGTCTACCTGCGGCTTGCCGATGATGGGGATGTAGTGTTCGCGCCAGATCGTATCGGCTAGTTCTTCAATCGCCGCATAGGCTTCCGGGGAGTTGGCAAATAGTATCTGTGTCATAAGCGTTCCACAAAGGTGCAATGCGAACCAGGCGCCTTCAAATATACAGTTTGGGCCTCATTTAAGCCGGTGGCGGGAATTCGATTAATTGGCTACATTTACGCGACTGACACCAAAAATGCACGATTCATGAAAATTTCCCGCTTTCCTTTTGCTGGTGGCCCCCTGGGTGTGCCAGCGGCCAGGATCCTCACGTCTGTGATGTTGTTGGCCGGCATTTATATATCATCCGCCCAGCCGGACAGCCCCGTAATCGGGCGCTGGGACCTCACCGTTTCCATGGACGGGCGCGAATTGCCCTCCTGGCTGGAAGTGAAATTATCCGGACAATCCACGCTGGTGGGATACTATGTAAGTTTCGCAGGGAGTGCCCGGCCCATATCCGAGGTCCACGCCGACCGCGGGAGTTTCTCCTTCAGCCTGCCTCCCCAGTGGATCGGAAAGCACTACATGCATGTACACGGAAAAGTTGAGGGCGACACGATCAGCGGGGAACTCCTTTACCACACGGGCACGAGCCATTCATTTAAAGGGGTTCGCGCGCCGGAACTGCTCCGGGAGGAGCCGGAGGCCTGGACCCCCGCCCGCCCGCTGATTGCAGATTCGGGCCTCGACGGGTGGACCACCACCCCGGGGAGCGATACAAACCAGTGGGAGGTTGTTGACGGCGTACTCAACAGCCCGGCTTCGGGCGCCAACCTGATGACTATTGAAAAATTTGACGACTTCAAGCTGCACGTGGAGTTTCGCGTCCCCGAAGGCTCCAACTCCGGGATTTACCTGCGGGGGCGGTATGAGGTGCAGGTGGAAGACAGCTACGGGAAGCAGCCGGAGTCTATCTATCTGGGCGGGGTTTACGGCTTCCTGAGCCCGAATGAAATGGCCGCCGCCCGGGCCGGGGAGTGGCAGACATACGATATCACGCTCGTGGGCCGCCGGGTCACCGTGGTCTTGAATGGCAAGACGATCATCCACCGCCAGATCATCCCGGGGATTACCGGGGGCGCCCTCGACAGCGCAGAGGGCGAACCGGGGCCCATCATGCTCCAGGGCGACCACGGCCCGATTTCCTATCGGAATATGACCGTATCGGTGCCCGCAAACTAAACCAGATATTACCTACCCGGGCCCGAATCCCATTGACCGGATCCGGTTCCTGCCAATAAAGACCAACAAAATGAAAAGATATTTCCTCCTGGCCGGCCTGTTGAGCCTGGCCTTTTCAACTTCCTTCGCCCAAGAAATCAACGAATACCTGACCCCGGTGAAATTCCGGAACATCGGACCGTTCCGGGGTGGGCGCTCTACGGGGTCCTCCGGGGTTGTCGGCGACCCGCTTACCTATTATATGGGGACCACCGGGGGCGGGCTCTGGAAGACCACCGATGCCGGACAGCGTTGGACGAATATCTCCGATGGATATTTTAAAACCGGTTCAGTCGGGGCCGTTACGGTTTCGGAGAGCCACCCGAACGTGGTCTATGTCGGCATGGGGGAACACGCCCCCCGGGGGGTGATGACCTCCTATGGGGACGGGGTCTACAAATCCGTAGATGGCGGGAAGACCTGGGAGCACCTGGGGCTGGAACTCACGCGGCATATTTCGCGGATCATCGTCCACCCGGAAAATCCGGACCGGGTATGGGTGGCCGCCCAGGGCGCCCTGCACGGCCCCACCCGGGAACGGGGCATCTACAAATCCGAGGACGGGGGAAAGACCTGGAAAAACGTCCTCTTTGTCAATGAACTCACCGGGTGCAGCGACCTGTCCATGGATGTACACAACCCGCAGGTGCTCTATGCCGCCATGTGGGAACATATCCGCAAGCCCTGGCAGGTAGTCAGCGGCGGGCCGGGCAGCGGGCTCTATAAATCCACCGACGGGGGCGAGACCTGGAAGCAGATCCATAAGGGGCTCCCCGAGGAGAAAGGTAAAATGGCCATTGCCGTGTCCCGGGCCAACCCGGACCGGCTCTACGCCGTAATTGAAAGCGACACGCAGAAGGAAAAAGGCGGGCTTTTTACATCTGCAAACGCAGGGGCGAGCTGGAGCCGCGTGAGCGATGACCACCGGCTCGTGCAGCGGGCCTGGTATTATATCGAAGTGACCCCGGACCCCGTGGATGAACACACTGTCTACGTCTTAAGCGCCTCTGCCTACCGATCCATCGACGGGGGGCGGAACTGGGAGCAAATCCGCACGAACCACGGCGACTACCACGATTTGTGGATCAACCCGAAAAATCCGAAAAACATGGTAATTTCCGACGACGGGGGGGCGGAGATCACCTTTGACGGGGGCAGCAGCTGGTCGCGCCAGGATAACATGCCCACTGCCCAGTTCTACCGGGTAGCCGTGGACAGCCTCTTCCCGTACAACCTCTACGGGGGGCAGCAGGACAATACCTCGGTCAAGATTGCCAGTATCGGGATGGGTTCTTCCGGGATCGGCCGGGAGCACTGGAGCCCCTCGGCCGGGGGGGAAAGCGCCTTTCTGGGCTTCGACCCGAACGACCCGAAAAAGGTCATGGGGGGCAGTTACCTCGGCTATGTGGAGCTGCTGGACGTACCCTCGCAAACGGGGACCCTGGTCATGATCGAACCGAACCTCTACCTGGGGTTGCCGGCCCGGGAAATGAAGTACCTGTTTAACTGGAACGCGCCGATTATTCGTTCCATGCACGAGCCGGACACGTATTACCACGCGGCCCAGTACGTGCTGCGGACCCGGGACCAGGGGATGAGCTGGGACGTGATATCCCCGGACCTCACCCGCGATTTGGATGAAAAGCAAGGCAATGGGGGAGCGCCCTACACGAACGAGGCGGTGGGGGCCGAAAACTACGGGACGATTTCGTACCTCATCGAGTCGCCCCATGAACCCGGCACGATGTACGCGGGGAGCGATGACGGCATGGTCCACATTACCCGGGACGGGGGTGCTACCTGGCAGGACGTGACGCCGAAAGGCCAGGGAGAGACCCTGGTCAACGCCATCGAAATTTCCCCCCACGACCCGGGTACCGTTTATATCGCCACCACCCGGTATAAATTCAACGATTTTCGACCCGGCCTACTGAAAAGTACGGACTACGGGAAGTCCTGGACGGCTATCAACCGGGGGATCCCGGACGGGGCCTATACCCGGGTGGTCCGGGAAGACCCGGTCCGAAAAGACCTGCTGGTGGCCGGCACGGAAACGGGCCTCTACCTGTCCTATAACGGGGGTACGGATTGGGAACGCTTCCAATCCAACCTGCCCGTGGTGCCGATCACCGATTTGCAGATCCGTTTTGGCGATTTGATCCTGGCTACCCAGGGCCGTTCGTTCTGGATCTGTGACGATATGGCCTTGTTGCGGCAGGTCCCCGGCCGTACGGATGGGTTGAAACTCTATACCCCGGGCGATGCGATCTATCCGAACTGGTACAGCTCCATGGACGGACCGGACCCCAACGGGACTCACCCCTTTGCCGGGGTCAACCCGCCCAGCGGCATGCCGGTGTATTACCAGCTGCCCCAGACGGTCGATTCCACGGAATTGCGGCTGGAAATCCGCGATGCCTCCGGGAAGCTGGTCCGCGCGTTCAGTTCCCAGGCCGACGACTCCTATAGGTCGTACGAAGGGGCACCCCCCAGGCCGCCCGTCCTGCCCAGTCAGCCGGGGCTCAACCGGTTTGTCTGGGACATGCGGTACCCGCCCCTGCCCGGGGCACCCGAGGTTTATATCGAGGGCAGTTTCCGGGGCCACCGGGCCATCCCGGGTACGTATACCCTGGAACTTATCCACGGGGATACCCGCCAGAAGGCCACGGCCTCTATCCTGCCGAATCCGGCCCTGCCCACCACGGAGGCCGAGTTCTCAGACTATCATGAGTTTATGGAAGGGGCCGAAGCGACCTATCGGGAAATGACCCACATGACCAATGGCATGCGGGAAGCTCGCATGCGTCTGAAGGACCTTATCGGGCATTTGGAAGAAGCCGGGAAGCCCGAACTCGCCGGGCAGGGAAAAGACCTGGCTGCGGAGATGGACCAATGGGATTCCACCATGGTGCAGCGGCTTTCCAAGGCCTATGACGATGTGGAAAACTACGTAAACGGGTTTACAGCCGAATACCTGACCGCCCTGAACCACGGGGACAGCGGGATCCCGAGGGTTAACAAGGGGACTAAGGAGAAGATAGCCGCCCTGAACCAACGCTGGGCGCAGCACCGCGCAACCGCCCGCCGCATCCTGGATTCCCGGGTACCTGGCTTTAACGCGGCGCTTCAGGAAGCCGGGATCGGCGCCCTGTACCTGCCGCCCATGCCCTGACGCAGCAACCGGAGATCGCCGGCCCGATCTCCGGCTGTTTCCGGTTAACGAGAAAAGGACGTGTTTGGTCAGGAGGATTTCCCGGGGCTTTGTAAATTTGCGTACTTGGTTGATTCAGAACACTGGGGAATGATATCCAAGCCGATTTTTCTACGCCTGCTGGCGGGTTTCCTGCTGGTTTCCTGTTGGGGTTGCGCCACCCTGAAACAGGAAGAGGACCCCTATGCCGAAACCTGGGAATCCGTGGTGGAATCGCAGAATTGGAAATACGCCCTGGAACTGGGGCCGGATGATGCAGCGGCCCGGCAGGAAGCCTATTTTGCCCTCCCGGACTGGACGGACGGCAGCTCCGCTTCGGCCGACCCGGAATTCGTGGAGACCTATCCGAAACTTGTCAGCCGCGCCTATTTCCGGCTCATCGCGGAGGCCATGAAGGCGGACCGAAGGATACGCAGGTCCTTCCAGGAACTTTCCCTTGAAATCCGGAATACCGATTCGAAACCCAGCCGCAAACTCCAGCGGGACTATGAAACCGCGCGCAGGCGATATATCGCCCACCGGCAAATGCTCGAAGGGCTGCTTGCCTGGAAGGCTTTCAACACCTACGGGTCGGACGACCTGGAATTCTTTATGCGGGAACAACTGCGGCCCTCCCTGGCGCTCTACCGCAAAGGCGCCCAGCAGGAACGCATCCTGGATTACCTGATGACGGAACTGGCGGACCTCTACCACAAACCCGAGGAGGGGATCCTCGATAATTCCCTGTAAACTTTCATACATTTTGTAAATAAAACTTGACATATTGGATTTTTTGCATATATTTGTAAAGTGTGTTTTACAAAAAGACAAACATTAATTACAATGCAAACCATCGATATGAATCAAACAACGCGTAAACAACAACTAAGGAACCTGGGAGCCTGGACATTTGCCTGGGTGCTTTCCACGGCCCTGGTGGTTTTCGGGGCCGAATTTATCTGGGACGGCAATCCGTGGATCACCATCGTCGCCCTGGCGGTAAATATCCTGGTGGGTATCGGCATGATCCTCTCCAACCGGCGGTTACTGGAAAACTGCGACGAACTGGAGAAGAAGATCCAGCTGGAATCCATGGGCCTGACCCTGGGCCTGACCCTCGTGGTGGGTATCGCTTTTTCGATGATGGATGCCACGAACCTGATTCCCTTTGACGCAGAAATTGCGTTTTTGGTGATGTTTATGGGCATTTGCTACATGCTGGCCATCTGGTTCAATAACCGGCGCTACCGGTAATTCATAAAAGCCAGATCATGAAAAACACCATCCGCGTCCTTCGCGCCGAAAAGAACTGGACCCAGGAACAGCTTGCAAGTGCCATCGGGGTATCCCGGCAGACCATCAACGCCATCGAGAAAGAGAAGTTCGACCCGAGCCTCCCGACCGCTTTTCGCATCGCCCGGTTGTTCGAAAAGCCCATCGAAGCGATATTCACCTTCGAAGAATAACCGGCATCCGCCGGGTACCTGCCCTGCCATTTTTCCATGGGAATTCCATTGATCGAAGATTCGTATCTTCCCGGGAAACCTGACGTATATGAAACGCACTGTATGGGCATTCATCGCCCTGGCCCTGACCCTTTCCTGCAACGGGCCTTCCAATACCCATGACACCCCTGCGGACCCGTCGGCCGGATCCGGATCACAATCGGCTGAATCCGGGGCAATGCGCGATGCCGCAGATTCCCCGGACCCCGATTTCGACCCGGAAACCCGTTTGGCAGAACTCGGCATCGACCTGCCGGAAGCTGCCACCCCCGTGGCAAACTATGTCAATGCAGTCCGCAGCGGCAACTTGATTTTCCTGGCCGGAAAGGGCCCCAAAAAGGCAGACGGCACCTATATTACCGGACAGGTGGGCACGGACCTTACCGAGGAGGAAGGGTACGAGGCCGCCCGGCTGACGGCAATCAACCAACTCGCCGTACTCAAGGCGGAACTCGGCAACCTGGACCGCGTGGTGCGCATCGTTAAGGTACACGGCATGGTGAATGCCGCACCGGGCTTTACCAACCAGCCCGAGGTGATCAACGGGTTCTCGGACCTGATGGTGGCGGTCTTCGGAGACCGCGGCAAACACGCCCGGGCAGCCGTGGGGATGGGTTCCCTGCCGCGGAATATCTCCGTGGAGGTGGAAGCGGTGGTTGAGGTGCGGGATTAGGCTGCTGTCCCATTATCCCATACGAACTACTCCATCGTTCCGGCGGACTTTGGCAACACGGGCTTCCGGGTTTCAGTCCCGGCTTTCACCTTCAGCCCGAACAGCGGCCTTAGAAAACCGATCCTGCGAATAACAAATTCATAAAGGAGCATACAGATCACCCCGGTAAATACCGTGATGCCCAGGAACTTGAGAAATGGCGACAGCTCCAGGGGCAGGATGAGCATGGCCGCGGTATACAAGACCGCCATATGGATGATATATACCGGATAGGCAGCCTGGCTCAGGTAGCGCAGGGTTGCGCCCGGTCGGTTCAGGTATTTATACCCGAAGCCAAAAATGCCGAAGATCCACAGGTTGGATTCAATCGCCATGAGGTACCCCGGGGCACTCAGATTGAATTCCAGGAATCGGAGGGTATACAGGGATGCGGCCAGGCCAATATACAGCCACCTCCATTTGAGAACCGTTTGCCAGAAGGGCTTGCCGATCAGCACAAAAAGGAATCCGAAAAAGAAAGCCAGTAGCCCGATAAAGAAACCATGCCAGGTCTCGGCATACAATTCAAAAGGCCTTGGCCGGACCAGCAGGGCTTCGATGACAAAAAAGGAAATGACGCTCAGAGGCCCAACGGCCTTTCGCATCAGGTATCTCAGTTTTTGAACGAATCGCCCCTCCTCGTGCTTTTTCAGGTAAAAGAATAAGGGGGAAAGCAGTAAGACATAGCAAAAGATATTCCCGAGGAACCAGAGGTGCCCGGCATGCGGGTAATAGCCCAGGGGCAACCCGTAGTATTCCTGGAAGACCAGGAAATGCAACGGGGCGATGGCCAAAAACCCGAATACGAAAGGCAGGAGGATCCGTTGGCTTCGTTCGCGCAGCAACTGCAGCCAGTTGCGTTTGCGGATGGCAAAACAGACCCCCATCCCGGAAACATAGAACAGGAGCGGGATGCGCCAGACGTTCAGCAGCGTCATGGGCTTCCAGATAGCCTCCAGGGGCTCCTCTGTCCCAATAAAACCGACGAGCATCGCCCAGGGCTGGAAAATGATGGCTATGTGATAGACCAGCAACAAGCCGATGGCAATTACGCGCAGCCAGTCGATATCGTATCTTCTTTGAGGTGTCATGGCACGGATGGTTTATAAGGTTACTGCAACATCATGGCGATCACCGGGCGGGTTTCCTCGAGTTCCTCCATATTTAGTTTCAGGCCCAGTGCCCCCAATTGCGACTGCATCATCTCATAGATGGGTTTCACATCCGAGAAGGAACCCATGACGGATTCCCTGGGTGTTGACCCGAACTTATTTCGCACGGTTTTATCGGCGTTCGCATCCAGCAGGGCTTGTACGATTTCGACCCGGCAGAAGAAGGCGGCGGCGTGGAGTGCAGTGGATCCGTCATTATTGGTAACCGAAATGTCGGCACCGCCATCGATCAGGGTCTCGGCAATTTCAGTGTGCCCGAAGGTTGCTGCGGCTATCAACGGATACCCGCCCATGGGGTCCTGGGAATCGAGGTCCGTTCCCGCGGCGACATGCTGCTTAACTGCATCGAGGTTGCCATAGAGGACTGCTGTATGGATATCCATTTCGGGCCTGGCTACCCCGGTTTGTGATTTCGCATCCTGGCAGGATCCGGCGCTTGAAATGAGTAGCGCACCCAGAAAAGCGGTATAGATAAGCGATTTCAACGGTTTGATCTTTAAAGTTTTCATTGTGATTGTTTTTGATGTTCCTATTTGTTTCTACAAAGATCGGGTAGGGGTAAAGGCCCGGCCTATCAGCTATGCGGCCCAATCCATAAAGTTTGGCGAAGGGGTGAAACCTATGTTGCAGCGATATAAATTATGACGCAGACCGTGTTTTTTTGCTAATTTGGACGGGAATCAGCACATCATGCCGGATACCCCATCCAAGAAAGAACATTTCATCTCCCGGGCGGAAACCCTGTTGCTTGAAAATATCGCACGGGAAAATTTTGGAGTATCCGAGTTGGCGGAGGCCATGAACATGAGCCGCTCCAGCCTGCTCCGGAAAGTCAGGAAGCATACCGGACTGTCTGCCAGCCAATTCATCCGGCAGGTCCGGTTAAAGCAGGGGATGGAAATGCTACGCCAGACCACGCTGAATGTCACCGAGGTTTCCTACCGGGTAGGGTTTGGCAGCACCTCGTATTTTATCAAGTGTTTCCGGGAGCACTACGGGTATCCCCCGGGAGAAGCGGCCGAAAGGGCGCTTGAGAATGCATCCGCCGAGCCAGGGGACAGCCCGATGGAGGCGGGGGCAAGTGCCCATGGGACGCCATTAACCAGTGCAGTGAAACCCCGCTGGAAATCGATCGCGGCTGTAGCCCTGGCCCTGGGTATTCTGGCCTTCCTGCTGTATTTCCTTTCCAGGCCACCCACTTCCATCGAGGTCGAAAAATCCATCGCCGTCCTGCCCTTCAAAAACGAAAGCAGCGATACGACGAATACTTATTTTGTCAATGGCCTGATGGAATCCACCCTGAACAATTTGCAGAAAATCGAGGACTTGCGCGTCGTCAGCAGGCCCTCTGTAGAGAAGTACCGTCATTCGGATAAAACCATACAAGAAATGGCAGGGGAACTCGAGGTCAATTACTTTATTGCCGGGAGCGGACAGCGGGAAGGCGACCGGGTGCTACTCAATATCCAGTTGATCGAGGCGGCCACGGACCGGCAGATTTGGGCAGAGCAGTACAGCCGTGAACTCGGGGATATTTTCGCCCTGCAACACGAAGTAGCGCAGAAGATTGCTGCAGCCATTGAAGCCATCGTCACCCCGGCAGAAAGGGAACAAATCGAAAAAGTCCCCACGGAGAACCTTGCAGCCTATGACTATTACCTCCAGGCGCTTGAACCCTATCATGCGGGTAACGGGGAAGGGTTGCTCAGGGCCATCGGCCTTTTTGAGCAGGCTATAGGGGAGGACCCGCAATTTGCCCAGGCCTATGCAAATATGGCCATCGCCTATTTTTTACTGGATATGGACCTGGCCGAAAAGAAGTATACGGACCGGATCAACAACCTGGCCGACAAGGCCCTGCTCTATGATTCCAAACTGGCGGAAAGCCTGGTTGCCAAAGCCCTCTATTACATGCAGGTGAAGCAGTACCGGCTGGCGTTGCCGCACCTGGAGAAAGCGTTGGAATACAACCCCAATTCCGTCCTGGTCTACCAATTGCTCTCCGACTATTATGCCCGGATTGTCCCGGATACCGGAAAGTACCTGGAGTATGCGCTTAAGGGGAACCAATTGGAATTCGGGGCCGGGGATTCCATCACCCGGAGTTATTCCAACCTGCACCTGGGCAATGCGTTTATCCAGACGGGATTCCCGGACCAGGCAATGGAGTACATCGACCAGTCCATTGCCTATTTCCCGCAAAACGAATATGCCTCCTTTGTCCGGGTCTTTATTCAGTTCGCTATAGACCGGGACCTTGGCAGGATGCAGCGATCCCTGGTCAGGGAATGGCAGAAGGATACCACCCGGCTGGACATCCTGCAGGAAGTGGGCAAGTCCTTTTACTTTCAGGAGGAATATGACAGCGCCTATTATTACTATGGGAAATTTGTCCGGGCCCGGGAAGGCAGCGGGCTGGACATCTACCCCCAGGAAGATTTAAAAATCGGCCGGGTCTTTGAGGCGGTTGGCAGACCGGAAATGGCCGGGGAATTCTATCGCTCCTATGCGGCCTACTGCGAAAGGGACGAGTCCATTTACAAACCGGCGAGCCTGGCTGTCAAATATGCCCATGAAGGGAAGCTTGACCAGGCTATTGAGCAACTCGAGGTCTTTGCAGCGCAGGACAATTTCCAGTATTGGATTTTGCTATTTATCGAAAAGGACCCGGTGATGGAGCCCCTGGAAGGCCACCCGGGGTATGCTGCCGTCCTTCAGAAGATCCGGGACCGGTTCTGGGCGCATCACGAGCGTCTTGAAAAGGAATTAGAGCAAGAAGGGCTGCTTTGACCTGGCGGGTATTCCCGGGGCAACCGCTTCGCTGACTAAAACAGGTCCGCTTCCGGCCACTCCTGGCGGGAGGTGATCTGATCGTTCATAAAGTCCGCAAAAGCGTTGAGGACCGAATCATAGTTCGCATTTCCGGTGTTGAATACGGCAGTATAACAAAATGGGCTATTCACCGAAAGTACAGCGAGCGTGCCGGGAAGGGCGCCGTAATGCAAATAGGTCCCATTTTCCAAATAACTTTCGGCATCACCGAAATCGAGTAAATCGGGAACGACACTACGGGTGTCCGAGTGAACCGCTATTCGCGCCAGGTCCTTTGCCGAGGCTATCCACCCGCCATGCGCGTCCATGCGGGTTACATTCATCGCATAGGGGTCGAACCAGGAAGAGTTATATAGGACTTCATTTTCAAATCTTTCATCCAGGGTGTTGCCGCCTATTTTCATGGCTGAAATGCCCATGGGGGATAGGATTTTTTGTTCGACATAATCCTCATAGCTCATACCCGTCACCGCTTCGATGACCCGCCCCAGCAAACAGTATCCGAAATTACTGTAGTAATAGGGGTTGGACCTTACATAGGTGCGTTCATCCAGGACCCTGTCGATCAGCTGCTGGTGACTCAGGGAAACCTCGTCAAACATAATATCGTAGGGCTCATTTTTAAAACCGGATTTATGTTCAACCAGTTCATTCACGGTGATTTTTTCAACTCCGTCCTGGTAAGGCGGCGTGCCGTATTGGGTACCAAGAAGCCCGTTGGTTCCAAAAACCCGGTCGCCCATGCTTAATTTCCCGTCCGCTACCAGCCTGGATATAGCCAATACGGTAATCGGTTTGGATATACTGGCAACCCGGAAGAGCGACTGGTCATGCACCGGTGTTTCATCGTCTGCATCCCCGAAAGATTGCAGGTAAACCAGCTTCTCATTTCTTGTAATGGCAACCTGCCCGCCTTTTAAACCGCGATTCGCCATAAAATCCGCTACGGCTGCGGTGAAATCTTCCATATCCACAGCATCCGGCTGTCCCCCCGTATTCTCGTCATCCGCCGGGTTTTCATCGGAGTCCGAGCCGGAATCCGGAGATTGACCGGATTGGTTATTCGGCGGATTTGTTGTTTGGTCCGTTCCCGAATCGCCTTTTGAGCACGCAAGAAAAAGGAGTAATAGCCCTGAAAGGAGAAGTGTTTTTAGTAGCTGCATTTCGAAATCGGTTTAGTCGGGGGCAGAGAAAATCGGGTTGATCATTTTTGTGGGGGATTTTCAATATAAGGAATTTCCGTGCAAGACTTGAAACGGGGGGCTGGGAAATGGTGATGGCGGGTGAAGGAATACGTTCAGGGAGATACCTTCGCTTTGCTCGGTGTTCCAAGTGAATCTGACCCTTTTATTTAAGGGTGTTTGCGATTTTCAGCTCCTTGATATAGACGATCTGCGAATGTTAAAACGGTGATTTTGATTCGTCTATTCAAATGTAGGCAAAACCAATCAAATTGTAAGTACCGCTTAATAAGCTACAGTTCAGGATATATAAATTAGGTTATTTTCTTCTCTTTTCTTCGTATGCTTTTTAAGTACTTGTTTCTACTTCTTTACTTTCCTTAAGAGTATGAATGCTTCCTTCACGGCCTGTTTTACTATTATATAATGGACTAGTACCAATTATTTGGCCATTGGCCGCTTTAAGATTAAAGTAAAATTTACCGTCATTAGATCGCTTTCTAATGATGCGGGAAATATTATTGGAGTTAATCTTTACAGATTCGATTCCCTTTTCCGCCGCAGATTTTGTAGTATAGGCTTGACTAGAAAGTATAATCTGTCCGTTCCTAGCTTTTAATTTAAACCGAAACTTACCTGATTTATCTTGTGTTATCTCGAATTTACCCATTGTGTATTTCAATAATTAATAGCTCTGCAAAGCTATCTATGGTTGAAATCCAATCCTTAACTTCTCTCAAATTTAAAGATTTATACTTGTGGTGACCACTTCCTACTTTATTATTCCTATCCGCTTGGTGAACTATATGATGCCTTCTACTCATTAAAGGAGCTAATTTTGGGAATAGCTCTTTAATTTCATCGGATACGGTTAAACCAGAAGATTGAATCGCTTTCGCTAGATCCGTTGGTTGGTTATAGCTTTGAAAGTCCAGGTAACTCTTAATAGATTTTTCAATTAGATCTTCAACCTTCATCGATCGAAATTGATAGATTTCTTGAATGGAAAACTTTGTTTTTCTTGGATTTTCAAGTAGCCAGACATCATTTAAATGATCTGACTTTGTACTTGGCATTTTCCATGCCTGAATGCTTCTCATAAAGTCCTCAAGCGTTGAGTGTGCAAAAACAACGGTAGCTCTTAATAATTCTAATTGAGAAGTGCTTTTTCTCCCTCGATTTGCTGTATTCAAACTCTCATATAGAGAGATAAGATTGAGTAGTCTTTTGTAATTGGAATCGAATGTGTCGGAAATTTCGAGAAGCATTATCTAAAGACCTTCATACATTTCATGATTGCACTTAACGATCCAGTATAATCGTCAGTTATGGATTAAGAATGCACAAACTTTTCTCCACAGAGGAAAGTTTGTCAGCAGGTGTGAATTTTTAATAAGAAATTCCACCGTAATTGCGGTTATACAATGGTAGGAGCAGTTTTTACTGAATGTTTCCGATAACAATTAAATCATCACTATTCGAACGACCTGGGCGATAGTAAGCTGGTCCGGTAATTTCACTCGGTATTTTATATACTAGGTTGGTTGTTTTTGAAGTCAGCGGATTTATTTGGTCTAACATCAAACCCCAACCTTCGAGCATCACTGTCTCGGATTTATCGAAAAGATATTCCTTTCCGTTATAGTTTATTAGAACTTCGCCATCCATAATCATTCTGCTCTCATCATCAGTATTTTTAAACGTTGTGTTTAAAACCAAATATTGATTTCCTTCTTCTTTTTTTAAGTCGGCAAATTGATTTCCTGTACTCACTCTATCTTGAAGGCTTACCTTATTTATGGTCACATCAAAATATTGGGTTGATAATGTTTCGCCAACTTGTTTTGTTGTTACTGAATTGTCTGAACTTACGGAATTTGATGAGCTTGAAGATGATGAAGAACTATCATCGTCCATACTGCCAAAAGCAATGAAAACAAATATTGCCAATGCCATGAATGAAATCAAATGTTTTAAATTTTCTTTCATTTAATTTGAAATTTTAAGTTAATGGTTTTTGTAAAAAATATGAATGGTAAGGTCATTCCAAAAATGTAGAAAAGCAGATCGGCAAAATCGAATGTTCCAATAACAAGACCTAAATACTGTCCAATTTCGCTACTGATTGCCAAAATGGGGATAATTAAAATCCATATGGCGTTTTTAAATGAAAATGAATTTCGCCAAATCGCCAACATTAAGCAGACATACGAGAAAATCCAAAGACCGTCGGGAAGAGAGAACAAAATCCATTCAGGAAGTTTACCGGCAAATTGAAAAGACCAATTTCGAAGTTCATTTATTAATCCGCCTAAACCAATCGTTTCGTACCAAACGAACATTTTGAGCGTTGCGGTTCGAAACAACACATATATTAATCCACCACAAAGCAAGGTTATAAAACTTCCAAAAAATAATTGTCTTTTCATTCAGATTAATATTCGCTAGAAATGCAAAATAGAAAAATTGGGCTGTTTGTTTTTTACGGCTTCCCTCATCTTGTCGAATTTTTGTTTCAAAACGTATGGATAAAGTGCATAATGCACTTTATCCAACCAAAAAGCAATATAGAAATTGAAGGTGTAGAAATAAAGAAAATTCCTTCAAAGCCTAATTTATTTTGATGAATGGATTCACAAGTTGAGATTTATTGAAGTCCATCTTTTTCGTTTAATCAAAACCCAAATCTTGCCACTAACTAACCCTGCTGAGCGAGGAAGTTTATACTCCGTTTGATGTGCTTATTCTTTGCTTCGCAAAGGTCTTTTTTGAAGAGCAAGAGGGTAACCTGCCGCTGGCAGGTTGCGTTTCGCACTCATCACATTATCAATCAGTTATGGGATTTCCAGATTGGGGGAATAACGCATTTTTGGATCAAAAACGTTCTAACGCCCTGATAATCAGTTTGGAATTTCGTCAAAAATGAAATTTTCGACTCATAGTATACCCTGAAAGACTGACCGTATGATTACAGGTGGCTTTCCAAAAGATATCCCAATTCAACCAGCTCTGCTTTGTCTTTAATCTCGCGCAGGTAACCATCCTTTAGTACAACTATTCGATCTGATGGGTTGATGATATTCGTGTAGTCGTGATCTGAAATTATAAACCCCTTGGTTGGGGCAAGTTGTTTAATGTACTCGCAGATGTAATCACACAGTTTTGGGCTCAACCCGTTAAAAGGCTCATCCAGGAGAATGAAGTCGGCATTAGAATGAATGAGTAATAAAATCTCAACGATCCTTTTCTCACCACCTGACAATTCATCATTCTTTTTATTGAGCAGTGGTTGGACGTATTCGTGCTCAAGAATATGCCTATTCATTTTGGACGTTAGAAATAACTCGAATAGTGTTCGGATGCGAACGCCTCTGGGCAAGAAATTATCCTGAGGTAAGTAGTTGACAAGATTTCTGCCGTCTGTAATATTCCTGATAATTCTATCACCTGCCCGTACAAATTTATTGTCCGCTCTTTCAGACCCAAAAATGATTTTAAGCAGGGTTGATTTTCCACTGCCATTGCGGCCCAAAAGCCCAACGATTTCACCTGTTTTGCATGCCAGATAAATATCGCTGAGAATGACCTTGTTCTGGTATGACTTTCTTACGCTATCTATGTGCAGAGTTTTCATAGCAGAAAAGAGATAATCAATAGAATGAAACCAATTACAAAAGTGGAAAGCCAAAGTTTGACCGGACTTAGCCCTAAGTTGTAATAGTAATAATACTCCTGGGGGCGCTTGTGATCATACACCCAATACTGAAGTGCAAGTGCAAAGATTAAAACGGAATATCCAAAGAATTGGAAATTGCCATTGGCTATAAGGCCCGCCGGGATAGAAAGTAGAAGGGCTAAAGGAATAATTCGCCTTTGAAATAATACGATGCTCTTAAGATATTTCAGAATAGGGATTATTTCTAAGGGATCGGTCCATTCAAATATACCCTATATAGAGTATTTAGCTGAAAGCCTCGCAAGCAGATTAGTTTTGGTAAGGCTTTGGGGCTTGCAGCGCGAAAGAAGCTTTTACTTGCTTTCTAAGTGGAACAGACGGGTTTTACCAAAGGCAGACTCTAGGATTTGCCTGAGTCCTTACATATCGTTACTGGCTTTCGCTCTGTCAACCGGACAAAAGCACGTGCTAAGACGTTATTAAAGTGACATGAAGGTCAAGAAGAGGCTGGATTAGGTGGTGCGGGTGTGTACAATAGCCCCGCAGGAGATAACTTCGCTGCGCTAGTTGTTCCTTTGGGGCTCCAGTCTGAACTGCATCCCAGGAATCGCTTCGCTGCGCTACGCAGTTTCTGGCGGCTCCAGTCTGAAGCCCCGCAGGAGATAACTTCGCTTTGCTCGTTGTTCCTGACGGCTCCGGTCTGAAGCCCCGCAGGAGATAACTCGGCGCGAGCTCCCAAGTGGTCGCTGGAGCGCCTCGTTGTTCCAAGCGGCTCCATTCTGAAAATACAAAAACCCCATGCTGGCCATGCCAGCCTGGATTTCATTTCCCTCGTCCCGCTTAAGAAAGCGAGCTTTCTACGCGAACCTCCGGAAATAAAATACCCCGGCTGTTGCCGGGGTGTTTTTGTGCTTATTTGTAGCCCCGCTAGGAATCGAACCTAGATCCTGGGTACCGGAAACCCATATACTATCCATTGTACTACGGAGCCGTTGGGAGTGCAAAGATAAAACGTTTTCTCTGTTTTCAAACAAAAAGTATCGGACGGATCCTGCCAGGTGGTCGCTGGAGCGCCTCGTTGTTCCTTTGGGGATCCTGCCGGAACCCAACCCAGGAATCGCTTCGCTTCGCTCCGCAGTTCCTGGCGGCTCCATTCTGAAAATACACCAGGAATCGCTTCGCTGCGCTCCGCAGTTCCTGGCGGCTCCATTCTGAAAATACACCAGGAATCGCTTCGCCTCCACTCACTAAAGTTCGTTACAGCTCCGCAGTTCCTGGCGGCTCCATTCTGAAAATACAAAAACCCCATGCTGGCTTTGCCAGCCTGGATTTCATTTCCCTCGGCCCGCTTAAGAAAGCGAGCTTTCTACGCGAACCTCCGGAAATGAAATACCCCGGCGGTTGCCGGGGTGTTTTTGTGCTTATTTGTAGCCCCGCCAGGAATCGAACCTGGATCTAAAGTTTAGGAAACTTCTATTCTATCCATTGAACTACGGGGCCGCCGTAAAAGGGTCTGCGAATTTATGAATACTTTTTAAAATCTCAGGGCGCTCGGCTTCAAAATCGGAGGGCTCTGTGTGGACGGATTTCCGCGTGGCTTGTGGTTTCCGGGGGGAGGCGTTTTTTGTCCAGGCCGCAGCGTGGTCGGTATAATGAGGTATGCCGGCCAGGCCCGGCGGCCATGAGCAAGTGGGGCTGCCAGCCGCGGGATTCGCAATATCTTCCCTACCTTAGCAGGGAAAGATTCGGAACATGGAAACGAAGAAAGAAACTGAAAAGGGCATTGCCAAAAAGAAGGCGCTTTTTATCGAGGGGCCCATCGCCCCGGATTTTATCGCGCAGTCCATTGCCAAACACCAGTCCAAGACCGGGATTGGGGCCCATGACATTTTTTTGGGCCAGGTCCGGGCCGACGAGATTGACGGCAAAACCGTGACGGGGATTGCCTATACGGCCTATGAGGAGATGGCCCATGAGAAGATGCATGAGATCCGGGAAGATTTGTTCGGCAAATACGACCTGAGCTGCATGCATATCTACCACAGCCTGGGCGAAGTGGCCGTAGGGGAGATCTGCTTGTTTGTGTTTGTTTCGTCCCCGCACCGGAAGGCGGTATTCGAAGCGCTGCACGAGCTGGTGGAGCGCATCAAAAAGGAATTGCCGGTATTTGGCAAGGAGTTGTTCGGCGACGATTCCTATGCCTGGAAAGTCAATAAATAACCCAAGCAATTAACAATTCATGGTAGACATAACCCACAAAGAGGTAACGCTGCGGTCTGCTACGGCAGAGGCCATAGTGCGCACCGGCAGGGAGGAAACCATCCGGGCCATCCGGGAAGGCCGGGTGCCCAAAGGGGATGTATTGGAAATGAGTAAGGCTGCCGGGCTGCTCGGGGTAAAGCAAACCCCCTACCTGTTGCCGGACTGCCACCCCCTGCCCATCGAGGAGGCCCGGGTGGCATATGAAATGGACGGTATGGAAATCCGCATCCTGATGACCGTCCGGACCCACTACAAAACCGGGGTGGAGGTAGAAGCCATGCACGGGGCCAGCGTGGTGGCCCTTACCATCTACGACATGCTCAAACCCATAGACAAGGAAGTGGAAATCCGGACCATCCGGCTCCTGGAGAAGACCGGGGGTAAATCGGACATCCGCAGGTCGGCGGATTAATAATTCTGCAGGAAGATTTCACGGGATTGCGAGCCGCTCCTGGATGCGCTCGGGCCCCTCTCGGGCTTCCTCTGGACGCAATGGCACAACTGCCCCGGCCGAAATCCTAACGGATCGACCAGATCTCGTACATGGGTTCCCCCCGGCTGTTCTTTCCGGTGTGGTGCCAGTCGTCCCCCTTGCGTTCAAATGAGAATTCCAACTCGGCCCCCACGCGGGAATCGTCCCGGGAGAAGAACTGGATCTGTTCCGTATAGATGCCCTGGTCTGCCGCGTACCGGCCGCCTCCGGACCCCATAAAGTCCATGGTTTCCGAATTGTAGGCAACCCATTGGAAATATCCGTTGTTCAGGAACTTGAGTGTTTTGCGCGCGCTGTTATCGCCCCGGCGTTCCTGCCCGGTATCCGGCCCCCGGGTGGCAAAGAGCCAGGCGCCGTCCAGGGGTTGGTCCAGGTCGGGTTCCCGCCGGTAGGGACGGGCGTGGTTTTCGTTGAAAATAAGGTTGCCGTCTGCATAGCCGTAGGACACCCGGTGCACCTTTTCTCCCGTTTTCTCATAGTCTGTATTGAATTCCAGGTCTACCCGGAGCGAATCTTCGCCGATTTCGTAGAAGCCTCCCATCGTACTGATAAAATGGGCGGGCTGGCTGTCGTAAGTGGTATGGATGATGTAGTTATCGGAAACGAGCAGCAGGTGGTTCCGGGTGGTGTCCCCGTGCATTTCAACGGCCTTGTAGGCGCCAGGGCTAATCTGGGCCCCCACGCCCCAGGCGGATAGCACCGAGGCGATCGCACAAAAAATTAATCGTTTCATAATGGTTTCAGACTTTGAATCCCCCTAAATTACAACATATTTACGGTTCAGAAAATTATTAAAGATACTGAAAACCAGCTAGTTGAATGACGAGGTGAATGATATTTAAAAAAAACGCAAAAAACCGGTTATATTTAAAAAAAAAGTTTTCATTTGCAGCCGTCAAAAATGGGGCTGACCCATTTGGACTAGCTGAACATCTTGAATCGTGTTTGTATATTCGGGTGGTGGGGAAAAAGGAAGTCATACCCCATCACGGCCTATCAGATAGGCAACCGAAGTTTAAAGCTAACTTCCGTAAGCATCGTTTTCCGCTCCGCCGGTTCCTGCGGACTTGTACGTGTACTTCCAATTGGCTTATTTTCCCTGACACGGAGGCCTATGAACTAATTTCCGGCCCCGGCAGATACCGGGTCGGCATAGAATTTCAACCATTATGAATATTACCTATCGGGATCTTATCGATCAGACTTATTATTTCCCCACAGAAGAGTTCGACCTGGAGGGGGACCGGCTCCGTTTCCACGGGGTTTCCCTCACAGACCTGATTGAGCGCTACGGCAGCCCGCTGAAGTTTACCTACCTGCCCAAGATTTCCCAGAATATCAACCGGGCCAAGGACTGGTTTGCCGAGGCGATGGAAAAGCACGACTACCCGGGTAAGTACTATTATTGCTACTGCACCAAGAGCTCGCATTTCCGCTATGTGCTGCACGAAGCCCTGAAGAACGACATCCACATCGAGACATCTTCCGCCTTCGACATCGATATTGTCGAGAATCTGAAGGCGCAGGGGTTGATCAGCGACCGCACCTACGTGATCTGCAACGGCTTTAAACGGGAGGCCTACGTGGACAATATTGGGCGGCTTATCAACGAAGGCCACCGGAATTGCATCCCGATTATCGATAATTACGAGGAGCTTTCCCTTCTGGACGAAGTCATCGACCAACCTTTCAAGGTCGGGATCCGAATCGCTTCCGAGGAGGAGCCGAAGTTTGAGTTTTACACCTCCCGCCTGGGGATCGGCTACAAGGACATCGTCCCGTTTTACGAGAACCAGATCCGGGATAACGACAAGGTGGAACTCCGGATGCTGCATTTTTTCATCAATACGGGGATCCGCGACAATGCGTATTACTGGAACGAACTCAACAAGTGCCTCAAGGTATACGTCCGCCTGAAAAAGCTGTGCCCGAGCCTGGACAGTCTGAATATCGGCGGGGGTTTCCCGACCAAGAATTCCCTTTCCTTCCAATACGATTACGCCTATATGGTGGATGAGATCGTGAACCAGATTAAGCTCACCTGCGAGGAAGGAGACGTGCCCCCGCCCAACATCTTCACCGAATTCGGCAGTTTTACCGTGGGGGAAAGCGGCGGGGCCGTATACAAGGTGTTGTACCAGAAACAACAGAACGACCGGGAGAAATGGAATATGATTGACAGCTCGTTTATCACGACCCTGCCGGATTCCTGGGCCATCAACAAACGCTTTATCATGCTGTCGGTAAACCGCTGGGACGACCCGTACGAGCGCGTACTCCTGGGCGGGCTCACCTGCGACAGCGACGATTATTACAACAGCCAGCAGGACATGAATGCCATTTACCTGCCCAAGTTCCATTCGGGCAAACCCCTGTACATCGGGTTTTTCAATACGGGGGCATACCAGGAAACCATCGGCGGGTTCGGGGGGCTGCACCACTGCCTGATCCCCCAGCCAAAGCACCTGCTGATAGACCGGGAAGAAAACGGCGAGGTATTTATATCGGTGTTCAGCGAACAGCAAACGGCCCGGGACCACATGCAGATCCTGGGTTACGGTCCGGGCCCCGACGGGGAACCGGAAGCGCAAACCAGCCTGCGCACCGGTAAAAAACGGGAAACGGCCTCCTGAATGGCCCGTGAAATCCAAAATCATTCACCTGTAAAACCTAATTGACTACCCCTATGAAACAATCGAAGAATTACGCCGGGATTCCTGACGAATTCTCGCAAATGGAGAAAGCCGCCGTGGTCCTGATCCCCGTGCCTTATGACGGTACGAGTACCTGGGGAAAAGGCGCGGACAAAGGCCCCGACGCCTTCCTGGAGGCATCGGAAAACATGGAGCTCTACGACATCGAAACCGGCACGGAGGTGTACCGTCAGGGCATCTACCTGGCCCCGCCTGTCACGGGGGATCACCCCGAGGGGGTGGTTAACGCGGTCCACGACCAGGTGAAGGATTACATCATGCGAAACAAGTTCGTTACGCTGTTCGGGGGGGAGCACTCGCTATCGATCGGGTCGATCCGGGCCTTCAACGAGTGCTTCGACGACCTGACCGTCCTGCAGATCGACGCCCATGCGGACCTGCGTAAAACCTATGAAGGCACGGCCTACAACCACGCCTGCGCGGTGCACGAGGCATCGCAAACCACCAACCTGGTTCAGGTGGGCATCCGCAGCATGGATGCTATTGAAAAGACCTATATGGACCCGGAGAAGGTGTTTTTTGCCCACGAAATGGCTGCGGACGAGTTCTGGATGGACAAGGTCATTGAGTTGCTCACGGACAACGTGTTTATCACTTTTGACCTGGACGCCTTGGATCCGTCCATTTTGCCGTCCACGGGCACCCCGGAGCCCGGGGGCCTCTTTTGGTACGAGACCCTGGAATTTTTATTTCGGGTCTTTGAGGAAAAAAACGTGGTGGGCTTCGACATCGTGGAGCTCTGCCCCAACCCGGCCGACCGGTCCTCGGATTTCCTGGCGGCCAAGTTGTATTATAAAATGTTGAGTTATAAATTCAGGGAGGATGCGATCGAAGGGGATGCCTGAGCGCCGCGGCGCCTTGCCCTATGCCCCAATGTCGCCTCCCGATAAAAGTTAAGAACATGGATTCAAATGCCCCGGTTACCGATTTTATTACCCGATACTTCCGCCACTTCAACGCCGCCGCCCTGGTGGACGCCGCCAAAGGCTACCAGGACCAGTTGGACCAGGGCGCAAAAATGCTCGTCTCCCTGGCCGGGGCGATGAGCACTGCCGAGCTCGGGCGGATTTTTGCCGAGATGATCCGGCAGGACAAGGTGCATATTATCAGCTGTACGGGCGCCAACCTGGAGGAGGACATCATGAACCTGGTGGCCCACAGCCATTACCGGAGGGTCCCCGAATACCGGGACCTCACCCCGAAAGACGAATGGGCGCTGCTGGAAAAAGGCCTCAACCGGGTAACCGACACGTGCATCCCGGAGGAAGAAGCTTTCCGGCGGCTGCAGGAGCACATTTTTAAGATCTGGAAGGATGCAGAAGCGGCCGGGGAGCGGTATTTCCCCCATGAATTTATGTATAAGCTCCTGCTCTCCGGCGTGCTGGAACCCCATTACGAGATAGATTTAAAGGATTCCTGGATGTACGCGGCGGCGGAAAAGAACCTGCCCCTGGTTTGCCCGGGTTGGGAGGACAGCACCATGGGAAACATCTTTGCTTCCTACGTGGTCAAGGGCGAACTGAAAGCCAGCACGATGAAATCCGGCATTGAGTACATGACCTACCTGGCCGACTGGTATACGGACAATTCCGATAAGGGGATCGGATTCTTCCAGATCGGGGGCGGCATAGCCGGCGACTTCCCCATCTGCGTGGTACCGATGCTCTACCAGGACCTGGAGCGCACCGAGACGCCGTTCTGGAGCTATTTCTGCCAAATCAGCGACAGCACCACGAGCTATGGATCCTACTCCGGCGCGGTGCCCAACGAGAAGATCACCTGGGGAAAACTGGGGATCGACACACCGAAGTTTATCGTGGAGAGCGACGCGACGATTGTCGCGCCCTTAATTTTTGCTTACCTTTTAAACATGTAATTATGGATAACCTCAAGCGCGTCATAGTAGATTTTAAGAAACTGACCCCCGAGGTGCTGAAGTTGCTGGTCGAGAAGTATCCGGACGGTTACGACGACGACAACATCATCACCTTCAGGAATGCGCAGGGCGAACGCGTGGAAGCGGTAGAAGTTACCACGGACGACACGAAATACCTGGTTAAAATCAGCGCCAAGCTGGAGAAAACCATGGCCAACTACGAGGAGGAAGACTACGAGGATTTTGACGACGATGACCCGGAGGCCATTCCGGACGTCGAAATCGATTCGGAAGACGACCCGGAAATGTGATTCCGCCCAAACCGAATGCAATCAACTTTTTCCCGTGCCGCCTGCAGCTTCCGGTGGCCAGCCCTTAAATTTAGATTTCCATGACCCAATTACCAACGCTCGGGAGCGAAGAGTGGTGCGTCTTTGACGACCTGGGCATCCCGGCAATAAAGGCCCGGGTGGATTCCGGGGCCAAGACATCCTCCATGCAGGCCACCAATATCAAGGTGGTGATGAAGCACGGGGAAGAATGGGTGCACTTTGAGGTACACCCGCTCCAGGATACGCGCAGTATCACTATTCCGTGCGAAGCGAAACTGGTAGACCGGCGGTATGTAAAAAGTTCCTCGGGGATCACCGAGGAGCGCCTGGTTATCCGGACACCTGTACGCCTGGGGGAGGATACCTTTGAAATCGAAGTAACCCTGGCCAGCCGGGACACGATGGAGTACCGCATGCTCCTGGGCCGGGAGGCCCTCTCGGGACGCTACCTGGTAAACCCCGCTGCGAGTTTCAGCCAGCAGGAGATCAGCGACGCGGAACTCGAAGGGCTGTACAAGCCACATCGCCCTTCCCGGTCCGGCCTGAAGATTGCGCTCCTTGCCAGCAACCCGCAGCTCTACAGCAACAAGCGCATCATGGAAGCCGCCCAGGGCAGGGGGCACGAAATCGTGTTCCTCAACGTGGAGCTCGCCTACATGAAACTCGATGCCCGCTCCCCGGAAATCCGCTACCGTGGGGGCAACATCCTCAATGAATTCGACGCGATCATCCCGAGGATCAAGCCCGCCGTCACGTTTTACGGTTGCGCGCTGATCCGGCAATTCGACAACCTGGGGGTCTATTGCCTGAATTCCGCCGAGGCCATTACGCAATCCCGCGACAAACTATTTGCCTCCCAGCTTTTTTCCCGCCACGACATCCATATCCCCATTACCGGATTTGCCAAGTCCCCGAACGACACCCGGGACCTGATCAAGATGGTGAACGGGGCGCCCCTGATCATCAAACTCCTCGAGAGCACGCAGGGCAAAGGGGTGGTGCTGGCCGAAACCAACAAGGCCGCCGAAAGCGTAATCAATGCCTTTAAAAGCGTCCAGACAAACATCCTGGTGCAGGAATTTATCAAGGAGGCCAATGGCCAGGATATCCGCTGCTTTGTGATCAACAACAAGGTGGTGGCCTCCATGCAGCGGCAGGCGGAAAAAGGCGAATTCCGGGCAAACATCCACCAGGGGGGGAGTGCTTCCCCGGTAAAAATCACCTCCGAGGAGCGGAAGCTGGCTATCAAGGCGGCCAAGGTGCTCAACCTGGCGGTCGCCGGGGTGGATATCATCCGGTCCAACAAGGGGCCGTTATTGCTGGAAGTCAACTCGTCGCCGGGCCTGGAGGGCATCGAAAATGCCACCGGCAAGGACATTGCGGACAGCATGATCCGCGCGATAGAGAAGAAGCTCAACTATCAGCCTGCCTGAGCCCGCAATTCAGCCAACATGGTAGCGGTGGTTTTCTGCAGGTCGTATTCCGGCTGCCAGCCCCAGTCCTCCCGGGCCTGGGAATCGTCTATGCGGCTCGGCCAGGAATCGGCGATTTCCTGCCGGAAATCCGGGGCGTATTCAATTCTGAAATCCGGAATCTCCCGCCGGATGGCCTCTGCGAGTTCCTCCGGGCTGAAGGTCATTGCCTGCAGGTTGTAGGAAGAGCGGATGCTCAGGGCCTCCGCATCGGCGCGCATCAATTCGATGGTCGCCCGGATCGCGTCGTCCATATACATCATGGGCAGGCGTGTATCCCGGTCCAGGAAACTCGTATAGGTGCCGTTTTTCAAGGCTTCGTGAAAGATCTCTACCGCGTAGTCCGTGGTGCCCCCTCCCGGCTGAGTCTTCCAGCTGATGAGCCCGGGATATCGGAGGCTGCGCACATCCACGCCGAATTTCCGATGGTAGTAGGCACACCAGCGTTCCCCGGATTGTTTGCTGATGCCGTATACGGTACTCGGTTCCATCACGGTGGACTGGGGGGTATCCTCCTTGGGGGTCGTACCCCCGAAGACCGCAATGCTCGATGGCCAGAATATTTTGGAAATCTTGTTTTCCCTGGCGAGCTTCAGGACGTTGAACAGCGTATTCATGTTCAGGTTCCATGCCCGGTCCGGGAACTTTTCGGCCGTAGCGCTCAGCATAGCAGCCATCAGGTAAATCTCGTCCACCTCGTAATGCACTACCACCTCTTCCATGGCGTCGGCGTCTGTGGCATCCAGGATTTCAAACGGCCCGGAACCCATCAGTTCGGAATCGCCCTCCCGGATGTCGCTCGCCACCACGGCCTCCGGCCCGTGAATCCCCCTCAGGGCCAGGGTGAGTTCCGTGCCGATCTGCCCGCAGGCGCCCAGAATCAAGATGGTTTTGGCCATATCGCGTGCGCTAATAGTTTGCGCGGCTAAAGATAACTCTTTGTAAATTTGTACCTTCGATTATGAAGAAATTGTGCGCTTTTTTCCTGCTCTTATGCGTGCTTTCCGGTTGTGACCAGCCGGCGGGCCCGCGGATTGACAGCCCCCCTGAGGGAACCCTCCCGGACACGCTCCCCCTGCCGGAACCGGTGGGTCTGCAGGGTCCGGTCCGCACTGCAGTGGCAGATTGGGAGGCGTTTACCGCGCTCGAGGAGCGCATCGCATCCCTATACAACGTGCAGGGTCCTGAAGAAATGAAATTAAAACTCGAGGAACTCACCGCCGATTTTCAGGCCCTCGAGGAATCGGAATTCCCGGAACTATTTAATATCCCATCGGTCAGGAGCAGGGAGCGGGTGGTCCGGACATTCCTGCTGAAAACCCAGGCGGCCCTGTATTACCGCAGGGATTACCGCCCGGCACTGCGCCAGTTCCTGGAAGCCTATAACGCCTTCCGGTCTCAGCTCAACCGCGTGGAGTCCAGCCAGCTCGACCCGTCCCTCTTTGACGAGGACTAAAACCCAGACCATGAAAAGATTCTCCCTGTTATTCATGTGTTGCCTGCCCCTGATGGTGGCGGGGCAGCAAGCCGAAAAAAAACATTTGGACAGTTTGCTAACGGCCTGGCACCAGGCCGCTTCGGACGCCGATTTTGATGCGTATTTCGGTTTGATGGCCCCCGGCGGGGTGTTCATCGGCACGGATGCCTCTGAAAATTGGGACCGGGAGGCCTTCATGGAATTTTCCAGGCCGTATTTTGACCAGGGGAAGGCCTGGTCATTCCGGGCTATCGAGCGGAATATCTACCTTGGGCCCGGGGGAAAAACCGCCTGGTTCGACGAACTGCTGGATACCTGGATGCAACTCTGCAGGGGGTCCGGGACACTGGTGAAAACCCCGGAAGGCTGGAAGATTGCGCACTATGTCCTGTCGATGACCATTCCCAATGAAGAGGTGGAGGGGGCTGTTGCCCTGAAGAGAGAACGAGATAGCCTGGTTCGCGCCCGCCTTACCGGTGACGGGCAATAGCCGGATTCGAAGGGATTGATACGTATCGCGCCATTGATACCGGCGGGTCGGCACGCTTTTGGTATGCGGCCTTTGCTTCCCTGGAGTTATCCGGTTAGTTATCCGGGTTTTCCCCTTCCTGCGCCTGTTGTTTCCTGGATTCGAGTGCCTGCTTGCTCAGGCTGGCCAGGTTGAAATTGGGATCCATGGCCAGGGCCTCGTCAAAACTGGCAATCGCCTTGTCGATGTTGTTGCGGTTCATACCGTATTGCGCCAGGCCGCGGAGGTGGATCAATGCGGACTTCAGCGAGACCTCGTAGGGCTGCTGCCTTTCGTAAAAGGCGTATTTCATCTCGTCCGTAGCGTGTTCAATACCGTATTCGATGGCGGTTAGCGCCCCGGCATTTTCTCCCACCTGGATTTTCAGATCGGCGATCTCATACGAGAGGTAGGGGTTCGGGTTGCGGTCGAACAGGGCTTCGAAATGCTCCAGCGAACGTTTGGGCTGGTTCAGGGATTTCAGGGAAAGGGCTTTGACCTGCAGGGCGATATCCGAATCCTCCGGGCTGAGGTCCACCCCCAGCAGGTTAAGCGCCTGCAGGTGCTGGTCGTTGTTGGCGTATACGTAGGCCAGCGTGTCCCGCCGCTCCACGGAATAATCCAGGAGGTTCAGGTGGGTGAGGGCGTTGATCACTCCGCGCACATCGCCCTGCACGCGCATTTGGCGGTAGTAATCCTCATAGTGTTTTTTCAGGGCCGACTCCGTTTGGGCAGTCAGCTGGAATCCTGCGGCCAGCAGGATAAGCCAAACCAGTTTTTTCATTTTGACAGTGTTTCAGGTGGGCAAAATTACGTTATTTTTTGTAGTCGCACCAGCAACCCCTGAAAGCCGGGTGTCCCGGTCTGATCCTGATTGGCAGGGAACTCGCATTACGAGGATACAAGCGGGCACAAAAAAGGGGGGCGTCATTCGGCCCCCCTCTTGAATTGGGTCATGGTTGGTTAGCGGGACAGATCAGTACAGGACGGCCTGGCGTTTGCCGGCCCGGAACCGCCTGAGCAATTGGGCGTAGAAAGACAGACTTTTGCGGTCTGTCTGCAAACATCCGGTTAGGAATGCCTTCAGGTTTTTAAACAATAGGTTGACGTGCAGCACCGGCAGGTTCAGGTTGACTTTTCCCGGCCGGTAACTGGCATTGTCCGCTAGTACAAACATCCTGATGCGTTTGCGATGGTAGTCGATGTCCACGTCTGCCGCATTGTAATGGTTGCGCAGCAGATCGCGGTGGAGTTCGCGATATCGCTCGTCATTCTGATTTTTTCCGCAACTCTCGGAGATCAACTCCTCGAGGTCGGAAACGATCCGTTCTTCGATGTGTTTTGTTTCCATGACATGTGGTTTTAACTATACTAAAGTTACCGTTTATCGATAAAAAACTGTAAATCAACGGAATAAATTAACCATTTGTCGATGATTTTGTTGTGAAACACACCTGGGATGTGGTGAATCAGGCCTCAGGAGTTGTCAGAAATTCGTACGTATTAACAAGAAAATGCCTACTTTTTATGCGTTTGCCCGGTTTTTGTCCTGTGGAATCCACATATTGGGGTGGCGGGATGCCCCGTTCCAGGGCTTCGCCTTGATAATAATCGGCCTTGGCCGGGTGGCCCGGGGCTACCCCGTTGGCAATACCTACCTGGGAAGGGTCGCGTATCGCCCGTTCAATGAGGTTCAGGCAGTCTGTACGTTCGATGAGATTCACCGGGTCATTCCCCCCGGAAAGCCCCGTCCGCCCGGAGAGCATCGTCACCGGGTGGCGATTCGGACCGATTAACCCGCCAAATCGAAGGATGAGTGAAGACCCGGCGAGAGGGGAAGCCCGGAGGATTTCTTCCGCCCGCAGCAGTTGCCTGCCGCTTTCGCTGTCCGGTTCGGGTTCCGCGGCTTCGTCCACCACCCCCTGGCTGCGGCCGTAGACCGAAGTACTCCCGATGTAGATCAGGCGGGGGACCCCATGGTCTTCAAGGGCGCGGACCAGGTGGCGTATTTTGGCCGGATAATCCGTTTGCGGATTTGCCCGGATCCCCGGGGGAATATTGCATACCAACAGGTCGAGCCCTTGCAGAAATTCCCGCCAATCCCCGGTAAAGCCGGTTTCCGTCAACACCACTTGAAAAGCTCGTATCCCGGCATTTTCCAGCTTGTCCAACTTTTCGGCCCGCGTAGTGGTTCCCCGTACCGAATAACCGGATTCCAGTAGCCTGCCGGCCAGGGGGAAACCCAGCCAGCCGCAACCGAGGATGCCGATGGTCCCGGGGGCATCCGGTAAAGTGTGACGGGCGGAGTCGGGGGAATCACTCAAAATGCAGGGATTTAATCAAGAGGACGGCATCGTTCAGTATAAATGGCATGGGGATCGTTTCAGCGGGCCGCGGGGGGATGCTGAACCAGGGGTTATCCAGCAAGTCGTTGGAGGCTTCGTACAGGGTCAGTTCCAGGGCCTCCCCGGCCGGGAATTCCAAATCCAGACGGGTCGGGGCATTGTCGCTCACATAGTGGGTGACCAGTTTGCCGCCTCGTCGCCGGTCGAGGTAATCCTCGGAAAGCTCCACCCCGTTGACACGGGCAGCGCTGAGTTCCGCCCCGGTGGCAAAGACTTCCAGGCGGTTAATATCCCTTTGGGGGATAATTTCCAGAACCAGGTGGTGCCGGCCGCCGATCAGGGTATCCGTCAGGATTTCCACGGCGGGTTCCGGGATGGGTTTGCGGCTCGCTTCGCGGATAAACGTGAAACCCGAATTGTATTTGCTGCTCAGCGTATGCAGGCCGGCGGTTTCCGGCCGCTCCGGTTCGGGGCCCAGGTAGGCCTGCGTCCAATCGGAAGGGACCTGTTCGTACGTGGCCCAGAAGGCCTGTTGCGTATCGGTTTGGCCCACGTACAGCAAACTGGTGGGCTTAGGGTTTTCGGGGGTATACCGGCTGGAGAAATGCGCCCCTGCCAGGAACCCGGCAAACAACAGGAGGCCCAACCCGCCGAGGCGCGCTTTGTTGGGAAGCCTTGCCAGCAGCCCGAGGAGCAACAAAAACAGGAAGGTGGTCATCAGGCTCGCCGCGATCAGCATTTTCATCCCGAGACCCACCGGAAACATTTTAACAAACGGCGCAAAAATCCAGAGGGCGGGGATGCCCAACAGGCACAGGACGTACGGATTGGGGGACTCCTTCAGGCAGCTGATCAGCAGCGCCATCAACAGGGCGATCCCCGGGATCAGGAAAAAAGCTGCCCCGGGCAGGTAGATGTTCAGCACCCCGCAAAGTACCAACCAAAGGAGGAGTGGGGCCACCAGTGTATCGGCCGGTGGGAGTTTCCGGAACCTGGAATACACCAGGAAACAGATGCCGGCCGCCAGGGCCGCCCAGGCAGCGATATACAGGTAGCCGTTATAGGGGAAGCCTTGCAGGATATCCCCATAGCCCGGGTAGAGGGTTTTGAGCAGCGGCCAGGCAAAGTAGCCGGCCGCGCCGTTGAGTATCAGGCAGGCGAATAGCGGGGCAAACCCTTTGAGGATTCCCCTCCCGTGCAGTTGCCCGTTGCGTAAACCAATCGCGCAGACCAGGAGGAAACCGAGCACCGCCAGGCCAAATATCGGCCAGATCCAGCGAAAGGGATAGGTGACCAGCCCAAAAAAAGGCAGGTTGAAATAGACGGAATCCTCCCCGCTTTTCAGGCCGTCCAGGGAAGCCTGGCTAAAGTGTTCCAGGAGGGGGACCAGGTAACTGCCCTGATGCGCGAGGGTTCTGAGATCCAATCGTTCCGGGGTGTCCAGGGCTGTATGGTAGTCAAAGTGGTCGTCGATGAAGGCAAAGTTCATCCCCTCGATATCCCCGTCCTCCCGGAAGACCGTCAGGTCCGTATCGTTGGGAAGCATTTTATAAATGCTGTAGGCCAGCGAATTCGCGACGGGGTATTCGGCCCCGGCAGCAACAAAAGCGTCCACGAGTCCGGAATTTCCGCCGTTGGTCTCCAGGAGCATGTACCCGGGCCCCCCGCTGCCCCGTGCTTCGAAGTTCAGCACAAGGCCCACATCCTGGGCCCAGGGGTGCTGGTTGACAAAAAGGTCGGCCCCGTTCAGGCCGAGCTCTTCGGCATCCGAAAACAGGAGGATGATGTCGTTGGCAGGCTGCTCACCAGATTCGCGGTAGGCGCGGACGGCCTCCAGGATCACGGCCACTCCGCTGCCCGCGTCGCTCGCCCCGAAGGAGGAATGCGGGCTGCTGTCGTAATGGGAGAGGAGCAGGAGCGCTTTTCCGGACCCCGTCCCGGGTATCCGGGCCAGAATATTGACCGCCTTGCTCAGGTTGCCCCAGTCGCCGGCCGTGTATCCTTCCTGCAATTCGGGTTCCAGGCCCATTCCGCGAAGCGTGCGCACCAGGTATTCCCGTACGTCATCGTGTCCAGGAAAACCTACCCCGTGGGGTTTTCGGGCTATCGCTACAACGTGCTCCATCGCCCGGTCGGTGGAGAATTCGGCCGCCGGGACATCCGCGTCCTCATGGTAGCGGGGAGTAGCGCTTTCAAAAGCCCAGAAGGTGGCTGCCAGCAGCAGGAGCAGGCAGAGGACGGTAGCGGTAGGTTTCATACTGAGGATTTCGCAATTAAAAGTATAAAAAATTGCAGGGCCCCGGCATTTCAGCGATTTAATTTAGAAGGTATTGAAAGAAAATACTATATTTAAGAATAACCTGACTAAATATAACTCCATGGCTATTAAGAGTTTTCAGGGCCGCAGGGCCAAGGATCCATCGAAAAAAGAATACGACGCCCCCATCCTGGTGTCCGATTATATGACGCGTAACCTGGTCACTTTCCGACCCGATCAGTCGATTCTCGAAGTGATGGAAGCCTTTACGCGCCACCGGATTTCCGGGGGTCCCGTACTGGACGACAACGGGTTTTTGGTCGGCATTGTCTCCGAGGCCGACTGCATGAAGCAAATCTCGGAAAGCAGGTATTTCAACCAGCCGATCCTGGATAAAAGCGTCGAGCGTTTTATGACCAAGGAGGTGGAAACAATCCCCCATGACATGTCCATTTTCGACGCGGCCGGGGTGTTTCACAAAAACAACCGCCGTCGCTTACCCGTTATGAAGGATGGGTTGCTCATCGGGCAGATCAGCCGGAAGGATATCGTTGTGGCTGCCCTGAAGCTGAATTCCCAAAACTGGAAATAGCGCACCGCCCCCGGGAGTCCCCGGGCCGCATTGTACCCTTTGTACCCAGCAGGTATCCCCCCGCCAAACAAGGCGGAAATCGTATACCAGATGACCTGGCTTACCCCCGGCATCCCGCGCGATACCGGTAAACAGGTTTGGATCAAAACCCCCGGCGAGTAACTCCTGTCTTTGGATAACCCCGCAGGTCTGCCCCCTGAGGTGGGCGTGCAGGATGCGGTAATTTTGCTTAAGCCGCCTATTCACCGAACGGAACAGCCCGTTGGTTTCCCGGTTTCGCGAATTGTGATAGGCGTTCCGGCAGGCATCCGAACAAAAACGCTTGTCCGACCGGCCGCTGAATCCTTCCCCGCATTCCCTGCATATCCCCCTCATGGCCCCAAAAGTACCTCCCGGGGCTGTAAATGCCTTTCAGTCTTCCATAATCAGCGCCGGCAACCCGAGCTCCCGGTAACTCCGGTTGTAGCCTTCCATGCCTTCGTTTACAATGGCGTCCCGCTCGCGTGCCAGGCTTCGCCAGGCAGTCATGAGGTCGCGCAGGCGTTCGCGCGCCCCCTGGGTGAGGACCGGTTCCGCGCCGTCGATGTAACCCTTCAGGTACATGAATTCGGCATTGAGCTGGTTGTTGTAATTGATGACGTCCTGGAAGGTTTTCTGCCGGGGCTGGATCAGTTCTTCTTCCCAGTCCGTAATCCGTTGCAACAGGGAGTCGCCCAGCTTCAGCAGGGGTTCTGCCTTTTCATCCCCGGAAAGCAAATCGGCGTAGGTCTCCAGCTGGGAGCGGACGGAACGCAACTGGTTGACGGCGCGGTGCATGTCGCGCAGGGCCTCCTCAATTTGCGACAGGGCCTCCTGTTGTTCCCGGAAATCTGCCGGGGTCGCCCCGATATCCGGCCGGGGCACAATCCGGATGGGCTGGGTAGCCTCTGTGGAATCCATGCGGATCCGGGCGGTATAATTTCCGGGTGCCACACGGGAACCTGAATAATCCCCCATCACAAATACCCCGTCCACGGCCGGGATGGCTTCCCGGCGAAAGTCCCAGACAAATCGGTTCAGTCCGGTATGGGCTGTCAGGGTTTCCGGTTTGGACGGCCCCCCCGGCCAGGTTTTGAAATCTTTTGGGGGTTGGTTCGTATAGCTGCGGATTACGCGGTTATTCTCCAGGATTTCCAGGACGATTTCGGCGGAATCCGCCTCACGCCCCAGGTAGTAGTCCAGGATGACCCCGGATTTGGGGTTCTGGCCCAGCCCGGGTGTCGGCTTTTCCTGGTATCCCCCGGAAAACAACACGGTCTCCCGCGGCTGAATCAGGGAGATGGGTTGCCGGCGGTCGTAATCCTGCTGGAGCGCGGACAGGTCGTCCAGGATCCAGAAGGCCCGGCCGGCGGTTGCCGCCACCAGGTCGTTGTTGCGGAATGTGAGATCGTTGATGGGCACTACCGGGAGGTTCAGCTGGAAGGGCTGCCAGTAGCCTCCCGCGTCCCGCGATATGTACAGCCCGGTTTCCGTACCCGCGTAGAGCAGGCCGGGGCGTATGGGGTCTTCGCGGACAACGCGTACAAACCCATTCGGGTCGTCCAGGCCGTCGGTGACCAGGCTCCAGCTGGCGCCGTAGTCCGTCGTTTTATAGACGTAGGGAGTCAGGTCCATAAATTTGTACCGCATCAGCGTGGCGTAGGCGGTGGCCGGGTGGTGGGGGGAGACCTCGATGCTGTTGACAATGCCCTGGCCCATACCTTCCGGGGTGACGTTTTCCCAACTTTCGCCTCCGTTGCGGGTCAGGTGGATCAGTCCGTCGTCGCTTCCCGCCCACAACGTCCCCTGTTCGTGGGGGGATGCCGTCAGGTACATGATCGTGTTGTAATTTTCGCCCCCTGCCGCCTCGTTGGTGAACGGGCCACCTCCGGGCCCTTGTTTGTCGGCTTCGTCCCGGGTGAGGTCCGGGCTGATGACCTCCCAGCTCAGGCCCCCGTCCTGAGAGCGGAACACGACGTTCCCGGCATGGTAAATCGTATTCCTGTCAAACGGGTCGCTCACAATGGGCGCATTCCAGTTATACCGGTATTTTTGGTCTTCCGGGGCTTTGCTCAGGCCGAGTTCGGGGTATTCCTGGATTTCCTTCGCCGTCCGGCGATCCCGGAACCACTTCTCGATGATCCCCTGGTAACATCCCCCGTAAACTACGTCCGGGTCGTCCGGGTCAAAGGCCAGGTACGCGCTTTCGCAACCCGCCACCGAATGCCAGTCCTTCCAGTCGATGCCCCCGTCCGAAGTCCGGCTGGCAATTGCAATGGCGGAATTGTCCTGCTGGCCGCCGTAGACCAGGTAGGGGAACTGATTGTCCGTGATCACCCGGTAGAATTGGGCGGTTGGCTGATTTTCCTGACTGCTCCAGCTGGCTCCCCCGTTGAGGGAAATGTTGCCCCCCCCGTCATTGGCATTGATCATCACCTGGTTGTCCTCCGGGTGGATCCAAAGATCGTGGTTATCCCCGTGCGGCGTGGGGATAGGCTGGAAGGTCTTTCCCCCGTCGATAGAGCGGGTCATCGGGGCATTGAGTACATAGACGCGCTCGGGGTCCTGCGTATCGGCGAAAATTTCCATGTAGTACCAGGACCGGGCGACATTGATCCGGTCCTTATTCACCTGCCGCCATTTGCCACCCCCATCGTCCGAGCGGTAAACCCCCGCCTGCTCGCCTTCGGCTTCCAGGACGGCATAGACGAGGCCGGAACGCGCCCCGGAGGCGGATATCCCTGCCTTCCCGAATGTCTCCGGCAGCCCTTTGCCCAATTTTTCCCAGGTGGTGCCGCCGTCGGAGGATTTATAGATGCCCGAACCTTTGCCCCCGGACTCCATGGTCCACGGATACCGGCGGTGTTCCCACATGGCCGCATAGAGGATCCGCGGGTTTTTGGGGTCCATACTCAAGGAGGCGGCTCCCGTCCAGTCGTTTACATGCAGCACGCGCTCCCAGGTTTGCCCTCCGTCGGCGGTCCTGTATACTCCCCGGTCCCCGCCCGGGCCGTACTGGGCCCCCTGGGCAGCCACATAGAAGGTGTCCGGATCCGTCGGATGGATGATCACGTCGGAGATGTGCCGGCTCTTATCCAGGCCAATGTGCTCCCAGGTAGTACCGGCATCGCGGGAGAGGTAAACCCCGTCCCCCATGGAAGTCATCACCCCTCGGGCTGCGTGTTCGCCCATCCCCGCGAGTACGACATTCGGGTCGGAAGGCGCCACGGCGATATCGCCTACCGTCCCGGTCTTCAGAAAGCCGTCCGAAATATTTTTCCAGGTAATGCCGTTGTCCCCGGTTTTCCAGATGCCACCCCCGGTAGTCCCCATGTAATAGGTTCCCGGCTGGTCTGCCACCCCGCATGCCGCCACACTCCGACCGCCCCTGAAGGGCCCGATGTTCCGCCAGGCCAGGCCCGAATACAGGGAATCCGGCAGGATTTCCCGGGGTGCCTGCCGCCGATTGCGTTGGGAGTAAGATGCTTGCGCTACAAGGGTGAATGTCAGAAGAAGGATCAGGTGTTTTTTCATCGATACAGGTTGATTAAAGCTCAGGAAATTTTGATTTTCGGTTATATCCGCGGGCGCCCGCTATGGCGGGTCTCCCGGGAAGGGTTATCGCACCATCAGTCGTCGATGGCGGCGAAGACCATCTGTCGGAATTTCCATCCGGTTTCGTCCTTGCCAGCACCCTGGGTTTGCTTCATAAGGATCCCGATCAGCTGCTCCCCGGGGTCGGCAAAATACTGGGTGTTGAAATAGCCGCCCCAATCAAAGGTGCCGATTCCGCCTTCGCCCCCCTGTGCCACGCCGTCCGGGTTCACGATGGCAAAGGCCAGGCCGTAATCCTTCGGGCCGCCGGACCAGAGATCGCCGATCTGGTTGGCCATCATGGTTTCAATAGTTGTCCGGCTCAGGAGCCGCTGTCCGTTGTATTCCCCCCCGTTGAGGTACATCTGCAGGAAGGCCGCATAATCAATGGCTGTACTGGATAGGCCGGCACCGCCTGCAAAGTAGGTGCGGGCGCCCTGTTTCGGGTAATCGATGTCAAATACATCCGTGGTGAAGGGCCTCCAATCCCCGTCGTCCGGGTCCCAATATTGCACGGGAACCAGCCTCTCAGCGCGGTCTTCCGGAAGGTAGAACCAGGTATCCGCCATGCCCAGGGGGTCGAAAATCCGTTCCTTGAGGAAGGCGTCAAAGGGCTTGCCGGACACCAATTCCACAAAGTACCCGAGCACGTCCAGGCCTTCGCTGTAGGTCCAGCCCTCCCCGGGCTCGTGGTGGAGGGGCATGCGGGCGAGTTTGGGGATGTTTTCGGCAAGGGTCACCGGGCGGGCCGTAAATGCATCGACAATCCCGGCTTTGGCATAAGCCTTCCGGAACCGGGGGTCCCCGTCGATCATCCCGTAACCGATCCCGGAGGTGTGCGTAAGCAGGTGCCGGATGGTAATCGGGGTTTCCAGGGGGGTGGTTGTAAAACTGCTGTCCGCTTCGCGGAATGTATCCAGGACACCGGTATCGGCAAACTCAGGGATGTAATCGGCAATGGGGTCATCCAACCGGAAACGGCCTTCTTCCCAGAGCATCATCACCGCGGTTGCGGTAATGGCCTTGGTTTGGGAAGCGATCCGGAAAATCCCGTCCGGGCGGAAAGGCAGGCTGTCCCGGACATTTGCCAGGCCGTACGCCTTGTGCAACACGATTTTTCCATTCCGGGCTACCAGGGCCACCGCACCGGGAATCTGGTCCCCGGCGATGGCGTGATGCAGCATGGAATCGATGCGGTCCAGGCGCTCGTCTGACATGCCCTGGCCGGTTGGGTCGGCCATGACCAGGTTTTCGGTAGTTCCTTCAGTCTGTGTGACGGGCTGCGGGTCCTGCCGGCATCCCACCGCAAGGGCCAGGAGGAGCAGAAGGCAGATGGTATTTTTCATAAGGTCTGTTTTTGGTGTGGTTGTCTTGGTTTGCGGATGCGATTCGGCGCAGTCAGGTGGCAGATAGGGCCTCCGACCGGGTCAGTCCTGCCCTCCTTCCCGGTTGGGCGACCGGGGTTCGGGCCATTCCCGCTGCTCCCCGGTACGGGGGTTGACGGAAAGGACCGCCTTCTCCCGGGAGGTCCGCTCCGGGTCTTCGCTGGCCATATATGCGAGTACCGCGGTCAGGATGGCATTGTTGCGCACGTCGTCAAATACGATTTTGTCATAGGTGTCCAGGTTGGTGTGCCAGGTGTAGTTCCAGTAACTCCAACTCAGGGAACTCAGGGAAAAGGCCGGCGCCCCCATGGCGACGAAAGAGGCGTAATCCGATCCGCCCCGTCCCGGGTTGCCGGGGAATTGGGTTTCGATGTGCTCCGTCACGTGGTCCGGCACGGCTTCCAGCCAGCGGCCCAGATATTCGTAGGCGTGCAGGAATCCCTGCCCGGAAATATTTACCACGCGGCCCGTGCCGTTGTCCTGGTTAAAGAGCGCCTGCAGGCCGGAGACCACCTCCGGGTGGTCCTCAACATACGCCCGGGAGCCGTTTAACCCTTGTTCCTCACTCCCCCAGAGCCCGACGATGATCGTTCGCTTCGGGTTCGGGTATACCTTTTTCAGGATCCGGGCCGCCTCCATCATCGTCAGCGTCCCGGTGCCGTTGTCGGTAGCACCTGTTCCCCCGTCCCAGGAATCGAAGTGCGCCGATAGCACAATGTACTCGTCCGGCAATTCGGTTCCCCGGATGGTTGCCACCGTATTAAAAGTGGGCACACGCCCCAATTCGCGGGACTCGGCCACCACGCGGAGGCGCGGGCCATCCCCGTTCTCGGCCATCCGGTAGAGCATGCCGTAGTCTTCCAGGGAGAGGTCAATCACGGGTATTTCCTCCGTGTTGGCACTGAATATTTTGTTGGCCCCGAAGGCCCCCGACCAGCGCGACTGGACAATGCCTGCAGCCCCTGCGGCTTCCAGGGCCTGGTTGATAGACCGGGAGGAATAGCCGGTATTCCTCAGGTTTTGTCGCCAGGCCTTTGTTTGGGCCTCCCGATCGCTTTTCATTTTTTCAAAGGAGGCTTCCGTTGCCCATTCCTCCCAGTTATAATCGGGCCGGCCCGTGGGTTCCGGCATGGAAACCAGGACCCATTTGCCCTTTACTTCCGGGAGCCAGCGGGCAAATGCCAGGGAATCTGCCACTTCGGGCAGGGTGATCAAATCGGCCGTAATGCCTTTGGCGGGAGTTGAAGGGCTCCAGGCGAGTTGCCTTCCGTGGAGGCTTACCACCCGCGGTTCCAGCAGGTCGATGTGGCAGATACCCCGCTCCCAGCCCCGCCAGGTACCCCATTGTTCGTTTTCGGCCGGGATGCCCCATTCCTTAAACGTGGCTACGGCCCATTCGTGTGCTTTATTCATTTGCGGGGTGCCTACCAGGCGCGGCCCGATGACGTCCATCAGCTGGTGCGCAAGGGTTTCCAGTTGGGAATTTTCGACTGCCTCCTTTTCGATTTGGGCAACGAGTGCGGCTGTTTGCTGTTCCGCGGCTGTTTCCTGGGCCGTCCCGGAGGCCAGGACGAAGAGGCAGAGAAGTAACAGGATGGGATGATTTCTCATAATGGGTCGGTTCTCGGTTTCGTATTCAGGAAATATAAGAATTATCCCTCTGATTTCGCGGCTTACCCGGCCGGGGAAGGGTCAGCTGTTTGCAAACAGGTAGCAAACGGGTATAAACGGGTATAAACGGGTGGACGCGGGTATAAATGCGTAACTACCGATTTTGGGCTGGATCCGGGATTATGTTTGTTTTTTCGGGGGGCGAATACCCGGAGCGATGTTTAACAAATACCTAACAACACTATGAATGCCCTAAGGAACAAAGTACAACTAATCGGAAACCTCGGCCAGGACCCGGAGGTTACCGTGCTGGACGGAGGCGGGAAAATGGCCCGGTTCTCCCTGGCAACCAATGAAATCTACAAAAATGCGCAAGGCGAAAAAGTAACGGACACCCAATGGCACCAGGTAGTAGCCTGGGGTAAAATTGCGGATATTGTGGAAAGTTACCTGAACAAGGGTAAAGAAGTGGCGGTGGAGGGCAAACTCATACACCGGCATTACGATACCGAGGAAGGCCAGCGGAAATACGTGACGGAGGTGCGGTGTTCGGAACTCCTGCTACTGGGGAAGTAGTATTTTACCGCAATTGAACGAGAAAAGGGGCGTATTGCCTCATTTCTTAGGAAAAAAGCGGGTGTTTCGGTAACTTCTGGATGGTTGGATCGTCCAATATAATAGAAGCACCCGCTCATGTCCTCTAAAGCCACATATTGGTTGTTTGCTGCCCTGATCAGCTGTTCAGGGGCACTGGCACAACCGGTGGCGAAACATACGGGTTTTGCCCAATCCGGTACGGAGCAAATTCGGGAAACCACCCCGGGGCTTCCCAATCCGGCGTTTTTCGTTCGGCAGGCACAAACGGATGCGGCCTATGAACAACAACTGCAGTTGGAGGGAGGCAAGGAGGAAATGGATTTCTGGACGGACCAACGGGCTTTTGAACGCGAGTTATACAGGCAAAACCTGGCTGCCTACAAAGTGTACATCCAGGCGAAAAGGGATGTGTATTCCTCCCATCAGCAAAGCTGTGGCCCTTCCTGCTTGCACGGGGATTACTACTATCTACAGGCTTCGTTCTATTTGCAAATGGGTTCGGATTCCAACGGGGATTCCTGGATGTTCGGGTCCCTGGATTCGGGGGGCGGCTTGATTGCCGCCGGGCCTGAATAGGCATTCCGTTTGGCCCGAAGGTCGTTTGGCCCGAAGGCCGGCGAGTACAGCCGGCAACCGGTTAAGCCACCTGTTGAAAACCGGGGTTAGACCGGGCCAGCTTCAATAAATCCTTGCACGGGCACTTGCGACACCGCTTGTGCTCTCCTTTCTTAAACTTCTTACAGCACTTGGATTTACAGCCCTCGGGGGCACATCCCGTCCGGAGGATTTCCTGCAGGCGCTGCTCCCGCAGAAGCAGGAGTTCGGCAGCACATTTCTTTTTTTTCTTTTTCTTTCCCATTCAGGCAACAGACCGTAAACCCATCGGAATGACAGGCTGCCTTCAAAAGTAGTAATTTTTATTCGTTCTAAATAGGGTTGTGGCAGGGTGTCAGGCGGTTTCCCCGCTGGCTGCGCTATCCGCGCTTATTTGCTTTATATCCCTGTCAAACAGGTAAAGCCCGCCTTTGTCATTGCCGATCAGGTTGATCTTGTCGAGGATGGTCCGGGCAAGGGCTTCTTCTTCGATTTGCTCTGCCACGTACCATTGGAGGAAGTTATGGGTGGCGTAATCCTTCTCCTCCAGGGTCACATGGACCAGGTCGTTGATACATTCCGACACGTAAATTTCGTGTTCATAAAGCATTTTGAACAGGTTTTGGAACGACCCGAAATCGGTTTCAGGAGCATCCAGCTCGGAAACCACGGCATGTCCGCCCCGTTCATTGACGTATCGTACAAGTTTTAGCATATGCATCCGTTCCTCGTCGGAATGTTTGTAAAGGAATTGGGAGATGCCTTCCAGCCCTTTTACCTCTGCCCATGAGGCCATGGACAGGTAGATCTGGGAGGATTGTGCCTCTACGCGGATCTGTCCGTTCAGGGCAGTTTCTACGTTCTTTTTTAACATGTTTGCGGTTTTTTATAAAGATACAAACTGTTTCAGAGAAGCCCGCTACCGGGAAAGCACAATACATGCGAGTCCCAGTATATAGAGGATCAGCATGCTGTTCAATAATGGGGTCACCCCGCGGGGCGCGCCCCGGAACTCCTTAGCAGTGTGTTAAACGCAAAGTTGCTGACAAGAATGCCCAGGGAGAAGATGAATACGGCAGAATACGGGCTGAGTTTGCCGGCGGCGGCATCGGGCCTTTCAGGCCCGGGCGTTGGACCCGGCGGGTTTTCTGCAGTTTCTTTTTTTCACCACATGCCGACAGGATGGAAAGGGTTGCCGCAATTGCGAGATGGGCGAAACGTATTGTTTTCATGGGAAAGGAATTCGGTTCCTCAATATAGCCTTTTCTCCAGGGAATAGTTCTTTTGGGTGGAGTCCATCTGATCCGGGGAATAGGGAAGGAGCTTTTCCGGGTATTCGGAATGAGCTGAAACGTCAGAACCGGTATTGCATCCCGATAGTGCCCGGCCCGAAGGTGAGGTTCCATTGAGCCTGGTCGGGATCCTGTCCGTATTTTTCATCGTAGCGCCGGTCCAGGTAGCGATCGATGGCTTCCACGGTGAAAATGCTGATGCCAATGCTGAAAACCACGTCGGAAAGCCAGTGTTTCCCCTCCCAGAGGCGCGATATGCCCGGTACGAGCCCGACGGTATAGATCCCTGCTCTGAGCCAGGGGTTGCGGAACTGTTTGGCAATGGCATAGGCATTGGTAAAGGCCAGGATGGAATGCCCCGATGGAAAGGAGTGGAAGTCGTTGTCCCCCGGCCAAAGCGGGCTGAATGTAGCCTTCCCGAGGCCGCTCGAAGGGCGGGCCCTTCCAATAGCAGATTTCAGCACCTGCTGCAGGAATCCCGCCGAGGTGGCCGATGCCACCAGCAAAACCCCGGTCCGCCGCAGTTTAGGATCTTTCAGGAAGAGGCCGGTGAGGTACACGCCCCCCGTCAGCATATAGTTGTTTGCCGGGCTCCCAATTTCCCAACCGTAATCCCGGATAAATTTGGGTACGTCCTCCCGGATCCCGATAAAATAATCCGACACTGGTACATCCGCCAGGTAGGCCCCGCCGGTTGCCCCGACCAGGAGCGCAAAATTACCCCACTGCTGTCCACCCCAGTAGAGTGGACGGGAATACGAATATCCAACGCCCCCGAAAATACTCCCCAGGTCGTAGGTGAATTGCTGCCAGGTACCGGCGTCGATGCTGCGTCCCGATTGCTGAGCGGATACGGGGACGGCCAGACAACACAGGAAGGCGATAAAAATATTTCTAACCATCAGAAATACAGGCTTTGGGCGGTTCGGAACGTTTGGGCGTGGGCCTCCACAATTGTGCGTATCTGGGGGGAGTATCCACCTCCCATACTGCATTGAACGGGAAGGCCATGGCTGCGGCACCACCGGAATACCATTGCGTCCCGCTGCCGGCAACCTTCAGGGGTCAGCGCAAGGGTGCCCAGCTTATCGGTGGCCAGGACATCCACTCCACAGAGGTAAAATACAAAATCCGGCCGTACTTGCGCGTACAAGTTTTCAAGATGGGTCTCCAGGGTGGTCAGGTACTCGGTGTCACCGGTTTGTTTGGCCAGGGGGACGTCCCAGTCAGACACTTCTTTGCGGAACGGGTAGTTGGATTGTCCGTGCATGGAATAGGTGAATACCCGGGGTTCCTCCCGGAATATTGCCGCGGTTCCATTCCCCTGATGCACATCCAGGTCGAGCATCAGGATGCGTTCGGCCAGGTTGTTTGCCAGCAGGTGGCAGGCCCCGATGGCCTGATCGTTGAGCATGCAGAATGCCTCCCCCCGGTCCCGGTACGCGTGGTGGGTGCCGCCGGCAATATTCATGGAAACACCGTTCTCCAGGGCGTAGTGGCAACATCGGATGGTCCCCTGTGCAATGGTCCGCTCCCTCAGGACCAGGGCCTCACTCCAGGGAAAACCCACCTTGCGCATCTCCCGTGGCGGGATGCGGCCGGTTTGTAAATCCTCAAAATACGCGGCATCGTGGGCCCTGAGAATTTCGGAATCCTCCGGGAGGCCGGGGGTGAAAAAATTTTCATGCTCCGCAGTACCCTCGTGCAGGAGCTGCTGGGGCAGGAGCTCGTATTTCTGCATCGGGAAGCGGTGGCCTTCCGGCAGCGGATGGGCATAGATGGGATGGAAGGCAATTTTCAGCAAGGCCTCAGCTGATCACCGAACCGTTGGCGAGGGCCTGTTCGGGGGTAAGGAACACGAGGTTGCCCTCCGCATCCTCAGCGAGCAGGATCATCCCCTGGCTCTCCACCCCGCGCAACGGCCGGGGGGCCAGGTTCACCAGCACGGTTACCTGTTTCCCGACGAGGTCTTCAGGCGCAAATTGCTTGGCAATCCCCGAAACGATGGTCCGCGTATCGATACCCGTATCCACTTTCATCACGATGAGCTTGTCCGCCTTCGGCATTTTCTCGGCTTCGAGGATGGTGCCCACGCGCAGGTCGAGTTTCGTGAAATCGTCGTACTGGATGGTGTCTTTTTGCGGGGTTACGGAAGAATTGTCCATTTCGTTCTGTTTTTTCGTCTCGTGTAGTTTTTGCAGTTGTTTTTCGATTTCTGCGTCTTCTATTTTTCGGAACAACAGGCGGGTTTCCCCGATGGCGTGCCCGGCGGGAAGCAACACTGCCTCCCGGGATACGGCTTCCCACTCCAGGGGGGAATCCAGTGCGCCCAGATTCAGGATCTCCCGCAGCCGTCCGGCGGTAAACGGGAGGAAGGGTTCGCAGAGCACGGCCAGGGCAGCCGCTACCTGCAGCCCGACCCCCAGGATGGTGCCCACCCGGTCCGGGTCTTCCTTGATCACCTTCCAGGGCTCTTCGTCCGCCAGGTATTTATTGCCCAGGCGTGCCAGGTTCATCAACTCCTGGGAGCCTTCACGGAACCGGAACCGGTCCAGGCAGTCTGCAATCCGGGCGGGATAGGCCCGCATCGCATGCAGGGTATTGCGGTCGTTTTCGCTGAGGTTTTGCAGGGCGGGCACCTGGCCGCCTTTGTATTTATCCGTCAGTACGGCCACCCGGTTGATAAAGTTCCCGAAAATCGCTACGAGCTCGTTGTTGTTCCGGGCCTGGAAATCCTTCCAGGTAAAGTCGTTGTCCTTGGTCTCCGGGGCATTTGCGGTGAGCGCATACCGGAGCACATCCTGCATATCCGGGAACTCCTCCAGGTACTCGTGCAGCCAGACCGCCCAGTTTTTGGAAGTGGAGAGCTTCTGCCCCTCCAGGTTCAGGAATTCGTTAGCCGGTACATTTTCGGGCAGGATGAAATCTCCATGGGCCTTGAGCATGGAAGGGAAGATAATGCAGTGGAAGACAATGTTGTCCTTCCCGATAAAGTGCAGCAGCCGGGTACCGGGGTCCTTCCACCAGATTTCCCAATCCGCGCCTTCCCGCCGGGCCCATTCCCGGGTGGAAGAAATATAGCCGATGGGCGCATCGAACCATACGTAAAGTACTTTCCCTTCAGCCCCTTCCAGGGGAACCGGGATGCCCCATTCCAGGTCGCGGGTTACAGCACGGGGTTTCAGTCCTTCGTCAATCCAGGACTTGCATTGTCCGTAGACGTTAGGTTTCCAGTCGTTTTTATGGCCATCGAGGATCCACGTCCTGAGGAAGCCCTCATAGCGGTCCAGGGGTAAAAACCAATGCCGGGTCTGCTTTAGGACCGGTTGGGCCCCGCTAATTGCAGACCGGGGGTCGATCAGGTCTGTCGCATTCAGGGAGGAGCCGCAGTTTTCGCACTGGTCCCCATAGGCTTCCGTGTGCCCGCATTTCGGACAGGTTCCCACCACAAAACGATCTGCCAGGAATTGCCCGGCCTCCGGGTCGAAGAGCTGGTCGGTTACCTGCTCCTCAAAATCGCCCTGGTCGTGGAGTTTGGTAAAAAATGCCGAGGCGGTTTCGCGGTGGATGGGGGCGGAGGTACGGGAATAATTGTCGAAGGCGATGCCGAAGGCCTCAAAGGACTCGCGGATCAGCGCATCGTATTTGTCGATGAGCTCTTTGGGGGAAATGCCTTCCCTACCGGCTTTCATCGGGATCGCCACCCCGTGTTCGTCGCTGCCGCAGACAAACAGTACTTCTTCGCCACGGAGCCTCAGGTACCGGCTGTATATGTCTGCCGGGACGTAGACCCCGGCCAGGTGGCCAATGTGGATCGGGCCATTCGTATAGGGGAGGGCGGCGGTAATCGTGGTCCTCTCAAAGGAGCCTTTCGCGTCGGACATAGGCGTTTGGTTAAGCCACAAAAATAACCAAATTAAACCGGTGCCGGCAAACCCGTCATCAAAAGAAAAGCCCCCGTGACACTGGACAGATATGAATATCCGGGGCGTCCAGTGTCCGGGGGCATTAATCTTGCCGCGGGCGGGGGATCAGGCCACCATGATCGATTTGGCCAGGTGGCGGTCCTGTACGCCGATCCGGTAGATGTACTTGCCGGTTGCCAGGTGGCGCGGCACCCGGTCGCGGACGTTGATCTCCAGGCTGCCCTCAAAGACCATTTCGTTGAAGAGGGTTGCGATTTTCTGCCCGAGTATGTTGTAGAGCGAGATATCGATATGGGCGCTGAAGGGCATCTCCACGTGGATGTGCGGGTTGGATTCCGTCGGGTAATAGGGCTTGTGGACGATGGCTTCGATCTCTTCAGGCGTAGGTTCGTCTCCCGGGGTGCCGTCCCCGGGCGTCGGGGGTGTAGGGGGTTGGTCGCTGTAAGCGATATCGTCGAAGTCCACCCCGGAACAATTGAACCCGAGGTTCACCGGGTTGTAGGCATGCCCCAGCAGGTGTTGCTCCACCAGCGGGATATCCACGCACAGCCATTCGGCCAGGACCGTGGCGTACAGGTCGCGGAAATCCATGGTGTACTCCAGGTTCCCCCGGCTGTTCGGGTCGTCCAGGGAGGGGTGGTCGCCCACAAAGGCGCTGCCGTTCAGGCCGGCACCAAAGAATAAGGTGGGGGCAGCCTTCCCGTGGTCGGTGCCGTTGGACCCGTTTTCGTAGATCCGGCGGCCAAACTCAGAGAAAGTCATGCTGAGCACCTTGTCGTCCTGCTCGGTAAAGGTCAGGTCCTCATAGAAGTCCTTGACGGCTACCGACAGGTTGGTCATCAGGCGTTCGTGGATCAGGGGCTGGTTCCCGTGGGTATCAAAACCGCCCATGGAGATCATGTAGACCCGGGTACCCAGGTTCCCCTTGATCAGGCGGGCCAAAAGGGCCAGCTGCCGGGCAAAGCCGTTGTCCTGGTATTCCACCTGGTTCTGGCCGCGCATATAGGCTTCGTGGATCAGCCCGGAATATTCGTAGGTGGTGTTGGCCACCCCGCGCAGGAACCGGAGCTGGTCGCCGTACATGCAATTGTCAAACAGGGCGGCATCCAGGCTGTACTGTACGCCGGTTTCGGCAATTTCCTCCAGCTGGTTGATGTTCGAGGCGACAAAGGCGTAATTCGTCTCTTCCCCCTGGAAAACCAGATTGCCGTACTGCCCGATCTGGATGGCGGCCGGGGCTGCCGGCGGGTTGATCAGGTAATCCGGGTAGATGTTTTCAAAGTAGCGCCCCATCCAACCGGTATCCAACCCGGAAAACCCGGTGGTTGTCAGGTCTGTGTTCGCATAGATATCCGAACCGGTAAAGTGGGAGAGGCTCTGGTTTTCATAACCGACTCCGTGGACGGCCTTGAAAGACCCCTCGCCCCACATTTCCTCCAGGGCTTGCATATAGGAAGGCACCCCGAATTCGTCGGTCAGTTTCAGGACCTTGCTTTCCGGGATATAGATGTTTGGCCGCGCATTTGCATAGGTGTCGTACTGTTCAATGGGGATTACCGTGCTCAGGCCGTCATTCCCGCCGGAGAGGCGGATCAGGATGAGGATTCCGTCGCCCGGGGCATTGGCGATTGCCGCAGTCAGTGGGGATGGGGCCGATGCGCTGAGCATGTTGCTGCCAAGCATCATGGACCCTGACCCGGCAATGCCTAATGCCTGTAAAAATGAGCGGCGGCTCCAGACAATGTGCTCCTTGTCGTGGGCACTCTGGGGGTCTTTGGGAAGCGGTATATGATTATTGCACATAGTCGTAGGTTATTTGAGTTGAAATTCGGGTTGCCGTGAGAGGTACATCAGCAGCAGGAAAACCTGCTGTGGGACTTCGGGGCTGACCGCGAGCATCCAGAGGCCGAGGCCCCCGGGGATGTTATCGGACCCGTAGTAGTTTTCAGGGACATCGTCGATCTTAAAGACGTCCATGGCGTTCTCAAAATCCTGGGGTGTCAGGAGTCCTTTGGGGAGGAACTTGTCTACCAGGGCGCGCACGACGGTTTCCGGGTTGCTCGTATTGCTGTCTGCCGGGCCCACGGCATCCATGGCCAGGGTCCGGAATTGTTCCTGGTTGGCCTGGAAGAAACCCTGGATCATCACTTCGATGGTCAGCCAGCGGCCGATAATGAAATTCGTGTTGATCCACTGGCGGTCGCGTTGCCAACCGGCTACGTCCACCGGTTCAAAAAGCTCCTGCCCGATAAGGCGGGAGGACTCCAGTGCAAAGGACAGGTTTGTGTCGTCGTAGCCAAAACCCGTTTCGTTGATAAAATTGAGATAGTAATCAAACGGGCTCTTGATAATTACGCCAATGGCGTTGTCGTCAAAGAAATGCTGGCTTTTCAGCAGTTGGGAAACAACCGGGGCCAGTTCAAAATTGTTGGAGATAAACGTAGTGGCCATCCCGGAAATGATGGCCTCTGCATTTCCGGTGGCATCATTGGAATCCGGGTGAACCAGGAACTCGTAGATTTTCCGGCAGATGAATGTGGCAATTTCGTTGGGCCGCTGCTCAAAGAGGATATCGATGACGTCGTCGTACCCCCAGGTCCCGGATTGGCCGAGGATGGTCTTTACCCCCGGGTCAAAGGTAGTGATGTCAAAAATCACCGGGTCCCAGCGCTCCTCGCCCCGTTCGGTATACCCACTCAGGGCCCGTGCGGTTTCGATAATATCCTGTTCCGTGTAGCCGTTGCCCTCTCCCAGGGTGAAAAGTTCGTACAGCTCCCGGGCGTAGTTTTCGTTCGGGTTGTCCCCGTTGTTGTAAACCCCGTCCAGGTAATACAGCATGGCGTAGGTTAAGCCTATTTCGCTGACGAATGTCTTGAAATTGCCCAGGGCATTACGCTGCAGGCAATCCGTATAGTAATACAGGTACGAAGGACTCTCGTAAATCTCGAGCTCCGTAACAAAGTGGTTGCTCCAGAAGAAACTCATCCGGTCCCTCAGGTTATTGTCCAACAGGGCCTGGGTGTAATCCAGGCGCCAGGAATCCCGCTGGCTGCGGATGATGGGTCCGGCCGCATCGTCGTCGGCCGGGTAGTTGGCCCGGTTCCAATCCTGCCAGGCAGGAGCCGGTAGTGGCGGGAGGGCCAGGGCGTCGTTAACCAGGCTGTCCACCAGCGTCCCGGCAGTCTGGCCCACCGATTGGTCCACTGTCTGCACCGAAGCGCTGAAGCCGGCCCGTCTAAACAGGTGTTCCACCCGGGTTTTGTCCAGGGGGGGTGCATACGGCGTAAGGGGGGCCGTATTGCAGTTCACGAAGTATTCCATAGTAGTTGTAGGCTTTAAGAACGTTCATGTGTTTAGGGGGCAAATTCTTAACGCGCTTACAATCTGCTTAGTATCGCATAGAAACTATTTTCGTTGTATTGCGGTCTCAAAGTAAGGGGAATGCTTGAGAATTGCGGTAAACGGCATATTTTTTCGATGAAATGCACAAAATATTCACAATCCGCGGGTTGTACGTTTATTGAAACCCAACCAGAACATGCCAGAGGAGACCACCTGCGACATCGGCCGGGAAGGGGAGGACTATGCCGTCCGCTATCTGCTCGCGTCGGGTTACCGGATCCTGTGCCGGAATTACCGGTACCGACGGGCTGAAATTGACGTATTGGCCTTCAGGGAAGGGGTCCTGGTGGTCATCGAAGTGAAAACCCGTACCCGGGCATTTTACGAGGCGCTTTCCCGAAGCATCCCCAGGTCAAAAATAGCCCGGCTCGTGCGGGCTGCCGACCATTATGTCCGCAGTAACGGCCTACGGGCGGAAGTCCGGTTCGACATTATCCAGGTAATCCGTTTGCGCGAGGGGTATCGGCTGGTCCATCTGGAAGATGCATTTTACTTTTTTCAATAGTTGTTTGTTTTGTAACAAATTGTTATGTTTGTTCCTGATAAGTAACCAATCAACCAGTAATCAACGAATTAAGCAGACTGACATGAAAACGATTTCCTCCGTCGTCGAGCACTACATCAAAAAGAAACCCTTCCTGCAGACCGCGCTGGCCCAGGGCATCATCAACCTGACTTCGCTTTCCCGCCAGGTTCGCCCCGAGATCGAAGCCCAGTTGGGCAAGGAAGTGCGAAACGGGGCCATTGTGATGGCCCTGAAAAGACTCTCCGACGACCTGGAGTTCCGGGCCACCCACCGGATTGTCAAAGTGCTGAAGAATATCGGGGAAATAACTGTCAGGTCCTCCCTGACCGATTTTACCTTCCTGATTTCGGATACGATCCTCCGCAACCAGGGGCGCCTGCTGGAGGTGGTTAACAAGAACAAGGATGTTTTCTATACCTCGTCCCGGGGGGTCAATGAATTAAACATCGTGGTCAGCAACAGCCTGGACGACGTAGTGGAAGATGTTTTCAGCGCCGAGCGGCAAACTCAAAAGGCCGAAAACCTCTCGTCCATCACCGTAAAACTGCCTGCGGAGAATGTTTCGGTCCCCGGTATCTATTACTTTATTTTCCAGCGCCTGGCCTGGGAGGGCATCGTACTCTACGAGGTGATCTCCACCACGAATGAATTTACCATCCTCGTGGACGAGGATCAGGTAGACAATGCGTTTACGGTCATCAAAGACCTGAAATCCCTTTAAATTTTCACGGGGCATAATAATTTCCCCTGGCCGTGGCCCCGGGAAGCCCATTCGGTTCAGGGCAGTAGCCTAATCCCGGTCGGTCCCGGGTCGCGATTTAATCGCGTATAAACGATTCGAAACGGACTTCCACCGGGCCGGCTTCGCCCACCTTGCCGCCCGCTTCAATCACCGAGCTCCCGTGGACGCTGATGGTGGATTTGATAAAATCCTCCTCGTCGGCCTTGTAGATGTTGTCCACATATTTCTGTGGGTTCCGGTCGATATAGGGAAACCAGGTACTGTGAATCTGTATCATGATCCGGTGGCCCTCCTTAAAGGTGTGCAGCACATCCTGCAACCGGAAATTTACCTCGGATACCTCCCCGGGCACAAAGGGCTCCGGGTGTTCAAAACTGTTGCGGAACCTGCCGCGGAATACCTCGGAACGAACGAGTTGCTGGTACCCGCCCATGACGATGTTTCCCGGGTTGTGCTCGTAGTTTTCGTGGTCCTGGGGATACACGTCGATGAGTTTCACCACAAAATCCGCATCGCTGCCCGTCATGGATACCTGTAGTTTGGCCAGGATTTCCCCGGCGATGGTCCGCGGGTCCTCCAGGGGCTCAGTCTCAAAGGTGAGCACATCGGGCCTGCGGGAGGCAAACCGCTGGTCGTCGCTCATGAACCGGCGGGGCGTAAAGGTGAGCCCCTCGGTCTGGGAGGTATACGGAACCGGCTTGTCCGGGTCGCTGGTATAGGAGAACACGGCATCGGGGTCCGTTGGGCTGTCCAGGGAAAGCGTCCCGTTTTCCCCGAAATACAGGGAGAGCGGCGCCACGTCTTTCGGGGGCCACTGATCAAAGCTCCTCCACTGCTTGGTGCCCGTATCGAACATATAGGCCTCGGGGAGGGTCAGGGTGCCCTCGTCCTTGAGGTGGTAGTTGAAGAATTGCCGTTCGATTTCCTTTTGATAGTGCGTGGAAATGCTGTCGCCGAAATAGATGTGGTTATGGGTGGTCTGCCCGCGCTCCCGCGTCCAGCCCCCGTGGTCCCAGGGTCCCATCACCAGGGTGTTCTTCGCTTGCGGGTTGTGGGCCTCGATGGTTTTGTAGATATTCAGCGGCCCGTACAGGTCCTCGGCGTCGAACCACCCCCCGACGGTCATCACCGCATGGTCGATCCCGCGCAGGTGGGGCAGGATATTCCGTTTTTGCCAGAAGTCGTCGTAATTCGGGTGTTCCACGATTTGTTCCCAGAAGAAATTATCGTGGTGGAATTGTTCGGTGATATTTTTTAACGGGCCTTTTCGCAGGTAAAAATCGTACCCGTCGCTGGCCGGCTCCCCGTAAAAACGCATGATCTTGTCCCGGTACCAGGGTTCCCGGGTCCGTTCTTCCTTCTGGTATCCGAACACGGCAAAGGCCGCCGTATAGCTTTGGAGGTAGGCCCCCTGGTGGTGGAAATCGTCGAACCAGAAATCCGAGATCGGCGCCTGAGGGGAGGAAGCTTTCAGGGCCGGGTGGGCATCCGGGAGGGCGGCAGCCGTGTAAAAACCCGGATAGGACACCCCGTACATGCCCACGCGTCCGTTGTTGTTGCCGATGTTGTTTATCAGCCATTCAATGGTGTCGTAGGTATCCGAACTTTCGTCGATGGCAGTCGGGTCGTCCGGGTCGTTTCCCGGGATATTCGGGGTCATATTGTCGAAGGTGCCGTCGCTCATGTACCGGCCCCGCACATCCTGGTAGGCCAGGATATACCCGTCCCGGACCAGGTAATCCGAAGGGTAGCGGTTCACCTGGTAATTGGAGTAATTCGAGGCGTTATAACAGGTGCGGTTAAGCAGGATCGGATAGGTCCGGCTTTGGTCTTTCGGCGTGTAGACCACCGTAAACAGTTCCACCCCATCCCGCATGGGGATGTGGTATTCGGCCAGGTCGTAGTGCTGGCGGAGGTAAACGGAGTCGATGGGTTCGCTGCTGTGGGCGGGAAGGGCGAGCAGGCAGAGGACGAGGAGAAGGAAGAGTCGTTTCATAGGGTAATCCGTATCTGTTTTCGGTTGATGGAATTCGGTTTAGATGCGTGCGTTCACAGACCTAAAGATAACCATTCATCACGGGAATTGGCGCGGGCGGCAAATCAGGCCTGGGGTACGCGCGAACCGGCAATGGGTTCCAGGGCCCCAAGGGCTTTCCCGATGGAGGTCACCCGTTCAAAAACCAGCAGCAGCCGCAGCCCGTTGCGGGTTTGCTTTTCTTTCAGGCGGCCACTCCCGGGGTGGGATTGCACGTATTGCAGCATCCGTTTGAAGACGGCGCTTTGGTAGAATTCCGATTGTTGGTCGGCGATGAAGTAACCAATCAGTTTCCCTTTTTTCATCACGATTTTTTCCAGCCCCAGGGCGGTCGCCATCCACTTCAGCCGGACGGATTCCAGCAGGTCGGACGCGGGTTCCGGCAGCGGGCCAAAACGGTCTTCCAGTTTCCTCCGGAATGCGGCCAGATCCTCCTCATTGTCCGTATCGTTCAATTCGGTATACAGGCTGAGCCGTTCCGAAACGCTATTGATGTAATCGTCCGGGAAGAGGAGCTCAAAATCCGTGTCGATCTGGCAGTCCCGGACGTATTGCTGCCGGGGGCCTTCCGTTTCCCGGTAGAGGTCCTTGAATTCGTTATCCTTGAGTTCGTCAATGGCTTCGGCCAGGATTTTCTGGTAGGTCTCAAAGCCGATTTCATTGATAAACCCGCTCTGTTCGCCTCCCAGCAAATCGCCCGCCCCGCGGATTTCAAGGTCTTTCATCGCGATGTTGAAGCCGCTGCCCAGCTCGGTATATTGCTCCAGGGCTTCCATTCGCTTGCGCGCCTCCGCTGTCATCACGTGGTAGGGGGGCGTGATAAAATAGCAAAAGGCCTTTTTGTTGCTCCGCCCCACCCGGCCGCGCATCTGGTGCAGGTCGCTCAGGCCGAAATTATTCGCGTTATTGATCAGTATCGTATTCGCATTGGTTACGTCCAGGCCGCTCTCGATGATCGTCGTGGAAACCAGTACGTCGAATTCGCCGTTCATAAAATCGAGCATGAGCTTCTCCAGCTTTTTCCCCTCCATCTGGCCGTGGCCGATGCCGACGCGGGCATCCGGGACCAGGCGCTGGATGAGCCCGGCCACTTCTGCAATATTCTCGATCCGGTTATGGACAAAAAAGACCTGCCCGCCGCGCTGGATCTCATATCGGATGGCATCGCGGATTACCTCCTCGCCAAATCGGACCACCCGGCTTTCGATCGGGTAGCGGTTTGGGGGCGGCGTGTTGATGACGGAAAGGTCGCGGGCGGCCATCAGGCTGAACTGAAGCGTGCGCGGGATGGGGGTTGCCGTAAGGGTCAGCACGTCGATATGTTCCTTCAGGCTCTTGAGTTTGTCCTTGACCGAGACGCCGAATTTTTGTTCCTCGTCCACAATCAATAAGCCCAGGTCCTTGAATTCCACCTGTTTGCCCACCAGTTGATGCGTGCCAATCACGATATCGAGTTTCCCGGATTTCAGGTTCTCCAACAGCGTGCGCCGCTCCTTTGCACTTCGGAACCGGTTGAGGTAATCGACGGTTACCGGCATCTCGGCGAGCCGTTCCCCGAAGGTGCGGAAGTGCTGGAAGGCCAGGATGGTCGTCGGCACCAGGACGGCCACCTGCTTCCCGTTATCCACCGCCTTGAAGGCGGCCCGGATGGCCACCTCGGTTTTTCCGAATCCCACATCCCCGCAAATCAGCCGGTCCATGGGGCGTTCACTTTCCATATCTGCCTTCACGGCTTCGGTGGCGGTACTCTGGTCCGGGGTGTCCTCATAGACAAAAGAGGCCTCCAGTTCGTGCTGGAGATAGCTGTCGGGGGCGTGGCTGAATCCTTTTTTCATCCGTCGCTTCGCATAGACCTGGATGAGGTCGAAGGCGATTTTCTTGACGCGCGACTTGGTTTTCGCCTTGAGTTTCTTCCAGGCAGCCGACCCGAGTTTGTAGATCTTCGGCACGGTCCCGTCCTTGCCGTTGTATTTGGCGATTTTATGCAGGGAGTGGATGCTGACATAGAGGATGTCCCGGTCGCCGTAGATCAGTTTGATGGCCTCCTGCTGCCGGCCTTCCACATCGATTTTCTGCAGCCCTCCGAATTTGCCGATCCCGTGGTCGATGTGGGTGACGTAATCGCCGATTTCGAGTTTGTTGAGTTCCTTCAGGGTAATTGCCTGCTTCTTGGCGTACCCGTTGCGCAAGTGGAAGCGGTGGTAGCGCTCAAACAACTGGTGGTCCGTGTAGCAGCTGAGGCCGAGTTCCTCGGACTGGAAACCCCGGTAAAGCGGCCGGACAATGGTGGAATAGGGGACATCCCGGCCGATCTCTTCAAAGATATCCCGGAAGCGGTTGGCCTGTTGTTGGGAGGAGCAGAACAGGAAGTTCTGCATTCCCTTTTCTGCGTTTTCCGCCAGGGTGTCCCGAAGCAGTTCAAATTGCTTATTAAAGGCGGGTTGGGGCATGACCCGGACGCGAAGCGCTGTACCGGCCGTTCCGGTTTCGCCGGATTTCCCGTCCAGGGCCACCGTGCGGAACCCGCCGAGCTCCTCCCGAAACGACCGCCCGTCCAGGAAGAGCGCTCCCGGTTCGGCATGGGCCAGTTCGCCCTCCAGTTTTGTAAAGGCTTCCCCGGCTTTCTTAAAAAGCTTGTCCAGCTGGGCAAAACAAAGTTCGGGCTGCTTGATAAACAGCAGGGTCCGGTCCGATATGTATTTGAGGAAACTCTCCCGGGCCTCGTGCAGTATCTTGTCGGCAACATTGGGTACCAGGGTAATCTTCTTGTGTTTGTCCGTCGATAACTGGGTTTCCACGTCAAAGCTCCGGATGCTGTCGATTTCGTCCCCGAAGAATTCCAGGCGGTAGGGTTCGTCATGGGAGAAGGAGAATACGTCCACGATGCCTCCCCGCACCGAAAATTCGCCCGGCTCGGTTACAAAATCGACCCGCTTGAAATGGTACTCAAAGAGCGTTTCGTTCAAAAAGTCGAGGGAGAGGTTGTCGCCCACCCGGACTTTCAGCGTATTGCGGCTGAGTTCTTTCCGGGTAACCACCTTCTCGAACAGCGCATCCGGGTAACTGACAATCAGGGCCGGCTTCTTGCGGGAACTGATACGGCTGAGCACTTCCGCCCGCAACAGTACGTTGGCGTTATCGGTTTCCTCAATCTCGTAGGGTCTGCGGTAGCTGCCCGGGTAAAAAAGCACATTGTCCCGGCCCAGCAGTTCCTCCAGGTCGTTCAGCACATAGGCGGCTTCTTCCTTATCGCCCAGCAGGACGAGCATGGGGCAGACCTGTGCTTTAAAGGTTTCCGCAACGACAAACGAGAGGGAAGATCCGGTGAGCCCGTCCAGGGACACCGTTGCGGCGGGTTGGGCAATAGCGTCCTGCAGATCCCTGAAAAAAGGGGCCTGTTGGAATTTTTCCCGGATCGTTTCCAGATTCAAAGGCAAAATTTTGTGCAAAAATAGGGGGATGCCAGCAAGTGGGCAATTTTTGGTGCGGGTTTCACGATTTTTCGGGATCGCCGTGGGTAAAGCGCTCCTGAAACTTCCGCATCGGATTGGTCCTGCGGTTTCGGTAGCCGTGCCACCCGACGAGCAGCAGGAGCAGGGCGGCGCCGGCCAGGGGCACGTAAAAAAGCGGCCCGGAAGACTCCTGGTGGCGGAAGGCGATGGCAGCCAGGGCCCAGATACCGACCAGGGCAAATTCCCGCATGTTTCGGCTCAATACCATAAATACGTTGAGGGCAAATGCCACCAGGACCAGGGCCAGGGCCCATTGAACAGGACCGATCCCCCAGCCGTCCCACCCGAGGTATTCCAGGTAGAGGGCGGCATTGGCGATAACCGCAACCGAAACCCAACCGGAATAGAAACAGATGGGCCACCAGACAAAGGCGATGGTGCCAATCGGGGCGTCCCACCGCTCCATATTTAGCCTGCGGATGATTGCGGCCAGGCAGGCCAGCAACCCAACGATCACCAGCAGGGACATGCCGATCCACTCCCTGGTAAAGACCACCACCCAGGCGGCATTCAGGAGGTTTGCCCCGATAAACCAGGGGGCGGAACGGGCGATAAATTCGTTGTCCCGATCGTAGCGGGAACTCCGGTAGATACCGTAGATCGCAAAGGCCAGCAACCCGATAAAAATAAGACCCCAGATGGCAAAGGCATATCCTGCCGGGGTGAAGAGCGTATCGTATTTCCGGCTGATTTCCCCGACAGCCGGATAGGGCCACATACCGGATTGGGATATCCCGTTGACTGCCAGGACCAGCATCGCGGATAAAAGGTTCAGGTACGACCAGGTCTTGTTCATGACTTGCTGCTTTTAGTTGGGGTACCGGAAATAGCGGCCTCCAGGGGAACCACTGCATCCCCGGTCAGGGCAAAAAACCGGTCGCCCGGTTCCGGGTCCAGGGCATGGGTGCCGGTAAACGCCCCGAATGCCGGGAGGATCAGTTGGTTGGTTTTCAGGTGGAAGCAGGGCAGGCGAAGCGTCTGCCGCCCCGCGCCACCCAACCGGACCGCCGGATGGATGTGTCCTGCAATATTAAACCGGCCCGCGGCTGCCTCCGGGTGGTGGGTCAGGGTAAACGGCCCGGCTTCCAGGGAGTCGTACAATTCAATGCCCAGGGCCTCGTAGCGCAGGGGGGAAATAACGTCGTGGTTGCCGACCACCAGTTGCATCCGGGAAGTGCACGCCCCGGCCCAATCGGAAAACAGCTGCCATTCGCGGTTGATATGCGAATGGAAGAGGTCGCCCAGAAAACAGAGCGTCCGGGGCTCAAAATGCCTGCGGATGGCCTCAAGCCTATCGAAATTTCGACGGATCGCAGCGCGGGGTACGGCAGCCCCGTGTTTGCGGAAATGCATCACCTTCCCCAGGTGCAGGTCGCTGAGCAACAGCGTGGAGGCGGCTGGCCAGAACAGGCCGCCCCAGGGGTGGAATACCACAGATTCGCCGGCGAGTTCCAGGGAGTGCGTCATCTGGTCAAAGATACCGAATCTCAGCGACCTCCGCGGGTCAGGATCCGTGTCATCCGGCGGATGCGGTCGGCGAGTTTTTCACTGGAGAGCTTTTCCCGCAGCCGGTCCGTGATAATCGGGAAGGAAAACGGCGTGTATTTTTCGCAGGCCTTCCAGAGGATTTCCTGCCGGGAGATCCGTTCCAGGGCTTTTCGCAGGCGTCCTTCTTCCAATTGGTGCTCAAAGGTCTCCCGGAAAGCCTGCCGGAAGAGCAGGTGGTCCGGTTCGTAGTCGCGGAACACCTCAAAGAGCAATTGGGAATTGCTCTGCAGGTGCTTCATCTTGATCCCCTTTTTCGGGTAACCCGTAAACACCAGGCCACTGATCACAGCGATGTCGCGAAATTTCCGCCGGGCCATTTCAGTGGCGTTCAGGCTTTTCTGCAAGTCGTCCAGCAGGTATTCCGGGCTGAACAAGTCGTTGTCCAGGATCACCCCGATATTCAGTTCCCGGTCGGACAGGAGCTCAAAGCCGTAGTCGTTGTAGGCCAGGGAAAAGGTGATCGGGGACAGCAGGCTGATGCGGTAACTGAGCAAGCTCGCCATGGCCTCGTGTACAAACCGTCCTTCAAAGGGGTAGAACAGGTGGTGGTACCCCTCCCGGCTTTGGAAGGTTTCAATCAGGAACTGGTCCGGCCCCGGGACGATACTCTCGAGTTGCTGCCGTTTAAAGAGTGCGTCCAGGGATCGGATTTCCCGGGATTGCTCCCCGGCCGGCCGGCGGTGCGAATAGAGTTCTTCCCGGAGCAGTTCGGACATCTCGCTCGACAGGGTCAATCGCCCGCCCATCCAGCTGGGCACCTTAGAGGTTTTCCTGCTGGAATTCCGCACCTGGGCCACCATGTCCCGGATCCGGATAAATTCCAGGTTGCGCCCTGCAAAAGTAAAGACGTCGCCGGGGTTGAGTTTGGAGATAAACCACTCCTCGATCGTCCCGATGTACCCGCCTTTCTGGTATTTTACAGTCATGTGCGCGTCCCCCACAATCGTGCCGATCTGAAACCGGTGCCGCATGGCGACGCCCCGGTTGGTAACCTTGAACAACCCGTCGGGCAGTACCTCCACCTTTTTGTATTCGTCGTAACTGGCCAGGCTCTGGCTCCCCATCACCAGGAAGTTCAGCAGCCATTCCCAGTCTTCCCGGCTCATGGCCTGGTAGCAGAACGTTCCGGTCACCTCCCGGTAGATTTCCTCCGGCAGGAAGCCATCCGACACGGCCAGGGTAGTCAGGTACTGGACCAGGACGTCGTAACTGGCCAGGTACGGGATGCGGTCTTCCACGGCCTGCTTGCGAACGGCCTGTTGCAGGGCGGAGGCCTCGATGAGTTCCATGGCGTGGGTGGGCAGGAAATAGATGACGCTTTCCCTCCCCGGCCGATGCCCGGACCGGCCGGCCCGCTGCAGAAACCGGGCCACCCCCTTGGGCCCGCCAATCTGCACCACGGTCTCCACGGGTGCAAAATCCACGCCCAGGTCCAGGCTGGAGGTGCAGACCACGGCGCGGAGGCTTTCGTTCCGGATGGCCTGTTCCACCCAGTTCCGGGTGGCCTTGTCGATGCTCCCGTGGTGCATGGCAATGTCCCCGGCGAGTTCCGGGTGTTTTTCCAGCAAGGCCCGGAACCAGATCTCGCATTGGCCCCGGGTATTGGTAAAGAGCAGCGTGGTCTTGCTGTTCCGGATAATCGGGATGACGTGTTCCAGGAGGTGGAGCCCTAGGTGGCCCCGCCAGGGAAAGGTCTCCATCGTATCCGGGATAATACTCCGGACCGTAATTTTCTTGTCGATTTGCGCGCGGATCAGCACGGAATTTTCCAGGGCGCCGGATTCCGGACCGAGCAACACCTGCCGGGCCTGTTCCAGGTTGCCGATGGTGGCGGAAATCCCCCAGATCCGCAGGGCAGGACAAATGGTTTTCAGGCGGGAGAGGGCCAGCTCCATCTGTACCCCTCGTTTGCTGCCGAGCAGTTCATGCCACTCGTCCACGACAATGGCATAGCAGTCCGCGAACAGCTTTTTATAGCCCTTGGTGGCCAGGAGCAACTGCAGGCTTTCCGGGGTGGTGATCAGCAGGTCGGGGAGGATCTTGCGTTGCCGGGCGCGTTCGGCACTGGAGGTGTCGCCGGTCCGTATCCCCACCTCAAATGGGATGTCGAGGTCCCGGGTGATTCGTTCGGCCGATTGGTGGATTTCCCGGGACAGGGCGCGCAGCGGGGTGATCCAGATGGCCTTGAGACCTTTTTTGTGCCCATCCCGGAAATTTGGGTGCTGCCGCATATACTCCAGGAGGATCGGGAACCAGAGGGCGTAGGTTTTCCCGCTTCCGGTGGGGGCGTTCAACAAGCCGTGGCGGCCCTCCATAAAGGCGGCCCAGGTCTTGTGCTGGAAGGGGAATGGGTCCCAGCCTTGCCGTTTAAACCAATCGGAGGCGATGGCCATCAGGGCGTCGGTATCCGGGGGTTGCCCGGTAGGGTGCTTGGGGCCTGCCATGGTTCAGGGGATCATGTTTTCGAGTTCCGCAAGCGTGTTTGCCTCGGAAATGGGTTTGTCTTTCCGCCAGCGGACGATCCGCGGAAAACGGGTGGCAAAGCCGCTTTTATGCCGCCCGGACCGGGCAATCCCCTCAAAGGCAATTTCAAAAACGTGTTCGGGCTTCACGGAACGGACCGGACCAAAACGCTCCAGGGTATTCCGCTTGATCCAGGCATCCACCTGCCGGAATTCGGCATCCGTCAGTCCGGAATACGCCTTGGCAAACGTAACCAGCTCGCGGCCGTTTTCCGTATCGGCCCAGAGCGCAAAGGTGTAATCCGTAAAAAGGTTGCTGCGCCGTCCATGGCCGCGCATGGCATAGGTGAGCACGGCATCCACCGTGAAGGGGTCTACCTTCCACTTCCACCAATCCCCTTTTTTCCTTCCCACGCCGTAAGCCGATGCCCGTCGTTTGAGCATGAGCCCCTCGCTCCGGAGTTCCCGTGCCCGCCCGCGTTCTTTCCGGGCCGCATCCCAGTCCTTGATTTCCAGCGTTGCCGAGAGGTCTGCCGGCAAGTTGGGGTCTGCCTGCAGGGGTTCGATCAGCGGGTCGAGCAGGGCCCGGCGCTCCGTATAGGGCAGGTCCCGAATGTCCTTGCCTTTCCATTCCAGCAGGTCGTAGGCCCTGAGGATTACCGGAATCTTCTGAAGCAGGGCGTTGGTGACTTTTTTACGGCCCAGTCGCTTTTGCAGGTCGTTGAAGCTTCCTACCTGTCCCTTGGGGTAGGGCAGTATCTCCCCGTCGATGACCGTGCCGTCGGGCAGGGCCTCCGCCAGGTCCGCGAGTTCCGGGTAGCTCCCGGTGATCAACTCTTCGCCCCGACTCCAGAGGAAATGGGTCCCCCCGCGCACAATGAGTTGCGCCCGGATCCCATCCCATTTGTGCTCCATCAGCCATGCCGAGGGATCCCCCAGGTCTTCGGGCGTCTCATCCACCGGATAGGCCAGGTAGAAGGGGTAGGGTCGGGACTGATTTTCGGCCTGCTGCTCCTGCAACACCAACTCTTGGAAACTCGTATTGGCCGGGTCCCAATTGCCCATCAGCCGGAAGGCGAGCAGGTCTTCCCCGATGCCCGTGGCCTGCGACAGGGCCCGGGTCATGAGTTTCTGGCTGATCCCGATCCGGAAGCCGCCCGTCATGAATTTGGTGAGGACAAATCGCTCATAGAACCCCAGTTTTTGCCAGTTTTCCTGGAGGTAGGCTTTTTTTCCGGATTCTTCACGGCCCCTGAGCGCCACGATGTCCTCCAGGTAATCGGACAGGGAACGGGCTCCCGAATCCGGGTTCCCCGACTGCGGGATCACCAGGGCGATAGTCTCAGCCAGATCGCCCACGATATGGTAACTCTCCTCGAATAGCCAGAGCGGGATGCCCGCCAGTTCCGACGCCCATTCCCGAAGCAGGCGGGTATTGACCGGACGGGGTGGGCGGCGGTGCGAAAGGATGGCGATGGTCCAGACCTTATCCGGCCCCGGGGCGCTGTCGAAGTAGCTGCTCAGGGCATCCACCTTGACGTTCGTCTTGTTGGTGGCATCCAGGGTCCGTATGAGTTCCGCAAATGCCCTCATGTCACTACCTGCGTGTCGTTTTCGGGGGTTTCCCCCTCGTATTGGGTTTCCTCTGTACGTGCGTCGTACCCGTTTTCGGCCAGGAAGCGCGAAAAAATATGGGCGTATCCGTGCGTGCAGATGACGCGCTCCGCCCCGGTGGCCCGGATGCTATCAAGCAGCCCCTGCCAGTCGCAGTGGTCGCTCAGGACAAAACCCTGGTCTACCGCACGCCGGCGCCTTGCCCCCCGAAAAGCCATCCAGCCGCTGGCAGCGGCTACCTCATAGGGCACCATCCGCCGCATCCAGGTACTGCCATGGGCGCTGGGCGGGGCCAGAACGAGGTTGCCGCGGAGTTCCTCCCTCGTGGTTTCCCCGGTTACCCGGGTGGTTTCCGGGAATCCGGCCAGCGGGCGCAGTACTTCCGTCATATTTTCAATGGCCCCGTGGGTATAGATCCGGCCGATGTCCGGGTCCAGGCCAGCCAGGAGTCGTTGGGCTTTTCCCAGGGAATAGGCGAGCAAAACGGAGGTTTTCCCCCCTTCCCGGTTCCGCGCCCACCAGGCGTTGATATCCCCCAGTACTTCCGCTTGCGGCCGCCATTTAAACGCCGGCAACCCAAATGTGCATTCCGTGATAAAACTATGGCAACGCACAGGTTCATACGGCGTGGCCAGGCCGTCGTCTTCGGTTTTATAGTCGCCCGAAAACACCCAGACTTCCCCCTGGTATTCCGCCCGAATCTGGGACGATCCGATAATATGTCCGGCCGGGTGAAAACTAAAGCGCACGCCGTTGACGGTAAAGGATTCCCCCCATTCCCGGCCACTGACGCGGATATCGCCCAGCCGGTGGCGGATAATCGGTACGTTTCTATGATGGGTGATATACCGGCCGTGACCGGGCCGGCTGTGGTCGGCATGGCCGTGGGAAATCAGGGCGCGGTCCACGGGTTTCCAGGGGTCCAGGTAGACGTCGGCAGGCGGGCAGTAAATGCCCCTGTCGGTGAATTCCAGAAGCGGTTTTTCCATAGCTGTGTGAAGGTACGGAATTCCGGGAACAGGAAGGACCCCGAACGTTTGGCGTCCGTTTCGATTTGGCCGGCATTACCCGTTGTGTTTCCCCCGTGGGAACCCATGGTAAAACCCCCTTCTAAGGGACCTGTAAATCTTTGCGCCATGAAGGGTTAAAACCCTTCGGGGAAGCGGGCAAATCCTTTGAAAAGAAATATATTTGCAGAGATAAACGCATTGCAGACCATGCCCATTTTAGATTTATACAACCACTCCGAGAAACGCCGCAACCTGGCGCACTTTGCAGCCATCGCCTCCCTGGCGGCCGTTGACGGAGCGGTCAACCCGGCGGAAAAGGAAATCCTGGACCGTTTTGCCCAGAAACTCAATATCACCGATGCCGAATATAAGGAGGTGATGAAGAAGGAAAACAAATACCCGATTGAGGCCCCCTTCGAGATGAAGAAGCGCTACGAGCGGCTCTACGATTTCTTCCGGATCATCTTCTCGGACCACGGAATCGACGCGGAAGAAGAGGATCTGGTACGCAAGTACGCTATCGGGATCGGCTTCAGCTCAGAAATGGCCGACAAGGTGCTTAAAAGTTCTACGGAAATTTTCAGCGGGCAGATTCCGTTTGAAGACTACCTGCTGCTCATGGAGCGCCGGAAGTAAAGTGCCGGAAGAATTGCGATGGCCGTTCCTCTGCCCCGTTCTCACCCCCGGGCTCAGGCGTATTGCGCCATAAAGGACTCGGCTTTCTCCACCATTTTACGGCTCCCGCAGAAAAACGGCACGCGCTGGTGCAGTTCTGTAGGCGTAATCTCCAGGATCCGGCGGTACCCGTCCGATGCCCTGCCCCCGGCCTGTTCGGCCAGGTAAGCCATTGGGTTGCATTCGTAGAGCAACCGGAGTTTGCCGTTGAAGGCCGTACTGCTCTTTGGGTAGATGTAGATGCCCCCCTTGATCATATTCCGGTGGAAATCCGATACCAGGGAACCGATGTACCGGGACGTGTAGGGCCGGTCGTCCTCTTCCTTCTGGCAGTATTTGATATAGTCTTTGACCCCCTGCGGAAAGTGCGTGTAATTCCCTTCGTTGACCGAGTAGATACGGCCCGTTTCCGGAAACTGCATGTTGGGGTGGGAGAGGTAAAACGTGCCGATGGCCGGGTTGAGGGTAAAGCCGTTTACCCCGTGCCCGGTGGTATAGACGAGCATCGTGGAGGTGCCGTAGATAATATACCCGGCCGCTACCTGGTTCACCCCGGGTTGCAAAAAGTCCTCCAGGGACACAGGCGACCCGATGGGGGTGACCCGCCGGTAGATCGAAAATATGGTTCCCACCGACACATTCACGTCGATATTTGACGAGCCGTCCAGGGGGTCTATCAGTACGACGTATTTGTTTTGGTGCTGTTCGTCCTGGGAATTGATGGTGATGAAATCGTCTTCTTCCTCCGAGGCAATGCCGCAGACGATCTCCCGGTTCTGCAATGTCTGTTTGAATTTTTCATTGGCCAGCACATCGAGTTTCTGCTGGCTCTCACCCTGGATATTCGTTTCGCCGGCAGCTCCCAGGATGTCCACCAGCCCGGCCTTATTCACCTCGTGGTTAACCACCTTGGCTGCAAGGCGGATCGCGTTGATCAGTTTGGACAATTCGCCCGTGGAATACTGGAATTCCTGCTGGTTCTCAATGATGAACTCCCCGAGGGTCTTGTTTTTTCTCTGCATCCGGGCGTATTAGGTGGTTGTGCCCACAAATATCGTTTATTTTGTGAAACTATATCGTTTTCGCTTATCAGTCGTTTTTAAGATTTATAACTTTGTGTTTTATTTGTAACAGATATGGAAACCAGCATACGACCCGCTGAGGAGGCGGACATGAAAGAAGTATACCGGTTGATTCGGGAGCTCGCCGTTTACGAACGGGAACCCGATGCCGTTGAAGTGACCGAGCAGCAGCTGCTCCGGGACGGTTTCGGACCCGACCCGAAGTTCCGCTGCTTTGTTGCGGAACGGGATGGCGGGATCGTCGGTATGGCCCTGATCTATCCCCGTTATTCGACGTGGAAGGGCCCGGCCATCCACCTGGAAGACCTGATCGTCACCGAGGAGGCGCGCGGCCTGGGGGTGGGCAGTGCGCTGCTCACCGAAGTGATCCGGTACGCCTCCGGGCAGGGGGTTAAGCGCGTGTGCTGGGAAGTTCTGGACTGGAACGAACCTGCAATTGACTTTTATGAAGCCCGCGGAGCCCGGGTCCTGAGGGACTGGGACGTTGTCCAATTGGACGAGGCGGGGATTGAAGCTTATCTCAAGGAATATGCGAGTATTTAAATTCGGGGGTGCCTCGGTAAAGGATGCGGACGGAGTCCGCAATGTGTTGAAGGTGCTCAGCGAGACGGGGACGGAAAAGACATTCCTGGTGGTATCCGCCATGGGAAAGACCACCAACGCGATGGAAGCCGTGGTGCGCGCCTATTTTGAGGACAAAGGCACGCTGGCCGCTGCGCTGGATGAGGTGGTGGCCTATCACCTCGGTATCGCCGGGGAATTGTTCCCGGCCGAAGGGCACCCGGTTTTCGACAGGCTTCGCGGACTCTTCGAAGAGGTGCGAGGTTTCCTCGCCTGGAACAAGTCGCCCAAATACGGGTTTGTCTACGACCAGGTCGTCGGCTATGGGGAACTGCTCTCCACAGTAATTGTCAGCGCCTTCCTGGAGGATAGCGGCATCGCGAATACCTGGCTGGACATCCGCAAATACATCAAAACGGATTCGAATTACCGGGACGGCAACGTCCAGTGGGAGCGTACCCAGGAGGCAATCGCCACCCTGGCCCCGGGGAAAGAGCTCTTCATTACCCAGGGGTTCCTGGGGAGTGACGAGAACAACTTCACCACAACCCTGGGCCGGGAGGGATCCGATTATACGGCGGCCATTATCGCCTATTGCCTGAATGCCCAATCGGTTACCATCTGGAAGGACGTGCCCGGGGTCCTCAACGCGGACCCGCGCTATTTTGAGCAGGCGAGCCTCCTGAACCGGATCTCCTACCGGGAGGCCATTGAGCTGGCGTTTTACGGGGCATCGGTTATCCACCCCAAGACATTGCAACCCCTGCAGCGAAAGGAAATCCCGCTGCACGTCAAGTCCTTTCTGAAGCCGGCCGACCCGGGGACCACGGTGGGCTCCGGCAAGGGGATCGAACCCGAGGTCCCGTGCTTTATCGTCAAGAAGGACCAGGTACTCATGCGGCTGTCTTCCCTGGATTTTTCCTTTATTGTGGAGGACAGCATCGGCGACCTGTTCAAATTGCTCCACGACCACCGGATGAAGGTCGATATGATCCAGAATTCGGCCATCAGTTTCTCCGTGTGCATCGACAACAAGTTTGGCCGGTTGCCCGAATTGCTCCAACAGCTCCGGGGACGCTTCAAGGTGGTCCACCACGAGAACGTATCCCTTTATACCATCCGCCATTTCAATGCGGAGGCGATCCGCTCTTTGCAGAATGGCCGGGAGGTACTCCTGGAACAGCGGAGCAAGGAAACCGTGCAGTTGGTGGTGAAGTGACCGCGGGGCGGTAATTCCTTCACAGACATTTCGAAATTCCCGGATTGTAGGGGTCCTCCCCGGTCAATTTTCTATCTTTACCTGTATAGCAACAGCAACCTATGAGTTTAGTGACTGCCAAGGAGGTGTCCCGGGCCATCAACCTGGACCGGTATGGATTCCTCGGAACCCTGATGGGCTGGGTCCTGATGCAAATTACGCGGATCAGCAGCATCAACCGCTTTTACAAGCGGCACCGGCACCTGGAGGGTACCGAGTTCCTGGAACGGATCCTCGAGCACTACGAAATCGACTTTGAAATCCCCGAAGAGGACATTAAACGGTTGCCTAAGGAAGGGGCTTTTATCACAATCAGCAATCACCCCCTGGGCGGGATTGACGGGGTGCTCTTGCTGAAACTCCTGCTGCAGCACCGGCAGGACTACAAGATCATCGCCAATTTCCTGTTGCAGCGGATTGAACCGCTGGCCCCGTTTATCATGCCTGTCAACCCCTTTGAAAACCACCGGGACGCCAAGAGTTCGGTGGCGGGTTTCAAGCGCTCCATGGAACATCTGGGGGGTGGCCACCCGTTGGGCATTTTCCCTGCCGGGGAGGTCTCCACCTACAAGGAAGGCCAGCACTTCGTGGACAAGCCCTGGGAGGAAGCGGCCCTGAAGCTGATCCGCCGCGCCGAGGTCCCGGTAGTCCCCATTTATTTCCACGCCCGGAACAGCCGGTTGTTTTATTACCTCTCCCGGATCAACGATATTTTCCGAACCGCCAAACTCCCTTCGGAACTCACCACCCAGCGGAACCGGAGCATCAAGGTGCGGATTGGCCACCCCATTTCGGTTGCCGTGCAAAAGGAACACGATACCCTGGAGGAATTCTCGGACCTGCTCAGGAGGAAGACCTACCTCCTGGCAAATGCCTATGAGCGGGAGCGACTCATAGACCAGATCCCCGGCAGCCTGAAAATCCCCAAGCCGCCCCGTCGCATTGCCGATGCCGTACGGAGCGAAGTGATCCAGGGGGAAATTGAGAAGCTGCGCGAAAAGAACTGCCGCCTGCTGCAAAACCGGAATTACGAAGTATTCCTCGCCCAGAAGAAGGACATGCCTTTTATCCTGCAGGAGATTGGCCGGCAGCGGGAAGTGACCTTCCGGGCCATTGGGGAAGGGACCAACAAGTCCATCGACCTGGACCGCTTTGACGACTACTACCACCACCTTTTCCTCTGGGACGACCAGGAGAAGAAAATCGTCGGGGCCTACCGGATGGGGATGGGGTCGGAAATATTCGAGAAATACGGCATCGACGGGTTCTACCTGCAGGACCTATTCCGGTTTGAACCCGAACTATTCGGCATGATGAGCCGTTCCATCGAAATGGGCCGCGCCTATATCGTCAAGGAATACCAGCAGAAACCCATGCCGCTGTTCCTGTTGTGGAAGGGCATAGTGCACACCACGCTCCGGCACCCGGAACACCAGTACCTGATTGGCGGGGTGAGCATCAGCAACCAGTTCTCGAACTTCTCGAAATCCCTGATGATCGAATTTATGAAGTCCCATTACTGGGACCCCTATGTGGCGCAGTATATCCGCCCGAAAAAGGAATTCAAGGTAAAGCTCAACGATGCGGACAAGGAGTTCGTCTTTGACGAAACCGAGTCCGACCTGAACAAGTTCGACAAGCTCATCGAGGAGGTGGAACCCGGCAGCCTCCGACTGCCCGTACTGATCAAAAAGTACATCAAGCAGAATGCCCGGGTGGTGGCCTTCAACGTAGACCCGCTATTCAACAATTCGGTAGACGGTTTGATGTATATCCGGATCGCCGACCTCCCCGAGGACACCGTAAAGCCGGTCATGGAGGAATTCCAGGCAGAACTCGAGCGACGCCTGGCCGAAGGGGCCGGCGGGGAACAGGCTAGCGGAGCTCCCGCTCAATAAAATCCCGGCAATACGCCTTGATCTGATCCCGTGCAGCGATAAAGGCCTCCCGCTTCTCGGCTTCCGAACCGGTAACTTTGGACGGATCCGAAAAGTTCTGGTGCAGCCGTTTGGCGCCGGGCGCCGGGATAAACGGGCAGTTCTCCCGCGCGTGGTCGCACACGGTGATGATATAGTCCCAGGCAATGCCTTCGTATTCATCGACATGGTTGGAAGTGTGCCCCGAGATGTCGATCCCGTCTTCGGCCATAAAGCGGACCGCGTCCGGGTTGAGCCCGTGGGTTTCCACCCCGGCGCTATAGATGCGGGCGGCGGGCTCGGACTGAAGGGCTTCCAGGTATCCGTGGGCCATCTGGCTCCTGCAGGAATTCCCGGTGCAAAGTACAAGGATGTTTTTCATGGGTGTAGAATGCTTGTTTTGGTGAAATAAATGTTTAATCGGTGCCGACGGTTTTGCTTCTGCGTTCAAACAGGATATTGTCCTGCCAGATACCGTCCCTTTTGGCAATTTTTTCCCGGTAACCCAGCCGGCGGAAGCCGACGGCTTCATGCAGGCGGATACTCCCGGCGTTTTGCGGGAAAATCCCGGATTGCAGGGTCCAGATTCCCTGCTGTTCACTCTCGGCGATCAGCTTCCTGAGCAGCGCTTTTCCCGTTCCCTTACCCCTCTGGGCGGAACTCACATATACGCTCACCTCGGCCACACCGCCGTAGACGCAGCGGCCCGAGACCGGAGAAAGAGCCGCCCACCCCGCAACCTGTCCGGAGATTTCGGCTACCAGACGGCCAAAGGGGAGATGTGCCCGGTCCCAGTCTTCATATGCCGGGACCCGGGTTTCAAAAGTGGCATACCCGGTAGCGATCCCCTCTTCATAGATTCGGGCTACCTCGTGCCAGTCCTCGGGTTGCATGTCTCGGATCTGCATGGGGCCTTCAGGTTATCAGCAACAACCAGACGCGGGGTCGCAACCATTCCGGGCCCCGGCAACTGGGGCGGGTTCCGGGGTGCCGCAGATATCGCTCGCCTTGCACTGGGTGGCTTCCGGGGAGAGGCGGAGGACCAGGTGGTCTCCTTCCACCACCTCCCCTGCAACGTGCAACTGGGCGGTGTGGAATTGCCGGTTGCCGTATTCAAATTTTACCGGGCTGTCCAACATCAGCGGTTGCTTGCGGTTGACGCGGGAGAGGATGGCCAGGGCTTTCCGTGCGGTAATAGAGCGATCCGTATGCTCCGGGACAGGGCTTTCCCATAGCTGGATGACGGTTTCCGTCCACGCGTCTGAGCGTCCGCCGCAATCCGTGGCGTCGACACGGATATTCTTGACTTCCGTGATATGGTAATCGGGCCGCAGCAGCTTCCCGGGGGCGTATTCAAAATTCAGCTCCCTTTCCGGGTGCCTTTCCAGGAGATTCAGGAATTCAGAAGTTTTCATGGGTTCGGGTATTGGATTCAATTGTTGTTTCTGTTTTTGTGTGGCTCGATTTGCGGGAATCAACAGGGATTTGCCGGGGATCTGCCGGGTATTTGATGCGCAGGGCGGGTCAACAGCACTGGCTGCTGATTCGGGTGAAAAAAGACCCGAATAACCCCTGTATTTCATTCCACCGGTCGGTATCGATGCAATAGCAGAGGTTCCTTCCCTGAAAATTCCCCCGGAGCAACCCGACTTTTTTAATTTCCGACAGGTGCTGGGAGATGGTGGCCTGGGCCAGGCCGGTTTCTTCCACCAGGTCGCTGCAAATACAGGAGTCCTGCCGGCTGATGTACTGCAGGATGGCTACCCGTGCGGGATGAGCCAGTACCCGGGCAATCTGCGCAATTTCATTCTGTCGCTGGTCGAAGAGTTGGGTTTTGGAAACGCCCATGTTTTACAATTTATATATCGCAATATTACGATAATAAGATTAAAAATAAAAGCCGAAGTGTGTTTTTCGGCTTTTTTCGTTTTTCCAAAGAAGGGGTTATCTCCGGACCCGTGCGGATTTCCCTTAAAACCAGGGCTTTTTCCCCACCTGGTAGGTATTGTAGAACTCCTCGTCGCTTTTGGTCAGGTAGATGACGCCCTCGATGAGTCCGATCAGGCCGGTGGCCCAAACCACAAAGATGCCCACGCCGATACAGGTCAGCACCATGCCGATGACCGTGACCACCAGGAGGATAATCCCCTCTTTCTGGTATCCGAGGATAAACTTATGCACGCCCAGGGAGCCCAGCACAATGGCGAGTATCCCGGCCAGGATTTTTTTGTTCTCCCCCCCGGCGCTGTTGAGGCCTTCCTTGAATTCGTCGGCGGTTTTCTTGGCTTCGCTTTTAAAATCTCCGGCAGCTTTTTTTGCATCTTCGCCGGCTTCCCGGGCCTTATCCCCGAAATCTTTATTTTCGTCTGACATGGTAATTGGTGTTGGTTTTAGTATCACCAATGTAGCAAATTATTCCTTATTCCAGAAATGCGGAATCCACAGGTTCCCAGAGTTCTATTTTATTGCCTTCCGGGTCCAGGATCCAGCCGAATTTCCCGTAGTCGTATTCTTCTATCTCACCCACCACCTGTACACCTTCTTCCCGTAACGCGGCCAGGAGCTCGCGGAGGTTTTCCACCCGGAAATTCATCATAAAGGGTTTTTCGCTTGGCTCAAAGTACTTTGTGTCCATTTTAAAGGGACTCCACTGGGTACTGCAATCCCTGCCGTTCTCGTCTTTCCACCAGAAGGTCCACCCGTAGTTGTCCGTGGGAATCCCCAGATGTTTTTTATACCATTCCTTGATATGGTCCGGGTCTTTGGTTTTAAAGAAAAACCCTCCCAGGCCGGTTACTCGCTTCTCCATGATTGCTCTTATTTATTTTTTTATTGCTTTTTCGTACATGCGAACCCAATCCTCCACCTCCATTTTTTCACAGAGTTCCCCGATGAGCCCATAGGGTATTTTATCGGGTTTCCGGAAGCGGATACAACTCTTGCCCATATCCGGCTTTCCGATATCCAGGGCCCTGTACCGGTCCAGGAACCACTGGTTGAGTTCGGGGTCCGCGTAGATCCCGCTGTGGTAGACGGCGATGTAGTTCTTTTGGCTGGCGAGGCTCATAAAGGGCAACGGGAGTTCCGGGTTGCAGTGGTAGCCATCCGGGTAGCGGGCATGGGGCACCACGTATCCGATCATCCCATAACTGATGGATTCCTCAAATCCTTCCGGCAGGTGGGTCCGGATGGTTTCCCGAAGTCTGGAGACGGGTTCCCGGCGCTCCTCCGGCAGCTGGGAAATGTAGTCGTCTGCACTGGTTGCCTCGTATTGCATGGCGGGTATATTTTTGGTTGTTGTCGGTTTTCAGGATGTCGCCGTCGAAGGCTTTGGTTTCAGGATGTCGCCGTCGAAGGCTTTCGTTTCAGGATCTGTGCGGATATAATACTCATGATCAACCCGATGAGGAAGACCGTGATAAACATCAGGAAGAAATTCATCAGGGGGTTGGTAAACAGTTCCTTTTCCGCCTCCATGGCCCGGGCGCGCTCCTGGAATTCGGATTCGGGCAGGGAGGCTTCCAGGTCGGCCAGGACGGAGGCGTAATAGGTCTCCATAAAATCCGGGTTCATATACTTTACATAGATCACGTCCAGGATTCCGAACATCAGGGCGGTGATCAGGCTGATGCCCAGGCCGATTTTCAGCCCGGCTCCAAAGTTCAGGGTACCGCTGTTTTCGCGGTCCCGGAAATGCCGGATCCCGAAATACACAAAACTGAGGGCCACCACCATGGAGGCGTACCCGATCACTTCCTGGGCGCCAAAATCCAGGCCGTCGGCCAGGTAAAGGCTCAGCAGGAAGAGTACGCAAATGACCGTGCCCCCGTAAAGGCCGTACCGGATGATTGTCTTTTTCATGGGTTCTGGTTTTAGGTTGGTATAAAAATACCCGGCCCGGGGGGAGTGGGCTTCATACTAAAGTACCAATTTTATCCTTTGGGCCTTCCGACCCGGAAATTTATGCGCTGCCTTCGGGGAGGAGATTCAGCGCCCGGGCCTTGCGGATAACCTGGGTGCGGCGCCGGACATCGAGTTTAACCAGCAGGTTGGAAACATGGGTTTTCACCGTGCTTTCGGAGATGTGGAGTTCGTCTGCAATTTCCCGATTGGACAAACCCTTGCAGAGGGGGAGGAGCACTTCGCATTCCCTGGGGGTGAGCCCGAGCTGGCGGATTTTCCGTTGGTCGGCTTCCCGGGACGGGGGTTTCGGGCGGGCATGCCGCTGCAATCCCATGCCGATCAGCAGGAATAGCACGGCCAGGCTGCCGAATATCCATTCCGGGTCAGTGGTCCCGCTATAGTACCCCAGACGGCCAATGCGCAGCAGGATCCATACTGCCAGAGCCAGGGCCGAGAAAATCCAAATGGTCCGCCACATATGGGAAAGATATAAAATGCAGGGTAAACCGCGGGAGGCGCCGGGAATCACTTTCCCTGGTAATGCTCCTTGATTTTTCGCACAATGGTGGCAGCCAACTTTTCCTTGCTCTCCACAGTCCACCCCGCCACGTGCGGGCTCAGCAGGACCCGGGGAGACCGGATCAGCTCTTGCATGTCCGGGGGCATGCCGTCCTCTCCGAAGAGGGATTCAAAGGAGGATTTCTCGTATTCCAGGACATCGAGGCCGGCGCCCAAAACCCGACCGGTCCGCAGGGCATCCACCAGGTCGCCGGTCCGGACGCATTTGCCGCGGGCCGTGTTGAGGAGCCAGATGGGTTTTGCGAAACCGCCCAGGAATCCGGCATCGACCATCCCGATGGTTTCCGGCGTTTCCGGCACGTGGAGGCTGACCACGTCGGCGTGCTGCATCAATTCCGGCATCCCTACCTGGCGGGCATCCCCGTTGCCCACGCCCCCCACGATATCATAACAAAGGGTCTGTACGTCAAAACCCCGGAGTTTGCGCGCAAAGGCCTGGCCCGTATTGCCGTAGCCGATGATGCCCACGGTCTTGCCGTCGAGTTCCACACCCCGGTTTGCCTCCCGTCGCCACCGGCCTTCCCGGACCTCGGCATCGGCCGTGTGCAATTTGTTCATCAGGGAGAGGAGCATGCCCAGGGCGTGTTCGCCTACTGCGTTGCGGTTGCCCTCGGGTGCGGCAGCCAGGAAAATGCCCCGTTCGCCCGCCGCCCGGGTATCGATGTTTTCCAGGCCGGCACCTACCCGCCCAATGAATTCCAGGTTTTTGGCCCGGTCCAGCAATTCCCTGTCGACGGGGAGCCTGCTGCGGATAATGATGCCGTGGTATGCCCCGATTTTTTCCAGGATTTCCTGCCGGGTACCGGTGTGGTCCCTGTGGTTTTTGAACCCCAGGGCCGCCAGGCCTTCCTCGAGCAGCGGGTGGTTTTCGTCCAGGTGCAGAACTTTTTTCATCGCATTGCAGTTACGTGGGTCCGGAAGGGGACCAAGATACAGAAGATTCCGGGCATTTGCGAAACGGGAGGCCCCGTCTAAATCCCAAGCACAAACCGGGCGATCCAAAAATAGATCAGGATGCCGAAGATGTCGTTGCTCGTGGTGATGAAAGGCCCGGTTGCAATGGCCGGGTCGATGCCGCGTTTGTGTAAAAAGAGCGGGGTAAATGTGCCGATGACGCCGGCTACGACAATCACCGCGATCAGGGAGATGGAAATGGCCAGGGCCGTGGGGAAGCTCCCTTTCCAGATCCAGGTAAACACCAGCAGGCCGACGGCCAGGATCACCCCGTTGAGCAGGGCCAGGAGCATTTCCTTGATCAGCCGGTTACCGACACTCCCCTTCAGGTCGTCGTTGACGAGCCCCTGTACGATAATTGCACTGGACTGTACGCCCACATTCCCCGCCATGGCCGCAATCAGGGGGGTGAAGAAGAACAGGATGGCGTGCCGGGCAATCATCTCCTCAAAGCCGCCCATGATGGCTGCGGCGCCCAGGCCGCCGATCAGGCCGAGGAACAACCAGGGCAACCGGGCCCGGGTCAGGTCCCAGATGCTGTCGTCCGCTTCCACATCCTGGGAGATACCTGCCGCCATCTGGTAATCCCGGTCGGCTTCTTCCCGGATGACGTCCACGATATCGTCGATGGTAATCCGCCCCACCAGGCGCCCGATTTCATCTACCACCGGAATGGCTTCCAGGTCGTATTTCGACATGATCCGGGCCACTTCCTCGGGTTTTTCGTTCACGTTTACCGAATCCACGTGGGATATATATATATCGCGGATCGGCGAGCGGGTCGAAGCGGTCAGCAGGTCCTTCAGGGACAACCGGCCGATAAGGATGCCCTGGTCGTTGACGACGTAGATGGAGTGGACCCGGGTTACGTTTTCCGCCTGTTGGCGCATTTCCTTGACGCAGGTGAGCACCGTCCAGTGGTCGTACACCTTGACGAGCTCCTTGGCCATCAGTCCACCGGCCGAATTCTCGTCGTATCGCAGCAGGTCGACGATGTCGCGGGCGTGTTCGCGATCGGAGATCTTGGAGATGACCTCCTGGACAATTTCCTTGGGGAGTTCCGCCACGATGTCGGCCGCGTCGTCCGTATCGAGTTCCGCGAGCTCCCCGGCGATCTCCTGGGATGAGAGGTTGCCCAGGATGGCTTCCCGCACATCCTCGTCCAGTTCGGTAAGGACATCCGAGGTTTTTTCGCTGTCCAGCAGCTTGATCAGGTAGGTGGCCTGGTCCTCGTGGAGTTCGTCGATAATTTCGGCCACATCCGCATAGTGCACCTCTTCCATCAGCGAACGCAGGGAATCGTTCTGACGGTTTTCTATCAATTGCTGGATTTCCGCCAGCAGCTCGTCGGTGAGTTTAAACGGTGTCATCCCAGATGCGCTTTGAGAGGGCGATAAATTCCCGTACTTCCAGTTGTTCGGGGCGCCGGTCAAAGATAGCATCTTCTTTGAGATAATCGGGGACGGGCAGGCTTTTAAGACTGTTGCGAAGCGTTTTCCTGCGCTGGTTGAAGGCGGTTTTCACCAGGCGGGTGAGGTGTTGGTAATCCCAGTCGGCCCGGGTATCTGTGCGGTAGCGTAAATGCAGTACCCCGGATTCTACCTTGGGCGGGGGGTCGAAGACTTCCGGGGGCACGGTAAAGCGGTATTCCGCCAGGTAATAGGCCTGAACCAGGACCGACAGGATGCCGTAGGTCTTGCTCCCGGGGCCTGCGCAGATGCGTTCGGCCACCTCCCGCTGGAACATCCCGCTGAATTCCGGAATCCGCTCCCGGTTTTCCAGGACGCGGAAGACGATCTGGGTGGAAATGTTGTACGGGAAGTTGCCGGTAACCGCAAAGGGTTTCCCGCCGAAGAGGCCGGGGAGGTCGAGCTTCAGGAAATCTCCGTGCAGTACCTCGAATGACTTGTAGGACGTCGTTTCCGAAGCCAGTTCCAGAGGGAAAACCTCCCGGAGGTACTTCACGGATTCCCCGTCGAGTTCCACGGCCAGCAGGTCCACGGGCCGCCTGAGCAGGAAAGCGGTCAGCACCCCGGTGCCGGGCCCGATCTCCAGGATCCGGGGCGGACCATCCGGGCTCAGGGTTCCGGCAATCCGCATGGCGACGGAAGCATCCGTCAGGAAGTGCTGGCCGAGGTGTTTTTTGGCGCGAACCCCCGTTGTGCGCTGGGTATCGCCTTTTCGCCCCATGCCCCCTCCCTTTTTGGCCGGGGATCTCCGCTTGCCCCTATCCCTGCTCATCGGGTGCGGTATTTCCGGCCGGAGGTTCACAGCCGAATGCCCGGTTCCGGACCCCCGGATCGGGTAGCGCGCCATGGACAAAGCGGTATGCGGGGGACGCCGTCATTCGTGTTCGCTGATGATTTCAAGTTCCGTGCGGAAGGCCACCAAACGGTCTCCGTACCGGTCGGTTACTTCCTGCCGCAGCCTGGCCGCGTGTTCCCCGTAATAGGCTTCTAGGGACTGGCGATCCGGAGCCAGGTACTGAACCGAATAGGTGGTCCCCCCCATCTCCTCCTCGACGAGTACCCGGCAAATCCGCGCGTTTTTAAAAGCGCCCGTGGCGATTACGTCCGGGATGTGGGTGGTGCGCATCCATTCGAGCCACTCCTTGCGAATAGCATCTTCGACGTTGATGGTTACATTGTAAATGATCATGTAGAGTTGGTGTTTCCCCGGGGGTTTAATTGACGGGGTCGCCCCGCAGCCTCCGGAATTGTTTGCGGGCTTCCGGGAAGTGGTAACTGTCCTGGAAGCGATAGATGATTTCCCTGTAGTGTTCCATGGCCTTGGCCGGGTCTTCCAGGCGGGTTCGGTACAGCTCCCCCATGGCAAAATGGGCGTCGTCCGCCAGGATGTCCTGCCCAAAGAACTCAACGATTTTGCGATAACTCAGTAGGGCACCTGAATAATCGCCGGCCGCTTCGAGCAACCTGCCGTGCATCAGTAAGGCCTCGTCTTCGATTTTCTCCCCCTTGTGGCCGGTCAGTATTTCGTCCAGGGCCGCGAGCGCTTCCGCGTTTTTTTGCTGGTACGCCAGCAGGTCGGCCCGGGCGTACTTCCGCAGGGCGGTCTGGGTGGAGTCCTCCAGCGAATTGTCCGAAATGATCAGGCTGAGCTGCATGGCGTCGTTGGCGATGAGCTGGGACGTGGAATTGCGGAGGACCTTCAGCTGGGTAAGCGCCCAGTCAAAATCCCCCTTGTAAAAACTGGTCTGTGCAACCTTAAAGCGGGCCTGTTGCCCCATCACGTCGTTTTTCAGCAATTTCTGGATTTGCGAGAACAAGATGAGCGCCTCGTTAAACCGCTGGTCAAAGACGAGGATGTCTCCCAGGCTGAGCTTTACGTAGCCTTCCGCATATTCCGGAAGCGGCAGGTCCAGGCTGTTTTTCAGGATGCGGATTGCCCGGTCGGGTTTGGAGAGGCGGAAGGCCAGGAATTTGGCATAGGCCACCTGCAATTGCAGGGTGGAAGCGGCATAGCCGTATTCGTCCATCAGCTCCTCGTAGGCTTGTTCGGCCTCCCGCAGGTCTTTTTCCCGGTTGTCGGCCAGGCCGATATCGATCAGGTGGAGGCGTGCGTTGAGCCGGCTTACCGGGTCGTTGCTTTCGGCAACCACAAATTCAAATGCAGCGACAGCAGCCTCAACGGCCCCGGCCTCCTCCGCGCTGCGACCCAGGTTCACCATGCGGTCGAGCCGGACCTCCGGTACGCGCCGGTATATGGCCTTTTCCTGGTTAAACGCGTTGGCGTATTGCCCCTGTTCCAGGTACAGCCAGCTGAGCAATTCGTTCCAAAGCGGGTCCGGGTCTTTCTGCGCCCGGGTAAGCAGGACGCGTCGGAGCAACTGGTTGTTTTCGGCTTCCGGATCCGGACCGATAAAGGATTCGATTACCCGGAGTACATTCGCCTTGGCGGACTCCCGTTGTTGCAACAGGTCCATATAGGCGTCGAACATTTCCCCGATACGTCCCTGTTCCCCGTAAATACGGGCTATTTGAAAATTAAAATCGAGTTCCGGGTTGAGCTCCATCGCGCGGGAATAGGCCTGCAGGGCATAATCCAGGAGGGTATACCGCTGAAATTTAAACCCGATCCCATATCCGAAATTCGGGTTGGATTCGATGGTCTCCAGTGCCTGGCGATACCATTTTTCGGCCTCCTCCGGCCGATCCATAAGCAGGTAGGTATACCCCATATCGATCAGGAGTGTCGGGTAGGCATTGCCCTCCTCCAGGCGCCGGCTCAGAAAGGAGATCGCTTTGTCGTAGGCCTCCAGCTGGTGGTAGCACAACACGAGGCCTTCCGTGTAGTCCGTCCGTCTCGGGTTGTTTTCCGCAAGCTTCTCGTAATACACAACCGCCTTGTCAAAATCCCCGTCGTTGAAATACTGCTTGGCCAGGAAATCTTCCTGGGCCGAAACGACCGAAAGGCACAGGACTGCCAGGGAGCACAGGAATTGTTTCATAACAGGGCTTTGTACAAAGATACGAAGTAATACGGGGCGGCCTTTCCGGGTGTTCCCCGGGCATCGGTCCCGACAGGGCGATCTCCCGCCCCGGGCCTGCTACTCGATCCGGTCGAAACCGGTATAGGGCACCAGCACGTCCGGGATGCGGATGCCCGATTCGTCCTGGTAATCCTCCAGGATACACGCCAGGATCCGCGGCAGTGCAAGGGCACTTCCATTCAGGGTGTGGGCCAGTTGCGGCTTGTTGTTTTCGTCCCGGTAACGCAGTTTCAGGCGGTTGGCCTGGAAGGCCTCAAAATTCGATACGGAACTCACTTCGAGCCAGCGTTCCTGGGCCGCCGACCAGACCTCAAAATCGTAGGTCAGCGCGGAGGTGAAGCCCAGATCACCCCCGCAAAGCCGGAGGATGCGATACGGGAGCCCCAGTTCGCCGAGCAGGCCTTTGACGTGCTCTACCATTTGCTCCAGGGCCGCGTAGGAATTCCCGGGTTCTTCCACCCTCACAATTTCCACCTTGTCAAACTGGTGCAGCCGGTTGAGCCCCCGCACATGCGCGCCATAGCTGCCGGCTTCCCTCCGGAAACAGGGGGTATAGGCCGTATAGCAGAGCGGCAGGTCGCCGAGGTCCATCAACTCGTCCCGCAACATATTGGTAACGGGGACCTCTGCAGTAGGGATCAAAAACAATTTGTCGTCCCGGAGTTCGTACATCTGTCCCTCTTTGTCGGGCAGCTGGCCCGTACCTAGCCCGGAGGCTTCATTGACCAGGTGGGGGACCTGAACTTCCTGGTATCCCGCTTCCGTGTTGCGGTCCAGGAAAAAGCTCACCAGCGCGCGCTGGAGCCGGGCGCATTTACCCTTGTAAACAGGGAATCCCGCCCCGGTAATTTTCACCCCGAGCTCAAAATCGATCAGGTCGTATTGGGCGGCGAGTTCCCAGTGGGGCAGGGCACTGCCTCCGGCCTGCGGCAGGTCCCCGGATGTGAAGACCACCTCGTTGTCCTCCTCGTCCGTTCCGGCCGGAACGGAGGTATGGGGAGCGTTCGGTACCTGGTAGAGGGCTTGCTGCAGGGTATCTGCTGCATCGTTCAGGGATTCCGTCAGGGCTTTGGAGGATTCCTTGAGTTTCGCTGAACGGGCCTTCAGTTCCTGGGCTTCTTCGGATTTCCCCGCCTTAAACAAATTCCCGATTTCCCGCGAGAGCGTATTGGCCTCCGCCAGTGTGGCGTCCAATTGGGTCTGCAGGGTACGGCGCTGCTTGTCCAATTCCAGTACTTCCTGAATCATGGGTTGGGCATCGATCCCCCGTTTGCCGAGGGCTTGGGCGATTGAATCGGGATTTTCCCGCAAGGTGTGCAGTGGCAGCATGTTCCGTGCAAATTTAGGCTGCAAATTTAAGGGTAAAATATGGAATCAGCCAACGGAACGGCCACCGATCGGCGCGGGTTATGCCGGCTACTCCAATTCCCAGGGGGCGGGCAGGATCCAGCGGTGGTGGCGGAAGTGATCCCAGGGTTCTGCCGCCAGGTCTACCTCCGGGTCGATAAAGGGGGCTGCCGGCTGCCGGTTGATCCGCAGGTTGCCTGCCGCATAGACGGCAATATCCTTCCCCTGCCGCGCATAGGATTTCTTGAGGTATTGGGCAAACTGCCAGATAAAATCCGGGTAGGCGAGTACTTTGCGGTACTGTCGGGGGGTCAGGTAATTTTCCGGTTTCACGGGTTCGCTGATGCCCGTGGCCTTGTCGACAATGCGGAACTGGATGGTGCCCCGCCTGCTCCGGAGCATCATGCGCCAGCTCATGCGGTGTCCCTCTTCAGTCCATAGGACATCGCCGGGAATTGCGTAATGCCGGATGGGCAGGAACACCTGCAGGGTGAAATACAACGCGCCCACACCCAGCAGGATTCCGGCATACCGGGGGCGGCCCGAGGGGGGTTGCCACTGCCCGGCGGCCTTGGTCGGGAAAAAGGTGCGGCGGATGGTTTCGGGTTCAAAAAAGAACGCGGTAAACGCCAGCGACAGGTAAGGGAATATCCCGATTTGAAAAACCACCGAGTTGAACAGGTGGAAAAAAATGGAGGCGCCAAAGGCCCATTTTCGGGTCGGCTTCCAGAGCAGGAGGGGGATGATCAGGAAATCGAATGCGATCCCGAACAGGCCGATGCACCGGTGCACCCAGGGCTCCTGCAGAATCGTTCCGATCAGCGGGTAATCTGCCTTACCAGCCATCAGCAACCCGATAAAACTGAAATCCAGCCAGTCGTCGTATATCTTGGCGATAGCCGCATAGGTGTACACGATGAACAATTGCAGGACAACCGTCCATTTTACGGCCGTGTACATGGTATCCGTGCGTATTTCCGGCCGGCGTTTGGCGTCCAGGGACCTCGCCCGGTGGGCGGGGAGGAAACACATCAGCCCGGATATGAGGATCAGCAGGTAATAGTGGTTGTTGTAAGCGGTTTTCTGCATCAGGTAGGTGCCTGTCCAAAGCAGGGTGAACAGGATGATGCTCAGCCGGTAGCGGTACCCCAGGGCGATGGCGATACCCAGCAGCCCCATCAGGGCGTAATAGACATACATCCCCGGACCCGGCAGGGGTTGCAGCCACTCAAAGCCGATAAAGGTAAAAGTGAATTCGGGTTCCACCAGGTAGCGCCGCACCCAGCCGGTGGCGATGGCGCCGAAGCACTCCAGGGCCAGTAATACCCCGTAAAACATCCGGAACAGGATCAGCGGGCTGTTGTCCATCCGGGAATAGAGCAGGCGCCGGATCATCGTTGGCGTATGGCCCGGCGGGCCGCTTGTTGGTCCAGGGAGAGCTGTTCTTTCAGGGCTTCCAGGGAATCGAATTTCCGCTCGTCCCTGAGACGGGCCAGGAGGCCGACGCGCAGGGGCTGGTCGTAGAGGTCCTGGTCCAGGTCAAAAAAATGCACCTCAATGTGCTGGCCGGAGTCCTCAACCGTCGGGTTGGACCCGATGTTCATCATGCCGAAAACCTCCCGGTCTCCCAGTTGGCTGCGAACCGCATACACCCCATTGGCGGGGATGAGCTTGTATTCGGAGTCTATCCCGAGGTTGGCCGTGGGAAAACCGAGGTTCCGCCCCAGGCCTTTGCCCCGTCGGACGGTGCCGGAGAGCATATAGGGATACCCGAGGTAGGCATTGGCCGTTTCCAGGTCCCCGGCTTCCAGGGCCTTCCGGATTTTCGTGGAACTCACCGATACCTCGTCCACTTCCTGGGCAGAAATTTCCTCCACGGAAAAGTCGAACAGGTTCCCGAAAGCTTCCAGGTCCTGGATGTTTGCCGTGCGGTTCCGGCCAAAGCGATGGTCGTACCCGATGATGATTTTTTTGGTGTGGAGTTTTTCCACGAGCATTTCCCGCACGAACTGCGTGGCAGTTAGGCGCGAAAAACGCTGGGTGAACGGGTGGATAACCAGGCAGTCCAGGCCGGTTTCCCGGAGGATATCCGTCTTTTCCTCAATAGTGTTCAGCAATTTCAGGCCGCTGTCCTTCTGCAGTACCATCCGCGGATGCGGGTAAAAGGTGAGCAAGGTAGACTGCATGTCATGCGACCTGCCAAAATCCGTCAGCCGGCTAAGGATTTTCCTGTGCCCGATATGGACACCATCGAAGGTGCCGATGGTAACCACGCTGGGCCGCTCAATACGGTATTCTGAAAGACCTCGGACGGTTATCACGGAATCAAAATAATAAAAAAGGCGTATTTTTAGCGATGCAAAGCCCCATGAATGAAGACAAAGCTACGTCTTGTTTTATCAATTCCCATATTCTTGCTCAGCTTTTGTTCCTTCTCTCAGGAAACCAGTGGGTTGTGGGAACGTGATAACGCCATCCAGCTTCGCCGGACGGCATCCGGGGAGCTGCTGAAACCACAGGAAGGCAGCGGCTTTACCCTGGATGAAATGGGGATGCGCCGGGCATTGGAGGAACTCAACGGAAACCCCGGGTCCGCCAAGCGTATGTATTTCCCGGACAGCCGGGGCGAATTGCAGCCCTATCTGGTGCGCGAGCGGTCGGTCATGGCGCCTGAACTCCAGGAGCGGTACCCGGAAATCCGCTCCTACCTGGGGGTCAGCCCGGAGAACCCGGCAAGAAGGATCCGCTTCAGTATGTCCCCTTCGGGTTTCCAGGGCATGGTGAGCGAACCCGGGCGGGAAGCGTCCGGATTCCTGGAGAAAGTGCCGGGTAGCGGCGCCAGGTACCTGCTTTATCGCCGCGACCAGAAGGAGGCCCTGCCTTCGGCCTGGAAATGCGGAACCCGGGCTTACCGGGAATTTGCCAAGCCGGCTTCCTCCCGTGCGGCCAAGTTGGTAGACGACCAACTCTTGCGGACTTACCGGCTGGCGGTGGCAACCACAGGGGAGTACGCGGAATACCACGGGGGCACCGTCGGGAGCGCACTGTCGGCCGTAAATGCCACGCTTACCCGGATCAACGAGGTGTTTGAGACGGACCTGGCCATCAGCCTCGTGCTGGTAGCAGGCAACGACCAGGTAATCTATACGGATCCTTCCACGGATCCCTTTGGCGGGAATTTCAGCTCGGAGGTCCAAACCACGCTCGACGCCCAGATCGGATCGGCCAACTACGACATCGGCCATTTGTTCCACCGGGGGTCGGAAGCCGGGAATGCCGGGTTCATCGGTGCGGTTTGCAGCGAGAACCGGAAGGGCAGCGCGTATGCTGCTACGCCCACTCCGGAGGGCGATCGGTTTGACCTGGATTTTGTGGCCCACGAGATGGGGCACCAGTTCGGCGCAAACCACACGTGGTCCTTTGATTCAGAGGGCTCCGGCGTCCAGGCGGAACCCGCTTCCGGGACCACTATCATGGGGTATGCAGGCATCGCAGAAGGCAACAACGTGGCCCAACAAGGGGACGACTACTTCCACTATTTCAGCATTGTGCAGATTGCGCAATATGTGGCCGGCACCTCCTGTGCCTCTACGACGGCCCTCGCCAACAACCCGCCCGCGGTGAACCCCCTGCCGGATTATTTCATTCCCGCCGGCACCGCTTTTGTTCTGGAAGCCGATGCCTCGGACCCCGATGCGTCGGATATCCTTACCTACGCATGGGAACAGGTAGACGACGGGGTAGTTACCCGCGCCTCCTTCGGGCCGCAGAACCCAAGCGGGGCCAATTTCCGTTCCCTGCCGCCCGGGGTTTCCCCCAGCCGGTACTTTCCCCGGCTGAGCCGGGTGGCCTCCGGCAACCTGACCCAGGTGAGCCCGGCTTCCGGTTCCGCCTGGGAAACCGTATCGGAGATTGAACGGGACATGACCTTTGCCCTGACCGTCCGGGACAATGCCCCGGGGGGCGGGCAGGTGGCTTCCGACCTGGTGAGCGTGCGGGTGGTTTCGCAGCCGGATGCCTTCCGCGTGATCTCCCAGCAGAGCACCCAGAATTTTGCCGGGGGGAGTATCCAGACGATCAGCTGGGAGACGGGCGCAACCAACCAGGCCCCTATCAACTGCCAGGAGGTGGATATTTTCCTGTCCCTGAACAGCGGGCAGGACTTCCCGGTACTACTGGCTTCCGGGGTCCCGAACACCGGGAGTGCCCAGGTACAGCTTCCCGGGACGGCCACCACGGGGGGGCGGATTATGGTCAAGGCCTCGGACAATATTTTCTTTTCCGTCAACCAGGCCGATTTTACGATTACCCAGCAGCCCTTTGTGCTCGCTGCACAGGAACTCGAAGCGGTGGGATGCCAGCCTGTGGACGCCGTATATGATTTTACTTATCACAACTTTGACGGGTTTGCCGAAGAGGTTACCCTCGGGGTATCCGGCCTGCCCGCCGGGCTCGGGTCCGGCTTCAGCAGCCCGACTGTCCAGACAGACGGTACCGACCTGACGCTGACCATTACCAATACTGCTGCCGCGGCGCCGGGGCTCTACCCCCTGGTGATTACCGGGACGGCCCCGGGCGGGAATTTCAACCTGCCCGTCCAGTTGCGGCTTACCGACGGAAGTTTTACTGCTCCCGCCTTGCTCAGCCCGGAAGCAGATGCCACAGATGTCGGCCTGGTGCCCCGGCTACAGTGGGAGGCGACACAGGAAGCCACTTCCTACCGGGTCCAACTGGCGTTAGATGCCGGGTTCTCGGGGATCCTGGTAGATGAGGTTGTTTACCTTGCGGAATACCAACCCGAGGAGCTGCTGCCGGATACCACCTATTTCTGGCGTGTCAGGCCCATCAACGACTGCGGTCAGGGCGCCTTTGGCGCGGCCGCTTCCTTCCGGACCATCGCCACGGATTGCAAGACGCTTACCGCCCAGGGAACTCCCATCACCATTTCGTCCACCGGGACGCCCACGGTGACCTCGAGCATTTTTTTCGCGGACGATCAGACGGTCATCGGCGCGCGGGTAGGGCTGGACCTCAGCCACAGCTACCTCGCCGACCTGGTGATTAAACTCCGTTCCCCGGCCGGGACAGAAATTACGCTTATTTCCAACTCCTGTGCCGAGGCAAACGATGTGGACGCCACTTTTGACGCCGATGCCCCGTCGTTTATTTGCGGGAACAACCCGGCCATTTCGGGGCTCGTGCGGCCGCTCGGCTCGCTGAACGCCTTCGACGGGGAATCGAGTTTCGGGGAATGGGTGCTGATCGTGGAGGATACGGCCCCGGCGGACGGCGGTGCCCTGAATGGTTTCAGCCTGGAACTCTGCGTGGAGGGCCAGTTTCGTCCGGATGCGGATGGGGACGGGGTTTTTGACGACGGGGACGACCTGTGCCCGGGAACCCCGCCCGGGGCTGTGGTCGATGCCAATGGCTGCCCGGTTTACCGCTTTGCCCCGGACCAGTTCGACATCGCTATTTCGGGCGAGAAATGTGTGGGTACGGACGATGGGGCCATTCGCGTCACCGCCTCCCGATCGCTGGATTACACCATTACCATCCGGGGAAATGGCCTGGACGAATCCGGGGCGTTCAGCAACTCCTTTGAGTTGAGGAACCTGGCCACCGGGCAATACGACATTTGTATATCGGGCACCGACGGGCCCATAACCTATGAAGCCCAGTGTTATACCGTCACCATCGGCAGCCCGGATCCGCTGAGTGTGCTGGTAAGCCGGTCGGCGGGCGGCTCGGGGATTGACCTGGACCTGGACGGGGCCGTTTCCTATGTCGTTTCCCTGAACGGGGAGGAACGCACCGTGGGTTCCGGACCGCTCCACCTGGAATTACAGCCCGGGAACAACGATCTGAAAGTTACGGCCGTCCCGGCCTGTAAGGGCAGCTATGAAGCCTCCTACTTTTCATCGGATTCCATTTCGGCTGCACCCAACCCGTTCTCGGACCGCATCGGCTTGTATTTGCCGGATATCCGGGAACCCGTCACCCTGGAATTGTTCAATACTTCCGGGAGGCTGCTGTACCGTAGTGCCAGGCAGCCCCTGAGCCACAATGAAGAATTTTCCCTGCCGGTACTTCCGTCGGGCTTGTACCTGCTGCGGGTGCAATCCGGGCAACAGGAAGCACTCTTAAAAGTTTTCAGGAGATGAAGCGCGCTTTACTTATGTTGGTATTCGGTTGGTTGCTGGTGTCCTGCGGGAGCGACGATTCCCCCAAGGTGCCGCCGGCCGTTAGCCTGGCCTATCCGGAGAATAATTCGGAATGCACCACGGGCATTTCCCGGAGCGAGACCACCAGCGAAGTGGAATTCCGGTGGGCGGACACGCCCCATGCCGTGCGCTATGAGCTAACTGTCCGCAACCTGCAGACGAACGTCACCGAAAACGTCATCACATCGGGCCTGAGCGCCAGCCTGGTCCTGGAGAAGGGGACCGCCTATTCCTGGAACGTCATTGCCCGCAGCGAGTCCGGTATGGACGGACCGGCCGGGGGAGCCTGGCAATTTTTCAACGCGGGTTCCGCCCTGACCTACCCGCCGTTCCCTGCCCAGCACAAAGACCCGGTGTCCGGGGAAACGGTTACGCCAGACGCCAGCGGGGAAGTTACCCTGCGGTGGGACGGGGCCGATGCGGATAACGACCTGGTGGAATTCGAAATTTATTTTGGGACGGATGCCTCCAATCTCTCCCTGGAACAAACGGTGGGCTCCGGGCAGTTGTCCCTGGTAGTGCCCGTACAGTCCGGCGGGGTGTACTACTGGGAAATCCTCAGCCGGGATTCCGAGGGGAATACCTCCCGCTCCGGGGTGTCGTCATTTCGGGTCTTTTGACAGGCCATTCGGGGTGATTCGGGACCCGCACCCTCAGGTATTGTTGAACTGGTTCATCGTAATTCCCGGCCCGGCCAACGCAAAACTCCGGATGAGTTCCGCGGAGCGGTCCAGCCTTTCAGGCAGGGCTTCCTGCTCGGCTTCCTCCCATTTGCCCAACACGTAATCCACCTGCCGGCCTTTTGAGAATTCCGACCCGATCCCGAACCGGAATCGCGCATAGCCCGTGGTGCCCAATATTTGCTGGATGTCCTTCAGCCCATTATGGCCCCCGTCGCTGCCCTTGGTTTTCAGGCGAAGCGTGCCGAACGGGAGGTTCAGGTCGTCGGTGACCACGAGCAGGTTTTGCAAGGGGATTTTTTCCTTGTCGAGCCAGTACTGCACCGCCCGGCCGCTGCGGTTCATGTAGGTGGCGGGTTTCAGGCAGAGCAGGGACCGGCCCTTCACCTTCCAGGTGCCAACTTCTCCCAGGCGGGCCGATTCGAATGAAAAGTCTTCCGACCGGGACAGGTGGTCCAGGATCCGGAATCCGATGTTGTGGCGGGTTTCGGCGTATTCGTCGCCGATGTTGCCGAGCCCCGCGATCAGGAATTTCTTCATGGGGTCTGTTTCGTTTAGCTTGATGTCTGGCCTGAACAGGCCCGGAAATAACCGATGTAGCACCCTGTTGGTTTTAGGCCGAAAATACGAAAAGCACCCATACCGACCCGGGGGGCGGAAAGGATGCTTTCCATGATGCGGGGCTCCCGGCTTTGACAGGGAGCGTCCGGTTTATTCCTGGGCCTCTGCGGCCGGTTCTTCGGAGGCTTCTCCTTCGGCGCCTTCCGCTGCTGCGGCCTCTTCGCCTTCCAGTCCTTCTTCGTCTTCCTCGTCGGTTTCAATGACGATAGCCTTCCGTTGCGTTTTCACCTGCACCACTACGGTCGTATCCGGGTGGAGGATGGTAAATTCATCGCTTTTCAGGGTATCAACAGCTACCAGGTCGCCGATCTTCAGGTTGGAAATATCCACGTTGAAGAAATCGGGCAGGTTCTTCGGCAGCGCCCGGATAACGAGTTTCCGCTTGCGGAAGAGCAGGCGTCCACCGTTGCGAACCCCCGGGGAATTCCCCAGCAGGCGTACCGGGATTTTCATCGTCACTTCCTTGTCCGGGAACAACTGGTAGAAATCCACGTGCAGGATGTTGTCGGTTACCGGGTGGAATTGGATGTCCTGTAATACGGCATCGATCTTCCGGCCATCCTCGAACTCAATTACCACGGTATGGGCATTGGGGGTGTACACGAGGTCTTTAAACGAAATTTCATCCGCTGCAAAGTGTAATGGTTCTTCCCCTCCGTATACCACGCAAGGGACCTTTCCAGCATTACGTAGGGCCTTACTAGCCTTCTTGCCCACGCTTTCTCTTTCTGATCCTTGAATTGTAATTGACTTCATTATATAGATTGAATTAATATGCTACATTAAAAATTTGGATGCGATGGAGGTATTGTGGTGCACCCGGTGCATCACATCCGCAAAGAGTTCCGCACAACTGAGCACCTTTACCTTGGGGCTTTCCTGGCGCGGCGGGATGGAATCCGTGATAATCAGTTCTTCCAGCCGTGAATTTTCGATCCGCTCGTACGCGCTACCGGACAGCAACCCGTGCGTGGTAATGGCCCGGACGCTTTTTGCCCCGCGCTCCATCATCAGGTCGGCCGCTTTTGTAAGCGTGCCGGCCGTATCCACCATATCGTCCACAAGGACGACGTTTTTGTCGGCCACATCCCCGATCAGTTCCATATGCGAGATCACATTCGCCTTGGCCCGCTGCTTGTAGCAGATCACCACGTCGCTTTCCAGCGCCTTGGAGTAGGCGTAGGCCCTTTTGGAACCCCCCATGTCCGGAGAAGCAATCGTCAGGTTGTCCAGTTTCAGCTTCCGCAGATACGGAAGGAAGAGGGTGGAGGCAAACAGGTGGTCTACCGGCTTTTCGAAAAAGCCCTGGATCTGGTCGGCGTGCAGGTCCATGGTAATAATCCGCGTGGCCCCGGCCGTTTCCAGCATCTTGGCCACCAGTTTGGCGGCAATGGGTACGCGGGGTTTGTCCTTGCGGTCCTGGCGGGCCCAGCCAAAGTAGGGCATCACCGCGGTAATATGCCGGGCGCTGGCGCGTTTGGCAGCGTCGAGCATCAGGAGCATCTCCATGAGGTGTTCCGGACCCGGATGGGTGGAGCCGATGATGAAAATCCGCGCCCCCCGGATGGATTCCTCGAAGGAAGGCTGGAATTCGCCGTCGCTGTAGCGGGAAAAAATAACCTTGCCCAGGTCTGCCCCATAGGCCTTTGCAATTTCTTTACCCAGGGCCTGGCTCTGCGTGCAGGCAAACAACTTGGGTTCCGGTACCGTATAGGACATTACAGCAACTTTAGGTGATCTCGCTAACTCCCTCGTTCGAAAGGAGGTGCAAATTTACACAATTATCTGAGTCGCAAAAGCATAAATCCGCCATAATTTCAGTTGCCGGAAGAATAATTTTTTTAGTTTTGCAAACCGCAAATTGCCTCGGTGGCGGAATTGGTAGACGCGCCGGATTCAAAATCCGGTTCTTTCGGGAGTGTGGGTTCGATTCCCACCCGAGGTACAGACTAACCCTGTAAACGTATTGATTTACAGGGTTTTGTATTTTTCAAGTGACGAATAAGTGACGGTTTTGGCTGATTCTAATTGATTCAGATTCTCTGTTTTTCGAAACAAATAGTATTAACACTTTTCATTTCATTTATTCTCCCTTTTAAAGTGTTTCGACCCATTTTTGCCGCCTGCAGTGGGTCCATTTTACCAGATGGAGAAAACAGCCTGTTGATAACTCCAATTCTTTTGATTTTTAGGTCATTTTTTTCGGACAGAATCCAATGCATTTTAAATGAAATTGAATTCTGGTAATTGGGTTTGTTTTCCATTGTTTTCATTTGATTGTCCGATTTCAAACGAAAGAAGATGTGGATAAAATTTGAATTGCGAGGGGCAGATCGGAGGCTCGATTTTCTAACTTCTTTTAAGAATTCTTCAATAAAAACAAAAGCGCTTTTGTTCATTTAAAAGTAACCTTAAAATCTATTTAAATGGACAATTCAATGATCCTGGAACGGCTGGACCGTATTGAACTTCTATTGTCTTTTCACAAGGAAGTTTTAACATTTGAAGAGGCATGTCTGTACACCGGCATGTCCCGAAGCTATCTCTACAAATTAACTGCCTCAGGTATTATTCCACACAGCAAGCCCAACGGTAAGCTCATTTTCTTTGAGAAGGCCAAACTCAATTCCTGGTTATTGCGAAATAACAGAAAGGCTCAATTCGAGATTGAGGATGCAGCTTTAAGGTATTCTTTTCGGAATCGATGATGCTGTGATGAAGTCAAATATGCTTTTCAACGAATTCCACTTTGGTGAGAATTTCAAGATGTGTCATTGTCATGACAAATCTTGCTTTTGCTCCCCATGGTCGCAAAAGATTAAGGTGCCTTGAAACGTGAATTCGTTCAATTCCGGTGTACGGTTTACGAGAAGAAGCATCTAAAAGTTAAGGCTCGAAAGAGCGGCTTGTCTTTAAGTGAATTTTGCCGCAGAGCTGCCTTTGAGGATCAGATTATTGAGCGACTGACGCAAGAGCAGATTGAAGCCTATAAGATGTTGGTCAAATACGAGAACAACTTCAAACGGATTGGGAACATGTTTCGTCAGCGAAATCCCGGATTGGCCGATGAAGTATCACAGCTAGCCGATGAGATCCGCATGCACCTGCTGAGTTTTAAAAAATGATCGGGAAAGGAAAATCCATAGCGCATACCCGGGCTTCTGTAGCCTATGGCATGAAACAGGAAAAGGAATTCGAGGTGATCCTTAAGGAGTTTTTGTCCGGGGATAACCCAAGTGAAATTGCCGAAGAATTCCGGTTGGTGCAAGAACAGAATCAGCGCTGCACGAAAAACACGCTGAGTTTTGTGTTAAGCCCGACCATTGAAGATGGGAAAGGGTTGGATACAGAAGACCTAAAGGAAATCACCAAGCGGTTTATGGAAGCAATGCAATTACAGGACCGTCAGGCCATTGCCTTTGTCCATCGAAATCGGGAACATACCCATATACATCTTTATGTAAATCGCATTGACTTTCATGGGAAAGCGTACAAGGACAACTATATCGGAAAGCGGAGCCAGCTGGCGGCTGAAAAAGTCGCACGGGACATGGGGCTATCCACGGCTAGGGATATTCAGGAACTCAAATTAGAGGAACTAAAGGGAATCCGCTCTGAGATAAAGGCGATCCACGATAAAGTGTTTGCCAAATCGAGTATTCGAAGCTTTGACACCTATATCGCCCAGATGCAGCAGAAAGAGGTACATATTGAGCCTTACATTAATAAACAAGGCGCATTACAGGGTTTTCGGTTTCAGTACAAAGGACATGACCTCAAGGGAAGTGCTGTCCACCGATCGCTTTCTGCGGGAAACATCGCTAAGCAGATGAACTTAGGATCACTGGAGGTCCAACGAATCAAAAAGGATAGGACGATACTGATATCGGGAAAGACACTATCCCTTTCCCCGAACCTGGCAACAACGATAGTAAAGAAAGCCCTGAAACTGGCCCTGAAAAAAGTGCGAAGTGCCAGCATTGAATTGTAAAGGACATGGCAAAACTGGATGAAATAGCGGAATTACTCACTGAGGAGATTCACAGTTTTGAAAAGAGCGTGAACAAACTGGAAACCCTTCAGGCAAGCTTGAAAGACTACAAGCTGGAGCCTGACATTTCTTTGGTGAATAAGATACTCTGGGAGTACCATGAAATCCAGCGCAAGCGTCACTTTGAGCTAGAAAAAATAGTGCTGGGGATAAATAACAAAATTGAAAAAGCCCAAACGATACCGGGTTGGCAGGTAAAACTGTTTTGGGCCTGGAGTTTTTTAAATCTATTAGGCTGGGGAATAACAATTGTTTTTTTACTTAAAACTTAAATTGGCAAAAAGCAGGTCGCGCCCTATTTCGATTTTACTAGCGCTTATCTACCCGAACGCTATAAAATCGAAACAGGGACCGTGCGCGAAAGTTAGGGGTAAGGATTTGGGGTTCATTTAACCGTAAACCAACATTGCAATTCGGTTGCAAGTTCTTTTCGTTATTTTTGCGAAGTGAAGTGGACGGCTATCCTTTTAACGGTCTATTTTTTGTCTCTTAATGTTCTTCCTTGCAACGATACCAGTGTTGCAATAGAGGGGGAGCATACTACACTTTCCATCGATCTATCAGACAATCACAATTTTGATTGCGAACTTTGCTCCCCATTTTGTCAGTGCCATTGCTGTCACGTTCATACCGTAAATTTTGGGGTATCTCATTTCGAACCTCTTCAACTCACAATACCACAAAATAACTTCGCCCATTTTGATCGTATGGGCAAGGAGATTTCCATCCGATTATTCCAGCCTCCAAAAGGTTAATTCAGTTTACATAGGATAATTACATCCTGTTTTGAAATTTTTCAGCGGGAAATTCCAGGCTGTTTTCGTTTTCGCGAAAGCAACAGTCCATATATAACTGTATTAACACTTAAATCCATGATCGACAGAATCATTGATTTTTCAATCAATAACAAATTCATTATTGGTCTGCTTACACTTGCACTGATTGGTGCCGGCACCTACAGTATGACCCAGGTGCCGATCGATGCCGTGCCGGATATTACTAACAATCAGGTACAAGTCATAACCCAATCTCCCAATCTTGGAACGGAAGACATTGAACAATTCGTAACCTATCCTGTGGAGGTGGCAATGAGCAATTTGCCCAGTGTCAAAGAAATCCGTTCGATTTCCCGTTTTGGACTTTCGGTAGTTACCATCGTATTCGATGACAAGATGGGAACCTACCTACCCAGACAGCTAGTATCTGAAAAACTGACCGAAGTACGTGAAGCCATTCCAGAAGGCTTCGGCCAACCTTCCATCGGGCCTATCACTACAGGTTTAGGCGAAGTCTATCAATATACCTTAAAGGTTGAATCTGAATTTCAGGATAAATATTCCCTGACCGACCTCCGCACAATGCAGGATTGGATTGTACAGCGACAAATGGCAATGGTGCCGGGCGTTGTGGAAATCAACGCCATTGGCGGGAAAATAAAACAGTATGAAGTGGCTGTTAACCCGAATGATTTGAAAGCAATCGGGCTTACCATAACCGATGTGTTCAAAGCGCTTGAATCGAATAATAAAAACACGGGGGGTGCTTACATCGAGAAAAACCATCAGGCCAATTTTATTCGGGGTGAAGGTCTTGTACGGAGTCTTGACGACATAAAAAAAATCGTTATTAAAAATGAAAATGGTGTGCCTGTTACGGTAAGTGACGTTGCCGAAGTACGCTTTGGTTCAGCCGTTCGCTATGGAGCTTTGACACAGGATGGCGAAGGCGAGGTCGTAGGCGGGCTTGTAATGATGCTAAAAGGAGCAAATTCAAACGAGGTCATTGTCCGAGTCAAGGAACGGATGGCCGAAATACAGAAATCGCTACCGGAAGGGGTGATTATCGAACCGTTGTTGGATAGAAGCAAACTCATAAATGAAACCACGGGAACGGTACGGAACAATCTTTTGGAAGGCGCACTCATTGTAATTTTTGTATTGGTGTTTCTCTTGGGTAACTGGCGCGGTGGTTTGATTGTAGCATCCACCATTCCACTTTCACTTTTGTTCGCCTTTATTTTGATGAACGTTTTCGACGTATGGGCAAACCTGATGAGTTTGGGGGCAATCGACTTTGGTATTATCGTAGATGGTGCGGTAATCATTGTGGAAGCCAGTGTATTTCTTATGGGTAGTTATTTACTTAAAAAGAAAGCCTTGAATAGGGCAGACCGTGATGAGATAGCCGCAAATGCATCCAAAAAGATGATGAATGCCGCTTTCTTCGGACAGTTGATAATCCTAATTGTTTTCCTTCCCATTTTGGCATTGGAAGGAGTCGAAGGAAAAATGTTCCGGCCAATGGCGCTAACGTTCATCTTCGCAATGATTGGAGCCATGGTATTGTGCCTAACCTATGTGCCCATGATGTCAGCTCTATTTTTAAAACCGCCTAAAACGAAGAAGAAAACTTGGGGCGATCGGTTTGTGCTTTGGGTTCAAAGAAAGTATGAACCTCTTTTAGTAAATGCTTTGAAGAAAGGAAAATGGGTCGTGGGTATCGCCGTTGCCCTATTTGCCGTTGCCACATTCGTATTTTCCAGAATGGGTGGTGAGTTTATACCTCAACTGGACGAAGGGGATATTGCGTTCCACACCATTCTAAAGCCAGGCAGTTCGCTGAGCGAGACTATTGAAACCACTACCAAAGTAGAGCGTATTGTCATGGCCGAATTTCCTGAAGTGGAAAAGATTGTGAGCCGCATTGGTGTGGCCGAAGTGCCCACTGACCCGATGCCCATGGACTTTGCCGATGTATTTGTAATCCTTAAACCACGAGATGAATGGGTGTCCGCAGCATCTAAGGATGAGCTTATCGCCAAAATGAAAGAAGCGGTAAGCATTATTCCGGGTGTAAATTATGAGTTTACTCAACCGATCGAAATGCGCTTCAATGAACTGTTAGAGGGTATCCGTGAGGATGTGGCCATCAAAATTTACGGTGAGGATATCGATGTGCTAGCCTCAAAAGCGGACGAGATTACCCAAATCATTGCAGGAACGGATGGTATCGGTGATATGCGGGCAGAAGCTACTTCTGGATTGCCCCAGATGACCATAAAATACAATCGAGATAAGTTAGCGCAGTATGGAGTTAGCATCGACCAACTTAATATGATGGTGCAATCTGCTTTTGCTGGCGGATACGCAGGGGTCATTTTTGAAGGAGAAAAGCGTTTTGATTTGGTCGTCAGGCTCCATGAGCAAAACCGTTCAGATATCAATGACATAAGAAAATTGTACATCAGTTTGCCGAATGGGTCACAGATCCCGCTTCAAGAACTGGCCGCAATTGAATATATACCGGGACCGATGCAAATAAGCCGGGACAATACCAACCGCAGGACCTACGTGGGTGTAAACGTGCGTGGCCGCGATGTGGAATCATTGGTCAATGAGATTAAGGATAAACTGGATGCCAATCTTGATTTGCCTCCCGGTTATTTTATTCGATATGGTGGTGCATTCGAAAATCTTGAAAGGGCAAGTGAGCGATTGCAGACCGTAGTTCCGGTAGCGTTATTACTAATTTTTATCCTAATTTATTTTGCCCTAAAATCATTTCCACAATCCTTGATGATTTACCTGGCCATCCCGATGGCGACCATAGGCGGTGTTTTCGCCCTATGGCTCAGGGATATGCCCTTTAGTATTTCAGCAGGGGTCGGCTTTATTGTGCTTTTTGGCGTAGCGGTACTCAACGGATTGGTAATGATCAGTGGGTTCAACGAGTTGAAACAGGAAGGTGTTGCTGACCTTAATGTTCGTATTCTCGAGGGAACAAAACGCAGAGTACGCCCTATTATGCTCACGGCGTTCACGGACATTTTAGGTTTTCTTCCGATGGCAATTTCAGGATCCGCAGGGGCTGAAGTGCAACGACCCTTGGCAACTGTGGTAATCGGCGGATTGATATCTTCAACACTTCTGACGCTGTTGATCCTTCCTATTTTTTATCAATGGGTTGAGAATCGTTCAGAACGGGAGAGGAAACTCAATTCAAAATTAGTTTCTGCTATGGCCGTGGCAGGTCTTTTGTTCACTTCCACATTTGCAAAAGCGCAACAAGAACAAGATTCACTTCCAATTATCTCCATAGAACAGGCTGGTAAAATTGCCAGGGAAAACTATCCGCTTCTGAAAACAAAACAGCTGGAAATCCAAAAACAAAACACACTTAAAGGGACGGCATATGATCTTGGCAAGACTCAAGTATTTACGGGAGGTGAGGAGGTAGGTGATGGTCAGGGAATTTATACTATAGTAGGTATTGGGCAACAGAGTATCAATCTGTTCGGAATCGGTGCGAAAAGGCGATTGCAGAAACAGCGAATCGCTTTGGCAGAAACCGCTCATGACTTAACTGGCTTGCAAGTAGAACAGGAAGCAAAAAAGGCGTGGTCACAAGCATACCAACAACGACAGAAATATGAATTGTATCGTGAACTGGATTCGATATACGCACTATTCGAAAAGGCTGTCGAACTCAACTTTGAGGTAGAGGCCATTTCCAGGTTGGAATATGCATCTGCGATCAATCAAGCGTTGCAAATCAGCAATAAATTGCAACAGGCCGAAAGTGATTATTTGATAGCCTTGCAAAAGCTCAACCTTTGGTTGGTCTCGGACACCTATTACACAGTTCCAGGAAAGCTTGACGAACGTGAGATTGGGGCTGTAAGTCTCGATGTGGATTTAGCTAAGCATCCGGAATTGGCACTTTCACAAAAGCGAATTGACGAAGCCGAAGCCAATTACCGAGTTGCTCGTACGGATTTATTGCCAAATTTTAACCTGCAAGGAGGGTTGCAACAGGTGAGTGGCGAAAACGGTTTTTACACCTATCAGGCAGGCCTATCACTTCCCTTATTTTCCGGCACGCTACGTAGTGAGGCAAAAGCTGCCAAAATTGATAGTGAAATTGCAAGAGAACAGGCAAATTTTATCCAACGTCAACTGCAATCCGAATATCGACAAGCGGTACAAACTCATCAGAAATGGAAAACTTCCTGGCAATTTTATAGGGATAAAGCACTACCGCTTGCCGGGGAACAGCGCATTGGAGCATTGCTTGCCTATACAGAAGGTGCTGTAGACTATGCCGCATTCACGCAAATCATACGGGATGCCATAAATACTGAAATGGAGGCCCTGAACACTCTTGATAACTATCTAAAATCAGTTTTTGAATTACAATATTTCAATCAATAACATGAAAAATCTATTCATATACACGTTAATCGGGCTGTTCGTTATGTCATTTGGGTTGACCGCTTGTGGCGATTCCAACAGCGAAACTAAAGAGAGCACAAAATCTCGCTCTGCGTTGGAGCAAGCCAATTCCAAAAGCGAAGTCGATAAGGTCCTGTTGACCAAACACCAGTTTGAGGCCTTGCACATGGCAATAGACACTTTAAAAATGCGCAATATGAGCGGATACGTTGAAGCCAATGGACAACTGGAAGTGCCGCCACAAAATGAGGCCACCATAACTTCAGTTGTCGGCTCCAACGTTGTATCTATCGAGGTACTTGAGGGAGATCAGGTCACCAAGGGGCAAACGGTCGCCTATCTATCCCATCCTAATATTATTGAGAAACAGACGGATTACCTAAATGCATATAGCAATAGCCAGTTTCTTAAAAAAGAATACGAACGACAAAAAACCCTGTACGTTGCAGGGGTGGGGAGCGGTGCAAATTTTCAGAAAGCCGAAGCAGAATATCAGGCATCGCGTAGTTTAGTAAACGGATTGGAGGCACAACTATTACAACTGAATATTAGTGCTTCCGGTTTGAGAAATGGTAAAATTTACCAACGGGTTGCTCTACAAAGCCCCATTGCAGGATTTGTCCAAAAAGTAGAAATCAAAACAGGCCAATTTGTAGAGCCACAGACCGACCTTATGGAAATCGTAGACACCCACCACGTACATGCCGATTTGATGGTCTTCGAAAAGGATGTCTACAAGGTAGCGGAAGGACAATTAGTTAGGTTTAATGTTCAATCCATACCCGGAAAGGAACTTACGGCCGAAATATATTCCGTTGGAAAAACCTTTGAGCAGAACCCGAAGGCAATCCATGTACACGCCGAAATCGAGGACAAGGAAGGCAAGCTGATACCAGGGATGTACATCCAGGGACGCATACAAACGGAAAATACAATGACAACAGCGATCCCGGAAAGTGCCATAGCATCTGATGGCAACAAGTTCTTTGTTTTTTCAGCTGTAAAGGAAGGTGATGGTTGGGCTTTTATTCCTTGCGAAGTAGCTAAAAGCACGCAAGACGGTGAATGGGTCGCAATCGAATTTCTGACCGAACAAGAACCCAACACCAGGTATGCCTTTAATAATGCCTATTATTTAATGGCGGAAATAAAAAAAGGGGAAAACGAGGAAGAAGGACATTAACGATATGAACAAAAAGAGAAAACAAAATTTAAAGGAAGCACGCTCACTTCAAATATGGAATGTCATTTATGATATTATAGAGGTAGTCGTATCGCTAATAGCGGGATTCACGGCAAATAGTTCGGCATTGATTGGCTGGGGATTGGACAGTACTATCGAAGTGATTAGTGCGGGAACTTTAGGATGGCGGTTGCACGGCGAAATCAAAGGACTGGATGAGAGGCTCGTAGCGAAAAGAAAAATGACCACAATGTACGTAATCGCCATTTCGTTTGCCCTAATTTGCCTTTTCATTTCCTATGATTCCATTACAAAACTAATGAGTCAAGAAACTGCTTCTTGGTCTACGACAGGTATCGTAATACTGATAGTTTCCCTGTGGGTTAACCCTATTTTGATTTATTATAAAAGAATGTACGGGCATAAACTGGATAGCCCTGCCTTACTGGCAGATGCCAAAGATACTTTTATCTGTCTGTATCAAACCGTGGTAGTCCTAATAGGCCTATTGCTTGTGAAATGGCTGGGCTGGTGGTGGGCTGACCCTGTTGCGGCATTGTTGATAGTGCCCTACGCGGCAAAAGAGGGTTGGGCGGCCTTTATCAAAGCAAGAAAAATCAAAGACAACGAGGATATAGAATGAAAGAAATAGAAAGAACCTTAGAAACAAAAGGTGTGCGCCCTACTGCCATGCGAATACTCGTTTACAAATTTCTTGCTGAAAAAGATGTAGCCTTGTCCCTCACCGATATTGAAAATGCCTTTGTCAAGGCGGAACGCACAACTCTTTTCAGAACCTTGAAAACCTTTGAGCAAAACGGAGTCGTACATCAAATTGACGATGGCACCGGAATTCAAAAATTTGCCCTTTGTGAACCTGGTTGCAATTGTGACCTCGAGCAGGATTTGCACCTGCATTTTCATTGCAACAACTGCGACGAAACAGTATGCCTAACACAACACAAGATTCCACATATTAACCTTCCGGAAGGGTATGTGGCAGAGGACGCTAATCTCGTTTTGAAAGGGATTTGTGAAAAGTGCAGCGGACAGTGATTGCACTGTTGTTGCATGACCATGAAAGATAATTTTGAGGGTGTCATTCAAGAAAAATTTCAATACACTCTTTACCCCTCAGGCTGTTGCCTGAAATTCATCCGCATGATATGAAAAAGAAAAAAGTAAACCTACGGGACATAGGTCCCAAAAAACACCAGGGCGAACATGGACGTGAGGACGGGCATAACCATAACAATCCCGGGAGAACTTCTAATTTCAGAACCTACTTGCCCGCCATTTTCAGCCTTGTTTTGCTCATTAGCGGCATTGCCGTTGATTACTTTGACACTTTTCCCTTTTTTAAAGGTTGGATTCGAATTATTTGGTACTCTGTAGCCTATATACCCGTAGGGTTCCCCGTCATCCGTGAGGGTTGGAACAGTATCAGGAGAGGCGATTTCTTCACGGAATTTTTCTTGATGTCCCTTGCGACCCTGGGGGCATTTGCCATAGGGGAATACCCAGAAGGTGTTGCCGTTATGCTGTTTTACGCGGTTGGTGAATTGTTTCAGAATGCAGCCGTGAATCGCGCGAGAGGAAATATTCGGGCCCTTCTGGATGAAAGGCCGGACCATACACTGGTATTTCGTAACGGGAATTTCATTTCCGTAGACCCGGAAACCGTAGAAATTGGTGAAAGGATACAAGTGCGCGTCGGTGAAAAAATTGCCTTGGATGGCAAGCTTTTATCCGAAAAAGCCTCGTTGAACACGGCTGCCATTACAGGCGAAAGCAAACCGGACACTATCAATAAGGGTGACGAGGTTTTTGCCGGAAGCATCAACCTCGATGGCGTTGTCGAAATCGAGACAATCAAGGAATTCAAGGACAGTTCGATCGCACGGATTCTGGATATGGTGCAGAACGCTACTGCCAGAAAATCCAAGACTGAGCTGTTCATCAGGAAGTTTGCAAGGATATATACACCTATCGTTGTTTTCCTCGCTATTGGCCTGACGTTCTTCCCTTATTTTTTTGTGGATGATTATGTATTCCGGGATTGGCTGTACCGCGCTTTGATTTTTCTCGTGATTTCGTGCCCTTGTGCTTTAGTCATTTCTATTCCCCTGGGATATTTCGGGGGGTTGGGAGCGGCATCTCGAAACGGAATTCTTTTTAAAGGGGCCTCCTTTTTAGACGCCATGACAAAAGTAAATACAGTGGTCATGGATAAAACGGGAACAGTTACAAAAGGGGTATTTAAAATAAAGGAAATAAAGTCCATGGTATTTGAGGAAGCCGAGTTTATGAAATACCTGATGGCGATGGAAGAACAATCCACCCATCCCATTGCAAAGGCGATATTGGAGTATAAGGCAGCCGGGTCAGATTATGAGGCCACCGAAGTTACCGAGGTGGCAGGTAAGGGTTTAGAAGGTACGGTCAACGGAAAGAGCGTGCTAGTTGGAAACAAAGCCCTGATGACCGCAAATAGCATAGAAGTCCCTTCTGAAACGGAAGGTATTGTAGAATCTATTGTAATGGTCGCCACAGACAGAAAATTTGCAGGTTATGTGACCATCGCCGACGAACTGAAAGAAGATGCTCAACGGGCTATAGAGCAAATCAGGGATGCAGGAATTTCGAAAATCATCATGCTTTCAGGTGACAAAGACTCCATTACGCAGCAAGTTTCTCAGGAGTTGAATATCGATTGGGCCAAAGGGGGGCTCCTACCGGAAGATAAGTTGAATGAAGTTGAAATCCTCAAAAAACAACCCGACACCACTGTGGCCTTTATGGGCGATGGCATCAATGACGCGCCCGTACTGGCGGCCAGTGATGTGGGGATAGCAATGGGAGGTTTGGGAAGTGATGTGGCTATTGAAACTGCAGATGTTATCATCCAGACCGACCAACCGAGTAAAATTGCAAGAGCGGTAAAAATAGGACGTTCGACTCGAAATATTGTATGGCAAAATATCGGATTAGCGTTCGGGGTGAAGATAATCGTACTCATTCTGGGTGCCGGCGGCCTGGCTACGATGTGGGAAGCTGTTTTTGCAGATGTTGGGGTGGCACTTTTGGCCATTTTCAATGCGGTTCGGTTGCAGCGGATGACTTGGGATTAAAACAGAATAATTAGGTCTCATTACGCATTCATATACTTAAGAATTTTCTTAAATAAAATAATAATTATATTTTTGTTTATGAATTAATTCAAGAAAAATGAGCTTGGAAATAACTTGTACACGGAACGAGGCAGATAAGAAACAGATATCGAGATGCAGGGAAACTATAGAGAATTCTTCGAACAGCTTTAAGGCAGTAAGTAAAGTTCTGTCTCTTGCGGGAAGCGAGGTACGACTGAAAATCCTATTCCTATTGAACATTGAGAATGAACTGTGCCCATGTGATATCGCGGATATACTAGAAATGAGTGTGCCTGCCGTGTCCCAGCATATTCGAAAAATGAAAGATGCAGGTATCATCATATCGAGACGTGATGGTCAAACACTTTATTATTCGCTGGTCAAGAATGAGGACAATATTCTAAATGGAATTTTCAATTCACTCTCCATAAGAAAAAGAACAGCTTAAAAACATATGATGGAACCAAACAAAACCTCAAACACGGCGGCTTATGCGGGCATTTTTACAGCTGTAGCAGCATCAATATGTTGTATAACCCCTGTCTTGGCATTGATTGCCGGAACAAGTGGTATTGCATCTACATTTTCCTGGGTCGAGCCATTTAGACCCTATCTTATCGGCCTGACCATTATTGTCTTGGTGTTTGCGTGGTATCAGAAACTGCGGCCGAAAACTCAGGAAGAAATTGATTGCGTCTGTGAGGATGATGCAAAACCTACGTTTTGGCAATCCAAACAGTTTTTGTTCATCGTAACGGTATTTGCGGGATTGATGCTGGCCTTTCCGTACTATACTAATCTATTTTATGCGCAGCCCACCAAGGATATCGTTTATGTTTCTCAATCCAATATCGAACAACATACTTTTGATGTTGTGGGAATGACCTGTGCAGGTTGTGAGGCACATGTAGAAAGCGAAGTCAATAAATTGGATGGAATTATTTCGGTCAAAGCCAGCTATGAAAATGCCAACACCATCGTGGAATTTGACAAGACCAAAACCGATTTGCCCGCAATCCGAAAAGCTATAGAAAGTACCGGCTATAAAGTGGTCGAGAAAACCACTAAAGAAAATAAGTAGATGAAAAAATATGATGTTTTCATTATTGGCTCGGGTATGTCCGGTATGACAATCGCCTATAAATGTGCCTCAAAAGGTCTTTCGGTGGGCATTACTGATGAACTGCCTTATGGTGGCACCTGCGCCCTACGAGGCTGTGACCCAAAAAAAGTAATTATCGGTGCCACGGAAGTACGTGACTTTGCCAAACGGCTTCAAGGGAAAGGCATTGATACCATTCCGGATATCAACTGGAAGGATATAATGGCGTTCAAACAGACCTTTGTCGATGAAATGCCAAGGAAAATAGAAAAGGGGTATAAGAAGAACGGCATCGATACCTTTCACAGTTCCGCTGCGTTTATAAATGAAAATACCTTAAGTGTAGGTAACCAGACCATCCAAGCTGATAATGTTGTAATTGCATCCGGTTCAAAACCAAAAGTTTTAGACTTTGAAGGCGGACAGCTTGCGCAAACGAGTACGGATTTTCTAAACCTTAAGGAATTGCCAGAATCCCTGCTTTTCATCGGTGGTGGATATATAGCTTTTGAATTCGCCCATATTGCGGCACGTTCCGGTGCCGAGGTAACGATAGTACACCGGGGGAAACGTCCGCTAGAAAACTTTGACAAGGATATTGTAAAACATTTGGTTGATGCCACAATTAATTTAGGAGTTAGGCTTGTTCTTGAAACCGAAGTTTCTAAAATTGAAAGTGAAGATGGTCACTTTGTAACCACAGGAATTTCTGAAGGAATGGAAACTACCTACAAATCGAAAGCAGTATTTAATTCCGCGGGTCGTCCGCCTGCCATTTTTGATTTAGAATTGGAAAAAGCAGGTATATCCTTCTCAAAAAAGGGGATAGCGGTCAACGAATACCTTCAGAGCATATCGAACGCGAACATATATGCAGCTGGTGATGCAGCGGACTCAAGAGGATTGCCCTTAACACCCGTAGCTGTTTTGGAAGGACACGTCGTAGCTTCAAATATCATTAAAGGAAATAAGAAAAAAGTCAGTTATCCCCCAATGCCTTCCGTGGTTTTCACTTTGCCCACAATGGCAACGGTTGGCCTATTGGAAGATAAGGCCAAGGAAAAAGGTTTTGATATCAACGTCAATTTTGAAAAAGTGGGTAATTGGTTTAATGCGAGACGCCTGAATGTGGATGAATATGCTTTTAAAACAATCATCGATAAAAATAGTAACACTATTTTGGGCGCGCATCTGATCGGGCCTCACTGCGAAGAAACAATAAATCTTTTTGCCATGGCGATAAAGACCAAGATGACCATCAGTGATTTGCGGACAATGATATTTTCATATCCTACAATGGTATCTGACCTAACCTATATGCTCTAACTATTATTTATGGAAACTACTATATTAAAATCCACGATTACCTGCCCAGAATGTGGCCACAAAAAAGAAGAAGAAATGCCAACAACGGCCTGTCAATTCTTTTATGAATGTGATAATTGCAATCAAGTATTAAAACCAAATGACGGGGATTGCTGTGTATTCTGTTCTTACGGTACTGTATCCTGTCCACCAATTCAGGAAGATTCAAAATGCTGCCAATAAATTCGGGAAATTATTTGGAGACCACCCCAAGAGCATAGTTACATTGCAATAAAATTTTTATCAATGATACCACGGGATTTAAGTAAGGACATAAAAACAAGATTGCAAAGTATCAATGGGCAACTTAGCGGCCTCATGAAGATGCTGGACGAGGATACAGATCCTGAAAAGATACTGATACAGTTCAAGGCAGCACAAAAGGGTTTGGACAAGGCTCATTTTCTGTTACTGGACGAAACTTACAGAAAGGCTTTAGCAATCAAAATTTCAGAAACCTTGGAAGCTTGTCCTGGAGATTGTGGTAATGAAGACCGTATTGAATTTATACGGAAACAGTTTCCTGACTTGGAACTGGAAAGTCTTACTGACAAAATGAAAGAAATCGCCGCACTTAAATCCAAATTGGAAGACTCCAACAAGGAATAGTACTAGCGAAACAACGACCCCAGTTAATGGCCCAAAATTATGGGTCATTTTTTTTGAAATATTGTTTGGAGACCACCCCAGGCACCCACCTACCTTTGTACCGTGCTTATTTAATAAGCCATTATGAATAAAATTTTATTAAAAAATAGATTATGAAAAGTCAAGTAGAAGTCTTTACAGCCAACTGCCCCGTTTGTGACCCAGTGGTCAAAATGATTGAGGAACTGACCTGTGATGGATGTGAAGTGACAACATACGATTTGGTAAAAAAATGCGATGATAAGACTTGTCTTACCAAGATGAACGAATATGGGGTACAAAAAATACCCGCAATAGCCGTAAATGGAAAATTACTGGATTGCTGCAAGGATTCCGCCATTACCAAAGAAAAGTTGATAGAAGCAGGTATTGGGCAAAATTAAAAAAAAGATTTGGGTACAGCCATTTTTTACCAAATATCCTGTTGCTGTGCCGAGGGTTGTTAAGAAATAGCAGCTTAACATTTAAAAACAAGTGATTATGTCCTTTTCCACTTTTCATCTCAGATTCGTTCTCATCATTATCCTTTGCTCATCGACAATAACTATTGTTAATGCACAGGGACACGGGCCCTTATACGGTTTACAGACCCCTACCCTCGCCAAGGGAGGCGTGGATTTAAATGTCGCAAGTATGAGTTTGAGCACCGAGAACGAAACATCCTATATGCTGCGTTATCTGTTTTCCTATGGTATCACAGAAGATTTGCAGATTAACTTGACCACACCCACTATGATAGAGCGCCTTGACAATGCACCGAGAACAAGGGGAAACAGCAATATGCCCGCCAATGGTGATATTGAAGCATCTCTTTGGTACCGATTTTTTTCCAATGCCTATGGGGTCGGGAAGCGATTTGAATCTACAGCGATTTTAGGGGTATCAGCCCCTACTGATGATGTTCGAGGGCAAGTAAATGTGGGCAATTCCATCCACGGTGCAATTTCTACGGGATACGCCTCACGTACTTGGTATGTGTGGTTAGGCGGTGGCTATCAGTATTATTTTGAAAAAGACAACGAACAACTTGGCGACCTGCCATACGCGAGTGTCGTGGTAGGGTATCGTCCCAATATCTTTATGGGCGATTATCCAAAACCCGATTGGAGGATTTTTATAGAAACCGTGGCAGAATTTCCGGGAGACAATAAATATAACGAACAACAAAACTTTAGGGATTCAAGAAGCAAAAAAGTATTGATGGGGCCTTCATTTTTAGGTTTGTACGGAGCGTGGGGGATTTCATTTGGAGCCTTGTTTCCGGTGGTGCAGGACCTGACCCCAAGCTCAATAAAAGAAAATTACAGAGTATCCATTAATCTAAGTTATTGGTTATAATAGAATCAAATTTTAAAAATTAAGAAGATGAAAAAAATAGCATTGATTTTGATAATAACATTACTTGGTACTTTGAGTTCAGAGGCACAGATTCAAAAAGTGGACCAAGAGGTCTATGGGATGGATTGTGCGCCTTGTGCTTATGGCCTGGAACGCGGTCTAAAAAAAATGGACGGACTTCAAAATGTAAGGGTGAGCCTTAACGATGGAAAAGCGTATTTGGAACTGGCAACTGAAAACAAACTCACATTACAGGGCATTCAGGAAGAAGTGAAACAAAATGGATTTTCAGCAAAGAAAGCCCAAATCACCATTTCAGGAACCGTGAAGAAGGTAAACGGGCTGTGGGTAATTGATACCGGCCAAGAGCTATTTGATATATCGCAGCATTCACCGACTGAACTACTGCAAGCATTGACTCCTGGAATGACAACTTTAAGTGGTACGGTAGAAGATGAGGAGGATGGAAACCTTTCGGGCCGATGGGCCATAACACTTACAAAAATCAAATAAGTTTTTATGAAGTCTTTCGACAAAATGTTATTGGGTTCCAGTTTGCTTGCTGCCGTTCTTCCCTTGATGTGTTGTTTCATTCCCGCATTGCTTTCGGTGGTGGCCGGATTGGGATTTATAAGTAGAGGTTTTCAATGGGTACACCCCGCTGAGCTCTATCTGACCCTATTTTCGGTTGGCAGCCTTGGGGTCGCACACTATAAAAATTTTGAAGGCTCAAAGAAGCTTTGCCGGAGGAAGTCGTGCCAAGAGGGTAAAATCCATCGTGGTATCAACTCCTGGTCTCTATGGATAATTACATCCCTGGTTTTCATTTCTATGATTGTAAATTTTTGGTATGAATTTTAGAAAGGTGTACATCTTCCCCGTTGTTTTTTTGCTTCTTTTCATATCTAGTTGTAAAAAGGTTCAAAAACAATGGCATTTCGAAAGGAAAATTATGCTACCTATAGAATCCCGTCCCCTGGCATTGGCCAAGGACGGGGAAACCATTTGGTTTTCGGACCCGGATTATTTCCGACTTTTTAGAATTGACTTGAACGGAAGGGTCTTGGATTCCATTATTGGCATACAACGGCCAATGAACATCCACAGTGATAAAAAGTCGTTGTACATCCCCGAATTTTTGACGGACACCATCTGGAAGTATCGGAACGGAAGGTTGAACCCCCTTCAAATAAAAAAACGTCCTCAAGCCCCCGCAGGAGTATCGGTATATGGGGATACGGTGGCCATAGCGGACTTTTATAACCACCGTATTATTATACAGACCGCGGATACGAGTGTCACGATTGGAAAGCAAGGTCATCAAGATGGTAAGCTCTATTATCCTATTGATGTAAAACTGAGAGGCAGCAAGGTATATGTTGCCGATGCCTATAACCACAGGGTTCAGGTCTTTGGTTTTGGTGGAAAACACTTAAAGACGATTGGTCTCAATGACCAAATAAACGTGGCCTCTGGTATTGAATTGAATAGTCAGGAAATAGCGGTAACAGATCAAGAGAACGATCGTGTTTTGATTTATGGCTATGATGGGCAATTGTTTCAAGTTTTGGAAGAAGGGATCAATTATCCTACGGATGTTTTGTTGGATATGGAATATCTGTACATTACAAATTTTAAGGAGAATTCTATTTCGGTCTATCAAAAGAGGTGACTTGTTTGTATTGATTCGAGGTTTGACATGGAGTGATAAGAAAAAAAGGCTCCTACTTTAGCTTCTCCTTTTAACTTAGTGACTCAACCGATGCAATTAATTTTATCTCGCACATACATATTCTGTGAACTCATGTCGATAAAGCAAGATTATTATTTTCTTGAACGCTTTGGTCATCACGATTGCAGGCCGACGAAACTCATTGATGCATTATCAATAAATTGATTATTCCTTTTTCATACCCCATAAAAATAGGGTTACTTTTTTTTCACAATAACAAGAAACCCTAATTTTTTGTTTGTAGATAGTAAACCAATCCTATCGCCATCAAAATGATCAATCCTGCAATTATAAAAGGATAATAAAAGCCACCTGCCAGCAACCATGTTCCCAACACAGGCCCTAAAATCTGGCCGATACTGTTGGAGGAGCTTTGAATGGAAATATTTCTTCCCGTATCTTCCTTGGATAACAAAGAGACTGCCGAAAGCAGATTCGGGGTTACCATGGCACCGCCACTGGCAAATAGTATTATCATACCATATACAGATAGCTCACTTTGTAAAAAAGGGAACATTAAGAGCGATACCCCTGTTATCAATAAGCCTAACGTTATTTGCTGTTTTGAGGTTATTATCTTTTCCCCATAAGTAGCAAAAACAGGCTGTAATACCGCCATCACAGAACCGCAAAGCATAAAGCCTATACCCACTTGACTACTATTGAACGCCAATTCATCCTTGCCATAGATTGAAAAGACGGTTTCAAAGAGGGTCACAACAAATTGCATTACAAAGGATAGCAGCAGTAGGATGATAAAATAGTTACTTAAGGTAAAATCAAATTTTATCGTTTTTTCTCTAATCCTGGTCACAATTGCCGTGTTCTTCAACCATTTTATAATTACGAACAATATGATCAAACCTAATATGGCGGCAAAAAGAAATGGAATCGAAAATCGGTTAAAATGAAATATCCCAAAAGATAGTTCCAAGTGCACATTGGTCTGCGATAAGAGGCCGCCCAAAACAGGGCCAAAAATAACACCAGAACTAATGGCCACTCCGGACCATGCCATTGTTTTGGTTCTTCGCTTTTGAGAGGTTATGTCACTTAGATAGGCATTGCTTACAGGAATGACGGATGAAGTGAAAATTCCCCCAAAAATGCGGGCGGAATAGAGCATTGTAAGCGAAGTAGCCAGCCCGGTCAGCAAGTTCATTGTTATAAATCCGATTAGGCCTACTAGAATTATGGGCTTACGACCATATTTATCGGAAAGTCTTCCCCATACAATTACGAATATGAGTTGGAACAACGGATAAATACTGGTCAACATGCCGATATGGAAGTTAATCCGGTCGGCATCTAAATTATCTTTTAATGCCAATCTTTCCGTATAGTAGGGGAGAATGGGCAGTAGTATCCCATACCCTAACATAACGACAAATAGACTTAGCAGAATCAAAAATATCCTGCCAAGTTTTTGTGGCTTGTTCATCTATTTCTTCGCAATTTTCCTTTTTAGTAATTGGGCGTTTATGGCGACAATGATGGTTGACAAGCTCATAAATACGGCTCCTACGGCCGGACCAAGGACAAATCCCGAAGCGTATAGGACTCCTGCGGCAAGGGGTATTGCGACAACATTATAACCGGTAGCCCATATCAGGTTCTGGATCATCTTGTTATAGGTGGCCTTCCCAAACAAAATCAGGTTAGCGATGTCTTGTGGATTGCTGTTTACTAAAATAATATCTGCTGTCTCTGCGGCTACATCGGTACCTGAACCGACTGCAATGCCAACATTGGCCTGTGCCAGTGCAGGGGCATCGTTAACCCCATCGCCGGTCATTGCTACAAATTCCTCCTTTTCCTGTAATTGCTTTACGATTTCAACCTTTTGGTGTGGCAAAACTTCGGCATAATACCCGTCAAGTCCTAATTTTTCGCTCACCGCCTTTGCTGTCTTTTCATTGTCTCCTGTTGCCATGAGCACTTTAATATTGTTCTTTTTGAAAATCCTGATCGCTTCGGCGGATTCCGGTCTGATCTCATCGGCAAGTGCAATGTATCCTGCCAACTTCCCATCGATTAAAACAAATACAACTGTTTCAGCAGCATCACTATAGGCATCTTTTGGAATATCTATTTTTTCATCCCTTAAATAACCAGGGCTTACCACTTTTATCTTTTTGTTCTCAACAGTGGCTTCAACACCTTTTCCGGTTATAGAATTAAAATTTTTAGGTTTTGGGATGATTACCTTATCCTCCTTGATTTTTTTGATGATGCCAACTGCAATAGGGTGTTCGGAACTTTGTTCCAAAGCACTGGCGAGCCGTAATACTTCGGCCGAGGAATTGTTATTGTCTACCGACTCTATACGGGTAACACCAAAATCCCCTTTGGTCAGCGTTCCGGTCTTGTCGAAAAGCAGAGCGGATATTTTTCGGGATTCTTCAAATGCCGTCCTGTTGCGGATCAACAACCCGTTCTGTGCCGAAACTGCTGTGGAAATGGCTACTACCAATGGAATGGCAAGACCCAATGCGTGGGGACAGGCAATGACCATAACCGTGACCATTCGTTCCAAGGCATATACAAAGGGGAATCCCAATGCAAGCCAAACAGCCAATGTGCCAAAACCAATGGCCAATGCAATATAGGTAAGCCATTTGGCAGCCCTATCTGAAAGGTTCTGCATTTTGGATTTTGTTTTTTGGGCTTCCTCGACCATGGTTATCACTTTATTGAGATAACTATCCTTACCAGTATGTTCTACCTTGACCTTTAAACTACTGTTTCCGTTTACCGAACCACCTATCACTTTGTCGTTTAGTTCTTTTTTTACAGGTTTAGATTCCCCCGTAAGCATTGATTCGTTCAAGTAACTCGATCCTTCCACGACAATACCGTCCGCAGGAACTTTCTCTCCTGGTTTTATCAGGATCAAATCACCTTTCAATAAATCTTCCAGTGCTATATCTTCTATTGTTTCGCCATTTACGCGGTGTGCTTCGGCGGGCATCATACTTACCAATAATTGCAGGGCTTTTGAGGCTCCCAGAACACTCTTCATCTCTATCCAGTGGCCTACAAGCATAATGGCTATAAGGGTAGCCAGTTCCCAGAAGAAATCAACACCTTCAAGGCCAAAAACGGTAGCCGAACTATAAAAATAGGCCACACTTATGGCCATGGCAATCAGGGTCATCATTCCCGGGGCACCTTTTTTCACCTCAGACCAGAATCCCTTTAAAAAAGGCCAGCCACCATAGAAATAAACTATGGACGATATTGCGAATAGAATGTACGGGTTGCCCGGCAACAAAAAATCATAGCCGAAAAATTCTTGGATCATCGGCGACAGAAATAGAATGGGTATGGTCAGTACCAAGGTTACCCAAAAACGTTTTCTAAAGTCAGCGATCATCATCTTATGGTGGTCATGACCCATCTGCCCATGTTTCGGATTATGGTCGGAATGTTCATCATGGCTCATATTGTGTTCCTTATCCATGGTTTTGGTATGGCCATGCTCGGTTTTTTCGGCCAGTGAATCTTTCAATTCGGTCTTTTTATCCACTGCCTTTTCCTTTGCGGAACCCTTACTTCTTTTACTATGATCGTGTTTGTGATGCTCGTGATTTTCCATGTTCTTTATTGAAGTGTTATCGTAGTTTTTTTCGCATTTCTTCGGAAATGTTCTGTGCATATACCCCATAGGCATCGACTAGGGTGCCCTTAATTCCATCTTTGGATGAAATTGCATACAGAATGCTGTTGTCATCGGTACTGCTCATTCCTTCAAAGCGGTGCATTTCATCCACCTTAAAATTTTCGGGATGTATTTCCAATTTTAGGGCGGCACATTCCAAACAATGGGGATTTAGATTAAAGTTATAGGTATATCCCCTATTTTGAAGTGCGTTTATCGCCTCTGAAAGTGTATCGTAACTCTTCATTTTCTTTGCTATTATTTATAGATTATCGTAAAATAGCTTCCGTCGTTTTCTACAAATTTTTGATAGGACAACAGCCCTTTTTTCGATAGTTTTTCAAGAACTGAATATTCAAGTTCCTTTATGCGTATGCCCCACGAATAGGCTTTCACCGTAAGTTTTGAATTGATTTGAATGTCTTTTGTTTTAGGATTAAGCTTTCGGTCAAAAATGTAGATTTTACTTTTTGAGCCGAAAAAATCCAGTAATCCCGAATCAAAACTAATTTCAAGTTCAACATTTTTCAAACTGTCCATGTTGTATAAATCTTTGAAATTTTTGGAACTGGTGTTTATTTCGGTTTCTTTCGATTTTCGATTTGAAAATGGAAATGCCATTACCATAACACTCGATGCTTCTGGCCGACAGCGATAGGTGGTGGAGTATTTATCCGTTGAATTCCCGTTTTCATCAAAGAATTCGGTTTCTACCTCAATTTCATAATATCCATCCGTTTCTATTAACCCTCCCGCCTGAAAGGTTTGCTTATTGCGAAAAACTCCATTTTCATCATAATTTTCCCGCACCACCAATCTGTCGGCGAGTTGGCCTATAAGCATTTCTTCTTGTGCCTGTACTAAAAAAGATGACAATAAAACGGTCAAAATGTAAATGGTACTTTTCATGTATGGTACATCAGTTCAGTTACTTCCTGGGCTATGACATCACTTAGGTCAATACCGTTCGATTGGTGTGGTATGGTGTTGCAAGTAATGATATCTTTCACATGGGCATCCCAAAGGTCTTGATAGGCGTTTCCGGAAAAAACAGCATGGATTCCGATGCATATCGCCGGTTTCATTCCGGCATTCTTCAAATGTTCCGTGGTTTCTATCATTGTCTGAGCCGTAGATATGATATCATCCACCAGGACTGGAGTGGATACTTTATATTTCGCTACATTGGGTACGGAAACTTCAACATCACGATCACCATGGCGCACCTTTTGCAATACGGTAAATGGAACTTCGGCTTTTTTGGCTACATCGGAAACCCATTGCTCGCTTTCGGAATCAGGGCCTATTAATACCGGATTGTGTATATTTTCATTGATGTATTTGGAGATGGCATCCGCGGCATGGATAACCCTATTCGGAATATCATATACCTCGCCTAAAGAACTTATGCGATGCAAATGGGGATCGACGGTCGTGATACTATCGGCAAAGCCCGAAATCAATTTTCCAAAATAGGTGGAGGAAACCCCCTCACCATCGTTAAAAACCTTGTCTTGGCGCATATAAGCCAAATAGGGTGCCACCAAACAGGTACACATTGCCCCCAATGATTTGGCCGTATGGCTCAAAAAGTAAAGAGGCAACAACTTTACATCAGGTTCGTGAAGGGTACAGACCAATACCACACATTTTCCTTTTACATCGGACAGAATGCGAGTATAGGACTCGCCATCAGGAAATTTTCGTATCGCACATTCCCCGATTTCGGCATTCATTTTCTTTGCTAGGAGTTCCGTTAATTCTTGGTTGCCGGGAAGGCTAAATAATATCGTTTGCATAAGTTCTTTTTATTGGATTGTAATTATATCATCATGATTCTCATAATATTCCAAGGCATAGTTCAGTTCCCCATTTGTTTCTGCGTGGAGTATATAGAGCAATCCCCCCTTTTCTATCTCATCGCCCAACCGGACGTTCATCGAAATGCCCGCCAATTTGGATTGTGGTGCTCCCGACAATTTTGCGAGTTTTGCAATCTTTCGATTGTTTATTTTTTTGACCTTACCACGTTTAGGTGCATGCATCTCAAATTGGTAAGGGGCAACATAGGTTTTTGAAAATCTTCCTTGGGCCTTGCAGATGGCCTCGAATTTTTGATAAGCCTTTCCGCTTTCCAACAATTCTTTCGCTGTATCAAGGCCTTTTCCTGTTTCCACTTTTTCCGATAGCTCCAAGAGGTGCCCCGCCAACAATAATCCTCGTTCTTTTAGGTCTTGTGGCGCATCCCTCTTATTCTGCAAAACACTTAGCACATCAACCGCCTCTAAATTAGGGCCGATACCCCTGCCCACGGGCTGGCTGCCATCGGTAATGACCACCTTTATTTTAAGCCCTACTGCATTGCCTACGGCTTCCATATGTTCCTTGAGTTTTTGCACGGCCTCTTCACTGCGCACCTTGGCCGTTTTCCCAACAGGAATGTCGATTACCACATGGGTAGCACCTGCAGCCGCTTTTTTAGACAATACCGAGGCAATCAGTTGACCTTCGCTATCAATATCCAAGGCTTTTTCCACCTTAATGAGAATATCGTCCGCTGGGCTTAATTGTGCCGTACCGCCCCATACCAAACAGCCGCCTTCCTGTTCCACGACACGTTTGATTTCTTCGCCAGAAAGGGTAACATTCGTCAATACTTCCATAGTATCGGCCGTACCCGCTGGAGAAGTAATGGCCCGTGAGGAAGTTTTGGGCATGGTCAGCCCGTAAGCGGCGGCAATTGCGACAACGATAGGCGTAGTTCTATTGCCCGGTAATCCCCCGATACAGTGTTTGTCAACCACTATTTCCTTCTTCCAATCCAGTTGTTTTCCCGAGGATATCATCGCCTTGGTAAGGTCCGAGATTTCATCGATATCCATTCGGTCGCCTGCACAGGCCGTAATAAATGCCGATAAGTGGATATTGGAATAATCGCCTTCGATGATATCCGTGATGATGTCCTTGTAAGCTGTATAACCGAGCTTTTGATTATAAATTTTTGCCCTTACAAAGCTCAATGATTCTATGGGTTCCAAATGGGACACGTATAACGTTTCGCCGTCCCATACTTTGAGTTTTTTTGCTGCTATTTGTGACAGCCCTATTTCGCCCTGCCTAAGAACTTCTGAAGTAATGATATGCAGACTTGCAATTATCGAGGAGCTCATGTTCGATACCCTTATACGGGTCAATGCCTCAAACCCTTCTGAAATACAGACATGACAATCTTCTCGCATATACACAACGTTTTCATTTTGCGTGTAAATACCTAGCGATTTATATTTGAGGATGTTTGATTTTTCTTCCATTTCCATGTTATTCTTTCGTAATTTCTTACCTACTTTAACTCTTCGATACCATAGAGTTGGGGAACTTCACTATCCCAGTCATAGATTTCCTTGATTCCCTGTTTTAAGGCCTCGGCCCCTTCTCTTTCGCCATGAACGATAAATATTTTTTCTGGCTGAATCTTTATATCACTCAACCAATCCAACAATTCGGCATGGTCTGCATGGGCCGAAAGACCTTCAATCTCGGCCACTTGCATTTTGAAGGATACAGTCTTTCCATACACTTTTATTTCCTTTTCTCCTTCCAATAATTTTCTTCCACGGGTACCTTCCGCTTGATAGCCAACAAAGAGTAAAGTGTTATCGGGGTTTTGTGCCTGGGTTTCCAGATAGTTCAACATTCTGCCGCCTGTGAGCATTCCGCTTCCGGCAATGACAATTTTTGGTTTGTCATCACTTCTCAGTTCCATAGTTTCACGGTAGCTGCTAACAACGGTAAAGTGGGAGCACATTTTGTCACACTCGTCATCTTCCAACCTATGCCAGTCACGTGTTCTGTGAAATAGTTCCAAGACATTGGCACCCATTGGGCTGTCCATTATCATGGGGACTTTCGGAATTTTGGTTTCTTTTAATAGCCTCCAGAATATCAACATCATCAATTGGGCGCGTTCAACCGAAAAACTTGGTATAAAAAGGCTACCGCCCCTTGAAACGGTTTCGTTGACCAATTTTTCAATTTCGGGAAGCGCTTCCGTCTCTTCGGGATGGAACCTACCGCCATAGGTTGATTCCATAAACAGCACGTCGGCTCTTTTTGGTTTAGCAGGTGGATATAAGAGCAAATCGTTTGTTCTACCAATATCCCCTGAAAAGACAAATCGTTTGTCCTGCACATCCAATTCAATATAGGTTGCTCCGAGAATATGTCCGTTATACTGAAATCTTGCTTTTACATTTTTTAAAATGGGAAGCCACTGGTTGAGTGGTATTCCCTTGAAATACGGAATGGTCTTTTCAACATCTTTTAAATCGTACAGCGGTTCTGCGGGACTGTGCTTTGAATACCCTCCCTTATTGGCACGTTCGGCCTCTTGTTCCTGTATTTTGGCACTATCGTTCAATATAATCTTGGCGATGTCCAAAGTGGGATAGGTGCCATAAATAGGCCCTTTGAAACCTTGCTTTACCAACCTTGGCAGATAGCCGGTATGGTCCAAATGGCCATGGGTAAGCAATACGGCATCAATTTCGGTGACGTTTACAGGTGGATATTCCCAGTTTTTTAAGCGTAGTTCTTTGAGCCCCTGAAACAGACCGCAATCGATAAGTATTTTTCTGTCCCCTGTGTCCAGAAGATATTTGGAACCAGTAACAGTACCAGCCGCTCCTAAAAAATGGATATTAATAGTTCTTTCGGTCATAATTCAAGTGTTTGGTTGATGGGTTTCGCATAGACTTTGCGAATCGGCTAGAATCTTTTTTCGTCTGGCCCCATCAATCCCAACTTTTTTCAACACATCGGGATTGTCCTTTATTTCCCTACAAAGTACAATTCCATGTTCCAACAATTTCGATTTCTCCGATTTGGTAATCGTGGTCAGTGAGGTTAAGGGATGCAGGCCAGCTGTGTCTATTCTATTCTTTAGTGCTTTTCCTTTGGGATAATCCCAACTGGTCAGCATTAACCCGACACAGTTTCCATAATGTGTGGCATCACTTGTAAATCGGGTATTGGTGTAAACACCGCCTTGGTGTGATTTGTTTTTGTGACCTTCTTGCTTTTCCCATTGCTTTTGAACATCCAAAAATCTAGATTGGATGTAGAGCGGGATTTTCACATTGCAAAACCGGCCTTGGTCGCTGTGATATTTACACTCTATCATATAGTGCCTATTCCCTTTTTGGGCAATCACGTCCACTTCATGCTGTACACAATCGCCTTTGACGAGTACCCCTACTTCTACCTCAAAGCCTTCATACTGCAATACTTTGCCAACAAATTTTTCAAAGGGGTAACCGGATGGCCCAAGTTCCATTAAGGCCTTTTTTAGCTTATATCGCGACGCACTTACCCTTGCCCTGCTTTTTAGCATCCTGAAGGCCATTTGATAGATTTTTTTTGTGGTCATTCCATCCTCAATATTTCCTTCTACTTCATGGGCGATTTGCTGTACAAGACTTTCATCGACCTGAGAACGTCTTAGGGAGTTGACAAGTTTATTCATATCAAATGCCTCCATTTCGCCCGAATATTTTTTAACCTGTATTACTCCCATTCCTAAATGCGTATTGTCATTACCGGAAGTGTGGAATGATTGGCTACACCCTCAGCGATACTTTTGGAAAATAAGTTTAAGAAACCCGTATTCCCGTGCGTACACATGGCAATTAAATCCGCCGGTTCATACGTTAAGAAGGTATTGATTCCCACCTCTACAGAGGGTTCGTTATTGACGAACATGGAATAATGTTTCAGGCCTGGAAACTTTTCAACAAATGTTTGGATAGGTTTTAGTCCTGCTTGAATACTATTGGTATCCGTTTTCGTATTGACGCGCAATAGATGGATATGTGCATTGCATTTTTTTGCAATGGAAATAACATGCTTAAATGCTTGACTTACATCCTCTTCAAAATCAGAAACAAATACGATATTTTTAAAAGGGAAAGCAACCTCGTCCTCCTTGACCACGATTACCGGAACATCCGATTTTCTGACGATCTCTTCCACGTAACTACCCAACAATTCACGTACAGCACCCTTAGTGCCGCTACTGCCCGTGATAATGAAATCATGGTCAAAATGCCCCGAATGTTTTATAATATGCTTGGTTCCTACTTGATATTGAAGGAAGGTTTGACATTTCAAATGTTCCTGTTCTGCCTTCTTTTCCAGCTCGCGTAAAGCGGATTTTGCACTGCCGATTTTTTTCAAGGTTTCAGGATGCCGTTTTTCCTTTTCCTTCTCCAGCTTTACCCAATCAACAGGGGTCTGTATCAAATGGAAAAAATGAATCTCGGCATCAAAAAGTTTGGCCATGTCTATTCCGAGTTTCGCAGCTTTAGTGCAGTTTTCAGAGAAATCTGTGGGTACTAGTATATTTTTCATTGTTATTATTATTAGGTAGTATATGTTTGATCTTTATGATATGCGTTGTCGCCTTTTTGCCTGTCATTTCATTAAAAAAGCGTTGCACTTCTCGAAACAATTTAAGTTGTGTATGATAGTTTCGGCAATAATTGTCAATGTTGTGTCAGCCGGATTTCCATGAATCAGTCAAAACCTAATTCTGATCATAACGCAGCTTCCCGAACCTAGGGTTTTTGACGCTTCATCACGGTACAGTTCCTCAGGATTAGTTTATTCCGAACATTATTTATCTCCAGCATTTTATTCTTTCCCTCGGCTGCTTTTCGTTGGTAGTATTCCCTTAATTCCGGGTCGTGATTGATTGCAGAGAGGGCACACATGTGGAATTGCCTTTTTAAGACGCGGTTTTCCATATGGTGTGTTTTGGCCCACTTTTGAGGGCTGGTCCCGTAGGTATACTCAAAGGGGGCTGCCCCGCAAAAGCAAGCAAGTTGCTTCAGGTTTTCATAGCGGGTGAAGAAGCTTGTAAAGATGGTTGGGTAAATTGCTGCATTCATTCCAGGGGAATCGCATACCGAGATAAATGCCCCAACATGTTTAATATTTGTGTCCATAGTTCAATCTTGGTTGTTAACGTTCACGTCATCGGTCGATCTTTTCATATTCTGGTTTTTAAACAGTGGAACACTCTTCTTGTGTTTTTAGTACTTTATCTGAGCCTGTGATGGGCATATTTCCATAAAATCGATTGAATACCATACAGGCCGTAAGATCGCCGGTAACGTTTACTGCCGTCCGAAACATTCCAAGCAACCGTTCCACCCCTATTATGATGATTATTCCTTCTGCCGGTATGCCTGCACCGGATAGTACGGAAGCTAAAATCACAACGCCCCCTCCGGGTATTGCAGGTGTCCCTATAGACGCCGCAACGATGGTAACCACCACCACGATGACATTCAAAAGGCCCATTTCCAGTCCGTATGCTTGGGCAATAAAGAGGGTGGTTATGGTCTGGTAAAGCGCCGTGCCGTCCATATTTACGGTGGCTCCGATAGGGATTATGAAATTACTGATTGTAGGATCAACCTTTAGTTCTTCTTCCGCAGTTTTGAGGGAGAGTGGCATTACCGCCGCGGAACTTGTGGTCGAGAAGGCCAGCAGTTGCACATCCCTGATCTTACGTAAAAACCGTAACGGATTTCCCTTGCCCAAAAGGCTTACACCTATCAGGTAAATTATGACCAACAACAATAGCCCTATCAAGACGACGAGCACATAAAAGCCCAGACCTGAAAGGGAATTTAGACCAACGCTAGAAGTCAGTTGCGCCATCAAGCCGAAAACGGCAACGGGAACCAGTAACATGGCCCACTTGACCACGGTCATACAGATTTCCTGAATGGCACTCAATAATAATTTTACAGGTTTTAGCAAGTCGTCGGGAAGGGACAATACGGCAACACCTATTATAATAGTAAAAATGACAATACTCAACATTTCGCCGCTTACCATGGATGCCAAGGGATTGTCGGGCAACAAATTTGTTATAGCAGTGGGGATATCGTTCAAGCCGAATGACAGCTCGGTGCTTTCGGCATTACTGGTCAAAGCCTCTTCATGATCCGCAACGGCTTGTTGATGTAGATACTTGCCAGGGCGAAAGATTAAGGCAAGGATCGTACCTATAGTTACCGAAATAATTGTTGTGGAAATAAAATATAAGAGCACCCCACCACCTAGCTTTTTCAGATTCTCTTTGTCATTACTTGCTATACCTGTAATGATAGAGGCAACGATCAAGGGTATCATGATCATCTGTACCAATTTAAGAAAGAGCATGCCAGGTAGGGCCAACCAATTGCCAAGAACATCGGCAGTGCTTTTGGTTATCCAACCATTTTGGGGACTTAACAACAGTCCGAGACCGACCCCAAGGAACAGTGCAATGATGACTTTTAGCCATAACCTATCTTCCACCAATTTTTGCAGGTAGTGGTTAAGGGATTTCAGTGATTTTATTTCCGTATCGAACATTCTTGATTATCCATTATGCTATGGTTACTTTCTTCTCTAAATAAACGCCCTGTACGCCACGTAACAGTTCTACCCCCTCTTTGAACGGCCGCTGAAAAGCCTTTCTTCCTAAGATCAGACCGGAGCCTCCGGCCCGTTTGTTGACGACAGCCGTAATGATCGCTTCAGTCAGGTCGGATTCTCCCTTGGAGCCATCTCCCGAGTTGATCAACCCGATTTTTCCCATATAGCAATTTGCCACTTGTAACCTACATAGGTCAATGGGATGTTCCGTGGTCAAGGTTTCATACATGGCATCTTCGTATTTGCCGAATCCAATGTTTTTGAATCCAAAATTGGTAGTTGGCAACTTTTGCTTGATAATATCCGCCTGTATAGTAACCTCAAGATGATTGGCCTGCCCTGACAAATCGGCCGATGAATGATAATCTTCTGTATCGGTTTCGAAAGCTTCGTTTCGGGTGTAACACCAGAGAATGGTGGCCATCCCAAGACTGTGCACCTCCGCAAATGCCTCGGAGATTTCCTTCAACTGCCGATTACTTTCATCGGAACCGAAATAAATGGTCGCGCCGACTGCCACGGCACCCATATTCCAAGCTTCCTTCACAGTACCGAAGAGGGTTTGGTCATATTTGGTGGGATAGGTCAGGAGCTCGTTGTGATTTATTTTTACGATAAACGGAACTTTATGCGCATATTTCCGTGCGTAAAGGGCCAAGCCCCCGAAAGTCGAGGCCACTCCGTTGCAGCCTGCTTCGATAGCCAATTTTATGATGTTCTCAGGATCAAAATAGTCAGGATTTTTATAGAAGGAAAAAGCGGCGCTATGTTCAATACCCTGATCGACAGGAAGAATGCTGAGATATCCTGTGCCAGCAAGATTTCCGTGACCATAAAGTTGTGAAAGGCTTCCGAGGACCCGAGTATTACGATCAGTGTTGACGAATACCTTGTCCACAACGTGTTTTTCTGGTAACTGCAATTCATCCTTGGTAATCTTATTACTTACATGTTCCAGGTAGAAAGATGCCGTGTCCCCTAAATGTTCCTTTATTTCTTCAAATGTCATCTCTATTTTTAATTAATTCCCAAACTTTTATTGGTTTTGACGATGGATTTTTGACCATCATTTTCGATACCTGTCAATGCCCGTATAGCATCAATGGTCTCAGGAATTACGATGGCCTGATTATCCACCACATAGGCATAGAACAGTTCGTCGCCCACGACTTTGAGCATGTCTTCCCACAGGGCCACTTCGTACATATCGCCCCAAGGCCGTCCCATATCCAGATACATTTCCTTAATGGTGTTGTTCGAGACCAGCCCTTGATCGTAGTGTATCAATTTGATACGGGTCGACGTTTTAAGGGCAGCTAGTACTTCCTCTTTGGATGCATTTTTCTTTAGCTTTACGTTCCAGTAGTGCATATGGCTCAAAGTTTGGGGTACTTTTACCGCCGATGTGATTACACCGAGATCGGGATCCACACTTTGTGCATCCGGACCTTGGTGGCTCGGGATTTCCTTTTCGGGCACCATCGTATTCATAATGCCGCCCAAATGGCTTTCCCAGGGGTCAGTGGCACGTCTTAACAGAGTACCCCTTGCATAATTGAGCAAATCGGCTCTTTTTAGAGTGGTCAGTGTTCTTAAGATGGATGTGGTATTGCATGAAACCACTCTTGTAGAATCTAAACCTACGGCCGATTCATAATTGTTCTCTGCACTAAAGGAATGGCCTGTGGTTTCATGTTTTTCCCCTCCTTGAAGGATAAATTTGATTCCTTTTTCCCTCTAGGTTTCAACATTTTTAGCCGCAATCTTTTTGGGGGTACAATCCACAACCAGATCAACCCGTTCCAATAGCTCTTGCATAGAACCTGCAACGCATATTCCCTCCGATCGCATTTTTTCATTTGCTTCCTTGGTTGCGGCAAATACTGCAAAACCTTTTTCCAAGGCGGTCTGTATGCGCCAATCGCTAATGATGTCGCAGACCCCGAAAAGGTCCATATCCTCTTGTACATTAACGGCATCGGCCACTCTTTTTCCGATGACTCCATATCCAACTACTGCTATTTTTTTCACACTCTTCTGTTTTTTAACTGTACATTATAAAATGCCGCTATAAGTGCTCCGATCAGCCACCCTATGATAAAAGTTTGGACAATGCCTATGGCCGCTTCCCAAAGGGGGACATCCATTCTAATGATACTTGTAGTGTCCAACCCGTGCAGCAAACTGTTGAAGAAATCTATTGTTCCCTCACGGCCGGCTGTTAACATTACTACTATACAACCCAGATATACCAATGCTCCTGTAAGCCCCATGGCAAAGCCTAATTTTTTTATGTTGATTCGATTCATGATTTTCGTTTTTTGTTATTTATCAGATTCCAAAACTTTCTTTGATTCCTCATATTCTTCTTTCGAGATTTCGCCTTTGGCAAATCGCTTTTTAAGAATATCGTTTGGGTTCTCGTTCTCGTTTTTCCGATAGGGGATGTCGTATGGGACAAAGAATATCCAGATTAATAGGATCAACCATATGATCCACCATATAAAGTGCATACCGCCCCAGTGTCCATCGAAATAATGCATAGTTTTTTTGTTTTAAATGTTAATACTTATTTATTCTATTTCAGTTATTGTGTAACCGTCAAGCTGATCGAGTTGTTTCTGCAAATCATTTATTGAAAGATTCTCGTTCATATTGATTTTAGCAACTCCTTTTGGATTCAAGAATATTTTCGCTTCATCTATAGCCTCATGGCCTTCCAAAACCTTCTTGATCCTTGTGATACAACCTCCACAACTTATCCCGTCTATTTGAAACCTCTTTTTCATAAGTCTTTCGTTTTCAATGGTGGTGCTGTTCTTTGTCCTTGTCCTGTTTTTCTTCACTTTTCCTTTTCAGATTATCCTCTGTTAGACCATGACTGTGGCCACCGTGTCGCATTGGCATTAACAAATGCACAGCAAACATGATAACGATAAAAGTGAATAGGGTCAGGTTGCCTTTGATTCCGAATACGGGAGCAAAAAAATAAGCAATAGGGGTAGGCCACATCCGATGACCATCCATAACCAGTGATTTTTCATGGTTCTGTATTCATTTAAATTAAACTTTAGTGATTTTCAGAGTGATCGGCATTGGAAGATCCCGATGGCATGTTACCCATCATTCCCTTCGTGTCCATTCCCTTGTCTCCCATCATTTTCATACAAGATTCCATACAGTCTTTGCTCATGATCCCTTTTTCGTGCATCATTTGCATCATGTCGCCCATCATCTTTCCGTCCTTCATCATATTTTGCATCATGTTCTTCATCATCACACTGTCTTTCATCATCATCTGCATACCGTCTGCCTGCATCATGTTTCCCATCATTTTAGTATTGCCCTGCATCATTTGCATAGCATGGTCATTATTCTGCATGGCATCCATAAATTCGGTCATATAACTATGATTGCCTACTATTGTGTTCATGATTTCAGTTCTTGTTTCGGTATTTTCAAGTAGTGCGTTGGCATCTACACTTTGGTTACAGCTCCCTAGAGCTATGAACGCAATCATAGAGAGCATTAGTGATACTGTTTTCATTGGTTCTAATTTTTATAATTAATATGTAAGTGTCCTTAGGTGATATTCCTTTATTATGCTTGGAATTTTGCTCCCATAACCAAAATGGCCCAGCGGCTATGGGAGCATTTCCATCCATCAATTAGCTGACTTAAGAAACTCTTCTATTTTTTTACTTTCGTGTTCGGTCAGGTTTGCCCTCACCCGCATATGTAAGCTTATAGTTTCCCAGTCCGTATCGTTGTAATCAGCCGGCGACGGGGCAATGTGACAGCGGTTACAGGTCTCTCCCCATAGTTGTGCCCCGGATTTCTCTATACTAAATTCTTCGGAAGCTTCTACCACTGAATCAGCTGGCACATCGGTATTTTTGTCCTTGGTCGATGAACAGGCGACGACCGTCAGTCCAAATGCAACCATGAGCCCCAAAGCGATTGATAATTTATACACTGTTTTCATTTCTCTAATTTTTATGATTTAATTAAAATCCTATGGCCCAATGCAAAAACAAACCGTTTGTATTGGTGATTCCATCTCCATCATGGCCTCCTTCAGTTTCTGTGGTCTGATAACTAAGCTTCACTACCGACCGCCAGCTCAACCAATAGTTGAGTCCGAAGGCATATTGTGTTGATTTCTCTTCCCACTCAGCGCCTTCAGGTGCGTTAAAGTCTGAGTACCTTCCAACAAGCTCCAATTTTTTCACGAAGTCACTGCTGGCCATTGTGGGCCTATAGCTCAGTTGGGCATAAAAGGAGTTACTTTGATTGTCAAAAGAATATTCTTCTAAATCACCATCTTCATGCATTTCGATAAATGTGGCCGTATCCACGTTGGAACTGTTATATTGTGCTTTTACATCCACTATGCCACTCAATCCCGGTATTTGTTTCACCAAGGAAAAATCCAGGGCATACAAAAAAGCACCAATGTCCTCGAATTCTGAACCCTCTTCCCCTGTGCCGCTGGTTGAATAGGCTGAAAAACCAATTTCAGTAGAAGAATCTGAAAAAGGCAACAACCCGATTCGGCCACCAAAAGCTTTGGCCAAATTGGTATCCTCATAGTTCGCAAATTCCAAAATACCTGCTTCTTCCGGTTCTTCAGATCCATCTTTTATTCTTGGGCCGTTGGTCGAGTACACTGAATAGTTTAATTTGGGGCCACCTAAATCAAATGCCCCCCTAAGCTCTACACCGATACCCGAGGAGGGTGCTATGCCATCGTGTCCGTAGCCCAAGGGGGCATTGGGCAATCTGTTTATCCACGCGGGATGCAACCTTTCGATGAATGTGCCGAAGGGCAAAAGAAATTTCCCAGCCCGAACGGTCATGTTCTTGTTGAGCACGTACATGACATCTGCATATTCCAAACCGGTTTCTAATTCATTCCCTTCCAACACAAACTCCAGTTCAGCCTCGAACATCAATCTGTCAGAGTGTTTGTATAGGAATATAGGAGCGAAAGCCGATCCCAGAAAAGTAGATTCTGATTCGTCGCCCGAATCCATATATTCGAACCCCGTGTGGCCGTAACCACGCAGCATAAATTGGGTCTTACTCGGTTCAAAGGTGTTGTAGGTCTGTCCAAATGCTGAAGACCCAAACGCCAAAATGGTCATAAATACTAGTAGCTTTTTCATTTTTTTAAGGTTCTGATATAGTTAATCAATTCCCATCTTTTCTTTTCCGGCAATGCACTTTTATAAGAGGCCATGGGTGAACGCCCTTCGGTTAACTTCCAGAAAAGAGCTCCGTCGGTCTGGGCCTGCACATCCGTATTGGTCAAATCGGTAGGTTTCGGAGTTAGGCCTGCTCCTCCCATGCCGTCTCCCTTTCCTTTTGCGCCATGGCAAATCACACAAAGCATTTTGTAAGTTCTTTTGCCATTGGCAACAGCAGAGGCATCATTTTTCAAGGGGTTAGTCAATTTATCCGCACTTTCGGGCGCTTCCCATTTTTCTTGTGAATTCACGCTCGGTATCGCCAAGAGAAGTAGAAGCACCGTAAGCGTAATAGGTCCTGATAATGTTTTAGTTATTTTCATATTTTGAATCAATTAGGTTGTTGAGTTAAAACTATTTTTTATGGGTCAGTTATAACTTCATAATATTCTTTTTTATCTATATAATTTCGTCAAGAAAGCCCCGTTGCCACACTTGGCTATTCTTGTAATCGGTCATGCTCATGCCCATGATTTCCTTGAACTGTCTGGATAAGTGGTTAACACTGCTGTAATCGAGCATATAAGCGATATCAGAAAAGGTATGCTGCCGCAACTGTATGAGCTCTTTTACCTTTTCAATTTTCAACTTGATGAAATATTTTTCTATAGTGGTATTTTCATTTTTTGAAAATTTTTTGCTCAGCACTTTGTAGGCTCTATGCAACGATTTTGTCAGATAGTCCGAAATATTTTCCTTTATATCAAAGGGAACATCGGAAACCAATGATATCAAAGCAATCTTTATTTGCTCGACTATCATCTCTTCTTCACTTTTGGCTATTTCAAAGCCGTTGGAATGGAGGACATCCATCACTTCTCGGTCTACTTCGGCAATTGATATTTCTTGGGCCTTTACCGTAAGTTTCCCTAATTCAAGGGACAATACCGGAATTCCCAAATCACGCAATTCTTGCTTTATGACTTTTAGGCACCGACTACAGACCATATTCATAACCCAATAAACTCTAGTGGATTCCATGTATGAAAATGTTCGTGTTCATAACTGAGCAATAAATCAATCGGAGGATTGATTCTCTGATAAAATACAGGTCGAAAAAGGGTGTCGCCAGAAAATGGACGCGACAGTAGATAACCAAACAATGGGCTGTTGGCAATGGGAAGCACAGATTGTTAATCCGCTTAAATAAAAATCAAATCAAGAAAACTTCGTGAAGTATGAGTATGTCCCGTTCGATCTAGGGAGGATCATGGTTTATAACGGAAACTGTTTTAAGCTCAAGTTCTTGAAATAGACTAAAATAGGAGTGGAAAAATGCTTTTAAAAAGACAAAAGCATGCGAATCAAGCTCAGATGAAACCTTCCTTAAATCATCATTACCAATGTTGATAAAAGAATCAGTACTACAGCAATCTTTTTGCTCCAAAGAACATTTCTTCGTGGTATTTTCTGGTTTTTGAAGCTTTTCATCACATGGTTTTGCCTCACCAGTCACAGATAAGCTCACCAACTTGCTACAGCAAAAATGCATATTCGCCGTAAAAGACGTGGTGGTAAATAATACCGTACACGTGAGAAATATGGATAATATTTTAGTACAAATTCGCTTCAATTCTTAATGCTAATTGTTTTTGTTTAGCCTATTTCATATAACTTTGATTTGAATATGACTGTAATTGTTTGTTTTTCAAATTTTTGCATTTAAATCCGTTAAGAATTCGCTTTTAAAAATAACCAGGAGGGCTAAACAAAAATATGATATTGGTCATGTTTAAGACTAAAAGATTCGTAATTACGAATTAAACAATGTCTTTGGTATAGTTTCTCACTAGCAATATCTTGGAAAGCGCAGCAAATCGCTTGGAATTACTGATTCAAGCACAGGAAAAGGGCACATATAAACATTCAATATCATAAAAGCGATATTAAGGAACAAAATGTTATTTGCAGAACTTAGGTGCAGGGCCGGCTTTTGCTCTTGTTTTTCACTTGTTTGAATTGTTGCTCTAAAGATGGTGGTCAGACGGGTCTCTCGTTACCAAGGGAATTATTTTACTGTAGACCTGGACTTTCAGAAAGGGGCTTTGTCACAAAACAATGGCAGGTTTATACACAAGGATTTTGAGTCGGCAGGTTTTGATCATGGCCAAACCTCCAGACTTTTAACGAGTTGGACCAATTGCTAATGGAACTCAGATCGGATTAATTTGGACAAACTATGCTGGTTATGTCAGATGAAGATGTCGTAAAATATGTTAAACAGAAAAAAAGTGTTAAAGTTTTTGTAGATTTACATACCTAATGAAAAAAAGATTTTGCAAAATATCGTCATCTATAATGGCACTTTTAGTGCTGTTATCGACGTTCTCCTTTGCCGTTGATCGGCATTATTGCGGCGATGTTTTGGTGGATTTCTCTTTTTTCGGTAAAGCGGAGTCTTGTGGAATGGAGATGCAACAATCCAAAGATTCACATTACCACCTTATAGGAAATAAAGGTTGCTGCGAGGATCAAACACTAGCCATTGCTGGCCAAGATGATTTAAAGATTTCATATGAAAATCTCAACGATGAGCAACAAGTCTTTGTAGTATCATTTCTATATTCTTTCATAAACCTTTACGAAGGATTTGATACGAAAATCGTTCCTTTTAAGGATTATTCCCCCCCACCACTGATACGGGACATCCAAGTTCTGGATCAGACCTTTCTGATTTGATTTTTAAGTAATTGACAATTTAGGCCCAACATATTATTTATTGTTAGGGTCAAGTTGGTTTTTGTTGGTTTTGTCAACTTGAATTTCCAATTACTTAATTATCCTAATCATGCTAAATAAAAGCATAAAGTTTCTCATAGAAAATAAATTGGTAGCGGTTTTGCTGCTCGCCCTTTTTGTAGGCTGGGGAATCGTAAATGCACCTTTTGAATGGAATACCGGCGCACTACCCAGAAATCCGGTTGCTGTTGATGCCATTCCCGATATTGGGGAAAATCAGCAAATCGTATTTACGAAGTGGGACGGTCGGTCCCCACAGGATATCGAAGATCAGATAACCTACCCATTGACCACATCTTTATTGGGCATTCCCGGCGTAAAGACCATCCGTAGTTCCTCCATGTTCGGCTTTTCGAGTATCTATATCATTTTTGAGGAGGATATTGAGTTCTATTGGAGCCGTAGCCGTATCCTTGAGAAATTGAATTCACTACCGGCAGGATTGTTACCGGAAGGTGTCAACCCGGCTCTGGGGCCCGATGCAACGGGATTGGGCCAAATTTTTTGGTATACGCTCGAAGGCCGTGATAAGGATGGCAATGTTACCGGAGGTTGGGATCTGCAGGAACTTCGCAGCATACAGGATTTCTATGTGAAATATGCCCTTTCTTCGGCGAGTGGGGTTTCCGAGGTGGCTTCCATTGGCGGTTACGTTCTGGAATATCAAGTCGATGTAAACCCGGAATTGATGAAGCAGTACGGTATCAGTCTGCAACAAGTCGTAAAAGCCGTAAAACAGAGCAACAGGGACATCGGTGCGCAAACCTTGGAAATCAATCAGGCCGAATATCTGATTCGCGGGCTGGGTTATGTCAAATCATTGTCCGATTTAGAGAACGCCGTGGTTACTTCGAGCGATTTTACCTCGATACGTATTGGGGATATTGCCAGGGTAGCACATGGCCCAGCTACCCGAAGGGGAATATTGGATAAGGAAGGTGCCGAAGTCGTTGGTGGCGTGGTCGTGGCCCGCTACGGTGCAAACCCCATGGAAGTCATCAACAATGTTAAAGACCAAATAGACGAACTCAGTGCGGGGCTTCCTTCAAAAGAACTTAGCGACGGGACAACATCGCAATTGACCATTGTCCCGTTTTATGATAGAACCGAGTTGATTCAAGAAACACTTGGAACCCTCGATGAGGCACTGACCCTGGAAATACTGATTACCATTTTGGTCATTATTGTCATGGTCTTTAATCTAAGGGCTTCCATTTTGATTTCCGGACTGTTGCCGGTTGCAGTGCTGATGGTCTTTATCGCTATGAAACTTTTTGGCGTGGATGCCAATATCGTAGCGCTGTCGGGTATCGCTATCGCTATTGGCACCATGGTCGATGTAGGGGTCATCCTCTCCGAGAATATTATACGGCATTTGGACGAATCTGATGGTAAAGAATCCATCAATAAAGTTGTTTATACGGCAACAGCGGAAGTGTCGGGTGCTATCTTAACGGCGGTAATGACCACTATTATCAGCTTTATCCCTGTCTTTACCATGATCGGGGCAGAAGGAAAGCTCTTTCGCCCACTGGCCTTTACCAAGACCTTTGCATTGACTGCATCCATTATCGTCGCTTTATTTTTGATACCGCCATTTGCAGCATTTCTGTTTCGTAAAAAGAGTGTAAAGAATACGCTGGGCTATGGTGTCAATGGGGTGCTTATCGTTTTGGGAATTCTTGCCATTGTCTATGGCTCTTTGTTAGGGTTGATATTGATAGCCTTTGGTGTGGTAGGCCTCTTGAAATATCCCGAATTGGCCTCAAAAATTTCATCGGGATTCACGATTTCCGATAATCGGGCCAATTTGATCAATATCATCATTTCGGCATTTGCCATTGTTTTTGTCCTCGCCGAATACTGGAGGCCCTTGGGGTTGGACAAAAGCATTTTCTGGAACCTGATATTCGTGGGTCTTATCTGTTTCGGGCTTTTGGGTTTCTTTACGATTTTCAGAAATTATTATACCCGAATTTTACGTTGGGCCTTGCGCAACAAACTTATTTTCCTCTCAGTCCCGACCGCGATAGTTGTGTTCGGTGTGATGATTATGCGAAATACCGGAAAGGAATTTATGCCCTCGCTCAACGAAGGTTCCTTCCTTCTGATGCCCACATCGTTGCCACATGCAGGGGTAGAAGAGAACAAACGCGTACTTCAGCAACTCGATATGGCCGTGGCCAGTATTCCGGAAATAGCGACTGTAGTCGGTAAATCAGGAAGAACGGAATCGGCCCTAGATCCCGCTCCACTTTCCATGTACGAGAATGTTATTCAGTACAAACCGGAATACATGCTCGATGAAGATAGAAAATGGCAACGCTACAAAGTAAATGAAGATGGCATGTTCGAACTGAGGGACGGTACTTTTGTGACCAATCCGAATTTAGAGGTCGATACGGATGATGCGGATTATAAGGAATCTTCGATAAAATCTGCTTTTTCCATACAGCAAAAAGACCTGATACCTGATGAGGACGGCGAGTATTTTCGAAACTGGCGACCCGAAATAAAGTCGCCCGACGATATTTGGAAAGAAATTGTCAAGGTGACCAAATTCCCAGGTGTTACCTCCGCCCCGAAACTACAGCCCATCGAAACCCGACTGGTCATGTTACAGACAGGAATGCGGGCACCCATGGGCATCAAGGTCAAAGGTCAGGATTTAAAGCAAATCGAAGCATTCGGGATTCAATTGGAAGACATCCTGAAAGAAGCCGAGGGGGTCAAGGACGAAGCGGTATTTGCCGATAGGATTGTGGGCAAACCCTATCTCTTGATAGATATCGATAGGGAACGATTGGCCCGTTATGGTATTACCATAGAAGATGTACAAAGTGTATTACAGGTGGCCGTTGGTGGCATGGTACTAACCCAGACCGTTGAAGGCCGGGAACGTTATGGGGTTCGTGTGAGGTATCCTAGGGAACTTAGGGAAAACCCGCAGGACCTAAAGGAAATTTATGTACCCGTTGAAAAAGGGAATCCCGTTCCTTTGAGCGAGCTGGTAACCATCAACTACGAAAAAGGGCCACAGGTCATCAAAAGTGAGGATACTTTTTTGGTGGGCTACGTACTCTTCGATAAGTTGGACGGTTTCGCGGAAGTGGAAGTGGTCGAAAACGCCCAGGCCTTGATTCAGGAAAAAATCGATAGCGGCGAACTGATAGTTCCCAAAGGGATCAACTATCTCTTTACGGGAACCTATGAAAACCAGTTACGGGCTGAAAAAACTTTGTCTGTGGTGGTACCCTTGGCATTGACTATTATTTTCCTGATCCTCTATTTCCAATTTCGCTCCGTGGGTACATCGTTAATGGTATTCACAGGTATAGCGGTCGCCTTTGCTGGAGGGTTTTTGATGATTTGGTTTTATGGTCAGGATTGGTTTTTAAACTTTAATTTCTTTGGCGAAAACCTACGCGACCTCTTCCAGATGCACACTATAAATCTTAGCGTCGCCGTTTGGGTCGGGTTCATCGCCTTATTTGGTATTGCCACGGACGACGGTGTAGTCATGGCGACCTATCTGACACAGACTTTCGATAGAAACAAACCGGATACCCTTATGGGCGTTCGGGATTCGGTAGTGGAAGCAGGCGAAAAACGTATCCGTCCCTGTTTGATGACCACGGCAACGACAATTCTTGCCTTACTGCCAGTGCTGACCTCCACAGGCCGTGGTAGCGATATTATGATACCCATGGCGATACCAAGTTTTGGCGGGATGCTTATCGCACTGATTACCCTTTTTGTGGTTCCTGTTTTATACAGTTGGAAAGCGGAGTTTCAATTAAAACGATTGTCGAAATGAAAAAATACGTACAGCTCTTTTTAGGAATCATGTCCATTGCTGCTATTAATGCACAGGAGTTGGAAAGTTTGATTGAGCAGGCCGAATTGAACAACCCTGAGATTCAGGCCTATGAACTGCGCTACAATATCGCCTCGGAAAAAATCAATGAGGTCAAAACGTTTCCTAATACGGAAATAAGTGCGGGAGTCTTTGCCAGTGAACCGGAAACTCGAACAGGTGCCCAAAAGGCAAGGTTTTCCGCCAAGCAAATGATCCCTTGGTTCGGCACGATTACCGCACGGGAAAATTATGCCAGTTCACTAGCCGATGCACAATATGAAGATCTGGTCATCGCCAAGCGAAAATTGACCTTGGCCGTTTCCCAATCCTACTATCGCCTCTTTGCAATCCGTGCAAAACAAAAGGTGCTCGATGAAAATATCGAACTATTGGAAACCTATGAACGACTGGCCTTGACCTCGGTCGAAGTAGGTAAAGCCTCCGCTGTAGATGTGCTTAGATTACAGATACGTCAGAATGAACTGGAACAAAGCAAAGAAGTCTTAAGTGAGGAATATCAGGCCGAGCAAACCTTGTTCAACAATCTGCTCAACAGGGAGGAAAATACACAGGTCGATGTGTATTATGAATTTACCATACCCGAAGTAGATCCTGTTTTTGCAGAAGGAGATCTTCAATTACATCCGGAACTTGTTAAGTACGACAAATTGTACGAATCTGTAGAAAAATCCGAGCTGTTGAATCAAAAAGAGGCATTGCCCGATCTTGGTTTTGGACTCGATTATATACCTGTCGCTGAACGGCCCGCGATGGACTTCAGCGATAACGGAAAGGATATCGTAATGCCGATGGTTTCCTTGTCCATACCCATTTTCAATAACAAGTATCAATCCATTTCAAAACAGAATGAGCTGCGGCAACAGGAAATCACCGCGCAGAAGGCCGAAAGAACTAACAAACTGAAAACCTTGTTGAGCGAAGCGATCAACCAAAGGGATGCAAATAGGATACGCTTTAATGTGCAACAGAGAAATATAGATAAAGCCATCGAAGCAGAAAAAATCCTTATTAAAAGTTACGAAACGGGAACTATTGATTTTAATGATGTACTCGATGTTCAGGAACTGCAATTGAAGTTCCAGATAAATCAAATCGAATCCATTAAAGGATACTATATACAATCGTCGAACATCAATTACTTAAAAAGTTAGAAATAGAATCACATAGGGTAAGGCATGAGCAACTGAACGGTTATTTTCTATTGACTGTGAACTTAAAAATTAACACCTATGAATACTAAAATAACGACACTACTGATTTCTTTGATGTCACTGGCAATCAATGCACAATTCGTAGCGAACGACACTGAAGAAAACATTGACAACTGGCCAGAACGGGTCTATGATTTGACCATTGGTTACGAAACGGTCAACTATACAGGGAAGGATGTAAAGGCGATGACTATAAATGGTGGTATTCCCGGGCCAAATCTTGAATTTAACGAAGGTGAATTCGCCATTATCAACGTGACCAACAAAATGGATGAGGAGACCTCCGTGCATTGGCACGGTTTAATTCTTCCAAACTTTTACGATGGCGTTCCTTATCTCACAACACCACCCATAAAACCGGGCGAAACCCAACAATACAAATTTGCGCTAAAGCAATCAGGTACTTACTGGTACCATTCACATACAGGTCTACAAGAACAAAGGGGCGTTTATGGCTCAATCCAAATCAATCCTAAAGATACTGATTTGGAATATGATAAAGATTTAGTGCTTGTCCTTTCCGATTGGATGGACGAAAATCCTAAAACGCAGCTTAAAAATTTAAAGCGGGGCAATGAATGGTATCTCATCAAGAAAAACCAGGTACAAAGCTGGGATAAGGTTATTGCCAAGGGTGCCGTTGGTGCCAAACTGAAAATGATGTGGCAGCGTATGCCCGATATGGCCATACTTGACAATTATTATGACCTGTTCTTTATCAACGGACGGGCAGAACAGAACTATCCCGATTTCAAACCTGGCGAAAAGGTCCGTGTACGATTTGTAAATGCCGCGGCTGCCACCTACTTCTGGCTCACGTTTGGGGGCGAGGACCCTATGCTGATTTCTGCGGACGGTTTGGACGTAGTCCCCGTAAAGAAAAATAAAACCCTTATCGGCGTTGCCGAAACCTATGACTTTATCGTAACCGTTCCCGAAAGCGGTAAATTGGAAATCCGTGTCACCTCACAAGACGGTTCCGGACAGGCTTCCGCCTATATGGGGACAGGCGATATCTTCAAGGCACCCGATGTACCCGTACCTGACCTTATAAAACAAATGCAGCAACTCATGTCAATGGATATGAAGATGGGTGCCCCTGCCGCTAAGTTGAATCCTTCAAAAAACGATTCCATTAAAAAGATGATGAAATATGCCATGAAGATGGATGGAATGCAAATGGATGGGATGAAAAAGGACAAAGATTCCACCAAAATGAAGGGCGACGGAATGGCTCATCAGGATATGAAGTTGAAGGAAGACAAAATGCAAATGGACGGTGGAATGAATATGGGCTATATGGTGCCGCAGGACAAAGTGATCGGTGATAATATGAAAACAGGTGGTAATCCAGAGTTCAACTATCATTATCTAGAAGCTCCCGGCACTACCGAGTTTGAAGAGGGCAAACCTGTGCGAGAGATGCTGTTCAACCTTACCGGGAATATGAACCGCTACGTTTGGTCAATCAACGGTGTGCCGCTTTCGGAAACCGATAAGATTAAAATCAATCAGGGCGAAGTCGTGCGCATTACACTTAACAATATGACGATGATGCACCACCCGATGCACCTGCACGGGCACTTTTTTAGGGTGCTGAATGAAAATGGTGATCGCAGTCCGTTGAAACATACGGTAAACGTCGCACCGATGCAGAAAGTAGTTATCGAATTTGACGCTGTTGAGTACGGCGACTGGTTCTTCCATTGCCACGTTCTTTACCATATGAATAGTGGTATGGCGAGAGTGTTCAGTTATGATACCCCTCGTGATGAACGCTTAATGGGCTATCCACTTTCCAACTTGACTACTGAAGCTGACCACATCTGGACGTGGGGCGAGGTAACGACGGCCAGTCACCTGAGCGAACTTTTTCTTACGGCCACCAACATTCGCAATCAGTTTATCCTTCGTGGCGAATACGGTTGGAACGAAAACTTGGAAGCTGAGTTTACATATGAACGTTGGCTCAATAGCTACTTCAGGGTGTTTGGAGGAGTAAACATGGAAAATGAGATGGAAGATAGTATGGATGAGATTTCCACAACAGGTGTCGTGGGTGTACGCTATTTGCTTCCACTGTTAATCGATTCAGATTTACGCATCGATAACAAATTGCGACCTACCATTTCATTATCTACAGCCACGATGATTTTTAGAAATGTGGCCCTCTATGGTGAATATGAATATCAAATGGATTTTGGTTGGGTCAATGACTTTGAACCAGGAACCGATTTTGAAAAAGAGGTTACCTGGCAAGTAGGCCTCGAATTTGTTTTAAGTAGGGATTTTTCGTTAATGGGAAGTTACGACAACCGCTTCGGCGCGGGTGGTGGCCTGTCATTAAGATTTTAACTAATGGCACAATACAAAAAAAATAGCCTGAGCTTGACCGGAGCTGTATCCTTGGGTACGGGTGTAATGATCGGTGCGGGAATTTTTGCCCTTTTGGGCCAAGTGGCTGAGTTATCCGGGCAATGGTTTCCCATTGCATTTTTGGTCGGTGCCATTATTTCAGGGTTTAGTGCATACTCCTATATAAAAATGTCAAATGCCTATCCATCCGCAGGTGGAATAGCCAATTACCTGAAAAAGATTTATGGTAAGAGTGCATTGACCGCTTCCGGAGCCTTATTGATGGCCTTCTCAATGGTCATTAATGAAAGTCTGGTCGCACGAACATTTGGCTCGTATACTTTACAATTGTTCGATGTGGGCGATGATAGTATTTGGGTTCCGATTTTGGGTGTTCTGCTATTGGTCGTAGCCTTTTTGATCAATATTTCAGGAAACAATGTTATTGGCAAATCATCCTTGGTCATGGCCATCTTGAAGATTGGCGGTATTTCCATTTTTGCCATTGGTGGACTTTGGGCCGCCGGATATTCTTTTGGCGAGGTACTACCATCCGGCGATTTGGGCGAGTATCCAATAACAAGTTATTTAGGGGCTTTGGCCTTATCGATTTTGGCGTACAAGGGGTTTACCACGATAACCAATAGCGGGGACGAAATTGTAAATCCAAATAAAAATGTAGGCAGGGCCATTATCATTTCTTTGGGCATTTGCACCTTGGTATACCTATTGGTCGCGTTTGCGGTATCATCTAATCTTTCCATAGAAGAAATTATAAAAGCCAAAGATTACTCATTGGCAGAAGCGTCAAAACCGGCCTTTGGCAAGTATGGTCTTTGGTTTACGGTAGGTATCGCAATTGTAGCCACGATTTCCGGAGTCGTGGCAAGTGTTTTTGCGGTATCTAGAATGACGGCCATGCTTACCGATATGGAGCTTATTCCCCATAACCATTTTGGTATGTCGGGTGGTATCCAAAGGCATATGTTGGTATACACCGTTGTCTTAGCCATCACCTTGACCGTTTTGTTCGACCTCACACGAATCGCCTCCTTGGGGGCGATCCTCTATCTGATTATGGATATCGGAATCCATTGGGGCATCTTAAAAAATCTGAAAAAGGAAATAAAGGCAAATACCTACATAATCGCAACTGCCATCTTTCTGGATTTTATCGTTCTGGGAGCTTTTCTGTATATAAAGGCATTGAGCGATATACTGGTGGTAGTCGTGGCAGCAGTACTGATGGTACTCATATTTACAGGGGAAAAATGGTTTTTGAAAAGAAAAGATTAGTCCGATATAAAATCGGACACAGTATAGAAGATTTATTAATCCAAAATATTGGAAAACATGAAAACGACAGTAAAGATTTTAGTAGTAATCGGATTTATTGGAACAATTACGGGATGCAAATCAACTTTCAATGCTTCCGAGACCATGCAGGTCGAAGAAAATAGAAATGCCATTTACCAGGAAATTATCTCGAACCCGGTACAGTTTACAAACTTCATCAGTGAGGCTCGGAAAAACGAAGAGGCCAAAAAGATATTGATGAAGACCCATATGGAACAGATGGAGTCGGGAAATATGAAAATGATGATGGACAAGAATCCTGAAATGAAGGAAAAAATGCAGGCCCATATGCAGCAAATGATGGAAAAGAATCCTGAAATGAAAAAAAAGATGCATTCCAAAATGCTGGATAAAATGATGGAAAGCGAAAAGGGCCGCAAGATGATGATGGAAAAAATGCACAACAATGAAATGATGAAAAAGGAAATGAAGGAAAGAATGAAAAAAATGATGGAAGCAAATCCTGACATGATGGAAGAAATGATGCAGAAGATGATGGAAAAAAATCCCGGAATGATGCAAAAAATGAAAGAGAAAATGAAGAATAAAGGGCAGTAAACACCCGAATTCCATTGGAAATGAGAACAATTTATGTAACAATTAAAAGATACAGCTATGATGATGTGGTGGTGGATACTGATACCGATCATTTTGATATTGGCCATATTCCTTTTCAGAGGAGGAAGTCCGCGAAGCTCTAAAAGCAAGGAAAATCCAATGGCTATCCTTGACAACCGTTTCGCAAAGGGCGAAATGTCAAAAGAGGAATACGAAGAACAAAAACGAACGATTAATTCTAAAAACTAAGAAGATGAACTATTATTTCAATAAAACGCTGAACGAAGACTTTGACAAAGTAATCGAAAAGGTTACCGAGGAACTAAAAAACGAAGGTTTTGGTATTCTGACCGAAATCGATGTCAAGGAAACCTTGAAAAAGAAATTGGACGTCGATTTCAAAAAGTATAAAATTCTGGGTGCCTGTAACCCGCCCTACGCACATAAAGCATTGGAGGCCGAAGATAAGATAGGCACTATGCTTCCTTGCAACGTAATCGTGCAGGAAATCGAGGAATGTACGGTAGAAGTTGCCGCGGTAAACCCGATGGCCTCGATGCAAGCAGTAGAAAATGAAAAATTGACCGAGGTGGCCGATGAGATAACTTCCAGGCTTGAGCATGTGATCGGAAAACTTTAAAAACGAGAGGATGGAAAACGGCAAAGACAAAAGGGAGATTCCCAATCAAAATTATAGCGAGAGCATGAATACCCGCTATTGTGTAACAGAAAGATATAATCTCACTTTTGGGGAAGCGGTCAAGAATGTGAAGGATCAACTTGATAGGTTGGGCCTTGATATCGTGGCCGAATTCGATGTTAAGGAATATTTGGGCGTAATAATGAAAGATATGCCCAAGCATCTTATTCTCTTGGTCTGTGACCAAGATACCGCCGCTGACCTAATCGCCAACGATATTCAAATGGGCATCTTGTTTCCCTGTAACGTGACCATTAAAGAGATAGAGGATGAATCGGTGGTAGAGGTTTCAATGGAGGATACTTCGGTTACCTGGTCTTCTTCCCTTAAAAAGGATGTCGAAGAAATAGCAAAAAAAACAAAGGAAAATCTAAAAAAGGTCCTTGACAATATCGGACAAACAAATTTTAAACTGTAAATCTAAAATCAAAACCGAAAATGAAAAAAGCAAACGTAACAACCGGAATCTTGGCCATGGCAATCATAGCCCTAATGGCCACATCTTGTAAAGACAAGAATAAGGAGCAAGAAAACCAAGAAGGCCACAATACCGAACATCTGGATGACAGCGGCCACATGGACGGTACCATGGAAGACCATTCACAAATGGACCAAGATAATATGAACCAGGGCGGAATGGCTATGATGTCATCAGAAGTCGTCGCGGATTATCTAGCGCTCAAAAACGCCCTTGTATCAGATGATAAAGACGGTGCAGCAACGGCAGGGGAAAAGCTGGAAGGTAGTCTTAAGGATTTTGACACGAGCAAATTTTCAGTCCAACAACGGGCCGAGTTAGCAGACATTATTGAAGATGCCACAGAGCATGCGGAACATATAGCCAAAAGCGACATCGGGCACCAACGCGAGCACTTTGATATTTTGAGCAAAGATGTCATTGACCTATTGGCTATAACAGGTTCGGAAAGAACACTTTACCAAGCCTATTGTCCCATGTACAACAATAATAAGGGAGCACAATGGTTGAGTGCCACTGAAGAAATAAAAAACCCTTATTACGGAAGTAAAATGATGACCTGCGGTAGTGTACAAAAGCAGATCAATTAAGTGAAGGCGGTAAAGGTCACAGGATGGATTTTGCTGGTTGCATTGGTGGGCATCCAATTTGTGCCCACCGAACGCAATAAAAGCGATGTGGTACCAAAAACGGACTTTATGGTCGTAAACGAGGTGCCAAAAAATGTTGAGAGCATCATTAAGACCTCTTGTTATGACTGCCACAGTAACAATACCGACTATCCTTGGTACAACAAGGTGCAACCGGTAGCGTGGTACTTGGAAGACCATGTGGAGCATGGCAAGGAAGAATTGAATTTTAATGAATGGGATTCCTATTCATCGCGAAGAAAGAATAGCAAACTAAAATCCATTATAAGCCAAATCGAGGATGATGAAATGCCCCTTACATCGTACACCCTCATCCATAGGGATGCAAGACTTTCGGACACCGAAAAGAAAATCGTTTTGGATTGGGTATCAAAATTAAAGGACAGTCTATAATTGAATAACTTAAAAAGGGTAACAATGAAAATTTTGAAAAACGGGGTTTCAGCCGTTGTGATACTGACCCTTACTTTTTCTTACGCACAGGAAAAGATAAAGTTGAACCATGACCATAGCAAAATGGAAATGAAGCAAACGCCTGTTGAGTTCGGTAATGAGAATGTGGCCTATGCCTACGAACATTATGAGCACGTAAAAAATGATCTGGTCGGTTCAAATCCTGGAGATGCCCAAAAGGGTGCTGAGATGTTGAACGAAGCACTTGGTAAAGTTGAAGGTGCCGATGCCGCATTATCGGCATCACAAAAGATTGCCGCTACGGATATCTTAAAGGTACAGCGAAAAGCATTTTCAGAACTGAGCACTGAAATGGAAGCACTTTTGAGAGGAAAAATAACATCCGGCAAATTGTATAAGGATTTTTGTCCTATGGCCTTGAATGGGGGCGCCTATTGGTTATCCTCTGTCGAGGACATCCGTAACCCATATTACGGCGCCCAAATGCTCAGTTGTGGAAAGGTGGCGGAAGTAATCGAATAATTAAAGCCTGATATGGGAAGGGGCGATTTAGTTTGGTTGGTTAGTTGGTTAGCCCCTTCCCTTTCAGGTAATATCCGGTTGGTATTGGCCATAGAATTGAACGCCAATTTTAGTGCTACAAAAGCAGTCTAAATAGAAAATAAATGGAAGAATTAACCCTTGGCATTTTCGTTGTGCCCACCATAGTGTTGACTTTGGTCATTTTGGGCTATTTATATTTTGCGAAACAGGTAAAAGACGAAGGGGAATATAAGAGGTTTGTGTTTGCAGTGGCAGTAACGGCTTTTATGTTGAATTTTATATGGGAGCTAACTCAGGGCCCACTGTACGAAGGGTTCGAATACGATTTGAAACATATTTCCTTCTGTGCTTTGGCATCCGTCGCCGATATGTTGATGGTATTCATACTTCTTTTTGCATTCGGACTCATTTTTAAAGATGTGTATTGGATGCAAAATTGGGGGTTGAAAAGAATATTGTTCTTGGTCCTTGTCGGATTTTTCGGGGCGATCCTGGCTGAGGTTTGGCATACCGCTAGGGGTGATTGGTCCTATGCCGATGCCATGCCGCGATTGCCAATAGTAGAAGTGGGCCTGTCTCCCGTACTTCAGTTTACAATATTGCCATGGCTGATTTTTTTGATTTGCAAGAAGTTTATAAAGGAAAAAGTATAGTAAGATATAGCTCTAGGCGGGCTTGGGAAGCGTTTTTATTTGGTTAATTATTTAGCATTTCCCATTTCTGCCCAGACAATAGTGTCGATGAACAAAGTCCTGTTATGGGAAGGGAATATTTAGTAAATGGTTAGTGTTTAATGCCCTTCCCTTGACAGGCACAAAGAATGAATAGCATGAAAGATTGTTGCGATACAAGCAATAACAAACAGCAAAACAAAACAATTTCTTTTGGCCAAATTGACCCTTGCCAGTATATTTTTTCATCTTGGTTTATTGGGACGTATGTGGCCAGTATTTGGGTACATCGGCGTTCAGAGGGATTAACAGAAATGGCAAAACGTGTATTGGCATAACACGATTAATATGCCGATTGAACACTATGGTCAAGTGTCCTTGCTGCTAATCTGAAAATAATAAGCCTGTTTTGGATCAAAATGCACCGTGGATTTGAAATAGCATTGTCCGAGGCAGGACATCATGGTTCGCAGTTGGATTATATAGAAGGCTGGACTACAATGAAAGTGATAGGCATTTTAACGAATCAAGGACAATGAGAAGAGGATTTATTATTATGAGCGTTTTATTGGTTTTGGTATTGGCAGCCATGCTCATTTTGTACCCTTTATGGTGGGGTGTCGCTTTAATAATAATTCCTTTGTTGATTTTAGGACTGATCGATTATTGTCAGAAATCCAACAACATAAGGCGTACCTATCCATTATTTGGAAGAATAACCAATCTTCTGGAAAAACAACGGCATGTATTCCAAGAAATCGTTCTCCTGAACAGGGCGGAAGGAAAGCCCTTTAACTGGATACAAAAGGAAATAATCTATAAGCGTGCCGCGGATGCTAATAAAAGCCAGCCTTTTGGCACACAAATACCGTATGATAAGGTGGGTCGTGAATGGTTTACACATTCCACCTATCCGGTAAAAGAAGTAAACGATGATTTCAGGGTAACGGTGGGTAGTTCTTTGTGCACACAGCCCTATTCTTCAAGCATACTAAATCTGTCAGGAATGAGCTACGGCTCAATTAGCAAAAACGCAACCTTGGCCCTTAATGGCGGTGCTAAAATTGCTGGTTTTGCCCAGAATACGGGCGAAGGTGGTTTTACGCCTTATCACCAAGAATATGGTGCTGATATCATATTTCAAATCGGAACCGGTTACTTCGGATGCCGTACCAAAGAAGGTAATTTTGACACTGAAAAGTTTAGGGATATCGCCTTGCATGAGGTAGTAAAAATGATCGAGATCAAAATTTCACAAGGGGCCAAACCAGGATTTGGTGCGATACTACCTGCAAAGAAAAACACAGAAGAAATTGCAAAATTCAGGGTTGTTGAAAAGGGTAAACAAATTTTATCACCTCCGCATCACTCAGCCTTTGGAAGCGATGAGGAAATGATTTTTTTCATTGATAAATTGAGAAAACTTTCCAATGGCAAACCTATAGGAATAAAACTATGTATCGGGCAGAAAGATGAATTTGATAGTATGGCTCAAAGTTTGGCTAAAAATCAAAATTATCCAGACTTCATAGCCATCGATGGTGCCGAAGGAGGTACGGGCGCTGCCCATATGGAATCCCTACATTGGGCAGGGCTGCCAATAGTAGAGGCCATTCATTTTGCGCATTCTACGTTAGTAAAACACAAGATTCGCGATGAGATAAAATTAATGGCTGCAGGGAAAATCATTTCGGCTTTTGATATCTATCGAATGCTCGCACTTGGAGCAGATGCATGCTATAGTGCCAGAGGAATGATGTTTGCCCTGGGCTGTGTACAATCGTTAAAATGCAATTTGGACAAATGTCCTACGGGAATTACCACAATGGAGCCGTCGAGGGTAAAATCTTTAGTTGTGGAAGATAAGAAGGCCAAAGTGGCAAATTACCATAAAAACACGATGGAAGCTTTTAAAGAGTTACTGGGTTCAATGGGCCTTGAAAATAGGAAGGGCATACAAAAAAAATACATTGTTAGGCGTATAAACGAAACCGAGACAAAGACTTATGACGAAATTTTTGTAAACCCCTCAAAGGAGTGAGTGAAGAAAAAGATATAGAAACCACAGCTGCCTTTTATTGGCAACTTTTCAATAGTTCAAAGTACGTACTATTGATTGTGCTTCTTGCTACTGCTATCGGGCTCTATGTCCTGCCTAATATTGATGCTTCTTATGTTGTGATTATACTTTTAGCACTTACGCTAAGTAAGATAGGTTTTATAATAGCCTTATCCTTTAATCAATTGATGAAAATTATTGGTCAGAGCCATTTATTGAGCCACGTTTTGGTTTTGTTCGGATATCTAATCATACTGATAGTTTTTTCATTTGCAATAGATTACACGGCATTACACCTTATTGATTCTGCTCATTTTAAAATAAATAATAGTTCGGGAAGTAATGGACTGTTGGCATTTTTCAACATGTCCTATTTCAGTTTGATTACATTCTCATCTGTGGGATACGGCGATATAGTTCCAATAACCGTTACAGCTAAAACCTTGGTGGTCCTTGAAGTGGCCCTTAGATTTTTTGTGCTCGTCTTTGGTATTGCAAATGTGAATAGAATTCGAGTAAATAACCTTAAAACTTAAAAAGATGAGAAAATTAACTACAATCTTAACGCTTTTCGCAATAACCACGAGTCAAGTGTACTGTCAAAATGCGAAGAAGGAAAAAGAAGCTGTGCTTAAAGTAATGAAATCATATAAAGAGGCCCTACAAAACCTTACGACCGAAGGTACTTACGAGTTATTTGCAAGCGACTCAGAAGTATTTGAATCCGGTGGAGTCGAGGGCTCCTATGCGCACTACATAGAACATCACCTAGGACCAGAATTAGAGCATTTCAAAAAGTTTGATTTTTCAGATTATCAAATTGATGTAGAAGTGGACTTGCCCTACGCATTTACTACTGAAACCTACATCTACACCATCGTTCTCAACCCAAATGATAAAGGCGAGGGTAGAACGATAAAGAAAAAGGGGGTGGCAACTTCTATCCTTAAAAGGGTAGATGGTAAATGGCAGATAATAAAAACACATTCATCATCCAGAAATGCAAAATAATAAAATTTAACCTGTGAGTGAATTTTTACAACAATGGGGAGAAGCAGCCTATACGACTACCGGGTTTTTCTGGATGGCGCTTTGGGCATTCATTTTGGGCTACATCATAAGTAGTATGATACAGATATTTGTGACCGAAAAACGAATGCAGAGAACTATGGGAAAAGACGAATCCAAAAGTGTGCTGTTGGGTACGTTTTTCGGGTTCATTAGCAGCTCGTGTAGTTTTGCGGCTTTGGCAAGTGCAAAGTCTCTATTTAAGAAGGGGGCGAGCTTTGTCTCTTCTGTCGCATTCTTATTGGCATCGACCAATTTAGTTATAGAATTAGGAATTATCATTTCAATTTTTTTAGGATGGCAATTTGTGGTCGGTGAATATATGGGGGGCTTGTTATTGATATTAATTTCGTGGATTCTCATCCGTACTGTCAACCCCATAAAACTGATTGAAGAAGCACGTAAAAATCTAGAAGGGCAGGAAGATGATGAAATGTCTGACAACCAAGACTGGAAAAAGCAGATTCAGCAAGAGAATAGCTGGGCACGAGTTGCCAAGAAATACAAGATGGAATGGCAGATGGTGTGGAAAGACGTAACCGTAGGCTTTACAATTGCCGGAATAGTAGCAGCATTCGTCCCTGATTCATTTTTCCAAACACTATTCATAAATAGTGGCCAGGGAAATACCGATTTTACATTTTTGGAAATACTCGAACATGTCATCGTTGGGCCTGTCGCAGCATTTTTAACTTTCATTGGGTCTATGGGCAACATTCCTTTGGCAGCATTACTATTTGGCAAGGGCGTGAGTTTTGCTGGGGTTATGGCCTTTATTTTTAGCGACTTGGTGGTCTTTCCAGTACTGCGAATCAACGCTAAATATTACGGCTGGAAAATGTCGATTTTTATTTTATTCCTATTATTCACCGCATTAATAGTAGCCTCATTGGTGTTGCATTACTCTTTTGACCTGATGAGTATATTGCCAGACCCCTCACAGGTCAAGTTTCAGGATAAGGATCATTTCAAAATTGACTATACCTTCTATTTAAACATTTCCTTCCTCGCAATTTCAGCATTTCTGATATACTTGGGGTTTTTCAAGAGGAAGGATGTAGAGCACTCAATGAGCGAAATGGCACCGAAGAGCCCATTTCTGGAAAGCGTTCTAAAATATGCTGCTTATATCTGTTATGTGTGGTTGGTAGGTGGACTGATTGTAAAATTCTTTATAAAGTAATTATGAAACACACTTATCACATACAAGGGATGACCTGCAATGGTTGTCGTACTAGTGTTGAGGATAAGCTTTCAAAAGTAAGCGGTGTCACAAACGCATCCGTAAACCTCGAAAAGGAAGAAGCCGTTATACAAATGGATAGCTATATTGATACTGCAACATTTCAAAAAGTTCTTTCCGAAAAATATACCATTTCAGAAAAGAGGGCAGAGAAAAATGCTTTGGTGAGTACTGATAATGATGCAAATAACTTTTTCGCGAAGGGGGAGACTGAAAAATCAAAACTACAACAGCTCAAACCCTTGCTCATCATTTTAGGGTATATCGCTATTGCAACAATATTACTGAACTATCAGCGGGAAAATTGGAATAGTGCAATGCTCGACTTTATGGGGTTGTTTTTCATTGTTTTCAGCTTCTTTAAGATTTTGGACTTGAAAGGCTTTCCAGATAGTTTTAGAATGTATGACCCGCTTGCAAAAGTAGTGCCAGCCTATGCCTGGGTATATCCATTTATCGAATCAGCGCTGGGATTGATGTTCTTGATACGTTTTGAAATACCTATCGCATTGATTGCTACGCTAGTCATTTTGGGAATTACAACCGTGGGCGTTACCAAAATATTACTGGACAAAAAATCAATACAATGCGCTTGTCTGGGGACAGCACTCAAACTACCAATGACCGAAGCTACCTTTATCGAAAACGCCATTATGATTGCAATGGCAGTCGTTATGTTAACAAGAATACTTTAGGGATACACAAATTAAGAGCATCACGAATGAAAAACATGATAGTAGTATTTGGTATTTTCCTTATCGCTTCCTGCAAACAAGAATGTAAAGGGCCCAAAGAAAATGTGACGAAAGAAGTAGAAACAGTTTCTCAAGCCGCTGAATCCGATAAGAAAAAACCATTTAGTCCGCATACCGAAACAATGACTATGGTGGGCGATGCGCAAATTCCTATTGATTATTCGTCGCCAGGAGTTCGAAACCGCAAAATTTTTGATGGTTTACTTCCCTTTAATGCAAGTGATGTTGGTTTAAGGTTAAAAGTCACGCCTAAGACTACAGAAGAAATCAAGGAACATTTGGAGTATAGAATAGTTAAAGCAACAGAAACCTCTGGAACAATCTCAATGAGTTGGAAAAAAGTCTCGATTGAATTTCCTTTTAAAATAGAGTAGGATGGTCAGTAGAAAAACAGCAAAATGGATTAGAAAAACACACCGCTACTTGGGCCTCTTTTTAGGTATTCAGTTTCTGATATGGACAATAAGCGGTATGTATTTCAGCTGGACAGACATAGACGAGATACACGGTGATCATTATAAAAAGGCATCACCTGTGCAGACTTCTTTTAATGATTTGCTCGGCACATCCCAACTTGCCACAAAAGAACCCGTCCAATCTTTGGAACTACTGGAAATAGCAAATGAGCCCTACTATTGGATTAATGAAGCACAGCTTTATAATGCTAGAACAGGTCGAAAGAAAAATGGAATCTCTAAAGAAGAGGCACAGCAAGTTGCAAGTAGGTATATGTTAGCCGATTTAAAAATAGCTGAAATTCAACGAATCGATACGGTAGATAAACATCACGAATATCGAGGTCGTCCACTTCCGGCTTATGAAATTTCGTATGAAACACCTCAAAATTTAAAGGCCTATGTTGCTATTGAAAATGGTGCATTTCAAACCGTAAGACACAGGGATTGGCGTTGGTTTGATTTCCTTTGGATGACTCATACAATGGATTATCAGGGAAGGGATGATTTCAACACGGTCCTATTAAGGGCATTTTCACTTTTAGGATTGATAACAGTCTTAAGTGGTTTTGTACTATGGTACATCAGTTCCCTATCAATCAGAAAACTGAAGAAGAAATTTAAATAATTAGTAATAAAATAACCAAAAAGCATGAATTCAATCGAAAACACAACTTCAGGAAAATCAAAAAATCAGTATACACGCTTTGTTGCAATGCTTTCCTGCTCCTTTTTGGCAATGTATATCACCATGTATCTGAACACCTATGAATGGGACCATGTTTGGTTTAGCCTTACGCGATTCTATATGGTTTGCCTTGGTATCGCAGCTATGGCCATCATAATGTTTGTAGCAATGCGTGGTATGTACCAAAATAAAACGAAGAATGTGGCTATAGTTCTGGGAAGTATTATCCTCTTTACAGGGGCTTTGATCTTGGTAAGGGAGCAACGTTCTACTGTCGGTGACATACTTTGGATGAAAGCGATGATACCACACCACTCTATAGCCATTTTAACAAGTGAAAGAGCCGATTTAAAAGACCCGGAAGTAAAAAAACTGGCTGAAGAAATCATTAGAGCCCAAGAGAGAGAAATTTCTGAAATGAAAGCAATGATAAATCGCCTTCAGGAAGAATAACATTGTAGAACAATACAACAAACAAGTTATGAACAAAAATATCATTTATATTGGAACGGCCCTTATCGTAGGACTCTTGGCGGGATACTTTATTTTCAGCATTTCGGCGGAGGATGAGATAGCGGTAAAGGACTTGTCAGATATGTCAGATACGCACGACCACTCTGGCGAAACGGCCGAACAAATGTGGACCTGCTCTATGCATCCACAAATTATGCAGCCAGAACCTGGCGATTGTCCTATTTGTGGAATGGATTTGATTCCAGCGGATACCGGGACCGAAGGTCTTAGTGCCAATGAAATTAGGATGACCGAAAATGCTATGGCCTTGGCCAACATACGTACTACTGTGGTCGGTGTGGGCGGCATGGATGGAAATTCCTTAAAACTTTCAGGGAAGATTAGGGAAAACGAAGAGGCCAACGCTGTACAGGCTACTTATTTTGGAGGCAGGATTGAAAGATTGTATGTAAACTATGCCGGAGAAAGGGTGGCGAAAGGAAGACTACTTGCTACAATTTATTCCCCTGAACTGGTGTCGGCACAGCAGGAATTGTTAACCGCGACATCGTTGAAAGAATCCCAGCCTGCTTTATACAAGGCCGTCCGTAACAAGCTAAAATTATGGAAGCTATCTGATAAACAAATCAATGGTATTGAGGAGTCAGGACAAGTTCAAGAAAACTTTCCCGTTTATGCCACTGTATCTGGAACGGTAACAGAAAAACTGGTCGAAGAAGGAGACTATGTTAAACAGGGCCAGCCTCTCTATAAAATAGCAAACCTGAATTCTGTCTGGGCGGTATTTGATGCCTATGAAAATCAGATAGCATCCCTAAAGACAGGTCAAATAATCAAGCTTACTACCAATGCATATCCGAACAAAGAATTTACGGCAAAGGTATCGTTTGTGGATCCACTGTTGAATTCCACTACGAGAACGGTAATGGTCCGTGCTGTACTTAACAATTCGGAAGGCCTATTAAAACCTGGGATGTTCGTAGAGGGAAGAATAGATATGCCGAACGATGAGTCGGGTAAAGTGATAAGCGTTCCCTCAACCGCGGTGATGTGGACGGGCGAACGTTCTGTCGTCTATGTAAAGACCAACCCCGACGAACCGATTTTTGAAATGAGGGAAGTCTCATTGGGAAATACCAACGGCGAAAGTTTTACCATTTTGAGCGGACTGGAAGGCGGCGATGAAATAGTGACCAACGGAACCTTTACAGTGGATGCCGCTGCCCAGTTGCAAGGAAAAAAATCGATGATGAATGCAAAAGGCGGCAAGACGATGACGGGTCACGAAGGACATTTAGGAATGCAACCAGAAAGTAGCGAAACGTCCGAACCTACTGTTGATCATGCCAAAATGGACAAGCGTTTAAAGGTTTCCAATAATTTTCAAGAGCAGCTGAAAGTTGTTTTTGAAGGGTACACGCTTTTAAAAGATGCCTTGGTCGCCGACAACGCGGGTAAAGCCCAGTCTTCTGCAAAAGAAATCGGGAAAAGCCTTGACGGGGTAGATATGAAATTACTTGAAAATGATAAGGCTCATAACCATTGGATGACTCTTCAAAAGGAAATAAGAGCCTCTGCCAATGCTATTGCAATTGCCACTGAAATTGCTGAACAAAGAAGTCATTTCAAGCATTTATCGGCCCATATGATAAGCACAATACAGCTTTTCGGCATTAATCAAACCGTTTTCAGCAATTACTGTCCAATGGCAGATAGCAACAATGGTGCATACTGGGTAAGTCTGGAAAAGGAGATTCGTAATCCGTATTACGGAGAGGAAATGTTAACCTGCGGAGAAATAACGGCCACATTACGTTAATCAAATACAGTCCAAGGGGTTATATTTTAGAAAGGTCAGGAATCCAAAAGAAGAAGATGGAAAAATTAAGAGTTATGCCAAATAACATAACTACGGCAAAAGTCGGTCTATATACCCCTCATATGTATGTGATATAAACTCTGGTAACGCTGTTTATCATGACTAATTGGAGTAAGTATAAATATTGGAGTAAGTATAAATAGTCGCATAGCGGCATTAAGTCATTTAAGATTAAGAACGACGCTGAAATCACTCTGAATTTTTAATTGTATGATGATGAGCGAGAATCGAAGGAAACGAAGAAAAAATAAAAGAAAACCCACAAAAGATGGTATTAGTAGGAAAGACAGAGTTTATGGCATACTTGCCATAGTGCTTTTGTTCTTGATAACGACAATATTGGTTTTTGTACTTGCTTTTTCCTAGAACAAGAAGTTGATTTTTTGGGAAGTCTACACCTGAATATGGATGAATATGCTTTTAAAACAATCATCGATAAAGATAACAATACCATTTTGGGCGCACATCTTATCGGGCCTCATTGTGAAGAAACCATCAATCTTTTCGCAATGGCGATAAAGACCAAGATGACCATAAGCGATTTGCGGACAATGATATTTTCATATCCTACAATGGCATCTGACCTAACCTATATGCTCTAACTATTATTTATGGAAACTACTATATTAAAATCTACGATTACCTGCCCAGAATGCGGTCACAAAAAGGCAGAAGAAATGCCAACCACGGCCTGTCAATTCTTTTATGAATGTGATAATTGCAATCAAGTATTAAAACCAAATGACGGGGATTGCTGTGTATTCTGTTCTTACGGTACTGTGGCCTGTCCACCTATTCAGCAGAACTCCTCGTGTTGTTAACTTTAGTTTATTGCGACCTCTCGATTTACCGTTGAGGTATGTGTATAAAAATACTATCCATAATCTTCATTGATATCTTACAAGATATAATATATCAAAACTCAATTCCGTAGCATCATGGGTAAGCGAAATGGTTTTGACAGCGTTCTCAATGTGAAATCAGTCAATTTGAAGAACCGGTAATTTGTCGATCGCCTCGTCTTGTAGTTTTTGCACATAATTCAGGTATTTCAAGGTACTTTGTGTTGAGCTGTGACCCATGGCATCTGCTACGGTCTTTAAATTCGCACCGTGAATAAGGAGCTGGCAGGCGAACGTGTGCCGGGCACAATAGAAGGTAATGTGCTTTTGGATCCCTGCCCGTTTCACCCAGTATTCAATTGCTTTATTTACCCCGTTGTTACTCAACTTTTGCAATTGAAAAACAAATTCATTTCGACCTTTTGGTTCACCTAAAATGATTAGGGCTGTTGGATTCAGGCGATTATTGATTATTTCTCCCGTTTTGTTTCGGTATGTAATCAAGCGGCCTTTATTGATGTTCGACCATTTCAGTAGCTTAATTTCTGCCAGGCCCAGGGAAGTATAACAGGCAAAGAGGAAAGCTCGCTTTACTTCTGAATTTCCGCAGTGAGTTGTAGCCAGAATCTGTAATTCTTTCGTATCAAGAACTTGTTTCCGGATCGTATCGTCCTTATTCGGATTCGCAAAGCGAATATCAGCCGTAGGCATTTCCCTTAAATATCCTTTAATTTTGGCCGCCTTTAAAATTTTCTTGAAACGAGTGAAATAGTTATGCGCGGTTTCGCCCGTAAGCCCGGATTCATGAATCAGATAGTCCTTAAAAGCTTCCATGACCTTAGGGGTAATTTGGGCAAAAGTCAATCTGGTATTTCCCAAAGCCACTTTGAATTTTTGAACGGCATTATGTACAATTCGAACATCCTTAAATGGATAATTGCTGAGATAATTCTCGGCAAAGTCAAAAAAGTTCAAGTTCGTAAGGTGACTTGGAATATGTCCGGTTGACTGGGAGAGGAGTTCCAATTCTCTATTAGCCCTAATTCTTTCTGCAATTCGTTTTTTCTCCGTCCGATCAGAATCCTTAGGGGAAATACGTATTTTTAAGAATTCCCTCCAACGATCGCCATGGTGGTGAATGTCCAAATAGAGACTTCTATCTCCCGATTTCAGTTTTCGACTTCTTAGATGTACGGCCATTTTCAGGTGACGGAAAAGTGACGGTTTAGGACTAAAAATAGGAAATAGAAGGAAATCAGCAGAGAACTTTAACAATTTAAAAATCTGATAAACAGATAAATAGAGGCATTTTGAGTCAAAAAAAATGAATTCATAAATCCCACCCGAGGTACGAATAAACCAAAAAAAGAGTGAAATGCGAGCGGGCTTCCAAAAAAGAAGCTCGCTTCTTTTTTGGAAGTAAGCGAAGCGTTTCTTTTTTTGGTTTTCAAAACGAGCGAGTAGGGAAGCTTGCCGTCAGGCAAGCAATCCCACCGCGAAGTTTTGACTTGTTCCTTATTGAGAATGTGTTGATGGAGCGAGTAGGGAAGCTTGCCGCCAGGCAAGCAATGCCGTATCGACAAAAAAAAGCCCCCAACGGAGGCTTTTTGCGGTTTTCAATCTCGGGGATCCTACCAACTTTCGATCTCCTTGCGGATTTCCTCCTTGCGCTTCCCGGTTTTTTCCTGGATGCGCCCAAGCATTTCGTCGAACTTGCCTTCTGAGAAGGTGACGTCGTCGTCCGTCAGGTTGCCATAGCGTTGCTTGAACTTGCCTTTCACCTGATTCCATTTTCCTTTCAATTCTTCATTCGTCATGATATGGGTTTTTGTTGTTATTAACTTGAATACCCATAAGATAAGATGATCACAGGGGACAGGGGTGCCCGGACGGTTCGAATATTTGCTCCAATGGATTTGCTGCCACTATTCGCTCCGATAGGGAGCATAAATAAGCCCCAACGGCATTCCGCTGGGGCTTCATTCAGATATTTGATCCGGTTTTATCCGGGGTTACAACGTCCCGGTTACGGTTACGTTCGCGCTGAGTTGCAGGGCGGCGGACAGGGTCAGTGCCCCGAGGTTCAGCCCGGTGGTGGATTCCACTTCCAGGAGGGTTGCAAAATTCACGCTGCCTTCGGTTTCCTCATAGGATGCAAAGACCAGCTCGTAAGTGCCTTCCTCCAGGAAATTCAGGCTGTAGGAATTGTCCAGGCCGCTCACCTTGCTGCTGGTCACCGCATTGGCAAATTGCACTTCGCCCTGGGTTTCAGCCTCCGCATTGAAGGTCCCTTCCGGGTAGGCGTAAACGATAATGGTTTCTGCGTAGTCCTGGGAATCGGTAACAGTACCTTCAATCTCGCCGGTTGCCTGTTCGTTAACCACGCGGATACCTGCCTCGAGCTGGCTCGTGGAGGCAAAGGCGTAATCGGCCTCCAGGGCCCCCTGCGACTTGGTGATGGTTTTCCGCAGGTCAAAATCGATGACGATTTCGTTGGCTGCACCGGCGATGACCTCAAAGCCGTCGGTCACGCGGATGGTTTCGGCCGAAGCCTCGAGCTCCTCTTTTGTCCCGTTGGCCAGGGCGATGTAATTGGCCGGGGTGTTCCCGGCCGCATCGGTTTGCGTATCCAGGACCAGTTCCAGGGAGGAATAGCTGTCCGCAGCCAGGTCGAGCTCCCCGAGTGTCAGGGTTTGCCCTTCCACCAGGGCGGAAAGTTCGATGGTGGTCTTGGAGAATCCCTCCAGGGACTGCCCGTCGACGCGGACGTCGGCCAGGGTGACAAAGACGCCTTCCACCTGGGCGTCGTCAATAGGGGCATCGGTGATTTTAAAGGTTGTCTGCGAGGTTTCCTCCGGCATGGATTCACCTCGGTCGTCGCTGCTGCATGCAGTAAAAGCGGTTACTGCCGTTGCGAGGATTACAGATTGAATCGTTCGTTTCATGTTTACTCGTTTCATGGTGTGTTGTTTTTTGGGGTTATAACAGTTATATACCCGTTTACCCTATCCGCTGGATGTTAAAATTTTTTTAAGGGTTTTCTATCTCCCTGGCGCCCAGAATTTTATTTTTTTGAGAGTTTTTTCCGGGCACGCCCCTGGTTTTTTAGCACACATCCTGCAGGTTTTGTTGCTAATTTGATGCAGAGAGAGCATGCCGACCGGACGATTGTGATGTGGTTTAAATTGACCTGGGCATTACTGTTCGGATTCCATTACTAGCGCAAAGCGATCGTACAGGCAACTGAGACTGAGGACCTACTCCTTTTATTTCAGGCTGGGTTTGGAGGTATATGCGCCGGATGTGTTATCAGATGTAACCCCAGGGGCGTACACGAATCCAATAGATAAATTGACTAAACAACACACCATGCGAGGATTTATTTTTCCCTATCAGGTCAGTCTTCTCGGGATTGAGCGCGTTAACCAGGATATCTTCCGACTGCAATTGGAAAAACCAGACGGTTACACCTTTAGACCGGGTCAGGCTATTGATGTAAGTATTGCGGAACCAGGACATGAGCTGGATGTGGCTCCTTTTACCTTGTTCAACCGTCCCGCGGACCCCTATCTTGAGCTGATCGTGAAAATCCGCCCAAACCCGGGGAGTCTCACTGGCAGCCTATCCCGCCTTTGGCCGGGGGCCACTTTACAGATAACCGCTCCCTGGGAAGTATACAGGTATATTGGCCCCGGGGTATTCCTTGCTGCCGGTACCGGCATTACTGCATTTCTACCTCTCCTACGGGAGCTTGCGGCCCAAGGTAAACAGTTGTATCCGGATCATCACCTGGTTTATGCCATTAGCGAACCGTCCGACATGCTCTATGAGGAGGAACTCGCATCCCTCTTAAGTCATGGCTTTACCTGTGTTGTGAGTCGGAGTCCGGTGCCAACGGGGAAAGGCTGGTATACGGGGCACATTTCCGAAAATCTGTTGCGGCAGGTGGTCCATAAAGACGCTTCCAATTATTATGTCTGTGGCCCGCGCTCTTTTGAAAAGTCGATACACGGCTTGCTGCTGGGCATGGGCGTTGATGCTGCGCACGTACAGACCGGATACCCAATCTATAAGGAGGCACTTTGAGCGATCCTTAGGAATTCGGACCCGGATGGGGCATTTCAAGAGGTTATACGTGGTGTCGATGTGCTTTTACATAGGATACCACCCCAAGAATACCAACGACCCCGATAGCATAAAAGACCACGGAGGGGGTAACCAATTGCTCCCCACTAGCATAAGCATGCAGGCCGGAGAGGTAGAAGTTTACCCCAAAATATGTCATCAGGATGGCCGAATACCCCACAACCCCCATCATGGCAAAGACCCACCGGCCTCGCAACCCCGGGACCAGGCGCATGTGGATGATCAGGGCATAGACCAGGATGCTAACCAATGCCCAAGTTTCTTTTGGGTCCCAGGCCCAGTAGCGGCCCCAACTTTCGTTGGCCCATTGCCCGCCCAGGAAATTTCCTATGGTCAGCATCACCAGGCCCATGGTCATGGCCAGTTCGGCTAAAAGCAGGAGCTGGCGCAGGGGCGCTGATAGGGAGGTGCGGTTGCGTCGGTTCAAAAACACCATACCCGCCAGGACCAACAGGCAGAGAATCATGGCTACGGTGAACGGCCCGTAACTGGCAACGATAATGGCTACGTGGATCATCAGCCAATAGGAGTTCAGTACGGGTTGCAGGTTTGCTACTGCCGGATCGAGCCAGTTCCAGTGGGCAACCATCAGGATCACGGATACCACAAAGGCCGTGGAGGCCATGGCAAGAGCCGATTTCCGGCCCAGGTAGATCCCGAACAGCATGGTGGCCCAAGCAATGTATATCATGGTCTCATAGGCGTCGCTCCAGGGGGCGTGTCCTGCGATGTACCAGCGTAATCCCAAACCCGCGGTATGGATGGCATAGCACAACCACAGGACGGCCATGAGCAGTCGAATTCCCAATCGGAGGGGTCGCGACGCCCGGAAAATCCCTCGAATAGCCAGTGCCAACAAGAGCAGGCCCCCAAAGAGGTAGGCCTGAACCAGGTTTTTGAACAGGTTCAGGCGATTGTACAGCATTTCTGTCCTGATTTTCAGAGGGTTTGGGATCACCTCCGCTCCGTGGTGGCGCTGGAAGCGTTCCAGGTGCCTGAGAATGGTAGTTGCTTCGGTGTAGTCGCCGGTCCTGGCAGCCGTGCTGCAGGCATCAAAGTAGATGGGCAATGCCTGGGCGATGAAGGTGGAATCCGGAGCGGTAAGGGTCTGGGCTTTTTCCCCAAGTTCGGCGGTTGAAATCCACAGGTTCATGTCGTGACCGGGGAGGGGGAACAGCCGCATGGCCCGTCCAGAGAGGATCGCATGCAACAGATGCACCCGGCCGTCAACGGCAATGAGGTCCTTTTGGAACTGGCTGGGGATGCGGGCCCGGTGCGCCGTTTTTACTTCGGCCTCGATCTTATATCCCCCATCCCCCCGAAAAAAGGCCACCAGGGGCACGCGGTCCAGCGGTACGGATATCCCAAGCAAATTACGCAGGGGCCGGCTATCCTTGCCCAGGTAGATCAGGGGGACGTTGAACCAGATTTCGGGCAGTTGCAGCATGGAATGTACCACCTGGTCTGCCGTCAGGTTGCGGTACACCTCCCGTTTGCTGAGTTTGCGCAGGATCTCCGAAGCATAGCTGTCCATGGGTTTCATTCTGCCGTCAGGATCCTGCACGACCAACCCGGCAAACCGGGAGGTGTGGTCAGGAGGTGGGGCATAGTAGTCCACAATGGAATCCAGGCGGGCCTGGATCTCCGGGTGCGTAGGGTCCGGGGACTGTTGCGCCCCCAGGGCGCCGCTCAGGGTGAGTGTCAGGCCCAGCACCCCTGCCCGGGAGGCGGCATGGGCGTTCAATTGCCGGACCACCCGGGCAAAGCGGGTATGCCTGCTAAAGAGCACGCCAAGGAGACCCAGGTACAACAGGAAGTATCCCGTATAGGTGATCAAGGTCCCGGCGGCATCGTGGTTTACCGATAGGATGGTCCCTTTTTCGTCCGCATGGAAGGAGGCCTGGTAAAACCGAAACCCCCCGTGATCCAGGACATGGTTCATAAAGATGTCCGCCTCAAAGGTCCGGTCGGGGTCCCGGACCAGAACCCGGCTTTTAAACCCGGAATACCCGGTTTGTGTGCCAGGGTACTTTTGGGCGTCGAAGTCCAGGAGTTCCAGGGCAAATGGAAGACTGTGCAGCTTGCTGCCGTAGCTCAGTTCAAAATCCTTCCCGTCTATGTTGAGGTGCACCGGTTCCCCGGCGGCCCTGGCCTGGCCCAGGACCACGGTGTCCCGAACGGAATCCCCCGCCCGGATTTGCAGCAGGAGGGCATCCGGGGATTCCCCCCGCTGTTCAGCCCTTGCGGGTTCCAACAGGAGTATGCCCGCCCTGGGGGGGGCGGACAGGGCAAACTGCAGGTCGCCAAAGCGATAAAGCCCCCGTCTGGCCCTTTCATTTACCCTGCGGGGCAGGGGGGTGGATTCCCGGGAAACCATGTCGGTATGGGAGCCGGCCCGGAATGGGCTTAAATACAAGGTGTCCGAGATGTAGGTGAAATTAAACGCTCCGGGTTGTGGTGCATTCAGTGTAAAGAGGTGTCCGTGGAAGTTTGTTTTCACCCCCTCCCTGAGATAGTGTTCATGCCGCTCATCCCGGTGCGTCTCCACAATACGGAGATACAATGCCCCCCCGGTTTGCTCCCTAAACCGGTAGCGTGCATCAGGAATAAAGTCTCGATACGACACCTGGATGGGGCTACCGTTGAACTCGGTGTGCAACTCAAAGCGATTGTGCCAGGGGGTGGCCCCGGATAGTAGTACGGGGCGCTCGATGATGCGACGGGTAGGTGTCGACCCCCTGGGTTCCTCCATGGCAACCCTCAGGTAGGCCTCATCCGAGTATACCGTATTGGACACTTCCCCCTCCCGGATGGTCATTAGCCCCGTATACCCAAAGTACCGGGTTACAAAGGCCCCTAGGATAATGATCACAAGACTGGCGTGTACCAGGAGTACGGGCCATTTGCGCCGCTTTTCCAGGCCGTATTTGCGGATGTTTAGCAGGAAGTTGACCACGAAGAGCAACATCAGGCCCTCAAACCACCAGGCCCGGTAAACCAGGGCCTGGGCCGCCGGGGTGCCCAGGTCGTTTTCGATAAAGGTGGCCCATCCCATGGCGACACCCAGGGCTAGAAAGAGCAGGGCCATGAGCCGGGTACTGCCCAGGTAAGCCAGGATCCGGGAAGTAAAATGCGTGGGGCGCACTCGATTCATGGCGTATATCCAACGGGTTGGCCGGGCTTGAGCCAGAGGGTGTGCCGGGTCACTTCCAGCGGGATGTTGCGTCGTCGCTTATAGAACAGGGTCAGGCCAATAATGGCACCGATCGTAACGATGCGAAAGACATTGGCATAGACGCCACCGAGGGCATTGTCACTGACCGCAAATAGCATCCAGGCCAGGTTCATAAACAGGTGCAGCATGACTGGAACCCAGATGTTGTGATCCCACTCCGCATAGGTCCAGGCAAATACCACGGCCCCGAGGAAGGTGGTAGCAAAGACCCCCAGCGAAATCCAGAGGTCCTGGCTCTGGTACAGGTGAATAGCGGCAAACAGGAGCGCCCCCAGGGCCACCGCTGGGATGAAGCCCAGGCGGGTATACCGGTAGAGTTGTCCAAAGAGGAACCCGCGGTAAAAGACTTCCTCAAAAAAGGCAGCTGCAAGACCTGAAATCAACAAGCCGTTCAAGGTGACCTCCCGGGAGGGCGAAAACAGGATCGCATACCCCAACACCATGGGCAGGGTGCATAAAAAAGCAAAGCGCACCGCGCGGCCTAACGGGCCGCTTAATCCCAAAACCTTGAAAAAATCCTGGGGCCGGTGCATGATTAACAGGCCCAGGTACAGGGGAATTCCGGAGAGGAGGTAAGCCAGGTTGTGGCTGGTGCCCCGTTGGTTGACCACCTGGTCTATCCCATTTCGAACGGTGCCGAAATACAGGTCGTCCAGGCCAAAATACACCCCAAAGGCAAACAGGGTGGTAAAGATGATTTTTGAATTTTTCATGAGCTATGGTTTTGATTGCAATAACTGTCGTGTTCTAGATCGGGATCCCTGGCCGGAGAGTGCCTGGCTCCTGTCCAGGTAACATCCCAGACGTCCCGCCGGGCTCCTTCCCTCGGATTTCGGCAGCAATAAATCCCAGACCCGTCGTAGAGGACGAACGGGTCTGGGGCAAACAACAAACCAACCAACTTAAACCACCAAACCATGCTATAGGGACATCAGATATTCGCTGAGGTCGTTCTTGTCTGCGGTTGACAGGTTCAGCTGAAAGTGCGAATCGTAGTGATCGATCACTTCCGCCAGAGTGGCAAAGCGCCCGTCGTGGTAAAACCCTCCCTGGGTCCGGGCCCACAATCCCCGGAGGGGAGTGGTCCGGTATTTCCCGGTGGGGGACCTTTTGGCCTCAAAATCGTCGATGCCAATTTCCTCGGCCGTATGGAGGTTCTGGCCCGCATCGGTAAAGATGGGGGCAATGTGGCAAGTGGCGCACTGGGCCACGCCTTCAAAGACCACCTTCCCACGCTCGGCCGCAGCCGCGTCAAAGCTTCCCACGGGGGGGATAGGCGCTTTTAGCGAGAGTTGGTAGGCCTGCAGTGCCGGCAGTTTCCCGGTAATGAGGTCTGGGGAATTCGTCACGTTTCCAAAATTGTTTTCGGCCGCGATGGGGAACTGGATCGGATCATTGAGCCGTGCATCTGTAAAGTTACCCTGCCCGTGCATTTCAAGGTTGGCCACAAAGGCATTCCAGTAGGTTACGTCCCCCCACCCGGTATAGGTGGCCAGGTGTACCCCCTGTAGTCCGTAGGCCGCGGGAAGCAAGTTCGCCGCGATGGACCCGTCGGGTTTGGTGGCAATCCCGTCTGCCATGAGCCCGGCGTTGAATTTCCCGGGCCCCCATCCGGTAAGTACAGTGCGCACCGTGGCCTCGTCCACATGCAGGAGGTCGGCCAGGAATTGGGCGTTATCCGTAAGGGATACGATCACCCCCACATTGAGATCCCTGTTCGGGTACCCGTCCAGCCGCTTGCCGATCCCGTCGGCAAAGGAATCGTCTACAGTAGAGTGGCACAGTGCACACGTAATTCCGATTGAGGACAAATCACCGTTGTCATCGAAATTCCCCTTCACGCCCACTACGGAATTCAGGCGGAGGAGTTCCACCGTAGTAGCCGGGTCCTCGAGGTCTACCTGCCCGGCCTGGATGGCCGAGACCACCTCGGAGGGCAGTGCTTCGGCATCTACCTTGAGCCCCACAACCAGGGCGGTAGCCGGGCTTACACCGTCGCCGTAGCCCCCGTTGGCCTCCCCGAGGATCGCCTTGTCCAAGTGGAGAACTCCACTCCAGAACGCCTCATCCCCAAAGGTGTCGTGCCGGAAGATTTCCTTGCCTTCGGCCACTAGGGAGGGGTCCAGGAACAGGGTGTCAATTTCGGTTTGGATTATGGTGTCTGTTACGGTTTCCGTGATGGTTTCCGTAATGGTTTCAGTTTTGGTACACCGGGTAAGAAGCCCGGCAGCCAGCAATAAGCTGCCTGCTGCTGCGATATATTTTTTTTTCATACTTAAGTTGATTTGACTATTTATCGACGTTGTTGAATACGCGTTTGTTATACACTGTCGGGGCTAAGGAACCCTACTCTACCACTATGGTGCCTTTCATCACTTTGTGAAGGTTGCAGAAGTAATCTACATCCTCGGTGATTACCCGACTCCAGGATTCATTTTGCCCGAAGGGATGGGAAGTCCAGGCCCGGGTTTTCTCTTCGGTGACGTCGTGGGGGACAAAATCCTTGTTGACCCATACAACAGTATCCCCTGGATTGACGTGCAGTTCGGCCGGGTTGAATTTCATTCTGAATATCTCCACCGTGTGCCTTTTGGGGAGCCTCGCATCGGGGATTGCCTCACGGTCGCTTCCGGTGATCAGGGTTGCCCAGAAGCCCAGGGGAAATAGTAATCCGTAAACTATTTTCATTATTTGCCCAATTTCTTCTGAACCATTTCGGCATGGCCCAAATGAGCCTCTAGGGCCGGTAGGACCGTTTGGAGCAACTCCTTGAGTTCCCCATTTTCGGTATTGGGGACAAGCACGTCGCGAATGGCTTCGATCACCGCTTTGTGATAGGCCACTTCGTTGGCGATGTACCGGGCGTCGAATGCCTTGCGAGGCGCTTTGCGCAGTTCCTTCTGGGTCAATCGGGCATCGGCCAGCATGGATTGGCTGATTGGGTTATCCTGGGGTTGTACCCCTAATTTTGAAACCAGGGCGGAAGCTTGTCCGATGACTGCCTGATGGTCCTGGACCATTCGTTTCGCAAAATCAAGGATTTCCGCGTTCCGGCTTTTTTTTATGGCCATTTCGGCAAATTCAATGTCGATTTGGTTGGCGACCACCGCCACCGAGGCGATTTCTGCATCACTGAGGTTGGTTTTGTCCTGCCCCAGCAGGGTTGCCGATGCAAACAACCCCAGGCAACAAATGATTACTAGTTTTTTCATGGTATGTATTTATTAGAGCTTTCCTTTTGGATGCTATAAACCGGGACAGGTTACAAACTGCCCTGCATTTTTAGGGAAGCCATGAATTCGGCACGGGTATGCGTATTCTGGAACTGACCCAGATAGCAGCCGGTGCGCGTTATGCTTTTGGCGTCTCGGACGCCCCGGGAGGCCACGCAGAGATGCTGGGCTTCCACAAAAACCGCCACGTGTCGGGTTTGCAGCAGTTCGGAAAGGGTGTCTGCAATTTCACGGGTGAGGCGTTCCTGCAAATGGGGTTTCCTGCTCAGGTAATCCACCACGCGGTTCACCTTGGAGAGCCCCAGCAAGCGGTCACCCGGGATATAGGCCACGTGGACTTTGCCAAAAAAGGGGACAAAGTGATGCTCGCAGTAGGAATAGAGCGTAATGTCGTTCACCACGATCATCTCGGGGGTGCCGGGGGCTTTTTCAAAGAAGGAGATTCTGGGGAAATTCTTCGCGGAAAGGCCCCGGAAGGTCTCGTTCACATACATTCGCGCTACGCGCATGGGGGTATCGGCCAGGCTGGTATCCGAGAGATCCATCCCCAGGGCCTGCATGATCTTCCCAAAATGATGCGCTATAGTGTCTATCTTTTCGCCCCTGGACCGATCGGGTATGCCGGGCGCCCCCACGGCGCCGGGACTTACAGGGTCGGCCTCCCCATTGCGTTGGGATTCTTGGGTACGGGCACCTGGTTGAGCGTCTTGCTTCATATCAATATCCTATTTGGATTTGCGCCTCGGCCGCACCCTGGTTGATCAGGTATCCCTTGATGGCCCCGGAAAAGGCTTCCGGGCCGCAGATGTAGAAATGTTCGGAGAAGTCCGATACCTTGTCCTTGAGGTAGGCCTGGTCTAGGCGCCCGTAATCGAGCTTGGAATGATATTCACGGCTCAGGATGTTGATGAACCGGGAGCCCAGGGCTTTATTTAGGGCTTGCTTGTGGATGATATCCGCTTCAGTCTTGTTGGCGTAAAGCAGGGTGTGGCCCGGGATACGCCCGGAAAGGGAGAGTTGGCGGATCATGGGGATAAATGGGGTAATTCCGGAACCGGCTGCAATAAACACCCCTTCGCCCCGGTAGTCGTAGGAGTCCCAGGCCGCGGTGATGATCAGGGGACCATTCTCCCCTAAACGGGACAGCGCCTGGGTAAACCCGCCATGGTCGGGGTATACCTTGACGATCAACTCCAGGTAGGGGTCGAAGGGGAGGCTGGTCAGGGTAAAGGGCCTGAACTGCTGTTCATATCCGGGGTTGTCGATGGCCACCTCTATGGCCTGGCCAATCCCATAGCGGTATCCGTGGGGTTTGGAAAGGCGGAGGCAGAGTGTGTCATGGGTAAGACGCGAGATGGATTTGATCTGTACGTGGTAGTTCATCTGAATCATAGTTTTACCGGAAGTCTTCTTCCGAATTCGTAAATTGGATGTAGAAGGGAACGACGGGTTACAAATTTGTAACCTGGGGATTTTTGGAGCATCTAATGGGAAACAACACCTTCATGGATATACAAACCACACCAAAAGAAAAAAAGGCCGGCGACATAGCCTCCCGGCCCGACCCGTGGATCATCGAAGCTGTGCTCGGCGGGGACAAAGAACTCTTTGAGGTCCTGATGCGAAGACATAACGAGTTGATGTACAGGACAATACGAAGCTACCTTTCTCGGGAGGAGGACATAGAAGACTGTATGCAGGAAGCCTACATCAAGGCGTATCGCAAATTGCGGCAGTTCAACAACGAATCCCAGTTTTCGACCTGGCTCATCCGCATAGGGATCAACGAAGCCCTGATGCGAATCCGAAAGGGCAAACAAATGCTCACCGTGGAGATTAACCAAGATGCGGAGGCACCCCAAATACCCGATAAATCCATTATGAACCCAGAACGTATCACCATGCACAGGGAATCCCTGGCCTATATTGAACACGCCATTGACGCCTTGCCCCGGAAATACAAAATCGTGTATATGCTTAAGGAAGTCGAAGGGTTGGAGATCAAGGAGATTTCCAAGAGCCTGGATTTGAGCAACAGCAACGTCAAGGTGCGCCTCCACCGGGCGCGCAACATGATGAAGGAATACCTCTTCAAGGCCACGGACACCAGAACTGTCTTTGAGTTCGGGAATGCCCGTTGCGACCGGGTGGTGGAAGGCGTGCTCACCTGGATGCGCAATGAATCCCGTGCGCTATGAGTACCACATCCGACAACCTGTTCCCGGGGTCTACCCGGGGGCTGTTCAACAAACAGGCCGCCCTGACCCCGGAAACCAGCGATGCGTGGCGCACCTTTAGCCAAACGGTTTTTAAACCCGGGGCCCTGGACGTTCGGACCAAGCAGTTGATCGCCCTGGCCGTGGGCCATGCCACCCGCTGCCCGTATTGTATCCGGGCCCATACCGCCCAGGCCCTGAAGGCAGGAGCATCGGCGAAGGAAATCTCTGAGGCGATTTGGATTGCCGCCGAAATGAGCGCGGGGGCCGCCAGTGCCCATGCGGCGATAGCCTTTGACGAAATGGAGCGGCAGGGATATGGGGAGAATCGGTAACAACTGGTCGTACCTCCGAAAAATTTCCGATGCCCCAGTTGAAATACTCGCACTTATGTAACCGATTCCCTTAAGTTTCATCCAAAGGGTGATAATTCTAAAACCCTTATTATGACTCTGGAAAGTGTTTATCTCGTAAAGCGCGTATTGCAGTATACTTTTGGCCTGGTGCCCATTGTGGCCGGACTGGATAAGTTTACCAATATCCTGACGGACTGGTCCCAATATGTGTCTGCCGGTTTATTGGACCTGATCCCGGTGGAGGCCGGTGTTTTCATGTCTGTGGTGGGGATTGTGGAGATCGCGGCAGGCGCTCTGGTCCTGCTCCGTCCGATGATCGGGGGGATCGTGGTCGCCGCCTGGCTTGTGCTTATTGCCCTTTCCCTTCTCCTCACGTGGAGCTTTGTGGATGTGGCCGTCCGCGACCTGGTGATGGCTGTGGGAGCTTTCTCCCTAGTGACCCTCTCCCGGAAGTGATCTTTTGGAGGTGATTTTGAAACGGGGCATTGCCCCGTTTTTTTTTGTCTGCGATCATCCCGAAGTATGGGGGTGCGCAACTTGATTCATTGGAACCCTGACCCACCTACCTACCTGCCCTTTAACGAACCTAACCCCCCGCCCTGCAACGCCCCGGCATTTTTAACAATTTATAAATTGGAATAATTCCATAAAAACGGAAAATATCCATAAATTAGCTTCCCTCTTTTTTTGAGAAACGCTATGCAAAAAACTATCCTACACCTGGACCTGGACACCTTTTTTGTCTCGGTGGAACGCAAGCTGGACAGCCGCCTGAAAAACAAGCCGATCCTGGTGGGCGGGCTCAGCGACCGGGGCGTGGTGGCGGCCTGCAGCTACGAGACCCGGGGGTACGGGGTGCATTCGGGCATGCCCATGCGGATGGCCCGGGAACTCTGCCCGGAAGCGGTGATCATCCGGGGCAATGCGGGTACCTACAGCAAACACTCGGACGAGGTCACGGACATCATCAGGGAACAGGTGCCCCTGTTCGAAAAGTCGAGTATCGACGAGTTCTACGCGGACCTGTCCGGCATGGACCGGTTTTTTGGCTGCTACCGCTACGCCTCTGAACTCCGGGAGCGCATCATCCGGGAATCCGGCCTGCCCATTTCCTTCGGGCTTTCGGTGAACAAGGTAGTGTCCAAGGTGGCCACGGGGGAGGCGAAGCCCAACAACCAGCTCAAGATCGATTTCGGGTACGAGAAGCCTTTCCTGGCCCCCCTGTCCATCAAGAAGATCCCGATGGTGGGGGACAAGACCTACCAGACGCTCCGCAACCTCGGGCTGCGGCAGGTCCGGACCCTGCAGGAAATGCCCCTCGATGTGGTGCAGCGGGTGCTGGGCGCCAATGGCACGGTCATCTGGAAGCGCGCCAACGGTATCGACAACCGCCCGGTCATCCCCTTCTGCGAGCGGAAGTCGATTTCCACCGAGCGCACCTTCGACCGGGACACCATCGACGTGGTGCGCCTGCGCGGTATCCTCACCGCCATGACCGAGAACCTGGCCTTCCAGCTCCGGCGGGGCGGCAAGCTCACCGCCTGCGTCACGGTCAAGCTGCGGTATTCGGACTTCAACACGTATTCCCGGCAGCTGCGCATCCCGTATACCTCTGCAGACCACATCCTGATTCCCCGGGTGATGGACCTTTTCGAAAGGCTCTACGACCGGCGGCTTTTGGTGCGCCTGATCGGGGTCCGTTTCAGCCACCTGGTGCCGGGGAATTACCAGATCGACCTGTTCGACGACACCCAGGAAGCCCTGAATTTGTACGCGGCCATGGACCGCATCCGGGAGCGCTTCGGGGACAAGAGCGTCCTGCGGGCCTCGGGGATGGGGGCCCGGACCATCGGCCGGATGCAGAACCCGTTTAACGGGCAGCCGCCGACGGTGCTGGCGCATCGGAAACAGTAGTTGATTTGAAGATTTGCCGATTTGAAGATTTGAAGATGGGGATTCGGGAGCCAGCCCGTGATTTGGAATTTGAAACATGTATTTGAACTGCCATACATACTACAGCCTCCGCTACGGCACCTTTTCCGAGGTGGACCTGCTGGAACTCGCCCGGGAAAACGGGGTGTCCTGCCTGGCGCTGACGGATATAAACAACACCTCGGCGGGGTTGAATTTTGTGCGTCGGGCACCGGAGTTCGGGGTGCGGCCCCTGCTGGGCATCGATTTTCGGAACGGGGTGGAATCCTGCTTTGTCGGGTTGGCGAAGAACAACCGGGGCTACATGGAACTCAATGCCTTCCTCTCGGACCACCTGCACGGAAAACACCCGCTCCCGGAGCGGGCGCCGGCCTTTTCGGACGCGGTGGTTATCTACCCCTTTGAGCGGGTGCTGCTGGCAGAACTCGGGGATTTTGCACCCCACGAATACATCGGCATCTCGGTGCGGGACTTAAGAAGGCTGCCTTTCTCCCACCTGGTCGAACGCCGGGACCGGCTGGTGGTGCTGCAACCCGTCACCTTCCGCAACAAACGGGATTTTAACGCGCACCGGCTGCTCCGGGCCATCGACAACAACGCGCTGCTGAGCAAGCTGCCGGAGTCCGAACAGGCCCATCCGGAAGACTGTATGTATGCGTTGCCCAACCTGGCCGAGGTATTTGCCGAGTACGCCTTTATCCTGGAGAATACCCGGGCGCTGATGGAAGGCTGCAGCATCCACTTCGATTTCTCGGAAAACCGCCAGCCCCAGAACCTGGACACCTACACGGGCAGCCGGGAGGAGGACGAGGCGTTGCTGGAGCGGCTCTGCGAGGAGGGCATGCCTTACCGGTACAGCGCCCCCGGCCCGCAGATCCGAAAGCGGCTGGCCAAGGAGCTCGAACTGATCCGGGCCAAGGGGTTTGTCTCCTATTTCCTGATCAACTGGGACATTGTCAGCGAAGCCCGCCGCCGGGGGTTTTTCTACGTGGGGCGGGGGAGCGGGGCCAACAGCATCGTCGCCTACCTGCTGCGCATCACGGATGTGGACCCCATTGAGCTGGACCTGTATTTTGAACGGTTCATCAACCTGTTCCGCACAAACCCCCCGGATTTCGATATCGACTTTTCCTGGAGGGACCGGGAAGCGATTACCCGGTATATCTTTGACCGCTTTCAGCACGTGGCCCTGCTGGGGACGTACGTGACTTTCCGGGAACGGGGGATTATCCGTGAACTCGGGAAGGTATTCGGGCTGCCCAAGGCGGAGATCGATCAGCTCTGCGACGGGTCGTACGAGTCTTCCCGCCTGGACGGGGTGGCCCGGCTCGTGCTTCGCTACGGACAGCTGATCCGGGGGATGCCCAATTACCTGAGCGTCCACGCAGGGGGCATCCTGATCGCAGGGAAGCCGATCCACTGGTTTTCCGCCACCCACCTGCCGCCCAAGGGCTTTGCCACCACCCAGTTCGACATGGTCATTGCCGAAGATGCGGGCCTCTACAAATTCGACATCCTGGCCCAGCGCGGCCTGGCCAAGATTAAGGAAGCCCTGGAGATTGCACGGCAGAACCAGCCGGAGGCAACCCGGGGGGTGGATATCCACGATATCCGCAAAATCAAGGAAGACCCCGCGGTCAATGAGCTGATCCGGTCTGCCCAGTGCATGGGGTGCTTTTACGTGGAGTCCCCGGCCATGCGCATGTTGCTCAAAAAGCTGGAGGTGGACAACTACCTGGGGCTGGTGGCGGCGAGTTCCATCATCCGGCCCGGGGTTTCCAAAAGCGGGATGATGCGGGAATACATCCTGCGCCACCGGGATCCGGAGCGGGTGAAACAGGCCCACCCGGTTTTGCTGGACATCATGCCGGACACCTACGGGGTGATGGTCTACCAGGAGGACGTGATCAAGGTGGCCCACTACTTTGCCGGGCTCAGCCTGGGCGAGGCCGATGTGCTCCGCCGGGGCATGAGCGGGAAATTCCGCTCGCGCGAGGAGTTTGAGCGCGTCAAAGCGGCGTTTGTAGCCAATTGCCGCAGGAAGGGGTACGCCGAATCCCTGATCTCGGAAATCTGGGAGCAGGTGGCCAGTTTTGCCGGCTATGCCTTTGCCAAGGGGCATTCGGCCTCCTATGCGGTGGAGAGTTACCAGAGTTTGTTCTTGCGGGCGTATTTCCCCCTGGAGTACCTGGTGGCGGTACTCAACAACGGGGGTGGCTTCTACCGGCCGGAATGCTATGTACACGAGGCGCGGATGCTCGGGGCCCGGGTCCACCCGCCCTGTATCAACCGCTCCGGGGTGGCCAACCGGATCGAAGGGGCCGACATTTACCTGGGGCTCATGTACCTGCGGGAACTGGAGGGCCGGGTCATGGACCGGATTGTCAGGCAGCGGCAGCTCGGGGGGGCATTTTCGGACCTGGAAGATTTCCTGGACCGGGTCCCTATTTCCATCGAGCAACTCAGCATCCTGGTCCGTATCGACGCCTTCCGCAGTACAGGGGCCGAGAAGCACCGGTTGCTATGGAAGGCGCACCTGCTGCTTTCCAGGGGAGGCGTTGCGGACCACCCGCGCCTGTTTCCGCCCCAGCAGACAAAGTTCCGCATCCCCAGCCTGCACGGCACGGAACTGGAAACCGCCTTTACCCAGATGGAATTGCTGGGCTTCTGTCTCTGCAGCCCCTTTGACCTGCTGGAGGAGCCGCCGGCCAACCGGAACGGCTGCAGGCATTTCCCGGAATACATGGGGCGGTATATCGACATCTACGGGTATTTGGTGACGGTCAAGAACACAAAGACCCACAACGGGAAGCGCATGCACTTTGCCACTTTTATAGACCTGTACGGGGAGGTGTTCGACACGGTGCTGTTCCCGCCGGTGGCGGCCAGGTACCGCTTCCGGGGCCGGGGCATCTACCGCTCCTATGGCAAGGTGGTGAGTGAATTCGGGTTCCTGAGCCTCGAGGTGCTCCGGATGGAGAAGCAGGGTTACATACCGGACCCCCGCTATGCAGATATGAAGACGGCTGCCAAACGCCTCTCGCTCCGGCAGCAAGAGGACGCGTTGGCAAAAAGCGAAGGGAAAAGCCAACCGGAAAGCCAGCCGGAAAGCGAACCGGGGAGGCCCCGGGCCAAAGGCTCCTGAACGGCGATGGCCCAAATTCCCAACCGCGGAATTTTACCCCCCTAAAATTACCAGTTTGACAAATTCGGGCAGCCCGCTTCCCGAACCCCGTAAAAATGAAAGGAATTTTCGCCGGCCCCCGGATTTTTATGGAACTTAACCTATCAGCACGAACCAAAACCCTGTCAAAACCGCTAATCACAACCTCATGAAACCACGTACCTTCAACCGCCGGGACTGGATGCGCACCACTGTTCTTACGGCCGGTGGGATCGGGATGATCCCGGTCTCCGGTCTCTGTGAAACGCCCCGCGCCCCACTGCAGATAAACCCGGCCGGGGAAGCCCTTTACAGTCCGTTCTTCCGGGAATACCTGCCCAAAGCGCCTCGCCCAACTGCCCTGGCAGCCAAGTTGAATGCCAACGAAAACCCCTACGGCCCGTCGGCCAAAGCCCGGGAGGCACTCGGTGCTGCCGCGGCCAACGGCAACCGCTACGCCTGGCGGGATCTCATGGGCCTGATTGACTCCATTGCGGAACTCGAAGGGGTAACACCCGAAAATATCATTACAGGCCCTGGGTCTTCGGACCTGTTGGAGAAAACCGCCATGGTCTTCTTCCGGGACGGCGGCAACGTGGTCTCCGCCGACCCTTCCTATATGTCCCTGATCCAGGTGGCCAAAGCCTGCGGGGCGGACTGGAAGCCCGTCCCGTTGAAAACCGACTGGTCGCACGATCTGGACGCCATGGAGGCAGCCATAGACGAGCAGACCCGCCTGGTATATATCTGTAACCCGAACAATCCTACGGGAACCCTCACGCCGGCCGATGCTTTGCTCAAGTTCTGCGACCGGGTCGCTGATCAGGTTCCCGTTTTTGTCGACGAGGCCTACCTGGGCTTTTTGGAGCCGGAAGCACGGCAATCCATGGTTTCCCTGGTGGCAAAGGGCAAGAATGTGATCGTAGCCCGCACCTTTTCAAAAATCCACGGGATGGCCGGCCTGCGGGTGGGATATGCCGTGGCCCTGCCCGAAACCCTGGAACGGATCAATGCGATTACCCGAGGCGGGATGGGGATATCCGGCCCGTCCATAGCCGCGGCCGCAGCCAGCATGTCGGACGAGGCATTCCTGGCCGAATGCCGCTCCCTGAATTCCTCGGTGCGCAAACATGTATTCGAGACCTTGCAGGAACTCGGCCACCAACCGGTTCCTTCCTACACGAGTTTTATGATTTTCCCTATCGAGATGGAAGGGCGTGAATTCCTCAGCAGGATGACTGCATTGGATGTAGGGGTGCGGGCATTCCGGTTTATGGACCAGAATTGGTGCCGGGTGAGTATGGGTACGCGTGCAGAAATGGACCTGTTCCTGGATGCTGTCCGGAAGACCCTTGTTTAATAGCCCCAACGCAACCGCCTGATATGGATCCAGCCCTACAACGGACCTTGGAATTGCTGCTGATTGTGGGCATCGGCCTGTTGCTGCAGAAACGCCTGGCCGGGCGGCAGCAATTGGAAGGCATCAAACTGATCATCCTGAATGTGGCCCTGCCGGCAACCATCTTCCTGGCGCTACTAAAAGTGGAACTCAAACCCGGCCTGCTCCTCCTGCCGGGCCTGGCACTGGCCTTTAACCTGGCGATGTTCCTGGCAGTGCGGTACGCACTCCCGCTATTTGCCCCCCGACACGGGGCTCCTCAGCGGCGGACGCTGGCCCTGATGCTGCCCTCTTTGGCGCCCGGGTTGTCCTGTTACCCGTTTATTATGGCCTACATGGATGAATCGAGCCTTGCCCTGGCGGCCCTGGCGGATGTGGGCAACAAATTTTTCGGGCTGATCCTCCTCTACCTGCTGGCCATGCACTGGTACCACCAGGGGGGACGTCCCACCGACCGGAAGGCCCCGGTTGCAAAAAAGTTGAGGGGACTTTTCCTCTCATTGGTGCGAGAACCTATCAACCTCGTAATTGGCACCGCCATTATTTTGTTGATCGCAGGGCTGAATCTGGAAAGCCTGCCCGGTTTTATAGCCGCTGCCATAAATCGTTTCAGTGTGATGATGGTAGCCCTGGTGTTGCTGTTTATCGGGATGGCAGTACGCGTGAGTTTATCTGATCTGCGCACGATCGCCTTACTGCTGAGTTGGCGATCCGGGTTGGCCCTGTTGTTCTCGTCATTGATGTTGCTGCTGTTGCCGGCCCTTACCCCGGCCCTGGCATTGCTCGTCATTGTTTTTCCGCAAAGCTCCTGCAGTTTCTGGCCCTATGCGCACATGCACCTGGTGTCGGAACGGGAAAAGGCGGAAACCCGCACCCAGCCTACTTTCGACAACGGTTTTGCCGTGAACCTGCTGGCGTGTTCCCTGCCGTTCTCAAGCGGTATGATCCTGTTGCTGTTCAATTTTTCCGAAACCCTGGCGCATACCTGGGTGCTGGCCACTGCCGGGTTGACCCTCGTGGCCCTTTCACTTCTTCCGCGTATTTGGCAGGTGGCCCTGCGGAAACTGCGCAGCGCAATCCCCGAGAATGTCATGCCCTGAGGCCCGGAAACTGATTGGCTCCAAACCTCCGGTGCAGCCCTTTCCCTGGGATTTTCAGATAAATTGGTTGATAATGTTTTCGTAGAGTTCCTGCCGGCCGCTCGTCCGCGGGATCTCCTGGTTCGCTCCTGCAAATTTGTGGAGATCCTCCAGCGACAGTTTGCCCGCTTCGAATTCGGCACCCTTCCCGCTGTCAAAGGACGCGTAGCGATCCTTCCGCATTTTCAGGAAGTCCGATTGGGTCCGCACCGCATGCGCGGCCAGCAGCGCCCTTGCAAACGCATCCATCCCGCCGATGTGGGCATAGAAGATGTCTTCCAGGTCTGTGGAATTCCTGCGGATCTTGGCGTCGAAATTCACGCCTCCTCCCTGGAAGCCCCCGGCTTCGAGGATCACGAGCATCGCCTGGGTAAGTTCGTACACATCTACCGGGAACTGGTCGGTGTCCCAGCCGTTCTGGTAATCGCCCCGATTGGCATCGATACTGCCCAGCAGGCCGTTGTCCGCTGCCACCTGCAATTCGTGCTCAAAGGTGTGCTGCGCCAGGGTGGCGTGGTTCACTTCGATATTCAGCTTAAAGTCGTCCAGCAGGTCGTACTTGCTCAAAAAGGCCAGGACGGTGGCTGAGTCAAAATCGTACTGGTGTTTGGTGGGCTCCATGGGCTTCGGCTCGATAAAGAAGACCCCTTTAAAGCCCTGCTTCCGGGCATAGTCGCGGGCCATATGCAGGAACCTGGCCATGTGGTCCTGTTCCCGTTTCATGTCCGTATTGAGCAGGGACATATAGCCTTCGCGTCCCCCCCAGAACACGTAATTTTCCCCATCCAGTTTGATGGTGGCGTCCAGGGCGTTTTTAACCTGGGCCCCGGCTGCGGCCAGTACTTTGAAATCCGGGTTCGTGGCGGCCCCGTTCATGTACCGCGGGTTGCCGAAGCAATTGGCAGTGCCCCAGAGCAACTTTACCCCGGAGGCGTCCATCTTTTCCCGGGCGTAGTCCGTGATGATGTCCAGGCGACGTTCCGATTCGGCCAGGGTGGGCCCCTCGGCGATCAGGTCGTAGTCGTGAAAACAGTAATAGGGCGCGCCAATCTTGGTGATAAACTCAAAGGCCGCGTCCATTTTGTCCTTGGCCTGCTGCACGGGGTCTGAATTTTCGAGCCATGGGAATTGTTGGGTGGGCGCCCCGAATGGATCGGCCCCGAGCCCGGTGAACGTATGCCAGTAGCAAACCGCAAACCGGAAGTGTTCCTTCATGGTCTTGTCGCCGACTTTTTGGTTTTCGTCGTAGTATTTAAAGGCCAGGGGATTGTCGGACTCCTTGCCTTCGAATGGGATCTTCCCGATATTTTTGAAGTATTCTTTGTCTCCGGTGGTAATCATGGTTTGTGTTGTTTTAGGATGTTATTCAGTTCGTTTTTCCAGTCGGCATAAGCTTCCCGGTACGGCTCCGTGCCAGCCAATGGGGCGTATTCCAGTTGTACCTTGTCGGTAGCCGTGGCTTCGGACATGGAGCCGAATGCCCCGGCGGCCACTGCAGCAGCCCGCGCAGCCCCCACTGCCCCGGTAGTGGCCACCATTTGGATGGTGGCGCCCGTAAGCGTCGCGATGGTCTCAGCAAATGTCCGGGCCCGGAACAGGTTGTCGTTCCCGGCTTTTATCCTGCCCAGGCCCACCCCGTCTGCGGCCATAATTTCCATACCGTAGACAAACGAGAAGGCAATGCCTTCCAGGGCGGCCCGGTACAGGTGGCTCCGGGTGTGCGTGTTAAAATTCAGGCCCTGGATCCGCGCCCCCACCCGGGCATTGCCCAGCATGCGCTCGGCGCCGTTGCCGAACGGGTAAATGCGCAGGCCCTGGCAGCCAACGGGAATTTCGGAGGCCAGTTGGTTCATCTCCGGGTAGCTGGCATTTGGGGATACTTGCTGCTGCATCCAGCTGTACTGGATGCCCGTGCCGTTGATACAGAGGAGTTTGCCGATTCGGGGGGCCTTCCGGGTGTGGTTTACATGGGCAAAATTGTTGACCCGGTTCATCTCCCGGGTCCGGGTGGCATCTGTCACGGCGTAGACTACCCCGGACGTGCCTCCGGTGGCTGCTACATCCCCGGGCTGCATAACATCCAGGGAGAGGGCGTTGTTGGGTTGGTCCCCGGCCCGGTACAGGATGGGGATCCCCTCGGGCAGCCCGGTTTCCCGGGCACCGGCTTCGCTAAGTGTCGCCTGGACGCCGAAAGTTGGGACGATCTCGGGCAGCAAATCCGGGCTAATCCCTGCTTTTTCCAGGAGCCATCCGGCCGGCTGGTCGTCCCGGAAGTCCCACATAATGCCTTCGGACAGGCCCGATGCCGTAGTGGTCGCGTTCCCGGAGAATCGCAGGGCGATGTAATCCCCAGGCAACATGATTTTATGGATTTGACTGAATACGTCGGGTTGGTTGTCCCGTACCCAGACCAGTTTGGACAGGGTGAAATTCCCCGGGCCGTTCAGCAGGCGTTCCCTGCAGGCTTCCTCGCCTGCCAGGTCCAGGAGTTTTTCCCCGGCCCCCACCGCGCGGCTGTCGCACCAGATGATCGAAGGGCGCAACGGACGCAGGGATGCATCTACTACCACCAGACCGTGCATCTGGTAGGAGATTCCGATGCCCCGGATTGCTTTGGGGTCGATACCGGGCATTTTCAGGAGTTCTGCTGTGGCGAGGCGCACCTGCTCCCACCAGAGGTCCGGGTCCTGTTCGCCCCATCCGGGCTGGGGGGAGTCAATGGGCATTTCCTTTTTGGGATACTGGACCCGGGCCACTTCGGAACCATCGGCGTCGGAAACCAGGGCAGCTTTTACGGAAGAACTCCCGATATCATATCCAATCCAGTACATTGTTTGTGCAGGGCGTGTTTGATTATTTTCCCGGGGGAATCCCCGATTTGGCTTTTGGGCCCGTTAAAATCCGTATATAATCTGAATTCCCCAAATCCGCGGGCAAAATTTTCAATAGGGGCCGACCCTGTTTTGGGTGGATAAATCCCCCCTGGCAGACTCCGGGATAATTGCAGCAAAAATTCCTTAAATTTCGGAATTTGACAGCCCAACCCATTATGAAGTTTACCAGCATCCGACCGGCACCTCCGGTATTTACCCTCCTGATCCTTTTTTTCCTGTTTTCAGGCCAGGTCCTCCCAAAGCCCGGGGCCAGCGATTCGCGGGAACCGCACCTGGCCGATACCGCCAGGTGTTTGCCGGAACCGAACCGGGCCGTTGTGGCGTCGCCGAATCCAATCCCCTGGGGGTATGATCTCTGGCTGAATTTCGAGCCGCTGGACGATGCCCGCCTGAAGGATGCCTATCGGGAAGCCATCACAGGAATGTATATGGAGCCCGTGGGAGCTACCGGGCAAATAGTTTACCGCGAATTGACGGAAGGCCTCGGCAGCATGCTCGAACGGCCCCTGGAATCATTGCCAGCGCCTGCGGGAATGAAATCCGCAGAGGCGGGCCTGCTGCTGGTTGCCACCTGGGACAGGCTGCCCCGCTTTATCCGGGAAATAATGGATCGCCCTGAAATCCCTGCGGAAGGTTTCCTGATCCGGCAAGTCCGGGCCGGGGAGAAAAAGCACCTTGTGCTAACCTCCGCAGATGACGCCGGTTTGCTCTATGGGGCCTACCGGCTCCTCCGGCTGGTGCAAACCCACCAGCCCCTGGATGGCATAGACCTGCTGGACGCGCCGAAGACGAAACTGCGGATGCTCAATCATTGGGACAACCTGGACCGGACAGTGGAACGGGGGTATGCGGGTTTCTCCATCTTCAACTGGCATACGCTCCCGGAGCTGCGGGACCCCAGGTATGCGGATTACGCCCGGGCGAATGCCTCTGTGGGGATCAACGCCACGGCGGTGACCAATGTGAATTCGAATGCGCTCGTACTTACGGCACCGTATATCCGAAAAGCCAAAGCCCTGGCCGATATCTTTCGCCCATACGGGATCCGGCTTTATCTGACAGCGCGGTTTTCGGCCCCCATGGAGATTGGCGGTCTCGAAACTGCCGACCCGCTCGACCCCCGGGTGATTGCCTGGTGGGCGGCCAAAGCGGGAGAATTGTACGCCGAAATCCCGGATTTCGGGGGGTTCCTGGTCAAAGCGAATTCGGAGGGCCAGCCGGGGCCGCAGAATTACGGTCGCTCCCACCGGGAAGGTGCCAACATGTTGGCGGACGCCCTGGCTCCATACGGGGGGAATGTGATCTGGCGGGCCTTTGTCTATTCGGAAGAAGACCCGGACGACCGGGCAAAGCAGGCGTATACGGAGTTTGCGCCCGAGGATGGAAAATTTCGCGAAAACGTTTTGCTGCAGGTAAAAAACGGCCCGATCGACTTCCAGCCCAGGGAGCCCGTCCACCCGTTGTTCGGGGCGATGCCGGAAACCCCGATGCTTGCGGAATTCCAGATCACCAAGGAATACCTGGGCTTTGCCACCCACCTGGTTTACCTCCCCAGGCTGTTCGAGGAAGTCCTTCAAACGGATACGTACAGGGAGGGCCCGGGGTCTACGGTGGCCCGGGTAGTGGACGGCAGCCTGCACGACAAGCCGTTGAGCGGGATGGCCGGGGTAGCCAATATCGGGACGGATATCAACTGGACGGGCCACCCTTTCGGGCAGGCCGATTGGTACGGCTTCGGGAGGCTGGCCTGGGACCCCAACCTGGACAGCGGAGACATTGCCGAGGAATGGATCCGGGCAACTTTCGGGAATAACCCGGTGGTTGTAAGCCGGGTACAGGCCCTGATGATGCGCTCCCGGGAGGCCGTCGTGAATTATATGACGCCCCTGGGGCTTCATCACATATTCGACTCGAGCCACCATTACGGCCCGGGGCCCTGGGTGGACGAGCATTCCCGCCCGGAATGGAACCCCGTATACTACCACCAGGCGGATTCGCTGGGTATCGGGTTCGACCGGACTTCCACAGGGAGCAATGCAGTGGCCCAGTACGCCCCGGAACTCGCGGAGCGATACGGGGACCCGGCTACCTGTCCGGAGGAATTCCTGCTGTGGTTCCACCACCTTCCCTGGGACTATAAATTGCGTGACGGACATACCCTCTGGGAGGGCCTCGGGTTGAAATACCAGGAAGGCATCGACACGGTGTCCGGGATGCTGTCGGACTGGCAGGGGCTGAAGGGCCTGCTACCCGATGCGGCCTACCGGGATGTGGAGATGCGGCTGGGGATCCAGTTGCAGGAAGCGCGGTGGTGGAAGGATGCCTGTATGTTGTACTTCCAGACGTTTTCCGGCAGGGAGTTCCCGGAGGGGATGGAACCTCCGGCACATCCGTTGAACTATTACAAAAACCTGAAATTCCCTTATGCCCCCGGGATTCGCCCGCAATGGGATTGATGCTGGGGCCATTTTATAGATAACAGATTTTACAATATGAAACAGAAAATAGTCATTGTTACCGGCGCAACCTCCGGATTGGGGTATGCCACCGCCAAAAAGTTTTGCCAGGCAGGGCACATTTGCTATGTCCTGGGACGCAACCCGGAGAAAACGCGTAAAACCTGCAAGGAACTCGGGCCGCAAGCCCGGGAACTCGTTTTGGACCTGTCGCGCCTGGAGGATATCCCCGGGGCCGTCCGGCAGGTGCAGGAGGCAGCAGGCCGGATCGACGTCCTGGTGAACAACGCGGGGATCAATATGAAAAAACCCCTGCTGGAGGTCAGTGACGCCGAATTCAACCAAATCCTGCAAACCAACCTGCACAGCGTTTTCTCCATCAGCCGGGAAGCCGGCAAGGTGATGAAGGAACAGGGGCAGGGCAACATCGTAAATATCAGCTCCATGGCTGCCCAATATGGCCTTCCGTATGTGGTGGCGTACTCGGCCAGCAAAACGGCTATCGAGGGGTTGACGCGGGCTATGGCCGTGGAACTGGCGCCTATGGGCATCCGCGTGAATTGCGTTGCCCCGGGATTTATCAAGACCCCGATGACAGCCAAGGCGCTGGACAGCGACCCCCCGCGTAAAGACCGGGTTTTTGCCCGGACCCCGATGGGGGAAATGGGGTTGCCGGAGGACATTGCCGATACCGTGTTTTACCTGGCTTCCGAGGAAGCCCGCTTTATTACCGGGGTGGTCCTGCCTGTGGACGGAGGCAACAGTATCGGTTTCTGAACCCGATGAATCGGGATTCAGAGTCTGGATGTATCATTAAAGAAAACAACACATGTCAAAAAGTAGCAAGGGGCTGAAAGGAGGTCCTGAGGACTATCGGATGATGCCCTGCATGCGGTGGTACGGGCCGCAGGACGGGGTGAGCCTGACCGCTATCCGACAGGCCGGGGCAGCGGGTATCGTGACTGCCCTCCATCAAATCCCGCCCGGCCAGGTCTGGGAAACCGCTGCCATCCGCGAGCGCCAACGCGTGGTGCGGGAAGCCGGGATGGAATGGGTGGTCGTTGAGAGCCTCCCGGTTTCCGAAGCGATCAAACAGCAAAAAGGCGACTACCTGGACCATATCGCCAATTACCAACAAAGCATCCGGAACCTGGCCGCCTGCGGCATCCGGGTGATCACCTACAATTTTATGCCGGTGCTGGATTGGGTGCGTACTGAACTGGAGCACCCGAACCCGGACGGCACCCGTACCCTCCGTTTTGACCGCGCGGCCTTTGCCTGGTTCGATATCCACAGCCTGGGGCGCCCCGGGGCCGATGCCGATTACGATGCCGGCGTTCGCAAACGGGCGGCAGCACTCGATGATTCGCTGGGCGAGGAGCGCCGCAACCGCATCCGGCGGTCGGTTCTGCAGGGGCTCCCGGGGAGCGACGAGCATTTTACGGAGGCCGCATTGATGGCGTTGCTGGCCGACTACGACCGGATCCCGGAATCCCGGTTGCGGAAGCACCTTATTGAGTTCCTGGAGGCCGTGGTGCCGGTAGCCGAGGCCAGCGGCGCCGTGCTGGCGGTCCACCCGGACGACCCGCCCTATCCGCTGCTGGGGCTCCCCCGTGTGGTATCCGGGCATGATCACCTCCAAAAGCTGTTCGATGCCGTACCGAGTGTTGCCAACGGCCTGTGTTTCTGTACGGGCTCCCTGGGCGCCGGTAAAACGAACGACCTGCCGTCCATGGTAGACGCCTTTGGGGAGCGGATTCATTTTCTCCACCTCAGAAACGTCGCCCACGAGGCAGACGGTGCCTTCCGGGAATCCGACCACCTGGACGGCCATGTCCCGATGGAGGAAGTGGTCTCCCGGCTCCTCCGGCTGATGGCGCGGCGGGGGCTTTCCCTGCCAATGCGGCCCGACCACGGCTTTTTACACGAGCTGGAACACGGCAGCAAGAGCTATCCGGGCTATTCCCTTACTGGACGCCTGAAAGGCCTGGCGGAACTCCGCGGATTGGAAAAGGGGCTGCTATATGCCGGGTGAAATGAAAAGGTGTAACTTGTAACGGGTAATTCTCTCATTGCCATGGAAATGAACGAGGAACAATTTATGCGTGACCGGGTGGACGACCAACTGAACTGGTACCGGAAAAAAAGCACCCGCAACAAGAAGTACCACATGCTGTTCAGCGGCATCATCATCGTTTCGGGTTCGCTGATCCCGCTGGTGGCCGGATATTCCCAGTGGAACAGCCAGTTTGACGGCCTGCTTGTGGCCTGCCTTGGGGTATTGACGGCAATGGCTACCGGGATTGCCGCCCTCTACAAATTCCAGGAGAAGTGGCTGAGCTACCGGACCGCGGCCGAGGCGCTGCTCCGTGAAAAAATACTCTATCAAACCCGTACACGGGCCTATGCCGGCAACCGGGAAGCCTACGCCTTGTTTGTCAGCAATGTGGAAGATATCCTCAGCAACGAGAATCGCGGCTGGAACGAAATTATGGCTTCGAGCGGGGCCTCCGAAGCGGGGGCCTGAAAATACCTCTGTATTTCGGATTAATTCACTACCTTACAGAGAACTAACCACCAAACCGTCACTCCATGGCATACGTACCCGGGTACGAGTATGACATCTTTATCAGTTATGCTCATGTAGACAATATTTGTTTTCCGGACCAGGAAGACGGATGGATCAAGCAGTTTTACCAGAACCTCAACCTGATGCTCGCCAGGCAATTCGGCCGGATGGACTCGGTTAAGATTTGGTGGGACACCAAAAAACTGGACGGCAGCGTCCTCTTTGACGACTCCATCGCCGACGGGATTCGGAAATCGGCCATTATCATCTGCCTGGATTCGCCGGGTTATAACGCCTCGGACTATTGCAAACAGGAGCTGGGTACCTTCCGCGATTCTGCCAGTGCGGATAAACTCGGACTCAAGGTGGGCGACCAGTCCCGCATCCTGCATGTGTTGTTGAACAACATTCCCCACGAGAAGTGGCTGGAGCCCCTGAACGGGACCACCGGCTTTCCCTTCCACGATGCCGAAACTGCCGACGACTTTGGCGAAACCGTAGAGACGACATCGCCCAAATTCAAGGCGCAGATGCGCCATGTAAAAAATGCCGTGGCGCGTTTGCTGGAGGCCATGAAGACCCGGTGTGAGGCTCCGGCCAAACTGGCCAGCCAAACCACGAAGCTTGCCGCCGACCCTGCCCAAGCTGAAACCGCGGACGACGATGCATTTACGATTTTTATGAGCGAAGTCCCGGACACACTGCGCAGCCCCAGGAAGCGCTTGATTGCCGAGCTCGGAAAACGCGGTTACCGCGTAAAGTGCGGGATCCCGCCCCCCGATGCATCGGATGCCCTGAAGGCGGCCACGGAGGAAGCCGTAGCCGGAGCCGACCTGGCGGTGAACCTCCTGGATATTTACCCGGGGCGCGAACTGGTGGACCAACCCGACCTGTGGTACCCGCAGGTTCAAACCGAAATTTGCCTGCAGTCGGAGACCCCCCAGATGGTTTGGATACCCAGCGATGCCGAATTTGCCGATATAGAGGAAGGGGAATACCGGAATTTCCTGACGGCGGTGGAAGCCGGCAAGCTGGTGGACAAACAATATGAATTTATCCGGGGAAGCAAAAGTTCCCTGGCCCAGCAGATCGAGGACTACGCCCAACAGATCAAGGATCGAAAACCAGCGGAAATGCCATCGGACGGCAGGATGTCCGTATTGCTGGATACCCATGAAAAGGACCACCTCTACGCCCTGGACCTCAGCCGGCTACTCGTCCAGAAACAAATACTCCCATTTATCAACCCCCAGGAAGACGACCCGTTGAAAAACCTCGAAATGCTCGGCAACCGGATGAGCCAGGTGAGGAAGCTGATCTTTCTTTACGGCAATGTTTCCAAGGAATGGGTCAAGGAACGCGTTAACGCAGCCCTGCAGCTCATCATGAAAAACAACTACCCGGTGGAAGATTTTTTTATCTACGTGGCCCCGCCGCACAAGGAGGATGCCGATATCGGTATTAACCAGCGGCTGCTGAAGATCAACATGATCGACCAGAGCGACAACCCGGACCTCAATGATGCCGCTATTGAGGAATTCCTGAAGGAACTCAGAATGCCCGCCTGATGCTAGTAGATGTGGAAAACCCCTATGTAGGCCTCCGGCCGTACAACGACGACGAAAGCCTTTTGTTTTTTGGAAGGAAGGAACAAACCATGGAATTGTTGCAACGGCTCCATGCGCACCATTTTGTGGCCGTGGTGGGCAGTTCCGGATGCGGGAAGTCTTCCCTGCTGCGCGCCGGGCTCATCCCTTCCCTCAAAGCGGGGTACCTCGTGGACGACAGCGACCAGTGGTTGATCTCCATCATGAAACCCGGGCAGAACCCCATGGGGAACCTGGCGAAATCCCTGTTGAGCGAATTGTATCAGGCCCACGACGCCGATGCCACCAACCAGTTGGTGCAAACTATCGAAGAGGAAGGGGTAGACGCAATCCTCTCCCTGCTGGAACCCCTGTTCCGGGAGCGCAAGACCAATTTTTTCATCCTGGTCGATCAATTCGAAGAGCTCTTTCGTTTTGCCACGGAGAAAGGGAACCGGAAACGCCGGGACAATGCCATCGATTTTGTCAATATCATCCTGGAGCTCGCCCGCCAAAAGGACCTGCCGATCTATGTTGTGCTGACCATGCGTTCCGACTTTATCGGGGATTGTGCGGAGTTCCACGGCCTGCCGGAGGCGATGAACCAGAGCCTGTACCTGGTACCGCGCCTGAACCGCCAACAACTTAAAATGGTTATCGAGGGCCCCGCCAGGCTTTTTGGTGCCCGGGTAAATTCCGCCCTGAGTTCCAAACTGCTCAACGAGATGGGGCGGGTCCAGGACGAGCTTCCCCTGTTGCAGCATGCCCTGATGCGCATCTGGGAATTTGAGACCCGGGAGGATGCCAATGGGGAGATGGACCTGGAAGATTACAAGGCCATCGGAGGCCTGGAGAACGCCTTGTCGAACCATGCGGATGAGGCCCTTAAGACCCTGGACAAAAATGAGTTCCAGGTGGCCAAACAAATGTTCCAGGCATTGACTACCGTCGATGAGCACGGCCGCAAAACCCGGCGCCCGGCGCACTACGGGGAACTGCTCGCACTCACCGGCACCAGCGAAGCCGTACTGGACAAGGTAATCCGTGTCTTTATCGAAGGCCGGCGGTCCTTCCTGATGATCGACCAGATGTCCGACAAAAAAGACAACATCATCGATATCTCCCACGAGAGCCTGATCCGGCAATGGAAGCGACTGGACCGATGGGTGGAAGAGGAAGGGGAAATGGCATCCACTTACATGAAACTCTCCCAGGATTACCAGCTCTATGCCGATAAAAAGAAGGACCTGCTCAAGGGGACGGAACTGTCCCTGGCCCGGGACTGGTATGAGCGGTTCCAGCCCACCGAGGCCTGGGCCAAACGCTACAACACACTATTTGCGGCATGCCGCGAATATCTTGGGGATAGCGAAAAAGCGGAAAAACGCGACAGGAAAAACAGGCGCAACCTCAAGATCGGGATATGGTCCCTGGCAGGGGTGATGGTACTTGCCGCTGTCTATTTTTTCGTCTACCCGATAATCCGGGATTCCCTGGATACGATGAGGACCTACAACGACCTGAAGGCGCAGGCAGTGGCCAGTTTTGAACAACTCCAGGACCAGGACCCCCAAGCCTCTGACGACCCGGAGCAGGCGGGCATTTCCCCCCAGGAGCCCTATCTGAAATTGCTGGAATCCATCGAAAAACAGGGCATTTTTTATAGGGAGGATGCCGTGAGGGCTCAGATAGAAGCCCTTGGTGAAGACCCCGGGGATATCACAGCCGGTGCAGAGGAAGCCGCCTACCGGCCCGGAAAAGATGTGGCCGGGAAGTTAAAGGCGGATATGAGTGAATTATGGGTCGATATCCTGGCAAAACTAAAGGACCTCGAGGCCGAGCTCGATGAGGAAAACTGGGAGATTGCCGACAGCGAGGGCACGGTGGAGGCGTATACCAATTACCTCCAGGCCGTCGATAAATACAACTTCCCGGAAGTGGCCGGGCATCTGGAGGCAGCCCGGGAGAAGCAGGAAGAACTCAGTCAGGACCCCGAGTGGACCCAGGCGCAAACCACCAATACGGCAAACGCCTATTTGGAATACCTGAGGACCCATATTGAAAACACCGAGGGAAGCACCAAAGAAGACCTGTCCCCCCAATCCCAGGAAGCGCTGGAACGCATCCGCGCAGTAAGCCGGGTGGGGTGGTTGTTTGCCGGACGCGCGCTCACCGATGAGGTGGACGACGATTCCCTGCTGGGGCAGGACCGGGTTTTTGACCTGGTCTTCCGCCTGGGTGAACCGAATGTGGAAAGCAGCCGGATACCCAAGGTGGAGGATGTCCTGCTGTCCAAAAGCAACCGGGCGGCGTACAATGAATTTACCGGTAATTCGGTCAAGGGGAAGAAAGGGGCCTTTATCCAGAATGGCAACCTGGTTTTGGTCCTGGAACGAAAAATCCTGGGAGATGTCCTGTTTTTAAAAGTTGCCTATTGAATCAGGGCCGCCGCTTTTGAAGTTGCGCCTTAGCGGACCAGATCGTAGGTCTTGCTGAATATTTCCGCATCGATAGGATACATTTCCCCATGCACCCCCACCACCAGCCAGTCGCCGGCTTTCCCCTCCATTACCCCCTCCATGGTTTCCACCCGGAAAGGAACGTCGAGTTGGACGCATCGTATGGGAATCGGCTTTTTGACCGCCTTTTGAAAATCCAAATCGGGTATTTGCCCTTTTTTAAAGTGTTTCATGCCGGGGTGTGGATCAGGATAGGTAATGCGCCTTGAGGAACCGGATAAATGCGTCTTCCTCCCTGCGGGTTTCGTACAATTCGCAATAGGCGGCCAGGGCATTCAGGTGGATGGATAATTTTTCCCGTATCCCCGCCTGTGAGGAGGCCAGGGCATAGTGGGTTTGGGCTGCCTCCAGGTCGCCCAGGTAGAGGGCTGCCTCCCCCAGGGTGGCTGTTTTCCAGAGGGAATCCGGGGAATTCTCCGCGGCTTCAAGTGCCAGGCGGGCAAAGGTCTGCATGCTATCGCGGTCTTCATCCACCACCAGGGCCAGGAAGGCCAGGTTGATCGCCAGGTAGTAGACCTGGGGGGAATCGTTCTTTTCGCGGGCGGCATCCAGGGCGATGCCGTAATACACCTGGGCGGTTTCCCCGTCTTTCTTGTTGGGCTTGCGCAGGTAGGCCCGTTTGTACCGTCCCCCGATAATCCCCATCAGGTCGGTGGATCGCTCCGCCTCCGGATGGGAATCCAGCAATTTCATGGCTTCATCCCTCCTGTCCAGCCCCTCCAGCGCAAAGACCAGTTGTTTGATCCCTTTGCCGCTTAAAGCCATCGGGTCTTCCCCGAGTTCCCGTACCACGGCTTCGTACCGGCCCAGGGCGAGGTTGCGCTCCTGTGCGTCCCCGAATTCCCCGAGGGCTTCCGAACCGGTGAGGAATTCGCGGATGAGCCGGTGAGATGGCGCCTGAGGCCCATCCGGCCGGACAATGGAGAAGTGGTCCCCGTCCAGGGTAACGCAGGCCGCCTCCGGGAAAGGCCCGAAACAGGATTCGGGCGATACAAAGGTGTCCGAGGAGGCCCCGATGACGCTGAGCGAAAATGGTAACTCCCCCCCAAACCGGGTGTCCCAGTCTTTGCGCAAACCCGAGATAAACGGGCCTTCACGTCGCATCTGCGCGTAGTCCTTGTGCCATTCCGCCTCGAATTCCTCCGGGGCGAGCCCATGGCTCGGGCACCCCATCAGGACCAGGTGGGAGATTTTGCCCAGGGCATCCCCGGGGATTTGCAAGAGTGCTTTCTGGGCCACGAGCCCGCCGAGGCCGTGGGCGACAATGGCAATCCGGTCGTAGTCGGCAAATTTATATTTCACAGACGTACAGAAATAGTCCACGATGCGTTGGATATCCCGGATCCCGCCCCACACCTGTTTCCCGTGTTCCGGTTCGATAAACTGCGAGTACCCGAAGGGTTTCATGTCCCAGCCGTCAAACTCCGGGTCGTCCATAAGCAGGTCCGGCAGGCTCCCGAACGTCCGGGATGCCTCCCCGGTAAAGCCGTGGATAAACAAGATCAGGTTGTTCGCCCCGGGGGTTTCCCGGTAGATCAGCCGGGCCTCTTTGGCCTGGGGCTGGCCCGCCTCCGGGGCCGATTTATCCGTGGCCGCTACACCCGGAGCCTTTCCAACGGTGGCTGAGGCGCCCTGGGCAGGCCGGTTTCCGGGGATCCGGCTCAGGATGAAATTGTCGTACATTTCCAGGTTGACATAGGGCTCCTGGCGGATATCCAGGGGCGGGTCGCAATCCCGGGCTACCTGTTCGATGGTCTCGGGGACTACCCGGAGCAGGTAGCCGGCCACCTCCAGGATACGTACGTACGGGTCGGTCACCTCGGTCAGGTGGTTCCCCTCCAGGGCTTCCAGCAGGTATTTGGTAAATACGCTGTTTTTATCTCCGTTGAGCTGGTAGGATTCCTGTTCCTCCTTGCAGGAAGCGACGATGGAAATGCCCTTTTCATTATCCACTTTCTGGGCAAGGCCTTCGAGTTTTTCAAAGCTGGGCCCCTGCTTGCCCGGGCCTTCGTCCCCGGACCCGGCGATTTTTGGCCGGAAACCGCTGGAAGCAATTCCCGTTGCGTGGCAACAATCCATAAAAAAGATCAGCCTCCGGGTAGACAGGGCATTGATCCGATCCCGGATTTCCTCGGCGGTCACCCAGGCGGCGGTATATTCGTCGTATTCCATCCCCTCCCGGATTCCATGGGGGACAAAATGGAATACACCATCCAGCACATCCCCGTGCCCGGAATAGTAGAGGAAGACGGATGACTGTTCGTCGGTTCGCTCCGCCAGCGCCTCGAGCGCTCCCAGGATTCCTTTCCGGTCGGCATCCGCCCCTGTCAGTAAGGTAACCTGCCCGGGCGGGTAACCGCAGCGCTCCGGGTCCCGGAGGATCCGGGCCACGTCCTCGGCATCCCCGATGGTATCCAGGCCGTCTTCGTAGGAAATTCCGATGAGCAGGGCGTGCGCGTTCTGAAGTAAGTCCATAGTTTGAGTGCTTTACAGGCGAATCAATGCCAGAAGGTCCGTATCCTGGAAAAGGTGTCCGTATTGATGTAATCTTTGAGCAATGGGTCGTTCCGGAACGCGCCCGTTTCATACCAGTGCCCTTCGGCTATTGCCCGAAGCAGGTACTGGTAGGTTCGTTGTGCATCGCCGGTAATGGCGTAATACTGTCCGAGGGAATAGGGCACCTCCCCAAACTGGTAGGGTCCTTTGCGAGACTCCAGGTCCGCAATCAATGCCGCAGCCCGTTGGGGCTCAGCATTTTTATGATAGCAGGCCGCCAGCAGGCTCGTAAAATAAAAATCCGCTTCCCCCCGGCCGGTGAGTTCCTCCAGGACTGTTTCCGCCTCCTGGTAGTCCCCTTTGTAAAACAGGCTTTCGGCTATTACAGGCAGGGCCGTGGAATCTGTTTTGGCCGACCCGTAGTCCTGGTCAGTAAGGATCTCGGAGAGCGTTGCATCCGCCAGGTCCTGCCGGCCTGCTATGATGAATTCCTTGGCGGCAAAAAGCCGTATGTCGGAAAGTTGGGCGGGGTCAAAAAGGTCCGCGTAGCGTGAAAGGAGGGATTGGGCTTTCGGGAAGTCCCCCTTCCGGATATGGGCGCGCAGCAGGATTTTCTTCAGGATCCCGAATTCCACCCCGTCCTCAAATTGCCGCAACAGCGCGATGGCCGCGGGGAAGTCTCCCAGTTCAATATCCGACATCGCCTTGATCTTGTAGCGCTCGGTGCAAAAATCGCATTGGGACAGGTCCATTTCCCCCATTGCCACTTCCCGGAAAATGGAGTCCACCCCCCGGGGCTTGTTCACCAATTGCAGGGTGAATACCATCATGTTCGAATTGGTCTCCAGGTGGAGGGGCGTAATCTTGTACTCCTCCTTCTGATAGCGGTAGGTATTGCGGTGGTTGCCCTGTAACAGGGCATCATATACATTCAGCAGGTTCCGCTGCCTGGGGAACATGCCCGAGGAGAGCTTGATCCGGGTCAGCAGGCTGTCCGCAGTGCGGTATGCCCCCCGGTTGAAGTAGTGCATGAACCGGTAGATTTTCGGCTCAAAGAACGTGGTGTCTGCGGCAATGGCCTGGTTGAGCAGATCCAGGTATTTCCGGTCATCCTCGTAGCGCCACTGTTTCGCCCGGTTGAATAATTCGTATGCCTCGTACTTGGGCGGGTGTTCCTCCAGGCTTTCCTCCTTGCGCTCCACATTCACAAAATAGCCCTGAATCCGCTGGTTCAGTGCCTCGATACAATCCAGCGGGGAATCCGGGTCGCAGGATACGGGTTCGAAGGAGATCAGCGTCCGGTCCATGGACCCGTCCAGGATCGCACACTGGAAGATGAGCCGGCCGTCGGCCAGGTAGTATTCCCCCTCCACGATACGGGAGGGTTTCAGGTAATTGCTGAATAGCCCATTATCCTCAGAGGGGACCAGGCTGGCCCGCAGCACCTTGGAATAATCCGAGATGATTTCCGGGGAGATCACCTGGCCCAGCTTGTTGCGGGTAACCCCGTGGATGATCCAGTCCACGGCCATCTTTCCAACCAGGTCGTTTTCCGGGTCGCCGGTAAGGTTTTCAAACTCCAGGATGGCAATTTTATCGCCGGTTTCCAGGGACGGGAGGTCCATGGACCGGACAAAATTCGTGTTGACAATAAACAGCGCGATCCCCAGGCATATCAGGCTGATCAGCGCCAGGAAGAAGAAGTAGATTTTCTGGAAGCCGCTCCGCCGGAATTTACCGGGAACCGGGTTGCCTTCGGCGTCGGTTACGGGTTTCCTTTTGATGGAATTGGCCAGTTTGAGTTTCCAAATCCCGAAGATGTAAAGCGGCAGGCCGATCAGCAGGAGGATGAGCACCCAGGCCACTACCTGGTTTGAAAAACCCAGGGGTCCGGCAATCAGGTCGATCACCTGGAGCAAAACCCAACTGGAAACTATGTAAATAGAAATGTTTTTCAGGACATTGTACTCCTGGCATTCCTTGATGAATTTACTGAATTTCATATGCCGTAACCGGTTGTTTTTGAGAGGGAAATACCGGTCGAAATCCTTGGATTAGATGGTTATTTTAACTAATATAGTGAATATACTAACTACTTAAGAACAAAGCCATGTCCGATGCATCGAATCCAAAATCCCCGCTGTCGCCCAAGAGCGGCCCGGGGGTTAAATCCAAAACAGGCCCGGGGGTCAAGTCCAAGACGGGCCCTGGGGTGAAGTCCAAAACAGGCCCTGGGGTGAAGTCCAAAACAGGCCCTGGGGTGAAGTCCAAAACAGGCCCGGGAGTGAAGTCCAAAACAGGCCCGGGGGTCAAGTCCAAAACAGGGCCAGGGGTCAAGTCCAAGACGGGCCCCGGGGTGAAATCCAAAACAGGCCCGGGGGTGAAATCCAAAACGGGCCCCGGGGTACAATCCAAATCCTGATCCTGCCCGGCTCGGGGAGGGTTTAACTCCATACCGCATCATTGGAACTCAACGGATTCGTGTGAAATACAACCTAGTCGAACAGCTGGCCGTCATCAAGGCCCTGGATGAAGTAATCCTGGTGGACAAACTCGTCTACGAGGAAGAAGCGTCTTTTATCGCACACCTGGCCAAAGTGCTCGGGTTTAAGATGGACCTGATCCGAAAAGCACGGAATGTAGAGGCCGCACAGGCCATGGCCGTTCTGAAGCTTATGTCCGAAAACAAAAAGCACGCCCTGTCCGTGCTGCTGCGGGAGGCCGCGGGGGCCGACGGGCGGATTACCGATGCCGAGCTCGAATTGATTCAGGGGATCCTCCGGGAAATTGAACCCGATTGATCTTCAAAGCTACCCGGCCGCATCTTCCGGGGTGTGCTTGTATTCCAGCAACCACTCAAATTCCAGGATTTCCAGGGCTTTCCGGTGCGTGGCTTCCAGAATGACCGGAGGTGCCACCCCTTCCCGGTAGGCTTCTTTCCAGCGGGAGGCGCACAGGCACCAGCTATCCCCGGGCTGCAGGCCGGGAAAATTAAAATAGGGCATCGGGGTACTCAGGTCGTTCCCCCGGGAGCGTGTAAACTGCAGAAACTCTGCGGTCATGACCGCACAAACCACATGGGTACCCGTATCGCCTGGCCCCGTACGGCAATCCCCGTCCCGGTAAAACCCGGTAAGCGGGTCCCGGCTGCAGGGGATGAGTTTTGTTCCCAGTACGTTGTAATTTCCTTCCATAGTTTTGTAAAAATACATCCCTACTGCCGCCCTGTAGACAAATTGCGGGAATATTTGCCGCTGGAGGGGTTCGTGCCATAGGTACCAACCGAATATCTTCCTATCTTTTCGCCTGCAAATCAGCAGCGGCAGAAATTACACTCGGCTGCAGGTAAAATCTTTGGAATGCCTTTTAATTTAATGGAAAAACTGGCCGTCCTCAAAACCATTGACGAAGTCATCCAGATGGATGAGGAAATCAAAGACGGCGAAATAGATTTTATGAACCGCCTGTCCGATACGCTGGACGTGGGTCCGGACCTGATATTGGAGGCCCGGAATACCGAGCCCGCCGAGGCCCTGGCCGTACTCCGCGCCATGCCGGACGAACAGAAACAACTCCTGGCCCGCCTGCTCAATGAAGCGGCCAATTCGGACGGGGAGGTGGACGAGCGGGAAATCCAGTTCATCTACCGGGTGCTGACCGCTGCAGGCATCCAGTTGAGAAACTGAACCTTTGGTACCTCTGTTCCGTATATAGGTTGCAAACCATTCGGGACATCCCCTTGAGGGTGTCTGTTCGCTCATGATGGTTTGCGTTCCTTCCGGACCCTCCGGGAGGGGCTAGTTGGTTATTTGGTTGATGAAGGCTGCACCCGGATCCGGGTGCAGTTTTTGTATCCTAAGTTTTTGTATCTTAAGAAGATAGATAACCTTAAAACCAATTAATTATGAAAGCTTTGAATTTTGTACTGTCGGCACTGGCAGTAATTGCCCTTGCGGGGTGCGGGGAACAACCGGAACCTGAAATGTCGGAATCGGCAGAAGCCCAACCGGATTACCAGGCTTTTGAGAAACAGGTGGGCATCATAGAGAGCCTATTTGCCGCCCATGCTGCCGAAGACCTGGAGCGTATTGACGGGATGCTGGCCGATACGCTGCAATTTAGCCCGCCCGCCTACAATGGGGGCCAATGGGTCGGGAAAGAGGAATTCCTGTCCGGCATCAGGGGGTACCACGAGAACTTTGACAACATCCAATGGCACGAAGGGATCGTCATGCCCGATTCCACCGTCGGGGCGTACTGGTCAGGCTCGGTATTTCCTGAAGCCACTGCCACCATCGAACCGGACGTAATCCGGGTCTATGGCACCTGGCACGCTACGCATACGGAGTCCGGCAAGGATGTGGGGGTGAAATTCTTTACGCTGATAACCATTAATGAAGCCGGTAAAATTTCCCAGATTTCCGAGTATTTTGACGTCAATGGCCTGGCCGTCCAGATAGCGGAGGAATAAAATTACCTGCCGGCGACCACCCGGAAGCCCCGGAAGCTCCGGGAGGCATTGGTCCGGCCGCGTCGGTTTTTCCCGCGGAACAACTCGATGACCACCCCAACCGTAACGCCCCCGGCTACGGTTGCGGCCAGGTCGCCGTTGTCCCATACGCCGTAGCGGTTTTTGTCGATGGCTTCCTTGGCCAGCCCGGCAATCAGGCTTCCCCCGACGGCCCCGGTGAGCGTCCACCAGCGGTTGCCGCCGGAGATTTCGTGTGCGATAAAGGCACCGGCCGCCCCGGAGGCCACGCCGGCCCCGTAGTGCAATAGTTTATCCTGTTCGATCTGGGCCAGGATAGGCTGTGAACTGATGACCAAAAAGAGGAGTAGCAACTTTTTCATGCAAGGATCAATTGGACCGGCATCCCGCCGGCCAGCCAAATATAGCATAGGATAACCAACCAATTCAAGGGTCCAGCCGGGTCATTTCAGCACTGCAACTATCCGAACCGTCACTGCGAAAGACGTTGTCGATTTCAATGGTGATTACCACGTTTTTCCAGGATGCGTTTCCTTTGGTATCCCGCCATTTCACCTTCCCGTTGTAGGTGCCCCGGCCCTGCCGGCGGATCCGGTATCCCTCTTCAAGCCGTGTAAAACCGTACTTCCCGAGCCCGCCCAATTCCGAGTAATGCCCCAGAATCAGACCATCCGGTTCACGGGTAAACGTAACTACCCGTCCGTCACACCCCTCCCAGGAGCCCAGGATGCTATGCTCTATCGGTGCCGGGGCGGTTGCCGGCCCGGTTGATTTACAACCCAGGACCAGGCAGCAGGCCCATGCCATCCCAATCAATCTCAATTCGTTTAATCCCATGGTCAATCCTTTCGGCGATATTTGTCTTTGATAAATTCGAAATACATATACCCGAAGCGGTCGAACCAGTCCTCCACGCCGTACCTGGCTTCACATTCGCTGAGTTTCAGCATGGACTCCGACAGGCTGTTCAACAGTTCGCCATACTTATTGTCGTAGGCGGCTTCCAGGTCTACGATGGATTTTTCAATATTCCGGCGCTGGGTCTGCCAGGCCATACCTGAAACCGCATGGATCCCGGATGCGTTGTCCCCGAAGGACAGGGCCGCATTGGAGAAATCCTTCGTGCATTTGTATATCGTGGCCAATTGCTCAAAAAGGTAGCGCACCTCATTGAACTGCCTGCGGGCATCCAGGAAACACGCGGCACAGCTGTTTTCGTTATCCGGGCCGGCCGTGGTCAGGGGTTCGTCGCAAAAAGAAGGGATACGGGGTTCCCCGGGGAGGGGTGTGGAATTGATGCAACTCCCGAGGCCTGAGTAGCTGTCGTACAGGTTGGTCGCATTGTCCAGGAACTCCTTGATGCTGTTTAATTTGTCGTTCAAATCGCTGATATCATCCGAGGGGTCATAGCCATCGCCCATCTCCTCCTCGAGGTCCTCCTCAAACTTGCCGTTATCCAGGTCTTCCCCGTTGTAGTACCGGTCTTTGTAAAAGAATCCGGGTGTGGCGCCATTCTGCCCGGCGGCCTGGAAGGTAAAAGTCAGCATTAGGGCAATCACCGATGCCGATTTCCGGCCCATAAGCTTTCCGGCCAAAAGGCCGATGACCAAAAGGGCTATCCCGAGGGCGATATACAGGAAGGTATTGTTTCCGGAACTGCCCCCTTCTCCCGAAGTCCCTGCCGCTCCTGCCACTGCATCCCCGTCACTGATCGGGACAAACGGGTTGCCCAGGTAGGATTTACGCGGCGTACTGGCGCTTGCCATGATTGTGAAATTTACCGTTTCATCCCTGGGCGAATTTATGATGAGGCCAATGGCCCCGTAGGCCCTCACCTGAAAATGCATGATCCCGTCTTCGGCTCGACCGGAGGATTGCGTCTCGACCACGTCTTTCCAGTTGTCGTAGACCAGGGAAGCTTCCAGGGGGGAGGAATTCCCGAGGCCTTTCACAATAATATCCACAAACCGAAACATATCGTGGCCCGTGATGTAATAATAATTAGTGGTGTCGACGGTGCTCAGGGTTGCCAGGAATTTAGCATCCCCGCGCCCCGGGCGGCTATCTTCCTGCAGGGCCAGTTCCACGGGTTGGATCTTGTCGTTAAGGGAGAACGGCTGGGCGCTGACGGGAAGTACTGCCAGCAGCAGGACGCCGAGAATCCAGAGTTGGTTATTCGGTTTCATGGTTGGTTATTTTTGGTAGCTCTCGATGAGGTAATTGGCTATTTTATAGGTGTTTTCCCGGCGCTGGGCCATCTGGGCCTCCGTAAGTTTCGGGCCGTCCGGATTAAAATAGTTGAAGCTGATCTTAACGGGGTTTGCGTACTCCGGGTTCAGCAGGAGCAGGAATCCCTGGGCCGGGTGCCGGGTGATATAGGTGTCGCCGGAATCACTCATCCGGATGTCGTACAGGTCGCTTTCCCGGGCCGTGCGGATATTGTCAAGGACAATGTCCTGCGGCCAGCGTTCGTTGCCCACCTGGTACTGGATGGTCAGGCCTCCGGGTTCTGTAACCGCATAGGTGCAGTTCCCCTGGTAATTGCCTTTTTCCTCAACCTGCCCCGCCTCCAAATCGAGGGCTTCTGCTAGTTGTCCAGGGGTTAGTTTGCAGGATTCACCCAGGGCGTAAAGCGCTGAATAATCACCCTGTTGCGCCGGGGAGGCATTGGATTCATCCCCGTAAGGGGTTTCCTCCACGGCTGCATCGGCCCCTTGCGGGCTGTTCGCTTCCTTTTTGGATTCCCCGCATGCTGGAAGTAGCAACAGGACTATCATCGGTCCGGTAAGTCGTAAACATTTCATTGGACAGGTGTTTTTTGGCATTTTAAGATAGCGCATGTCTGTCGGAATGACAATAAAATTTCTGTGGGAAATGGGATAAACGGTATGTGCGTCAGGATGTTGCCAATATAAAAACCCCCCTGGAATTGGCTGCAGAGGGGTTGGGTTTACGGTATTCGGCGCGGCTACCGGGCGGCCCCGGTATCCCCGTTGTAGTCGTTGACCAGGCGCAGGAAAGCAGCCTCGTATTCCTTCCCTACATAGATACCCATTTTGTGCTCTGCCGAAAACTGGTCGCGCAGCCCGTAGTGGTTCTTGTCGTAGTTTTCCTTTACGCGGGCATTGTCCCCGATGTAGTTGAGCAGGTTGATCTGCTGGACGTTTTTCGGGTGCTTGCTGTGCTTGTGGATGAGCAATTGGAAATTGTTCTGGATATAGTTGACCAGGTCTTCCCGCTTGCCCATGACATAGTCTGCCAGCTCGTGGTTGATCTTCCCGGTGGTCCGGCTGTAGAGTTTGTACACCTTGATTGGCCCGTCGGCAATGCGCTGCAGGGTCATCCGCTTCGGGATCATCTTGATGGCCCGGCCCGTAAGGTCCGTATACCAGATGGTTTCGAAGACCCGTCCGTCTTCCAGGGTAAAGCTCTCAAAGTGCTTGGGCTCCATCTTCTGCTTCATCTTTCCCTTGAGTTTCCCGGTTTTCTGGTATTTGGCCCAGTCCTTGGGCTCCACGTAGGTGATTCCTTGCTGGAACCGCTGCGGGAAGCCAAAGTCTATTTCGATATATACTTCCTTTTCCTTCCCTTTTTTGAGCTGGAGGGTGCCTTTGTGGTACAGGCCCTGGGCCTGGATGCCTGCGGTGCAGAACAGGAAAAATACCCCTGCCAGGATGGCATATGCGTTTTTCATAATATTGGCAATTAAGTGGTTGCGGAATATTAGAACGCATCCGGGGCGGGGATATTGCCGGGGATATTTTAAACCGTAGTCCTGCTTTGTGTAATGCCGTAGCCCTGCTTTCTTTCATGTCAGAGCCCTGCTTTCATTATTACGGCGGTCTCGCTCCCTGAGCGACCCCTGCCTTGAACCGATCGCAAAACTAGTTCAGCTTGCGGTCAAAAAAGTCTTTGGTGGCCTCCAGGGCCCGGTACCAGTTGTCGTGCAGGAGGAACATATGGACATCGTCCGGGAAGACCAGCTGTTCGAATTCTACGCCCAATTCCCTCAGGCGCCCGGCTTTCTTTACGGTCTCGCTGAAAGGCACATTGCGGTCGTCATCCCCGTGGATCAAAAGCACCGGAGATTTCCACCCCTCCATCACGGCGATGGGGGAAGCCTCATACGCCCTTTTGGCAAATTCCGGCTTGGCCAGCGGGTTGTAGCTGGGCATGAAGCCTTCGATGATGTTGTTCCAGTCGTACACCCCGTGGATATCCACCCCGGCTTTGAAACGATCCGAGTTGCGGGCCAGGCCCAGGGCGGTCAGGTAGCCCCCGTACGACCCGCCCCAGAGGCCCAGACGGGAGGCATCCACCTGCGGGTGGTTTTGCAGGAAACCGGCCGCAGCCAGGACATCCCGGTATTCGCTGGCACCAGCTGCCCCGTACCCTTCGGCTTCCCGGAATTCCAGGCCGTAGCCGGTCCCGCTCCGGTAATTCAGGCTCAGCACCACATACCCGTTCTGGGCCAGGTACTGGTTCATTGCATAGGCGTAGTGGTAGTACCCCAGGTGGTGGAACCCCGGGAACATCTGCCGGCGCGACCCCCCGTGGAAATAGATCACTGCCGGGGCTTTTTCGCCTCTTTTCAGGCCGGGAGGGACAAAGAGCTGGCCGTAGGACGGGTGGCCATCGCTGGCGGTAAGGGAAACGGCGACGGGCACCACCAGGGATTCGGAGGGATAGTTGAGGTCCCGGGTAACCGCCTCGATGCCGCCAGGTATTATGCGCTTGACATTGGCAGGATCGGTGGCTGTGGAGCCCAGGCAGAAAATCGCTCCGTCTCCATCCATGACGGGCGTCCACTCAAGCGATTCGCCCCGGGTAAGCTGTTTCAGGCCGCCGTCATACGAATAGATATGGGGCCGGTCCCGGTCTGCCTGGTTGGAATTAAAAAGCAGCGTTCCCCGGTCCGTGTTTTGGGAAACATACTGTACTTCGCCGGCCCCCGGGGTAATCAGCCGGGGTTCCCCGCCACCAGCAGGGAGTTCATACAGGTGGCGCCACCCGTCCTTTTCCCAGGGGAATATCAGCGTATTTCGGGCCGTCCAGAACAATTGGTTGGAAGCGGAAACCCCCTGGAAGACGCTGCCCGTCCCTGCATCTGCTGTAAAGATAGTTTGGGTTTTCCCGCTGGCAACCTCTGTGACCCGTATCGAAAAGGGGAGTCCCTGACGCCGGGGGACAAATAATTCCGGCTCCTCATACGGCGTCCTGAGGAAGGCAAGCTGCTGCCCGTCCGGGGACCAGACCGGGTCGGAGTCCCGATCGATGCTGGGATCCTGGAAATGGAATGCTTCCGTGGCAAAGTTGTAGATGCCGATAAAACTGTGATCCCCCCGGCTGTTGACAAAGGCGAGTTTGGATCCATCCGGGGAGAGCGCCAGGCCGGAAACCGAACCCCGCACCTTAAAGAGCGGGCTTTCGTTTTCCCCGCTCAAATCCATGATCCGGGGCTGCCCTTTCCTGAGGAAGATAACCCGGTCCCCGGCCAGCAGCGGGTGGTGCCCCTCCGACAGGGCCTGGATGTCCGAGTTTTCCAGGGAGGCCTTATGGATCGTCTGCTCCGGCGGGTCGGGCATGCTTACGGGGTTCGGGTATTCCCCCTGGCGGTTGGCAGACCCGCCGCGTACGAACCACAAGGTTTTCCCTTCGGGGCCGAAACGGAGCTGGGACAGTTCCTGCCCGTCGTCCGCCGTGTAACGGGTGAGTTGCACCGGCAGGTACTCCAGGCCCCTTGCGTAGTAGATATTCCGGACCCCTTCGGCGTTTTCCACCCAGGCAACCAGGCCGCTGGTTTCTGAGGCTGTCAGCTCGGTTGGGAAGCTGTAACCAAGGATTTGTTGTAGTGAGGGTTGCTGGGTAGTTGCAGGGAGGACCCAAAGGGCCAGCAGGAGGAAGGCAAATCGTTTCATGGTTGGTTGTATTGGAGGCCTTAAGATACGGAATCGGAGATTTTGGGGATAAGGTTGATCATATCTTACCAGGAAGTGGAATCAAAGCGGTAGATTACGAGGACTACTTACGATATTCCTTCTATGATATACAGCTGTAAAAATCTACTTGCGGACAACTCGAACTTTTGGCTCGGGCTCTTGCTGGTCTTTTTGAATCCCTGGACTCAGCCTCTCATCGCCCAGGCCAGCCATTTTTTGGAACTGCCGGGCGTTACCCTCCACTATCGGGACCTGGGGGAAGGCCTGCCTGTTCTGCTTATCAATGGCGGCCCGGGGATGAGCAGCGAAGGGTTTCTTATGATGGCCGGGAATCTGGCCGAAAACAACCGGGTAATACTCTTCGACCAGCGGGGGACCGGCTTGTCCGAATTGGACGTCGTCAATGATTCCACGGTTACCATGGATCGGATGGTCGCGGACATCGAGGCGCTGCGCCGGCACCTGGGGATCAACCGGTGGGTGGTGATGGGGCATTCCTTCGGGGGCATCCTGGCGTATTACTATGCCTCGAAGTACCCGGACAGGCTGCTGGGGATGATCCAGTCCTCTTCAGGGGGCATGGATTTGGAATTGCTGGCCACCCTGGATATCCCGGGTGGGTTGACCCCTGTTGAGCAGGATTCCCTGCGTTATTACAACCGCAGGATCCAACGCGGCGACACCACCCATGCGACCCGGTTAAAGCGGGGGGAATTCCTGGCCCCGGCTTATGTGTACCATCGGGAACATATACCGGTAGTGGCCGAGCGGCTCACCCAGGGGAACCGTACAATCAACCGGCTCGTCTGGCAGGACCTCAGGCGGATGGGTTATGACGTGAAATCTCAAATGCGCATGTTGGCCTGCCCGGTATTGATCCTGCATGGCAGGCAGGATATCGTGAGCCCGGAACTCGCCGGGAAGGCACACCGGATTTTACAGGATTCCCGGTTGGTCATCCTTGAAGAGAGCAAACATTACGGCTGGCTGGATAACCCGGGGGGGTATTTTGCTGCGATTGAGGAATTTCTCGGGATGTTGCGGGATAGGTGATCAATTATGCGACGGGATTGCTTTCTCGCCTTCGGCTCGAAATTCTTGCCTTCGCGCAAGACGGGATTCTTTTCTCGCTGCGCTCGAAATCCCTGCGTCCCCATAAGACGGGATTGCTTTCTCGCCTTCGGCTCGAAAGCGGCCCAAGGGGTGGGCCTGCTGTCAAGTAAAACCCTCCGGCCAACTTCGTTGTCCGGCGGTGTTTTTTCATTCATCCGAATCTGAGAGCAAGCTTAGGAGCTTTATTGGTAATCTGTCATTTTTGGGCCGGGATTGCTTTCTCACTTCATTCGAAAGCGGCCCAAGGGGTGGGCCTGCTGTAAAGCAAAATCCTTCCGCCGGCTATCGCCGCCGTTGGCTTTTTCCGTTTCTCCGCTCTTTTGAGCAAGCTCAAGGGCTGCGAAACGAAAAAACCCCCCGCACTTGCGTGCGAAGGGTTTTGCTTTACAGCGGTCTGGACGGGATGCTTCCATAACAATTTAACTTTTCATTAACATACATTATTTTATTGATTATCAGTATTTTAAGTTAATACTGATTTTTATTTTACACTATAAAACACTACTTTTCGTGAAAAATGCGGCACGAATGCGGCACGCTAATGTACAATTATAAGTTTTACATATCGGATAAATCGAACCTAAATGGAACGCATAGTGTCAAATTACGATACTATGAAAATCGTAATTCCAGAGTTCAAATTGACACGGGTATTGAAATACCATCTAAATATTGGAACAAGGAAAAATCATTTCTTAAAAAGTCCAAAGAAGTGGCATCCGAATTTGTTCAACTGACCCAAATGGACAGTTTGGCAAATCAAATAGTTACTTCTTTTCAAAACCAAGGCAAACCACTTTCAAAAAAACTTTTCAAAAAACAATTTGAAGAAGGTGAACCATCGGTAAATCAAAAACCACTTCAAGACTTTTTTACCGAGTTTGAAGATTATTTGGAAAGTAAAAAAGGAAAGGTAGTTAAGGATGTTATTAAAGATTACAATTCCCTTAAAAAGCATCTGGAAGGTTTTGAAGAGTTTTCCGGTATTATAATAGACTTTAACGCCTTCGATTATCATTTTTACCAAGAGTGGACGGATTACCTTGCCTATCATGCGCCCTTGAAAAATGGAGGTGTTGGTATGAAAAACAATACCATCGGCAAATTGGTTAAAAACCTAAAAGCATTTCTAAACGATCGAGTGCGAAGAAACCGTATTAAACCCATTGACCTTTCCTCATTCAAGGTAGTTCAGGAAGAGGTTGACCATATTTACCTAACCGATGATGAGATACAGGCCATTGCCGATGTCGATTGTAAAGAAGATAAAGAATTGGAAAAGGTAAAAGACTTCTTTGTAATCGGTTGTTTAACCGGACTTCGATTTTCCGATATCTCTAGAATCCGACCTGAGTATTTGGATAGTGAAGGATTTTTGAATATTCGGCAAAAGAAAACTTCTGGCCGAATAGTAGTGCCGCTTCGTAAGCAGGTCAAAGCAATCTTAGATAAATACAGCGGATATGCCCCTGATATTGATTCTTTTACCTTTAATAGGCGCATAAAAGAACTGGGCGATTCGGCCAAACTTCACCAGAAAGTTGAAATCGAACATAAACGTGGAACTATCAAAGAGGCACAACTTTTAGAAAAATACAAATTAATAAGTTCCCATACGTGCAGGCGTTCTTTTTGTACCAATGCTTACTTGAATGGCATCGATGTACAGTTGATAATGAAAATTTCAGGGCATAAATCTGAAAAGGCCTTTCGCCGTTATCTGAAAATCTCTAATTATGAAGCTGCCCAAAAATTGAAGGAGGCTTGGGGATTGGATTGAATTAGTCTTAAAGGATTTTCAGCCCGTTTATATGTTGGTAGAGATTAGTATCTGGAAAGTGCTAAACAAATTCCCTAAAATTATTTCTGTGGATTACTTCGATAGCGGCATTGTAACTTACCATAAAGGACTTGGAAAGCTTTGCTTTTGCTTTTTCACTCCACTTGAACTCATAACCTGTTATTTGGCCTGAGACTTCTTCAACGTAATCGATTTCCTGTTGCTGTTTTGTTCGCCAAAAATAGGAATTGGCCAAAGAGCCATCGTAGGCCAGTTTTTTGATACGCTCGGCTATCAAGAAGTTCTCCCAGAGCCCCCCCTTATCGCTTCTGCTGTCCAACAGATTGAAATTACCGATGACAGCGTTTCTAACACCTGTATCGTAGAAGTAAATCTTTTGGTTGGTCTTTATTTCGTTCCTTAGATTCCTACTGAAACTAGATAGCCTAAAAACAACATACCCTTTTTCAAGAACATCGATGTAATTGGCAACGGTGTTCTTATCAACGCCTACCAATTGGGCAAGTTCGTTGTAACTCACCTCGCTGCCCAACTGCAAGGCCAGAGCACGAAGTAACTTTTCCAGCATTTGGGGCTTTCGTATTCCGCTAAATGCCAAAATATCTTTGTAGAGATAACTGTTGGTCAATTGTTTTAAAACCTCGATTTCGTCCCCAAGATTGTTAATGACATCAGGATACATACCATAAAGGATTCTCAATTCGAGCTGCTGCTCTGACTTTACATAACCAATACTGTCCTCCAATTCCCGCCAAGAAATTGGATACAATTTGTATTCCCATTTTCTTCCGGTCAATGGTTCGCTGGTCTGGTTGTTCAATTCAAAGGCTGAAGATCCGCTTACCAATAACTGTACTTTTTTGAATTGGTCGGTAATGATTTTTAAGGTCAACCCTATATTCTCAATACGTTGGGCCTCATCGATGAACAAAGTATTGTGGTTGCCTATAATGCTCTTTAATTGCTCGGTATTGGGGTCGGTCAATAGGTTTCTGACGGTGGAATCATCACCATCCAAAAACAGATGTTCCCTATTGTCCAAAATGGAATTGATCAAGGTCGTTTTTCCAACTTGTCTGGGTCCGATGACCAGAATTGCTTTTCCCTTATCAAGCCGTTGAGTGATTTTTTCTTCTAAAATCCGCTTAATCATATGAATCTAGTGAATGTATTCACTAAAAGTAATGCTTTTTAGTGAATATAATTCTCTTTTCGTCTAAAAATTTTGTCTCGAAAAAGTTCCCGTTTATAAAACCCATAACCTATCAAAATGAATGGTAATGGATTTCTATGCTTAGAGCACACTTTAATTTGGTTTTCCAGTTTGATTTGAAACCACCCTTTTACAAACAATCCCGAAATCAATTAACCTATGATTAGAAAATATTTTCTATAATAAATGTGTAATTCTATTAAGAATTTAAAAGCTTTTGCTCTAATTTTATGAAGATATGACACAAAATCTAGCCAAACACTTTCAAGGTCCCATTTCCAATGTTTTTGATGTGGTACATGCCTTTTGGATTGCAGGAGGCAGTTGTGATGGATGCTCTATTGCTACTGTAGGTGCAACAAATCCTTCGGTTGAAAATCTTCTAAACGGAACAATACCCGGAGCGGCGAAAGTTATTTTACATCATCCTGTTTTATCCGTGAATGCTGGGGAGGAGTTCATTAAACCTTTTCGTTTGGCGGCCAAGGGAGAACTTGGCGCTCCATTTGTAGTGCTATGTGAAGGTTCAATTATGGACGAAAGTATAGCGGCGCAGACAGGAGGATACTGGTCTGGACTCGGGGCCGATGAGGATGAGAATGGTGATCCACAACCCATACCTTCGTCAAGTTGGGTAACCAGAATGTCAGAACATGCTGCAGCAGTCATCGCGGTAGGGACCTGCGCAACATGGGGAGGAATCCCTGCTGCTGCAAATAATCCAACGAATGCAGCTAGTGTCATGGATTTATTGGGTGAGGATTATCGAAGTGCTCTTGGGCTCCCAGTGGTCAATATTCCTGGATGTGCTCCACAGGGTGATAATATTACCGAGACCATTGCGGCCGTGTTGCTATTTCTCAATGGATTGGCCCCCTTACCGGAATTCGATGAGCTAGGGAGACCATCATGGTTATTTGATGAAACGGTCCATAGAGGATGTACCCGAGCAGGATTTTATGAGGAAGGTACTTTTGCCGAAGAACATGGGGACAAGGAATGTTTGGTAGAAATAGGATGTTGGGGCCCAGTGGTGCAATGCAACATAAACAAAAGAGGAGCCCTAAATCACGCAGGTGGATGTATGAATGTGGGTGCTCCTTGTATAGGGTGCACCATGCCCGGGTTTCCCGATAGTTTTGCACCATTTTATAAAACGGCTCCGGGAACAATGGTTTCCTCCAATATTTCACGTGTAACCGGCACAGTTATTCGCAATTTGCGCGAAATGACGATGGCGTTCCAAAACCGGACCCCAAAGTGGAACAAAGAGGGCAAGGTACCCTCCGGCTGGGGACATGTCAAAGAGCCCAATTTGGTCAAAAAGGTGATGCATTATACCTATGAGAAAATGCAGTTTAGTGATAGCCCTAAACCTGGTTCCAATAAATAAAAATGGAAATGGAAAACGAAGCACTTTTAAACGAATGGTTGATTGGACTAGCCTTGGTCTCGGTAATTGTTGTTATTGCTGCAGTACTATTGATTTTGGTATGGTTGGCTGCCAAACGTATTCTTAGACTGGCTGGGGCCGCTTTGGAAATAGTGACCCAGATAAAGAACAATACGAACAGTATTTGGGAATTAGAGACCACAAACAACGTGGCCGCGGGTATTCAGAAAGAAGCAGAGGCCATTGAAGCACATGCCACTTTGGTGGCAGAAGCTTTGGAATAATGTATTAATTGAAAATTATATGGATACGGGAATACAATTATGGATAATATCACTGGTAATTGGCCTAGTGGTTATTGGGGTAGTTGCCTTTCTGCTCAATTTGATAAAAAAGACCGCAAAAGATATTGACCGTACAGCCGCTGATATTTGGACGCAAGGTAAATTGACAGCGAACAACACCATACATATCCCCTTGTTTTTGACCAAGACCAATCAAGTGGCCAGTAAAATACTGAACTCCGCAGTGGCCATTGTTGGAGGTTCCAAGGCCATTACCCAACACATTGAAGGTTGTCCGGGATGTCCACATTGTATGTTGCAAAGCTCTAAAAATTCTAGTTTATGAACGTGATATTAATGATCATTACCATTTTGGCGGTACTTCTTTTGGTTTATGTTTTGGTGTACTACCTGCACGGAATTATAAAACTTCTTACCAGCATTGGAGGAGATGGTCAAAGTTATCTCGCCAAACTGAGATTGGGTCTCAGGGCAATCGAAACCGAGACGGGACATCTTCCCGTTCAAGTCACCAAGCTGAATGGCGCACTTACCGAAGTGGCCGAGGGACTTAAAGTGGTGGATGGTCAACTTGAAGAATCAATAAATGCAGCCGTTAAGCAAAACATTTGATATGAATGCAGTAAACATCTTATGGTTGATTTTGTTAATAGTAACAGTGCTTATATTACCTTATTTGGTGCGCCTGTTACATAGGACCTGGCTGGCTTCAAGGTCAATTGAGCGCTATTTTAAGGAAATGAAAGAAGCAGGTATTGGTGTGGCAGGCAATACGGAACATATCAAAGCTTTAAACGATACCATTGGTGTTGCTTCAGGTATGTTGGATGTGGCCGGGTCTATCAATGAAAATGCAGATACCCTAAAAACAACTTTGGCCACACGAGCTGAAAAAATTAACTGAAAGCGTATGAACTCATCGACTCTGTTTATAGCCACAATAATAATAGTAACACTTTTAGTGCTTGTATTAGTTGTATATTTAGTACTTATCATCGTTGCTCTTAGAAGAGCCGGCACTCATTTGGAAGGTTTGGCGGGGGGCTTACAGAAAATACAGGATGATACCAGTCCCTTAGGAGAAAAGGTGGGGGTCATCAATGGAGCTTTGGAAAAATTGCATGGGGGGTTGTCCTCAGTGGATTCCCATTTAGTGGCAATTGCCAAAGTGCTTAAACTGGCCTAAAGAATTTAAATTGAAATAACGATATCGCCTATGTGCTTTAAAAATTTACCGATTGCTTTTGATGAACAAGGAAATGCTTATCTAAAAGAGGGCCTTGCGGACCCCTATGAACATAAAGTAGTTGACTTAGGCGAGGAACAGGAAGTTTTAAAAGGGCTCTTGGAACGCAATGGATTCATCAGAAACATCGACTATGATCCCGTAACTCGAGTGGCAGGGGCTTTGGCTTTTCATAGTGTGGTCGATCTGGAAAAGCGGAAAGTATTATCTACCAATTCCATGGCTACCCTTTTTCGTGGTTATGAGGTGATTCTCAAAGGGCGCGATCCAAGGGATGCTGCCTATATCAGTAGTCGAGCCTGCGGAGTTTGTGGTGGAGTGCACGCTACTACTGCTGCCTTGGCCATTGAAATGGCCTTGGGGATTAAACCACCACCATTGGGAATTGTAATGCGTAATATTCTTCTGGCGATAGAGTACCTGTACGATCACCCTTTACATCTTTTTCTGTTGGCTGGCCCTGATTATTCAGAGGAGTTGGTGCGTGAAACCAATCCTGAACTTTTGGATAAGGCGGCCAATACAAAAGCCAAGAATAAAGAGGTACACGGTTATGATACCATTTTGGATATCATGAAAGATTTAAATCCCTTGAAGGGCAAATTATACTTGGAGGCCTTGAGCATGACGCGGGTGGCCAGGGAAGCTTACGTGTTGATAGGTGGTAAATACCCACACCCTCAATCAGTCGTCCCAGGCGGACTTTCCGTAACTGTCAACATTACCGTACTTAACGAAGTCTATAGTCGATTGATCAAGTTTTTTGACTACAGCCAAAAGGTAACCGGAATCTGGGACGATGTTTTCGATTTCTTTTTGGAAAGCAATCCGGAGTATGCTAAGTGCGGTATTCGCCCTGCCACCATGATGGATACTGGCGTATGGGATAGACCGGAACATTACGATGCCTCTTTTGAAAATTGTGATAAATGGGGAGAGGCACGATGGTCCACTCCAGGAGTGTTGGTGGATGGAGAAGTGGTCACCACAAAACTTACCGAACTCAATGCCGGGATAGAAGAATTTGTGGAGCACTCTTATTATGAAAAATGGGACGGACATCGCTTTAAGGAAGATGCCAATGGAATGCCCTTAAGTCCCAACCATCCTTGGAACAAGGAAACCATTCCAAAACCTGGAAAGCAAAGCTGGAAAGACCGTTATAGTTGGGATACCGCTCCTACTTGGGATAGAATGCCCATGGAAGCCGGCGCATATACACGAATGTATCTGACTGCCAAGGCCCAAAAAGCCCCTGCAAGTAGGTTCTTGGAAAATACAGGCACCAGCATGAAAATTCATGTGCCCAAGCACTATCTACCCGAGAAAACTTTGGAATGGAAGATTCCCGAACATTGGAATGCCTTTGAACGCAATAGGGCAAGGGCCTATTGTATTCCTTACTCTGCCATGGTAGCCATGGAGAATTGGTTGTTGGCCATGGATTTGATCAAGAATGGGGAAACCAAAGTGAGCGTACCCTACGAAATTCCTAAAAAAGGAACACATATTGGATTTGGTGCATGGGGCGCCGGTAGAGGTTTTTTAACCCACCATCTTATTGTTGAGAACGGTGTCATCGATAATTATCAGATTATTACCCCTTCCACATTAAATGCGGCACCAAGAACACCCTGGGGAGAAATGGGCCCCTATGAAGAGGCGGTGCTCAATACTCCGATCCTTGAAAAGTTCGACAATCCGGAGGATTATAAAGGAATAGATATTTTAAGGGCGATACGGAGTTTTGATCCCTGTATGCCGTGTACCACGCATATTATGGCCAAGGATACCGACCATATGGTAACACGGGAAGTAACAACCTGTGCCTGTGGGGTCGAGTAAAAATGTGCTTATTGGTACGGTAGGCTATCATATACTTCGCAACCATTCGGTTGGGCCAATTCTGCTACCTCAATTACAATCCATTTCATGGAATGGCCCGGTTACCGTAGAAGAAATGAACTGGGGACCTATAGCCATTGTCCAATATTTCCAGACGTTAAAAAAGTCTTTTGATCGGGTGGTTTTTTTGGTGGCCATTGAAAGGCCCGAAAGAAAAATTGGTGATATATCCGTGTATCAGTGGTTAGGTCATTTACCTTCTGAAAAACAAATTCAGGCCTGTGTTGGTGATGCGGCCACCGGGGTCATCTCGGTTGAAAACCTCTTGGTCATTGGTGAGCACTTCAAGATTTGGCCAAAAGAGGTCTATTTGGTTGATGTTGAACCTGGAGCGGAACAGGCGGGGGAGTATCTAACAGCTGAAGTTGAGGCAAAAATTCCTGAAATTTTGCGTATTTTAGGGCAGTTTGCTCAAGAAAACGATATTGTTTTAGAGACCGAAAAATTAAGGGGAGATACTTTATTTGAAGAAAGTGTATGAAAAATGAATCGGTAGAAGATAGTGCATTGCGCTCCTTGTTCTGGAAGGAAGAAATACTGCAGGTCATGTATTGGATGCATGGTGAAGGTATGGGCAGCGAGGTAAGCCTTACCCAAATGCTTCCCTTTCTCAATACGTCCTATCAAAATTTGGAATACCATCTAAATAAGCTTACAGATATCGGATTGTTAGTGATGCTGGATAAAGATGGAAATATCCACTATAAATTATCGAAATCAGGCAAAAAAGAGGGGGGTCGACAGTTTGCTGAAGCTTTTCAGGGTATGCAAAAAGCAGGTCATGGCGAATGCGGCCCTGATTGTGAATTCTGTTACGGTCCAGACGGTGTCAAACTTGACAATTGTGTCCATAACTGTGCAAGCGGCTCCCACTAATATGAAACCCGTACTATTCAACAACGTAGAGTTTAAGGAGATTATGCAGTATGTGCAGGAACTGGTGAAGCAGTCGGGGAACATTCCTGATGAAGAAACCAGGGAACTTACGGCTGAAATTTTAAAGTATTTTGATTTAATGCACCGGGAGCCACTTTCAAGAATGCTGCAGGCCATTGAACGTAGTTATCCCGATTTGAAGGATACCCTGAAACAAGACTATACCATAAACACACTTTTGGAACTTTATGATTTTGAAAATACCAACCTTCCTGATAAGCAAGAGAAAACATAGTCTTCTTCTTATTGTATTGATTGGCCTTTTGGGCCTGGGATGCAAGGGTGATTCTAAAAAAGATAGTTCGGTAGAACGAACAGTACCTGCCAAGGAAGAATTGAGCAAAGCTGACAAACTCGTCAAAGAGGCGATACATAGTGCCGGAGGTATGGGCAATTGGTCCGCTAAGAAGACCATGTCCTACACAAAAAACATTCAAAGCTTTGATTCCAGCGGAACTTTATTGCGAACCGTTGCACAAATACATAAGTACCAATTAAAACCTTCCTTCAAGACTTATATGAGCTGGGAACTCGATGGTAACAAACACGAAATAGTTAATAACGGCAAGCAGGCCTGGAAACTGGTAAACGGGGAAATTCAAGAAGATAAGGTGGCCGTAAATTCAGCCTGGAATTCATCATTCGGCTCACAATATATGGTATGTATGCCATTTAAATTAAAGGCTCCCGGAACCCTATTGAAATATGAAGGAATTGATACCCTGTCCAATAACAGAATAGTTCACAATCTTCAGGTCACCTATGAAAAGGGAGCGGGAAGCTCAGGAGGGATGCATACATGGAACTACTATTTGAATACAGACAATTATCAGTTTGTGGCCAACTTTTTGGATCATGGAAAAGGATACACCTATACCGATTATGACACTTTTATAGAAGTTGACGGCATAGTGGTAACCAAGGAAAGAAAAAGTTATGTTTCCAATGAAAACAGGGAACCCGTATACTTAAGAACTGTTTATAGTAATTCCAATATTCAATTTGACATAGAATTACCAGAGGAATTGTTTAAAGTAAAGAACTAGATGGGTTGGCTGATGCGTTGAAAAAGATCCTGGTTGCGGGAGTTGGTAATGAATTGAAGCAGGATGATGCCTTTGGTATTGAGTTCGCCAAAAAGTTTCGGGATGCTGTCTCGCACTTAGACCATATTATGGTCATGGAGGTAGGTATCGGGGGGATTCATTTGGTGCAAGAGTTACATGCAGGCTATGATATTCTGATTTTGGCGGATGCCGTGGCTTGGGGAGAAGAAGCGGGCCACATCTACTTTAGGGAGATGGAAAAGGTTTCGGATATCGAAGAAATGCCTGTTTTTGAAAAAAGAACTTTTTTGGCCGATATGCACTATACCAACCCCATTCGGGCGTTGATGTTGGCAAAAGCACTGAAGGTATTGCCCAATGAAGTGTATATACTGGGTTGTGAGGCTGCACAGCATGATGATTTTGCGGTTGGTATGAGTGAAGCAGTGGAAGACGCCCTCCCAAAAGCCATGCGTAAATTGCAAAATTGGTTGAGCCAGAAAAAACTTGCAAATTTTGAATAAAGAACAACAGTAAGAAACGGTTTCATTGTATTCCTGAATTTCGTATTTTTAAAATGTAAACAGCTTGTTATGAATCAAGACATTAAGCCTTCGAAGGGCCCAAAAGAATCACAGAAAAAATCAGAAGAAAAAATTCCTTGGTGGGTTGATTTACAGGTTAAGGATTTGGTAAGACCCATCACCGTTAAGCGTATGCAATTGTTATCGGCAGGGGCATTGGTGCTTGCCCTAGCTGTTGTAGGTTATTATGCGTGGGAAAATTTACTAAGGGAGCCCACGGGAGCGGAATTTGTGGATGAGATTGTTGACGCTGCCGGTGGCCTGGATACATGGAACGATATTGATCAAGGACAGTTTACCCGTACCCACAACTTATATGACGAAACGGGGGAATTATTAAAATCTACCGAAGAGACCTTTTACTTTAAACGAACCGTGGAAGGGCTAAAGCTCCAGGTTAAATCTGTCGGAGATAACGATAGCGAAGTAGTTGTGGGCAAAGATGATTATGGCTTTTGGGCAACAAAGGACAATCAAACCGTTGATCCGATGATTGCCGCCAAGGAAGAGGGCATGATGTGTGATTCTAAATTCTGCGACCCCCAGTGCGCTTCGTCAATGGCGTTCTTCAGGTTTTCAATGCCCTTTAAACTGAAAGATAGGGGCGTGAACGCAAGTTTGGCGTCTACAGGCTTCAATATCGCCGAGTTGAACCTATTGGGAGGGTCCGGCAAAGAACCTACTTTACTGGATATTTCGTATGATCCTGAAGTAGGGAAGGACAGTTGGCGATTTTATGTCGACACTCAGGATAAACTGATACACAAGGTGGAATATTACAACAAATCCGATAAGGGAGAGACCAGACCTGAAGAAATTTATTGGACCGATCACAAAACCGTGGATGGAATTACATTCAGCCATCGTTGGACCCGTTATTGGCCCAATGGCAAGGTCATGGACGAATATGTATATTCAGATGTTGATTTGGGCCGCGAATTACCCGATGGTTTCTTCAACAGAAGAGATGGCTCGGAACTTGTGGAGCGTTGAACTAATTCTTCAAAATAGCAGCACTTAGTGCTTCCAGGGCTTTTACAACTTTCGCCTCCGGGTCAAAATCTATTACAGATTTTCCTTTTAAATCGGCTGCCATGACCTGTTCATCAAAGGGCACAAATACCGCTATAGGTAGGTTTATCTTTGCACAGTATTCGCGTATCGCCATTTCATCCTCTTTGGTCCGTACTTTATTGGCAATGGCCTCAACCTGTCCAATGCCTAATTGTTGTGCCATTTCAGCAAATCTTGAGGCTGCCTCAAGCGATCTGTAGTAAGGTTCCACCACAGTATATATTTTATCCACGTACTTCGAAGTACCGCGCTTCATATGCTCTAAGGATGCCTCCGTATCCAAAACCATGATTTGTCCCTGTTCTGAACTTAGTGCAGCATTCACCAATTCGCGGACTACTGTATGGGAACCGCACATACATCCGGTACCGGCCTTTTCGGGCTTGCCCACCATTAATAAGGTCACGTTATCCGTGGCTTTTTGCCCATAGGTTTCCAAGACTTCCTGAAATGGCATCCTTACTTGAAATTTCCATTTGCCATCTTCAGTCTCAACCCTTTCGATGATATCGGTACTTAAATTAGGTGGCCCCGCATCAGATTTGTCAATTCCCAAAACAATGGAGAGATTGGGATTGGGATCGCCATCAATAGCAAGTACTTTATCCCCCTTGGCTCCTAAAATACGACAAAGTGTACCGCTAATGGTCGTTTTGCCTACCCCTCCTTTTCCTGCTATTGCTATCTTCATTTCAATTTGGTATTATTATTCCTCATCGGGTCGAATATCATCAAGTTCGTCCGTTCCCAGAAGAAAATCCATGGTTCGCTTCGCCTCTTCTTCATCAACAATGCTCATGGCCACACCTACATGCACAAGTACATAATCACCTTCTTTTGCCTCCGGTACCAGCCCCAGATTGATTTTCTTCACTATTCCATCAAAGGAAACCTTGCCTATTTTGAACACACTTTCAACGGTATCTTCAAAGCCAATAATTTTTCCAGGTACTGCCAAACACATGAACTAGGATTTACAATTAAGGTAATTTACGGAAATCCACTGAGATAGATTGGTCCAAGTAAAATTTTAATTGTGGAAGGATCACCGCTTCAAACTCCATCCAACCTGCTTCCGTGAACAATGGTATCAATTGGTTCCAGACAAACTCCTTAAAGTGGCCTTCACCGATATCGGTTTTACCCCGCACTTGGCGTTGGGTGAGCCAGAACGTGATGATCATCCATATGGACTCAGCAAGATGTTGATACTGATTTTCCATTTTTTCTGGCCTTAAGATTTCTTTTTCCACATTGAGCAAAAGCCATTCATGTATTTGTGCAATCATTTTCTCTACATAATCCACCCGTTTTGAATGCAACTTTGGATAGGCCCGTTCAATTTCCAAAAGATCTAGAAAATAAAACGAATAACGATTCAGTATAAAAAAATAGCGCCCCAGATGATTGTCAAAATCAAGCAATGAAGGAAAGTTTTGGTCTATCGAAAGCAGTAGCTCCAATTCTTCCCCCAATTCGGAATCTATGGCGAGAACGATGGCTTTCTTGCTGTGATAGTGATAAGCAAGATTCCCTACACTTATTCCGGTCTCATCAGCAATTTGTTGCAGTCGAACATTGACCAGCCCCTTTTGGTTAAAAAGCCCAATTGCTGATTTCAATATTTTCTGTTTTGTACTGCCCACAATTGATGTACTATTTACCAGCGACGCCCAGTTTGATTATGAGTTGGGCATTAATGCTTCGACCCGGAGCAAAAAATCGGGTTTGATTTCCAGGAGTGCCTCTAAAAACATGACTTTGGTATTCTTTGTCCGTAAGGTTGTCCACAGATAGCACCAACTTGGAATAGGGAAACTTTGGCCAGACCTCATGCAGATTTATTCCGCCACTGATATTGAAAAGGCTATAACCATCGGTTTCCCTTTCCGTGGGGGCCGGTCTATCTTGCTTGCTTGTAAAGATGCCTTCCACCCGTCCGAAAAATGCATTGCGGTTATCTCGAAGTTGAAATCCGAAAATGTTTTGATCCGCAGGCATAAAGGCAAGGTTTTCATCAGTTTCCCGGTCTTTTCCCCTAATATAGGAACCTGTCCAGAAAACACTGGACAACTTGCCAATAGCATAGCTCAGCTGATATTCCCAACCTGTCAGTCTGGCTTCCCCCACGGCTTGATTCTGAACATTCGGAGTACCCTGAAAATCCACACTGACCGGGACATACAGATCATTCAGGAAATTTTGGTAAAAATTGAGGCCGATATCGAACTTTGAACCATCGTAAGCATAACCCAATTCGTAGAATACTCCTTTTTCAGGACCAAGATCGGGGTTAGGGATGACCCCATCGGCAAAATTGTATTTGGAAAACAAATCTGGGGCCCGGAATGAGTTGGCCAAATTGATCGAGAAATCTGATCTGTCCGATGCATGGATTTTAGCACCTATGTTACCGGTAAGGGCGGTGTTGTTATCTGAAGTGTTGTCCTCATTGTATAAATCGGCGATTTCTGGAATAAAAAAGGGTTCGTCCTCTATTTCTGTCTTGAAATTATCAAACCGTAGTGCGAACAACAGATCAACAACCTCACTGGGTTTCCATTCCTCAACGGCAAATACCCCAAAGAAAGTCGCATCACTATCCGGTTGGATTTGTCCTGGCGGCGGTGCCACTTGATTCACTTGTGCACCCATTGGATTAAATATGTCCACAACCAACTCCCTTTTAGTACCAAAACGATGTTCCCTCAAAAAATCCGCACCGACGGTCAACTTGGAATTTTCTGCCAATCGAAGTGCTGTAAAGGCCTTGAAACCACCAAAATCCACATCCACGTCCAAGCTGACATCGATTCTTCGATTGATGTCCATAGTGTCTTCAAAAAATACATTGGTCACTTGGTCAATGTGCAGTCTTTGCTGTTTGAAATATGCATTGAATCCCACCTCTTCAATAGTGTTCGATATATTTTTACCGGTATAATTGAAATTGTAACCGGTCTGCTCATCGGGAGCAAAAACACGGTCACGTACCGGCGGACCCGGTGCTCCTAACCCACCTGGAAAGCCCACGTTGTCATTTTTAAAATATTTTCCGCTAAATTCAAGACGATGATTCTCGGAAGGAGAATATCCAATATTCCAATCAAAATAGGCTGATTTGAATTGGCTGTTTGGCACCTCACCCCCAGGCGTATCTGTATTATCGGCATCACGCAGACCTCCTCCGATTAAAAAATCAAAACCATTACCTCTTCCTTCCACTTCAAGGCGTCCCCTCGAATAGGAATTGACGGACTGATAGCCCCCATAAAGGCTGGTGCCAACCTTGAAATCTTTGCCGTATCCATTTTCTGCTCTTCTGGTAATTACATTGACCAATCCACTTACTGCATCACTGCCCCAGAAGGCAGAGGCAGGGCCCTTAATCACTTCAACCCTCTCAATTTGCCATGGATCGATCAAGGCGTAGCTTCTGATTCGTCCGCCCACAAAGGAATTTCCATCGATAAGAATGGGCGCGCGTTCCCTGGAAAGGCCTCTTATTATAGGAGTGCTGGTGATGCCTCCATCGTTTTGAATGGCGACACCCGGAATGTACTTTAAAGTTTCCGTGGCAGAGGGGGGCTGCGTTTCAAGAATAGTGCGTTGACTTACTAGGGCTACCGTAATCGGCAGGTCTTTTAGGGGGGAAGAAGATCGTGCCGCAGTGACTTCTACAGGGTCTATTTGTATAGTATCCTGAGTTTGTTCCTGTGCGAAGAAAAGTGCGTGCGCAAATAGCAAAATAGCAGTAAGAGCAATGTTTTTCATGAGTTTAGGTTTGGTTTGATTGACAAAATAGAAAATAATTTCTAAACCAAAAATATTCAACAAATCCGTGGCAATTGTTCTCCTGCCAGCATATTAACAATGCGTCTACCCCCAATGGCGCTTTTGAGCACCACCTGTTTTGGATGGTTTTCTGTTACATCACCGATAATGGAAGCATTTGCGCCATATTCCATACTTTGAAGCTTTTCGACCACTTTTTCGGAAATCGCATCTTTGACCACTGCAATGAAGATGCCCTCATTCGCTACATAAAGCGGGTCCAAGCCGAGAATTTCGCAAAGTGCGCTTACCTCATTTTGTAAAGGAAGGTCTTTTTGCAGGATTTCTATACCCAGATTTCTGTCTCTGGCAATTTCATTTAAGACGGTTGCCACCCCGCCTCGAGTGGGGTCCTTGAGCAAATGAATATCCACCCCAAATGTGTCGAGCAGCTCGGAAACCATATGGCTTAGTCCGCGGGTGTCACTTTTTAATTCGGATTCGAACTCCAACCCTTCCCTCACGGACATTATGGCAACACCATGGGTCGCAATGGAGTCACTTACGATAATCTTATCCCCTGGTTGCACATTAGAAGGAGCAATATCCGCTTTGGCATGTAATTGCCCGATACCGGTAGTATTGATGAATATTTTATCCCCCTTTCCTCTTTCGACCACTTTGGTGTCTCCGGTTACAATCTGAATATTCGCCTGTTCCGCTGCGGATTTTATGGATACCAATATTTCCCAGAACTCGGTCATTTTTAGGCCTTCCTCCAGAATAAAACTCAAGGAAAGGTATTGTGGAATTGCCCCGCACATGGCCAAATCGTTTACCGTGCCATTTACTGCCAGTTCACCAATGTTGCTATCCGGAAAAAAAATAGGAGAGATGACAAAACTATCGGTAGTAAATGCGGTTTTTCCCTCTAAGGTCAACATAGCTCCATCATGGCGCTGTTGCAAGTGTTCATTGTCAAAGAGATGAAAAACACCGGAATCCAATAATTTGTTTGTCAAAAGGCCACCACTACCATGACCTAATGTGATAATGTCAAAGTCCAATTTAGGCATTGGACATTGCAATTTCATTTTCAGGTTTTTTTTTGACATTGTTGGGATAGGTAAGATTATGCAACGGTTTCTGCGGCTCCACTGAAGTGATAGTATGCGGCACAAGCTCCCTCTGAACTGACCATGGGGGCACCCATCGGATTTTGGGGCGTGCATTTTTTGCCGAACTGTGAACACTGTTTTGGTTTTTTAATGCCTTTTAGAACCAATCCTGCAATACATTCTTTGGGCTCCTCCACTTTTTCGACCTGGATAGTAAACTTTAGATTGGCATCAAAGGCGGCATATTTGGGTCTTACCTCAAACCCACTGGCAGGAATAGTGCCTATACCCCGCCATTCCCGGTCAGAGACCATGAAAATCTTACGGATGAGTTCCTGGGCTTTTGGGTTTCCTTTCGGCTTAACCACACGGCTATATTGATTTTGAAGTTCGGCCTTACCCTTTTCCAATTGTTGAACGGTAAGTAGTATACCCTGCAAAAGGTCCACAGGTTCAAAACCAGTGACTACCATTGGGATTCTGTAATGGGCCACTAATGGATAATATTCATCCATACCCATAATTGTGCATACGTGGCCGGCGGCCAAAAAAGCATCAATTTTACTTTCCTCATCTTCGATGACCGCTTCCATAGCCGGCGGTACCAACACCTGGGAAGCTAAAATGGAATAGTTGGTAAGTCCCAGGTCATAAGCCTTATCAATTGAAAGAGCATTTGCGGGAGCGGTAGTCTCAAAGCCCACCGCAAAAAAGACCACTTCTTTGTCAGGGTTTTCACTTGCGATTTGGACGGCCTCCATTGGAGAATATAAAATGCGTACATCTGCTCCACCAGCTTTGGCCTGGAGCAAACTCTTTTTCGATCCGGGCACACGTAGCATATCTCCAAAAGAACAAAGAATGACATTTTTGCCCTCAGCGAGATAGATGGCTTTATCGATTAAATTAAGCGGGGTAACACAAACCGGACATCCGGGCCCATGAATCATTTGAACCTCTTTAGGTAACAGATCCATAATTCCGTTTTTGACCAGACTATGGGTCTGCCCGCCGCATACTTCCATAACATTCCATTCCCGGGTAACCGTGGAATGTATTTCAGCCAAATATTTTTTTGCCAAATCGGCATCCCTGTATTCGCTAAGAAATTTCATTCTTCAATATTTTGATAATATGCTAATTGCCCCAGGGCAATACCTTCGTCATTGGGAGATACCTGCTGATGAAAATAGAGTTGAAACCTATTTTCTAAATGCATCATCAATAAATCCACTAAAAGTCCGTTCTGAAAAACACCCCCGCTAAAAGCAATTTTCTCAATTGTATTTTCAAGAGCAATTTCTTCGACCATTTTCACCAGTGAATAATGAAACTTGAATGCAATTTCATCCTTGGCAGTGCCATTATTCAAATCCTTGACCACACCTTCAATGATGGGCATAGTCGATATGCCATCAAGATACGATATTTGGGTATCATAGCCTGAATCAAGAGTGTCTTCGTGACGGTCAAAATAAGTTTGTGCCATTGTTTCAAGTCGCAGGGCCGCTTCGCCTTCGTAGGTTTGAGTATCCATAATTCCCAATAGGCAGGCAACAGCGTCAAATAAGCGCCCCATGCTGGAGGTTTTTAGCGGTGGAGTTTTATCCAATAGTCTTTGATATATTTTCCATTCCTTCGTGCTAAACTTGTCTTTCAACAATGGGAGTATGGCAGGGTTCTGCCCTGAATGTGACAGAGCCGAAAGCCGGGGTTCACCAGCCATTTTGTCTCCTAGTATTAAAGGGACATATGCGATATGGGAAAGTCTTTTGATTTTCTTGTTTTCATAAACCAAAAACTCACCACCCCAAATGTTCCGATCATTTCCATATCCCGCGCCATCCCAAACAATTCCTAAGACCCTTTTAGATTTTTGTAGCAGTGAATGTTCGGATAAAACTCCTGCAAAATGAGCAAAATGATGCTGAATGTATACAAGTTTGGTTCTGTTTGCATCCCTTAGGTGCTTACCATATTCGGTAGAATAGTAATCAGGATGTTTATCGACCAAAATGACTTCAGGTTTGCAATTAAGAAGATTTACGAAATGCTCAATGGTTCTTTTGAGGTTTTCAGCACTCTCCAGATAGGTTAAATCTCCTAGATATTGACTTAAATAAAACAGGCCTCCGAAAAGCAATCCAAAAGCACTTTTTTGTGATGCCCCCAAAGCCAAAATCGTCTTTTGTTCTGTTGGTATATCCGGCCAAAAGTAATTCGGGGCAACTCCACGGGATCTACGAATAAGTATTGGTTGCTTTTTAAATGGACTAAAGCGCATTACGCTGTCGTCTTGTGGGGTTACTATTTCCCTATCATTCGTCAGTGCAAAATCCCAAATACCCGATAGTTCTGAAAATATCTTTTTATCCTCAAAAACGATGGATGCGTTGCTTAGATTCCCACTAGTGGCAACGATAGGTTTCCCAAAGGCCTGCATCAGTAAGAGATACAATGGGGTATAAGGCAGCATCACTCCGATTTGATTGAGACCGGGAGCAATATCGCTCAAAGCGATATCTACAGATTTCTTCCTTAGCTGCAACAGCAGGATTGGCGCCACTTCACCAGTAAGCATCTGCTGTTCAGTGGAGTCAACATAACAGTCCTGCTCTATTTTATTTATGTTTGGGTACATGCAGGCAAAAGGCTTGGAAGGTCTGTGCTTCCTCTTCCGAAGCGTTTGGATAGCCTTAGGATTTGTGGCGTCACATGTTAGCAAATATCCGCCAATTCCTTTTATGGCTATAATTTTTCCCTCCTCCCAAAATCTGATTATTTTATCGATTGCCAACTGCGTATTGGCTTCAATTTTCTGACCCTTGTTGTTCCAAAGAGCCACTCGAATACCGCATGCTGCACATGAGTTGGTTTGTGAATGGTAACGGCTTTCTCCAGGATTGCCATATTCTTGCTTACAAGTAGGGCACATTGGATAAGTTTCCATTGTGGTAAATGCCCGTTCATAGGGGAGCTCAGTAATTAGGGAATAACGGGGTCCACACTGTGTACAGGTAATGAAGGGATAGCCCTTTCTTCGGTTGTTGCTTGACAAAACCTCTTTTTTGCAATTCTCGCATACTGCAAAATCTGGGGGAAGGATGAGGGAGGCACATACATCGGATTCATCTTGCAGGATTTGAAAACCTTTGTAGCGCTCTCCAGTTTCCCTGGTAATTTTGTGATTGGTTACCCTTGCCAAAGAAGGTGTTTCATCGATTATAGCCGTATAAAACTCTTTCGCCTGATCTTGGGACCCAGAAAATTTTACATGCACACCATCAAGTGCGTTATAGACAACTCCATTTAAATCTCTTTCCAGCGCAAGCCGATATACGTAAGGACGAAATCCAACACCCTGAACCCTGCCTTTTATGTGGATGTGCCAAGTATTCATGTTCTTGGCAATATAGGTAATATCAGCAATTCGTTAATTTGAAAGACCCAGAAACCTTACTTCTTAAAGTCTGGTTTTTAATACGGTTTAGGGTTCGGAAAATCAGTTTGTGGATAATTACATAATGATATAAAATGGAGGTATAGCAAGTTTGATTCATAATGCATCACATCTGCCGCAAAAGTTAACACGTTCACCAGTATCAAACAGAACTCTTTTAAAAAAGGGCCGTTTTAAAAGACTCGAGAGGTGAAAGAATTAAAGAATCAACGCAAGTCCCATTTCTGTTCTTTTTTGATAGTATCGTTAATTAACCTTTTATGGAACCAATTTCCAATCCTATTGATAGAGAATACTTACTCTTGAGAAGGATTTTAAATGACTTCTAATCAGCATTCTTCTTACCACTACTTATTACTTATATGTTCATATTACAATATGACCATATGATTATATGATGAAATGGTAATTGCTATATAGCACTATAGCATTATTTATAGCAATAATACTTTCAACATCCAATGCATTAATCATTGCTATGTGTATATAAAGCATTGTACATGGTGATGTAGTGTCGAACATTTTGGAAAGTCCTTTTTTAGATAGCCCGACTGTTCATCCTGAACCTTTAAAACCTAATAGTTCTTTTCTCCCTCACCACAACTTTGGTTAACCCTGGTTTCAAGAAAGCCAAAAGCAACGTTTTGGATTTTTGTGGTTAGGGGAAAAAGATGGCTAGGGGAAGCTTTTTGAAAATATTGGGCTGCCATTGAAAAATTCTTCTTTCCCTAACAAAGAGTTTTCTGCGGAAGTTCTCAAAAAACCAATTTTTTGAGAACCCCCTCAAAATAGGGGGATACCGATGGAAAAGCTTATTAGCTTTTCCATCCCTATCCTAAAATTCCCATACAAAATATTTTTGAATATTTCCATGAGTGCCGTACATCAATTCATGTACGGCACTCATGGAAAATGTCGTTTAATGCTGCTAGGTTTGTTCAATAAAGTAAATCATAAAATCACTCTACCATGAAACGAATATTTATCATGGATGACAATGGAATAAGAGAATACGTTCCTGCTGATTCCATTCAAAAAAACATCCCACCATCAACAGAAAATCCCATAGAGGGAAAAGAAGTCGAAGACCAGTTATTGACCATTGCCGACCTGGTTAAAAAATTTAGGGTAACCCGACCCACGATTTACGCTTGGATTGAAAAAGGATTTCTAAAAAAGATACCACTTGGCGGCAGGGTGCTTTTTCATCCAGATGACATCAAAGCCCTTATTGAAAAAATGAGGGAGGCATCTTCCTAACTCTTAAATGGGAAAATCAAAATGTACAGTTCAAATGAAATAGTAATCGGAGTTCGTGAAGCAAGCCATGTTTTTGCATGCAAAAACTGCTCACTCTGTTCGCATGGCTTGTTGGGGATTCTCCCCAAACCCCTAAAATATGGCAAGACCTAAAAAGAACATACAAGATTTAAAAGCAATTCGGCTTAATGTGAGAGTGACCGTCAAAGAATATCTGATAGTAGCTGAAAATGCGGACACCTTGGGAATTACAATTCCCGATTTTATTCGAATGAAAGTAACGGGAAGGGTATTGCCCAGAAAAAGGATTCCGCCAGACAATAGAAAGCTTTTCATCGAATTAGGCCGTATCGGAAACAACCTGAACCAATTGACCAAAAAGGTGCATTTGGGAATGAACAATTCCCCGATATTGATTGAACATCTATCTGCAATGAGGAGCACTTTAGATACCCTGAAAGCAAATATTGTAAAACCGTGATAGCCAAGCAGATTAAGGGAAAGGATTTCTATGGTGTGCTGGCCTATAACGAAAAAAAGGTGGAGCAGGGCGTGGGTTATGTACTGGACACCAACATTTCCTATGGAAAAACCGTTGATATGACCCAAGAATTCAATATAGTCCGACAGCTTCGGCCAAGATTGGGAAAGGCGGTGTATCACGTTTCGTTGAACCTCCCTTATGAGGATACATTAACTGATAAAAAGTTTGTAGCCCTTGGAAACGATTATCTAAAAGGGATGGGGTTCGATGACAACCAATACATCATGTATCGACATAGCGATCAGGAACACGAGCATATCCATATCATTGCCAACAGGGTAAAGTTTTCCGGAGAACTGGTAAGCGACAGCAAAGATTATGAAAGAAGTGAGCGTTTGGTTCGTAAACTTGAACTAAAGTATGGATTGTCTCATCTTGAGAATATCCAATTAACAAGAAAAGCATCGATTACCCATCAAGAAATACAAAAAGCGTTGCGAACAGGGGAAGCTCCCATCAAATTGATGCTTCAGCAATATCTCGAAAGTGCAATCTCAAATTCCAAGAACATAACGGATTTCATCACCGAATTGAGCAAACGGAAAATAAGCCCCAAGTTCAATATTAGCAAAAGCACCGGCAGAGTCACAGGAATATCCTTTAAGTACGATGGCATTATTTACAAGGGAAGCACCTTAGGCCGAAAATATTCATGGAACAATATCATCAAACGTATCGATTATGAACAAGACCGAGACCGTAGAATTATTCTCGAAACTAATATTTCAGAACGAAGAACAGGTGGAGCTTTTGAGGAAAATTCAAGAACAGCAAGAGGAACTAAAGAAAAGACAAAACTTGCTGCACGACTGCCAGACCAGACTTTTGAGCAATCAAAATCAAATATGGAAAAAGCTCAATCAGTTGGATTAATTCCTAGCACGACTGATGATAGTCCATGGAATGCTTTTACCCTGGAGCTTGATGACAAAAAGCGATTCAAAAAGAAGAAGCGAAAAAGAAAACACTCAAGATTATAGCAACATCACCTAAGGTATATGGTCCTGCTAAGTAAATTTTTTTCATAGGCTAAATTTGAATTATGGTGGTTTTTAATCTCAATAAACTTTCTTATTGAAATCGCAGAATCATATTTCTAGACCAACAGTCTTATTTGCGATGCTTTCAAAAATCGAATACCATCAATCACCTGCCCTTGGTCATATACCAAATAATTTGAATTCTCTTTTCTTCGAATTTTAAATTTTAGTGGATTCCAATTATTAAATCTAGGTCTCTCAATATTTGGACTGAAGAAAAGAATTTCCTTGCCTACTTTGGATTCATTGGAAGAATGCACCAACTCATATTCCTTCTGTGTATAACCCTCATAAAGAGAACTTATTTCAGGAACGTTATCATAGGAGACTATCCATTTGACATTTTTGATTGCTTTAATTCGTTCACTAACAGCTTTATGATTTTGTGTTTTGTAATGGTTCAAATAAAGAGAAGTACCTTTGAGATAATATGGCGGATCAAAATAGAACAGGGTATTTTCGAGGTTTGATTCATTTTCGATTTTGTCTATTAGTCTGAGGGCATCTTTCCGGTACAAGCGTATATTTTTTTTCTCTTTAGCGATTGCTTTAATTCGGTTTATAAGATCGACCTTGTTATACCTGCAATCCATTTTGTACTCACCATCTTGGTTTAACCCGCCAATTGGTCTCGCATTTAAAATGCCGGATCTATTTGTCCTATTTAGGAAAAAGGTCGAGAAACCTAACGTGAGTAGGTCAACCTTGGCTTTATTCTGTTGAATATCGTGTTGCTTTTGCCACTCTTTTATTGTTACTTCAGTATTTTCAATTAATTCACAAAGTTTAGAGGTTTGGTTCAATAATGAATGCCAAAAAGCATAAATAGATCTGTCCTTGTCATTTATTGTTATCTTTTCAACAAATCCTTCCATTAATAAAAAGAGTGCTACCGCCGCCCCACCACAATACGGCTCAACGTAATGACCACTTACTTTATTGTCAAGGCAAATTTTGGCAATGAATGCTGAGATTTTATTTTTTCCGCCAGGATAACGGAGGGGTGAATAGTTCATCTATAAACTCTCTTTTTTCAGACTACTAATTAAATCATCTTCCTTTTGCAACAAAAACTCAAGTATCGGGATAAGATTGTCACAAAGAGCTACCGAGTCGGATGGTGTTGCACCGACATTATAATTATGGATGGTCTGGTGAGTCTTTTCCATATCAAAATTCTCAAATGCCTTCCGCACTCCTGTGTTGTCTATTAATTGTGTAAACAAATTTTTTAGTTTTTTAAAATCAGTAAAGGGCTTTTTCGAACCATCAGGGTTGAAAAAAACATTTCGAAAATAGTTAGAATCCTTAAGTTTTTTTGATGGTTCATATTCAGTGTTTTCAACAACATATTTCAATGCACATTCTAAAGCAATTCTTGTCATTGCAGTCTTTGCATTACAATATTTGTCCTTATCCAAGGAATAACACTCATTAATGGGTTTAGTAAGATTTCTCGGTAAAGACTTCCTTTTATAAACCGGTTTTGTTTTCGTACTTCCTCTTTGTGCTGTTGATGATGAGGTCTGAGAGGACGCCTGGGTGGTTCCTGGATTTGTTTGGCTTCCTTGGTTAGATGGTTGACTAGTTTGAGAACTAGAACTGCTGCTGGCCGAGGAGGATTGAGAATTCCCATTTGTTGAACTTGAGGTACTTTTTCCGCAAGGGGTGAATCCATATGGGCTAAGCTTTAAAAAAAATGTTTCTTTCCAGGAATCAATATCTTGAGTTCTTATTTCTGGATAATCTTGCAAATAATGAATCAAAGCCTCAACATAAGAATCAAAGCAGGCCTGATCAGTAACTTTTATCTTGTAAGATGGCTTATTTTGGAAATAATATCCACATTGACGACTGTACCTGAATAGTCTTTCAAAAATTATGGTCTTACCACCACTTTTTCCTCTACCACGTCTCAAAAGTTTTTTTAAATCTTCTTCACCTTTTTTCACTGCCTCATAATAGAAACTCGCTAACTTGATTAATTGAGTTGGGGTGGAATCAATATCTTTCATAGACTCTATTGTGTCGCCCTTACTAAACATTCTATAAACCTCTAGTGCTTTGGCTATTCTATCCCATTCACGGAAAACATTATTTGTATGTTCTTGAAGAATTCTTTTATCCAATTCATCAGGATCATCATATACCAGAATTGGCAAAGTTTTGATGATTTTTTTCTTGAGATCTAATTCGTATTTCGTGGGGTTTCTCAGGGCTTTTACGGCAGCACAGCGTCTATTACCATCTTTTACAAGATAACCACCATCTGTCTTCAAAACCCATAGAGCCTTATCTGCGTGAAATTTTCCGACGCTCACTATGGTTTTAGCGACATCTTCAGCGGCTTCATTATAAAGAAGGTATTGGATTAAATCCTCTTCTTTGTTGCTGCCACTATAGAGTTCTGCAAACCTCGGATTATTAACGTCAAGTTTTAACTTTTTGAGTTCAACGAACTCTATAGTATCAGACATTCTAAAGTAATTTTTGGTTAGAAGTGTTAATTGGATGGGAATATAAGGAAATATGATAAGAGGAAATTACCTACAATTAATTTTTTGGCTAGAATTTTATTTGATAGTCAATAGGAAATTCGTCGAGCTGCACTATGTTTAAATTTTCATACATGTTTGAGAAAATGCTTCTGTTACAAAGGTCTTTTTTGAGACGACGAGCTTTTTTAACTTATCTTCTCTAAGATGATTTTCAATCTACTCAGAACTCTGTTCAGACCTATTTGTAATGCATCGCCAAAGGTTATTTTATGCAATTTCAATAAAACTATCCCTAGAAAAATCGTGATGCTCATTTATGTGAACATACCCCAATTGATTGCACAACATGGTAGTGCCTTCTAACTTTATGCCATTTCCAACATTTCTATGCACATGGCCATAAATCCAATAATCGATATTGGACCTGGTAATGAAATCGGTTTGGTCTACAACAAAGGCATTGTTGATAGCACTGTCCTCAAACTCTAGAGAATTACAAAGCGGTGTTGGTAGATGATGGGTGACCACTACTGTTTTGCCTTCACGGTCATTTATACTTGTCGTAATAAAATCAAACGCCTCTGCATGAAGCTGATTAAAATAGTCAATCGTCAAAATTTTATCACCCATTCTTATTTTATGGAAGTCATTTACGTAAGCAGATACTGAAGCGATGTTTTCAGGCAAAATGTGGCTCCAAAGTGTAGAAAAGAGAAACCTAATACCGCTTATTTCTATTGCTTGGTTGTTTAGAAGGAACACATTTGGTTGCAATTCCCATTGAAAAGGCTTTTGATGTAAAGACAAATCAAATCCACCATAGTATTCGTGATTGCCCGGTATCACATACACCTGTTGGTAATGATCGGACACCCATTTAAAAAGGTCTAGATTTTCAAAATCAAATCCGAGATAATGGGTGTCTCCAGCAATGATCAGTATCTCCCCAGAAGGAATTAAAGGATGGTCTGCCAGCCACTTTCGGTTTTGGGGAAACTCCAAGTGTAAATCGGAACAGTATTGTATTTTCACTTTCGGCTCATTTTCTTGAACAGAAAAGTAAGGAGATAACTTCGTTTTATTCTATTTAACGGTGATTACTTTCCTGGAAAAAAGTTATTGTAAAATACTGCCAAGAAGTAAAAAAGGGTCAAAAATGCAGCACGATTGCGGCACGCTGGTTAACTTTTCTTTAACGTTAACATTTTTATAACATTGATTTACAAGTGATTATAAACAAAAAAGCCTCGAAAAATCGAGGCCTATGCGGTCTGGACGGGACTCGAACCCGCGACCCCCTGCGTGACAGGCAGGTATTCTAACCAACTGAACTACCAGACCAATGTTCCAACCCCGGAGGGTACCAACAACAGTTGGTTTTGTGGAAATTGTCAGAGCTTTTTGTTCAAAAGCGTGGGCAAATATAAGGTACTATTTCAATCCGGCAAACAAAAAGATCAATTTTAGCGCGCCTTATCCGGCAATGCGCTGGCGTTCCGTGAGGAAGGCATTCAGCACGCGGGCAAACGGGTCCGCTACATCCACGCCCACGTACTTGATGTCGTACTGCCCGCAGATGAGTTTGATGGAGCGGACATACCGCACCAGGGCGTCCCGGTAGGCGGCGCGCACGGTCTCCGGGTAGAGGTCCACATGCTTGCCGGTCTCCACGTCCTGGAACCGTTTCGGGGTGTTTTCAAAGTCGAAATCCAGTTCGGTGGCCCGGTCGGCCAGGTGGAAGAGGACCACCTCGTGTTTGTTGTACTTCAGGTGGCGGAGGGCTTCAAAGAGTTGTTCGTCCGCCACGCGGTCCTGGAACAGGTCGGAGAAGAGGATCACCAGGCTGCGGCGCTTGAGCTTTTCGGCAATCAGGTGCAGGTGGGCGTGGAGTTCGGTGCCTTCGCCCCGTCGGCCGGCCAGCCCCAGGTCGTTCAGTTTGGCCAGGAGCATCTGGTAGTGCCGCTCGCTGCCTTTTTCCGGGGCGTAGTACTCGTAGGTGTCGGCAAAGACACTGAGTCCCACGGCATCCCGTTGTTTCTTGAGCAATTCCATCAGGGCGGCTGCGGCCAGGACGGCGAAGCCCATTTTATGGAGGTGGTCCAGGTTGAGCCTTGCGACCTCCGGGTAATACATGGAGGCCGAACTGTCCAGGATCAGGTGGCAGCGCAGGTTGGTTTCCTCCTCGTAGCGCTTGGTGTAGAGTTTGTCTGTCCGGGCAAAGAGCTTCCAGTCGATGTGCTTGGTGCTTTCGCCCGTGTTATACACCTTGTGTTCGGCGAATTCGGCGGAATACCCGTGGAAGGGGCTTTTGTGGATCCCGCTGATGTACCCCTCCACCACCTGCCGGGCCAGCAGGCCGAGGTTTTCAAACAGGGGGGCATTGTGGAGTTCCGATCTCAGGTCCATGTTTCAAAGATACAAAGGGATGGGGAAGTAACGTCCCCGAGCAGACGCCCCGGGTAAAATGCGGACAGCAGGCAAAAAAAAATCCCGCTACCGGGGGAACCGGGGCGGGATTCTGATTGCAATGTATTTTGAAAGGCTTACAGGGCTGCGTCGATCGCTTCGGCGTATACCTTTTTCGGGCTCACGCCTACCTGGCGGTTTACGATTTCGCCATCCTTGAACACCAATACGGTAGGGATGTTCCGCACGCCGTACTTGGCCGCGAACTCCTGGTGGACATCCACGTCTACCTTCCCGACAACCGCTTTGCCGTCGTATTCCTGGCTGAGTTCCTCGATGATGGGTCCAACCATCCGGCAGGGGCCGCACCATGCCGCCCAAAAATCTACTACTACCGGTTTATCGCTTTTAAGGACCACCTCGTCAAAGGTCGCATCTGTTATTTCTAGTGCCATATTCGCTTTATTTTAATTAGTGCAAAGTTAGTCAATTATTTAAGCCGTCCCTTACACTGTGCGTATTCGATTTGTCGATATGCCGATTGAGTCCGTCGATAGCCGCAGGACAGGGCGCAGGATGCGGAGCAGGCCGGGATAAAGCCTGATGGCCTGCCGGGGTTCGCGGGTAGACTTCTTAATTGAGTTTGTAATGTACTTCCTGGTCGCGGAGCGAATGGAGCAGTTCCGAGCTGATGTGGACCTTTTGCTTCCGGCTGGAGAGCTGCACCTTGATGGCTTCCTCCATCTCGTAGACCACAAAATTCAGGTGGTGCTGCCCTTTAAAGGAACGCAGCGTGTCCTGCAATTCCCGGATGCGCTTCTCGTGCAGCTGCCCGATATCGAGCTGGATGGTCAGTTTTTTGGCATAGGCGTCCATCACGTCCTGCAGCAGGAGGACCTGGTTGTACTGGAGGCGGGGGTCGCCTTTTTTTCCGGTTTCCCGGTTCACCCAGCCTTCCCGGACAAAGACTTTCAGGTAGATAAACGCATTGATGGTCAGGAAATGCCGGAATTTCAGGTATTCCTCCCCGAAAATCTTAAACTCAAAGGCATCCGAATAATCCTCCAGGGTAAAGATCGCCCAGCCCTTGCCGTTTTTGGAAACCCGGTGCTGCACGTCCGTAATCACCCCGGCCAGGCTGAGTTCCCGGTTGAGGTAGGGCGACAGGTCGTTCAGGGCATAGATCTCCGTATTGCAGAACGCCTGGATTTCCGTCTTAAAATCGTCCAGGGGGTGGCCCGAGATATAGATGCCTACCACCTCTTTTTCCCGTTTCAGGGTCTCCATGGTGCCCCATTCCTCGCAGGGCGGGATTTCCGGCTCGGCAATCTGCACTTCGCTGCTGCCCCCAAAGAGGCTTACCTGGGAGGAGTTCTCGCTTTCCTGGAAACGGGCCCCGAAGCGAATCACCTTCTCCAGGAAACTCACCCCGTCCGTGCCGCAATCGAAGTACTGGGCGCGATGCGCATTGCCCAGGGAGTCGAACCCGCCCGCCAGGGCCAGGTTTTCAAAGGCCTTCTTGTTGGCGGCCCGCAGGTCGATGCGCTTGGCCAGGTCAAAGATAGACTGGTAGGGGCCGTTAGCTTTCCGGTTTTCCACGATGGTTTCCACGGCACTCCGCCCCACGCCTTTGATGGCCCCCATGCCAAAGCGCACCTGGTTGTCCTTGTTCACCGCGAACTTGTAATAGGATTCGTTGACATCCGGCCCGAGAACGTCCAGGCCCATCCGCCGGCATTCCTCCATAAAGAAGGTTACCTGCTTGATGTCGTTCATATTGTTGGAGAGCACTGCGGCCATGTATTCGGCCGGGTAGTGGGCCTTCAGGTAGGCCGTCTGGTAGGCGATATAGGCATAGCAGGTGGAGTGGCTCTTGTTGAAGGCGTAGGAGGCGAAGGCTTCCCAGTCTTTCCAGATCTTCTCCAACACATCCCGCGGATGCCCGTTTGCCTCGCCCCCGTCCAGGAATTTGGGCTTGAGTTTCTGCAGCAGCGCAAATATTTTTTTCCCCATCGCCTTGCGGAGTACGTCCGCCTCGCCCTTGGAAAACCCGGCCAGCTTCTGGGAGAGCAGCATCACCTGCTCCTGGTAGACGGTGATCCCGTAGGTCTCCTGCAGGTATTCCTCCATTTCCGGGAGGTCATAGGTGATTTCCTCCTGCCCGTGCTTCCGCGCGATAAAACTCGGGATGTATTCCATGGGCCCGGGCCGGTAGAGGGCGTTCATGGCGATCAAATCGTCGAAGACCGTCGGTTTGAGGTCTTTCAGGTGCTTTTGCATCCCCGGGGATTCGTACTGGAATATCCCCACCGTTTCGCCCCGCTGGAAGAGCTCATAGGTTTCCGCGTCGTCCAGGGGAAAGTCGTCCGGGATCAGGTCGATACCGTGCCGCGCCTTGACGATCTTCACCGTATCCTTGATGAGCGTCAGCGTTTTCAGGCCCAGGAAATCCATCTTGAGCAGGCCGGCGTTTTCCACCACGGAGTTGTCGAACTGGGTCACGTAGAGGTCGGAATCCTTGGCGGTGGCCACCGGGACAAAATTCGTGATGTCGTCCGGGGTAATGATCACCCCGCAGGCGTGGATGCCCGTGTTGCGCAGCGAGCCCTCCAGCACGCGGGCCATATTGACGGTCTGCGCCTCCAGGTCGCTGCCCTCGGACAGGTTCAGCAGCTCATTGACCTTTGCCAGGTCGTCCGAGCGGAATTTCTTTTTGAGCTCCGCCTCGTCCTGCCCGAAAATCTTGGCCAGCTTGGACATGTTCGGGATGAGCTTTGCGATGCGGTCCGCTTCGCTGAGCGGCAGGTCCAGCACCCGGGCGGTGTCCCGGATGGAGGATTTTGCCGCCATGGTGCCGTAGGTGATGATCTGGGCCACCTGGTTGGCGCCGTATTTGTCGATGACGTAATCCATTACCCGTGAGCGCCCCTCGTCGTCAAAGTCGATGTCGATATCGGGCATGGATACCCGGTCCGGGTTCAGGAACCGCTCAAACAGCAGATCGTACTTGAGCGGGTCGATGTTGGTGATCCCCAGGCAGTACGCAACTACGGACCCGGCCGCCGAGCCCCGCCCGGGGCCTACGGACACCCCCATGTTGCGGGCTTCGCGGATAAAATCCTCCACGATCAGGAAATAGCCCGGGTACCCGGAGTTTTCGATAGTGGAAAGTTCAAAGTCCAGCCGCTCCCGGATGGCCTCCGTGATCTCCCCGTACCGCTTTTCCGCCCCCTGAAAGGTGATGTGGCGGAGATAGGCATTTTCGCCCCGTTTGCCGCCGTCCGCTGCGTCCTCGGCCACCCGGAATTCCTCGGGGATCTCGAATTTTGGAAGGAGGACATCCCGGGCCAGGTCAAAGGGCTCGATCTTCTCGATGATTCCCTCGATGGACTGGATGCTTTCCGGCAGGTCGCGGAACAGCTCCTTCATTTCCTCCGGGGATTTGAAGTAGTATTCCTGGTTGGGCAGGCCAAAGCGGTAGCCCCGGCCGCGCCCGATGGGGGTTGCCTGTTTTTCCCCTTCCTTGACGCACAGCAGGATGTCGTGGGCTTCCGCATCTTCCTTGCGGCGGTAATAGGTGTTGTTGGTGGCCACCAGGGACACCTCGTGTTTTTTTGCGAGGGCTACCAGGCTCTGGTTGGCCCGGTCCTCGTCTTCCTGCCCGTGGCGCATCACCTCCACATAGAGGTCTTCCCCGAATTGCTCTTTCCACCAGAGCAACGCCTCTTCGGCTTGTTTTTCCCCCTGGTTCAACACCTTGGAGGGAACTTCCCCATAGAGGTTTCCGGTAAGGACGATGACATCCTCTTTATAGCGCTCCACAACCTCCCGGTCTATCCGGGGCACATAGTAGAACCCTTCCGTGTAGGCGATGGAGGACATCTTGGCCAGGTTGTGGTAGCCCTTCTTATTCTTGGCCAGCATTACTACCTGGTAGCCGTAATCCTTGACGGATTTGTTGTTGCGGTCCTCGCAGACAAAGAACTCGCAACCGATAATCGGGATGAGGTCCCGCTTGCCCGATGCCCGGTCCTCCTCGGTGAGGTTGCTGTTGTGGGCTTTGACCTCCCGTACAAAATGGAAGGCCCCCATCATGTTGGCGTGGTCCGTCAGGGCCACGGCCGGCATCCGGTATTCCGCCGCGGCGGCCACCAGGTCCTTGATGCCCATGGTGGACTGGAGGACGGAAAACTGGCTGTGGTTGTGCAGGTGGGCGAAAGGGACCCCTTCCAGGGCCTGGACGTTCTCCCGTATTTCTGCCCGCGTGAGCCCGGGATCGTCTACCGCTGTGGCTTCCGCGAGTTTGCGGGAGGCTTTTTTAAGGTTTTTGTGGGCAATCCCGATCGGGGCGATAGTTCCCGGGTTGGCCCGGTCGAAAGCCTCGAAATACCCGGGGGCCACGCCGAGCTGCTCCGGGCTGTATTGCCGCCGGCGGAGCAATTCCAGGAAGCATCGGGCGGTGGCTTCCACGTCGGCCGTCGCGTTGTGCGCTTCCTCAAAAGGTTCCCCAAAAAGGTGCAGGTGCAATTCGGTGAGGGTGGGCAGCTTGAATTTTCCGCCCCGCCCGCCCGGGAGCTGGCAGAGTTCTGCCGTGGATTCCGTACACGTGTCGAGTACCGGGAATTTTTCCAGGGGGTCCTCGTCTGCAACCCGGTAAAATTCGGCCCCCATCACGTTGATGTCGAACCCGACATTTTGGCCTACCAGGAATTGGGTGCGGGATAATGCCCCGCGAAATGCCTCGAGAACTTCTTCCAGCGGGAGCCCTTCTTCCCGCGCCAGGTCTGTGGAGATACCGTGAATCTGTTCGGCGTCGTACGGGATGTTAAACCCGTCCGGCCGGACCAGCGCGTCGTATTGTTCCACCAGCCGCCCTTCCCCGTCGTGCAATTGCCAGGCAATCTGGATGCAGCGGGGCCAGTTGTCAGTGTCGCTGGCGGGGGCGTCCCAACGTTTGGGAAGCCCGGTGGTCTCTGTGTCGAATATGAGGTACATGGACAGGTATCGGGAATCAGGAGGATAAAATTATGGAAATACCCCGGGCTGCAAAAATGGAGTTTTTATGAGTTATTAACTGGGCCGAGGAGCCAGCCGGTGTGCGGGCCGTCCGTAGCCGAGCGACCGCAAAAGTTCCGGTGGATCCATCCCCTGGCAAGAAAAAACCCGGCGCGGGGCCGGGTTCTGATATTGGGTATTTGCGTGCGTCGATCAGGATACGATGGATTCGTACATCTTCGACGTGTTCAGGGCTGCCTGGATGGCGTTGCGCTGACTTCTCAGGAGCTGCTCCGTAGATGGCGGGAGGGTCATTTCCTTATCGTCGAGGATTTCATCGTACTGCTCCAGGCTGGCTTTCTCGCCCCGCTCTACTTCTTCGAGGATGCGTTCGGTTTCATTGCCGGTGAGCGTACTGGTGAGATTCATCCAGGTACGGTGCAGGTCGCCCTTAAAGCTGCCGCCTTTGTCTGGCAATTCCCCGTACTCGCGGATTTCGGTCTTCAGTTCGTGCCCAAAGGTATAGCGCTGCTTAACTTTGTCGTTCAGGAATTCCTTCACGGCTGGCACTTCTACCTTCTCGGCTGCGAGCTTATATCCTTTTTCAGCATCGTATGTCTTTTCGAGTAATTCGTTTAACTTATTGGAAATTTTTTCAGTGTACTTCATGGTCTATCGTCATTTTAGTGGTTACTGTTTCTGTGGTGCCTTTCAATAAGACAAAAATAGTATACTGGTCAACCTGCGGTAAATCAAATATTTAGCACAATTTATCATCCTCTTAACAGCTTTTATGAAAATATGGGGGCTCCGCGGGGTATAAATTTTTCGCCCAAGTCCTTTACTCATTGGCAAAATGGCGTATATTTGCACCCGCTTTCAGTAGAAATACCCTTGGCTGAACAGCTTGAAATGTTGTAACAAGAATTAATAACCGGGGTCGGGTACCCCAAAACTTTAATGTGATATGCCAGTTAGAATCAGACTTCAGAGACACGGTAAGAAAGGAAAACCTTTTTACTGGATCGTAGCCGCCGACGTGCGTGCCAAGCGCGACGGCCGTTTCCTCGAAAAACTAGGAATCTACAACCCGAATACGAATCCCGCCACTATCGAGATAGACGTGGATCAATCCGTACAATGGCTCAACGACGGGGCTCAGCCCAGCGAGACAGCTCGCCGGATCCTTTCCTATAAAGGGGTACTGCTGAAGCACCACCTGATGGGGGGCGTTCGTAAAGGGGCCCTGACCGAAGAGGAGGCCGAAAAGAAATTTCAGGCATGGCTCGATGAAAAGGAGCAGAAGGTAAGCCAGAAAACCGAAGGACTGGAAAAAGCCCGGGAGGAAGCGCGTGCCAAGGCCCTGGAGGCTGAACGGGAAGCCAACGAAAAGCGCAAGGCGGCCGCTGCTGAGGCAGAAGCCCCGGAGGCGGAGGAAACCCCGGAGACCCCTGAAGGCGAAAGCGCTGCCGAGGAAGTTGAAGCGGTTGCAGCTGCCGGAGAACCGGAAAACGAAGTAGCCGAGGCCGAGGCCCCTGCTGCTGCCGATGATGCTGCTCAGGAGGAAGCCGGTGAGGAAAAAGCCGAAGCTGCCCCGGCCGAAAAGGCTGAGGAAGCGAAGGCTGAAGAAAAGGCCGAAGAAGCCCCCAAAGCTGCTGCCGGAGATTCCGAAGAAAAGGAAGAAAAGAAAGAAGCCGCAGCAGGCGATAAGGAATAAGCCTGTTTTGCCATGCGGAAGGAAGACTGTTTCTACCTCGGTAAAATTGTCTCCCGCCATGGCTTCAAGGGCGAGTTACTGGCGAAGTTAGATACAGACGAGCCGCAGCTATACGAAAATCTGGAATCGGTGTTTGTTTCCGTAGGGAACAACCTGGTTCCATTTTTTTTGCGCCGTTGCCAGTTGCACAAAACGCGCTTGCTCCGGCTGCATTTCGAAGACATCGACTCGGAGGCAGATGCCACCCGTATCCTCGGCAGCGAATTGTACCTGCCCCTGCAAATGCTCCCGCCGCTTGAGGGGAACAAATTTTATTACCACGAGGTTATTGGGTTTCGGCTGAACGATGCCCGGCGTGGCGATGTGGGGGAAATCCGCTCGGTCAATGACCAGGGTGCCCAGGCGCTGTTCGTGGCGGACAAGGACGGGCGGGAAGTACTCATCCCTGTTACGGACGACTTTATCGAAAAGGTGGACCGCGACCAGCGCGTCATCCACATTCGGACCCCGGAGGGCCTGCTGGACCTTTACCTCACCTGAACGGGGAACAGGCCGGGGTGCATACAGCCCGCCGCTCCCTAACTAAGCGCCTCCCGGCAGAATTCCAGGCATTTCTTCACCTCGGCTACGGCGTCGGACCCTTCGGGGATGTCGTATTCGAGTTCGATGGTGCCCGGGAAGTCGTATTTATTTTCCCGCATAAGTTGCAGGGCCTCGCGGATGGGGGTGTCTCCGCTTCCCCAAACCACATTCCCCTTCCCGTTTTCCGGCTTCTGCCGGTCTTTCAGGTGCATGCTTTGGATCCGGTAAAATTTATCCCGGATGATCCCAAGCGGGTCCGCATTCCCGGCGGCCACATAATGGCCGAGGTCCAGGTTGAGGGAATTGAAAGTCGATTGTTTCAGAGCGGTGTCCCAGAAAGTGGGCGTTTGCTGTTCGTGCCCGTGGTAGGCGACAAAAATCCCGTGTTTGGCGGCAATGCGGGCCAGTTTTTGGGTATGTGAGTCGTTATCCGGGTGTTCCAGCGTAATATGGCTGGCGCCCAGGGCTTTTGCAGCCCGTACCCCCCAGTCCATCTCGGCCTCCGTGTTGTCGGCCCCAAATGCCCGGGGCTTGAAGGCATAGATCGAAACCCCTTCATTAGCATACATCCGGCGGAGTTCTTCAAAGGGTTCCATGGAGGTTTGCTCCCTCCAGGCGGCTACTTCCTTGTTATAGGCCTCACTGGCTTCCCGGAGTTCGGCGAGTTCTTTCTGCTGGTCACCGCTGAGCCCCCCGTCGCGTTCGGCCCGCCTCAGGCGATAATACTGGCGGAAATCCACCGGGTTCTCAGGCTTGCCCGCAAAGGATTCGGCCGGGTCGCCCATTAATTCAATGGCGCCGATACCGCATTGTTTGACGTAGTCCAGGGTAGCTTCGGCGCTTTGATCGGGCATGCTCCGGAAGGAGTAGGTGATAACGCCAATCTGAACGCCGCTGATCACCGATGCCGGATACCCGGGGTTCTTAATCAGGGCCGGGCCGGCGAAGAGCCGGGAACCCCCGAGCCCTATTCCGGCGCCAACCAGTGCGGTGGTGCCGATAAATTTGCGGCGCGACAGGCCTTTTTTCTCTTGTTTCATTTTGTTTCTGGTTTCGAATGAGTGGATTGCTGGGATTCCTGTTGTCCGTAGAGGCGCATCTGCCGCATGGACCAGGGGATGCCCGGGTCGTCCGGGACATCGGTCAGTTCCAGGCGAAGCGCCCGGAGCCGGGTTGGAGGCAGTTTAAAAGCCACTTCCAGGCTGTCGGGCCGCACCCGGGTTATTTCCTTCCAGGTCTGCCCGTCCTGGGAAGCCTGGACGCTGAGCTCCCGGGGATAGGCTGCCGGTTTTTTAGCGGCCGCCCATACCGTCCCGTTGGCCGGGGCGTCAAACTGGATTTCCTCCAGGCGAATGGGTTCCGGAAAATCGATCCGGTACCACATCCCCACCTGCTGGTCTGCTCCGGTGGTCCATCCCCCGAAATCGAAAGCCGCCCTCGGACTGGCAACCCCTCCGATAACGACGGGCTGGGTATGGCTGGCTTCCATCTTCCACGCCTCAGTGGGTTTCAGTTCCCGGGGGATGGAGGCCAGGAGTTCCGGATAGGAATAGGGAGCCTGACGCCCCCGGGTGGCCTGCCGGAAAGCAGCTGCATCCGCTTCAGTTACCAGGGAGGCCCCATTTCCGAGGCCCACCCGGATGTAGGAGGTGATATCGGCGATCCATCGGTCGGATTGTTCCGCATTGCCTACCATGATCCCCCCGGCGTATTGCTTTCCTTCGATTTCCCCTTGCAATCCGTGCAGGATGGCCCCCAGGGCGTACCGGGGGTGCCCCTGGACGCGCAGGGAGGAGGCCAGGGCAGGGGCCATCAATTGGTCCTTGCCCGCAGGTTTTCCAATACCGCCTGCCCCGTGGCATTGCACGCAAAGTTCATTGTAGATGGCTTTTCCCCGTTCCAGGGATGCCAGTTGTTCCTCGCTGAAATCCCCGTCGGCCAGGTTGTTCCCGCCGGCTTCCAGTTGGTCGAGGATCTGTTCCCCAACCAGCCGGATCCCCCGGATATCGGATGTGTCGGCAATTGCCGCGATGCGGGATTCCAGGTTTTCGAGCCCCAGGAATTTGGCACTGAGCATCGCCTGGATGGCGACATCTGCCACCGGGTCTTCCATCATGCGATTATAGGTGGCGTCCAGGCCGGCAGGGCCCTCCAGGTAGAGGCTTTCCCCGGCGCGTAAGGCCTGAATCCGCAGACGCGGTTGCGGGCTTGCGGCCAATTGGCGAATGTGGTTCTCTTGCAGCAAACCGAGGCCCTCCAGGCACCACAGGGCGTGGATCCGGGCATTCGTACCTTCGGATTCGGACCCCAGGAGTTCCTCCAATCGGGGCCCCAGGGAGGTATCCCCGGAAAGTACGATGAGCTGTTGCGCCTTGTCCCGCCACCAGCCATTCGGGTGGTTCAGGTATTGAATCAACTCGGATGGTTGCTGGTCCAGCATACGCGGTCGGGTTTTGTCGCGCGGGATGCCTTCGTGGGTTAGCCGCCAGATGCGCCCGAGCCCGATGACCTTGTCGAGTTGGTACTGTTCGATCCTGGCGCGCAAATAGGAGCCCGGCTGCACCCACTGGCCCTCCTGGATAATCCCCCGGTACATATCGGTGACATAGAGCGTACCGTCCGGGGCCGTGGTCAGATCCACCGGCCGGAAGAGCGGGTCCGTGCTGCGCAGGAATTCGGATTTTTCTTCTTGGTAGGCGTTGTGCAATGTGGTCAGCCCCTCGGCAACCACCGGGTGGACCTGCCGGACAATGCGCGCCACGGGTTCCCCGTAGAAGAGTTCCCCGTAGAGTTCCCGCGGCAGCCTGTCGCCACGGTAGATATCGTTCCCGGCAGACCCGGTTACCTCGTTGAGGGAGCCGTCGGGTTGCCGGACCTGATCCATGCCCCCCTGCATGTCTGCGATACGGACGGGGGCACCCCAGGGTACCTTAAAGCCTTCGGCCAGTTCATCCGGGACTTCGAAATTTCCATAGTGGATCGGGAACTGGAAATAGGAGGGCACCCCGGAAGCCCCGCCCAGGAACCAAAGTTTGCCATCGTCGTCGTGGGTCAGGCCCCATTGGGCGTGGTTGTACCCCGTGGGCTGCCGGATGATACCGCCTGCGGTTTCCCGAACGCGAAACGCGTTCACCGTACTGTAGAGCCAATTGTCCATCCCGTAATACATGAAGGCCTGCTGGTGCTCCACATTGCCCGCCCGCCCGAAGCGGTTGGTAAACAATTCCTTCTGGTCCGCGCGCCCGTCCCCGTCTGTATCCGTATACCGGTACACGTTGTCCCGGTTGCTCTCCATGGCCAGGATGCAGTCCTTTCCGTAGGGCAGGACAAAACGCGGAAATACCAGGCTGTCGACGAATACGGTGCCCGTTTCGTACACCCCGTCATGATCCCGGTCTTCCCAGCGGGAGATCCGGCTAATCGGGTCGAGCTCCCCATCCGAATCGGCGGTGAGCATATACGAGCGGAGTTCCAGGACATACATCCGTCCATTGCCGTCAAAGGCGATGGCCCCGGGCTGTTCGATTTCCGGTTCGGTGAGTACGGGCTCCATCCGGTAGCCGTCCGGGAGCAGGAAGTGTTTGGCGGATTCCTCCGGGTAGAGGGGTTTAACGGGGGGCTTGGGCCCCAGGTCGGCCCCGGCCCAGTTGGCATCTGTAGCATCGGCATCCGGGGGCAGCCCGATATGCGGCAGGGAGTCGGAAAAACTACCGATTACCCGGTCTACGGGGTGTTGTTTTTTTTCGGAACACGCCGGTATCAGGGCAAGAGCGGCCAGGAGCAGGACACAGGTCCGGCCGGAAAAGCGTAAAGGCATCAATGTCGTTTAGTTTGTCCGGGGCCTGGAAACGGCCCTGAGTTTGTACGAAAATTAAGTACTTTGTGCAGATATTTCAAAGATTTAACAAATTTGATCCAGCAGGACATCCTTATATCCATTTTTCCCAAACAATTCCTCATTCAATCCATGAAAACGACTTCCACGCCCCTGAGTAAATTCCTGCAAAAGTTTTCCCGGTGGTGCCAGCGCTGTGTCCGATACCCGCTCCTCGCCATCATCCTGCTGGGGGTGTCCTGCCGGGAGACCGTTAAGTCGGAATTCGCGGCAGCGGACCGGGCAGACCGCCCCCCGAATATCGTGATCATTTTCACGGACGACCAGGGGTATTCGGACGTGGGGGTGTACGGGGCCCGGGATATCCCTACACCAAACCTGGACGCCATGGCTGCGGACGGGTTGCTGTTGACCAATTTTTACGCCGCTCAGCCGGTTTGTTCCGCTTCGCGGGCCGGGCTGCTCACGGGCTGTTACCCGAATCGGGTCGGGATTCACAATGCGCTGATGCCCAACAGCCCTGTCGGCCTGAACCCCGCGGAGGAAACCCTGGCGGAACTGCTGCGCCAACAGGGCTACCGGACCGGGATTTTCGGGAAATGGCACCTGGGCGACCATCCGGATTTCCTGCCGACGCGCCACGGGTTTGACGAGTTTTTCGGGATTCCCTATTCGAATGACATGTGGCCGCTGCATCCTCTGCAGGGCCCCGTTTTCGATTTTGGGCCGCTACCGCTCTACGAGCAGGAGCGCGTGGTGGATACGCTGGAAGACCAGAGGCTGCTGACCCGGCAGATAACCGAACGCAGCGTGGATTTTATCAACCGCCATAAGGAGGAGCCCTTTTTTCTGTATGTCCCCCACCCCCAGCCGCACGTTCCCCTCTTTGTTTCGGATGCCTTCCGGGGGAAATCCGGACGGGGCCTTTACGGGGATGTGATCATGGAGATCGACTGGTCGGTAGGGCAGGTTTTGGGCGCGTTGGAGGACAATGGCCTCACGGATGATACCTGGGTGATCTTCACCTCAGACAACGGCCCGTGGCTGGCCTACGGCAACCACTCCGGCCGGGCCGAACCGCTGCGTGAAGGCAAGGGGACCAATTGGGAAGGAGGCGTGCGGGAACCCTGCATCATGAAATTCCCGGGCCGGTTGCCACGGGGAAAAGTCCTGGACGAGCCGCTCATGGCCATCGACCTGCTGCCGACGATAGCCTCCGTAACGGGCTCCCCCCAACCCGGGCGGGAAATCGACGGGAAGAATGCCTGGGGCCTGTTGAGCGGGGCGGAAGCCCGGGGCCCGCAGGATGCCTATTATTTCTATTACCGGGTCAATGAATTGCAGGCGGTGCGCGACGGGGACTGGAAGCTGGTGCTGCCGCACAATTACCGGACCATGCAGGGACAGGAGCCCGGGGCGGATGGCCTGCCCGGCGCGTACGACTATGTGGACGTAACCGCCCCCGAGTTGTACAACCTCCGGGAAGACCCGGGTGAAACTAACAATTTGGCAGAACGGCACCCGGAGGTGCTGGCAGCCATCAGCCGTAAGGCGGATTCCATGCGCAGACGCCTGGGCGATGCGCTTACCGGAGTGAAGGGTGTCGAAAACAGGCCCCCCGGCCGGGTGGAAACAGGAGCCGGTCAGGAGCACTAATCAGGGCGGTATGTCGGACGTTTTTCATTTTAAACAATTCCAGGTAGCCCAGCAGGGGGCTGCCATGAAGGTGGGCACGGACAGCGTATTGCTCGGCGCCTGGGCCCCGTTGCCCGAATCGCCCGGCCAGCTTCTCGATGTGGGCAGCGGCAACGGGCTCCTGGGCCTGATGCTCGCCCAGCGATGCCCTTCCGGGGATATTGAGGCAGTGGAGGTTGACCCCGGGGCCTATGTGTGCTGCGTGGAGAACTTCGAGGCGTCCCCCTGGGCAGACCGGCTGTTTTGTTATCACTGCAGCTGGGAAGAATTTGTCGCCGAATCTGCCGGCCCGTACGATATGATTATTTCCAACCCGCCCTTCCACCCGGAACAGGTCTCCAGCCATGAGCCGGCCCGGGAACGGGCCCGGCGGGAAGCCTCCCTGCCGTTTAACAGCCTGTTGGAAGGGGTAGACCGGTTGTTGGCGGAGCAGGGCCTGTTCTCGGTGGTCGTCCCATTTGCTTCAGAGGCCGATTTTACGAAGCTGGCCGCGGCCTTGGGGCTGTACCCCCAAAAGGTGCTCCGGGTGCGCGGGCGTGCGGGCGCCCCGGTGAAACGAAGCCTGATGGCGTTTGGAAGGACGCAAGTGCGGCATACCCCAGGGGAATTGGTGATTGAAGAGGCCCGGCACCGATACACCGACGACTATAAAAATCTCACCCGGGACTTCTATTTAAAAATGTAACATCTGCCGGGCAAATTGTTAGATTTAGCTAACTTTGACGGAACTGAAATGACTGCCCATGAAGCCCGATCTTTTTGAAGCCCCGGATTACTATTTGCTCGACGATTTGCTGGACGAGGAACACAAGCTCGTCCGCGATGCCACCCGTTCCTGGGTAAAGCGGGCGGTATCCCCAATCATTGAGGAATACGCCCAGAAAGCGGAATTCCCGGAGGAGATACTCGCCGGCCTGGCCGAAATCGGCGCTTTCGGGCCGTATATCCCCGAACAATACGGGGGGGCAGGCCTGGACCAGATCAGTTACGGGCTCATTATGCAGGAAATCGAGCGGGGAGACAGCGGGGTGCGGTCTACGGCTTCGGTTCAGTCCTCCCTGGTGATGTACCCTATTTTTGCCTATGGGAACGAGGCCCAACGCGAGAAATACCTGCCCAAGCTCGCCTCCGGGGAATGGATGGGCTGTTTTGGCCTCACGGAACCCGACCACGGCTCCAACCCGGCCGGGATGGTGACGAATTTCAAAGACGCCGGGGACCATTACCTGCTCAACGGGGCAAAGCTCTGGATTTCCAATGCGCCCTTTGCCGATATCGCAATTGTATGGGCCAAGAACGAGGAGGGCCGGATCCACGGCCTGATCGTGGAGCGCGGCATGGAGGGCTTTTCCACCCCGGAAACGCACAACAAGTGGTCGCTTCGGGCATCGGCTACCGGCGAATTGATTTTCGACAACGTAAAAGTCCCTAAGGATAACCTCCTGGAGGGCAAGTCCGGTTTGGGCGCCCCCCTGGGCTGCCTGGACTCGGCCCGGTACGGGATTGCCTGGGGGGCTATCGGAGCCGCCATGGATTGTTACGATACGGCCCTGCGCTATGCCAAGGAGCGCGTACAATTCGGCAAGCCCATTGCCGGCACCCAACTGCAACAGAAAAAACTGGCCGAGATGATCACCGAGATCACCAAGGCCCAGCTACTCGCCTTCCGCCTTGGGCAGCTCCGCAATGAGGGAAGGGCCACCACGGCCCAGATTTCCATGGCCAAGCGGAACAATGTGGAGATGGCGCTGAATATCGCCCGCGAGGCCCGACAGGTCCTGGGGGGTATGGGTATTACCGGGGAGTACAGTATCATGCGCCACATGATGAACCTGGAATCCGTGATTACCTACGAAGGCACCCACGATATCCATCTGCTCATAACCGGGGCGGATATTACGGGGATCAGCGCCTTTAAGTAACGCGCAGGGGCGATCCGCCAACCGGGGATGGGTTCCTGCCAGATAAACTGCATTGCGCCATTCAGGCCCTGTCAGCCAACCGGCGCGGCACACCCCAGGCCCTGTCTGCCCTTTAAGTTTCTTCCCGGGCCGCAACCCAGGTTTCCCGGAGCCGATTGATTTCCTCCCCGGCCGTCCCGGCCACCCGGAGCAGGTTTCGCGCCCGCACCAGGTTCTGCGTTTCATAGGAAACTTTGTAATGGAGGTCGCCCAGGTAATAGTCTGCCAGGGCCCGTGCCCCGTGCAATAAAGGCATTAGCAGGAGGCCGTACGGCAGGCTGGCCGATTCGGCCGCGGAGAGTTCCGGGCAGGCAGCGGCAAACCCCTGGCAGAATTCTCTATAGGCCCGCCAGTCGATTTCGTTGGTCCCGTCTTCCGGTTGCTCCTCGGCCAGCGAATTGATCAATGTGCGTCCGGCATCCCCGAAATCAAAAAGCAGCGCACCGGGCATCAGCGTGTCCAGGTCAATCAGGCAGAGGGCTTTGGGACGGAGACCTGTCGAAAACAGGATATTGCTGAGCTTCGGGTCGTTGTGGCAGACCCGTGTGGGGAGTGTGTCCAGCCGTACGGCTTCCATTTGGCTTGCCAGTACCCGTGCCTGCTCTGCCAGTTTACGTCCCCGGGCCACCCGGTCTGGAAGGCCCTGGGTTTCGGCGGCGTTGAGTTGCTGCATCCGTAGGCCCAGGTCGTGGAACCCCGGCAGCACGGGATGCAGCATTCCGGGATCGGTGTCTTGCAGCAGCTGGTGGAAACGTCCCAGGATCCGGCCGGTTTCCCGTGCAACCCCCGGTTGTTGTGCATCGGAAATGGTCCGGGATCCGGGGATGAATTTGTATAGGCGCCAGGCGCCGGAACCCGCATTCTGATACCAGGCCCTGCCATCGGTTGTCCGGATGAGTTCCAATTGGCGGTAGCCATCCCCCCGGAGTTTTGGCAGGATGCGTTCCAGGTTTTCCATGAGGGCGTCCGGATCCGGGAATACCTCCGTATTGATCCGTTGCAGGACGTACCCGTCCGAGTTGGGTATGGACACCCTGAAGGTATCGTTGATCAGGCCCTCCGAAATCGGTTGCAGTTCCCGCAACCCGGCGGGTATCTTAAAGTTTTCGAGGACCCTTGCTGGTTGGGGAGTGGCCATGGGCGCTTTATTTTCAGATCAGCCCCAGAGCGGGCTGGGGTATCTGCCTTTGTCGGATAGGTCGGCGAGTTCCGAGACCGCCTGCTCCTTGTCGGCCGCATACGTGACCCCGAACCAGGGGCTATCGGCCGGGATGACCTCCACCTGTACCACCTCCTCGCTGAGCATGTCCTGAATGACAAAGGGCAGGTAGATTTCCCCTTTGGAGGGGTCGTCGCTGCCGCTCAGGAATTCCCTGAAATCCGTTTCTATTTGTTGGAAGATGGACGGGTGGCAGACCCAGAAATTCATGCTGACCAGCTCGTTGCCGTCAAACTCCAGGCCGCTGTCCGCATCCCGGATTTGGCCGTCTACCTCCTGGATTTCCACGCGTTCGTCCACCGACCGGAGGTATTTCCCTTCCCGGCTGCAAACCCCGCGCGAAACGGATCCGTGGGGCGAGAGTGTATCGCGGAGCGTATAGGCCACCAGGCCGAAGGTATTGCTGCCTTCGGTTGCCTTCATAAATTCGGCGGCCCGGGCATAGGCCGGCTGCCCGTAATAATCGTCTGCATTGATTACCGCAAAAGGCCCGCGGATGACATCCCTCGCCGTCCAGACTGCGTGGGCTGTACCCCAGGGTTTGGGGCGTTCCCCGCTAAACGATGCACCTTCGGGCAGGTCTGTGAGTTCCTGGGCCAGGACATCCAGGCTAACCGACCCGGGCAGCCGCTCCTTCAAATAGTCCCTCAGGAAATCCACATTGTCCTTTTGGGTGATCACCACGATGTGGTCGAAACCATTGGCGAGGGCATCGTGTATGCTGAATTCCATCAGGAATTCCCCGTTCGGGCCCAGGTCGTCGAATTGTTTGAGTTTTCCGTATCGGCTGCCGCGTCCCGCGGCCATCAGGAGTAAAGTCATCGAAGCGTTTTCTTTGCAGGCCAAAAATACTATTTTGAATGGGAAACAGGGGCGAAAGCCCATAAATTCATAACTTCTCCCGTCAAACTTCAAGATCCTTTCAATATGCATAACCGACGTACCTTCCTTCGGAATTCCGCATGTGCGGCAACCGCCCTCGGCCTGGGTCCTTCCGGGCTTTTTTCCATGACGGGACCCCCCCGGAAAGACATCCTCCGGATCGGCCTGATCGGCGTGGGCCTGCGCGGCACGAACCACCTGAGGAACCTGCTGTTGCGAGACGATGTCCGGGTAACGGCGCTTTGCGACATCGACCCCGGGCGCCTGGAGCCGGCGGCCGGGATGGTGGTGGAAGCCGGGCAGGAACCGCCTGCAACTTTTGGGGAGCACGAGCATTCCTACCGGGACCTGCTGGACCTGGAATCCGTGGATGCGGTGGTGATTTCCACACCCTGGCTCTGGCATACGCCCATGGCGGTGGACGCGATGAAGGCGGGAAAGTATACGGGACTGGAAGTCTCGGCGGCCACCACCCTGGAGGAGTGCTGGGACCTGGTCGATACGCATGAGGCCACGGGGACCCACCTGATGCTTTTGGAGAACGTCAACTACCGCCGGGACGTACTGGCCGTTTTGAATATGGTGCGGCAGGATGTCTTTGGCGAATTGGTGCACTTCCGTTGCGGCTACCAGCACGACCTGCGGGAGGTGAAGTTCAACGACGGGAAACAGCCCTATGGGGGCGGGGTGGAATTTGGGGAAAAAGCGATATCGGAAGCCCGTTGGCGGACGCTCCATTCGCTCCGGCGGAACGCGGATGTCTACCCGACCCATGGCCTGGGGCCTGTGGCGGCAATGGCCGACATCAACCGCGGCAACCGATTGGTGAGCCTGACCTCCACGGCGAGCAAGGGCATCGGCCTGCACAACCATATCGTGGCCCGGGGCGGGGCCGACCACCCGAACGCCTCCCTGAAATTCCAGCAGGGCGACGTGATCACCACCACGTTGACCACAGCCCGGGGGGAGACAATCATCGTCACGCACGACTGCAACCTGCCCAGGCCCTATTCCCTCGGGTTCCGCGTACAGGGGGCTAACGGGCTCTGGGAGGTGGACGGCGACCGGATCTATATCGAAGGGGAATCCGAGCCGCACCGCTGGGATGCCGCCGGCCCCTGGCTGGAGCGCTATGACCACCCGCTGTGGAAGAAATACGGGGAGTACGCTTCGGGTTCGGGCCATGGCGGGATGGACTTTTTCGTACTCCACGCCTTTGTGCAGTCGGCCCGTCTCGGGGTGGCCCCTCCCATTGACGCCTACGATGCAGCCGCCTGGAGCAGCGTGACCCCGCTCTCCGAACAGTCCATCGCCGGCCGGGGGGAACCCCAGGATGTGCCTGATTTTACAAGGGGGCAGTGGATTCGGCGCAAACCCTACGACTGGATCAAGGATACGTATTGATCCGCAAAGGGACTCCTTTTGAGTTGGACGGCCCGATCCGCCGGGTGACAATTATCATATTCTGGAGGGCAGGGTCGGTGTAGCTTTGTGTGAAACGCCTTTGATTATGTGTACCCTGAGTAAAAAATACAATGTCCCCGGTCCGCGCTACACGAGTTACCCCACCGTGCCCTATTGGGAAAGGGACGGTTTTTCGGGCAGTAACTGGAAGGTTGCTGCCAAACGGAGTTTTGACCAGAGCAATGCCGCCAGTGGGATCAGTGTGTATATCCACCTGCCATTTTGCGAGAGCCTTTGTACGTTTTGCGGCTGCCTGAAGCGAATCACCAAACGCCACAGTGTGGAAGACCCGTATATACGGGCCGTGCTGAAGGAATGGAAGCTGTATCGCGAAATTTTCGGCAAGCGCCCGGTGATCCGGACGCTGCACCTGGGCGGGGGGACCCCCACGTTTTTCTCGCCAGAAAACCTCCAGCTCCTGGTGCGGGGCATCCTGCGCTTTGCGGATCGGGCCCCGGACTGGGAATTCAGTTTTGAGGGCCATCCGTCCAACACCACCCGGGAACACCTGCAGGTTCTCTATGATCTCGGATTTCGTCGGGTTTCCTATGGGGTACAGGATTACAACCCAGGGGTTCAGGAGGCCATCAACCGGAAACAAAGCTTTGAAGAGGTTGCGGAGATCACGCGCCTGTCCCGGGAAATCGGGTATACATCCGTGGGGCACGACATTATTTACGGCCTGCCCAGGCAAACGGCGGACCACGTGCGGGACACGCTAGGGAAAACCCTGGACATCCGTCCGGACCGGATCGCCTTTTACAGTTATGCGCATGTGCCCTGGATGAAGGGCAATGGCCAGCGTGGCTTCCGCGATTCCGACCTGCCGGGGGCAGCCGGGAAATTAAGGCAATTTGCCCTTGGCGAAGAAATCCTGGGAAAGGGCGGATATGCCGCCGTGGGGATGGACCACTACGCCCTGGAGTCCGATGTGCTTTACCGGGCCATGCGGTCCGGGCAGCTGCACCGGAATTTTATGGGCTATACCGAGACCGCCACGCAACTGACCATCGGCCTGGGCGTATCCAGCATCAGCGACAGCTGGGATGCCTTTGCCCAGAACGTGAAGAGCGTGGAGGAATACCAGCACCTGGTTGACTGCGGCGTCCTGCCGCTGATGCGCGGGCACCAGCTTACCCTGGCGGACCGGCAGGTCCGCAGGCATATACTGAACCTGATGTGCCGCAATGAAACGCAGTGGAACCTCGGGCTGCCGGCGGATGTCCGCGAGGCCGTAGTCGGGCGCCTTGTCCAGCCCGAAGCCGACGGCCTGGTGGAATTGTTGCCGGGCGGGATCCGGATTACGCAACGGGGCAGGCGTTTTATGCGCAACATCTGTATGGCGTTCGATTTGCGATTGCACGAAAAATCGCCTGAAACGCGTTTATTTTCAATGACCGTTTAACCTAACTTTACTACTATGAAAACAATAATAGTACCGTAGATTTTTCAGAACAATCAGAATATGCCTGAAGCTCGCGGCCTCCCTGGCCAAATCGAACGAAGGCGAAATCATTGTCCTGCACATGCTGGAGCTCAACTACGCGATGATCTCCTCGGCGGAATCTTTCCACCCCGAGCAGATGGTCCTGTTGCTGAAGGCAGCCGAAAAGCGCCTGGAGGATTTTCTCGACAAACCCTATCTGAAGGGAGTTGGGATTACCCCGGTGATCAAGCACTACAAAGTGTTCTCCGAGGTGAACGAGGTTGTGGAACGCCATAACGCAGACCTCATCGTCATGGGGTCCCACGGATCGGACGGGCTCAGGGAACTCTTCTTCGGCTCGAATGCCGAGAAGGTGGTCCGCAATGCGGAAGTACCCGTGCTGGTGGTTAAGAAGGACCGGCCCGATTTCCAGGTAGACACTTTTGTTTTTGCGTGCGATTTCAGGGAAGAAAGCCTGGAGGTGTTCCGCGAGGCCCAGAAAATTGCCGGCCTGTTTGGCGCTTCCTTCCGGCCGGTCTATATCAATATCCCCGGGGACAACTTTATGAGTACCCGGGAGATCAACGAGCAGATATCCCGATTCCTGAACAAGGCCAAGGCCGGCCTGGAAGTAGACATCTTCAACGATTACAGCGTGGAACGCGGTGTGCTCGCCTACAGCGAGGACGTCGGGGCCGACCTGATCGGTGTCCCCACCCATGGCAGGAAAGGCCTGACCCATTTCTTTATGGGGAGCATCGGGGAGGACATTGCCAACCATTCCAGTATCCCGGTACTGACCTTCCGGATGTAGGGAGGCGACAGGCCCGCCTGCCGGGCCGTTTACCCAACAATTTGCATGGCATCCGGGTCCCAGCGGACCGGTCGGGAGGTGTAATAACTCTCGTTGGCCAGCAGGGCGGCCCCGGCGGCCCGCAACCCGAAGGTGGGGTCCTGAATCACACTCCGGTTGCCGCGTACGGCATCGAAGAAATTGTAGAAGTGGTCGTAGTGCCCACCTTTGTATCCGCGGGGAGCCTCGTAGACGGTCTCTCCCAGGTTCAGGTTGGCGCTGCGCTGGTTGCCGAGCGCCTCCTCGTAGGCCGCCTGCAACAAGGCCTGGTTTGCCTCGGTCTGCGCAATCATCGAATACCCGCCGGGTACGAGGTCCAGCTTGGTACGCTGCAAACGGACTGAATTCTGCCCTACTTCCATCGATCCTTCGGTACCCACCAGGCGAAAGCCCCCGCCTCCGCCGCCCCCGGCGATAAAATTGACCCGGAAGGAGGCATTGAAGGCCGCGTGGGTATCCGTCTTGGGGTAGTCGTAGAAGGTCAGGGTCACGTCCGGGACGTCCCGGCCGTCGTTCCAGAAGCGAAGCCCGCCGGTGGATAGCGCCCGCACGGGCCCATTCGAGCTCAGGATGTAGTTGAGGGTTGAAAAGGCGTGTACGAACAGGTCGCCGGCTACCCCGGTCCCGTAATCCCTGTAGTTCCTCCATCGGAAAAACCGCGTGTTGTCGTACGGTACCTCCGGGGCGCGGCCCAGGAAGGTGTCAAAGTCTACCGTCTGGGGGTTGGCATCCGGGGGGATCGGGTATTGCCAGGCGCCTTCCGCGCTATACCGGTCGTTGTACATGTCCAGCATGACGATTTCTCCGATGGCGCCCGCCTCGTAAAGCTCCCGGGCTTTTTCGTTGCCCAGGGAGGACATACCCTGGCTGCCCACCTGGCACACCACGCCGGTCCGTTTCTGGGCGGCAATGATTTCATGGCCTTCTTCAAATTGCTGCACCATGGGTTTTTCGCAATAAACGGCCTTGCCCGCATTCAGGGCGTCGATGGTAATTTGTTTATGCCAGTGGTCCGGAGTGGCCACGATGACTGCGTCGATATCTTCCCGGGCCAGGAGTTCCCGGTAATCGCGGGTTTTGAAAAGGCCCTCGCCCCAGAGTTCTTCGGCCCGTGTCAGCCGGCCTGAATAGAGGTCGCATACGGCTACCAGTTGCACGCCGGCTACTTCCAGGGCGGAACGCGTGTCGAAAATGCCCTGTATCCCGCAGCCGATCAGGCCGAGCTGCACCTGGTCGTTGGGGCTGAACGCCTCGTAATTCCGCTCCATGGCGGAACCGCGGTTTTCCGCGCGCAATATATAGGGGCCGGCGGTGAGGCCGGCTGTAGCCAGGGTGGTTTTTTTCAGGAAGGACCTCCGGGAGGAACTGGGATTTTTCATGCTGTCTTGGAATGTTTGGTTTGTTTGACGGAGAAAGATAATTCATTCTCATTTCCGGTACAAACCAGGACCGTCACGGGTGGCACTCCACCCCCGCGGCAACCCCTTGTCCGGGGGGGCGGGGGGAAACGTACGGGATGCCGAGCCCCATGCCCCGAAGGATAAACAGCATACCGATCAGGACAACGAGCACAGGGATGGCCCGCCTGAGCCGGCCGGCCCACCGGCCTTTAAGAAACTTCCCGAACAGGGCGGCCGCACTCATCAGCGGCAGGGTGCCCAGGCCGAACACGACCATATAGGCCACACCCTGCAGTACCGTTCCGCCTGCCATCGCCCCGATTACGGCCATATAGACCAGGCCGCAGGGCAGGAACCCATTGAGGAATCCGATGGTCAGAAAAGTGTCCGGGGTGCGCTTTTTCAACTGGCCGCCCAATGCCTCCTTCAAGCGGCCCACAGCCCGGTAAACCGGACGCACCACCCAGCGGTTCTGAAAGCGCTTCCAGGGGAGGAGAACCGCCAGGATCATCAGTACCCCCAGGAATATGGAGAGTTTTTGCTGGAATCCGAACAGGTAGAGCCCGCGGCCCACCAGCCCGAATACCCCCCCGATGATCCCGTAGGCGAGGAGCCTGCCCCCGTGGTACAGGCCGAGTTGCAGGTACCGCCTGCCGGCAGACTCCCGGTCCAGGGGAAGCATCAGGGCGATTGGCCCGCACATGCCAATGCAGTGCAGGCTTCCCATGAGGCCCAACAAGATGGCGGTTGCGAGCAAATCCCCGTCGTTTTAGGTTTTGTATGAATCGTCTATGCCCTGCAGGGCCCCGAGCAGATCCCGTTCAGTACGTCAGCCGGGTCCGGTACAGGTATTTTTCCCCATGGTATTCCCAATCAATACGGAGGTCCCAGCGCCCCTCGACCAAACGGTCTGATGGAATCCGCTGCAGGGAGTCCCCGGGCTGTATGGGCCATTCAAAATCCAGATTGTCGTCGGACGGCCTGTACATCCCGATTGTGCCCCGGATAGCGGCCGGGTCCATCCGTTCCGGGAGCCGGATGGCGAGGCCGTCGGGCAACCGCCGGACGGTTACGCCCCCACCGGATGCCTTCAGGTTGGCCGAGGCATTCAGCTCCTGCTGGTACTCCAGCTCCTTTTTGTAATACGAGTCGGTGACCATGTCGTGTTCGGCACGCGGATCTGCGCTCGCCTGGATTACGAAATACAGGATGAACCCGATAAACCCGATAAAAGCGATTACAATCCCGGTGCCCCAGTTAATTTTCATAGCGCGTTATTTATACGTTCTCGGCGCCAGAAAACGGGTCGCCGTGGTTTCGATTAATTCCTTCCCGCTGTAGACCCCAATCCGGAGCTTGTCCTGGTCGCCGTTGAGCTCGGTTTCCGGGATGTCGATAAACAGCGTTCCTTCGAACAGTTCCTGCGCCGGCACGGCAAAGCCGTCGCCTTTGACAAAAGTGATCGTCCCGGTGTGCGAAAGCAGCCGGAAATGTACGTCCGGGATTTCCCGGGTGGTTTTGTTGATTAGTTTGTAGGTGTATACATTGCTGATTACCTGGTTCTCCTTTCGCTGGTACAACTGGCCGGGCAGCCTGAGGATGGAAGCCTCCAGGTCGTTCCTCAGGAACAGCATGCCGATAAATACCCCGGTCAGGATGGTTAATACCGCGGCATACCCCTTCATCCTGGGGGTAAACCGGAATTTCTTCTTGCGGGCGATCTCGTCTTCACTCGCGTAGCGGATCAGGCCTTTCGGGAGGTTTACCTTCTCCATGATCGTGTCGCATTCGTCGATACAGGCCGTACAGTTTACACATTCCAGCTGGGTGCCGTTGCGGATGTCAATCCCCGTGGGGCAGACGTGGACGCATTGCAGGCAATCGATGCAATCCCCGTAGCCGAGGGCCTGGCGGTCTTCCCCCTTGCGGAATTTTTTCCGCCCTTTTTCCGCCTCCCCCCGCTTGTAGTCGTAGGCTACCACCACCGACTTCTCGTCCAGCAGGACCCCCTGCATCCGACCGTACGGGCAGGCGATGATGCAAACCTGTTCCCGGAACCAGGCAAAGACAAAATAAAAGACGCCGGTAAAGATGAGCAGGGCCACCAGGGTCCCCAGGTGGGCGGCCGGGCCATCCTGCACATAGCGCAGCAAGGTATCGCTCCCGATCAGGTAGGCGAGGAATACATTGGCGATCCCGAAGGAGATCAGAAAGAACACTGCCCACTTGGTCAGTCGCTTGCGGAGCTTCACCGGGTTCCACGGTTGCCGGTCCAGTCGCATCTGTGCGCCCCGATCCCCGTCTATCCAGTATTCGATGCGCCGGAATACCATTTCCATAAAGATGGTTTGCGGGCACATCCAGCCGCAAAAGATCCGTCCGAAGGCCGTGGTGAAGAGCGCGATGAAAATGACGCCGATGATCATGGAGATCACCACCAGGTGGAAATCCTGGGGCCAGAAAGGGAGGCCAAAAATATTGAACCGCCTCTCCAGGACGTTGAAGAGCATAAACTGGTTCCCGTTTACATAGATAAACGGGGAGGCAACCAGGATGAGCAACAGGGCGTAGCTCACCCACTTGCGGTAGGTGTAGAACCTGCCACTGGGCTTTTTTGGGAAAACCCAGGCGCGTTTGCCCGCTTCATCAATGGTGCCTATGGAATCCCGGAACCGTTCGTCCTTGCTCATTTCATTCCTTTTTCAATCCTCCGCAGGCCCCTGTCCGGATGGGCTTATTGGTCCGACTCCGATTCCAGCGGGTTGGGGGTATCCGTTTCGATGATTACTTCTGCGCCGGTACTGTCTGTTTCCACCTCCACGCGGTCCACCGGGGCATCCGGGTCTACGTAGAGTTCCCCTTCCGGGGCTTTGGCATCGGGCGGGTTTGTTCCGTGCAACCCCACAATATAGCTTGCCACCTGGGCAATTTCGCCGGGTTTCAGGTTGGTCTTCCAGGCCACCATCCCCTTCCCGTCGCGGCCTCCTTCGGAGATCGTGTTAAAGATGTTTCGGATGCCCCCGCCGAGGATCCAGTAATCGTCCGTCAGGTTCGGGCCGATGGAACCGCCCCCGTCCACTTTATGGCAGACCGCGCAGTTGCCGGTAAATATCGCTTCCCCTGCTGCGAGGTCCGCAGGCTCGGTAAGCAGTTCCACCGTGCTCGCGTCCACCAGGTCCACGGCGGTGCGCTTGTATTCCGCAACGGCTTCCCGGGCCGCGACCATCTCTTTCTCGAATTCGGTTTGCTGGTCGTCCCCGCTGAATACGTGGTAGCGGAACATGTAGATCACACTGAAAATTATGGTGATATAGAAGGAATAGACCCACCAGGGCGGCAGCCGGTTGTCCAGTTCCCGGATGCCGTCGTAATTGTGGTCCAGGATGATTTCGCCCTCTTCTTCGATGGGGCGAGACCCAAGCAGGTTCCTGTACACGCGCATACCCCATTCCCAGCGCCGGGGCCGGGCTTTCATTTCCAGGTAGCGCTTCCGGGCAGCCGGGTCCAGGGTCCGGTACAGGACATTTTCGATGCCCCGCATCATGAGTTCCACGGCAATGAGCAACACCAGTACAACCACCAGGAAGAGCGCTGCGGCCGGTTGGGCGATAAATGCGGGTTGGTCGCCTGAATCGATGAAGTATTCCATCAGGCCGAAAATCAAAAAGAACAGCACGGGGATCCGGATCCACCAGGGGGTTGATTGTCTCATTTTTCAGTCGGTTTTGGTTGTTCGTCCTCCAGGGGCAATTCGCTCATTTCTTTCACGTGTTGTTTTGAGGCGGTAAGCACCCACCAGAACAACAATATAAAGAAGACAAAGAAGATTAACAGGGAAATCATCGGGTAGTTGGCCACCCCGTCGATTGTCTCCATATAGTTTTTGACAAATTTCATCATGGCTTATGGTTTTTCGGAGGCAACTTCGCTGCCCTGTTCAATTTTGATATCCGTACCCAGTCGCTGCAGGTAGGCAATCATCGCGACGATTTCCCGGTTGCGCATCTCCACGAAGGGCTCCCCGTTCTCCTGTGCGTTCTGCTTCTGGTTTTCATAACTCCGGGCAAATTCCGGGTCGGTGTACAGGTTTTGTTCGATTTGGGCAGCCTGGGCTTCCATGGACTCAAAGGCCCCCTCGATATCCGCCTCCGTATAGGGCACGCCCAGGGTTACCATGGCCCGCATCTTATCCTGAATGTCGCTGCGGTCGTGCTCGTTCCGGATCAGCCACTGGTAGGCGGGCATAATGGAACCGGCAGAGGTGCTCTGCGGGTCGTAAAAGTGGTTCAGGTGCCAGTTATCCGAGTACTTGCCCCCCACGCGCAGCAGGTCGGGACCGGTCCGTTTGCTTCCCCACAGGAAGGGGTGGTCGTACACGAATTCCCCCGCCTTGGCGTATTCCCCGTACCGTTCCACCTCGCTCCGGAAGGGACGCACCATCTGGGAGTGGCAACTGACGCAGCCTTCGCGAATATAGAGGTCCCGCCCTTCGAGTTCCAGGGGGGTATAGGGGGTAACGCTCGTGATGGTCGGGATGTTGGATTTCACCAGCAGGGTAGGGATGATCTGGACCGCCCCGCCAATCAGGATGGCGATGGTGGCCAGGATGGTCAGTTGCACGGGTTTCCGCTCCAGCCAGGTGTGGAAGGTTTCCCCCGCCAGGCGTTTGCGGCTCACCCGTTTCAGGGGTGCCGCTTCTGCCAGCTCATCGCTGACGGCCTCCCCACCCCGGATGGTGACTGCGATATTGTACAACATCACGAATACGCCCACCAGATAAAGGGTCCCGCCGATAGCGCGCATCCAGTACATGGGCATGATCTCCTGGACGGTTTCCAGGAAGTTCCCGTAGACCAGTGTCCCGTCCGGGTTGAAGTCTTTCCACATGAGCGCCTGGGTGAATCCTGCAACATACATGGGCAGCGCATAGAGGACGATCCCGAGCGTGCCGATCCAGAAGTGGAAGTTGGCGAGTTTGACCGAGAACAGGTCCGTTTTATAGAGCCGCGGCACCATCCAGTAGACCATTCCGAAGGCCAGAAAGCCGTTCCAGGCCAGGGCCCCCACGTGGACGTGGGCGATGATCCAGTCGCTGAAGTGGGCGATGGCGTTGATATTTTTCAGGGAGAGCATGGGCCCTTCAAAGGTGGCCATCCCATAGCCGGTGATGGCAACTACCATGAATTTAAGCACCGGGCTCGTCCGGACCTTGTCCCAGGCGCCGCGCAGCGTGAGCAGCCCGTTGATCATCCCGCCCCAGGAAGGCGCAATCAGCATCACCGAGAAGGTGACCCCGAGGTTTTGGGCCCAGTCCGGCAGGGAGGTATAAAGCAGGTGGTGCGGCCCGGCCCAGATATAGATAAAGATCAGCGACCAGAAGTGGACAATGGACAGCCGGTAGGAATAGATCGGCCGGTTGGCCGCCTTGGGTACAAAATAATACATGAGCCCCAGGAAGGGCGTCGTCAGGAAAAAGGCCACGGCGTTGTGTCCGTACCACCACTGTACCAGCGCATCCTGGACCCCGGCGTATACGGAATAACTCTTCAGGGCGCTCACCGGCAGTTCCAGGCTGTTGAAAATGTGCAGCACGGCTACGGTGACGATGGTGGCCAGGTAAAACCAGATGGCCACGTACAAATGCCGCTGTCTGCGCTTGAGGACCGTCCCGATAAAGTTCCAGGCAAAAACCACCCACACCAGCGTGATGGCGATATCGATGGGCCACTCGAGTTCGGCGTACTCCTTGGAGGTGGTATACCCCAGGGGCAGGGTAAGTACCGCCGACACGATAATCAGCTGCCAGCCCCAGAAATTGATCTTGCTCAGGGCGTCGCTGTACATCCGCGCCTTGAGGAGCCGCTGGGTGGAGTAATAAATCCCGGCAAAAATGGCATTCCCCACAAAGGCAAAGATGACCGCATTCGTGTGGAGCGGCCGCAGCCGCCCGAAGCTCAGCCAAGAGATGCCGTCCGTGAGGTTGGGAAACAGGAACATAAAGGCCAGCAGCAGCCCTACCAGCATCCCTACGATGCCCCACAGCATGGTGGCATAGAGGAACTTCTGAACAATCTTGTTGTCGTATTTAAACTGTTCGACTTCCATAGAAAGAAACTATTTGTTGGATGGTTTTGAAGGATTCTCTTTTTTGTCGGGCTCCCCGGTAGTGACGAGTTCGTCGTCGAAGAGCATGCGCACGGAAGGCGTATAGGCATCGTCGTACTGCCCCCGCCTGACGGAGATGACGAACACCACAAAAAACACCAGGGCCACGGTGACACTGATGGCCAGCAATAAGTAGATAACGCTCATTCCCGATTCGGTTTTGGCTGTAAAACTAGCCCTGTCGCCAGGGGCAAAACATGATATTTGTCAGCCACGCGCATTTATTTCAGTTTTCGACCGGTCGAGTTTCCGACCAATCCAGTTGGTGGCAGCGGTGGTAAATGCCACGATACTGATGGAGCTCAGGGGCATCAGGATAGCGGCAACTACCGGCTCCAGCCGGCCGGTTACGGCAAACCAAAGCCCCACGGCGTTGTAGATCAATGACAGCGCGAGGCTGAGCCGGATAATCCCCATGGCCTTTCGGGTGAGGCCTAAAAAGGTATCCAGACGGGTGAACTGCCGGCTGTCCAGGATGGCATCGCAGGCCGGGGTAAACAAATTGGCGTCTTCCGAAACTGCGATACCCACCTCTGCTAGGGCCAGGGCGCCGGCGTCATTCAGCCCGTCGCCCACCATGGCAACTTGCCGGCCGTTTTGCTGCAACTCCCTGACAAAATGGAGTTTGTCCCCGGGTTGCTGATTGAAATAAGCCGGGGTGAGCGGGGGCAGCAGGGCTTCCAGGGCTTCTTCCTCGGAAGCGTTATCCCCGGAGAGGACTGCGAGTTTGTACCGGGGAGCAAGCCTGCCGAATAATCCGGCGGCTCCTTCGCGGTATGCATTGCGGATATTGAAACATCCCCTGTAGCCTGCAGCCGTGCGAACATGAACTTCAGCCCCGGCGCTTTCCACTTGGCCTGTGGGTATTTCGCTGTCCTGTACAAACCCCCGGGAACCCACTTTAAAATAGTGTCCTTCCGCACCCCCTTCCAGGCCCTGGCCCAGGTGCTCCCGAAAGTGTTCCAGGGGGACGATGCCCAGGGGTTCCAGCTGCCGGTAGAGCGTCTGGCTGAGCGGGTGGCCGGATGCCCGGAGCAGGTTTTTCAGCACCAGCGCTTCCCGGGGTTCCAGCGGGATGCCTGTATAGGTGATCTGGTTCTGGCGGGTAGTGCTGATGGTACCTGTTTTGTCGAACAGGATTGTATCGGTTTTTGCCATGCGCTCCAGCGCATTCGTATCTTTTGCGTAGAACCCGTTCCGGCCGAAGATCCGCAGGAGGTTACCCAGCGTAAACGGCGCCGCCAGGGCAATGGCACAGGGGCAGGCGATGATCAGCACTGCCGTGAAGACGTCCAGGGAGCGGCCCGGGTCGATGGTCAGCCAAATACCGGCCGACAGGGTGGCAATGGTGAGTACGGCCAGGGTAAACCGCTTCCCGATCCGGTCCGTGAAATTCCGGAAGCTGCCGCGGGCCTCTCCCGAAAATGCGGAATCGCTCCACAGTTCCGTCAGGTAGCTCTGGGAGACTTCCCGGAGCGCGCGGACCTCAATGGGCCCCTGCAGTTGTTTGCCCCCGGCATAGAGGGTGTCCCCCGCTTTTTTCGATACGGGCCGGGCCTCCCCGGTGACAAAGCTGTAATCGATCTGCCCCGTCCCGCTCAGGAGTACGGCATCCGCGGGGATCAGGGAGTTGTTCCGGATGAGCAGCCGGTCGCCCGGGGCCACTTCGTAGACGGGGACATTGGTTTCTTTTCCATCCTCCCCGATGCGGGTGACGGCGATGGGGAAGTAGGATTTGTAGTCCCTTTCAAAAGACAGGTGGGCATAGGTGCGCTGCTGGAAGAACCGGCCGAGCAACAGGAAGAAAACCAGACCCGCAAGGCTGTCGAAGAACCCGCTGCCAAGGTCCCCGATGATCTCCACCGTACTCCGGATAAAAAGGGTGAGGATGCCCAGGGCAATTGGCAGGTCGATATTCACCAAGCCCGATCGCAGACCCTTCCAGGCGGTTCGCAAATATCCCATCCCGGAGTAGAACACCACCGGGACCGAAAAGCTGAACATGAGCCAGCGGAACAGGACCTTGTATTTTTCCAGCCAGTACTCCCCGCTTTCAAAGTATTCCGGGAAGGAAAGGAACATGATATTGCCAAACGCAAACCCTGCAACGGCCAGCTGGTAGGTAAGCGTGCGGTCTTTTTTTTCTCCGCCCCCGCTGTAATCGTCCAGCGTAATGGAGGGTTCGTACCCGATGGCTGCGAGCAGCCGTACAAGCGCTTTGAGCGAAAGCAGCTCCGGGTTAAAATGGATGCGGGCCTTTTTCCTGGGGAAATCCACCTGGCTGCTGATAACCCCCGGGTTGAGTTTGTGCAGGTTTTCCAGAATCCAGATACACGAACTGCAGTGGATATGCGGAATGGACAGGCTGATGACCTGGTGGCGGGTGTCCTGGAAATCCAGCAGGCGACCGGCAATTTCCGGGTCGTCCAGATAGTCGTAAGCCCCCTCGGCGGCGGCAGGGGATTTACCGGCAGCCTGTTCCAACTCATAGTAATATTCCAGGTTGTGGGATTGGAACAGGTCGTACACGGTCCGGCATCCCCGGCAACAGAACGTGTGCCCGTCAAATTCCACGGCGTCGGAGCCAGCGGGGTCTCCGCAATGGTAGCAGGAGGGGCCGCTCATCCGTTGGGTTGTTGAATCGTATGTCCGGAAATCCCGATCATACTGCAAATGTGCAACGGGCCCCCCGGGTAAATGCTGATAAATATCAGCTTTCGGGATTCGCTGTTTTTCGCTACATTTATATTTATGGAAGAGGAAATCGGAAGATCTCGCTGCGAGAACTGCATTGTGAGGAAGTTTAACTCGCTGAAAGCCATGTCTAAAGAGGAGCTGAAGGCAGTCTCAGATAGCAAGGTGTCCCGTAAGATCAAAAAAGGCGAGATCATCTTTGACGAAGGAGAAAAACTGGCCGGGGTGTACTGCGTCCGGGACGGTGTTTCCAAGCTTTCCAAGCTGAGTGAAAATGGGAAAGACCAGATCGTCAAACTGGCCAGCAAGGGCCAGGTCCTCGGGCAGCGATCCGTGGTAGCCGAAGAATCGGCCAATCTGAGCGCCACGGCGGTCAACGACATGGAGATTTGTTTTATCCCCCGGGAAGCCATCACCGATACGTTGCACAAGAACCCCGAGTTCAGCTACGAGGTGTTGCAAACCATGGCACACGACCTCCGCGAGGCCGACGATGTGATTGTGAATATGTCCCAGAAGTCCGTCAAACAACGGATCGCCCAGGCGCTTCTCTACCTCCGGGAGAATTTCGGGGAGGACGGGGAAGGCTACCTGCTGTTGGTGCTTTCCAGGGAGGATATCGCCAGCGTGGTTGGGACGGCCACCGAATCCTGCATCCGGATGCTCTCCGAACTGCGCAAGGAAGGGCTGATCAAAACTTCAGGGAAACGCCTTTCCATTACCGATGCGCGTAAACTCAAATCCCTGGCAGACGGATTTTAATTGCGTTTCCCGCCGGGCGGATCGGACCCCATCTAAGGGGTTGGAAATTTCTCCCGGGTGGCGGGATTTGGTATTTTTGTTGAAACCCTAACCATGAACATCCCGAAGACCGAATATCCCCGCATCGTCCTGGTCGGTGGCGGGTTTGCAGGCATCGCCCTGGCCAAACGGATGAAAGGGCTGCCGGTGCAGCTCGTGGTGATCGACCGGCAGAACTACCACAATTTTCAACCGCTGCTGTACCAGGTATCCACCGGGGGTCTGGAGCCTGACAGCATCGCCTATCCGATACGCAAAATCCTCAAGCGCCTGGACAATATGTACTTTCGCTGGGCCGAAGCCGAGTCGGTGGACCCGGCACGGGGCGTACTTCGGACAGACAAAGGAGAGATTACCTACGATTACCTGATCCTGGCAACCGGTACCCGGACGAACTATTTCGGAAACGACCAGATGCGGGACTTTGCCCTGCCCATGAAGACGATCCCCCAGGCACTGAATATCCGCAGCCTGGCCCTTCAGAACCTGGAAGAGGCCGAATACACCGAGGATCAGGCTGAGCGCCGCGCCCTGATGAATTTTTGCATTATCGGCGCAGGGCCGACCGGGGTGGAACTCGCCGGGGCTTTTGCCGAACTTAAACGGCATGTATTCCCCCGGGATTACAAACACCTGGCCGTGGATGAAATGGAGATCAACCTGTTTGAGGGGGCGGACCGGGTGCTTCCCCCCATGAGCGAAACCGCTTCCCGAAAATCCCGGGAATTCCTGGAGTCCCTGGGGGTGCGCATCCATCTGGACACCTTTGTGGACACCTACGACGGCCGGCTCCTGACCACCAAGGACAGGCGGGAATTCCGCACGGCCAATTGCATCTGGACGGCGGGGGTGACCGGGGCGCTCCTCCCCGGTTTCCCGGAGGGCTCCACCGATTCCCGTACGGGCCGCCTGCTGGTGGACGAGCTGAACCGCGTCCGCGGATACGGCTCCGTTTTTGCCATCGGGGATATCGCCCTGATGCGTACGGACGACTACCCGGAAGGCCACCCGCAGATGGCCCAGCCTGCCCTGCAGCAGGGGGCGCACCTGGCGGACAACCTGGAAAGGCTCCTTAAAGGCCGGGAAATGCAGCCCTTCAATTACAAGGACAAAGGCAGCATGGCTACCATCGGCAGGAACAAGGCGGTGGTAGACCTGCCGGGTTACCAGTTCGGGGGCTTTGCCGCCTGGTTTATCTGGATGTTCATCCACCTGATGTCCCTGGTGGGGTTCCGCAACAAGGTGGTGGTCTTCTTCAACTGGGTATACAACTACATCAACTACGACAAGGCAGCCCGCCTGATTGTCCGGCCCTTCACGAAAAAAAAGAGAAAGGAAACTCAATACGCCGGAAAATAAAAATGCTTTGCTATCTTTGTCTTGTTGTGTTGTGTTCCCGAGAGGGAATGCAGGTCGGCGGCAATTTTTTGCCGCTTTCCAATGAAAGGCTTTCCGATGAGGGAGGCTTTTTTTGTTGGTATCCCCCGCCCGCCGCCCGCCCCGGGTTGCCGGACCCCTTCCCGGTTAAGTCCTCCCTGCCGGGTTGAAGGCCCCATCGCCGGGCCTCGGTTTTGCCCCCATCAAACAGAAAGGGCGGTTTTTGAATGGCCCCGAATTGTCGTATTTTTAAGGGTGAAACAAATGCGAGCACACCATGCCCTTATACCATAAACTGGGGAAGATTCCCCACAAACGCCACACGACCTTCCGGAAGGACGACGGCAGCCTGCATTACGAGCAGCTGTTCGGCACCATCGGCTTCGACGGGATGTCCTCCCTGTTGTACCACCTGCACCGCCCCACCCAGGTAAAATCCATCGATAAAACGCTGGATGTCGCCCCGCGGGCCGCCGTGTCGAAACACATCCAGTCGCGCCTGCTCAAAGGCCTGGAGCTGCCCCCTAAGGACGATTACCTGGACAGCCGCACGGTGGTCCTCTTTAACCGGGATGTCCACATCGGGCTGGCGGCCCCCAGGAACTCCCAAACCGGGTATTTTTACAAGAATGCCGATGCGGATGAGCTGTTGTTCGTCCACCAGGGTTCCGGGGTGCTGAAAACATTTCTCGGGGAAATCCCCTTTGAATACGGCGATTACCTGCTGATCCCCCGTGGGATGATCTACCAGATCCACTTTGACGGCCCGGATAACCGGCTGTTCACCGTGGAATCCTACCACCCGATCTACACGCCTAAACGCTATCGGAACTGGTTCGGGCAACACCTGGAGCACTCGCCGTACTGCGAACGGGATTTCAAACTGCCGCAGAACCTGCAAACCCACGACGAAAAGGGGGAGTTCCTGATCAAAATCAAAAAGGAAGGGCAACTGCACCACCTGGTGTACGCCACCCATCCCTTCGACGTGGTTGGCTGGGACGGTTACAACTTCCCGTACGGGTTTTCAATCCACGATTTTGAACCGATCACGGGCCGGGTCCACCAACCCCCGCCCGTCCACCAGACCTTTGAGACGGGCGCTTTTGTGGTTTGCTCCTTTGTCCCCAGGTTGTACGACTACCACCCGGAATCCATCCCGGCCCCGTACAACCACTCCAACATCGATTCCGATGAGGTCCTGTACTATGTGGACGGGGATTTTATGAGCCGGAAAGGGATCGACCGGGGGTACATTTCCCTGCACCCGGCCGGAATTCCCCATGGCCCGCATCCGGGCACCTACGAAGCGAGTATCGGTAAAAAGGGTACGGAAGAACTGGCCGTGATGGTCGACACCTTCAAGCCGCTCCAACTCACCCAGGCGGCCCTGGACCTGGACGACGGCAAATACTATCAATCCTGGCTCGAGTAGCCGTCTGCCTAAAATAGTCCCGGAAAGTGCAGGATCCGGTGGACCAGGCTGCCGGCCAGCGCAACCGTCTGGCCGTCCTGGTCGTGTGCCGGGTTGAGTTCGGCGATATCCAGGCCGATGAGTTTCCCGCTGTTGAGCACCACATCCAGCAGGGGCGCGATTTCCATAGGCGCGTACCCCATGGGGGAGGCCGCGCTCACCCCCGGCGCATAGGCGGATGAGAACCCGTCCAGGTCGATGGTCAGGTATACCGCATCCAGCGGTTTGAGGAATTTCCGCAGTGTCCTGCAATGCCCGGACAGCTGGTCCGGGGTCAGGCTTTCCCGTTCAATTGTGCACACGGAAAATTCTCTGGCACGGTCCCAGAGTACCTGGGGGTTGGCATCCCGCCGCACACCGATGCAGGCGTAGTGAAAATCCAGGCCCTCCTGCTGGCAGGTTCGGGCCACCTGGAAGAACGGGCTTCCCGAATGCGGCGCATCCCCGGGGGAGCGCAGGTCAAAGTGCGCATCGAAGTTTACAATGCCCAGGTGCTTTCCGGGGCCCAGGTGGTTCCGGATTCCCTTGTAGTGGGCAAAGGCGATATCGTGGCCCCCGCCAATTCCCATGGGCAGGTATCCCACTTCCAATAGTTTTGAAACTCCCTCGGCATAGGCGGCCTGGGCGCCTTCGAGGTTGTCGTCTTCCAGGCGGATGTCCCCGGCGTCGGCCAAATGCCCGGGCGCCCCTACCTGCCAGGGGTATTTTCCCAGGCCTTTCCGCAAGGCCCGCGGTCCCTCGGCAGCCCCGGGGCGCCCGAGGTTGCGACGGACCCCTTCATCGCAGGCGTAGCCAAACAGGGCCGGGATGCGTTCTTCCGTACGGGCCAGGGAGCCCCGGAGGTCCAGGGCGCGCACATTTTCGTGCAGGTAGGCCCGGCTCGTCGATTCGCGTCCGGTGTAAAGGGCAGGCTCACACAGGTGGTACAGTGCATTCATCCAAAGGGAATTTTCAGAAAAGGTCGTTTAAAATTGCCTCATCCACAAGTTGCGGCAGACGTACCGAAAGGCCCGGGCTCCGCCCGATTTCCCGATTGAGGGCCTGCATGGCCTCCGGGTTGCGGGCCCAGCTGCGGCGCGCAATGCCGTTGTTCACGTCAAAAAACAACATATTGGCCAATCGCTTCTCCGCCGCGGGCGTACCGTCCAGGACCAGGCCGAAGCCCCCGTTGACCACTTCGCCCCAGCCCACGCCGCCCCCGTTGTGGATGGATACCCAGGTGGCCCCGCGGAAGGAATCCCCGATGACGTTGTGGATGGCCATATCGGCGGTAAACCGGCTGCCGTCGTAGATATTGCTGGTTTCCCGGAACGGACTGTCGGTTCCGCTCACATCGTGGTGGTCGCGGCCCAGGACCACAGGGGCCTGCAGGCGTCCGTCGGCAATCGCTTCGTTAAATGCCCGGGCTATGGCTATCCGGCCTTCGGCATCTGCATAGAGGATCCGCGCCTGGGATCCGACCACGAGCGCATTTTCCTCCGCCCGGGAGATCCAGCGAATGTTATCCCGCAGTTGGCCGCGGATCGATTCCGGGGCGTCCTGCAACTGGGCTTCCATGACCTCCCGGGCTATCTGGTCGGTAATTCTCAGGTCTTCCGGGTTGCCCGAGGTACAGACCCAGCGGAAGGGGCCGAAACCGAAATCGAAACACAAGGGCCCCAGGATATCCTGCACGTAGGAGGGGTAGCGGAACTCCTTTCCGTCCGCCCCCTGGATGTCTGCCCCGGCCCGGTAGGCTTCCAGGAGGAAGGCATTTCCGTAATCGAAGAAATAAGTGCCCTTTTGGGTGTGTCGGTTGATGGCTGTCACATGCCGCCTCAGGGATTCGCGAACTTTTTCCCGGAATTTTTCGGGCTCTTCGGCCATCATCCGGTTGGCTGCCTCAAAGGACATCCCGGCCGGGTAATACCCCCCGGCCCAGGGATTGTGCAGGGAGGTCTGGTCGCTGCCCAGGGTTACCGGGATATCTTCGTCCGCAAAGCGCTCCCACACGTCCACCACATTCCCCAGGTAGGCCAGGGACACTACCTCCCGGCCTGCAATGGCCTGTCGGGTACGCGCCGCAAGGGCATCCAGGTCTTCGAGGAGCTCGTCCACCCATCCCTGTTGATGCCGCTTTCGCGCCGCTGCCGGGTTGACCTCCGCGCATACGGTGACGCACCCGGCGATATTCCCCGCCTTGGGCTGTGCCCCGCTCATCCCCCCGAGGCCGGCAGTCAAAAACACGCGCCCTGCAAAATCCGTTGCTTCGGGCAAGACCCGCCGAAAGGCATTCAGGACGGTGATTGTCGTTCCGTGGACGATCCCCTGCGGCCCGATGTACATATAGGAGCCGGCCGTCATCTGGCCGTATTGGGTCACCCCCAGGGCATTGAAGCGCTCCCAGTCGTCCGGACGGGAATAATTCGGGATCATCATCCCATTGGTGACCACCACGCGCGGGGCGTCGGGAGAGGATGGGAACAGGCCCATCGGGTGGCCGGAGTACATGTGCAGTGTCTGGGCCTCGGTCATTTCCGAGAGGTATTGCATGGTGAGCAGGTATTGCGCCCAGTTCTGGAATACGGCCCCGTTGCCCCCGTAGGTGATCAGCTCGTCCGGGTGCTGGGCCACCTCCGGGTCCAGGTTGTTCTGGATCATCAGCATGATGGCTGCCGCTTCCGGGATTTTAGCGGGATAGGCATCGATGGGCCGGGCCACCATCCGGTATTCCGGTCGGAAGCGGTACATGTAGATGCGGCCGTATTGCCGCAATTCCCCGGCGAATTCCGGGGCGAGTTCCGCGTGCCATTCCGATGGGAAGTAGCGCAGCGCATTCCGCAGGGCGAGCTTCTTTTCCTCCGGGTCCAGGATGTCTTTCCGGACGGGGGCATGGGGAACCTCCGGGTTTCTTTCCCGCGGCGGTGGCAGGGTATCCGGGATACCGGCCCGGATGGCCTTCTGGAAATCCGTCAGCGTATTCGGGGTATTTGTCTTCATGGGAATGCTGTAATTTTTTGTCGTCTTCTAAATTGAATTGGCAAAGGCTCTAATTTTTGCCATTCGAGTCCGGGATGCGCCGGCCGCTTTTCCACACGGCGGAAGGCCTGAGCCGTCCCTGGTGATAGAGGATTTCGTTGTAGTGGTCCGTGTCAAAGAGGACGAAGTCGGCGAGCATCCCCGGGGCAAGCGCCCCGCGGTCGTCCAGGCCCAGGGCTGCGGCCGCCCGGAAGGTAATCCCGGCAAAAATTTCGGCGTGGGAGATCTTCTCGGCGGGCCCGAGCAGTGCCGCCTGGGTAAGCAGGTCGCCCATGGGGGCCGAACCCGGGTTGTAGTCGCTGGCGATGGCCAGCGCGGCTCCTGCATCCAGCAGTGCCCGTGCAGGGGTGTACCCGCAGCCCAGTCCCAGGGTGGCACCGGGGAGGGCCGTGGCCACCACGTCGCTTTTGGCCAGGGCGGCAATCTCGGCCGGGCCGCTGGCCTCCAGGTGGTCGGCACTCCGCGCGCCGCATCGGATGGCAACCTCACTGCCCCCGGTCGTGAACTGGTCCGCGTGAATGGTGATGTCGTAACCGAGGCGACGAGCCGTTTCCAGGTAGGGCAGGATCTGGTCCGGGGAAAACGCGCTTTGTTCCACAAAGGCATCCACCCGCCGGGCGAGTCCTTCTTTCAGCAGTACGGGCAGTAATTCCTCGGCGATCTGCTCCAGGTATTCCCCGGCCGAACCGTCAAAATCCCGGGGCATACTGTGCGCCGCCAGGCAGGTCGGGATGATATCCTGGGAAACGTCTGCAGCGGTTTCGGCAATGACGCGGAGCATCTTGAGTTCTTCTTCTACCGACAGCCCGTAACCGCTTTTGACCTCCAGGGTGGTGATGCCGTCTGCAGCGAAGCGCCGGCACCGATCCCTGAGCAAATTGCGAAGCTGTTCAGGAGTGGCTTTGCGCGTGGCGGTTACCGTATCCCAGATCCCACCCCCGGCTTCGGCGATTTCCAGGTAGGAACGCCCGCTGTTGCGCAAGGCGTAATCCCGGGCACGGCTGCCGGCAAAGCAACTGTGCGTATGGGCATCGACAAGCCCGGGCAGGGCCACCTGGTTCCCGGGAAGCCGGGTGATAGTAGCCCGCATCCGCCGCGCCTCCTGTTCCATCTGGTCAAAAGGCCCGATAGCCCGGACCCGGCTGCCTTCCATCAGGATCCCCGCCCGTTCCAGTACGGTCAGGGAAGTGTCCGGCAAGGCACCCTTGAGGGGAAGCCCGCTCATCGGGAGCAGCTGTGCAAAGGGCCCCACCAGGTGCAGGACGGGTTGCCCCCCTTGCCCATGCCCTTCGGCATCCGGGCCCGCATGGGTTTCCGGGTTTGCTTTCGATTGTGTTTTTCGGTCCATTTTGTTCTGTTCCATCAATAGGTTTCAAATAGTTCGTCGTAATCGGTTTTCAGGCTGAGGGCTTTTTTCCGGGACACCGTATCGAGGAGCCGGATCAGTGCCCCGGACCGGATCAGTTCGAGCCCGGCCTCTATATCCGTGGCAAAAACCCGGTCCGCCTCGGCAAAAGAGACCCGGGTGCGTACCAGGCCGTGGACTTTCTCCAGGAACCAACCGGATTTCAGGGGTTTCCGGTACTCGAAGGCCTGGGCGGCCGTGAGCAGCTCCACAGCCTGGATCTTTTCGACGTTTTCGAGCACCTGCAGGGCTTTCCGGCCGCTGATAGACCCCATGCTCACGTGGTCTTCCTGCCCCATGGAGGTGGGGATGCTGTCTGCACTGGCCGGGAAGCAGAGGCTTTTGTTTTCACTCGCCAGGGCGGCCGAGGTGTATTGCAGCATCATATAGCCCGAGTTCAGCCCGGTATCCTTCATCAGCAACTTGGGCAGGTCCGTTTGGTTGCCCTCCAGGGCGAGGTAGATCCTTCTGTCCGAAATATTCCCGATCTCCGAGGCAGCCAGGCAAGCGTAATCCAGGGCCATCGCCAGGGGCTGCCCGTGGAAATTGCCCCCGCTGATGGAGAGTTCCTCGTCAATGACCACCGGGTTGTCGGTCACCGAGTTCAGTTCGGTTTCAAGGAGTTCTTTCAGGTGGAGCCAGGCGGTCCGGGAGGCGCCGTGTACCTGCGGGATACAACGGAGGGAATAGGGGTCCTGTACGCGTTCGCAGTCAATGTGGTCCTCGAGGATTTCGGAGCCTTTCAGCAGGTTGCGTACCCGGTGGGCGACGTGTCGCGTGCCGGGGTAGGGCCGTAGCTTGTGCAATTCCTCGTGGAAAGGCCTGAGGGAGCCCTGCAACCCCTCGAGCATCATGGCGCCGATAATGTCGGCCTGGGAGAGGCATTGCTGCATTTTTTCCACTACGCTCACCCCGTGGGCGGCGATAAACTGGGTGCCATTGATCAGGGCGAGTCCTTCCTTGGGCCCGAGTTCCAGGGGGTCCATCCCGAATTTCCCCAATACCTCCGCAGTATCCCGCACCTCTCCCTGGTAGGTAACCCGGCCCAGCCCGATAAGCGGCAGGAAGAGGTGGGCCAGGGGCGCCAGGTCGCCGGAAGCGCCTACCGAGCCCTGGGAGGGGACCACCGGGGTTACCTCGTTTTCGATATGCCAGAGGATGCGCTTCAGGGTGGTCTCAGCAACGCCGGAATGCCCCATGGAAAGGGCGTGCAATTTCAGGATCAACATCAGTCGGGCGATCTCGCCCCGGATGGGGTCGCCAACCCCCACGCTGTGGCTTTTCAGAATATTCACCTGCAGGAGGCTCGTCTGGTCTGCCGAGATTCGGGTGGTACACAAGGGGCCGAAACCCGTATTGATGCCGTAAACGGGTTCCCCTTTGGCCACGATCCGGGCCACGGCCTCCCGGTTGGCGCGGACCCGTTCCAGGACAGGTTCGGTGAGTTGGCCCGGTAAGGTGCCCCGGGCAATACCAAGGGCCTTACCAACTGTCAGCCGGTCGGCTCCATAGGCAAAGGATGGTGTCTTTTGGCTCATTGTTGCGATTTTCATTGCGGAAATTAAAAATACACATTAGGTTTGATAATTGTTGATGCGAATTTTATAATAATTGATGCCTATGAGTAATCAAATTGAGTTGCGGCACCTGCGATATTTTATGGCGGTTGCAGACCTGCTGAATTTTCACCGGGCAGCGGAACGCCTGGACATTACACAGCCCGGTCTCAGCCGGCAGATCCAGCAACTCGAATACCACCTGGGGACCCAATTGCTCCTTCGCAACCGGAGGGAAGTCCGGCTTACACCGGCGGGGGCCTACCTGCAGGAGCAGCTGATCCCCCAGCTCAACCGGTTGGAGAATATTTTCGGGCAAGCCCGCCGGATAGGCCAAGGGCAGGCCGGGGAGATCCGCATTGGTTTCCTGGGCTCTGCCATGCAGGAAGTTATCCCCCGCCTGCTCCTGGAACTCGATAGCCGCTATCCGGATATCCGTACGAGCCTGGAGGAACTCTCCAACCAGGCCCAGGTCCGCGCCCTGCTCCAGGAACGGCTCGACCTGGGCTTTGTACGCCTCTCCGACCTGCCGCCCGACCTGGAGGGCTGCCCGGTTATCCGGGAGACCTTTTCGCTGGTGGTGCCCGAAGACCACCCCTTCCGCGGCAAATCCCTGGGATCCATCCGGGAATTTGCCGGGGAATCCTTTATTTTATTTACCCCGGAATACAGCCCGGATTATTACCGGACCGTGCTGAGCATCTGCGAGGATGCCGGCTTCCATCCGCAGGTTTCCCACAAATCTGTCCATGCCCATACGATTTTTAAACTGGTAGCCGCCGGCCTGGGGGTAGCCATCGTCCCCACTTCCCTGCAGCACGGCTTCCAGCTGAAGGTCCGCTTTTTGGAACTGTCCGGCATCCGGCAACGCGCCGTCCTGACAGCGGTCTGGAACCGGGCCCACCACAGCAACGCCCTGCAGCATTGCATCGAACACCTCAGGGGTAGTTCGCCCGAGCCATAGGCCGGCTGCCGGCAGACCCGTGCAAAGTGTTATTTTTGTCGAAAATTCAACAAATGATCGAAGACCTGATCCGCCGACGCCGTTCCATTTTCCCCGACCAGTACAACGACCAGCCCATCGACCGGGCTACCCTGTTCCGCGTGCTGGAAGCTGCTAATTGGGCGCCTACCCACAAACGGACCGAACCCTGGCGTTTTAAAGTAGTCACCGGGGAGAAGCGGGAAGCCCTCGGGGCGTTCCTGCGCGACAAGTACCTGGATTTAGATCCGTCCCCCAAGGAGTTCAAGGCGAAGAAGCTCTACCACAACCCGCAACGCGCGGCAGCGATTATTGCCATTTGCATGCAGCGCGACCCGGAGGAGCGGCTGCCCGAATGGGAAGAAGTGGCCGCCACGGCCATGGCCGTCCAGAACATGTGGCTGGTGTGCACCGAATTGGGGATCGGGTCCTATTGGAGTTCCCCGGGGCTGATCCGCCATATGGGCGAATTCTTTGACCTGGCGGAAGGGGAACGCTGCCTGGGCTTTTTCTATATGGGGTATTACGACGAGGCACCTCCGGAGGGCACGCGCAGCCCGCTGGACGAAAAAATCAGTTGGGAATAAGCGCAATCCGTGCGTAGGAACCCTTGCCGGGCCACCCCGGTTTCGATTGGACCCGCCAGGAGGCAGTCCGGGGTAGGGCTAATCAAACCACGGGAATAATCCACTTCGGTAATCCCACGCTTTGGACAGGAACAGTCCAAAGTAGATGATGCTGACCAGAAACTTGAGGAACGTCCCGGTGAGGAAGCCCACAAACGAGCCAAAAGCAGCTTTCAGGGCGGTCTGGCTATTGGATTTATTGATCAATTCCCCGACTACGGCGCCCAGAAACGGCCAGATGATGATGCCTGCGATTCCCAGAACCGGGAAGATGATCGCCACGAGCAGGCCTACGGTGGTCCCGATCATCCCGGCACGGCTTCCCCCGAAACGTTTGGTACCCATGGCGGGGATCCAGTAATCCAGGCCTACCACCACCACGGCCACGGCCGCGGTGATCCCGAGAAACCACCAGTTGTCCGGTACGGCGGAAGTCAGCGTCAGGAGCAGCAACCCCACCCAACTGATGGGCGGGCCGGGGAGGACCGGCAGGAAACTGCCCAGGACTCCCAAAATCATACATAGCAAGCCAAAAAAGATCAAAACAAGGTCCATAAGGCGATGAATTTAAAGCGGTCCGGCCGCACCGAGGCAGGAGCTCTACGCAAACACATAAGACGTAAGGCAAAGATAGATGTTACGGGGAATTACTAATAAAATCGTAATTTCCCCCCTAGTAAAATTGGGGAATGAACCATCGCGTACTTTGCGGTATACTGCTGGCCGGTTGCCTCAGCGCCTGCAACCTGTTTGAGTCGCGGGAGCAACGGACCCAAAAACTGGTGGACGCGGAGATTCAGACCATCAACTTCAACGAAGTAGACCAGTTTCCGTTGTTTGACGATTGCCAGGAAACCGAGGACAAGACTGTGCAGCGCCGCTGTTTTGAAGAGACTTTGCTGATGCACCTTTCCATGACCCTGCAAAATTTTGAATTCCGGTCACAAGCCTCCCTGAAAGATACGCTGCACATCGATTTTAAGGTGGATGCCCAGGGGGTAATTTCGATCACTTCGGTGGAACAACACCCGGCGATTGTGGAAGCGAACCCGGAATTTGAGCGAATTGTAACCGGAAGCCTGCGGAGCCTGCCGCGACTGCAACCCGCACTCAAGCGAGGGATCCCGGTGGCCACGAGGTTCCGGCTCCCCTTAGTCCTGCAAACCGATGAGTAAACTGACAGCATCCGAAACCATTATCCTGGGTATCGACCCGGGGACCACCATCATGGGCTTTGGCATTATACGCGTGCAGGGCAAACAAATGGAATTCGTCCAGATGAACGAGCTTATCCTGCGCAAGTACGACGACCCGTTCACCAAGCTAAAACTCATCTTCGACCGCACCCTGGAACTTATCGACACCTACCACCCGGACGAAATTGCCATCGAGGCGCCCTTTTACGGCAAGAACGTCCAGTCCATGCTGAAACTCGGCCGGGCCCAGGGGGTGGCCATGGCTGCCGGGCTTTCCCGACAGGTCCCGATTACGGAATACCTGCCCAAAAAGATCAAAATGGCCATCACCGGCAACGGGAATGCCAGCAAGGAGCAGGTGGCCCGGATGCTGCAGTCCCTGCTGGAGCTCAAATCCCTGCCCAAAAACCTGGACAGCACGGACGGCCTGGCAGCGGCTGTCTGCCACTTCTACAACCAGGGCAAGCCCACGGGGGCGAAGTCCTATTCGGGATGGGAGGCCTTTGTCAAACAGAATACCGGCCGGACGTCGGAGTGACACCCGGATTGCCCCCCGTATGGGAATTGGCAAAAGCCGTACCTTTAACCCACCACACACCCAGCTCCCGACCCGCTGCTCATGTCCGGAATCTACCTCCATATCCCATTTTGCAAGCAGGCTTGCCACTATTGCGATTTTCATTTTTCGACCACCCTCAAACACAAACAGGGGTTGCTGGAAGCCATGGAGCTGGAGATGGAGCAGCGACGGGACGAACTCGGCGGGCAGCCGGCAGAGACCCTGTATTTCGGGGGCGGCACTCCGTCTCTGCTCACCGGGGCGGAAATCGGGCAACTGATCCGCCGGGCAGCTGCGTGCTTTGGCCTGGCTGCGGATGCGGAGATTACCCTGGAGGCCAACCCGGACGATTTGCCTCCCGGTCGGTTGGAAGAACTGGCCCTAAGCCCGGTGAACCGTTTGAGCATCGGCATCCAAAGCTTTCACGAAACCGAACTGCGCTGGATGAACCGGGCCCACTCGGCCCGTGAAGCGCTGGAATGCCTGGAGCACGCGGCCGCCCGGTTTGCGAATTACTCCATCGACCTGATCTACGGCATTCCTGGCAGCCGCCCGGATGACTGGAAGCGAACCCTGGAGGTGGCCCTCGGTTTCGACCCCCCGCATATTTCGGCCTATGCGCTTACGGTGGAACCCGACACCGCCCTGGCCCGCTTCATCGATAAAGGGGTGACCCCCGGGGTGGACGACCACCGTGCCCGGGAAGATTTCTCCCACCTGGTGGAAACGTTGCAGCAGGCCGGTTACGACCATTACGAGATCTCGAATTTCGGGAAGCCCGGGTTCCACTCCCGGAATAACACCGCTTACTGGCAGGGGAAATCCTACGTGGGAATCGGGCCTTCCGCCCATTCCTTTGACGGGGGAAACCGCCGCTGGAATGTGGCCTCCAACCTGAAATACCTCCGGGCCGTAACGGAAGGGAAAACCTATTGGGAGGCGGAGCAACTCAGCACCCGGGACCGGTACAACGAAGCGGTAATGACCGGCCTCCGCACCCAATGGGGGGTCTCCGAGAACCGCGTGGGCAGCGAGTTTGGCCCGCGATATGCGGAATATCTCCGCCAACAGGCCGCCCCCTACCTGGAAAAAGGCTTGCTGGCATCCCGGTCGGGCCACCTGGTAGCCACGGAAGCCGGCAAATTTCTCGTGGACGGGATTGCCAGTGATTTATTTATGATTAATTTGAAGTGATTTCACAGTAACATGCAGACCCGACTTGAAAAGAACGGCACCACCTACCTGGCCGATTTAAGTGCCCCGACCGACCTGTCCATCCCCGTAAGCGCCAACGGGATAACCGCCTGGGGCGTTCCCGGGGCCACCCTGGAACCCCATGGCCAACCCGGTTTTACGGGGAGCGTCGCCACAGGCGCCTCCGTGAATTTTTACGATATCACCTTCAACCCCCACGCCCACGGCACGCATACCGAGTGTATGGGGCATATTACCGAGCGGCCGTATTCGGTGAATACGATCCCCCCCGCGCCCTGGATGGAAGCCCGCCTGGTGAGTATTGAACCGGAGCCAGCCGGGAAAGGAGCACACGTTTCCCTGGGGCAATTGCGGGAAGCCCTAGGGACCCCTTCCTGCGAAGCAGTCGTGATCCGGACCTACCCAAACCCGCCCTCCAAACGAGGCCGGAGCTGGTCCGGGTCCAACCCGCCCTATCTGGACCCTAAGGCGGCCGCCTGGCTTGCAGCGGAGGGGGTACTCCACCTGCTCATCGACCTGCCTTCCGTGGACCCGGAGGAGGACGGTGGGGCGCTGGCTGCCCATACCGCTTTTTGGGGGCTGCCCGGGAACCCGCGCCCGGCGGCTACCATTACGGAGCTTATCTTTGTGCCGGACTCCCTGGCGGACGGCCGGTACCTGCTCAACCTGCAGGTGGCAGCCATCGAGAACGACGCGAGCCCCAGCCGGCCCCTGCTGTTTAAACTCAAGGAATTATGAAGCGCGTATTGCAACTGGAAGAAATTTTGCTTTTTGCCGGGGGAATTTTCCTTTTTGCCCAATTGCCCTTTGCCTGGTGGTGGTTTCCGCTGCTGATCCTTACGCCGGATATCGGGATGGTCGGTTACCTCGCCGGGCCGGTTACCGGGGCCTGGACGTACAACCTGTTCCACCACCGGGGCTTTGCCTTTGCCATTTGGGTAGCCGGCATGCTCCTGGCGCTCCCCCTGCTGCAGCTGGCGGGCATCATTCTGTTCAGTCATGTCGCCATGGACCGGATCTTCGGGTACGGCCTGAAGCATACCCGGGGGTTTCAGTACACCCACCTGGGGGAAATCGGAAAAAATGCAAAACGGCATGCTTGAATTATTCCTCGGGCTCCTGTTGGGGGCCATGACAATGTACTGGTTTTACGCCCTGTTTACCAGGAAAAGGCGCAAAGACCAGACCGAGCACCAGTCTACCGTGATCCTGGAAAAGATCCGCTCGGTCTGCAAGCTCATTTCGGTAGAGGGGGATTTTGCTGAGATCTACCGGTACGAGAACCGGCGGGAGCACTTCGGGAACCTTTTCAGCAGCAAGAAAAAGGCGCTGATTGTGGTACACGCGAAAGCACACATCGGATACGACTTCAAGAAACTGGAAATCACTTCCGACCCAAAACGGAAAACGGTTTATTTAAAGCAATTCCCGCAGCCTGAAATCCTTTCCATAGAGCCGGAACTGGAATTTTACGATATCCGCAACGGGATATTCAACGCATTCACGCCCGAGGATATGACGGCCCTCAACCGGGAGGCCAAAGCGCAGATTCGCGAGAAGATTCCCGAGAGCGGACTGATGGATTCCGCCCGGCACGAAGCGATTGAGGCCATCCTTGTAATGGAAAAAATTGTGGAAACCATCGGTTGGAAGCTTAACTTTGAAGCACTGGAGCTCGGGAAGGAGCCCCGGATGCTCCCCCGGGTGTATACTTCCGGGAACGACCAAAAGGATACCTGAATAAAACCATACATAAATGAACATCAGAAAAATTCTCTTTATCACTGGGGCCGCCCTGCTACTCTTGCCGGGCGTGCTGTCCGCCCAAAACGACACCGACATGAAGACTTTTGACCCTGCTTTTGCCCATACCGTCTATTTCTGGCTGCACAACCCGGACAGGCAGGAAGACCGACAGGCATTCGAAGCCTCCCTGAAGAAGTTCCTTTCCCGCTCCGCCTATGCCAAAACGAATTTTATCGGCACGCCGCCCCAGGCCAGCCGGGATGTGGTGGACGGGTCGTTTACCTATTCGCTGATCGTTACCTTTGAATCTGCCGAGGCCCAGGCCGCCTACCAGGCGGAACAGCCGCACCTCGAATTTATTTCCGAGTCCGAGCACCTCTGGAAAAAGGTGATCGTTTACGATTCCACTGGGATCCCGATGAACGATTAGTAGTCCGGGGGATGCACATAGAGGAATTCCGGGAATATTGCCTGGCCAAAAAGGGTGTTACCGAAGGTTTTCCGTTCGGGCAGGACGTACTGGTCTTTAAGGTCATGGGGAAGATGTTTGCCCTGACCGGCCTGGATCGGCACCCGCCCCAGGCCAACCTGAAAGCCGACCCCGAACGCATCCCGGGGCTTCGGGAGGAATACGACGGACGCATCCTGCCCGGGTACCACATGAATAAAGACCACTGGAATACCGTGATGTTGCAGGGGCTTCCCGCAGACCTGCTCAGGGAACTCATCGACCATTCCTACGAGCTCATTGTTGCATCGCTTCCCGCGAAATCCCGGAAGGAATGGGAGGCGCTGCCATGACGACCCCCCGAGAGGCATATGCCGCCCGGCTTAAAGGGCTACGGGAGGAGCGCGAGGCGATTTCCCGGCGGTTGCACCTCACCGCCCTGTTTCGCGTTTTATCGTTTTTGGGTGCGGGCGGCGCCCTTTATTTGGCAGCCGCCTCGCATGGGGCATTTGCCGCAGTATCGCTCGTGTTGCTGGCGCTATTTGGCTGGCTGGTGGGCCGGAATGAAGACCTGAAATACCAAAGGCGAAAACGCGACGAACTCATCCGCCTGAACGAAACCGAAACCCGGGTCCTGGACCTGGATTATGAAGACCTGCCCGAGGGTACGGGGTACCGTGATTCGGGGCACGCCTTCAGCGAGGATCTGGACCTGTTCGGGCCCGGGTCCTTTTTTCAGTATGCCAACCGCTGTGGCCTTTTGCCGGGGGCCGAACGACTGGCCAAATGGCTGACCGACAATGATACCGGGTCGGTCAGGGGAAAGCAGGAAGCCATTCGCGAACTGGCGCCACAGGTTAACTGGAGGCAGGAGTACTACGCAGTGGCTCGGATTTCCGACAAGGGTGCCACCGTCCATTCCGCGCTGGACTGGCTGGAAGGATACGGTCCCTTTACCCGGCCTACCTACCGCTATGCCCCCTACCTTTTTGGCCTGGTATCCCTGGGTCTGCTTGGCGCATTCCTGGCGGGATGGGTGACGCCCTGGGCGGTTGGAGGGGTATTCCTCTCGGGGCTGGTGATCGCGGGGTACTTTGCAAAGCGCGTCGGGAAACTGGCAGCCGATGCCTCTCGGGTACAGGATGTTTTTGAAGGATATGCCCGGCTGGTTGCACACGTGGAAGACCGGGAATTTTCAAGCGAAATGCTTTGCCGGGAACAGGGGAAACTCCGGAAGGACGGCGAGGCCGTATCCGTCCTGCTGAAGCGGTTTTCCCGCCACCTGTCGGCCCTGGACCAGCGAAACAACCTCCTGGTGGCCTTGTTGGGGAACGGATTTTTGCTCTGGGACCTGCTCAAGTCACGGGCCGTGGAAGCCTGGATCACCGCACACGGTAGCCAGGTACGTCATTGGTTTGGCGGCATAGCCGCGCTGGATGCCTGGTGCAGCCTGGGCAATTTTGCCTTCAACCACCCGGATTACACGTATCCGGGGCTGGAAGTTGCCGCGTATGTCGGAGACAGCGGACAGCCGGTCTCCCTCGGCGGTAACGCCGACCGCCCCTTTGTTGTAGCAGCCAGCGGCCTGGCCCATCCGCTATTGCCACCGGGGAACCGCGTGGCGAATGATTTTGAAATCCGGGAAGGCGGGTTCTTCGTGATTACGGGGGCCAATATGGCTGGGAAGAGTACGTTTTTAAGGACGCTTTCCCTTTCCCTGGTGATGGCAAATTGCGGTTTGCCCGTCTGCGCAACTTCTTTCAGCTATACGCCCCTCCCGTTGATTAGCAGTATGCGCACTTCCGATTCCCTGGCGCGGAGCGAATCCTATTTTTTTGCGGAACTCAAACGGCTGCAGTTCTTGATTGCGGCCCTGGAAGAGCGGCCCAGTTTTGTGGTCCTGGATGAAATCCTGAAAGGTACCAACAGCACGGACAAGGCCAAAGGCTCCCGGCTTTTTCTGGGTCGGCTTGTCCGCATGGGCGCCACGGGGGTCATCGCCACCCACGACCTGAGCCTTTGCCAGGTGGCGGACACGGAACCCCGGGTGGAAAACTGGCATTTTGATGCGGAAATCCGGCAGGGCGAACTCCATTTTGATTACCGGTTGAAGCCCGGGGTTTGCCACTCCATGAATGCCTCCTTTCTGCTCAGGAAGATGGGGATTGTGGAGGACCCGGAGGGCAAGCAGCCTTCGTGAATTGGAAATTCGGGAGGCCCGTTTCGGGCCGGGCTTTATAGATGCCTGGACTGCAATTCGTGGAACTTATCGGCCTGCAACCGCAGGAGTTGCTCGGCCTTTTCCTTTTTATAGGCGTACACGGCCTCCTCATCGGCAATTTCCCCGTAGATGCGCTCGTTGAGGAGCCGGTCCGTATCGGCCAGTTTGAAGCGCTGGTCCACTTTTTGTTTTACCCAGGCGGAAACGGTGGTTTCCTCATCCTCGAGCTTCATATCGTACGGCCCTTTCGGAGTCATCAGTTTTACCAGGATGGGAGCCGTCTCAATAGAGAGGAAAAGCAGGAATATAAAAAAGGAAGGAAACCAGGGGAGCTCCCCCAGGGCGTCGATCCGGGCCATCAGCCCGTCAAACCCGTCGATGACGGATTGCGATCCTTCTACCGCCTGGGCGTATCCGCTCTCAAGGGTTGCGATTTCCGATTCGATGGCCGTGATTTTGGCCGTATTCGTCTCCCGGAGGTCCGCCAGTTCGGCCAGGGAGGCATCGTGTTTTTCGCGCTTTTCCGCATAGACAGGCCCTTTGCCCACCAATAGCGTCCCTTCCCGTCCTTCGGCCTCGGCGATGTAGGTGTTGTACAACGCATCCGTGGCGGCTTCCTTGTCTGCAATTTCCTGTTTCAGGCCGGCGATTTCCGCCTGCTTTTCGGCGATGGCCGGGTTGTACTGCTGGGCGATCTGCTCCTGGTTGGCCAGGGTCAGGTCGTTTTTTCGCTCCAGGAGCACCTGGTTGATTTCCTTTTCAAAGATTTTCAATTCCAGGGGCTTGGAAATCACCACGGCGATGATCACCGCCAGGACAATCCGCGGGCTGGCCTGCAGGAGTTCCTTCCCAAAATGGTCCCGTTTCCGCATGGTCGAGACGATATAGCGGTCCAGGTTGAAGATGAGCAGGCCCCAGACCAGCCCAAACGGGATGGCCGCCCAGACGGAATCAAAAACCGTATACAGCGCATAGCCGGCTGCGAGGAATGCCATTAAGGCGGTGAAAAAAATGGTGGCGCCGATCCCGGCGTATTTATTCTGTTCCCCCTGGGAGCAGGTACCGAGTAATTCCCGGTCTGCCCCGGAGCAAATAATGAAGAAGCTGCGTATCATATCAGTGTTCAGGGTTTGGTATGTACACAAGAACGCAGCTTGCCGGCTTTTTGGTGCCCGTTTTGGAGGAATTTAACAATGCGGGGGCGTTACCCTATCCCACGAGCGCATCACTCCGCCAGGTAAACCTGGGGGGTCCCCCCATCGGAATTGCGCACCTGGATCCGATTGACCTCCCCGGCCCGGAATAATTCAAGGGCTTTTTCGGAAGGAATGGCTTGGTTGCGGTAGAAGAAGTCGGCTCCCTGCGAGGCCAGTTCCCGCAAGTGCTCTTCGGGGTCCGGCGGAGGAGGGGGCGGGGGAGGCGTAGCTCCGGGCCGGGTGCCGTGGGCTGAAGGTGCAGGAGGGGGAGGCGGGACTTCCCGTATTTCCTGTTGCTCTCCGTTTCGGGGTTTTGCTGGCTGGGCCGGTTGCGGGGGATGTGCTTGTTGTGCAGGTTGCGGGCTCCTGGCGCTATGGGGCGCCGGTACCGGATGCGGGTCCGGGGCCGGAGGGGGCGGGGGAAGCTCCGGAAAGGGTTCGGTATCCGCCCGTTGTTTGTCGCTCATTTTGGCATAGATCTGTTTCATCAGGGACACTTCATCCCCGATAATATGGATGTCGTCCCCCCGGAGCATTTCGTTGTATTTACGGGCGAGCCGTTCGTACTCCCGCATTTCGGCCCGGGTGGCCCCTTGCTGAATACTGCGCGGTTCGCCGGAAAGGGCAGAGACGCCCGGCAACTCCGCAGGGACGTCACCCCGCAATTCCGGGAAGGCGGTGTCGGGCGGGGGAATTTCCAGGATGTCCCCGGCAGGCAGGTATTCGGTTTTCCGGTCGCTGAAGCTGAAGAACAACAGGGCGCTGAGCGGTAGCAGGACCAGGCAGGTGAGCCATTTACGGCTGTGTGAAGTGGAATTTTTCATGACGATGATTCGTTTTTTGATGGATGAATAATGAAAGGCATGGGTGCATGCCGGCTGATTCGATGATTGGGTGATGACCAGCAACAGGCGCTGGTAATCTTTTCGGGAATGCCCGGAGCGGAGGACTTCCCGGTCTGCCAGGAACTCGTGGTTCAGGCGTACGGCGCGGCGGTAAAGCCAGATGACCGGATGGAACCAGAAGACCAGGCAGGCCAGCTCCATAAACAACAGGTCCAGGCTGTGCCGCTGGCGGATATGCGCTGCCTCATGGGCCAGTATCCCTTCCGGGATTTCCCCGCGCTCATAGGCGGGGCCAAACAGGAAAAGGTACCGGAAAAAGGTGTGTGGCGGTTCGTTACGGCTCAGGAGGACTTTGGTGTGGTCCGGGCCTGAAAGTCTTGGGTTCTTGCGGGTTTTTCGCACCAGGCGGATGAGGTTACGGACAAACGCCACGCCGAATAGGGACCCGCCAAGGAGGTAACCCATCCAGCCGATTGCAGGCGCGGTTGCCTCCCACGCGCCAGGCCCCGAAAGATTTTCTGTTCCCCCGGCATCTGCCACCCAGTTAACGAATGTAGGCGAGAGCAGGGCAACGGTCCGGACCATGGGAATGACCGGGATCACCAGGCCTGCCACCAGGCTGGCCAGGAGGTAATAGCGTTTGAAGCTGTGATTGGTCTGCCGTTCCAGCACAAAATGGTAGAACAGGTAAAACACCAGGAGGCAGGCCGTACTTTTCAGCAGGTAGGTGACCATGGCTACTTCTTTTTGATTTCTTCCTCAATGAGGGATTTCAGCTCCTCGAGCTGTTCCCGGCTCAGGTCGGCCTCCCGGGTAAAGAACGAGGCAAACTGGGCGGTACTGTCGTTGAAAAAATTGGCGATGAGCTTGTTAAAGTGGCCGGCAAAGTAGGCTTTCTTGCTCACCGTTGGGTAATACTCCCGGGAGCGGCCATGGGTCCTGTATGCCACATATCCTTTTTCCGCCATCCGCTTAAGTAGGGTGGCCACCGTTGTGGGGGCCGGTTTGGGATCCGGATAGGCATCTACCAGGTCTTTCAGGAAGGCCTGCTTTTGTTCCCAGAGCAGGTTCATCAGGGCTTCTTCGGTACGGGACAGTTTCATGGCAGATAATTTTGTTCTACAAACATAGAACAATAATTTTAATTCTACAAATGTAGTTTATGTTTTTCCCGGGCCGCCCCTGCCGGAACAAATAATATTGAAAGGATAAAAATTCTCGTAGCTGTTTACCCGTGCGGTTCCCATCCCCGGGCAGTATCCTGCCTTGGGGGATACCGTTCTAACCCCGCGACATTTCCGTAAAGTACCGGTAGAAATACGGGATGGTTTCGATGCCTTTCAGGTAATTCCAGATTCCGAAGTGTTCGTTGGGGGAGTGGATGGCATCGCTATCCAGGCCAAATCCCATCAGGATGATCTTGCTTTCCAGTTCCTGCTCAAACAGGGTGACTATGGGGATACTTCCGCCACCGCGTTGGGGAACCGGTGTTTTCCCAAACGTTTCCTCGTAAGCTTTGCTGGCGGCCTGGTAACCAATATGATCGATGGGTGTCACATACGCCTGCCCGCCGTGATGGGGCTTGACGGATACCCGGACCCCGGGGGGGGCGATTTTCTCAAAATGCGCGGTGAATACATCCATGATTTCCCGCCAGTCCTGGTTGGGGACTAAACGCATGGAGATCTTTGCATATGCCTTGGAGGGAATGACCGTCTTGGCGCCTTCCCCGGTATACCCGCCCCAAATCCCATTGACGTCCAGGGTGGGCCGGATGGCGTTGCGTTCGTTGGTTACGTACCCGGCTTCCCCGTGCACCGCATCGATGTCCAGGGCTTTTTTATACGCCTCCAGGTCAAAGGGCGCCTCGGCCATCAGCTCGCGTTCCTCCCGGCTGAGTTCCACAACCTTGTCGTAGAACCCCGGGATGGTGATCCGGTTGTTTTCATCGTGGAGGGAGGCGATCATTTTTGCCAGTACATTGATCGGGTTGGCTACCGCCCCGCCGTAGAGGCCGGAATGCAGGTCCCGGTTGGGCCCCGTCACTTCCACTTCAACATAGGACAGCCCCCTCAGACCGGTGGTAATGGATGGGATGTCCCGGGCAATCATCCCCGTATCCGAAATCAGGATGATGTCGTTGGAGAGCCTATCCCGGTTGGCCTTCAGGAACTCCTCGAGGCTTACGCTCCCCACTTCTTCTTCCCCTTCGACCATAAACTTGACGTTGCAGGGGAGCTTATTTTCCCGGATCATGTACTCCAGAGCCTTCACGTGCATGTAAAACTGGCCTTTGTCGTCAGAGGCCCCGCGGGCGTAAATGGCACCTTCCGGATGGAGTTCCGTCTCGCGGATCACCGGTTCAAAGGGAGGCGAGTCCCACAGGTCTACCGGGTCCGGCGGTTGAACGTCGTAGTGGCCGTATACCAGTACCGTGGGCAACTCCGGGTCCAGGATTTTCTCCCCGTAAACGATGGGATATCCCTCGGTATCGCAGACCTCCACGTTGTCACATCCGGCATGTATCAATGCCTGGGCTACGGCACCTGCAGTTTCCAGGACATCCTGGGAAAATGCCGGGTCGGCGCTGATGGAGGGGAGTCGGAGTAGTTGGAGGAGTTCCTGCACAAAGCGTTCCTTGTGCGCGGCTATATACGAACCTGGTGAGGGCATGGGTTACAATTTGTCTAAAACCAAACTTACGAAAAAGAAGTTTCTTAAATGCTTGCGGAAAATGACCGTCATACCGGACTTTTTCGTATTTTTCTAAGGCCTTCCCCCTGAGTAACCTGCTTTTATAACCGACCATCATGCGCAAACCACTGCATTCGGCCCGCACCATCTCCTGGATGTGCCTGGCCGTCCTATCTCTTTTTTGTAGCCATTCCCTTACCGCCCAGGAACAGATCGGGCGGCCCATGATCAACAATTACAACTACCAGGACTATCAGGGGGCCCCGATTAACTGGTGGGCCCTCGAGGACGACCAGGGCAATATGTATTTTGCCAACCAATTCCAGCTCCTGCAATACGACGGGGTAAATTGGAAAGGTATTGAAACGGAATCCGGCTGTCGCAGTCTGGCCAAGGGCGAAGACGGTACTATTTATGTGGGCGGCACTGGTTCCCTGGGTTATATCAGCGCTACCGAAAATGGTACCTACGAGTATGTTTCCATGGTGAAACAGCTCCCGGAAGAGCATCAGGCCTTCGAAGATGTTTGGTTTGTGGATTCTTTCAAGGGCCGGATTTATTTCTGGACAGAATACAAGGTATTTATTTGGGATGGCACCCGGATGAAGGTTCTGGTGTCTGAGCACAGGCTGCACGTGAGTGCGATTGTGGATGACACCTACTACATTCGCATTTGGGACGTCGGACTCTCCGTGTTGAATGACCAGGACGAATTTGAATTGCTACCCAACGGGGAAAAGTTTGCCGGGGAGCGCATCTATTCCATTCTCAAATACGACGATGAGCGCATCCTCCTCGGGACGCGGACCCAGGGGTTTTTTCTGTATGACGGGAAGGATTTTACGCCGTTTAAAACAGAGATTGACGACATCATGGATGGGGAAATCTATTTGCCCGGCCTGGCCCTGGACGACGGCCGTTTCGTCATCAACTCCAACAATGTCGGTGCCTATCTCCTTAGTCACGAGGGTGAGCTTCTCCAAAAATACACATCGGAAACCGGACTCCAGGAGGGAAGTGTACTAAACCTGTACCTGGATTCCCGGGGGGTACTCTGGCTTCCGCTCTTCAATGGGATCTCCAACGTGAACCTGAACAGTAGTTTTACCACCCTGGATTCCAATATGGGGATCAATACCACGGTTTTTGAGGTTGTCCGGCATCAGGGTGTCCTGTACATGAGCAGCAACGGGGGAATCTTATACCTTGACGAATCGGACATGACGGTCCGCCCCATTGAGGGGACCTACGGGCAGGGGGGCAATTTTTTAACATTTCGGGACCGCTTGTATGTCGCAACCAATGGGATGGGGCTTATTGAAATCATCGGAACGAAGTTCAGGGACGTTCGACGCGATCAGAATTACGATTTCAGGGCTCAGTATTTATGGCAAAGTACTTTTGACCCCAACCGCATTTTTGTAACCTATAATACGGGATTGAAAACTTTTTTCTACAATGAAACCACCCGGCAACTTGAAGAGGAATCTACCACCACCAAATTCATAGCGGGAACGGGGAATATCATCGAGGAGCCGGATGGTTCCCTCTGGCTGGATACGACTTCCGACGGGGAAGTGCTGAAGGTCATCCCGGATATATCAAACGGGGCAATGAACCTGGACAACTCTGAATTGATTTACTATGGACCGGAGCAGGGCCTGCCGGATTCCGGCCTGGGGCTCTACGAAATCTTCGACGAAAAAGTGATTTTCTCCGGGGAGGTTGAAGCAACCTTTGGGTACAATGCATCCACGGACCGTTTCGAGGAGAAGGAATTCTTTTTTGAGGAGTATATCGATTGGGACCGGCCGGGTTCGCAGGGTTTCACCAGTGAAGATGGAAAACACTGGTTTAATAGCGGGGCGGGCATCATGATTGCCGAAAAAAAGGCGGATGGGAAAATTTCGGTAAACACCGATACATTCCGGGAACTCAAGAATAATCGCATTTTTACAATTTACCCCGAAGAACCCGATGCCGAAGGCAACTGGGTAGTCTGGTTTTCCGGGCCTGGCGGCGTGATCCGCTACCAGGGACAATTGGATAAGCCGAGCATCCCTGAATTCCAGGTAAACGTCCGGAGCATCACAATGTCAGGGGATTCCCTGCTATACGCCGGCAATATCGCCTACCCCGGGGACCTGGAGATCGACTATGAAAACAATTCGATGACCTTCGGGTATGCCGCGCCCCTGTTTATCGGACAAAAGGATATGAAATACAGTACCTGGCTGACGGGCCTGGACGACGACTGGTCCGACTGGACGGCCCAGACCAGTCGGGAATATATCAACCTGCCCCCGGGCAGTTATACTTTCAAAGTGCGGGCGCAAAACGTATACGGGGATATTTCCGAAGAAGCCTCCGTTCCCTTTAGCATCGACTACCCCTGGTACCGTTCCTGGTGGGCCTATGCGCTCTACCTGATCGGGTTCCTGGCAATTATCTGGATGGCGGTCAAGGCCCGTACCGGCATCCTGCTAAACCAGCAGAAAGTGCTGGAAGACCGGGTGGAGGAGCGCACCCGGGAAGTGCAGCAACGCCTCAATGAACTGGCCACTGTAAATTCGGTTTCCCAGGCCCTGAACGACAAGCTGGAACTCAACGCGCTCATCCAGTTGGTCGGGAAAAAGATGAAGGACGTGTTCAATTCGGACATCACCTACCTGGCCATCCTGGACGAGGAGACCAACGTAATCAATTTTGTATACCAGGACGGGGACGAGATGCCGCCCATGCAACTCGGGGAAGGCCTCACCTCCCGGATCATCCAGAGCGGGGAGCCGTTGCTGATCAACCGGGATACGGATATCATGGCGGAATACAACAAACACGGGATCAAACAGACCGGGAAACAGGCCATCTCCTACCTGGGGGTGCCGATCCCGGTAGAGGACAAGATCATCGGGGTATTGAGCGTGCAGAGCACCAAGCAGGCGAGCCGCTTTACCCAGGAGGACAAAAAATTGCTAACCACCATCGCCATCAACGTGGGCGTGGCCCTGCACAATGCGGACCTGTATGAACAGGCCAGGGAAGCCAAGGCCCGGGCGGAAGATGCCAACGAGGCCAAAAGCGCCTTCCTCTCCACCGTGAGCCACGAGCTGCGGACGCCCCTGACATCGGTCCTGGGCTTTGCAAAGATCATCCGCAAGCGGTTGACCGAGAAAATCTTCCCGGCCGTTACGGTAGACGACCAGAAGATCAAGCGTACCATGAAACAGGTGAGCGAAAACCTCGATGTGGTGGTTTCCGAAGGGGAGCGCCTGACTACGCTGATCAACGATGTACTGGATTTGGCCAAGATCGAATCGGGGCGGATGGACTGGAACATGAAACCCATCTTCCTCCAGGACGTGATCGGCCGGGCTGTATCTGCCACTTCCTCCCTCTTTGAGGAGAAGAAACTGCAACTTAAAAAGAACGTGCCGGACGACCTGCCGCTTATCAACGGGGATGAGGACAAACTCATACAGGTAGTGATCAACCTGCTTTCGAACGCCGTAAAATTCACCAAAAAAGGCTCGGTGACCATCGATGCCTACCGGGAGGAGAACCAGCTGATCGTCGAGGTCCAGGACACAGGGATCGGCATAGCGGAAGAGGACAAGCACAAGATATTCGAACGATTCCGCCAGGCGGGAGACACCCTCACCGACAAGCCCCAGGGCACCGGTCTGGGCCTGCCCATCTGCCGGGAAATCATCGAACACCACGGCGGGATCATCTGGATGAAGAGCGAACCCGGCGTGGGCAGCACCTTCTTTTTCTCCATCCCGATGATGGGGGAGGGCAGCGACCAGCCCATCCAGCTGGAGCGGATCCTCAAGAGCCTCAAGAAGCAAATCAAGCACTCCTCCCAGGTGAAGTCCCAGGAATCCGCCACCATCCTGGTGGTAGACGACGATACCCCGATCCGTTCACTGCTCCGGCAGGAGCTTTCCGATGCGGGGTACCAGGTTAAGGAAGCCGCCAACGGCAAGGCCGCCCTGGACATGGTGCGAATCAGCAAGCCCGACCTGATTATCCTGGATGTGATGATGCCCGAGATCAACGGGTTCGACGTAGCTGCCGTGCTCAAAAACGACCCGGCAACCATGGATATTCCGATTATCATCCTGTCTATTGTCCAGGACAAGGAGCGCGGGCTGCGAATTGGAGTGGACCGCTACCTGACCAAACCCATCGATACGGAGAAGCTGTTCCACGAGGTGGATGAACTCCTGGAACAGGGGGTGTCCCATAAACGGGTCCTGGTGGTTGACGAGGACACTTCTACCGTCAAATCCCTGAGCGATATGCTTTCGGCCCGGGGGTATAAGGTGATGGAAGCCAATCCGGACAGCCTCATGGACATGGCATTCGAAGTCAAGCCGGACATCATCATGCTGAAATCCATCCGGAACGGGGACGAAAAAAGCCTGAAAGAACTGAAACTGAAAGCGGGGATGGAAAACGTGATGTTTTTCGTGTACCAGTAACCCCGGAATTAAAAACCCACTGCGCATATGAATAAAAAATTATTGATTGTCGACGACGAAGCCCATATACGGATGCTGATTGAACAAACCCTGGAAGACCTGGAGGACGAAGGTGTCCAGCTGCTGTTTGCGGACAACGGAGAGGCTGCCCTCAGCATTATCCAGAAGGAGAAACCCGACCTGGTCTTCCTGGATGTGATGATGCCGAAGATGAACGGGATGGAGGTCTGCCAGCGCGTCAAAAAAGAACTAAAGCTCACCGATACCTATATCATTTTACTCACGGCCAAGGGCCAGGAAGTAGACCGGCAAAAAGGCCTGGATATGGGTGCGGACAAGTACATGACCAAACCATTCGACCCGGACGAGATGTTTGAGATTGCTGAGGAAATCCTGATGAAATAAACCGCAGCGCACCATGAAACTCTCCACCTCCCAAAAGGCGCTTCGCCAGGTCCTCAAACGGGACGCCACCATCCGGAACCTCCTGGAGGGGCTCTGTGAGAAACTCGGTGTTACCTTCTGCTTTGAGGATCCGCAGGGACAGGTGCTTTGGGGAAAGCGGGACGATGCCTCCCGGGCGATTCCCATGGAGAACGACGGGGAACCTCTCGGGACCTTCTATTCCGCGGATGAGAATGCACAGCCGGTTATGGAAACCCTGAAAGTCCTTTTTCTCAAAGAATGGGAAAAGAAAAAAATCGGGAAGGAAGTCCTCGGGCTGTATCGGGAGATCAACATGATCTACGGCCTCAGCGAAATGATCTCGGAAAAGATCGATGCGGAATCGATTGCACAAGTTACCCTGCAGGAGGCGGCCCAGATCATCGACACCACCCACGGCCTGTTTTTGATGTATGACCCCGAGCAGGACCGGGTCATTGAAGTGGCGGATTTTGGGGATAACCCGAAAAGGAGCTCCTTTGTCAAGAACCAGGAAGCACTTCTCAAGGAGTTGATCCGTCGGGGGACGTCGGCCATTGTCCCGGGTTCGCGCGTGGCGGCCAATCCGGCCCTGAGCCACCTGAAGGCGGTGATGTACGCCCCGCTCAAGGTCAAGCACCGCACACTCGGCATGGTGATCCTCGGCCATGAGGATGCCGTGGAATACACGGCCGCGGAACTCAAGCTGCTCACCACCATTACGCTGCAGTCGGCCACGGCGATCGAAAGCGCCCACCTGTACCAGAAGGGGCTTGCGGAAGTCAAGGAACGGGAAGAAGCCATCCGAAAAGTCCACGATGCCAGCCAGAAATTCGTCCCCTCGGAGTTCATCAAATCCCTGGGAAAAGTGCGGATTACCGAGGTGGAGCTCGGCGACCTCGTAGAGCGGGAGGTTACGGTCGTATTTGCCGATATCCGCGGTTTTACGACCCTGTCGGAATCCATCAGCCCAAGGGACAACTTTTTGTTCGTCAATGGGTTTAACAACCGGATGGGGCCAATCATCCGCAGAAACGGGGGCTTTATCATGCAATACCTCGGCGACGGGTTTATGGCCCTTTTCCCGGAAGGCGCCCAGGGCGCGCTGAATGCCTCGGTACAGATGCAGGAGCTGTTGCGCGAATACAACGCGGAACGGGCCGCAAAAAAGCGGCTGCCTGTCCAGGTGGGGGTTGGGATGCAGAACGGCAAACTGATTATGGGCATCACCGGCGACAGTGAGCGCCTGGATGCGGCCATCATCTCGGACACGGTAAACACGGCCGCCCGTATTGAGGGGCTTTCAAAGCACTATGGGGCCTCCATCCTGCTCACGGAGGAATGCCGGGAAAACCTCACCGATCCCGGGGCCTTTGATTTTCGCTATCTCGGCCAGGTCCAGCTCAAGGGAAAGAACAAACCCATTGACCTCTATGAATGCATTGACGGGGACGCAGAGGATTTACGGGCCCACAAGATCCAGCACCTGCCGACCTTTGATGAGGCCATGGACCATTATTTCAACCGTGATTTTGCCATGGCCGCTGTCACCTTTCAGAGAATCTTCAAGATGCATGAAAACGACCTGCCGGCTAAACTATTCCTGAATCGTTCCGCCCACCTGATCACCCAGGACCTCGGGGACGATTGGAAGGGCGTGGAAACGATGACTACCAAGTGAGGCAAGGGCTACCCGAGCCAAAGATGCCCTGAAGTTGTCCGGGCAATTCGAAATTTGATTTATATTTGCAGACCTTTTGCCCTTTGGGCAGGGAATTGCAGGCGTGGTGGAATTGGTAGACACGCTAGATTTAGGATCTAGTGCCGCAAGGTGTGTGAGTTCGAGTCTCTCCGCCTGCACACGGGAGATGCCGGCTTCTTCGGGGGCCGGCTTTTTTATTTTGGATTCACCTGGGTTCATCAGGAATCCGGACATATGAATACTGTACTGCTAATATTAGCCCTCAATTTAGCCGGAACGTGATAGCCCGGGACTACCCAAATAGGCACCTACCTTAATTCCCGGCTTTCGGGTAAATACATATATGCATCCTGGTCGTGCAGAAAACCGGTTGGGGTCCTGCCGGTGATCAGCTTAAAATCCTTTGTAAAATGTGCCTGATCAAAATACCCGCAGTGGTAGGCCACATTTGTAAGATTTAAATCACTGCGAGATTGCATGGCGTTCATCACTTTACCAATTCTCAGGAGCCTGAGGTATTTCTTTGGTGAGATGCCCATTACTTCCTTGAATTTTCGTTCGAGTTGACGCTGACTGATATTGAGTTCAGCACTCACATCCTTCAGATCGCCGGTGGCCGATTGACGCAATATCTGGGTCGCTTTGGTAAAATAATTCGAAGTTTCCGGCTGCTTCGATAAAAGGGCAAAGAGGTGTTTTTCAGTTATTGCAATCCTCTCAGCAGTGGTGTCCAGCTCCCGAAGCCGGTGACAGAGATCCCGGAATCCGGGGTCCAGGATTTGTTCTATATCGGCGTAGGATTCCAAAATATCCGGGCCTCCTAGCTTAAGGATTATGGAAAGAGCTTCCGGCTTGAAGCGAATGGCAAATACCGTGACGCTCTGGCTGAAATGAACCTGGTAAGGTTGGCAAAACATCCCGATCAACATATAGTCCGGGGTGGCGGTAAGGCCCCGCGACCCAGGCAGGCGGCAATATGTTTCCTCCAGGTGGACAATCAATTCCAGACATCCGTTGGGGATTACGGTAAGGCTGCTTTCGGGTAAGGCCTGGCTATTCATTTCACCAGTAAAATAGCAGGCAATATACGGGGCCAACTGATTGGCAGGCTGGAATTCCTGGATAGTGTGCATAATGGATGGGATTCCTGTAATTTATTAATCCTGAAAAGCCAAGACAAGCTTTGATGGGCGTTTTTGTCCTTTCAGGCAATATTTTCCCAGACTTCCCGCAGTACCTGGTCTAAATCGAGTAAGGTCTGTCTGCAATCTCCGTTAAACGAAGAACCATGCATGGTCGCCAGTGTCGTTGGCCGCAGGTCTGCCAGCTGGTTGAGGATGGAGCCGGTCCGTTTTGTGTAAGGGGTATAGCCCATTAGCGGACCATTTTCAAATTCGAGCAAGGATTGACTATGGAGGTCCAGGATGTCTGAATCTGTTAATTCTTTCACGTCCCCGTTCTGATGCAGCAGATCGGAGCAAAGCAGGGTTTTATTGGTTTCTTCAAATAAAACCCCGGCATCCCAGCCGTGTGGCAAATGTGGGGTGCGGATAAACCGATACCGGTACTTGCCTGTTGAAAGAATGGCATCCTGAGCCATAGCGTGGGCCGGCCGGATTGAAAAATCCCCCATGTTTACCAGTGCACCGACTTCACTGCAAACAGGTTGTGCATGGGGGGCAATTTGCAACCACTCATTAAGGGCTCCGCATTCATCGACTTCAAAGTGGCTGAAGCCAATCCACTTAATATCGGCCGGGTTGATTAATGAGCTTACTGCCTCTCGTAAAACCGGAAAGAGTTGTTTCATCCCCGCATGATAGAGCATGGGTTGTTCGTCCCGAATAAGAAAATGATTGAATTGCAAATTCATTTCCGGGATATAGATGGAGATGCGGAATACGTCCGGGGCAATTTCTGTAATTTTCATAATGCACGGTTGTTAGGAATTCACCCCAAGGTACATATGCATACAGATAATTAATTGTAAAAAACCGACACGACTATCCAAAATGCTACCCGCCTTTTGGTTGACAAGAAGAAAAACCTCGAGAAAGGAATAACAATCACATCTGCGAATCCCACTCCTCGGGGATGGGCCCGGGGATGGCTTCCGGGTCATCGCCCACCATCTGCCGGATATCGATTTCAATGCCCCGGGACATGGTGGTGATGGGCACGTCGTTCGGATTCCCTTCGAACGGGTTTTCCGAGACATCGCCAATGCGCTCCATGGAAAGGAATATCCAGGAAATTACCACGCTGAACGGCACGGACAACCAAACAAAGTTCAGGGCAATAAACCGAAATACCGGATTCTGGTCCCCGGTTTCCAGCAGGGACTGGCCAATTTGGTCGAATTCGCTCATCAGGGCAAAGGGTAACAGGAGGATAAACAACCAGACAAAATACAAATTGAGTGTGGCAAATTGCCGGGGGTAGGGGAAGTTTTTGATCCGCTCGGCCTGGCCCTGAAGGGTGAAGAGCTCCGTGATCATGCCCTGCATTTCCATATGCCGGAAGTCTTCAATCAGCCCATTTTGCCGTAATTCGGCCAGGTGTTTGGACTGCAGGGTCAGACAGGCAGACTGCTTGTTTTTCAAACTGAGCACATAGCGTTTTTCTTCGTCGGAAAGATACCCCTCCAATTCATCTTCCAGGGAATAGGTGTACTCGCGGATTTCCATACGCTCCATATACTTTTGGTCAATCTTGTTGTATGCGGTGACTTCCCAGGGTTTCTTTACGCGTAGCGCGTGCCGGAGGGAAGTCATCCACGCCACATGGCGCAGGACCATGGCGACCCGTATGGCTTGCAAATCTTTGGGGCTTTTCGGGGTGTCGGCGAATTGGTTGGTGATAAAGTCATTGATCATCGCGGTAAAGGAGCGGGAGGTGTTCACAATGCCGCCCCAGATTTTTCGCGCTTCCCAGAGCCGGCCATAGGAAGCATTGTTTTTAAACCCGATGATAAAGGCAAGGGCCGTACCCACCAGCCCGATGGGAAGCCAGGGGAGGTGCAGCCATTTCCACCCCAGTAAATGGTAGGGCAGGACCGGGATGACGGCAATGATTATAAAAAAAAAATATAGCGCCGGGTCCATCTCAGGAATATCGGCAGTGGATAATTGCGTCTGGTATACATGATTCAGGTTGGATGATTATGATTTTTTATTCTTCGGTTACAGGCATATGCAGTTTAACGGTTTTTCCCGCCTCCGCGCTCCGGCGCGCCGCATCGAGGATTTCCATGACGATCAGGTTGTTCTCCAGGGAGGAGAGGGCCATGGGCTCGGGATGGACATTGCCACGCACGACGGCGGTGAAATAGAGGAAGGGGTCGTTCATGGGGGCGGGCCGCTCTTCCAGGCGGAGGGATTCTTCCCGGAACCCGTCATAGCCCTCCGCTATCCGCACCCGGAAATCGTGGCGGTTATCCGCAAACACCGACCCGGTAAGCCCGTGGATCACCAGGTCCTTGCGCCCGATGGGCCAGTTCCAGGAGGCTTCGATAATGCCCGTGGCACCGGGGTATTCCAGGAGCACGATGGCCTCGTCCTCCACTTCCGGGTTATTTTCCGGCTGCAATTGCCGGGTGATGGCGGTGACGCATTCGGGCCGCTGCCCGTTCATCAGCCAGGTGATCAGGTTGGCCCCGTAACAGCCAAAATCGGTCAGGGCGCCCCCTCCGTTGAGCTCCGGGTCTGTCAGCCAGGCGAGGAATTCCGGCGGCACCCCGATTTTCTTCGGGCCCCGGTGCCCGTCCCGGACCCGGATCTTCCGGATGGCCCCGATGGCTGAGTCGCCGACCGCCCTGCGATACGCCTCGTGGTTGCTCGGGTACCAGGTGGTTTCGTAATTGGTCAGGAGATGGATATTGTTTTCCATGGCCAGGGCCGCCATTTCCCTTGCGTGCTCCAGGTTCACCGCCAGGGGTTTTTCCACCATGACGTGTATGCCGCGGGGCGCGCAGGCCTTTACGATGTCCAGGTGGTCGTAAATCGTGCCGAAGGCGGAAACCGCCTCGGGGTTCTCCGCATCGAGCATGGCCTCGAGGCTCTCGTAGACGCGATCGGCGGGGTAGCCGTACTGCTCGCAGTATTTCCGGGCCACTTCCCGGTTGGGCTCGGCGATTCCGGCAATTTCGATATCCCCCCGGACAGCGCTTGAAAATACCCAGTTCACATGCCCGTGGGTCAGGCCGGCCACCCCCACGCGCATCGGGGCATTCGCGGATAGCGGATTGCGGCTTTCTGCAACTTCCGGCTGGGCCAGGGCATAACCGCTGGCCAGGAGGAAAAGGAGGAGGGCCAGCAGTAGCCGGCCGATGTTTCTTGTGGGCAACCGGCCTAAAGGCTTCGGAAATCGGGAAATTCGCATGTTGGGTGGTGGTTTGTGTATCTAAATGTAGGGAAATCACCCCAAAGCCAGCCCGATATCCCGTTACGGGGTGGCCAGCCGCCAGCGACACGGAATTTTCGGCGGGCGCCCGTTGCTTCCTCCCCGACTTTTCCTATTTTAGTAAAACGTGTCTGAAGTACACGTGGCTATGCAGCCGGGTGACTGAGTTGCCGAATGGCCGGTGGCCCCCCTGCCAAACTGAACAAACAACCATGACCTTTATCCGGGAAGACTTCTTATTGGAATCCCCCCAGGCCCGTACGCTGTATTTCGACTACGCCGCAGACCTGCCGATCATCGACTACCACAACCACCTTTCCCCCCGGCAAATTGCCACGGACCACAATTTCGAAAATAGTACCCAGGCCTGGCTCTCGGGCGACCACTACAAATGGCGCGCCATGCGCACCCTGGGGATCGGGGAGGAATATATCACGGGGGACGCCCCGGACGAAGAGAAGTTTATGAAATGGGCCTGGGCGGTCCCGCAAACCGTACGAAACCCCTTGTACCACTGGACCCACCTGGAGCTCCAGCGATATTTTGGGATTACCGACCTGCTGGACGAGCGAAACGCACGGGATATCTACGAGCAGACATCCCTCCGGCTGCGGCAACCTTCGCATAGTGCCCGGGGTCTGCTGGGCAGGATGCGGGTGGAAGTGGTCTGCACCACGGACGACCCGGTGGATTCCCTGGAGTTTCACCGTCAGGCGCAATCCCTTAAAACCGGCCCGCGACTGCTGCCGGCCTTCCGGCCGGATGCCGCCTATTCCATCGGTGACCCGAAGGCGTACAGCCGCTACCTGGACCGGCTCGAGACGGCCGCCGGGATGAGCATCCGCAATTACGCCGATTTGTTGCAGGCCCTGGACGCGCGCCTGGCGTATTTTCACAAACAGGGTTGCCGGATTGCCGATCACGGTTTGGGACAACTCGCTTTTTTCGCCACCCCCTACTGCGACATCGAGAAACTTTTCCGGGATGTCCAGGCCGGGCGTGTCCCAGAGGCGCAGGAGATGCGTTATTTCGAATTTGCGACCCTGAGCCACCTGTGCCGGCAATACCACAGCCGCGGCTGGGTGCAGCAGTTCCACCTGGGCGCCCTGAGGGATACCAACACGCGTATGCGGGAGACCCTGGGCCCGGATACGGGTTTCGACTCCATCGGGGACTTCCCCCAGGCCCGCGGCCTGGCGGGCTTTCTGGACCACCTGGACCGGTCGGACCAGTTGGCAAAGACCATCCTGTACAACCTGAACCCCTCCTGGAACGAGGTTTTCGCCACCATGGCGGGCAATTTCAACGACGGCAGTATCCGGGGGAAGATCCAGTTCGGTTCCGGCTGGTGGTACAACGACCAGCTCCAGGGGATGGAGCGGCAGCTGGATGCCCTGTCGAACATGGGCCTGCTCAGTTGTTTTGTGGGGATGCTGACGGATTCCCGCAGCCTGCTTTCCTTCCCCAGGCACGAGTATTTCCGCAGGCTGCTTTGCAACCTGCTGGGGGCGGATATCGAACGGGGCCGTTTACCGGACGACACCGACTTTCTGGGAAAAATCGTCCGCGACATCTGCTATTTCAATGCCAAGGCGTATTTTGATTTTTAAAACAAATGCATCCGCCCCAGTGAACCGTAAACGCACATCCCTGAAAACCATCCGAGCCTTCCTGATTGGGGCCGGCCTCTGCCTCGTGTTGGCCGGCTGCCGGCAGGGACCCCCCGGGCGGACCATCCACCTGGCCCACGGCCTGGATGTCACGCACTCCGTCCACCTGGCCATGGTGCGGATGGGGGAGGACCTCGAGCGGCTGTCGGGGGGGCGTCTGCGGATGGAAATCTTCCCGAACCAGCAACTGGGGAGCGAGCGGGAAATCCTGGAACTGCTGCAGATCGGCACCCTGGACATGACCAAGGTATCGGCGGCCACCCTGGAGAACTTTGCGCCCAAAACCCGGATCCTCGGGCTGCCCTACCTGTTTCGCGACCGGGAGGCGGCCTTCGAGATCCTGGACGGCCCAATAGGGCAGGAACTCCTGGACGACGGCCTGGAATTCTGGCTGAAGGGCCTTGGGTTTTACGATGCCGGTTTCCGGAGTTTTTACGCCATGGACCAGCCAATTACCCATCCGGATGACCTGGTGGGCAAAAAAGTCCGGGTCATGGAAAGCGTTACGGCCATCAACATGATCCGCAGCATGGGGGGCGCCCCAACCCCGATTTCCTGGGGGGAACTCTACACGGCCCTGCAGCAGGGGGTGGTAGATGCCGCCGAAAACAACCCCCCGAGTTTCTACCTGGCCCGGCACTACGAGGTCTGTAAGTACTATTCCCTGGATGAGCACACCTTCTCCCCGGACGTACTGATTGCGGGTACCCGGTTCTGGGACCAACTGAACGAGCAGGAAAAAGCCTGGATCCGGGAAGCAGCGGATAACTCCATTGCCTACCAGCGCGAATTGTGGGCCCTGGCAGAGGCGGAAGCTCTCGAAAAGGTCGCGGCGGCCGGGGTTGAAATATCCCGTCCGGACAAACGGCCCTTTGCCGAAGGGTCCCGGGAGGCTTACCGGCTTTACGAGGCCGATACCACCCTGGGCCGGCTTATCCGTCAAATTAAAGAATTTCAGCAATGAAGACCTTTCGCCAACGCCTGGACCGGTTACTCGCCTCCGCCCTGATACTTATCATGACGGCCATGGTGCTGAACGTGCTCTGGCAGGTCTTCAGCCGGTACGTATTGGGATCGCCCAGCTCGTTTACCGATGAGCTTGCCCGCTACCTGATGATCTGGCTCGGGGTGCTCGGCGCTGCCTATGTGGCCGGGAAGAACGGGCACGTAGCCATCGACATCCTCCCCCGCCGGGCGAAACCCGGGACGCAACGCCGGTTGCGGCAGGCGGTGAACTGGATTATTCTGCTCTTTTGTTTTTTCGGGCTGGTTATCGGGGGTGGCCGGCTGGTCTTTGTCACCTATGTCCTGGAACAATACTCCCCGGCCCTCCGCCTGCCGCTGGCATACGTCTACCTGGTGATCCCGCTCAGCGGCCTGATCGTCATCTACTATAAATCCCACGACCTGTTAAGGCGCTGAACCATGGAATATATCCCGCTGCTTGTCCTCATCCTGAGTTTTATCTGCCTGCTGGCCATCGGAACGCCCGTGGCCTGGAGCATCGTCGTTTCCGCCACGCTCACGCTCCTGGTGAGTATCCCGATGCTGCCGGCCCTAACGACCGTTTCCCAGCGAATAGCGGCCGGGCTGGACAGTTTTGCGCTGCTGGCCATTCCGTTTTTTGTCCTATCCGGGGAACTCATGAACCGGGGCGGCATTGCCCGCCGGCTGATCGACTTTGCCAAGACCCTGGTGGGGGCCTTGCCAGGGGGGCTGGCACTTATCAATATTATTTCCGCCATGCTCATGGGGGCCATTGCGGGTTCGGCCCTGGCCTCCGCTTCAGCCATGGGAACCATGCTCGGGCCGGAAATGGAAAAGCAGGGGTACGACAGGGAGTTCGGAGCGGCCGTGAATATCACCTCGGCTACCACCGGCCTGGTGATCCCGCCCAGTAATATCCTGATTGTCTATTCCCTGGCCAGCGGGGGCGCATCCATTGCCGCCCTCTTCCTCGCCGGCTATATCCCGGGCATCCTGACGGGTTTTTTCCTGATGGTCGTCGCCTGGGCCTGGGCGCGGAAAAAGGGATACCGGACCGGTGAGCGCAGCAGCGTCGGGCAGGTTTTCCGGACATTCCTGGATGCCGTGCCAAGCCTCTTGCTGCTGGTGGTGGTAATCGGGGGGATTGTGGCCGGGATTTTTACGGCTACCGAAGCCTCCGCCATTGCCGTCCTGTACAGTCTGGTTTTGGGCCTGGTGTATCGGGAAATCACCCTGGACAACCTGCCCCGTATCGCCCTGGACGCCTCGGCAACCACGGCTATTGTCATGCTGCTTATCGGCGCGTCCATGAGCATGTCCTGGGCACTTTCTTATGAACACATCCCCCAGGAAATCAGCGAAGGGCTGCTAGGCATTACCGACAATAAGGTGGCCATCCTGATCCTGATTAACCTGATCCTCTTGCTGGTGGGCATCTTTATGGATATGACCCCGGCGGTTTTGATATTTACCCCTATCTTTTTACCGGTGGTGACCAAATTGGGGATCGACCCGGTGCATTTCGGAATCATCATGATCCTGAACCTGTGTATCGGGCTGTGCACGCCCCCGGTGGGATCCGTGTTGTTTGTGGGCGTAGGGATTGCCAAAACCAGCATCGAAAAAGTGGTGCGGCCCCTGCTGCCGTTGTTTGTGGCCATGATCATCGCCCTGTTCCTGGTGACATATATCCCGGAACTCAGCCTGTGGCTGCCATCGCTTTTTGACCTGTAGGCCGCGCAGGCAGATGTTGCCGGGATAAAAAACGGCCGACCCAAAAGGATTGATCAATTAGAAGTATATAAAACAACCAAAATCAATGCAACCAATGAATCGCATCAGAATGACGCACTCGGCAGCCGTGTTATCGGCACTCCTTTTGCTGGCGGCCTGCGCGGGGGGACCCGAAGACGATACCCCCTGGCAGGAACTCTTTAACGGGGAAGATCTCTCCGGCTGGACCCAGCTCGGGGGGGAGGCCGAGTACGCCGTACGGGACGGGGCCATCGTGGGAACCACCGTCCACGACACCCCGAATTCCTTCATGGCCACCGAGCAGCTGTACGAAGACTTCATCCTGGAACTGGAATACCTGGTGGACTCCACGATGAATTCCGGGATACAGGTACGCAGCAACAGCCAAGACTATTATATGGACGGGCGTGTCCACGGGTATCAGATTGAAATCGACCCTTCCGACCGGGGCTGGAGCGCAGGGATTTACGATGAGGCGCGCCGCGGCTGGCTCGTCCCGGTTACCGACAACCCGGACGCCCAGGCGGCATTCCGGCAGGGCGACTGGAACCACTACCGGATCGAAGCGATCGGCGATACGCTGAAGACCTGGATTAACGGGGTGCCCGCTGCCCACCTGATAGACGACAAAACCTCAGAAGGCTTTATCGCCCTGCAGGTTCACAGCATCGGGGACGACGCACAGGCCGGGACGGAAATTATCTGGAGGGATATCCGGATTCTGACGGACAGCCTGGCACGTGCTTATTCCCGGGATACGCCCCTGGAACCGGTGGTCACCAAAAACAACCTGACGCAGGCCGAAAAGGAGGATGGCTGGCAGCTCCTCTGGGACGGGGAATCGACGGAAGGTTGGCACGGGGCCCGTCTTGAAGACTTCCCGGATTACGGCTGGGAAATCGAAGACGGGGTGTTGACCGTTCTGGCATCCGGCGGAGGCGAATCCGAGGCAGGGGGCGATATCGTCACCGATTCGCTGTACGGGGATTTTGACCTCCGCGTGGATTTCCGGATTACCGAAGGTGCCAATAGCGGCATCAAATACTATGTGGACACCGAATTGAACAAAGGGGAAGGCTCGGCCATCGGCCTGGAATACCAGATCCTGGACGACGAGCGCCACCCAGATGCCAAACTGGGCAACCACGAGGGTAGCCGGACCATGGCCTCCCTGTACGACCTGATCCGGGCGGACCCCGCCAAGCCCGTCAACCCGATCGGGCAGTGGAATACGGCGCGGATCCTCTCGCGGGACGGGCATGTGGAACACTGGCTCAACGGGGTGAAAGTGCTGGAATACGAGCGAGGCAGCGACGCCTACCGCCAGCTTGTATCGGAGAGCAAATACAAAATCTGGCCGGGCTTCGGGGAAGCCGGGCGTGGGCATATCCTGCTGCAGGACCACGGCAACCGGGTAAGTTTCCGGAACATCAAGATCAAAACACTAAACTGAGAATCCATGGCAACTCGAAGAGATTTTATACGTACAACCTCCGCATCGGCCGCAGCCCTTGGCCTGCATGCATCCCTGTTCCCCCAGGCCGGCCTGTCGGGAATCCTGGGGGCGAATGAAAAAGTGGTGTGCGCCTGTATCGGCATCCGTAGCCGGGGCAAGGCGCATGTGCTGGCCATCAACGCCTACCCGGATGCCATCCTGAAATACAATTGCGATGTGGATGACAGCATCCTGGAGGAACACAACGCCTGGTGCGAGAAACGGCTTGGATCCGTACCCCAGGTGGAAAAGGACTTCCGTCGCATCCTGGACGACCCGGAGGTGGACGCAGTCTTTATCGCCACCCCCGAACACTGGCATGCCCCCATGGCGATCATGGCCCTGCAGGCAGGCAAGCACGTCTATGTGGAAAAACCCTGCAGCCACAACCCGGCGGAAAACGAGATGCTGGTGGCCGCGCAAAAGAAATACGGCAAGGTCGTTCAGATGGGCAACCAGCAACGTTCGGCCAAAACCTCCATCCAGGCAATCGACGATATCCGAAAGGGCGTTATCGGGAATGTCTACAAAGGGGAAGCCTATTATTCGAACAACCGGGGGTCTATCGGAACCGGCAGGGAAATTCCCGTTCCGGATACCCTGGATTGGGAGCTCTGGCAGGGGCCTGCCCCGCGAACGGCCTACCGGGACAACGTACACCCGTACAACTGGCATTGGTTCCGTCGTTGGGGTACGGGGGAGATCCACAACAACGGCACGCACGAAATCGACATTTGCCGCTGGGCACTCGGGGTAGACCTGCCGCAACGGGTCAGCTCGTTCGGCGGAAAATTCACCTATGACGACGACTGGGAGTTCCCGGATAACCAGCAGGCCACTTTTGAGTTTGCGGGGGGTAAATTCATCACCTGGACGGGTCACAGCCGGGGAATGATGAAACCCGAGCGACCCGGTCGTGGGATTACCATTTACGGGGACAAGGGCACCATTGAGCTCAGCCGGAATTACTACAAGCGGTACGACCTGGGCGGGAACCCGGTACAGTTTGAGTTTGAGCCCGAACTCAGCGCCACCACGGACACCCAGGGGATCGGAAGCCTGGATGTGGCCCATGTGGCCAACTTCTTCGATGCCATCCGCAAGGGCGATGTCCTGGCCGCACCCATAGACGATGCGAGTAAATCCACCATGCTGTGCCACCTGGGGAACATGGCCCAGGACGCCGGCCACGACCTGACGGTAGATCCTGCAACCGGGAAGGTGCTCAACAGCGAAAAAGCGATGCAGTCCTGGGGCCGTTCCTACGAGAAAGGCTGGGAATTGAAGGTGTAGTAGCCGGAGCTGTACTGCGGGCTGCCTCCTGCCTCAGGGCGATCCCGGGCAACCCCGGCCGCGAATTCCCTGGCGGTTCGCCCGGGAGCCGGGTTCAGTTGCCTGCCACCGTATTGCTCAGTGTCCCGATGGGCGGGATGGTAATACGGATTTCGTCTCCGGGCTTCAGCGAGAAGTCATTCGGGGGGACAATTCCCGTACCCGTCATCAAAAAGCACCCATAGGGAAAGGACATTTCGCGGTACAACCAGTTGGCCAGTTCCACAAACGACCGCTTAATCTGCGAAATCTCCACCTGCCCCGCAAAGGCCTCCGACCCGTTGCGCAAGATGACAATACTTATTTCCGTATCCCCGGGGAGGGGGGACTCCGGCAGGTAGAGGCAGGGCCCCAGGGCTGTGGATCCGTCATAGGACTTGGCCTGGGGCAGGTAAAGCGGGTTTTCCCCTTCGATGCTGCGGGAACTCATGTCATTTCCGATGGTGTAGCCGGTAATGGCACCCATCGGGTTCAGGAGCAGCGTGAGTTCGGGCTCCGGGACGTCCCACCCGGAATCCTTGCGGATCCGCACGGCCCCTCCGTCGCCAGTCACGCGATAGGGAGCCGCCTTGAAAAACAATTCGGGCCGGTCTGCCTCGTAGACCCGGTCGTAGAATGAGCCGCCCCCCGCGTCCCGGGATTCCTCCATCCGGGCGCTCCGGCTCCGGTAGTAGGTTACCCCGGATGCCCAGACCTCCTGCCGGCCTATCGGGGGCAAAAGCGTTTGGGGGGATCCGAGCGGATTGTCTGTCGCCGCTGCATTTTTCAGGAGTTCGCCCGCCTTCTGCCGGGGAGCCGTATGGGAAGCCAGGGCGTCCCAGGCGGCGTCTAACAGAAAAAATGAACCGTTCTCATCGGCAACGGGTCCGGCGGTGGTGTTGTAGATTTTCATATGTGAATAAATATACGCGATATCTGTTTTGTGACGTGCAGGATTGGGCAGGTTGAAAAAAAATACCGGGTTACCCCGGGAAAAGAAAAATTTCTTTGTTCACATTTTCAAAAAACAGTACATTTGCCACCCGATTTAAGTGAAATCGGACCGGGTCCTGAAAAGGACTTACCCGGGATGCAGGTGTGGTGGAATTGGTAGACACGCTAGTTTCAGGTACTAGTGCCGCAAGGCTTGGAGGTTCGAGTCCTCTCACCTGTACAAAAAAAAACCCCTCCGGACGGAGGGGTTTTTTGGTTTCAGGGCTACTTGATCTCGCGTTTGGTGCTTCCCCCGGTCATAGTGCTTTACGTCCTGAGATAATATTGTAAAGGATTACAATCACTGCAATTACGAGCAATACGTGGATCAGGCTGCTGGTCCCCAGTCCGGGGATGATTCCGAGCAGGCCGAGGAGCCATGCGATAATACAGATAACGGCTACGAGCCAGAGAATAGATTTCATAGAGGTTGCTTTTGATGATTACCCTTGTAATGTCGCCTATTTGTTAAACAATCGTGTTCGCATGTGCAAAAAATATGGGCACAAACCATCCGGGCAACGTGCTGGCAACCTGATGATTTATTAGAAAAAACCAAAAAAAAACCCCCGGATGTTACACTGGGGGATGGCCGGAAACGTTTAACGCTCCACAGGTTTCTACAATCAGGGTATTGGTCCGGAGATGTCAGAAAACTCCGAAGGCTGCCAGGATAAGGGAGATGATTACTGCACCGAGTACCAGTACGAGCAGCACCACCATCACGGTCAGGAAGCCGTTCAGGAATCGTGTCCCCACAGATATTTGATCTTCCATAATCATAAAGTGTTTCCAACAAGATACTAAATTACAGGGCAATAGCAGCTTCGGCCCCGGCTGAAATCGACAAACATCCGATAATCCCCGTGGAAGTGTATTTGGGACACGGAGCGGGCCGGCTCCTTCAGATGGTGCGGCCGTAACCGTTGGAATTAAAAAACCCCCGGGAAACCGGGGGTTTTATATGAGCTGGCAACTAGCCCGTCACTCTTTGATGATCTTGACCGACTCGGTAATGACACCGTCGGTAATGATCAGGTAGTAGATTCCGGACGGCGCCTGTTCGAGCGACTGGATGGACACATTGGTCTCATCGCTGCCCTGGGCATCCATGGTACCCGTACCCAGCACCTGGAAGCCGGACGAAATCAGCCGGTATTCCATTGGGTTGTTTTTGGGGATCGGAAACTTCAGGTTTACCTCGCGCCCCTGTACGGGATTCGGGTAGGCGATGGTTTTGGTCAATACTCCGCTCGTTTTCCCGCTGGTGTTGTTGCCCGAGGTTGTGAATGAGAGCGTTTCGCGTGCTATCACGCTGCCGCTTGCGTTCGGGCCTGCATAGAATGTTGCCGTCAGCGTATAACTGCCATTCGGGAAGTCATTCGCGTTGTAATTGCCTCCGTTATCCCCAAAGAGGGCATAGGGGGCCAGATTCTCAGTCTGGGTGCGATTTTGCGCCCCATTCAGGACCATCAAAACGCTTTCCACCCCTGACGCCGTAGTCGTCACCCGGATATTCCGGTCAAAAGGACTGCTGATATTCGTCCCGGAGGTCAGGTTCCGGACCACCTGGTTCGAATTGGCATCGATTAGGGTAAACGTGACATCGTCGTCCGCAGGGGGCGGCGTACTGCCCCCACCTGAAACAATCGAGAACGACAGGCTCAGGGTTTGCCCGGTAGACGGGTTCGCCGTAACAGTATAATTCCCGTTGGGAAAGGACCGGCCAACCGGGTCCACCCCGATATCGCCGAATACATAGTACGGGGCGAGGCCTTCATTCTGAGTGTTGCTGATAGGGCCCGACAGATCAAAGAGGACATTGCCCACGTCTACCGGGTCGGTGTCTGCCCGGATACTCAGGCTGTTGGGCAGGTCGTCCGCATTGAGCTCGATGCCCGGGGTGAGCACGCCAATTTCCGTGTTGTTGGCTGCATTGACCAATACCAGGCGAACCACGCCGCTGTCTCCGGAAGGTGGTGGCGGGGGAGGATTGTCGCCACCGCCATCGCCATCGCCATTGTCGGTAATTGTAAAGTTGTAGCTCAGCGTGTTGCCGTTCACGGCCTGGGCCGTGATGCTATACGTTCCCGGAGGAAAATTCCGGCCTATCGGGTCCACCCCGATATCCCCGAATAGGTAGTATGGGTCGTCCCCTTCCGTTTTCGACTGATTGATCGGGCCGGACAGGGTGAAATTGATGTTGCCTATGGAGGCCGAACTCGTATTAGCCCGGATACTCAGGTTGGCCGGCAGGTTGGACTTGTCCAGCGTCAGGCCGTTGGTGATGTTGGCAATATTGGCGTTGTTCGCCGTATTTACCAGGGTCAGACTTTCGATGGCGCCGTCTGAAGCAGGCGGGTCTTCGTCGCCGCCATCATCGCCACCTCCACCGGAGGGTGGGGGTGCGCTACCCACGGAAATACTTACTGTGGCATCATCTGTGGCCCCGTCGTTATCGGTAACGAGCGCCCGGATGGTATAATTCCCGCTGGCGAGATTCTGGATCGTATAGGGCGTGTAATTTGCACCGTCCGTGTCCACCAGGTTTCCATTTAGGAAGATCTGGTGTTGGGCAATGCTGCCGTCCGAATCGTTGGCATTCAGCTGAACGGTTACGCTGCTACCTGCTGCGAAACTCTCACCGTTATCGGGGTTGGTGATGTTGACCGTCGGCGCGTTGTTGTCATCTCCGCCTCCATCGGGTGGTGGGGGTGGGGGTGGGTTGCTGCTGCCGTCGCAGATGGTCTGGGCACGGGAGAGGCTTTCAGAAGCCGCCTCCGAATATTGATTCTCTTTATAGACGACCATCCGGTCGATAAAGTGGTTCCGGGACCTTGCGGACAGCTGGATGGTAATTACACGCGGGCTGTTCACCTGGAAATAGATATCGTGCGCATCGAAATCGCTGGTCACGGTTCTCCAGTCCCAGTTCAGACTGTTCATATAAACTTTGAACCAGTTATTGGAACTGGCACCTTCCGGCGCAGGTGATTTTCCGGATCCCCGGGGATAAACCCGGCTATTGCCGCGCAGGCCGTAAAAATCATTGACGTTCTGGATCCGCAGCCAGGTATCGTTGTGTTCGGTGCTGCTGTTTCCTTCGCCGACGCGACTTCTCCATTTGAACCGGTAGGTTCCGGGATTGTTGATTCTGACGGTATATTGAATGGTACCGGTCCCGGGTGTTTGAAACGATTGGGACCCCGTCCAGGTGATATAGCCATTGCCCGTGGAACCATTGCCGGACTGCTGTCGCCAGGCACCCGTGAGATTCACGTTTTCTGCCTGGATTACGGCGATGCCGTTTTCTTCTTCAAATGTGGCGCCGCTGCATTGGGCCGACATGTTGTACGATAGTAAAATGCCCAAAAAGAGCATTAGGGTAGTTTTCACGCTCATGAAATTGATGTGTTTGTGGGGTTAATAAGAAGGTATAGGATCGCTATGGCGAAACGTTCGTGCATGGTGGGGTTACATGAATGGTTCGTTAAAGCGGTGAATGGGGGAAAGTATCACCTGTATTTCATCGACAAAAGGATACCATTTGTCTATGGGGCACAAAAAAAGGGATTTTTTTCGCCAAAAACAATACGCTGTTGAAAAATAATGGATTGAGTCACAATTTGTTAACATTCGGTACATGCCAGCACCCCCATAGGGTCGGTTTCCCATATTTCCCGGCGAAATTTCCCGCAACAGACAGGTCCGGAACCCGGTATTTCATTCGGCGGAACCCGGCATTTCTTTGGGAAATCATCAAGGACCCGGCACCCACACGGCGGCAGCCGATGGCATGCGGGCTATTCCAGCAGCAGGCGATTTTCCGGCAACAGGCCTTATTTGCGCAGAAGGCGTTTGCTGAGTTCCTCCAGGGAGATTCCTTTGGTCTCCGGCATCATGAAATGGACGAATAACAATTGAAGGACCATCATAAAGGCAAAAAATCCGAATACCGGGGCGGGCCCGATCCACGACATCAGGAAGGGTACCGAAGAAGGGATGAGCCATGCGAGGACCCAGTGGACCGAACAGCCAAAGGATTGGCCCGAGCCCCTCAGGTGGTTCGGGAAGACTTCCGAGATAAATACCCAGATCACCGCCCCCTGTCCGATGGCGTGGGAGGCGATGAATACAAAGAGGAAAATGGGGACGGCCATCCCGGTCCAGTTAAAGAAGAAGGCAGCCGCCACCAAAGCCAGGGAGACGATATAGCCGAAGGATCCGTAGTACATGAGCGTCCGCCTGCCCAGCCGGTCGATAAGGTAAATGCCCAAAAGCGTAAAAACCAGGTTGGTCACCCCGATGCCAATACTGCTGAGCAGGGCCGTACTCTCTTCAAGGCCTGCCAGCTCAAAGATCCTGGGGGCGTAGTACAGAAATGCATTGATCCCGGAAAACTGGTTGAAAAAGGCAATGAGGAATGCCAGCAGCAGCGGGAAGCGGTATTTTTTCATAAATATCGTTTCGGCCCCTGCCTGTACATTCGCTTCCAGGTCCCTGACGATGTCGCCCACCGATAACTTCAGGCCGAGCTTTTCCAGTATGCCTGCAGCTTCCTCTTCACGGTGTTGGGTGACCAGCCAACGCGGGCTTTTTGGGATGCCAAAGGCAAATGCGGTGTAGATAAGGGCCGGAAAGGCCTCCACGCCCACCATCCACCGCCAGTCGTTGTCGCCTATGCCGTTTAACAGGTAATTCGAAAAGTAGGCCACCAGGATGCCGAATACGATATTGAACTGGTACATGCCCACCAGCCGGCCCCGTTGGTCAGCCGGTGCAATCTCCGAGATATAGGTGGGGGCTGCCACGGTAGACGCCCCGATGCCGATCCCGCCCAGGAAACGAAATATCCCGAAGGTAACCGGGTCGTTGGAAAGGGCCGATCCGATGGCGGATACGGAATACAGCACCCCGATCCAGATGAGCGTGCGCTTCCGGCCGAACCGGTTGGTGGGGAAACCGCCGAAGATCGCCCCGATCACGGTTCCGAATAGGGCCATCCCGATTACTACCGTGCCGTGATAGGCATCCGAAGTTTCCCAGAGCAGCTGCAATTTCTTCTCCGCCCCGCTGATTACCACCGTGTCAAACCCAAAGAGGAAACCGGCCAGGGCGGCAATCAGGGATATTTTAAAGATTTTGGAATCCATCGCCGAAAGTTTGTTTGGTCAATACCGGTAAAACTACAGAAAAATTGCGGTTAAAGCGCGTGAAGGCTCAGCGCCGTGCAGGTTCATTCCCCACTCCAGCCGCTGCCTGGCAGTCCCGTTCAGCGTGAAAATTTCCCCCTTGGTGTTAACGGCCGGAAACAAGAGCCATACGAGGCCGGAGGGTGTCCTTGGCCTTTCGGGGCGGCCCGGGTGTATCCCGTTCTTTTTGCCGGTTGCGCAACCCGGCCGTATCCGGAGTCGCAGGGGTGGCGTTTTCCTCGTCCGCACGGCGGGACTTCTCGCGCAGGTCGGGGAAGCAGCCCAGGAATATCAGCAAGAGGCCGGCCAGGGCCAGGCGTGCAGCAATTCGAAACATGGAGATAAGGGGTTATCCAATCAATTTACGGATCCCGGCAAGGATTTGGATGCTGGCGCCCGCATTTTTATCGATGTAGTCCCGGTTGATCGCGCCGATTTGCCTGCGGTAAGTGGCGTTGTCCAGGAGTTTCCCGGCGGTTTCTTCAAACTCCAGGGGCCCGGCCACCGGGAGGATGCCTCCGGCTTCCACCAGTGCCTCCGCCTCCCGGAACCCGGCATAGCGCGGCCCGATCAGGACGGGAATGCCAAAGACGGCCGGTTCGAGCGTGTTGTGCAGGCCGGTGGCAAATCCGCCCCCCACATAGGCCAGGTCTGCATAGCTGTAGATCCGGGTCAATAGGCCAATGGTGTCGATCACCAGGATGTTTTCACCGGCGGGGAGACCGGGTTCCCGGGGGGTGTCCCCGGACTTGCCAGAGGCTAATCCCCCGGCCTCCTCCAGGCGTTTGGACCACTCGCTGTAGGTTACCGCCCCACTGCCCAGTCGCTTCATCAGTTCACCCACGGTTTTCGAATCCGTTTTGTGCGGGGCAATCACCGCGCAGCAGGTGGCCCCGGCCCGGGCCCGGACAAAAGGAAGGATGGCTTTTTCGTCCTCCGGCCAGGTGCTGCCGGCAACCAGGCATTTCCGGCCTTTGACGAATGCCTCCATAAAGTCCAGGCGGTTGTCGCGGCTCCGGATTTCCATGACCCGGTCCAGGCGCGTGTCCCCGCAGACGGCAATCCGGTGGATCCCGATACCATTTAGCAGGGATGCAGACAACGGATCCTGGACGTAAAATTGCCGCACCCCCTGGAGGGCCCGCCGCATCAATCCGCCATACCATTGAAAGAAGACCTGACGCTCCCGGAACCGCGCAGAGAACAAAACGAGCGGGATATCCCGGCTCCGAAGGCCGGCAAAGAAGTTGGGCCAGACCTCGTACTTTACGAAGAGGGCGATGTCCGGCCGGGCGCCATCCAGGAATTCCCGGACGTTTTGCCGCGTATCCAGGGGGAGGTAGCAGGTGCCCGCCCCGGGCACCTTCCCTTTTTTCACCTCATATCCGGAAGGGGAGAAGAAGGTCACCAGGAACTGATGGCCGGGATAGGCGGCCATGAGCCGCTCCAGGACCGGCAGTCCCTGCTCGAATTCCCCCAGGGAAGCCGTGTGCATCCAGATCAGCGGCCGGCCGGGTTCCCGGAAGGATTCCAGGTAAGCTTTCACCCCCCGGCGCCCCCTGAGGAAACTCCGGATTTTGGGCGAGAATACGGCCGGGATATGGAGAAAGACCGAGGCCAGGCGAACAGCCAAGTCATACAGGAAATACAACGGCAGCGGGTTTTGGGCTAAATTACGGTTCTTTTGGAATTCCATTGTCCGAGGGGTCCGAATTTTGTAAGTTTGCGATGACAACGCACACCTATGCGAAAAATTCAAATGGTCGACCTCGTGGGCCAGTATGCGGATATACGCGAAGAAGTCAGGAAGTCTTTTGACAGCATCCTGGAATCCGCTGCCTTTATCAACGGCCCCGAGGTAAAAGCATTTCAGGAAGACCTGGAAGCCTACCTGGGGGTTAAACACGTGATTCCCTGCGCCAACGGGACGGATGCCCTGCAAATTGCGATGATGGGCCTCGGGCTGAAACCCGGGGACGAAGTGATCACTGCGGATTTCACCTTCGCCGCCACCGTTGAGGTCATCGCCCTGCTTGGCCTGACCCCTGTTTTGGTGGATGTGGAGCCGGACACCTTCAACATCGATACGGAAGCGGTCCGCAAAGCCATTACGCCCAAGACCCGGGCCATCGTCCCGGTGCATCTTTTCGGGCAATGTGCGGACATGGAGACACTGCTGGAGATTGCCCGCGAACACGATCTGTTCCTCATAGAAGACAACGCCCAGGCCATCGGCGCCAACTACCTGTTCAGCGACGGTCGCCTGCAGAAGGCAGGGGCCATCGGACATGTGGGAGCCACCTCCTTCTTCCCTTCAAAAAACCTGGGCGCCTACGGAGACGGGGGAGCCCTCTTTACGGATGACGATGCGCTTGCGCACCGGATCCGGGGAATCGTCAATCACGGGATGTACCAAAGGTATTACCACGACGTGGTCGGGGTGAATTCCCGCCTGGATTCCCTGCAGGCTGCCGTACTTCGCGCCAAGCTCCCGCACCTGGACCGGTATTGCGAAAAACGCCGCGCGGCGGCCCGGTATTACAACGCCTCCTTCAAAGACCGGGAAGGAATCACCGTGCCAACTACCGTCAGGTCCTGTGAGGGCATATGCGATACCTGCGACTGTCACGTGTTCCACCAATACACCTTGCGCATTGGAGGCGGCAAGCGCGATGCGCTGGCCAAGCGGCTCACCGAGGCGGGTATCCCGCACGGCATCTATTACCCGGTACCCCTGCACCGGCAGAAGGCCTATGCGGATGCGCGTTACAAGGAGTCGGATTTTGCGGTCACCAACCAACTGTCGGAAGAGGTGATTTCCCTGCCAATGCATACGGAGCTGGATGAGGAACAGTTGGCGTATATCTGCCGGACCGTCCTCGAATTTATCGAACAGGCCGAACCCAGCAGCGGGTTGATTTAACAGGTCCATGCAAACATTTAAAAACGCTTAATTCATGAAAGTACTCGTAACCGGGGGGCTGGGCTTTATCGGTTCCCACACGGTGGTGGAATTGCAGCAGGCAGGCCATCAGGTAGTGATTATCGACAACTGTTCCAACGCTTCGGAAGATGTCCTGGACGGGATCTTTGAAATCACCGGGCAGCGGCCGGAATTTGAACGAATGGACCTCCGGGAAAAGGCTGCGGTCAACGATTTTTTTGCACGCCATACGGACCTCGTGGGCGTCATCCATTTCGCGGCCTCCAAGGCCGTGGGGGAAAGCGTCGAGAAGCCCCTGCTCTATTACGAGAACAACATCGGCACGCTGGTTTACCTGCTGCAACAGCTGGTGGCCAGGGGGGGGAGTTCCTTTATCTTCAGTTCTTCCTGCACGGTTTACGGGCAGGCCGACCAAATGCCCATTACCGAAGATGCGCCGGTGAAACCCGCCGAATCGCCCTACGGGAATACGAAACAAATGGGGGAGGAAATCATCCGGGACACCTGCCGGGTACACCCGGAACTCCGGGCGATTTCCCTCCGCTACTTCAATCCGATCGGGGCGCACCCCAGTGCGGCTATCGGGGAGTTGCCCCTGGGGGTACCTGCCAATCTGGTGCCGTTCATTACCCAGACGGCGGCGGGACTGCGGGAGGAATTGTCGGTTTTTGGGGACGATTACCCCACGCCTGACGGCACCTGCATCCGCGATTATATCCATGTGGTGGACCTGGCCCGTGCCCATGTGGTAGCCCTGGAGCGGCTTTTCGGGCAGCAGAACCAGTCCAATTACGAGGTGTTCAACATCGGGACGGGTACGGGGAGTTCCGTGATGGAGGTCATCCGGAGTTTTGAGCGGGTCTCGGGCGAAAAACTGAATTTCAGGGTGGTGGGACGCCGCAGCGGGGATGTGGTTGAAGCCTATGCGGACACCACCCGCGCCAATAACGAATTGGGCTGGAAAGCGGAGTCCTCCCTGGACGATGCCATGGCATCCGCATGGACCTGGGAGAAAAAAGTGCGGAAGCTCTAGGGGGTGGGTCGGATGCCGTAATGCAAAAACTGGCCCCCGTTCCTGACATTCGGTGCGAATTATTGTATTTTTGATAAATTATTTTGCCGGAGGCATAGATTATTTCAGATGGATAGATATTCCTTCTTAAACGCGGCTCATACCGCTTTTTTTTCAGACCTATACGATCGGTACCTCACCCACCCGGACAGTGTTGAGCCCAGTTGGCGCGCATTTTTCCAGGGATTTGATTTCGGGATGGAAAGCGCCCTGGAGGAAATCGGCATCGATGCGGAGGCCGGGGTGGTGCGCACGGCCGGAGGGGATGAAGCGGCCATGCCGCTCTCGCTCAAAAAAGAATTCCAGGTGGTGCGGCTCATCGACGGGTACCGCAGCCGCGGGCACCTGTTTACCCAAACGAACCCGGTAAGGGAGCGGCGCACCTATACGCCTTCCCTGGAAATCGAAAATTTCGGATTGGAGGAATCCGACCTGGAGAAGGTGTTCAGCGCGGGGGATATCATTGGGATCGGCCCGAGCACGCTGCGGGAGATCATCGACCACCTCACGCGGATCTACTGCGACGCCATCGGCGTGGAATACATGTATATCCGCAGCCCGGAGCGGGTAGAGTGGATCCAGCAGTGGCTCAACGTCAATGACAACCACCCGAATTTCAGCCCGGAACGAAAAAAATACATCCTCCGCAAACTCAATGAGGCGGTTTCCTTTGAAGGCTTCCTCCACACAAAATACGTCGGCCAGAAACGTTTTTCCCTGGAAGGGAATGAATCGCTGATCCCGGCGGTGGACGCCATCGTGGAGCGGGCAGCCGAACTGGGCGTCCAACAGTTTGTCATGGGAATGGCCCACCGGGGCCGCCTGAATGTACTCACAAATATTTTCGGGAAACCCGCAACCGATATCTTCAGCGAATTCGAAGGCAAGGACTACGAACAGGAAATTTTTGACGGGGACGTGAAATACCACCTGGGGTGGACCTCCATGCGGAAGACGAATTCCGGGGATAGCATCAATATGAACATTGCGCCCAACCCCTCCCACCTGGAAACGGTTGGGGCGGTGGTTGAAGGGATTACCCGGGCCAAACAGGACCGGCACTTCCCCGAGGATTTTTCCAAGGTCCTGCCAATCGTGGTCCACGGGGACGCCGCCATCGCCGGCCAGGGCATTGCCTACGAGGTGGTACAGATGGCCGGCCTGGACGGGTACGGCACGGCCGGTACGATCCACATTGTGGTCAATAACCAGATCGGCTTTACCACGAATTATCTGGACGGGCGTACCTCCACGTACTGCACGGACGTGGGGAAGGTGACCCTGAGCCCGGTACTCCACATCAATGCGGACGATGCGGAAGCCGTTGTGCACGCTGCCCTCTTTGCCCTGGAATACCGGATGAAATTCAGGCGGGATGTATTCCTGGACCTGTTGGGTTACCGCAAATACGGCCACAACGAAGGGGATGAGCCGCGGTTTACGCAGCCCAAGCTCTACAAGGCCATCGCCAAGCACCAAAACCCCCGGGATATTTATGCGGAACGGCTGATGTCCGAAGGCGTTATCGATGCGGACTTTGTCAAAAAGCTGGAAGAGGACTACAAAGCGAAGCTGGAGGAAGAACTCCGGGACAGCAAGAAGGAAGATAAAACGCGGATTACCGCCTTTATGGCCGACGAATGGGACGGGTTTGAAAATGTCCGGGAATGGGAAATGATGGAGCCGGTGGAAACAGGGGTCCCGAAGGACAAGCTGGAAGCGGTTGCCCGGGTGATTACCCAACTCCCGGAAGACAAAAAATTCCTGCGCAAGGTAGACAAGCTCGTCAAGGAGCGCCACAAGATGTTCTTTGAAACCAACCGCCTGGATTGGGCCATGGGGGAGTTGCTCGCCTATGGCACGCTCCTGCAGGAGGGATTCGACGTGCGGATTTCCGGGCAGGACGTGGAGCGGGGGACATTCTCCCACCGCCACGCGGTGATGAAGGTGGAAGAAAGCGAGGAAGAGGTCTTGCTGCTGAACCATATCTCGGAGGAACAGGGCGATTTCCAGATCTACAATTCCCTGCTTTCCGAGTACGGGGTGGTTGGATTCGAATACGGGTACGCCATGGCGAGCCCGAACACGCTCACCATATGGGAAGCCCAGTTCGGGGATTTCAGCAACGGCGCCCAGATCATGATCGACCAGTATCTCTCGGCAGCGGAAGACAAATGGAAGTTGCAGAACGGCCTGGTGCTTTTCCTGCCCCACGGCTATGAAGGCCAGGGTGCGGAACACTCTTCGGCCCGGATGGAGCGCTACCTGCAATTGTGCGCCCGGGACAATATGTATGTGGCTGATGTCAGTACCCCGGCCAACCTGTTTCACCTGCTCCGGCGCCAGATGCTGGTCAACTTCCGCAAACCGCTGGTGGTTTTCACCCCGAAGAGCCTGCTCCGGCATGCAAAATGCGTCTCCACGGTAGAGGAACTTGCGGAAGGCCGGTTCCAGGAAGTGATCGACGATGCCGGGGCATCGGTTAAAAAGGTCAAATCCCTGGTATTCTGTACGGGGAAATTTTATTACGACCTGCTCGCAGCCCGGGAGGAACTGGGCAGGGAGGATGTGGCCCTGGTCCGCCTGGAACAATTGTTCCCGCTGCCGGTGGTGCAGATGGAGGAGCTTATCGAGAAATATTCCCATGCGGAAGACCTGGTTTGGGCACAGGAGGAACCCAGGAACATGGGTGCCTGGAGCCACCTGATGATGCACTTCCCGGATGCCTCGCGTTTCCGCGTGGCTTCGCGGCGCTTTTACGCTTCCCCGGCAGCGGGCAGCCCGGCGCGCTCCAAGATGCGGCACCAGCAGGTAATCGATTATGTTTTCGATCCGAAAAAAGACAATATGAGCCGGCCGGTTCCTGCGGATGTGGCAACGGACGAAGAATGACCCGGGCGGCCGCCGGCAAAATACCATTGGGATAGGAAACAGTAAGATTTTGTTTCACACAGCAACTGAAAAAATACAAAAAGAGGAAATCGCATGATTCTAGAAATGAAAGTACCTTCTCCGGGCGAATCCATCACGGAAGTGGAAATTGCCCAATGGCTCGTTTCGGACGGGGACTACGTCGAAAAGGACCAGGCCATTGCCGAGGTGGACTCCGACAAGGCCACCCTGGAGTTGCCCGCCGAGGAAAGCGGGGTGATCACCTTGAAAGCCGAAGAAGGGGATGCCGTGGCCGTTGGCGAAGTCGTTTGCCTGATCGATACGGATGCGGAAAAGCCGGACGCTTCCGGGGGCAAAGACCAGGAAGGCAGCGCCGGAACGGATTCCGTGGGCAAGGGGGATGAAGGCTCTGGCGGAAACGCCGAAAAGGAACTCGACAAGCAAAAAGAACAGGCAGGCCAGGCCGGGGGATCAAAGGCCCCGCAACCCAGGCAGGCCAAGGAAACCTATGCTTCCGGGGTTGCATCGCCTGCAGCGAAGAAGATCCTCGATGAAAAAGGCATCGACCCGGCATCCGTGAAGGGCTCTGGAAAAGACGGCCGCATTACCAAGGACGACGCCGTTAAAGCCGTGCCTTCCATGGGCAGCCCCGGAGGTGGATCCCGCGGGGAGTCCCGGAGCAAACTTTCCATGTTGCGGCGCAAGGTGGCCGAACGCCTGGTATCCGCCAAAAACGAAACAGCCATGCTGACGACCTTCAACGAGGTGGACATGTCTGCGGTATTCGATATCCGTGCGGAACACAAGGAAGCTTTTAAGGAGAAGCACGGGGTGGGACTCGGCTTTATGTCGTTCTTCACCAAAGCCGTGATCCGGGCGCTCCAACAGTTCCCGGCGGTGAATTCCATGATCGACGGCAAGGAAATGATTACCTACGATTACTGCGATATCAGCATCGCCGTGTCCGGACCGAAAGGCTTGATGGTGCCGGTGATCCGCAATGCGGAAAACCTGAGTTTCCGCGGCATCGAAGAAGAGGTCAAGCGATTGGCGCTCCGGGCCCGCGACGGACAGATCACCGTTGACGAAATGACCGGGGGTACCTTTACAATCTCCAACGGCGGCGTCTTCGGTTCGATGCTCTCCACCCCGATCATCAACCCGCCCCAGAGCGGTATCCTGGGGATGCACAACATCGTCGAACGGGCCATCGTCCGCGACGGCGCCATCGCCATCGCGCCGGTAATGTACGTGGCGCTTTCCTACGACCACCGGATTATCGACGGGAAGGAATCTGTCGGATTCCTCGTGGCTATTAAGGAGGCGATCGAGAACCCGGTGGAACACCTCATGGACGGGGACCTGAAAAAAGCGTTGGAGCTCTAGCCGGTACCCCGGCATCGGTATTCTCGGATACCGGAAACAAAAACGGATTAATTATTGCGATGCCCCGGCCCCGGCCGGGGTTTTTATTTGAGATAGAGGTTGCAGGAATCGTAGTCGATGACTGCCTTGCCGCCGTGCAGGATATCCGCCCCGAGGATGCCGTCCACGGGGGGTTCGTCCTGGCTTTCCAGGGCCTGGTTCACATGGCTGAGGTCAAAGAGGACAACCTGCATGTCCGGGCGTTCCCAACCTTCCAGCGCCAGGGTGTTCCCATCGGAAACCAGGGTCTCCATATCTACTGCTCCTGCCCCTGCGGCCCGGATCTCGGAGATTTCGGTAAGCAGGCGGAAGCGCTCCGTCCGGTCGAGCCCCACGCAGGTATTGGAGGCCCCGGTATCCAGGATAAAACGGCCGGTCACCCCGTTCAGGGAACCGGAGAGCGCCAGGTGGTCGGTGCGGGTGCGTTCCAGGGGCATTGCGCTGAAGCCGCGGTCCAGCAGGAACTTTTTAAGGGTGCCCATGAGATTTTTTGATAAAGATAATCCTATTTTTGCGCCGTGACCCTGACAGATACACACGCCCATTTATACGTGGAAGCTTTTGACGAGGACCGGGCCCGGATGATGGCCCGTGCCCGGGCCGAAGGCGTGGAGCGGTTTTTTATCCCCGCCATCGACTCCGCCTATACGGAGCGGATGCGGGATTTGCGGGAAGCTTACCCGGATGAGGTTTTCCTCATGTGCGGTCTGCACCCCACCCACGTGAAGGAGGATTTTGAGGCAGAACTCCGGCATGTCGAACGCGAACTGGACCGCGGGGGCTACGTGGCCGTCGGGGAGATCGGGATTGACCTGTACTGGGACCAAACCCGGCTCGAAGCCCAGCAGGAAGCCTTTCGCCGGCAGATCCGGATGGCAAAATCCCGGGGGCTGCCAATTGTTATCCATTGCCGGGAAGCCTTTGACGAAATTTTTGAAATCCTCGCCGAATGCCAGGGGCCGGACCTGCGCGGCATCTTCCACTGCTTTACCGGAACGCTGGAACAGGCCCGGCTCGCCCTGGCCTACGGGATGAAGCTCGGGATTGGCGGGGTGGCTACCTTTAAGAACGGGAAGATCGACCAGTTCCTGGACGAGCTCCCCCTGGAATCGCTGGTGCTGGAAACCGATTCGCCCTACCTGGCGCCGACGCCCCACCGGGGTAAACGCAATGAACCCGCCTACCTGAAATTCGTGGTTTCCCGCCTGTCGGAAATCTACGGGATTCCCGAAGCGCGCATCGCAGAAATCACGACGGAGACTTCCCGGGAGGTCTTTGGCGTTTAAAAAGTACGTCTTATGGCCAGAAACGGCACCGGCATCTTGCTCATCTACACGGGGGGAACCATCGGAATGGTCCGCGACTACGGGTCGGGATCCCTCCGCGCCTTCGACTTCAACAACCTGCTCCAACAGATACCCGAGCTGCACCAGCTCGATTGCCGGATCGATACGGTGGCCTTTGCCAACCCGATCGACTCCTCAAACATGGATCTGCCGCACTGGCAACAACTCGCCACCCTGATCGGGGAGCATTACGACCGGTACGACGGCTTCGTCGTTTTACACGGCAGCGATACGATGAGCTACACGGCTTCGGCCCTGAGCTTCATGCTCGAGAACCTCGCCAAGCCCGTTATCCTGACGGGATCCCAGCTTCCCATCGGCGACCTGCGCACCGATGCGAAGGAAAACCTGATTACCTCCATTCAGATTGCCGCCCTGTCGGAAGGGGGCGAGCCCCTGGTCCGCGAGGTCTGCCTGTATTTTGAGTACAAATTGTTCCGCGGCAACCGGACGACCAAGGTCAATACAGAGCACTTCGAAGCCTTTGATTCCCCGAACTACCCGCCCCTGGCAGTGTCCGGCGTCCACCTGAAGGTCCGGAAGGAAGCGCTTTGGCGCACCCCCAGAAAAAGCGCCCTCAAGGTGCGCACGGACCTCGTGAACCAGGTAGGGGTGGTGCGGCTCTTCCCCGGGATGCACCCGGACTGGCTGCGCCACCAGCTCGGTGCCCCCGGTTTGAAAGGGGTGGTACTGGAAACGTTCGGGGCCGGGAATGCCCCGTCGGCCCCCTGGCTCCTGGATGCCCTGAGGGAAGCGGCCGGCCGGGGATTGCACATCGTAAACGTAACCCAGTGCAGCGGGGGCTCCGTTTTGATGGGGCGTTACGAAACCAGTTCGGGCCTGCTGGATATACCGCTGATCGACGGACGGGACATTACGTCGGAAGCCGCCCTGGCCAAGCTCATGTACCTGCTCGGTTCGTCGGTTTCCCCTAAGTCCTTCAAAACCATATTTGAATCCCCGCTACGGGGTGAGATGTCCCAAAATTAACCGGGCAAAATTTCATATAATCCTAAATTTTTTGTTTATTGGGCACCCCGTTTTTCGGGTATTTTAGAGAGGTGGCCGAGTGGTCGAAGGCGCACGCCTGGAAAGTGTGTATGCACCAAAAGTGCATCGAGGGTTCGAATCCCTTCCTCTCTGCACAAAAGGGAATCACCGCCGCACCGCGGCGGTGATGCTCTCAAAACAAGCGCCGTCAAAAGCCCGCTTTTGAAAGTCGCGGTTTTGAGAGCATACCGGTCGGCGCAGCCGAACGGAGATTCCCATGCTTGTCCGGCACACTGATAGAGGTTGAGGGATCAGCGCAGCTAATCCCGGAGGCGGATTGAAATGATGAAGGGGGGAAACCGGTCGGCGCAGCCGAACGGAGATTCCCATGCTTGTCCGGCACACTGAAAGAGGTTGAGGGATCAGCGCAGCTAATCCCGGAGGCGGTTTTGAAAGATTCACAAGGATTTTCTGAACCAGGCTGAATATATGCTGAAAACCCTCGGGTTTTTTAAGGATTCCGGGGCCTGGAGCCCCTGATTTTAGTTTTTTAATTCCAATTTTTTGTTATCTTTAACCCTAATAACTAATCTAAATTTAAGTTTGAAAAAATGAAAAAATTATTCTCATTCCTGGCTCTGGCTGGGCTATTTGTCCTCGGAACAAATACGGTAAGCGCTAAAGCGCCAGCAATCCTTTCAAACCTGTCTTCAACCCTGACTACAGCGACTGTTATGCTACAGGACGATGCAGCTGCTGCCGACGACAGAGGATTTACCCAGGTTCTTAAAGAACAATTCATCCAGGGGGGTGCCGGATTCATGGGCATCGTACTGCTCTGTCTGATTCTCGGACTGGCGGTAGCCATCGAGCGGATCATATACCTCAATATGGCCAGCACGAACACGACCAAGCTGAAGCAACAGGTAGAAGATGCGCTGGCTTCCGGCGGTGTTGAAGCGGCCAAGGAAGTTTGCCGCAACACCAAGGGCCCCGTTGCCTCCATCTACTATCAGGGTCTCGACCGGGCCGGTGAGAGTATTGAATCTGCCGAGAAGGCGGTAGTTGCCTACGGCGGGGTTCAGATGGGACAACTCGAGAAAAACGTATCCTGGCTTTCACTCTTTATCGCCATTGCCCCGATGCTTGGGTTCATGGGAACGGTAATCGGTATGATCCAGGCCTTCCAGAAAATTAGCGCAGTAGGTAACCTGAGTGCTTCCCTGATTGCCGGGGATATCCAGGTAGCCCTGTTGACGACGGTATTCGGTCTGATTACTGCGATCATCCTTCAGATCTTCTACAACTACATCATTGCCAAGATCGACAGCATCGTCAATGATATGGAAGATTCATCGATCATCCTGATCGATATGCTGGTTGATCACAAGAAGTAAGTCGGACGCCTAATACCATAGAACATGCATAAGATTGTAAAAATATTATTGATAGTTCTGGGAGCGATTGCAGCCATTCTGTGGTTTATGCTTCCCGAAAGCGAAATGCCGGCTTCCGAGGCGATTGACAGCGGTGCCATGAACGGGATGTTTATCATCATGTACATCCTGTTGGGAATCGCAGTGGTCTCCAGCCTGTTGTTCGCACTTAAAAACCTGTTCTCCAACCCGGCGAGCCTGAAAAAGACGTTGTTTGTCATCGTCGGCTTCCTGCTGGTAGTCGCCATCGCCTATGTCCTGTCGGACGGGGCAGACGGCACCGTTGAGGAAATGGCGGGAAGAGGCGTGACAACCACCGAGAGTACCGTGAAGAATATCGGCGCAGGCCTCAATATGTTCTTCATCCTGGTGATTATCGCCGTAGCTTCCATGCTGTGGGGAGGGATCAAGAAAATGTCGAATAAGTAAATCCAAGGAATATGCCTAGAAGAGGAGCACCACCGGAAGTAAATGCAGGGTCCATGGCGGATATCGCCTTCCTGCTGTTGATCTTTTTCCTTGTAACCACCACCATTGAAACCGACGCGGGGCTGGACCGTATGTTGCCGCCCATCGAGCCGCCGGAAGAGGATGTGGTGATTAAACAGAAGAACATCTTCACGGTGAATATCAACAAGAACGGTCAGTTGCTCGTCGAAGAGGAGCTTACGGAGTTGCAGGACCTGAGAGAAAAAGCCATGGCCTTTCTGGACAATGGCGGAGACGGAACCTGCAATTACTGCAAAGGCGCCGGGGATGAGGCATCATCGGATAACCCGGGCAAGGCGATTATTTCGCTCAAGAACGACCGGGAGACCCGTTACGGCACATATATTACGGTTCAGAACGAACTGGTAGGTGCCTATAACGAGCTCAGGAACCGGGAGGCACAGAGGTTGTACGGCCGGGATTTTACGGATATGGAAGCGGAGTATCTCAATCCCGAAACCGACGAGGATGTCCGGGAAGAACTGAAGGAAAAGGTGTTGCGTGTGCAGGAACTCTTCCCTCAGAAACTTTCGGAGGCCGAGACAACTTCAAATTAAAAAAGACGAGACATGGCTAAGTTTAATAAGAAAAAAGACGGCGACATCCCGGCGGTATCCACGGCATCGCTGCCGGATATTGTTTTCATGCTGCTGTTCTTCTTCATGACGGTTACCACCATGAAGGACAATACGCTGATGGTGGACAATACGTTGCCCAATGCGAGTGAAACCAAGAAGCTGGAAAAGAAGGACCGGGTAATTTACATTTATGTGGGGAAACCCACTACCCAGTACCAGAAGACCTTTGGTACCGAGCCCAAAATCCAGTTGAATGACAAGTTTGCCAGTGTATCCGAAGTCGGGGATTACATCCTGCAGGAACGGGCCAAGAAGCCCCAGGATATCCAGAATGTGCTGACCACGGCACTCAAGGTAGACAAGGAGGCCAATATGGGCCTGATATCGGATATCAAACAGGAACTGCGCAAGGTTAATGCCCTGAAAGTCAATTATACGACCTACGAAGGGGATGCCTTCCGGAATATCCAGTAGGAGTCATTTTTTCAAAACCAATTTAGATGTAAAAAACGCTTCAGTCTTTGAAGCGTTTTTTTTATGTTGTGCATATGAAAGCCCGAATCGCCACTTTCATCCTGCTATTTTGCCTGGTCCCTGTTATCGGTCAGGAAGGCAATCCCACGGGCACGGATCTCCCGAAGGACTCCCTGGATACCGGGGCGCCCCTCATCGATTCGGAATACCTGGAAGACCAGTTCTACGTCGGGTTCTCCTTTAACCTGCTCCTGAACCAGCCGGAAGGAGTCTCCCAGAATAACCTGATATCCTACGGGATCTATATGGGGTTTATCAAGGACCTTCCCATCAACCCGAAGCGTACCCTGGCCCTGGGAATCGGATTGGGATATGGCGTGAACTCCTATTACAGCAACCTCAGGGCCATTCAGAATGGCGAGGATTTCCAGTACATCATCCTGGACGAGGAGGACTCCTACAAGCGGAATAAAATCGAGACCCACCTGGTGGAATTGCCCGTGCAGTTCCGATGGCGGAATTCCACGGCAACGGATTACAGTTTCTGGCGCATCTATACCGGATTCAAACTGGGGTATGTGGTCGGATCCAGGTCCAAATTTGTCACCTCGGAATTTAAAGACAGTTTTTACAACACGGATACAGACAATTTCCGCTACGGCCTGACGCTGAATATCGGTTACAATACGATAAACTTCCACGTGTACTACGGCCTGAACAACCTGTTTGAAAGCGATGTCCCCGGGCCTGACGGCGCCGACCTGGACATGGTGCCCCTGCGGATCGGGTTGATCTTTTACATCCTTTAGAACCAGAAACGGACCAGGATCAGCTGGGATAGCAGGCCAATCAGCCAGCCTGTGAGGACGGAGGCGCGTCCGTGAACCTGCAGGTAGAGGCGGGCAGTCCCGACAAGACCCGTACAGAGCGTACAGGCGCTGATAGCCAGGACGATGTTTTTTTCAAAATGGATGCTCAGGGAAATCAGGTACATCAGCAACGTGCCGACGCCCGCCATGTGGAGGCTTACCGGTTTGCCTGCCAGGGCCAGCAGCAGGGAGGCAACCGTGGCGATGATCATCCCGAGGAAATAGAAGTACAGTTCCGCCGCGTAGTTGTTCGGGATCACCCGGAACAAAACCATCAGGAGCAGGACCAGAAAAATCAGCAGCGGATAGATGCGTTCCTGGGGCCGCAAGAGACGGGAGGTTTGCATCATGCCCAGGTTGCGCAGGATGAGCATGCTGATTACCGGGATGATTACCGTGAGGATGAAGACCGGCAGGACGTTGCCGCTTTGCATCTCCAGCGGGCTGAATTTGGGGGTGATTCGGAAATACAGGACCGTGCCATAGAGCGGGATCAGCAGCGGGTGGAACAGGTAGCTGACGAGCTGGCTGAAGAAGCGCATTATATTTCTTTTCGGAGTCTCGCCACCGGGATGCCCAGTTGTTCGCGGTACTTGGCGATGGTCCGTCGGGCAATCGGGTAGCCTTTCTCCTTGAGGATTTTTGCGAGCTTGTCGTCCGTGAGCGGTTTCCGTTTGTTTTCCTCACCCACCACGGTTTCCAGGATCTTTTTGATCTCCTTGGTAGAGACATCTTCCCCCTGTTCGTTCTTGATGGACTCCGAAAAGTACTCCTTGATGAGCCGGGTCCCGTATGGCGTGTCCACGTATTTGCTGTTGGCCACCCGGGATACCGTCGACACGTCCATCCCAATCTGGTCTGCGATATCTTTCAGGATCATAGGTTTCAGGTTGCGCTCATCGCCCGTCATAAAATATTCCCGCTGGTATTCCATGATGGCATTCATGGTCACATACAGGGTTTGCTGCCGCTGTTTGATAGCGTCGATAAACCACTTGGCCGCATCGAGTTTCTGCTTTATGAACATCACGGCGTCCTTCTGCTGTTTCGATTTGTCCCTGGCATTTTTATACCCGGCCAGCATATTGCTGTATTCCCTTGAAACATGCAGCTCGGGGGCGTTCCTGCCGTTGAGGCTCAACTCGAGTTCCCCGTCCACTATCCGGATGGTAAAATCCGGCACTACGTGTTCCACGATTTTGGTGCCGCCCGAATAGGATCCGCCGGGTTTCGGGTTGAGTTTCTCGATTTCCCCTATGGCTTCCCGAAGCGCCTCCTCCCCGATATCGTGTTTTTGGAGGAGCTTTTTATAGTGTTTCTTACTGAAGTGGTCAAAGGATTTCCGGAGGATCTCAATGGCCATCTCCACGGCAGGGGAGGGCTCCTTCCGCTCCAGTTGCAGCAACAGGCATTCCTCCAGGGAACGGGCGCCCACCCCGGGCGGGTCGAGCTGCTGAACCTTTTGGAGCACTTTTTCAATGGTGGCCTCGTCGGTGTAAACGTTCTGCGTAAATGCCAGGTCGTCCATGATGTCGGCCACAGGGCGCCGGATGTAACCGCTTTCATCCACGCTGCCCACCAGGAATTCCGCGATGGTCCATTCCTGGTCATCCAGGTACTCCGTATTGAGCTGGTTGAGCAGGTGCTGTGTAAAGGATATGCCCGCTGCATAGGGCACCTGCCGGTCCGAGTCGTCTTCGCTGTAGTTGTTGGCCCGGGTACGGTAATCGGGTATTTCGTCGTCGCCCAGGTAGTCGTCGATGTTGATGTCTTCCGCCTCGATCCGTTCGCTGTCCTCGGATTCGTCAAAGGTGTCGGCGTATTCGTCCTCCAGGGTGCCCGTGTCTTCCTTCCCGCTTTCCAGGGCCGGATTTTCCTCCATTTCCTGCTTAAGCCGCTGTTCAAAAGCGAGTGTCGGCAGCTGGATCAGCTTCATCAGCTGGATCTGCTGGGGCGACAGCTTCTGTGACAGTTTTAATTGCAGGTGTTGTTTCAGCATGGGATTGGAAGTAGTCCGGAGTCTTCAGGGTTTGATTTAAAATTACGCAAAAGCGATCAGAATTCTGCGTTCTGTGGCGTTCGGGGGAAGGGGATTACGTCCCGGATGTTCCCCATGCCGGTCGCAAATTGCACCAGGCGTTCAAAGCCCAGGCCAAAGCCGCTGTGGACGGCCGTCCCGAAGCGACGCAGGTCCAGGTACCACCAGAGTTCTTTTTCGTCTATGCCCAGTTGCTGCATCTTTTCCTGCAGGACATCCAGGCGTTCTTCCCGCTGGGAACCCCCGACGATTTCCCCGATCCCCGGAAACAGAATGTCCATGGCCCGGACGGTTTTCCCATCGTCGTTCAGCCGCATGTAGAAGGCCTTGATTTCTGCCGGGTAGTTAAACAAAATCACCGGGCACTGGAAGTGTTTTTCCACCAGGTAGCGCTCGTGCTCGCTTTGTAAATCGGCGCCCCAGGCGTCTATGGGGTACTGGAATTTCTTTTTCTTGTTGGGCTTGCTGTTTCGCAGGATTTCGATAGCCTCCGTATAGGTAACCCGCTTAAACGGCTGGTCCGTGACAAAGCGCAGTTTTTCAATCAGCCCCATGCCCGAGCGTTCGGCCTGCGGTTTCCGCTTTTCTTCATCCTCCAGGCGTTTATCCAAAAAGGCCAGGTCTTCCTCGCAATGCTTCAGGACATAGCGGATAACCTCCTGGATGAAATCCTCCGCCAGGTCCATGTTCGCATCCAGGTCGTAAAAGGCCATCTCGGGTTCGATCATCCAGAACTCGGCCAGGTGGCGGGAGGTATTGGAGTTTTCCGCCCGGAAGGTGGGGCCGAAGGTATAGACCTTGCCCAGGGCCATGGCGTACGCCTCGGCTTCCAATTGACCCGAAACCGTCAAGTTTGTTTCCTTCCCGAAAAAGTCTTCCCCGAAATCCACATTGCCGGACTCGTCCCTGGGGGGTGTCAGCGGATCGAGGGTGCTCACCCGGAACATCTCCCCGGCCCCTTCCGCATCGGATCCGGTGATGATCGGGGCGTGAAAATAGTAGAACCCGTTCCTGGTGAAATACTCGTGTACGCCAAAGGCCAGGGCGGAACGCACCCGCATCACCGCGGCGAACGTATTGGTGCGGATTCGCAGGTGGGCCTGCTCCCGGAGAAATTCCATGGAGTGTTTCTTGGGCTGAATCGGATAGCTTTCCGGGTCGGCATCCCCGTGGATTTCCAGCTGGCTTACCTGTACCTCCACCTTTTGGCCGCGGCCCTGACTTTCCACGAGCGTTCCCCGTACGGTCAGGGCTGCCCCGGTGTTGATCCGGCGGAGTGTTGCCTCGTCAAAATTTTCAAAATCCACGACACATTGCAGGTTCTCCAGCGTCGACCCGTCGTTCAGGGCGATGAAGCGGTTGGAACGAAAGGTTCGGACCCAGCCGGATACGCTGACTTCACTGAGCAACGGGGCTTCGCTGAGGATGGATCGTATACGCGTCATATTTCCTTTTTGTCTGTCGGTTAAACAGCGTCAAAGATACGGTATTGATGCAAACTGTGCCCGTAAAAATAGGTGGTTCCGGGGCTGTGCCCCTGGCTAATCCCGGTCCTGGCCGGAGCCCGTCCCCCCGGGGAGGATGTCGATCTGCGGCTTTTTGAGTACCTGCTTGTTGGCGATGTTCCGTTCCAGGGAGAGCAGCAGGGACGGCAACAGGATCAGGTTGGCGAGCATGGCAAAGAGCAGGGTGGCCGAAACCAGGGCCCCCAGGGCCACCGTGCCCCCGAAGTTTGAAATGGTGAACACGGAAAACCCGAAAAACAGGACGATGGAGGTGTAGAACATGCTCACTCCCGTTTCGCGCAGAGCAGCATAGACGGACTTGCGGATGCGCCAGTGGTTGCTGATGAGTTCCTGCCGGTATTTGGCCAGGAAGTGGATTGTGTCGTCCACGGAAATCCCGAAGGCAATGCTGAAAACCAGGATGGTGGAAGGCTTGATCGGGACGCCCAGAAAGCCCATCACCCCTGCGGTTATCACCAGGGGGAGCAGGTTAGGGATCAGGGAGATCACGATCATCCGGAACGACCGGAAGAGGTAGGCCATGAGCAGGGAGATCAAGCCGATGGCCAGGGCCAGGGAGAGGACCAGGTTCCGCACGAGGAATTTTGTGCCTTTCAGGAAGAGCAGGGCCTTGCCCGTGAGGGAGACATCGTACCGCTCCTCCGGGAAAATCTTGGCGGCCTCCTCCCGGAGTTCCTGTTCAATTTCCTCCATGCGGTCGGTTTTCATGTCCTGCATAAAGGTGGTGATCCGGGCCACCTGCCCGGTGGAATCCACAAAGCTCTGGAGCAGGTTGCCGTTATCTTTGGATTTCCTGGCGATATCCAGGATAAAATTGTTCTCCTGGGACGTCGGCAGCTGGTAGTATTTGGGGATGCCGTTGTAGTAGGCCTGCTTGGAGTACTTAACCAGGTCCACCACGGAAATGGGACGGGAAAGCTCCGGAATGTCCCGGATCACCTCCCCGAGTTGGTCCATCCGGCGCAGGGTGGCCGGTTTCAGTATGCCGTTGCGCCGGCGGGAATCGACCACGATTTCCACGGGCATGATCCCGTCGAATTCGGCTTCAAAAAAGCGGATATCCTGGAAAAATTCGGCCTTCTTGGGCATGTCCTCTATGGGGCTGCCCGAGATGCGGATCTGGTAGATCCCGATGATGCTGGCCACCAGCGTGCAGATAGCCACGATGTAAACGGTAATGCGCTGGTGCCGCACGATCCGCTCCATCCAGTTTACAAAGGCGTCGATCCACCGTTTGTTGAGGTGCTTCAGGTGTTTTGTCTTGGGCAGCGGCATAAAGCTGTAGAGGATCGGGATAATCAGCAGGGAAAGCACAAAAATGCCCAGGATGTTGATGGAGGCGACGATGCCGAATTCCGAGAGCAACCGGCTGTCCGTGATGATAAAGGTGGCAAAACCGGAGGCTGTGGTGACATTGGTCATCAGCGTGGCATTGCCGATTTTGGAGATCACCCGCTGGAGGGAAAGCGCCTGGTTTCCGTGTTTTTTTACTTCCTGTTGGTATTTGTTGATCAGGAAGATGCAATTGGGGATGCCGATTACGATGATCACCGGCGGGATCAGGGCTGTCAGCACGGTGATTTCGTACTGGAGCAGGCCCAGGGTCCCAAAGGCCCACATCACCCCGAAAATAACCACGCAGATCGAAATCAGCGTGGCGCGGATGGATCGGAAGAAGAAAAAGAAAATCAACGAGGTCACCGCCAGGGCGGCAAAGATAAACTTGCCGATTTCGTCGATGATATTCTGGGAGTTCATCGTCCGGATATAGGGCATCCCCGAGACGCGGACATTCATCCCGGTATCCTGTTCAAACTCCGCCACCAGGTTGCGCAGGTCGTTCAGCACAAAATCCTTGCGGACCTTTGTATTGACCAGGTCCTGGTCCAGGTAGACCACGGACTGGATGGTCCGCCCCTCTTTGTTATAGAGGAGTTTTTCGTAGAACGGCATGCGGTTGAATAGCTCGTCGGTAAGGCTGTCGAGTTGCCCGGTGGTACGGACACTGTCGGCGAGCCAGGGTTCCAGGCGGAATTCCTGGGCCTCATTGTCTTTGACCAGGCGCTGCAGGTTGTCCGTGGAAAGGACAAAATCGATCTCCGGGAACGCCTCCAGCTGTTCGTTGAAAATATTCCAGCGGTTAAACGCCTCCGGTTCAAACAGGCGGGAATCCTTAACGGCCAGTACAATCGTGTTTCCCTCCTCCCCGAATTGTTCCAGAAAGGCGCCGTACTCCAGTGTAGCCGGGTGGTCGTCCGGGAGCAGGTTGGCCTCTGTGTTGGAGAACTGCATGTTTTTCCACTGGGTGGCCAGCAGGACGGTCACCAGGGCAATCCCGACCAGGATCAGGATGCGGTTGCGCAGGATGATGCGGGCTGTACGGGCCCAGAAGCCTTGTGTGAGTTTGAATGCCATTCCCAGGAGTCGGCCGCAAAGGTAGAAAACATTCGGCAGCGAAACCAAATTAAAAGCCTCCCGGCCAAAAGTTTAGTAGCTTGCAACAAGAACCCGCGCCATGGATGAAAAACATCGCAGATACCGGCGTCGCGCCCGTCGCGCCTACCGGTTGCTGATTGTGCTTTGCACGCTGGCGCTCATAGCGGCTGCCCTGATCTGGTACCGGGCGGACGGGGCGTAAAAAAACCCCCTGTCAAAAAGGGGGTTGGTGCTGTGTGTGGCCGGGACGCAGGGGTCCCTTTCGGCACAGAAGTCCCGCTACACCTTCATGATTTCGGCTTCCTTGTGCTCCAGGATGCCGTCCACGCGCTCGGTGTATGTGTCGGTGAGTTCCTGGATGTCGATCTCGGCATTCTGTTCGAGATCCTCGGAAATGTCCAGCGCCTTAATCTCCTTGTTTGCGTCCTGGCGGGCGGCGCGGATACTGACTTTCGCCTCTTCCGCTTCTGCCTTGGCCTGCTTGACGAGCTGCTTGCGGCGCTCCTCGGTCAGCGGGGGGACATTGATGATGACCATTTCCCCGTTGTTCATCGGGTTGAACCCCAGGTTGGCATTGGTGATGGCCGTCTCGATATTCGGGATCATGGCCTTTTCCCAGGGCTGTACGGAAATTGTCCGGGCGTCCGGGGTGTTTACGTTGGACATCTGGTTCAGGGGCGTCTGGCTCCCGTAGTAATCCACCATCACGGAGGAAAGCATGGACGGGCTGGCTCTGCCGGCCCGGATTTTCACGAGCTCTTTTTCCAGGTGGGAGATTGCATTATCCATGTTCTCCTTTGCGCTGTCCAGGATAAATTGAATGTCTTCGTTCATGGTATTAACTGGATATATCCATTAAAGGTTAACAACGGTTCCGATATTCTCGCCGGAAACAATTTTCATCAGGTTTCCTTGTTTGTTCATGTCAAATACGACGATCGGCAGTTCATTTTCCTGACTCAGGGTGAAGGCTGTGGTATCCATGACCTTCAGGCCGCGGCTCAGGACATCCTTAAAGCTGATGCTGTCGAATTTGGTGGCGGACTTGTCCTTTTCCGGGTCGCTGGTGTAGATACCGTCCACCCGGGTCCCCTTCAGGATCACGTCTGCCTCGATTTCGATGGCGCGGAGCACAGCTGCCGAATCTGTGGTAAAGTACGGGTTGCCCGTGCCCCCTCCGAATATGACCACCCGACCCTTCTCCAGGTGCCGCATGGCGCGGCGGCGGATAAAGGGTTCGGCCACTTCATTGATCTTGATGGCAGACTGCAACCGCGTGTCCAGCCCTTTGTCTTCCAGGGCGGACTGCAGTGCCAGGCCGTTGATGATGGTTGCGAGCATCCCCATGTGGTCGCCCTGGACGCGGTCCATGCCGTTACTCGCGCCGGCCACCCCCCGGAAGATATTTCCCCCGCCAATGACAATGGCAACCTCCACGCCTTTTTCGACAACTGCCCGGATTTCCTCTGCGTACAAGGCCAGTCTGCCGGGGTCGATGCCATAAGACCGGTCGCCCATCAGGGCCTCTCCGCTGAGTTTTAAAAGGATTCGTTTGTACTGCATGGGGTGTGGCTTGGTTTGCGAACAAAAATAATCAAAAATTATTAGCCCGTCCGGGCCCTGAGGCCCCGTTAAAGTGCCAAATTAATCTAAAAACCAGGGGGAATCACGATTAATTTCTATATCCTTGCGAAAATCCAATATACACTATGAAAATTCGGTTTTACCACCTGATGCTATCCCTCCTCCTAGTGGGCTGCAGCGCTACCAGAAACCTCCCGACGGCGGGGGAAACCCCCATTAAGGCCAGCCTGGACCTGGTGGATGTACGCGATGACCGGGTACTGGTTGCGCTGGACCCCGGGGCGTTTATCGCTGGTGAAGTGAAATTTTACATCCCCAAAACTGTGCCGGGTACCTACAGCGAAGATAATTACGGACGCTATGTGGAAGGCCTTGCGGCTTTTGACTATAAGGGCAACCCGATGCCAGTAGTCCGCGAGGACGACAACACCTGGTCCATCTCCGGCGCCCGGGAACTCGACCGGATTACGTATTATGTCAACGATTCGTACGATTCGGAGGCCACCGGGGACCCCGCCCCGTTTTCCCCCGCAGGGACGAATATCCTGGCCGGAGAGCACTATATGTTGAACCTGCACGGGTTTGTCGGCTACTTCGAGGGCCTCAGGGAGCAGCCGTACACCCTGGAGCTGCGCATCCCGGAGGGACTGTATCCGGCCACATCCCTGAGTGGGAGTCCCGGGCCTGACGGCACGTTTACCTATAGCGCCTCCCGCTATTTCGAGGTCATCGACAACCCGATTCAACTCAGCGGGGAGCCGCCGGCTACCTTCCAGGTAGGGGATATCACGGTGAACATCAGTGTACATTCCCCGAATGGCGCCTATTCGGCTGCGGCCATTCAACCCGCCATGGAGCGGATGATGCAGGCGCAAAAAGCCTTTCTGGGCGACATCGACGGCACCCGGGAATACAACATCCTGCTGTACCTCTCCACCCTGGACAACGATGCCCGGGGCTTCGGGGCCCTGGAGCACCACACATCCACCGTGGTGGTCCTCCCGGAGCAGCTCCCCGCCGCGCAGCTGGAGGAGGCGATGGTCGATGTGGTTTCCCATGAATTTTTCCATATCGTCACCCCCCTGAATGTCCACTCGGAGGAAATCCAGTACTTTGACTACAACGCCCCCAAAATGTCCCGCCACCTGTGGATGTACGAGGGGACTACCGAATATTTCGCCAACCTGTTCCAGGTCCGGCAGGAATTGATTTCCGAGGAGGACTTTTACAGCCGGATGGTTGCCAAAATCCGGAATGCCTCCAATTACAACGATTCGCTGTCGTTTACGGAGATGAGCCGGAATGTCCTGGAGGAGCCCTACGAGGCGGAGTACGCCAACGTGTATGAAAAAGGGGCGCTGATCAATATGGCCCTGGATATCCGGCTGCGGGAGCTGAGCGGGGGCACGTACGGCGTCCTGTCGCTGATGAAGGAACTCTCGGCCAAATACGACGAGGATACCCCGTTCCGGGACGAAGCCCTCTTTGATGAAATTGTGGAGATGACCTACCCGGAGGTCCGGGATTTTTTCCAGGCGCACGTCATCGGGAACACGCCGATAAATTACGCGGCCTACCTGGATAAGGTGGGCCTGGATTTTGGGGAGCAGGAGGTTGAAAGCGGGATTTTCCTCAAGGATATGCAATCCCAGATGCCCTTTATCGATGTAGACCCGGACAATACGGACCACATTTTCCTTCGCAGCGACATTCCGCTGAATACGTTTTTCACCGGCCTGGGCGCTCAGGGGGGAGACGTCCTGAAAAGCATCAATGGCACGGAGGTGACCCTCAATGCCATGCGGATGCTCATTGGCCAAAGCTTTGGCTGGGGCCCGGAAACCGAGGTGCGCATGGTGGTGGAACGGGACGGGGAGGAAATCGTCCTGGAAGGGACGGTGGGCAACCCGACGGTTACCGAACTGCTGATCCTGCCCGACCCGGAAGCGCCGGCTGAGGCTGTGCGTCTCAGGGAGGCCTGGTTGAAGGGGTAGGGAAGAAGGTGCCCGAATAATCCTCGGCTTGTACCGGCCGACGGAATTTGCGACGAGGCATAAAAAAAGCCTCCCCGGGCAGGGGAGGCTTTTTTACTGTGGATACAGCGCGGTTTACCCAAGGGCAACGCGCTCAAAACCGGTGACCTTCAGGTCCTTGTCGGCCGATTTTACATACTCGGCAACACTGATCTTACCGTCTTTGATAAAGGCCTGGTTCACCAGCGTATTATCCTTGAAAAAACGCTTGAGCTTGCCTTTGGCAATATTGTCGAGCATCGCCTCCGGCTTGCCCTCCTCCCGGAGTTGGTCCTTGGCAATCTCGATTTCCTTGTCGATGGTCTCCTGGTCCACCCCGCTTTCGTCCAGGGCAACCGGGTTCATAGCCGCAGCCTGCATGGCCACGTCTTTAGCTACCTCGGAGGCGCCGTCTACTTCGGCAGACAAGCCCACAAGCGTGGCAATCTTGTTCCCCGCGTGGATATACGACCCGACAAACGGAGCGCTGAGGCGGCGGAAGTCGCCGATCTCAATTTTTTCGCCGATAACGCCGGTTTGCTCAATGAGTTTTTCCTGTACGCTGATCCCTTCGAAATCTGCGGCCAGCAGCTCTTCTTTGCTGGCATGTCCCAGGGCAATTTCGGCCAACTTCTGCGCCAGGGATACAAACGTATCGTTTTTGGCCACAAAGTCGGTCTCGCAGTTCAGGGAAACGATCACACCTTCGGTGTTTGAATCATTGACCCTGGCGATGGCAGCTCCTTCGGACGAATCGCGGTCTGCGCGCTTGGCAGCCACCTTCTGACCTTTTTTACGGAGGATTTCGATGGCTTTGTCGAAGTCTCCCTCGGCTTCCACCAACGCATTTTTACAGTCCATCATGCCTGCACCGGTAGATTTTCTCAATTTGTTTACCTCAGAGGCGGTAATCTTAACCATGTTCTTTATGAATTTGAGGGGGACGGTATCCCCCCGTTGTGTTAAATAAAATATTCCTGGCTTAAAGCGGTTTTACTCTACCCCGCCTTTCGCTTTTTCCTGCCACTCGGCAAGTTCTTCCCACTTGCCGTCAGCGGCCAATTTGGCTTGTTTCGGCCAGCTTTCCGGATCCAGGTGCGCCATGCGCGAACTTGCTTCCGTAAGGATTTCCTTGATGGCATCCGGCTTGGTCCCGGCCAGGGCGGAATAGGTGCTTACCCCCGCTTTGGTCAGGGCTTCGGCAGCCTTCGGCCCGATACCTTCGATTTTCGTCAGGTCCTCGGCTTTGCTATCGGTTGCTTTTTCAGCGGCTGCTTCTTTCTTTGCCGGGGCTTTTCCCTCCTCTTTCTGCTCCTTTTCAGCAGCTTTCGGCTGTTCAACCGGGGAGTCGGATTTTACGGTTTCGGGCTCGGCTGCATTCTCGGCCTTCACCTGTTTTTCAGCCGGCTTTTCCTGCTCTACCACCGGTTCGGACTCAATTTCCTTGGTCTGCTTTGCCGGAGCCGGAGCCTTGTCGGTCTTGGCAACAGCCGGGGCTTTTTCAACCACGTCCGTATCGGCATCCCTGCCTTCTTTCTCGGCGGATTTTTCGGATTTGCGCTCGGCAAGCCCGTCGGCGACGAATTGGGTCACCTGGCTCATGATCACCTCGATGGATTTGGAGGCGTCGTCATTGGCCGGGATCACAAAATCGATCGGGCGCGGGTCCGAGTTGGTATCCACCATGGCAAAGATGGGGATGTTGAGTTTCTGGGCCTCTTTCACGGCGATGTGCTCCCGCATGGTGTCCACCACGAAGAGGGCGCCCGGCAGGCGCGTCATGTCCGCGATGGAACCGAGGTTCTTTTCCAACTTGGCGCGGAGCCGGTCTACCTGCAGGCGCTCTTTTTTGGAAAGTGTATTGAAGGTTCCGTCTTTTTTCATCCGGTCGATGGAAGCCATCTTCTTCACCGCCCTGCGGATGGTGACGAAGTTTGTCAGCATCCCGCCCGGCCAGCGCTCGGTGATATACGGCATATTCACCTCGGCTACCTTCTGGGCAACGATGTCCTTGGCCTGCTTCTTGGTGGCGACAAAAAGGATTTTGCGCCCGGAAGCGGCGATTTTTTTGAGGGCTTCGCCAGCTTCGTCCAGCTTGGCGACGGTCTTGTACAGGTTGATAACGTGTATCCCGTTGCGCTCCATGTAGATATAGGGAGCCATGTTGGGATTCCACTTGCGTGTGAGGTGGCCAAAATGCACCCCAGCCTCTAACAGGTCTTTTACTTCAGCTTTTACAGCCATTTTTGAAAACTTAGTTTACGTTCTTTGAATGAGCAATGGCCGAGTGGTGGTCCCGACCCTGGGGCCGGCACATGCCTCCGCCATTTAGATGCTAAACTAAATGGGTCCCTGTCCCGGGATTTCCGGTTCAGGGGGTAACTAGTCTCTCCGAAGAGATCGTTTCAAGGAACTTGGGTTATTGAAAAAATATAAAGGGTACCCCCTGCGCGCGGCAGGGGATACAGGATATTAACGTTTGGAGAACTGGAACTTCTTCCGGGCTTTTTTCTGACCGTACTTCTTGCGTTCCACCATTCTCGGATCCCGGGTCAGGAGGCCTTCCGGCTTCAGGGTGGCCCGGTGTTCCTCGTCAATCTCGCACAAAGCGCGGGAAAGCGCCAGGCGCACGGCTTCCGCCTGCCCGGTGATGCCCCCGCCAAATACGTTGACGCTTACATCGTAGTTGTTCTCGTTTTCCGTCAGGGTGAAAGGTTGTTTCACCTTGTATTGAAGTGTTGCCGTCGGGAAGTATTCCGCCAGGTCTTTTTTGTTCACAGTGATGGAGCCATTGCCCTGGGAAACATATACCCGTGCCACGGCTGTTTTCCTCCTGCCGATTTTATGAATCACCTCCATTATCTAAGGTCGTTAAGATTGATTGCTCTGGGTTTTTGGGCTTCCTGGTCGTGCTGCTCGCCGGCGTAGACCCGCAGGTTGCGGAACAGGTCCGCGCCGAGCCGGTTTTTCGGGAGCATGCCTTTAACGGCTTTCTCGACCAGTGCAGTCGGGTTTTTCTCGTGAAGCGTACGCGCAGTCTGTACGCGCTGACCGCCCGGATATCCCGTATAACGGATATATTCCTTGGCATCCCATTTATTTCCGGAAAGGGAAACTTTTTCGGCGTTGATCACCACGACATTGTCGCCGCAGTCTACGTGGGGCGTGAAGTCCGGCTTGTACTTTCCCCTCAGGATTTTGGCCACCTTGGAGGCGAGCCTTCCCAGGGTCTGCCCCTCGGCATCCACCAGCAACCACTCCTTCTGAACGGTGCTTTTATTGGCGGATTTGGTTTTGTAGCTTAATGTATCCACTACTTATTTCTTTTATGCATTAAACACTTCAATCCCGAATAACGGGCTGCAAATGTACGATTAATAAGTTGAATTACAAATGCCTGTCCGGCAATATTTTTTTGTCTCCCTGCAACTTTTTCAGGCTGCGCCGGATCGATGTGTTAAAAGAACGCAAATAACGGTTAAATCCTGTAACAGTTGTCGTTTTCCCCGGTCTTTTATTCAGACATCAATCAACTGACAGCCATGACCAGATTCTCCACGGCCCTCCTCTGCTCGCTGGGGGTTATCGCCCTTTCACGGGGGCAGGATACCGCCGAAATCCCGGAACCCGAACCCCCTGCCAGCGCCGTTACGGCCGATGAGGTGCCCAGGCGCAACTATATTACGGCGGCAATCGGTGCGGAGAGCGTCCCGGTCATCGACGGCACTCTGGACGAAACGGTATGGAACCAGGTGGAATGGGCCGGGGATTTTATCGAACAGCGCCCCGACGAGAATACGCCCCCGGCCCAGCAGACCCAATTTAAAATCCTCTACGACGCCAAAAACCTCTATGTGGGTATCCGGGCCTTTGACACCGAACCGGATAAAATCGTCAAACGCCTCTCCCGGAGGGACGGGTTTGACGGGGACTGGGTGGGGATCTTTATCGACAGTTACCACGACAAGCGGACCAGTTTCGGATTTATCGTTTCAGCAGCCGGGGTCAAGGGGGATGTTTTTGGCTCCAACAACGGAAACAATGAAGACGATACCTGGAACCCCATCTGGTATGTGAAGACCCGGACGGATGCAGCGGGCTGGACCGCCGAGATGCGCATCCCCATGAGTCAGTTAAAGTTCAGCGAGGCCCCGGAACAGGTATGGGGGCTGCAGGTGATGCGCCGGTTTTTCCGGGATGAAGAGCGGTCTGTCTGGCAGCGCCTCCCCGTGGACACCCCGGGATTTACCAGCGAATTCGGCCTGCTCACGGGGTTGAGGAATATCGAGTCGCAAAACCAGTTGGAGATCCAACCCTACACGGTGGCCAGGAGCGAGACGTTTGATCCCCAGGCGGGCAACCCCTTTGAAGACGGGAGCGAAACCGGTCTTACCGGGGGGCTGGATGCCAAGATTGGCATAACCAACGACCTGACCCTGGACTTGACCATCAACCCGGACTTTGGCCAGGTGGAAGCCGATCCGTCGGCTATTGCGCTGGACGGTTTCCAGATTTTTTTCCGCGAACAGCGCCCGTTTTTTATCGAGAACAAAAACATCTTTGACTATCCGGTGTCCCCGTCCCAGGCGGGCAACACCTTTGGCTCGGACAATGTGTTTTATTCCCGCCGGATTGGACGGAGCCCCCAGGGGTTTCCCGAGACGGCCGAGGGGGAATTCGTGGACCAGCCGGCCACCACGCCCATCCTCGGCGCGGCAAAATTCAGCGGCAAGACACGCGACGGCTGGTCTGTGGGCCTGCTCGAGAGCCTGACGGCGCGGCGGTCTGCAGTAATCGACAATGCGGGGCAGCGTCGGCGCGAAGTGGTGGAACCCCTCACCAATTACCTGGTGGGGCGGGTCCAGAAGGATTTCAACGAAGGGGACACCTACGTGGGCACCATCGTTACGGCCACCAACCGGGAAGCCCTGCCGGAAACCCTGGAATGGTTGCACGAGGCGGCCTATACGGGTGGGGTGGATTTTAAGCACCAGTGGAACAACCGCGACTGGTACCTGGGGGGCAGTCTGGTGTGGAGCCATGTCAGCGGCAGCGAGGCCGCCATTCTCAGGACGCAGGAATCCATTGCGCATTTGTTCCAGCGCGTGGGGGCGGACCATGTGGATGTAGACCCGGCCAGGACTTCCCTGACGGGAACCGGGGGCAACCTGCAGTTGGGCAAGGTGGGCAACGGGCATTGGCGTTTTGAGAGCGGGGCCACCTGGCGTTCCCCGGAACTGGAACTCAACGATATCGGCTTTCAGCGGCAGGCGGACGACATCCGCCATTATACCTGGGTGGGCTACCAAACCCTGAAACCGGATAAAACCTTCAGGCGGGTGGGGATTAACTACAACCACTGGAGCGCCTGGGATTTTGCGGGGAACCACAACCTGGTGGCTTTCAACACAAACAGTTGGCAGAATTGGGCAGGCAACTGGTTCACGAACCTCGGGCTCACCTTCCGGCCACTCCAATACGACAATTTCGCCCTGAGGGGCGGGCCGCGCCTCCGGCAATCCGCCAGCATCAGTTTCTGGAATGGCATCAATACGGACAGCAGGAAGAAGCTCCGGTTTAACATTTTCCAGAACGGCTCGCAGGCCCTGGACGGGTCCCGGGATTACTATTATGTGGAAGGCGGGTTTACCTATCAGCCATTCAACGCCCTGCGGATTTCCGCTTACCCGGGCTTTGAGCTGAACAACGACAAACTCCAGTATATCGACAACCTGGTCAGCGGGGGAGAGCCGGTATACCTGAATGGCACAATCGAGCAGCGCACGCTGTCCATGTCGCTGCGGGTCAATTATACAATCAACCCGAACCTCACCCTGCAGTATTGGGGGCAACCCTTTATATCCCGGGGCCGCTATTCGGAATTTAAACATATTTCAAACCCGCTGGCCCCGCAGATAGCCGAGCGGATTACCCCCTTTGGCCCTGGGCAGATCACCTTTGAGGACGGGGTGTATTCCGTAGACCGGGCGCAGGACGGGACGGTGGATTTCACCTTCGGGGACCCGGATTTTTCCTTTATACAGTTCCGGTCCAACCTGGTACTTCGGTGGGAGTACGTACCCGGGTCCGAATTGTTCCTGGTCTGGTCCCAGGACCTGACCGCTTCCGGGGACCCGGCCGCAGCCCTGCTGGGCAGTCTGGAATCGAATATCTTCGGGGAAACGCAACCGCGCAATATCCTGCTGCTCAAGGCCACTTACCGGTTTGCGCTGTAATTCATTTCGTGTTAAAACCACACATTTAACTCTTTTTAACTTTTGGCGCATATCCCGCAGAAGCATTAAGCCTTATTTTTAGTCCAAACAAACCTAACTGAATGCCAACCCTGTTTCCGCGAATTCTCGGCGGAATCCCTGTTATTTTCCTGCTGCTTTGGAGCCTGGCCGGATGTACGGATCCCGTGGACCCGGAATTCAGCTACCGGGAGGGGCTTGTCTATATCGATGCCTTTGCATCTAATGACCCCGGCGCCTCCTATGTCCAGGTTTTTGAATCCGGGGAATCTTTTGGCCGGCAGACGAATGAATTCCTGGAGGGGGCCGATGTGCGGTTTATCCGCAGTCCGGACGGCCGTGAAGTAGTGTTGTTCGAATCCGGGGACCGGTACCTGCCGCCGGCTGATTTTGCAGTGCGAATCGGCGAGCAGTGGCAACTCCGGGTTGAACTGGCAGACGGACGCCGTTACTTTTCCACAGCCGAGAGCCCTGTAGCGCCTGTGCCCATCCGGGAGGTATCGGTATCCTACGACCCGCAGCTCGTATTTGCGGAAGACTACGACCGGGAGGTCCCCGGGCATCGGCTTTCGGTAACTTTTTCAGATCCTGCGGGGGAGGAAAACTATTATTTCTGGCAGTTCCGCAGTTATGAGCAATTGGTGTATTGCCACATCTGTTACAATTATTCCGTCTACCGGGACGGCGAGTGTTTTACCCCGGACCCGGATCGCCCGGGCCCGCCCCTGAAGGAATACTACACCTACAGTTGCGAGGATGCCTGCTGGCAGATCCGCTACAACGACCGGGTAGAGGTGTACTCGGATGAATTCTCCGACGGGACCACCACCACGGGCCTGCCGGTGGCCGATATCCTCCTGTACCAAAAGCGCAACGTCCTCGTTAAACTGCAGCAATATACCCTGGGCCGGGATGCCTACCGGTATTACAAGACGCTGAAGGACCTGGTGGACAACAACTCAGGCTTCAACGCCCCGCTACCCGCGGCCCTCCTGGGCAACCTGTACAACCCGGACAACCCGGACGAGTATGTCCTGGGGCGGTTTACCGCAGCCGCCCAGGTGTCCCGGGACGTTTTTATCGAACGGATTGGCCTGGAAGAAGCCCAACTGGAAGATCGGATCGTAGGACAAGCCGAGGAATACGGGTCGGTGCCCCCGCCCGTTACCTCCAGCGCCCCCTGTCTTTCTGGACCCTACCGCACGGCAGTCGAACCCGAAGGATGGCCGGAATGAACAAGCCAGCCGGACATACCTGCAGCCAATTCAGGAGCCACCTTGGGTGCATTCTCCTGCTCCTCTTCTGCCTTGCGCCTGCAAATGCCCAGCAGCGGGAAGCCACCCTCTCCGTACAGGTGCTGGATGCGGCGGGAAACGCCCCGCTGGAAGGGGTACAGGTAGCCATCCGGGAATGCCGCTGCGGGGGGATAACCGACCGGGACGGGCGCTATTCCAGGGTCCTTCCACAGGGGAGTTATTCAGTGGAATTCTTCTACCTGGGTTTCCAGGGGGTACAGCGGCAGGTGGACCTTCGCGAATCCGTGGACCTGGTAGTGCGGATGCAGGAGCAAGCCGAGGAGCTGTCCGAAGTGGTTTTGCGGGCCCGACGGATTGCCGAGAACCTGGAATCGCCCCAGATGGGGGCCCTGGAACTCGAGATGCAGGAAATCAAAAAGATTCCCATGGCCGCCGGGGAATTCGACGTGTTGCGGGGCATGACGCTCCTGCCGGGGGTCAATAATGCCGGGGAGATCAGCAACGGGTTGTCGGTTCGCGGAGGGTCCCTGGACCAGAACCTGATCCTCTACGACTACGCCCCGGTATTTAACCCGACCCACCTGTTCGGGTTGTTTTCCGTATTCACGCCGGAGGTAATCTCCCAGGTAGACCTGTACCGGGCGAACATACCGGCGCGGTTTGGCGGACGGACGAGCTCTGTCCTGGACGTCAAGACGCGGAACCCCTTCCCGTCCAAATTCAAGCTGAATGGGGGGGTGGGCCTGGTCTCGTCGCGCCTGGCTATTGAGACCCCCCTCATAAAGGACAAGCTGAATTTGTCCCTCGGGGGGCGGGCCGGTTTTACGGACTTCCTGCTGCCATTATTTTCCGAACGGCTGGACAATACCCGGGCGCGCTTCCACGACGCCACGATGAAACTGCTCTGGCTGGCGGGGGAAAACGACCAGGTGGCCCTGACCGGGTTCTATTCCTGGGATTTTTACCAGCTGGACCTGATCACCCGTATTCAGGATATCAATGCTGCGAATAACCAGTATAAGTTCCGGACCCTGAACGGCACCCTGGCATGGACCCATGTATTGGATGATTCCTCTACCTTGCGCAACATCCTGGTAGCCTCGGATTACCAGCCGGAAAACATTTTCCCCGAAGCCGAAAGCGACAATGAGATACGGTATAATTCCTCTGTCCGCTATCTGAGCCTGAACTCGGAATACCAGCGCTTTGTAGGCGAGGGACTGGACTGGTATGCCGGTTTGCAGGCAGCCCGGTACCGGATAGCACCCGGCAGCCTGGACCCGGGTTCCGGCAACAGCATCAACCCGGTGGAACTGCAATCCGAGCACAGCTATGAGTTCGGGGCCTACGCCAACCTGAACTGGTCCCCCCTGGAAAACCTGTCGCTTTCCGCCGGGTTGCGACTCAACCATTTTGTATTGGTGGGCCCGTTTTCCCAGCCCGCCTTCGACCCGGATACCGGAAACCTGATCGCCACCACATTCTTCGAGGACGGGGCAGGAGTCAAGACATACAATGGGTTGGAACCCCGTCTGGGCCTGAATTACTCCCTGGGGGAGTTCACCTCCGTCAAGGCCAGTTACGCCCGGCTGAATCAGTACCTGCAAAACCTGTACAATACCACCACCCCGCTTCCCACCTCCCGATGGAAGACCTCCGACCCGCTCATCGGCCCGCAACAGAGCGATGCCTTCGGGCTGGGGATCTATCAGGGGCTCGCGGACAACGAGATGGAAATTTCCCTGGAGGGATACTACCGCGCGTCCCGGAATAACCTGACCTACAAGGCAGGCGCGGATTTTTTCCTGGAGCCCTACCTGCAGCGGGAAGTGATCCAGGCCGACGGGAAAGCCTATGGGGTGGAACTCAGCTTCCGCAAACCCGAGGGGAAGGTCAACGGCTGGCTGAATTATACCTACGCCAGGAGCTTCCTGCGCAGTAACGGCACGGGGCTCCGCGAACGGATCAACGACAACGATTGGTACCCCTCGGAATTTGACCGCCCCCATGTATTCAACAGCACGGTTAACTTTGAGGGCGACCTGTACAACACCTGGAGCTTTAATTTTACATTGCAGTCCGGGCGGCCCTATTCAGCCCCGAACAGCGTCTTCAGATACCAGGATATCGATATCCCGATTTTCCTGGACCGGAACAATGCCCGCCTGAGGCCCTACCACCGCCTGGATTTCTCCTGGACGGTCCGGTACGGTAAAAAACTGGACCGCCGCTGGGTGGGGGACTGGACCTTTACCATTTACAACGTGTACGGCCGGCGGAACCCCTTCAACCTGTTCTACTCCCAGCGCCAGGGGGGCGAATTCGGCGATATCTTCCTGGAAAGCCCGCTGGGTGCCTACGAACTATCCGTGCTGAACAGCCCGCTCTTTGCGATTACCTACAATTTTTCCTTCGATTAAAATAGGGGGACACGCGCCTAATGCGCTTCCAGCCAGGTTTCCCCGAAGCCCATATCCACTACCAGGGGGACGGCGAGTTCATAGGCGCTCTCCATCTCCGATTTGATCAGGGCGCTCACCGTATCGGCTTCTCCCCGGTAGCAGTCAAAGACCAGTTCGTCGTGGACCTGCAGGAGCATCCGGGTTTTGAAGTTGCCTTCCCGCAGCTTTTGGTAGATCCGGATCATCGCAATCTTGATAATGTCGGCCGCGCTTCCCTGAATCGGGGCGTTGACGGCGTTCCGCTCGGCAGCACCCCGAACCACGGCGTTGCTGCCATTGATGTCCTTGAGGTAGCGACGGCGGCCCAGGACGGTCTGTACGTAGCCGTGCTCCCGGGCAAAATCGATCTGGTCGCTGATATAGTTCCGAAGTTTCGGGTACGTTTTGTAATACGTGTCGATCAATTCCTTGGCCTCGGTGCGGCTGAGGTTCGTCTGGTTGCTCAGCCCAAAGGCTGACACCCCGTAGATGATCCCGAAATTAACCGTTTTGGCGTTCGACCGCTGCTCCCGGGTCACCTCTTCCAGGGGGACCTGGAATACCTGGGCGGCGGTCGCTGCGTGGATGTCTTCGCCCCGTTTGAAGGATTCAATCATCGTGTCCTCCTCGCTCAGGGCCGCGATGATCCGGAGTTCGATCTGGGAGTAATCTGCGGCCAGTAATTGGTACTCCGGGCTGCGCGGGATAAAAGCTTTCCGGATTTGCCGGCCCCGTTCGGTGCGGATCGGGATATTCTGCAGGTTCGGGTTGTTGCTGCTCAGCCGGCCGGTAGCCGCCACGGTCTGCATGTAGTCTGTATGCACCCGGCCGGTGGACGGCGCCACCTGCTGTGGCAGGGCATCCACATAGGTGCTCTTGAGTTTGGTCAGGCCCCGGTAGTCCAGGACCATCTGTACAATTTCGTGCTCCTTGGCCAGGCCGGAAAGCACGTCTTCCGCGGTGGAGTATTGCCCGGTCCGCGTTTTCTTGGGTTTGTCCACCAGCTTCATTTTATCGAAGAGGATTTCCCCGAGTTGTTTGGGCGACCCGATGTTGAATTCTTCCCCGGCTGCTTCGTAGATCTTTCCCACCAGGCCTTCGATATCCTTTTCGAGCTCCCCGGAGAGTTTCTCCAGAAAACCCGTATCCAGGTTGATGCCCTCGAGCTCCATGTCGGCCAGCACCCGCAACAACGGGATTTCGATTTCCTTGAAAAGTTCTTCGGTCTGGGCCTCCCGGAGTTCCGGCCCAAAGAGCTGGGCGAGCTGGAGCGTGATATCCGCATCCTCCACGGCGTACTCGGTCTGGTCCTCCAGGGGGACGTCCCGCATGCTCAGTTGGTTCTTGCCTTTTTTGCCGATCAGGTCGCTGATGGGGACCGGGGTGTAATTCAGGTAGGTTTCGGCCAGCACGTCCATGTTGTGCCGCATATCCGGGTTGATCAGGTAATGCGCCAGCATCGTGTCGAATAGCGGCCCCCGTACCGGAATTCCATAGGTGCTGAGCACCTTGATGTCGTACTTGAGGTTCTGCCCCACTTTTTCAATGGTGTCCGACTCAAAGAACGGCCGGAGTTCTTCGAGGACTTCCCCAGCGGCTTCCCGGCCTTCCGGTACGGGCAGGTAAAATCCTTTATGGGCCTCCCAGCTAAAGGCAATCCCCACGAGCTCCGCCTCAAGCGGGTCCAGGGAGGTGGTCTCTGTGTCAAAACAAACGCGGTTTTGCGCCATGAGGCTTTTCAGGAATAATTTCCGCTCCATGCCGTCTCCCACGGCCTGGTAGAGGTGGGATACATCTTTGATGGTCTTACGGCCCGAATAGGCTTCCACCTGCTCCCCCTTGGCGTCCGCCTCAAAGAGGGAAAACTGCCCGCTGCCCGCTTCGCGGTTTTGTTTTTTTGCCGTTTCCGTGGTGCCAACGGCCGGGCCGCTCTCGGTCTCCCCTGAAAAGAGTTTGAGGAATTGGTCCCGGAGCCTGCGAAATTCCAGTTCTTCAAACAGCTCCTGTACTTTCTGGCTGTCCGGCATACTCAGTTCAAAGTCTTTTTCGTCAAAGGTGACGTCGCAATCCACGCAAATGGTGGCCAGTTTCTTGGAGAGTTTGCCGAGCTCCGCGTTTTCGATGATCCGCTCTTTCATCTTCCCCTTGAGCTGTTCGGTGTTTTCAAGCAGGCCTTCCAGGGATCCGAACTGGTCGATGAATTTCTTGGCGGTCTTGTCGCCGACCCCCGGGAACCCCGGGATGTTGTCGCTGGCATCCCCCATCATCCCCAAATAGTCGATCACCTGTTCGGGACGCTCCACCCCAAAGCGTTTCTGGACCTCGGGAATGCCCCAGATCTCAATTCCGTTCCCCATGCGCGCCGGGCGGTACATAAAGGTGTTTTCGGTCACCAGTTGCCCGAAATCCTTATCCGGGGTGACCATATAGACCTGGTATCCCTGCGCCTCGGCCTGGCGGGCCAGGGTGCCGATGATGTCGTCCGCTTCCAGGCCGCTGCGTTCAATGCAGGGGATGTGCATGGCCTTGAGAATATCCTGGATCCAGGGGACGGCTACCCGTATGGCATCCGGGGTTTCGTCCCGGTTTGCCTTGTATTCCGGGAAGAGTTCAGTGCGCTCCGCACTGCCGTCCTTGTCGAAACATACGGCCAGGTGGTCGGGTTGTTCGCGGCGGATCACGTCGAAAAGCGAATTCATGAACCCCATGATCGCCGAGGTATCCATGCCCTTGGAATTGATGCGGGGATTCTTGATCAGCGCGTAGTACCCCCTGAAGATCAAGGCATAGGCATCGAGCAGGAACAGGCGTTTTTTCTCAGACATGGATGGCGGTTTTATGGTGGTTTAAAACTACTAAGATTCTCAGGATTTCAGGTAGGTTTCGCTCGGGATGTTCCGGTGTCCTTCCCCGTTGTAAAGCCGGTAACTGAAGCCGGGGTGAATGCAATACGCGCCGGTTTGCCCCTGTTTGTTCAGGGCGATAAACCCGATTTGGAAATCGGTGCGTCCCCGGTTCTTTGCCATGATGCGGCGAACGCCTTCTTCGCAGGCCTGCTGGGGGGACATTCCCTGGCGCATCAGTTCGACGATCAAAAAACTTCCCACAGTCCGGATTACCTCCTCGCCCAGGCCGGTGGCGGTGGCCCCGCCCACCTCATTGTCCACGTACAGCCCGGCGCCGATGACCGGGGAATCCCCGACGCGCCCCCGCATTTTAAAGGCCAGGCCGCTGGTGGTACAGGCGCCGCAAATATCCCCGGCCCAGTCCATGCAGAGCATGCCGATGGTGTCGTGGTTCTCGATATTGATAATGGGTTGATATTCCGCGGTCTCTTTCCACTCCTCCCAATCGCTGCGGGAAGCTTCCGTGAGCAACTCCCGCTTTTCGAAACCCTGGTCCCGGGCAAACTGGGCCGCACCTTCCCCGATCAGGATGACGTGGGGGGTTTCCTCCATCACTTTCCGGGCCACGGATACCGGGTGGACGTAGCCTTCCAGGCCCATTACCGAGCCGCAATTTCCGTTGGCATCCATGATGCACGCATCCAGGGTCACGAAACCGTCCCGATCCGGCCGCCCGCCCAGCCCCACCGTCTGGTTCCCTGCATTGGCCTCCTCCACCCGGACGCCTGCTTCGGATGCATCCAGGGCATTGCCCCCCGCGTTCAGCACGGACCAGGCTTTTTCCGTGGCGTTCCCGAAATCCCAGGTGCAGAGGGCAACAGGGCCCGGTGCAGGAGGGGTCCCTGCCAGGTTGGCTTCTCCGTGGGAGGCCGGATGATCCCGGCATCCCGCCAGGGTCGCAGCGCCGATGAGGCCGGCTGACCCCAGGGAGGAATTTTTTAGGAATTTTCTTCTGTGCATGGTTTGAAGCGGTTATTTTAGGATCCTAAAGATACGTATTTATGCTTGTTGAGGTTTGCGCCAATTCGGTGGAATCGGCCCGTGCCGCCCAGGATGCAGGGGCCGACCGGGTGGAGTTTTGCAGCGAGTTGGCCGTGGGCGGCATCACCCCGTCACGAGGGCTCCTCGAGGAGGTCCGGCAGGCGGTTTCCATTCCCGTCCACGTCCTGATCCGCCCCCGCAGCGGGGATTTTACGTATTCCCACGCGGAGTTCCGCGCCATGTTAAGCGATATACGCCATTGCGTGGGGATGGGGTTTGAGGGAATTGTCAGCGGTTGCCTGCAGCCGGACGGGCGGGTAGATGTGGCCCGGACCCGGGAACTCCTCGGCGCAACCGGGAACGCCCGGTTTACCTTCCACCGCGCCTTCGACCGGAGCACGGACCCCCATGCGGCCCTGGAAGCCCTGGAGGAACTCGGCGTACAGACCATCCTGAGCAGCGGCCAGGCCCTTTCGGCTCCGGAAGGCCTCCCGCTTCTCGAATCCCTGCAACAACGCGCGCGCCGCATCCGGATGATGCCCGGTGGCGGCATCCACCCGGGGAATATCCGCCTCTTCGCCGGCAAGGGATTTGAGGCGGTCCACCTATCCGGCATCCGCAAGGGGCCTGCGAGAGAAACCTATCCGGGCCCGCCCATGAATGCCCCGGGACTGCTTCGGGAAACGAAGCCGCTGGTCTCCGACCCGGAGGTGGTGAAAGCGGTCGTGGACAGCCTGAAAGCGATAGCCGACGGGGGCTAGGAGCCGCACAAAAAACGGTATATTTGAAAAACGCAACGAATGATCCGCTGGCTGCTTTTTATCCTTGTTTATCTCCTGATTTGCCTCTATACCTTGCAGGCCCTCCGTTCGGGGACACGCCTGCCCTGGATCCATTACCTCTACATCGCCATCACCCTTCTGGTCCTCGGGAATTTTGTCTACCAGTTTACCTGGGGCGAGGCCGAGGGCCGGGTGCTTAGCCGGCCAAAAAGCTACGCCTTTGGTTTCCTGCTGGCCGTCCTGACCTTTAACCTGATCACGATGATATTCCTCTTTTCAGAGGATATTTTCCGGGTGTTGGTGGCGGGCTATCACAAGGTCCTGGGAGGGAAGGGCGAGTTCAGCCTGCCGGGGCGGAGGCGCTTTTTGAGCCTGCTGGCACTGGGGGTGGCCTCCCTGCCTTTCGGGGCGCTGCTCTACGGGATGTATCGGGGGAAGTACAACTTCAAGGTGCTGAAGTACGAGTTGGAATTCAAAGACCTCCCGCTGGCTTTCCACGGCTACCGGATTACGCAGATTTCCGACGTGCACAGCGGCAGCTTCGACAACTGGCCCCGGATATCCTACGGGGTGGACCTCATTAACCAGCAGGAAAGCGATGTGATATTCTTTACTGGCGATCTGGTGAATAACAAAGCGTCCGAAATGGATCCCTGGAAGGATCTGTTTTCCCGGCTCCGAGCTCCCGACGGGGTATATTCCATCCTAGGGAACCACGATTACGGGGATTACGTGGAATGGGAGTCGGAGGAGCTCAAGGCCCAAAATCTGGAAGACCTGAAGGCGCTGCAGCGGGAGATGGGCTTCGACCTGCTGCTGAACGAGCACCGTTACCTGCAGCGGGGGGATGACCGGATCGCCCTGGTAGGCGTGGAAAACTGGGGTCGCGGGGGGTTCAAGAAAGCCGGCGATTTGCGGCAGGCCACGCAGGGTATAAGGGAAAACGATTTCAAGATTTTGCTCAGCCACGACCCTTCCCACTGGGAAGACAAGGTCATCCACGACCCGATGCACTTCCACCTGACACTGAGCGGCCACACCCACGGCATGCAATTCGGTATAGAGATTCCCGGCCTGGTTAAATGGAGCCCGGTGAAATGGCGCTACCGCTACTGGGCGGGCATTTACGAAGAGCTTGGGCAGTTCATCAATGTGAACAGGGGGTTCGGTTTCCTCGGGTATCCGGGCCGGGTGGGCATCTGGCCGGAGATTACGGTGATAACGCTGAAAAAAACCGGTTTAACTTGAATTTAACGGCCTGCGCCCTTCAATAACAGGCACTTTCAATTCCCATTTGGCAAAATTTCTTACTTTTGAGCGGTAACCCAATGCCATCTGTATGTCAAAATTCGGTGAACTCATCGATCAGAATCATCCGGTACTGCTGGATTTCTACGCGGAATGGAACGAGCAATCCACCGCCATGCACCCCGTTTTGAGGGACGTGGCCGCCGCCCTGGGCGACAAGGGTAAAGTCATCAAGATAGATGTCGACAAGAACAAGGAACTTTCCCAGGCACTTCGCATCAAAGGCCTGCCCACCCTGATGATCTACAAAAAGGGGGAAATGGTCTGGCGCCAAAGCGGCGAACAGGATGCGAATACGCTGATTGGTATTCTCAACGAATACGTTTAGTTTGATTTGAAAATTTGAAAATTTGCCAATTTGAAGATTGGGAATCTTTCAATAGGAGAATTTGCCGATTTGAAGATGGGCAATCTTTCAAGATGAGGTTTTGTCGATTTGAAGATTGACTAGCTCCCATACTCCCGACATAAAGGTTTAATGACATGAAGTAGTATGTCTTAAGCGTTTCGGATAGCATGTCTTCGGCTGGATTGAACTACCTCAACCAAATTTTCAAATCCTCAAATCCTCAAACCTTCAAATCAATTAGAAATACTATCCGCCGGTACCACCGTGCGGACATTGTCTTCCATAGTCGTATCCGAAACCGGCATCGTGTCTATAAGGTCCGGGTCGGCCATCTCACCGGGGTCGGCAGGGGGCAGCTGGTCCAGCAGGTTATCCCGGTTCATAAAGGCAATCCGGTCAATCTGCTCATTGAAAATAAGCGTTTCCTTTTCGGCCAGTTCCCGGTCGTTGTTGTCGATCAGGATATTGTTCAGGCGCTTGTAGGCCTCCAGGTCCGAGAGGATTTCCTCTGCCCGTTCGTATTGTTCGTCCAGGGGGATCCCGGCGTAATAGTCGATGCGATCTACGTAAATGCCTTTTAGCTGGTAGTATAGCTCCCGGGCTTTCTCGGTATCTCCCACCTTGTAATACCCGTCCACGAAGGGCTCCACAAAGGTGTAGAATTCAAAGTGTTCCACCGGCAGGTGGGTCATGGCCAGGTCGATGATGTCGCGGGCTTTGTCAATCTTGTTCTCTGCGATCAGCTCCTCCATAAGCCGGGCCAGGTTGGACCGGAAAGAGAGCCCCTGGGAACGCGTCTGTACATCGTGATAGATGTCATCGCTGCCGGAATTCCCCCAGTACCAGTTCATGGCCACGTCGTACATCAGGTCCGTATCGATGCGCCCCAGCTCAAAACTGTTGCGGTTCCCGGTCCGGATCGGCACCAGTTTATAGGCGAGCCCGTCGAGTTGCAGGTATTCCTTCATCCACAGGTATTCCGCCTGGTCAAAGCTGCCGCCAGAGAAATAAATCGGCCGTTTCCAATCGTTGTTGGCGAGGAGGTCGAGCATCAATATCCGGTTTTTGGGCAGTACTCCCGGCAGGTCGATGTCGATGTAGTCCACGATCAGCGCGGAGTCCTTTTCCTTGACCAGGCCCGAAGCCAGGACGTTTTCCTTGTTTACGGGCACCCGGATTTTATTGGTGGGGTAGAAGACGGTTTCCAGGGTGCTTTCGGGGTATTCCGAAGTATCCGCTCCGATGCGCTGCAGGTAGGAGCGCAGTTTGGTTTCCGGCCGGTCGCTGGCAATCCAGTTCATGAAATCCTTAATGTCCCACCGGTTTTCCGTAAGCTGCTGGTGGTAGATCACATCCCGGTTCCCGTAGCGGTAGAGGTTGTGCGTGAGCTGGGAGGGGATCGGGTCGCTTTCGTAGGCCTTTCGCTTCATCTGGTCCACGTACCAGTCCGTGGCAAACAGGCTTGTACAAATAATGCGGACGTCCGTGCGGTACTTTTCGATTTCCTGCACATACCACAGCGGGAAGGTATCGTTGTCCCCGATGGTGAAGAGCATGGCCCCCGCATCTTCCTGGCAACTGTCCAGGTAGGCCATGGCCGTGGATTTGGCGGTGTAGCGGCCGGAGCGGTCGTGGTCGTCCCAGTTTTGGGCCGCCATCAACAGCGGTACGGCCAGCAGGCAGATGGCGGTAACGGCCGGCGCCCAGATTTTCGGTTTCACCCAGCGCTTGAATTCTTCAAACAGGGCCAGTACGCCCAGCCCGATCCAGATGGCAAAAACGTAAAACGACCCCACCAGCGAATAATCCCGCTCCCGGGGTTGGAAAATGTAGGGGTTCGTATAGAACTGTATCGCGATGCCGGTAAAAAGGAAGAAGACCAGGAGTACCCAGAATTGCCTCGGATTGCGCGAAAGCTGGAATACCAGGCCGATGATCCCGAGCAGCAGCGGGAGGAAGTAGTAGGTATTCCGACCCTTGTTGTCCAGTTTGTCCTGTGGCAGGTTCTCCTGGCTGCCCAGCCGGAGCGCGTCGATAAACCCGATCCCGCTCAGCCATTCGCCATTGCCATTGTAGCGGCCCTGCTTGTCGTCCTGTTTCCCGACAAAATTCCACATGAAATAGCGCCAGTACATATAGCCGAACTGGAAGCGCACCATATAGTCCAGGTTCTGGCCGAAACTGGGCGGATGCACCTTGAGGTAGTCCCCGAACCTGCTGAGGAACCCGATGTACTGCCCTTCGTCGATTTCTCCGGAGGCCAGGCCCTGTCGGAGCTGGTTGGCCGCCTGCCGCAATTCGGCGTTGTTTTCGGTAAGGCTGAACTCCAGGGGGCCGAAGTACCGCATGTAGTTCTCCGCGTGCTGGTCGCTCCACATCCGGGGGAGCAGGCCCACGTGTTCCGGGTTTGGCCCGGGCAGGGCTTCCTTGTAATAGTTGACGATCTCGTACTTGCCGAGTTCGTGGTTCTGTTCGTATTTGGGTTCGTCATCCCGGTTTTCCCCGGCCGGGGCAAAGCGGTCCGAATAATAGGTGCCGTAGATGGGGCTGTCCACCCCCGGGTATTGTTCCCGGTTGTAATAGGCCAGCAGCGCCCGGGCGTCTGCCGGGTTGTTCTCGTTGATCACCACGTTGGCATTGGCGCGGATGGGCAGCATGAGCCAGGAGGAAAAGCCGATAAACATAAACAGGCCGCAGAGCACCACCGTATTCGCCTTGATATAATTGTTTTTCCGCGTGTAGCGCAGCCCGTAGTAAAAGGCGCCTGCAAAAAGCAGCCCCATGATGATCGTCCCCGAGTTAAAGGGCAGGCCCACCTCGTTGATAAAGAACACCTCGCTCCATCCAAAGAGCACCAAAACGTAGGTGAGCGAGAATTTGTAGACGAGCATCAGCACGGCTACCACGGCCACGTTGGCCAGGATAAACTTCCAGGGGGTGATGGCATCGCCAAAGCGTTTGAAGAAATAGAGCAGGCCGATGGATGGGATGGCCAGAAACCCCATAAACTGTATCCCGAAAGTAAGCCCCGTTACAAAGGCGATCAGTACCAGGTAGCGGTTGCCCCTCGGGTTGTCCATATTGTCCGTCCACTTCAGGCCCAACCAGAACAGCAGGGACATGACCAGGCTCGCCATGGCGTATACCTCGGTTTCCACCGCATTGAACCAGAAACTATCCGAAAAGGCCAGCGACAGGCAGCCCACCAGGGCGGCCCCGAGAATGGCCATCCCTTTCGCATCCGTAGCCGATTGGTTCCAACCTGTGAGTTTGCGCCCCAGGTTCGTGATGGTCCAGAACATAAACAGCAGGGCAAATGCGGAGGAAACCCCGGACATCATGTTTACCAGAAATGCCACGTTTTCGGGCCCCGGGGCGAACATGGCAAAAAACGCCCCCATCATCTGCATAAATGGGGCCCCCGGCGGGTGGGCCACCTGCAGTTTTGCCGAGGTGGAAATATACTCCCCTGCATCCCAGAAGCTCCCTGTTGGTTCTGTGGTAATTCCGTAGATTACAAGAGCTACTAAAAAAACAAACCACCCGAGGAGGGTGTCCCACTTATCGAAGTTTTTGGCAAACATGAAGCGTTCCTTTTAAAAGGGTTGGGGCGAATTTAGTAAATAACCCCCACTTGGGCCGGACTTTTTCGCAAAGGTTTAACAGGGGGCGGAGGCGTGATTGCAATTGCCACAGGGCCTGCCAGCAATCGCACAATGTGGCGAATTTTGTTTGTCGAAATGAAAGTTTGTTTTAAATTTGCAGCCTCTTATGGCACTGGCCTATGGTGTAATTGGCAACACTACTGATTTTGGTTCAGTCATTCTAGGTTCGAGTCCTAGTAGGCCAACGCTGAAAGCCCCGGGTTTCCTCCCGGGGTTTTTTATTCTCACCCAGATATCAGCCGCTCCAGCAAATCCCCCACGTAGTAGGCGACAATCGCGGCCGCGGCGCCGAGGGCCAGGACTTCTACAACGGCGCGGAGCATGCGGGTGCGGTTTACATAGGCCTTGAGCAGGCCGATAAAGAGGAAACCGATCCCCGTGAGGATGCAGGCCACCAGGAAGTGGTTTACGTCCAGGGGGTACAAATAGTCCACCACATAGACCAGCAGGGGCACCAGGCCGATGGCGAGGAAGGAGGCAAACGTCACCCCCCCGATACGGAGGGCGGATTTCCCGGGCTCGGGGTCCGGCACACCTGCCGGGGTTTGCCCGGCTGCGGGGTTTTCCGTAGCCTGGAGTTTCAGCCGGTTGTCCCGTGCCGTATTGTGCGAGAGGTAGGCGCCCACCGACATGGCAAAGCCGTCGGCGATCAGGTTGGCAAAGCCCAGGATGATGATCACGGCGCTGTCCAGGCTGGCCCCCACCGAGCCGGCGACCACGGCAAAGGTGGTCACGCACCCGTCCATGCCGCCATAGACAAATTCACTCAGGTAGGCTTCGTGTTTTTTGAGGAAGGAAGATTTCATGCGGCCGGCCTTTCGGGGTCATCGGTCCGAAAACCGGATTTCACTGATTTGCCGGAATACATCCGTATCCAGTTTTTTAGACTCCGTGTCCAGCAGGTCCGGGTCTACAACCCATTGCATGAAGTCGATGAGGGGTACCGTGGTAACCATGCCGCCCTGTACTTCGCGGACCAGCGCCTCGTCCCGCGCGTGCTCCAGCAGGACTTTTTCAAGCCCTTCGTACTGTTGGCGGGCCAGGGCCCAGAAGGCGTACGCCCGGACCACGGCGTTCTCGTGGGAGGTGAACAACAGCAGTTCCTCCGGGCAGGCAAGCTGGGAGAGCTGGATAAAATGCTCGTATTGCCGGGTGGTTGCCCCGGAGAAGCCCACATAGCTTCCGTGAATTTCATTGACAAGTGCCAGGGAATCGACGATGGCCCCGATGTGTTCGGGGATCTCCACCGCTGTGACAGCAACCGATTCCGCAACAGCAGCATCTTCGCCCGTGGTTGCGCCCGCGTGTGGGATTCCGCCCGCAGGTACAGACGGCTGCGCCAGACCAGGCAGGGGCAGGAATAAAAGCAGCAACAGGGCAAAACAAAGTCGGGTTGGCGTCATAAGTTGCTGCAAATGTACACACAAGCAGGGTATCCGGCCAAGTCGCAGCAATAAAAATAGATGGCGCAAGGTGCGTTGCGGATCCTCAATGGTTTGGCGGAGGATTTTTTGGTCCGGTGCCCCCGTTGCCATCCGCCGGCCTGCTGCCTGCCGGATGATCCCCCCTGGCTGCATCGTCCTCCCTGGCCGAATCGGAAGACGGGTCGGATTCAAGTGCATCCTCTGAATCATATGCCTCGTCCAGCAGGTCGTATTCCTCGTCGATTTCATCCAGGAGCGTGGCGGGCTTTTGCTTGTCCCGGATCATCGCCCAGGTCATTACCAGGCTGGTGCCGATGATGATGAACAGCAGGATGCCCGGGTCAAAGCCGGCCACCTGCGCCTCGGGGGGGATGGCATAAAAGAGCAGGACGGTAATCAGGCCGCGGGGCGCAATGAACAACTGGGGGGTGTAGTCCCTGCCGAAAATGGGCCGGAGCAGTATAAAGCGGATGGCGTAGATGGACGCCAGGACCAGGAGGCTGATGAGCAAAACGCGGATGCTGAGCAGGGACGACAAAACGATGGTGAGGCCAAAGACCACAAAAAAGAAAGTCCGCACCACAAAAGCGGTTTCCAGGGTGATGATATGGAGTTCGTGGTAAATCTGCCGGGCGCGCTCCTCGTTGAGGTGTTTCCGCAAGGGGCCCGCAAAGAACAACTTCATATTGGCGATGACCAGGCCAAAAACCAGGATGATGATCAGGGAACTCAGGTGGAGTTTCTTCCCGATGGCGTAGAGCAACAATAACACGGCGATAAGCAGGAATTGCTTGGCCTGGCTCTTGATGCCCTGGAAGATCAGGATGATGCCGTAACTGGCCGCCAGGGCAATCACCACGGTGAGCAGGATGGTGCCCGCAAAGCCCGCCGGGCCCACCGCCTCTGCCGGGTTCAGCTGCCCGGCCAGGAAATAGAAAAGGATGATCCCCGCGATATCCGAAAACGTGCTTTCGTAAATATGGAATTCCTTTTTGTCCGGCGAAAGGCCCCCGACGCTCGGGATGATAATGGCACTCGAGAGGATGGACAGGGGGGTGGCGTACAACCAGGCCGAAGCGGTATCCATGCCGGGTACCAGGGCTTCGAGGATCAGGGCGGCCACCCAGGTGGATGCCAGCAGCCCGGCCAGGGCGATAAACAGCGCCTTGAGGATGGGCCAAACCTTATCCCGCCGGAGTTCGAGTTCCAGGGCGGCTTCCAGAACGATCATGATCAGGCCGATGATGCCGAGCACTTCCAGGGCCCCGAAGAGGTCCGGCAGAGAGGCGCCGAATAGCTTGAGCCCGTACTGGATGACCACCCCGAGGACGATGAGCATCAAAACGGAGGGGATGCTCGTACGCTTTGCGAGGCCATTGAACCAGAAGGAGAGGATCAGGACCACCGATGCGGCGATGATCAGGTTGTAGGAGGTGAAAATTTCCATGGAGTTCGGTTGGGTTGGCAGGGTAAAGATACCGGATTTCGGCGGCCCTATATACTTAAAACTTAGGTGGGAACATTTTAGTATATCAGAGAAAAAGTCGTATATTTGCAGCACTTATGGAATAAATGGTTATTCAATGAGGGGACGAAAAGTCCCCTCTTTTGTTGCCAGTAAGTAAATTAGGACGGCACCATGGATAGCAATCGATTGGAAAAACGGGTGAGCGAACTGCTCGACGAGGCCCTCGCGGGCCGGCCGGAATTGTTTTTGATCGACCTGAAAGTCAACCCGGACCAGTCTATACAGGTAACCCTCGACGGGGATGAAGGCATCAGCCTCCAGGACTGCATGGATATCAGCCGGGCCGTGGAACACTCCCTGGACAGGGACGAATTCAATTTTTCGCTGGAAGTCGGATCTGCGGGGGCTACGGCTCCCTTGCTGATGCCCCGGCAGTACCGGAAGCACATCGGCCGCAAGCTGGCTGTACGCCGGGCCGGGAAGGAGGTGCAGGGCACCCTGACGGCCGCGGATGACAAGGACATTACCCTGAGCTGGAAAGCGCGGGAACCCAAGCCGGTTGGCAAGGGGAAACATACCGTTCGGAAGGAGGAAACCATTCCGCATTCCGAAATCGAACAGGCAAAAGTTGTTTTAAAATTTTAACGGCAGATTGAAAAAATGGAAAATCTCGCATTGATCGAATCATTCTCCGAGTTCAAGGACGACAAGTTCATTGACCGGGTAACGCTAATGGCCATCCTGGAGGAGGTATTCCGGGCGGCTCTGAAGCGCAAGTTTGGCTCCGATGACAATTTTGACATCATCATTAACCCCGACAAGGGGGACCTCGAAATCTGGCGGAACCGCGTGGTGGTACCGGATGGGGAAGTAGAAGAGCCCAACGAGGAGATCTCCCTTTCCGAAGCCCGCAAGATCGAGCCCGATTTTGAGGTGGGGGAAGACGTTTCGGAAGAAGTGAAGCTCATCGACCTGGGGCGGCGCTCCATCCTGGCCCTCCGCCAGAACCTGATCGCCAAGATCCACGAGCACGACAATACGACCATCTACAAGCAGTTCAAGGACCTGGAAGGCGAAATTTACACCGCCGAGGTTCACCACATCCGCCACAAGGCGATTATCCTGCTGGACGATGAGGGGAACGAACTGATTATGCCCAAGGAGAAACAGATCCCTTCCGACTTTTTCCGCAAGGGGGACAATGTCCGCGGGATCATCGAGAGCGTGGAGCTCAAGGGCAACAAGCCGCTGATCATCATGTCGCGCACCTCGCCCAAGTTCCTCGAGCAGCTCTTCCACCAGGAGATCCCCGAGGTATTCGACGGGCTCATCACCATCAAGAAGGCGGTCCGGATACCGGGCGAGAAGGCCAAGGTGGCAGTGGATTCCTACGACGACCGGATCGACCCGGTGGGTGCCTGCGTGGGGATGAAGGGTTCCCGCATCCACGGGATTGTCCGCGAGCTGGGCAACGAGAACATCGACGTGATCAACTGGACGAACAACCCCCAGCTCATGGTCACCCGGTCCCTGAGCCCGGCCCGCGTTACCCAGGTAAAGCTGAACGATGAGAACATGACGGCCCAGGTGTACCTGAAGCCGGAGGAGGTTTCCAAGGCCATCGGCCGCGGGGGCCACAACATCCGCCTGGCCGGCCAGCTGACCGGTTACGAGATCGACGTGTACCGCGAGGGCGTGGAGGAGGATGTGGAGCTCACCGAGTTCCGGGACGAGATCGAGGAGTGGATTATTATGGAGCTCCGGAAAATTGGCCTGGACACGGCCCGCGCCGTGCTCGAACAGGACGTGGAAGACCTGGTGAAACGCACCGATTTGGAGGAGGAAACCATTTTGGATGTGATCCGGATCCTCAAAGAAGAATTTGAAGATTAAGCTATATATTAGCACTTTTATTGTAAGAACGAAGGATTTCTATGGCAGAAAACGCAACCATAAGGCTTAACAAAGTCCTTAGAGAACTCAATATTTCGCTGGACAGGGCGGTAGACTACCTGACCTCTCAGGGGCATGAGGTAGAGGCCCGGCCTACGACCAAAATTTCCGGCGAGGTATACCAGGTTTTGCTGGATGAGTTCCGCTCGGACAAGAGCAAAAAGGTTGCCTCCAAGGAAGTAGGGGAGGAGAAGCGGAAGGAGAAGGAAGCGCTTCGTCAACAACTGGAACAGGAACAGGAAGAGAAGCGGCTGGCGCGGGAAAGGCGCCAATCGCGTTCTGAAGTCGTCAAGGCCAAGGCCGACCTGGCGGGCCCGACCCAGGTAGGTAAGATTGACCTGGAGGAGACCAAAAAACAGGGGGCGCCCACCAAGAAAGAGGAGCCTGCTGTTGAAAAGCCGGCTGCGGAGACGCCCGGGGAGGCAGAAAAGCCCGCAGAGGCGCCGGCGGCTAAAACCCAGGCCGACGAAAAGCCGGAGGCGGAAAAGCCCGCTGCCGAAAAGCCCGAGGTGATGGAGACCGAATACAAGAAACTCTCCGGCCCCAAGATCAAGGACAAGATCGACCTGACGCAGTTCGAGAAGAAAAAGAAAGAGAAGAAGGACGACGGCGACCGCAAACGCCGCCGCCGGAGGATCACCAGCAAAACGGATTCCGGGGGCCGCGGGAAAGCCGGGGGCCGGAAGCAGCGCTTTGCAGCCAACAAGGTAGAGCCTACCGAGGAGGAAGTGCAAAAGCAGGTTCGGGAAACCCTGGAGAAACTGCAGGGGAAATCCAAAAAAGGAAAGGGCGCGAAGTACCGCCGCGACAAGCGGGACCAGCACCGACAGCAGACCGAAAAGGACCTGGAGGCCCAGGAACTGGAAAGCAAAACCCTCAAGGTAACCGAATTCGTCACCGTTGGCGAAGTGGCCACCATGATGGACGTCTCCACCACCGATATTATTTCCGCCTGTATGTCCCTGGGCATCATGGTAACCATGAACCAGCGTCTCGACGCGGAAACCCTCACCATCGTAGCCGAGGAATTCGGCTATGAAGTGGAATTCGTAACCGCCGAGATCGAGGAATCGATCGAGGAAGAAGAGGATGCACCGGAAGACCTGCAGCCCCGGGCGCCCATCGTCACGGTGATGGGGCACGTGGACCACGGAAAAACGTCCCTGCTGGACTATATCCGGGAGGAGAATGTAATTGCCGGCGAGAGCGGGGGGATTACCCAACACATCGGGGCTTACGGCGTGAGCCTGGAGAACGGGCAGAAAATTGCCTTCCTGGATACGCCGGGTCACGAGGCCTTTACAGCCATGCGGGCCCGGGGGGCCCAGGTAACGGATATCGCGATTATCGTAATCGCGGCGGATGACGACATCATGCCGCAAACCAAGGAAGCCATAAGCCACGCCCAGGCGGCCGGGGTGCCCATCGTCTTTGCCATCAACAAGGTGGACAAGCCCACGGCCAACCCGGACAAGATCAAGGAAGGCCTGGCCAACATGAACCTGCTCGTGGAGGACTGGGGCGGTAAGATCCAGTCGCACGACATCTCGGCCAAAACCGGGCAGGGGGTTAAGGAACTCCTTGAAAAAGTATTGCTCGAGGCGGAACTCCTCGAACTCAAAGCCAACCCGGACAAACTCGCTTCGGGAACCGTGGTGGAAGCCTTCCTGGACAAGGGACGCGGCTACGTATCCACCGTTTTGGTAACTGCCGGGACCCTGCACATCGGGGACTATGTCCTGGCGGGGACCTGCAGCGGGAAGGTCAAGGCCATGCAGGACGAACGCGGCAAGAACGTAAAATCCGCAGGCCCATCAACACCCATATCCATCCTGGGTCTGGACGGCGCCCCCCAAGCCGGGGATAAATTCAACGTCCTGGAAGACGAGCGCGAGGCCAAGCAGATTGCTTCCAAGCGTTCCCAGCTCCTGCGCGAGCAGAACGTACGCACCCAGCGGCACATCACCCTGGACGAGATCGGAAGGCGGATTGCACTTGGAGATTTCCAGGAGCTCAACATCATCCTCAAGGGGGATGTGGACGGTTCGGTGGAAGCCCTGTCGGATTCCTTCCAGAAGTTGTCCACCGACGAGATCCAGGTGAATATCATCCACAAGGGCGTGGGCGCGATTACCGAATCGGACGTGCTGCTCGCCTCGGCTTCCGACGCCATCATCATCGGCTTCAACGTACGGCCCATGGGGAATGCGCGGGAGGTTGCCGACAAGGAGGAAATCGACATCCGGATGTATTCCATCATCTACGACGCCATCAACGACGTCAAGGATGCCATGGAGGGGATGCTCTCCCCCGAGATCAAGGAGGAAGTTACCGGTACCGCCGAAATCCGCGAGACCTTCAAGATCTCCAAAATCGGTACGATCGCCGGGTGTATGGTTACCAGCGGCAAGGTGTTCCGCAATTCCAATATCCGCCTGATTCGCGACGGCGTGGTGATCTTCACCGGGGAGCTCGCTTCCCTGAAGCGGTTTAAAGACGACGTGAAGGAAGTCTCCAAAGGATACGATTGCGGCCTGCAGATCAAGAACTACAACGACATCAAGGAAGGAGACGTTGTGGAGGCCTTCCAGGAGGTGGCGGTGAAGAAGACGCTGTAGGTAATTTGAGGATTTGAAGATTTGCCGATTTTGAAGATTAAGCAAATTGAAAACCAGGCAACGTCTCGATTTCGGTGAGTTAAATAACTGGGATTTCCAGTGTCGGGTATCTCGAAGATAGCCTGGAAATTGATGAGCCTGCGTGCGCCGGGCTAGCTTGTAAACGAACGAATAAAAAAGAACCCGGGAGTCCTCATAGGGCCCCGGTTTTTTATTTCTGGGGGTTCGATTTCCTGGATTTTGGAGTAGCTTAATTTTTATACCACCGGCTTCTTCATCACATATTTATGTGCGCGCAGAACAAAACTCAGCTTGAAATCGCCTATCCCCTGTTCATCTTCAAATTTTCAAATCGGCAAATCTTCAAATCAATTACCGATCTCCAGGCCTTAGCAGCAGGGCCCCGGGAAACTTCTTGCGGACTTCCCGGAATTCGCGCTCGGCTTCAAGCCGCTCCCGGAATCGACCCACTTGCACCCGGTAGGTGGGGGAATCAAATACGATCTTGGCTGTCCACTGGGGAAATTCCTGCTCCACTTCGTCCTTGAGTTCCTCGGCCAGGGAATAGGAGCCGAAACCCACTTGGATGGTGTAGAAATCCGTCTCGCTGTTGCTTTTGGTGTAGATTTCGAGCAACCTGCCTATTTCCGGGTCCTGTTCGATAGTGACCCGGCCGCTTTGGGCAAAGAGCCCGGCAGTTGACATCAGGAGGATCAACAGGGGGGCGAACCGGTTTCTCATAGTGGTGAAAGTGTGACTTTTAGTGAGGCTAAAGGTACCTTTTTTACGGCTTTTTAAGCTACTGAAATACATTATTTAGAACCTTTATAAATTAGAAATTATAAAACCTTTAAGATTTCCAAAATAAAGTCTATGTCGTATTTTTGCTGACAATTTGGGCGCAATTTTAACGGTCTGAATTGGCAGTATTTTTTGAGTTTTTCAACCAGCCGATTCCTACCACAAGGCCAGCAACCACGGCCATTGCGAACATAAATGCCAAAAGCGTGCCAAGTTTGGTGACTGTGTTCACCGGGCTTCAAAAAATATTGAACAGCGACACATGAAAAAGGTTCCGAACCGCCATCCGTTTCCTGCTATTTTTGGTTTTTGTTTAGTAGTTTCTCTGCTCTTTTCACCTACACTTTCCGCCCAGGATGATGCGGCGGCCCAAGAGCCGGCAGCCGAGGCTTCGGCTGCAGCCGGTGGGGAGGAAGGGCCCTGCGGCCCCGGGGATGCTGCCAACGGAAAACAATTGTTTAACCAGAACTGCGCAGCGTGCCACGCCCTGGACCGCCGTATGACGGGGCCGGCCCTGGCAAACGTCGCCGTTCGCCTCACCGAGGAGGAAGGCCTGGACTGCGAGTGGATCTACTCCTGGATCCGGAACAGTGCCGGGAAGATTGCTTCCGGCGATGCCTACGCCAACGAAATTTACGCGGAATACAACCAGGCGGCCATGACGGCCTTCCCGACCCTGAGCGATCAGGATATTGCGGATATCCTGGCATACACCGAGGCGCCGCCTCCCGCCCCTGCCACAGCTGCAGCGCCAGCGGCCGGCCAGGCTGCCGGGGGAGGGTCCGGTTCCGGCCTGTCCAACGATTTGGTGCTGGGGGCGCTGTTACTCGTATTCGGGATCCTCGTGGTGATGCTCGTTTTGGTCAACAAGACGCTGCGCCGTATTGCGGAAGCCAGCGGCGTGGTCCTCGAGAGGGAGAAGGCGCAAAAAGGGACGCCTATCTGGAAAGCCTTTGCACAGAACCAGTTCCTGGTCCTGGTAACGGTCATCTTCCTGATGCTCGGCGCTGCCTATTTTGCCTACGGCTGGATGATGCAGGTGGGCGTGGACCAGGGCTACCAGCCCATCCAACCCATCCACTACTCGCACAAGATCCACGCCGGGGATAACGGTATTGAATGTAAGTACTGCCACTCTTCCGCCCGGAAATCGAAGCACTCTGGAATTCCTTCCCTGAATGTGTGCATGAACTGTCACAAGTCTATTTACGAGTACACGGGCAACCCGGAAGGGCCGTCTGCGGAAGACCTGGCCAAGGGGTATACCAACGAATTCTACACGGGCGAAATCAAGAAATTGTACGCCGCCGTGGGTTGGGACGAGGAAACCCAGAGCTATACGGGCGAGAGTCAGCCTGTGGAGTGGGTCCGCATCCATAACCTGCCGGACTTCGTCTACTTTAACCACTCCCAGCACGTAGAAGTGGGTCAGATCCAGTGCCAGACCTGCCACGGCCCCGTGGAGGAAATGGAAATCATGTACCAGGATGCCCCGCTCACTATGGGGTGGTGCATCAACTGCCACCGGGAGACCAACGTCCGTATGGAGGGGAACGACTACTACGAGAAAATTCACGAGGAGCTTGCCAGGAAGTATGGTGTGGAACAGGTTACAGCGGCCCAGATGGGCGGCCTGGAATGCGGCAAGTGCCACTATTAATTTAAGGATCAAATCAGTTTAGACAGATCGCATATGGCATCAAACAAGAAATATTGGAAGAGCGAGGCGGAACTTTCCCCGGACAATTCCATTGTTGAGAAGCTGAAACAAAACGAATTCCCGGAGAAACTCCCGGAGGATGCGTTCCTGGGCGACAAGGAGCAGCTGGCGGGGAGCCAGACTTCCCGTCGGGACTTCCTGAAATATGTCGGCTTCAGCACGGCGGCGGCTTCCCTGGCGGCCTGTGAGGGGCCGGTGCATAAGTCCATCCCTTACGTGATGCAACCCGAGCGGATCATCCCGGGTGTCGCCAATTACTATGCCACGACGATTGCCGACGGGTACGATTTTGCCAGCATCCTGGTGAAAACCCGGGAGGGTCGCCCGATCAAAATAGAAAACAACAAGGAAGCCGCTGTACTGGGCAGTTCGAATGCCCGGATCCAGGCTTCCGTCCTTTCCCTCTACGACAGTACGCGCCTGCAAGGCCCCCGGAGTGCGGAAGGGGATGTTGCCTGGGATGGCCTCGATGCAGCCGTCCGCGCCAAACTGGGAAGTTTGCAGGGTAGCGGCCGGCAGATTGCCCTGCTGACCCAGACCTATGCGAGCCCGTCTACGGAAAAGCTCGTAGCCGAGTTTGCCGAAGCCTACCCGGAAACGGTTCACGTCACCTACGACGCTATCAGCTCGGATGCTGCGCTGAATGCCTTTGAGGCGAAATACGGGGAACGCGCCCTGGCGGATTACGACCTGTCCAAGGCCGACCTGATTATCTCCTTCGGCGCAGATTTCCTGGGTGACTGGCAGGGTGGAGGCTACGACGGCGGGTATGCCAAAGGCCGGATTCCCAAGGACGGGAAGATGTCCCGGCACGTACAGTTTGAATCGAATATGAGCCTGACTGGGGCGAATGCGGACCAACGCGTGCCCCTGACCCCGGCCCAGCAGAAGGTTGCCCTGGCCCACCTGTATGCCAAGCTCAATGGCACCAGTGTTTCCGGAGACCTGCCCGAAGCGGCGGTCCGGGCCCTGGACCGGGCGGTTAGCCAGATTGCAAAGAACCGGCGCCGCGCCGTAGTCCTCACGGGCCTGGACGATGTGGATGCACAATCCGTGGCCCTGTCCATCAACGAAATGCTCGGCAGCGAAGCTTTTGAGCCCGATGCCCCGCGCTATGTGCGCCAGGGGAATTCGGCTGCCGTACGTCAGCTGATTGCCGACATGCAGGCCGGCCGTGTGGGCGCCCTGATCATGGACGGGGTGAACCCGGCCTATTCCCTCCCTGCATCCGCCGGGTTTGCAGAAGCCATGCAGCAAGTAGACCTGTCGGTATCTTTCTCCACCAACTGGAATGAAACCACCGAGCTCTGCACCTTTACGGCAGCGGCGAACCATTACCTGGAATCCTGGGGGGATGCACAGTTCAAGAAAGGACATTACAGCCTGATGCAGCCCGTGATCCGGGAGCTGTTCGACACCCGCCAGTTCCAGCAGAGCCTGCTGGTTTGGATGGGGTCAGAACAGACATGGCACGACTATATCGCCCAGACCTGGGAGGAGGGAATCCTCGCCGGCGGCGATTGGAACCAGGCCTTGCACGACGGCGTCTACGCACCGGGAGGTATGGGGATGGCCGACCCGGAAACAGCCGCTGCAATTGCTACCGATAAAGAAACCGAAGCTGCTTCCCCGGAAGGCGAAGTCAGCAGCGTCGTACCGATTGCCTCCTCGCTCCAGCGACTGGCCGCCGCCACAGGCGGGGGCATGAGCCTCATCTTGTATTCCAAGGTGGGGATGGGAGACGGCCGGCAGGCGGGTAACCCCTGGCTGCAGGAATTCCCCGACCCGATCACCCGGGTGAGCTGGGATAATTACGTCACTGTATCCAAGGCGGATGCCGCGGACCTCGGACTGGTCAACGAACACGTCGCCAATGGCGGCCTCGACGGCAGTTATGTGAACCTCACGGTAAATGGCGCCACCCTGCAAAATGTCCCTGTAATCATCCAGCCTGGCCAGGCTCCCGGCACCCTTGGGCTGTCCTTCGGATACGGCAGGCAGGTGGGGATGAAATCGGAGATGCAGACCGGGGTGAACGCTTTTGCCCTGTACGAGAATATGGATTCCGTCCAGGAAGTAGCTGTTGAGAAAGCTGCCGGCATGCACGAATTTGCCTGTATCCAGCTGCACAATACGCTGATGGGCCGGGGCGACATCATCAAGGAGACGACCCTGGAAATTTTTAACACGGAAGATCCATCCCACTGGAACCATGTGCCGCAAGTGTCCCTGAACCACCAGGAGGTGCCCGCCACAAGCGTCGACCTCTGGGACCACTTCGACCGCTCGGTCGGACACCATTTCAACATGTCCATCGACCTGAATGCCTGTACGGGCTGCGGGGCCTGCGTCATTGCCTGCCACGCCGAGAACAACGTGCCGGTGGTAGGGAAGCAGGAAATTCGCCGCTCCCGCGACATGCACTGGCTGCGGATCGACCGGTATTACTCATCGGAAGACACCTTTGAGGGAGACAATATTAAGAAAGACGAATTATCCGGCGCCATGGAATCCAAGGCCGGTTTCGAGGAGATGGAAGACCCGGCGGCCAACCCGCAGGTGGCCTTCCAGCCGGTGATGTGCCAGCACTGTAACCACGCTCCCTGCGAAACTGTCTGCCCGGTTGCAGCTACCGCGCACAGCCGCCAGGGTCACAACCACATGGCGTACAACCGCTGCGTGGGAACCCGGTATTGTGCGAACAACTGTCCGTACAAGGTGCGCCGTTTCAACTGGTTCCTCTACAGCGATAACGAGGAATTCGACTACCACATGAATAACGACCTGGGCAAGATGGTCCTGAACCCGGATGTGAACGTGCGTTCCCGCGGGGTGATGGAGAAGTGCTCCTGGTGTATCCAGATGACCCAGAAATCCATCCTGGACGCCAAGCGCGAGGGACGCCCCGTTACCGACGAGGAATTCCAGACCGCCTGTTCGAATGCCTGCAGCAGCGGGGCCATCGTCTTTGGCGACATCAACGACGCGGAAAGCGAAGTGTCCAAACTGGCCGCCGACGACCGGATGTACCACCTGCTCGAGCATGTGGGAACCCGGCCCAATGTATTTTACCAGGTCAAAGTCCGTAATACCAACGAAGCATAAAATTTAAGAAACGTAAATAAGATTCTATGGCGTCGCATTACGAAGCACCGATACGCAAGCCCCTGGTACTGGGTGATAAGGGATACCACGATGTTTCCGTGGATATCGCTGCCCCGGTGGAGGGGAGGGCCAACAAGCAGTGGTGGATTGTATTTACCATTGCGCTGGCTGCATTTCTGTGGGGGATCGGGTGTATCATCTATACGATTTCTACCGGTATCGGTACATGGGGCCTGAACCGCACGGTAAACTGGGCCTGGGACATCACCAACTTTGTCTGGTGGGTGGGTATCGGCCACGCCGGAACGCTTATCTCGGCTGTATTGCTGCTCTTCCGCCAGAAATGGCGTATGGCCATTAACCGCTCTGCGGAGGCGATGACGATATTTTCCGTGGTCCAGGCGGGACTCTTCCCGATCATTCACATGGGCCGTCCCTGGCTGGCCTACTGGGTGGTGCCCATCCCGAACCAGTTTGGGTCGCTTTGGGTGAATTTCAACTCGCCCCTGCTCTGGGACGTGTTTGCGATCTCCACCTATCTGTCCGTTTCCCTGGTCTTCTGGTGGACCGGACTGTTACCGGATTTTGCGATGATCCGCGACCGGGCCGTAAAGCCCTTCCAGAAAAAGATCTACAGCCTGGTGAGTTTCGGCTGGAGCGGGCGCGCCAAGGACTGGCAGCGCTTTGAGGAGGTATCCCTGGTACTGGCCGGTCTGGCCACGCCTCTGGTACTCTCCGTACACACCATCGTATCCTTTGACTTTGCCACCTCGGTAATCCCGGGATGGCACACCACCATCTTCCCGCCTTACTTTGTGGCGGGGGCCATTTTCTCCGGCTTCGCAATGGTACAGACCCTGCTGATCATCATGCGGAAGGTCTGCAACCTGGAAGCGTATATCACCGTACAGCACATCGAGTTGATGAATATCATCATCATGATCACCGGTTCCATCGTGGGCTGCGCCTATATCACCGAGCTGTTCATCGCCTGGTATTCGGGCGTGGAGTACGAGCAGTACGCATTCCTGAACCGGGCCACCGGGCCCTACTGGTGGGCCTACACCCTGATGATGACCTGTAACGTGGTCTCTCCCCAGGTAATGTGGTTCAAGAAAATCCGCACGAGTATCCTGGTTTCCTTCATCATTTCAATTGTGGTGAACATCGGGATGTGGTTTGAGCGTTTCGTGATCATCGTAACCTCCCTGCACCGGGACTACCTGCCGTCTTCCTGGACGATGTTCTCGCCGACCTTTGTGGATATTGGAATTTTCATCGGCACCATCGGTTTCTTCTTCGTCCTGTTCCTGCTCTACGCGAGGACCTTCCCGGTTATCGCCCAGGCCGAGGTGAAGTCTATTTTGAAATCCTCCGGGGAGCGCTATAAGAAATTGCGGGATGCCGGGAAGCCGCTGTACGAGATCCGCACAGCAGTTCCCCGTACGGCCGACCAGGTTCCGCCGGCTGCACAGGCAACCACTCCGCCCCCTGCGGGCGATGATCCTGCCCAGGTGAGCAGCCTGCTGGATGCGGTAGGAGCCTTCGACCCGGTTACCCAAACCCCGGACAATTTGAAACGGATCAAGGGTATCGGACCGCAGATGGAAGAAAAACTGAACCAGATCGGAATATACACCTTCGCCCAGGTGAGCCGGATGACCCAGCGGGAATACGACCTGCTGGATTCGATTACCGGTTCCTTCCCGGGACGCGCCCAGCGCGACGACTGGGCCGGGCAGGCGAAACTTTTAAATGAAAAACAATAACAGCAATGGCATCCAAGGTTATACAGGCATACTACGATGACGACGACGTGCTGATGCACGCCGTGAAGAAGGTTAAGGCCGCCAGGCACCACATTGAGGAGGTGTATTGCCCCTTCCCCGTACACGGCCTCGATAAGGCCATGGGCCTGGCGCCCACGCGGATCGCCATTACCTCGTTTATGTACGGCTGCCTCGGGCTGACAGTCGCTATCGTGATGATGAATTACATCATGATCCAGGACTGGCCCCAGGATATCGGGGGCAAGCCCAGCTTCAGCTATATTGAGAACATGCCGGCGTTTGTACCGGTTATGTTCGAGATGACGGTGTTTTTCGCCGCCCACCTGATGGTGATCACCTTCTACCTCAGGAGCCGGCTCTGGCCATTCAAGAAGGCCGAAAACCCGGATCCGCGCAGCACGGACGACCACTTTATCATGGAAATCGAATTGCACGGCGACGAGGCTGCCCTGACCGACCTGCTCCGGGAAACCGGCGCCGTAGAGATCAACCGAGTCGAAAAGTAAAACAGCGCAATGAAGAATACGCTCTATACCGCCCTGATATTCACCGGCATCCTGATCCTGGCCTCCTGCCAGGACAAGCGGGAGCCCAATTACCAGTACATGCCCAATATGTACGAACCGGTTGGCTATGAAGCCTACGACGAGGTGGAATGGCTCCCCGGGGGTTCCATGGCCCTGCTCCCGGCAGAAAACACCATCGCCCGGGGCGCTTTACCCTACGGCCTGGAGAATACCCCGGAAGGCAAGGAATTGTCCCGTGCGCTGACCAGCCCGTTGGATTCCCTGAACCGGGAAGAGAACCTGGCCGAGGGGGCGGCGTTGTACGCGCTGTACTGTGCCATTTGCCACGGGCCCAAGGGCGACGGGCAGGGGAACCTGGTAAAACGCGAGAAAATCCTGGGGGTTCCCAGCTATGCGGACCCGGGACGGAATATCAATGTCGGGACCACCTACCACGTGATCTATTACGGCCAGAACGCTATGGGGTCTTATGCCACGCAGCTGGATGAGAAAGAGCGGTGGCAGGTTTCCGAATACGTGATGAAACTCAAGGAAGATTTAACACAATAAAGCAGCATTGCAGATGTATACTTTCTCGAACAGATTGAAAATCGGATCCGTCATACTCATGGCCCTCGGGCTCATGGGCATGGCCATAGGGTTTATCTCTGCCCCTTCAACGGTTGAGGAGGCCAAGGCCATGGTCGCGGCTTCCCACGACGACGGTCACGGCGGAGGCCATGAAGCTGCTGCGCAAACCCACGAAACTACCTCGTACGACAGTACGACCGAGCACGGGGCAGCTGCCCAGGATGCGGACCACTCCCTCGACCACGACGAGCATCTGCTCCACCAGTTGCAGAACCGCCCCTGGTCGGCCATCTATATCGCCGCTTTCTTTTTCTTTATGCTGGCGCTGGGTACCCTGGCCTTTTACGCGGTCCAGCGGGCAGCCCAGGCCGGTTGGTCGCCCTTGTTGTTCCGGGTGATGGAGGGGATTACCGCCTACCTGGTACCCGGGGGGATTGCCATTTTTGTGATCCTGGTCCTTTCCGTACTCCACATGAACCACCTCTTTGTGTGGATGGATGCCGAAACGGTTGCCCACGATGAGTTACTGCAGGGAAAGGCCGGCTACCTGAACCCGACCTTTTTCCTGATCCGCGCTGCCGTGTTCCTTGGGGGATGGATCGCCTACCGCGAAGTGTCCCGCCGCCTGTCGCTTGCGCAGGACGAGGCCAATGACAACTCGAATTTTATCAAGAATTTCCGCTGGTCTGCCGGATTCCTGGTGTTCTACCTGGTCACTGAGTCCATCATGTCCTGGGACTGGATTATGAGCGTTGACCCGCACTGGTTCAGCACGCTGTTCGGATGGTATGTTTTCGCGAGCATGTTTGTCTCGGGAATTACCACCATTGCCCTGGTAACAATCTACCTGAAGTCCCGGGGGTACCTGCCGGATGTCAACGACAGCCACATCCACGATTTGGGTAAATTCATGTTTGGCATCAGTATTTTCTGGACGTATCTCTGGTTTGGCCAGTTCATGCTGATCTGGTATGCGGATATCCCGGAAGAGGTGACCTACTTCGTCACGCGGATTGAAGATTTTAAACTGCCGTTCTTCGGTATGGTGGCGATGAACTTTTTGTTCCCGCTCCTGGTATTGATGAACAGCGACTACAAACGCATCAATTGGTTTGTGGTCATGACCGGGATCGTGGTCCTGCTGGGGCACTACCTGGACGTCTACCTGATGATCACCCCCGCTACGGTTGGCGACCAGTGGTATATCGGGGTGCCGGAGATCGGGGCTGTGCTGTTCTTCGGAGGGGCGTTTATTTTCTGGATATTCCGGGCAATGACCAAGGCGCCGCTGCAACCGACGCGGAACCCGTTTATCGAAGAGAGCAGACAATTTCATTATTAGAAGATATTTAGCGAATTATATCCGTTTACAATGACAGCATTATTGACGATCTCTGTTTTGGTTTTAGTGGCTATCGCCATCTGGCAGATGACCAAGATCTTTGAATTCTCCCAACTCAAGGCTAAAACAGCGAATTCGGAAGTTGCCAGCGACGAGGACAACAAGAACAACGGGTACCTGATGTTCGGGTTTTTGGTGTTCATCTATTTGCTCACCATATTCTGTTTCTGGAAATACAGCAAGTTCCTGTTGCCGGAAGCCGCCAGCGAACACGGGGGGGATTACGACCAGTTGATGCTCTGGAGCTTTGTGATCATCTTTATCGTCCAGTTCATCACCCAGGCGCTCCTGCACTACTTCGCCTTCAAATACCGGGGCGAAGAGGGCAAAAAAGCGCTGTTTTACGCGGACAATGACCGTCTGGAATTTATCTGGACCATTATCCCGGTGATTGTCCTGGCCGGACTGATTATCTGGGGCCTGTATACCTGGACGAATATCATGGACGTCAACGAGGAAGACGACCCGCTGATTGTGGAGCTCTATGCCCAGCAATTCAACTGGACGGCTCGTTACGGGGGGGCGGATAATGTGCTGGGGGATGCCAATGTCCGGATGATCGATATCGACCGGGCAAACGTGCTCGGGCTGGATGAGTCCGACCCGAATGCCGCCGACGACATTATCGTGAAGGAATTGCATCTGCCCGTTGGGCGGAAGGTAAATTTCAAGATGCGTTCCCAGGACGTACTTCACTCTGCCTACATGCCCCACTTCCGGGCCCAGATGAACTGCGTACCCGGGATGATTACCGAGTTTTCCTTCACCCCGACGATCACCACCGCCGAGATGCGCCAGAAGCCGGAAGTCATGGAAAAAGTGGCACGCACCAATGCCATTCGGGCAGAACGCGCAGCGGCAGGTGAGCCGAATTCGGATCCGTGGGAATTTGATTTTATTTTGCTCTGCAACAAGATCTGCGGCAAGTCGCACTACAACATGCAGATGAAGATCATTGTGGAGAGCGAGGAAGATTACCAGGCGTGGATAGAGAGTCAGACGACTTTTGGGGAGACCGTAACCGCCGCCGAATAAAATTGCTATAAAAGAAAAAGAATAAAACAAAAGCACTATGTCAGCACACGCACATGCGATCGCCGATGATCACGCGCACGACGATCACGGACATCACCACAAAGAGACTTTTGTCACCAAATATATTTTCAGCCAGGATCACAAGATGATCTCCAAGCAATACCTGATTACCGGCCTGATCATGGGCTTTATCGGTATTGCCATGTCCCTGCTTTTCCGGATGCAGCTCGCCTGGCCCGGGGAATCCTTCCCGGTGTTTGAAGCTGTGTTGGGGAAGTGGGCCCCGGAAGGCGTTATGGATGCGGACATCTACCTGGCCCTTGTTACGATCCACGGGACCATCATGGTCTTCTTTGTATTGACAGCCGGATTGAGCGGTACGTTCAGTAACCTGCTGATCCCACTGCAGATCGGCGCCCGGGATATGGCATCCGGGTTTCTGAATATGCTGTCGTACTGGATGTTCTTCCTCTCGAGTGTAATCATGGTGATTTCCCTGTTTGTGGAGGCCGGACCGGCAGCCGCCGGTTGGACGATCTACCCGCCATTGAGTGCCCTGCCGATGGCCCAGCCGGGTTCGGGTATGGGAATGACCCTCTGGCTGGTCTCCATGGCGATATTTATCGCTTCCTCCCTGCTGGGATCCCTGAACTATATTGTAACGGTTATCAACCTGCGGACCAAGGGGATGTCCATGACGCGCCTGCCGCTAACCATCTGGGCGTTTTTCGTCACGGCCATCATCGGGGTGATCTCTTTCCCGGTGCTCCTGTCTGCCGCCTTGTTGCTTTTGATGGACCGGAGTTTCGGAACCTCGTTCTTTCTGTCCGATATTTTTATTCAGGGCGAAGTTTTGCACTACCAGGGCGGATCCCCGGTTCTGTTTGAACACCTGTTCTGGTTCCTGGGACACCCGGAAGTATATATCGTGATCCTCCCGGCGATGGGAATAGTTTCCGAAGTGATGTCGGTCAATGCGCGGAAGCCCATTTTCGGGTACCGGGCGATGATTGCCTCCATCCTGGCGATTGCCTTTTTGTCCACCATCGTATGGGGGCACCACATGTTTATCTCAGGGATGAACCCGTTCCTGGGCTCGGTATTTACCTTTACCACCCTCCTGATCGCGATCCCTTCGGCCGTTAAGGCGTTTAACTGGATCACCACGCTCTGGAAGGGGAACCTGCAACTGAACCCGGGCATGCTGTTCTCAATCGGGATGGTATCCACGTTTATCACGGGGGGGCTCACCGGGATTATCCTGGGTGACAGCACCCTGGACATCAACGTACACGACACGTATTTCGTGGTGGCCCACTTCCACCTGGTAATGGGTATTTCGGCCCTTTACGGACTTTTTGCCGGGGTCTACCACTGGTTCCCGAAAATGTTCCAGGGCCGGATGATGAACAAGAACCTGGGCTATGTCCACTTCTGGGTTACCGCAGTAGGCTCCTATGGGGTGTTCTTCCCGATGCACTTTGTCGGGATGGCCGGCGTACCCCGGAGATATTACGAAAACACCGCCTTCCCGATGTTCGATGAACTCGTGGACATCCAGGTGCTGATGACGGTATTTGCCATTATTACGGCGGCCGCACAATTGGTCTTTGCCTTCAACTTTGTCCGCAGCATCTTTTACGGCAAGCGCGGACCCCAGAACCCCTGGCAGGCCACAACCCTGGAATGGACGGCTCCCCAGGAGCACATCCACGGCAACTGGCCGGGCGCCATCCCGGAGGTGCACCGCTGGCCGTACGATTACAGCAAGACCTACGAGAACGGGGAATACATCCTGCCCGGACAGGATTATGTGCCCCAGCACATCCCGCTCCAGGATGAAGAAGAGGAATTGCAGCATTAGCGATTTCTGCAACAAATTATTTAGAAGGCCCGTCTTCCGACGGGCCTTTTTATTGGCCGGCAGGGCTCGGGTGGCCGGATAGGGGTGCGGGCATGTGCCGCAGACAGGAAGGGGCAAGCCGAATCGGGGGAAGCGGGAATTGGTTTATCTTTAGGTCCGAATAAAGAACCGTATGAAGCGAATAGAGAAAATGCGCGCACTGGCCCTGGTCCTGGCCTTGTTGGTCGGTGCCGGCGCCTGGGCCCAGCGCAAACCCAGGATCAAGGGAAACCGCAACCCGGTGAAAATCTCCGAAAGCCTCCCGCCCTTTAAGTATCTCCGCCTGGAGGACGACCTGGAGGTCCGGATCCGCCAGCAGGGATCGGATGGATACGAGCTGCGGGTAGACGACAACCTGGTGGATGTTTTGCAGTTCCAGGTGCAGGACAGCACGCTTGTAATTTCTTCGTTTTACGATATTACCGGGAGCCGGGCCCTGGACATCACCGTTTTTTTCCGGGAGCTGTCCGGGGTGGAAGTGCTTGCGGGCAAGCTCATCGGCGAGGCTGAGTTTAATGCCGACCTGTTCAGCATCCGTACGGAAGGGGCGGCCGGGGCCGAGTTGCGCCTGCGCGCTTCCCTCTGCGATGTGACGCTTGCGGGCAACAGCAGGGCCGACCTGAATATCCGGGCGGAATCCCTGGTGGTTCGGATGGCCGAACGCTCGGATGCGACTATCTACACGGATAGTGATACGATATCCGCTGAACTCGGGGACAATGCCGACCTGACACTCGAGGGTATCGGCGACCACGCGGTGTTGAGGCTCTCGGGCGAAAGCGGTTTATCCGCCCGAAAACTGGTGGCGGGTATCCTGGAAGCAAACCTCTCCGGGGCGACAACGGCCCGCATCCATGCAGGGACCTCCCTGATCCTGGATGCCAGCGGACAGTCCCGCACTTACCTCTATGGGGAACCCGCGGTGACCTTGCGCCGGTTTGCGGACCGGGCCGAACTTCACAAGGAACCCGACTGATCGGCAATCGGGACTTCACTTAAGCGGGTCGGCGGGATGCCAAATCCATCCACCAGGGCCCGGGCATGGGGTCGCAATTCGGTACATAAACGTTCTACCCGGCTGCGGATAGCCTTCGACTTCCTTTTGCCGATGTACCCCTGTTCCAGGTACCAGGCAGCATCCGCCCGGATCTCCGACAGGGCGTGGAGCGTCCCGAGTTTCCGGATCAGGTCTGCATGCGGGTCGTCCGAAAGATCCTCCGTGTGTTCGAGGAATAATTCAAATGCCAGCAGGGCGGCATAGGCCCGGCCCAGGGCCAGCAGATGCGTCTGTACCTTCAGGAAGGCCTGGTAGGCGGGGACCCCCTTTTTGATATAATCGCGGATCCGTAGGGCCAGCGTATAGGTTAGCCGGTCCGTGCGGTAGGTTAGGGCGTGCAGGTGGAAGGCCGGGTTGTAGAGATGTTCCCTATCCGTTTTATTCGTATAGGCCGGGTTGATGGCGGACAGGCGCTTTCCGATCTGGGTCCCGAGAAGCCGCAAGACCCCGAAGAAATCGTCCGAATTGAATTCCGCCCGGAAATCTGTCAGGCGGCTTTTGGCCGCCAGTTGCAGCAGGACGGTATTGTCCCCCTCAAATGTGGTGAAAATGTCCACGTCGTTCTTCAACTGGCCGATCCGGTTTTCCAGGAGGTAGCCTTTTCCGCCGCAGGCTTCCCGGCACTCCTGCAGGGTCCGGTCCGCGAACTCGGTCACCAGGGCCTTCAAGCCGGCAACCCCGGCCTCCAGCTGACGCGTGTCCGTACCGTCCGCCCCGTCATAGGATTTCAGCAACCGGGTCAGGGCAGCCTGGTATACATAACTGCTGGCCACCGCGGGCAATAGACGCACCTGGTGGCTCGGGTAATCCATGATCAAGTCCTCCTGTACACGGGCGGCGTCGTTGAACTGCCGGCGCCTGAGCGCATAGCGGACCGCAATCGACAGGCCAAACCGCGCCCCGGCCAGGGCTCCCCGGGCCACACAAATCCTGCCGCCCACCAGGGTCCCCAGCATGGTGAAAAACCGCTTGTTCGGGTTTTTGATATCCGAGTGGTAGCTGCCCGATTCGGTAATGCTGCCGTACCGGTCCAGGAGGTTTCCTCGGGGAACGCGTACCTGGTTGAACCAGATCTTGCCGTTATCCACCCCGTTAAGACCCATTTTGTAGCCGTTGTCTTCCACCCGGATTCCAGGCAACAGCTCGCCGCTCCCGTCTCGCATGGGTACCAGCACGGCGTGGACCCCCTGGTTTTCACCGTCCACGATCAGTTGGGCAAACACCGTAGCCATCTGCGCGTGAAGCGCATTGCCGATATACTCTTTGTTGTCGTCAGGGCCCGGGGTATGCACGACCAATTCATCGGACTCCTTTACATAAGTGGCCGTGGTGCGGATTCCCCGCACATTCGATCCGTGACGCGTTTCGGTCATGGCAAAGCAGCCCAGCAATTTGGCCGTACCGGCGTCTTTCAGATAGGCCTCCCAGTGCCGTTTCGTGCCCAGTTTCTGGATGCTGCCGCCGAACAGCCCGAACTGCACCCCGAATTTGACGCACAGACTCCCGTCGATAAACATCAGGTTTTCGAAAAGGGTGGCATAGGCGGGCATGTCGTTTTTCCCCCCGTACTCCGGGGGATACGCCAGGGCTCCATACCCCTCGGCAGCCAGGCGTTTTAACTGTTGGAGCACCCGTTGCCGATGGGCTTCCTTATCCCGCTCCAGATGCTGCTCAAAAACGGGGGCCTGCAGGAATTCCCGGCACGTCAGGTAGTCCGGATAATGCGGGCGGAGGCCCATTTCCGCCAGAACTTCCCCCTGGAATTCGCTGGCCACGGCTACCGGTACCGCATTCTGCCCGAAAAGGTGCCGGTAGTGGTTGGGCTGTATGCCCAGGTTGACTTCGATATCCCTCAGGACGGGATGGGGCGAACCCCCCGGCGCCTGCGATTCGGCAAAAGCTGCCGCAAATTCGCTCAGGGGGTAGTCGGCATCTTCCCGGTAGGTGACCCCGCTTCGGACAATCAGGTGGTTCCAGTGGCGGAACTCCTCCGCGTCCGGGGGGGAATCCCGGTCCAGCCACCCCAACAGCCGGTTGCGTTCTTCATGGCTCAGGCCGGGGTCGGCTGCGATGGCTTTTTTCACCACGGCTATTTCGGATGCGGAAAGGAGGTCGTCCGACCAGATCACGTAGAATACGGGCAGGTAGGGGTAGATTCCCTGGGAATACGAATAGGTTTGCATTCCCGTAAATTACGATTTCCCCGGTTTCCCTTCAAGTGCTATCAGCGAATAAAAAACCCCGCTGGCAGGCGGGGTTTCCCTTGCATCTGGTGGCCTGGTCCCAAGCGGATATGCGATTTTGCACTTATTGGGGGCCGGCCGCAACGATTTCCGGGTTAACCCCCGATTCGAATCGTTTGAAATTCTCCCGGAAGAGTGTAACGAGTTTGGACATCGTGGCGTCGTAGGCTTTCGGGTCCTTCCAGGTAGACCGGGGCAGCAATACTTCCGCGGGCACATCCGGGCAGGACTCCGGGATCTGCAGTCCAAAAGCCGGGTCTTCCTTATAGGATACGCGCTCGAAATCCCCATTGTGGATGGCGTCGAGCATCGCCCGGGTGTATTTGAGCTTAATCCGGGAACCCTCCCCGTAGGCCCCTCCGGTCCAGCCGGTATTTACCAGCCAGGCGGTGACCTCGTGTTTCCTGATTTTCTCCGCCAGCAATTCCGCGTAACGGTTCGGGTGCCACATCATGAATGCGGCCCCAAAGCAGGCACTGAAGGTGGCCTCGGGCTCGGTGACCCCCATTTCCGTCCCGGCTACCTTGGCCGTATACCCGGAGATAAAATGGTAGCTGGCCTGCTCCGGGGTGAGCTTGCTTACCGGGGGGAGGACCCCAAAGGCGTCACAGGTGAGGAATATGATGTTTTTGGGGTGGCCGGCCACACAGGGGATCTGTACGTTTTCGATATGCTCGATCGGGTAGGAGGCCCGGGTATTCTGGGTAATGGAGGTGTCGGTGTAATCCACCTTCCGCGTTTTCTCATCGTAGACCACATTTTCCAGGACGGTACCAAAACGGATGGCATTGAAAATATCCGGTTCGCTTTCTTCGGAAAGGTCAATGGCCTTTGCATAGCAACCGCCTTCGATATTGAAGGTGCCGGAATCTGTCCAGCAGTGCTCGTCATCCCCGATGAGCTTTCGCTTCGGGTCGGCGCTGAGGGTGGTTTTCCCGGTACCCGACAAGCCGAAGAGGATGGTCACATCCCCGTCGTGGCCCACATTGGCCGAGCAGTGCATCGGGAGTACGTCGCGAAGCGGCATCAGGTAATTCATCACGCCGAAGATGCCCTTTTTCATCTCCCCGGCATACTGGGTGCCCAGGATCACGATTTCCCGCCGCTCCAGGTGTACATCCACGGATGTCTTGGAGGTCATTTCGCTGGTATAGATATTCGCCGGGAAACCGCCTCCGTTAAAGACTACGTAGTCGGGTTCCCCGAAATCCTCGAGCTCTTTGGCCGTTGGCATGATCAGCATGTTCTGCATAAACAGGGCGTGGTAGGCCCGGGTACAGATGATGCGCACTTTCAACCGGTAGTCCGGGTCCCAGCCGGCAAAGGCGTCCACCACAAAAAGCCGCTTGCAGATATTCAGGTAGTCGATGGCCCGTTCGTGGTTCACCATATAGGTGTGTTCGTCCAGGCCGATGTTGATATCCCCCCAATCGATGTGCTTTTCCGACTCCGGGTGGCGGACGATCCGTTTGTCTTTGGGGCTCCGGCCCGTTTTTTCCCCGGAATAGACCAGCAGGGCGCCCACGTCGGAAATTGCGGTGCCGGGTTCGTTGCGAAGGCCAATTTCATAGAGGACGGGTACTGAGGTATTCCGGTGGATGTCTGTGACGGTAATGCCGTATTTGGAGAGGTCGAATGCTGCCATGTTTAAAAGGTGTTAAAAGGGTTTCTTGTTTGTTTACCCCAGGGGGTCCGATGTGGCATTCGGCCTGCCGCCGGAAGGGCCGGACAGGGCCGGCAAGAATATCACATTACAAAGTAGCAGAATCTTCCCAGTAGAAAATATGATAATTATCAACGAAATAAAAAGAATTGGGCCGTTAGGCCACCGGGGTATGTGGCCCGTATTGTTATCTTTGTCTGTGATATGAATGAACATCTGGACCCTACGGCAGACGGACTATCCCCTGAGGAGCTCGACATTGAGCGCGCACTCAGGCCGGTTTCCTTTGACGATTTTACGGGCCAGGCCCAGGTCCTGGAAAACCTCACGGTCTTTGTTCAGGCGGCCAACCTCAGGCAGGAAGCCCTGGACCACACGCTCCTGCACGGCCCGCCCGGGCTGGGGAAGACCACCCTGGCGCATATCCTGGCCAACGAACTCGGGGTGGGGCTGAAGGTTACCTCCGGGCCTGTTTTGGACAAGCCGGGCGACCTGGCAGGGTTGCTTACCAACCTGGAACCCAGGGATGTCCTGTTCATCGACGAGATCCACCGGCTCAGCCCGGTGGTGGAGGAATACCTCTATTCGGCCATGGAAGATTTCAAGATCGATATCATGATCGAGACCGGGCCGAATGCCCGATCGGTACAATTACACCTGAACCCCTTTACGCTGGTTGGCGCCACCACGCGTTCGGGCCTGCTTACGGCCCCCATGAGGGCGCGCTTTGGCATTTCCAGCCGGTTGGAATACTACAACACGGAGCTCCTGGCCACCATTGTGCAGCGCTCTGCGGAAATACTGAAAGTCCCCATCACGGAGGACGCCGCCATCGAGATTGCCGGCCGCAGCCGGGGTACCCCCCGGATCTGCAATGCGCTGCTTCGCCGCGTCCGGGATTTTGCCCAGATCAAGGGGAACGGGAACATCGATATGGAGATCTCCCGTTTTGGCCTGAAGGCGCTCCACGTGGATGCCTACGGCCTGGACGAGATGGACAACAAGATCCTCGCAACCATCATCGACAAGTTCAAGGGAGGGCCAGTAGGGCTTACCACCCTGGCCACGGCGGTCTCCGAAAACGCCGAAACCATCGAGGAGGTGTACGAACCCTTCCTGATACAGCAGGGTTTTATCATGCGCACCCCCCGCGGCCGGGAGGTCACCGAACTCGCCTATCAACACCTGGGCCGCATCAAAGGCGGGGGGCAACCCGGACTTTTTTAGGGAAGGATCCACCCGGCTCACGGATACTATGAGCCGTCATTTTTTGTATTTTGAAACCCGGACCCCGCCGGGTTCTAAATTAGACCATGCCAACCAATCGGTTCTTCCTCCTCATTTTCCTGGTCTGGGCCCTTGGGTTACAAGCCCAGGCGCCCTATGAATTGAACCCCAAATACCCGGTCCATTCCCTGGATGGAGTTTTATCTGTCTGGAAGGATTCCACAGAAGTCCTGTCGCCGGAAATCTTGCTGGAAGCCCCGCCGATGGGGGCAGAACAAGGGGATGCACTGCCGCAATACCTGGATGTACGCTGGCCCTACTGGGGGAAGCTTACCCTGCTGGCCACCGATACCCTGCCGGGCTGGAGGCTGCATTTCGAGGATAAAATGATCGGGCCTCCCGCATGGACCAAGAGCAATGGCAAGGTGGATGTCTGGGCCTATGCCCGAGGGGAGTTGCTCTTTCACAAGAGGAGCGGGGTGGAGTACCCCAAGACAGTGCGCGACCGGGCGCCCCACTGGGTGCTCAACAGTGTGGGGCTCGACGGGATTCCCTCCGGGGTGCCGGTGACCCTGGTGATCCGGGTGGAGGGAAACAGCATTGGCTATCCGCCGTATTTCCACCTGACCGCCCGAAGCCCGGAACAACCCTTTTACCACCAGATATTCCAATTCAATACAAGTTTTAACGTCTTTATGTTCGGGGCGGCACTGATTATCTTTATCTACCACCTGCTCCAATTCCTGTACATGCGCGAGCGGGTAATTCTGTGGTTCGTTCTCTGGCTGGGATTTTGTACGCTCACCCAGGCCATGACCGTAGGCCTGCTGATCGGGGATATCTCCCGCTTCCGGCTCCCAGTCCAAATTGCCATTTCCAACGGTGTTTTTTACACGTTTTGGTTCTTTGGCCGTGCCTATGTGGGCTCCCGTCAGAAGTTTCCTGTCCTGGACCGGTTTATCAAGGGGTTGGCCCTGTTGACCCTGGCGGAAATCATCACGGTGGTGGCCTATGTCATCGTTTTTGATCCCCAGGCGTATTTCACTGCGGTGGGTTGGCACTACCCATTTCTTCTGGTCTACACCCTGGGTAGCCTGGGCCTGGCCATAGCCCTCGTGCTGAAGCGGGATGCTTTTGCACGCTATTTTGGGATCGGTACCCTGGTAGGGGGGCTTGGGCTGCTGGTGGGCATCTTTTGGTCCATGGGCCTGATCAATTTGCGGTTTTTGGGGGTGGACCCCTATGCGACGGGCATTTTCCTCCAATTGCTGATCTATTCCCTTGGAATCGCCTACCGACGGCAGACCCTTGCCAAACAGGCGGCTGAAGAACGGGTGCGGGCGGCTGTCTCCGAAAGCGAAGTCAGGCGCATCAGCGACCTGAACGCCTTAAAGAGCCGATTTTTTACCAATATCAGTCATGAGTTCCGAACACCGCTTACCCTGATACGCGGCCCGATTCAGGCAGCACTGGACCGTTCAGGAAAGGAAGGCGGAAGCGAGGTGCGCCTGCCCGCCCGCGACCTGGACATGGTCAGGCGGAACACAGAGCGTCTGGAAGGACTCGTGGACGAATTGCTGGAGTTGTCTCGTATCGAAAGCGGGAAGGCAGAAATCCTGCTGACCCACGGCGATGTTGAGCAAGTTCTGAAATCTGTGGTCTTTGCCTTTGAGAGCTTGGCTGAGCGCAGCAATATTGCCCTCCGGGTGGACCTGGGGGATGCAGGTGCGGCCCAGGCAGCAGAGATGGGGCAGGATTCCAGCGAGGTTGCCGCCTGGTACGATCGGAACAAACTCGAAAAGATCGTTTACAATCTCCTGTCAAACGCCTTTAAGTATACGCCTGAAGGTGGAATAGTTTCCTTCCGGTCCCGCCTGGAATCCGGTCGTCTGCTCATGGAAATTTCAGATACCGGGAAAGGCATACCAGCCGCTGATCTAGGGCAAATTTTTGAGAGGTTCTACCGGGTGGAGGGAGATGAAGCACACGGTACCGGGATTGGCCTGGCCCTTTGTAAGGAGCTGGTAGAACTCCAGGGAGGGGAGCTTAGCGTGGAAAGCATGCCGGGCAAGGGTACATCCTTCCGTGTTGGCCTGCCGGCTAGACGGGAGGATTTTCCCAAGCCGAACCGGCTGGAGCATGTGGCCGCCTCCGGGATGCCGGCTGCCCGGCCCACGGCCGTAAAACCGAAAGAGGCCGGGGAACCTGGAATCGGGGAACAGTTGCCGGACGCCCCCTCCCGGCCCTGCATCCTGCTTGTGGAAGACAATGCAGACTTGCGCCGGTTTGTAGGGGAAGTGCTTCAGGAAAAATACCGGGTCCTCTATGCGGAAGACGGATTTCAAGGTGAGCGGATGGCTATTGAACACATACCGGACGTGGTGGTATCCGATGTGATGATGCCCCGCAAGGACGGTTATGAGTTATGCCATGCCCTGAAGACCAATACAAAGACCAGTCATATTCCGATAATCCTGCTAACTGCCCGTGCCGGACAGGAAAACAAGATGGAAGGTCTGTTCCAGGGGGCCGAGGCTTACCTCACAAAGCCTTTTGAGGCACGGGAACTCCTTGTCCGAATCCGGAACCTGATGGGTCGGCAAAAGGCACTCTGGGAAAAAATGCAACATTCCTCCCTCGTGCTTTCGGGGGAACTCGACCTGCCTTCATTGGACGACGCCTTCCTGAAAAAGGTGGGAAGTGCCATAGAGTCACACCTGGACAGTGCGGAGCTCTCCGTGGAATTCCTGGCCCAGCAGGTGGGTTTTAGCCGGGCCCAATTGCACCGGAAGCTCAAAGCGCTTACGGGGAAGTCACCCAACCAGCTAATCAATGAGGTCCGCCTGGAAAAGGCGCGCCTGCTCCTGCAAAGCCGTTCGGCGACAGTCTCCGAGGTGGCCTATTCCGTCGGGTTTTCCAATCTATCTTACTTCACAAAGCGCTTTCGGGAACGTTATGGGATGACGCCGAGTGCGTTCATCGCTGATACTGAGTAGCTATTCAACCGTTGAAACCCCCGGTAGAATGGGGTGCTTCAGGCCCATGCAACATAATTGTCAGGAATTGCGACATTTCTTTTGGCCGGCCCGGAACGGATTGGACAACTTGTGGCTGTATTCACCTTGTGCGCATTGCACATAACAACTTAAAAGCCATGTTTTATGAAAACTTCTGTACAACATCCGTCTGAACGATTATTGAAATGTCGAACCATGCTCCGCCAAACGAGCCTGCCGGGCCTGTTGGCAGCCGCGGTGTTTTTGCTGCTGGCCAGCGGTTGCAGCAAGCCCGAAACCGGGGAGGATGCCACCCTGAGCGCAGTGAGTGCCAAAACCAAAGTGGAGACCCTGGATTCCCAGTTGAAACAAGCCCGAAAGGCTGCCATGCGCTTTCACAGTTTTCAGCAGGCCGTCAAACACGGTTATGCCGACCCCTATCCGTTCAACCCGTCCCCTTACGTTCCGAATATGGGCTTCCACTATATCAACGTGGGCCTGATGGATGGCACTTTTGAAGTGGATCGCCCGGAAATACTCCTCTATGTCCCCAACAAGCAAGGAAAACTGAAACTCGTCGGGATTGAATACGCCATACCGGCAGCCCCGGACTCGGAGGCCCCTGAAGGATTTATTGGGGATGAGGACCACTGGCATTACAACCCGGAAGTGGCCGGGGGAGCCTGGACACTGCACGCCTGGGTGGTGATGGATAATCCGGATGGGGTTTTTGCATCCTTCAACCCGGATGTCCCAGTTTCCGACCCTTCGCTGGATTGATTTTTAACGCACCCTGGAAGTAACGAACTGTATATAAGCAATGAAAACCAAAATCCACCTTTGCCTGTCGGGCTTATTCCTGGCGGCCCTTATGGGGAGCTCCTGCAAGGAGCAGGCAACTCAAACGACAATGGCAACGGCAGGATCGCCGGCCGAAACCTCCGAAACCGACCGGCTGGCCCGGGGGGAATACCTGGTCGGGGTCATCGGTTGCGCAGATTGCCACACGCCCAAGAAGATGACCGAACGCGGGCCGGTTCCCGACATGGATAAATACATGATGGGATACGACGCCAGCCAGGCGATGCCCCCTGTACCCGAAAGCGTGCCGATAGGCCCATGGGTGTTGTTCAAAGGCGACCTGACGGCAGCCGTTGGTCCCTGGGGGACTACCTATGCGGCCAACCTGACCCCGGACGACACCGGGATCGGGACCTGGACGCTGGATCAATTCGGCAAGGCCGTTCGCGAAGGCAAATTCAAGGGTCTCGATGGAGGTCGCCCGATCATGCCACCCATGCCGGTGGAGGCCTACAGCAAGCTTTCGGACGCAGACCTGGAGGCGATCTTTACCTATTTGAAATCCCTTAAACCCGTCCGGAACGTCGTTCCCGCATATATGCCGCCATCCGGTCCCTGACTTTCTTTTCCCGTATATTCCGCCTACCTTCGGGATAAATGGGATGCCATGGGAGCTGATGCACATGCGAAACTGATAAAAGCCGAGGCCAAACGCCTGGGCTTTTTGTCTTGCGGCATCTCCAGGGCCGGTTTCCTGGAAGAGGAGGCCCCGCGCCTGGAACGCTGGCTCAAGGCCGGGATGCACGGGGAGATGGGCTGGATGGAAAACCATTTCGACAAGCGCCTCGACCCGACGCTGTTGGTCCCGGGTGCCAAATCCGTCGTCTCCCTCCTGCTTAATTACTACCCGGCAGAGCAGCAACCGGAATCCACCTACCAGGTTTCCAAATACGCGTACGGGGAGGATTACCACCGGGTCATCAAGGATCGCCTCCGGGAGCTGTTGCATGTAATACGCACCGAAATCGGGGAGGTGGAAGGACGCGCTTTTGTAGATTCGGCCCCCGTATTGGACAAGGCCTGGGCGGCGCGGAGCGGCCTGGGCTGGATGGGCAAACACTCCAACCTGCTCACCAAGGAAGTGGGGTCCTATTATTTTATAGCCGAATTGATCCTGGACCTGGAATTGCCCCCGGACGCCCCGGTGACCGACCACTGCGGGACCTGTACGGCCTGTATCGACGCCTGCCCCACCCAGGCCATCACGGAGCCCTATGTGGTGGATGGCAGCAAATGTATATCCTACTATACCATTGAATTGAAATCGGAAATCCCGGCTTCGGCTAGCGGACAGTGGGCCGATTGGATTTTCGGCTGCGATATTTGCCAGGACGTCTGCCCCTGGAACCGATTTGCCACCCCGCATAGCGAACCCCGGTTTAACGCCCATCCGGAATTGATGGAAATGACCCGGGCGGACTGGGAGGAACTCACCGAAGAAGTATTTCGCCAGGTCTTCCCGAAATCGGCGGTTAAGCGGACCAAGTTTTCCGGCCTTAAACGGAATATCGCCTTCCTTTCGGATGGGGACACGGCCTCCGAAAACGATTTCGAAAGGGAATAAGGTGCAAATATTCGCATTTTAAGAGAGGCAAAACCATTAAGTTGCTATATTGAAGTCCGATTTTATGCGGATTCCGCAATTGCCGATAACCGGAAGCCAACCAACTAACTCCTTATGTCACTACCCAAACCGCAGCTCAGTTTCTGGCAGATATTCAATATGAATGTCGGCTTCCTGGGCATCCAGTACAGCTTTGGCTTGCAGCAAAGCGCCATCAACCCGATATTCCTATTTCTCGGGGCCTCGGAGGAATTATTGCCCATCCTGAATATCGCGGGCCCGGTGACCGGCCTGATCGTCCAGCCGATTATCGGGGCGATATCCGATAAAACCTGGTCGCCCCGCTGGGGCCGCAGGAAACCCTTTTTCCTGATCGGTGCGCTGATCGGCAGTATCTGCCTCTTCCTCTTCCCGCTGAGCCCGGCCCTCTGGTTTGCCGTCGGTTTGCTCTGGCTGCTCGATGTGGGGAACAACATGGCTATGGAGCCTTATCGCGCCTTTGTAGGCGATAAATTGCCGGATAAGCAGATGAGCCTGGGCTACCAAATGCAAAGCCTTTTTGTGGGAGCCGGCATCCTGCTGGCCAATGCTTCGATCTTCCTGTTCCAGGACTGGTTCGGGGGAGGGGAGGAGCTTACCGGGTCCGTTCCGAAGTGGCTCTATTATTCGTTTTTTATCGGCTCCTTCCTCTCGCTGGCCACCATCCTCTGGTCGGTACTGAAAACCCCGGAAATCCCGCCGGACGCCAAGGAGCTGGCCGAGATCAACCGGCACAAGGCCCTGCCTTTTGCGCAGCGCCTTAAAGTGCCTTTTGTGGAGATTGCCGAGGCTGTCCGGGATATGCCCAAATTTATGTGGAAGCTGGCCGGGGTTTACCTGTTCCAATGGTATGCCCTTTTTGTTTACTGGCAGTTTATCACGCCCCTGTTCCGGACCACGATGGGCTTTGACACTTCCCAGGCAGCGGCCCAGGCGGCCAAGATGAGTACCACCTACAACATTGTGACCGCCCTGGTAGCCCTGGTCCTCGTGCCCCTCACCATGCGGTTTGGAGGGAAAAAGGTCTATGCGCTCAGCCTCTTCGGCACGGCCGTGGCATTGTTCTGGATTCCGTTTATCGACGACCCGGTGAATGTACTCTTCCCGATGATCCTCTTCGGCATTGGCTGGGCGGCCATGATGGGAATCCCTTACAGTATGGTCTCCAAGATCGTACCCCAGGATCGGCGGGGCGTCTATATGGGAATCCTGAATATGATGATCGTGATCCCGATGGGGATCGAGACGCTGTCTTTCGGGGCGATTTTCTCGAATTTCCTGGGATCGGACTCCGTCAACGCGATGTTGTTTGCCGGGGCCTTTTTTGCTATAGCCGGGTTGCTGGCCCTGCGGCTGAACGTGGCAAAGGCCAGGGCAGAGGTGGCTGAGGTTATGGGGGAGTAGGCCAAAAGTCATTTGCCCGCGGCCCCCCAGGGGGAACCCCTTCTTCCCCCTAAAACCAAAATACCCCTGTATCCCGCAAGAACCCATCAGTTTCCGGCAGGGAAAAGCGGCCCATGGGCGATTTTCGATTTTTCAAATCGGCAATTTTTCAAATTGACCCATTTTCAAATTTCCAAATTGACCAGTCCCGCGTACCTTTGCGGTAGAACACAGCTATTATGAGCAAGGAAAAAAAACGCCGGGAGGCCCTGATTTACCACGCGAAGCCCACCCCCGGCAAGATCAAGATCGTCCCGACGAAACCCTATGCCACCCAGCGCGACCTGGCCCTGGCCTATTCCCCGGGGGTTGCGGAACCCTGCCTGGAGATCCATAAGGATGTGGAGCAGGTGTACAAATACACGGCCAAGGGGAATATCGTTGCGGTGATCTCCAACGGGACCGCGGTCCTGGGCCTGGGGGACATCGGCCCGGAGGCCTCCAAACCGGTGATGGAGGGCAAGAGCCTCTTGTTCAAGATTTTTGCGGACATCGACGGGATAGATATTGAACTGGACACCAAGGATGTTGACAAGTTTGTCGAAACGGTAAAGATCATGGCCCCGACTTTCGGGGGGATCAACCTGGAAGACATCAAGGCGCCGGAGGCATTTGAAATCGAACGACGCCTCAAGGAGGAGCTGAACATCCCGGTGATGCACGATGACCAGCACGGGACGGCCATCATCTCGGCGGCTGCCCTGCTCAATGCGCTGGACCTGGCCGAAAAGAAAATTGAGGACGTCCGGATCGTGATCAGCGGGGCAGGGGCCGCAGCCATTTCCTGCAGCCGGCTCTACCGTTCGCTCGGGGCTTCCCGGGAGAACATGGTAATGCTCGACAGCAAGGGGGTCATCCGCAGCGACCGCCCGGAGCTTTCCGCCGAGAAAAAAGAATTTGCAACCGACCGGAAGATCGATACCCTGGAGGAGGCGGTCCGGGATTCCGATGTGTTTATCGGGTTGTCTATCGCGGATATCCTGACCCCGGCCATGCTGAAGACGATGAACAAAAACGCCATCGTCTTTGCGATGGCAAACCCGAATCCCGAGATTGACTATAACCTGGCGATGAAAACCCGGAAGGACATCATCATGGCCACCGGGCGTTCCGACCACCCGAATCAGGTGAACAACGTGCTCGGATTCCCCTTTATTTTCCGGGGGGCGCTGGACGTGCGGGCAACCAAGATCAACGAAGAAATGAAAATGGCCGCCGTCAAAGCCCTGGCCGACCTGGCCAAACAACCCGTCCCGGAACAGGTCAATATCGCCTACGGGGAAACCCGCCTCACTTTCGGGAGGGAGTACATCATCCCGAAACCCTTCGACCCGCGGCTGATTGCCGAGGTGCCGCCGGCCGTTGCCCGGGCAGCTATGGAAAGCGGGGTGGCGCGGGCGCCCATTGCGGACTGGGGCCGCTACCGGGAGGAACTCCTGCAGCGGTCCGGGGACGACAAAAAGGTGATCCGCTGGTTGATGAGCCGGGCCAAATCGATGCCCAAGAAGATCGTCTTTGCCGAGGCGGACCAGCTGGATGTGCTCAAAGCGGCGCAAATAGCCCATGACGAAGGGATTGCCCACCCCATCCTGCTTGGAAATCGAAAAGTCATCGAGGAACTGAAAGAAGAATTGGAATTCGATGCGGAAATTCCCATCATCGACCAGTACGAAGAGGATTCCCTCGAAAAACGGGAGGCCTATGCCCGGAGCTACTGGGAATTGCGCCAGCGAAAAGGGAGTACCCTGTACAACTCCCGGAGTAAGATGCGGGAGCGAAACTACTTTGGCGCGATGATGGTCCGGGAGGGGGATGCCGACGGCATGATTTCAGGGTACTCCCGTTCTTATTCCTCCGTGGTGAAGCCGATCTTTGAGGTGATCGGGCGCGCGAGCGAAGTGTCCCGGGCGGCTACGGTACACGTGATGATCACATCCCGGGGGCCGATTTTCCTGGCGGATACCTCCCTGAATATCGACCCGACCGCCGAGGAACTCGCGGAGATTACCCGGATGACGGCCAACCTGGCCCGGGCATTCAACTTTGAACCGAACATCGCCCTCCTGTCCTATGCGAATTTCGGTTCCTCCGAACACCCGCGGGCGGTGAAGGTGCGGGAGGCCATCCGCATCCTGCACGAACAGGAGCCCGACCTGGTGGTAGACGGGGAAATCCAGACCGATTTTGCCCTGAACCGGAAACTCCGCCAGAGCCAGTTCCCGTTCTCCAAACTGGCGGGGAAAAACGTGAACACCCTGGTTTTCCCAAACCTGGAATCGGCCAACATCACCTACAAGCTCATCAAGGAATTGCAGGCTACCGATACGATTGGCCCCATCATGCTGGGTCTTCGGCGCGCCGTCCACATCCTGCAGATGGGGGCCAGCGTCGAGGAGATCGTCAACATGACCGCTGTGGCGGTGATCGACGCCCAGGAACGCGAAAAGCGCCGGCGCGCCAAAAGGAAAAAATAACCACCTGCAGCCGGAAGAGATTTCCGGTACTGACAACCGATTCCCATGATAGAACACCTAACCGGCCGCCTTATTGAAAAACACCCAACCCACCTGGTAATTGAATGTGCCGGGGTGGGCTATTTTGTCAATATTTCCCTGAATACCTTTTCGGCCCTGCCGGACGAGGAACAACTCCGGATCTATACGCATTTGCAGGTCCGGGAAGATGCCCACACGCTCTTTGGATTCTACTCTGTTGCGGAGCGCGAGGCTTTCCGCCTGCTGATTTCGGTTTCCGGCGTGGGCGCGAGCACCGCCCGCACCATGTTGTCCTCCATGACCCCTGCCCAGCTCCGGGAGGCAATTGCCTCCGGGGATGTGCCCGCCATACAGGCTGTCAAGGGGATCGGCGCCAAGACTGCCCAGCGCGTTATTCTGGACCTGAGGGACAAGATTTTGAAAATCTACGACCTCGATGAAGTTTCCCTAAAACCAGACAATACAAATAAAGAAGAAGCGTTATCTGCTTTAGAGGTTCTTGGCTATTCCCGAAAGCAGTCCGAAAAGGCCGTGGATACGGTACTTCGCCAGGATCCTTCCGCAAGCGTCGAGGGCATTATCAAACAGACGCTTAAAAATTTGTAAAAAGTTTGAAAACAGGGGCATCGGCATTTTACACAAAGTACCGTCTTTCTTTATTTTCCCTTCTTTTTCTACTGGTCTTCGCGGCCCTTCCGGCGCATGCCCAGGACGGGGAAACCGAGGCGGATTCGGTGCAGACGGGGGTAGCACTGGGGTCGCTCCGCATGGAGAACCCGCCCAGCATCGTCTCCAAATACACCTATGATGCGAAACTCGACCGCTATATCTATACGGAGTCGGTTGGGAATTACGACATTTCCTACCCGATCATCCTGACCCCGGAGGACTATTTTGAACTGGTCCGCAGGGAGGGCATGAAATCCTATTTCAAAGATAAAATCGACGCCTTCAGCGGACGGAAGGAAGGGAGCGAAGAGGCCCGGAAAAACCTGCTCCCGAATTTTTATGTAAACAACAGCTTTTTCGAAACCATTTTCGGGGGGAATACCATCGAAGTGATTCCGCAGGGTTCCGTGGCGATGGACCTGGGCGTCATCTGGCAGAAAAACGACAACCCGGCCCTTTCGCCCCGCAACCGGACCAACCTCGCCTTTGACTTCGACCAGCGAATCTCCCTGAGTATGCTCGGGCAGATCGGGGAGCGCCTGCAGATTACCGCCCAGTACGACACGGAGGCAACCTTCGACTTCCAAAACCTTATCAAGCTCGATTATACCCCCACCGAAGACGATATCATCCAAAAAATCGAGATCGGAAACGTAAACATGCCGCTCAACAGCTCGCTGATCTCAGGAGCCCAGAGCCTCTTTGGGGTAAAGACCCAGCTGCAGTTCGGCAAAACCACCGTGACGGCCGTATTCTCCGAACAGCGTTCCCAGAGCAATACGGTGGTGGCCCAGGGGGGCGGGACGATCAACGAATTTGAACTGACGGCCCTGGACTACGACGAAGACCGCCACTTCTTCCTCTCCCAGTATTTCCGCGACCAGTACGACCAGGCCCTGGCCGATTACCCCTATATCAATAGCCAGGTACAGATTACCCGGCTGGAGGTTTGGGTAACCAACCGGAGCCAGCAGACGCTCAACGTCCGGAATGTGGTGGCCATCCAGGACCTGGGAGAAAGCCTGCCGGAAAAAACCCGGATCGGCCAGGCCGGCGGGGCGCCTGGTGGATTTTTCAACTCGGGCGGGGCCCCGGTGAACCTGCCGCGCAACGGCGCCAACGACTACGACCCGGCCCTGATTGGGAGCGGAGGCGTGCTGACCCCGGATATCCGCGACATCGCAACCGTGGACGACGGCTTCCAAATCCCCGGCGGGTATACCGTCAACCAGGGATTCGATTACGCCATCCTGGAGAACGCCCGCAAACTCGACCAGGGTCGGGATTACGCGTTTAATTCCCAACTTGGCTATATCTCCCTGAACCAGCGGCTCAGCAACGACGAGGTGCTGGCTGTGGCCTTCCAGTACACCTACAACGGCCAGATTTACCAGGTGGGGGAATTTGCCAACGGCGGGCTGGATGCCACCTCGGTGAGCCCGGGGGCCCAGGTGGAGATCAACAACAACACGTTGGTACTGAAGTTGCTCAAGAGCAACATCACCAACGTCAGCGACCCCATCTGGGACCTGATGATGAAGAACATCTACGCCACGGGCGCCTTCCAGCTGAGCGAGGAAGATTTTAAGCTGAACATCCTCTACAACGACCCGACGCCCAGGAACTACATTACCCCCGTCAACCCGGATGTGGGGTGGCCGGATACGCCGAGGCCGTTGGAGGAGCGGATATTGCTGGATGTGTTTAACCTGGATCGGCTCAATGTGTACAACGACGTGCAGCCCGGGGGCGACGGGTTTTTCGACTTTGTGCCCGGCATCACCGTAAATACCCAGAACGGGCAGATCATCTTTACCAAGGTAGAACCCTTTGGGGAGTACCTGTTTGAACTGCTTGGCGGGGGCACCTACGATGTGGATGACGACCAGGGGTACAACCAGAATCAGCAGAAGTATGTCTTCCGCAATATGTATAACCAGACCAAGGCGGCCTCCCTGCAGGATGCGGAGAAGAACCGGTTCCGGATCAAGGGGCGCTACAAGTCCGAGACCGGGAACGGTATCCCCATCGGCGCATTCAACGTACCCAGGGGGTCTGTTCGGGTTACGGCCGGGGGGCGGCAGTTGCAGGAGGGCATCGATTATACGGTAAACTACCAGGCGGGGACCGTTCAGATCCTCGACCCCAGCCTGCAGGCGTCCAATACGCCCATCAACATCTCCGTGGAGAACAATGCGGTTTTCGGGCAACAGACCCGGCGGTTTACCGGGGTGAACGTAGAGCACCAGTTCAATGAAAACTTTGTGCTCGGGGCCACGTTGCTGAATCTGAACGAACGCCCGCTCACCCAGAAGGCAAACTTTGGGGTGGAGCCGGTGAACAATACGATTTTTGGCCTGAACGGGAATTTCTCGACGGAAGTCCCCTTCCTGACGCGACTGGCCAACATGCTGCCCAATGTCGATACGGATGTGGCCTCAAACCTGTCCCTGAGGGGAGAGGTGGCATTTTTAAAGCCGAATGCACCGGACAACGCGAATTTCCGGGGGGAAACCACGAGTTACCTGGATGATTTTGAAGGGGCCCAGGCGCTGATCGATATCCGTGCCTCCCTGGGCTGGAGCCTGGCGAGTACTCCGCTGGAGTTTTTGGACGAAGGGGAAGAGGACCTGGAAACCGGCTATGAACGCGCCAAACTGGCCTGGTATACGATCGACCCGATATTTTATACAAACCAGCGCCCGCCCGGGATCAGCGACAACGATATTTCCCTGAATGCCACCCGGCGCATCTTTATCGACGAGGTCTTCCCGCGCATCGATATCGCCCAGGGGCAGACAACCGTCCAGAACACGCTGGACCTGGCGTATTACCCGAACCTGAAAGGGCCGTACAACGCAAACCCCAATTTTGAAGCGGAATCCCCCCAGGAGAAATGGGGCGGCATCATGCGGTCCCTCTCCAGTACAAATTTTGAGCAGTCCAACGTGGAATTCGTGCAATTCTGGGTCCTGGACCCCTATGTGGACGGACAGGCAACGGGCCCGGGGGAACTCGTGATCAACCTGGGGAATATCAGCGAGGACATCCTGGAGGACGGACGGAAGCAATACGAAAACGGCTTGCCGGGCGTAAACTCCAACGACCTCACCACCCAGACAATCTGGGGCCGGGTGCCGGCTACCCAGGCGCTGGTCTACGCCTTTGACGCCGATGAGACAAACCGGAGCCTGCAGGATATCGGGTACGACGGCCTTGCAGATGCGGATGAGGCGGCGGAAGGCTACAACGGGCCTGCCGAGGATCCTGCCCTGGACAACTATACGTACTACCTTAACCGGGAGGGCAGCCTGCTGGAACGCTACCTGGACTTCAACAACACGGAAGGGAATTCCCCGGTGGCCGTCACCAATACAAACCGGGGGAATACCACGCTTCCCGACGTGGAGGATGTGGACCGGGACCTGACCATGAACACGGTCAACAGCTACTACGAATACCGGATCCCGATACGCCCCGGGGTGACGGTGGACGATCCGTATGTGACGGATATTAAGGAAGGGGTGACCCCCAACCTGCCCAACGGAACCCAGCTGAACCGCCGCTGGATCCAGTACAAGATCCCGCTGAGCGACTTTACGGATGCCGTGGGGGGGATTACGGACTTCCGCTCCATCAGTTTTATGCGGATGTATGTCACCGGTTTTACCGACCCGGTGGTACTGCGTTTCGCAACCCTCGACCTGGTGCGCGGGGACTGGCGGAACTACACCAAAACCCTGCAGACCAATAACGACAACCCGGCCGACGACGGGACGAGCGTGGACGTGAATACCGTTAACGTGGAGGAGAATGAGGCCCGTATCCCGATTCCTTACGTATTGCCGCCAGGCGTAGTCCGGGAGCAACTCAACAACAACAACACGATTGTCCGGCAGAACGAGCAATCCCTGTCCATGGTGGTGGAAAACCTGGAGCCGGAAGATTCGCGCGGGGTCTTTAAAAATGTCAGCATGGACATGCGGCAGTACCAGCGGATCAAGATGTTCCTGCACGCCGAAAAAATCGCCCAATCCGACCCGTTTCTCAACACGGAGTCCCTGGTGGGTTTCCTGCGGATCGGGACGGACTTCTCGGAGAACTTCTACCAGATTGAGGTGCCCCTGGAGTTTACGGACTTCAGCGCTTCCACGGCCGAGCAGGTCTGGCCCGCCATCAATGAACTCGACGTGGCCCTGGACGACCTGAACAAGGTAAAATCAGAAGGCATTGCCAGCCAGACACTTGGGGAGATCACCTTTTACGAGGTGATCGACGGGGTGGCCGTGGAGGTGGACGAATTTGCCCCCCGCCAGCCCGGACGGGCCCGGATCGGTATCCGGGGGAACCCCTCCCTGGGGAGCATCCGGAGCATGATGGTAGGGGTCAAGAACATCGACAACATCCCGCTCCGCGCTGAGGTCTGGTTTAACGAGCTCCGGCTGGCTGGCCTGGACAACAACGGGGGCTGGGCGGCCGTGGCAGCCGTCGATGCGAACATGGCCGATTTTGCCAACGTGTCGGCTACGGGGAATACCTCCACCTCCGGCTTTGGCGCCATCGACCAGATGCCGAACGAGCGGGCCCGGGAGGACGCCATCTCCTACGACGTGGTGACCAACGTGGAAATCGGGAAGCTCTTCCCGGCCAAATGGAACCTGCAGATCCCGTTTAATTACGGGATATCCGAACAGCTCATCACCCCGGAATTCGACCCGGTGTACGACGACTTAAAACTCGAGGACCGGATTGCCGCGGCCGATAGCCCGGCGGATGCCGAACAGATCCGGGAACAGGCGGAAGATTATACCAAGCGGACGAGCATCAATTTTATCGGTGTCCGAAAAAACCGGGGGGAAGAGGCCGAGGCAAATTTCTTCGACATCGAAAACTTCACCTTCAACTACTCCTACAACGAAACCGACCACCGGGATTTTGAAGTGGCCGAACTCCGGGACCAGAACGTCCAGGCCGGGGTGGTGTACAACCACAATTTTAAGCCGGTCCCGGTGGCGCCCTTCGCCAAAAACGATTCGCTTTTCCGGGGCAGCTACTGGCAATGGCTCAAGGAGCTCAACTTCAACCTGCTCCCCACGAGCATCTCCCTGCAATCCGACATCAATCGCCAATTCAACCAGCAGCGCTTCCGGGATGTGCTGGAGCCCGGGGTGGAAACCCTGGAACTGCCCCTGCTGCAACAGCGGAACTACCGGTTTAACTGGCAGTACAACCTGAACTATGCGCTCACCAAGTCCCTGCGGGTGCAGCTTACCGGGTCTAACAACAGCATTGTGCGGAACTATTACGAGGAGGAGGGGAACCCCTTTTCGAACATCCTGGCAGACCGCACGCTCTGGGACGGCTTCTTCGATATCGGCGAGCCGAACCGCCACGCCCAGCAGATGACCCTGAACTACGAGATTCCGCTGAGCAAGATCCCGATTTTCGACTTTGTGAATGCCCAGTACACCTATACGAGCAACTTCGACTGGCAACGGGGCGGGGACGCCCTGAACCTCGCCGTGGCGAAGGCGCAGAATCCGGGCATCCCGGAAGACCAGCTCAGCCTGTCGTCCATCAATACGATACAGAATGCGAACACCCATACGCTTACGGCCGCCCTCAGCATGCAGCGCCTCTACGACAAGCTCGGCCTGAAGAAATCCACGGGGAAACCCACTACCGGGATTGCCGCCCCGCGTACGGACAAGGCCGGTAATGCCCGCGAAGATGGGGAGTCGGCTGCCCCCAAACGGACGGGGAAGGCCTTTAACACGGCCATCGACCTGCTGACGATGGTCAAGCGGATCAACGTGAACTACAGCGAAAACAACGGGACTGTCCTGCCCGGCTATACTCAGAGCGTCGGCTTTATCGGCACTACGCGCCCCACTGTCGGCTTTGTCTTCGGGAGCCAGGCAGATGTGCGCCAACTGGCCGCGCAAAACGGGTGGTTGACGAATTTCAATGAGTTCAACGAGCAGTTCGTCCAGCGGACCAGCAAGCAATTGAACATCACGGCCACGGCCCAGCCCGTACCCGAACTCACCATCGACCTGATTGCCGACCGCCAATACTCCGAGACGCTCCAGGAGAATTTCAACGTCACCGACGGGGAGTACATCCCCCAGGCGCCCAATACCTACGGCAGTTTCAGCATTTCCACCATGATGCTGGCCACCGCCTTTAACCGGAGCGACGAACAAAGCTCGGAGACCTTCGAGGCCTTCAAGGACAACCGGCTGACCATCGCCAACCGCCTCCTGTCGGACCGGAACGGTGCAGATATCGGGGTGGATGACGACGGCTTCCCCATCCGCTACGGAAAGACCCAGCAAGAGGTGTTGCTGCCGGCCTTTTTTGCCGCCTATACGGGCCAGGACGCCGAACGCGTCAACCTGGATACGTTCCGGGATATCCCAATCCCCAACTGGAATATCAAGTATACGGGCCTGATGAAGAACAAGTGGTTTCAGAAACAATTCAAACGGTTCTCCCTGAGCCACGGCTATCGTTCGGCCTATACGATCAACTCGTTCCAGACCAACCTGGAGCGTTACCAGCTGGTAAACGACAACGACCCGGGGACCAACCCGTTTGAGGTGGAGACCGGCGATTTGATGCCCGAGATCCTGATCAACAATGTGGTGCTGAACGACGCGTTTAACCCGCTGGTCCGGGTGGATTTTGAAATGCAGAATTCCGTCAGCGTCCTGGCCGAGGTGCGCATGGACCGTGCCCTGTCCCTGAGTTTCGACAACAACCTGCTAACCGAGATCAACGGGAAGGAATACACCCTGGGCCTCGGCTACCGGTTCAAGGACGTGCAGTTCGTCACCCGCATCGGGGGGGAACGCCAGCGCCTCAAGGGCGATCTGAACCTGAAAGCCGACCTGAGCCTCCGGGACAACATCACCATTATCCGGAACCTGGACCTGGACAGCAACCAGATCACATCGGGGCAAAACCTGGTTTCCATCAAGTTCACCGCCGACTACGCGCTGAGCAAAAACCTGAACGCCCTGTTTTTCTACGACCATTCCTTCTCCGAATTCGCCGTGTCCACCGCCTTTCCCCAAACCACCATCAACACCGGCTTCACCCTCCGTTACAACTTCGGGAACTAGCCCCCGGGCAGGCCCGGCCGGAATTTCCCGGGTCGTTTGGTTTCTACGCCCGGAAAAAGTTACATTTGCTGACTTGTAAATGTAAACCGATGAATATACCGTCCGAATTGAAATATACCAAGGATCACGAGTGGGTCCGCATCGAAGGGGATACCGCTATCGTGGGAATTACCGATTTTGCCCAGGGGGAACTGGGTGATATTGTCTACGTGGAAGTGGACGCCCTGGACGAAGAACTGGAGCGCGAAGCCGTTTTTGGCACGGTGGAAGCCGTGAAGACGGTATCCGATCTCTTCCTGCCCCTGAGCGGGGAGATTGTGGAATTCAACGAGGCCCTGGAAGACGAGCCGGAAAAGGTCAATACGGATCCTTACGGGGACGGCTGGATGATCAAAATCAAACTCAGCGATCCCTCGGAGGCCGACGACCTGCTCACGCCGGACGACTACAAAGAGCTGATCGGTGGGTAAACGGCGCTGGTTCGCCCCGGCTTTTATGCTCTGGATGGCGGCCGTCACCTATGCCTGCCTCGCCCCTTTCGACGACCTGGACGATCCGGGTTTTGAGCTGCCACATGCAGATAAAATCGCCCATTTTACTTTTTACCTTATAGCAGCCGTCCTGGGTGTGCTGGCCCTGCGGGAACGGGCCGGCCGGCGCGTGGGGTTAAACGGTGCTTTATGGCTGGCCGCAGTGGTCCTGACCGCCTATGGCGGTGTGATTGAGGCCCTTCAGGCTGTTTTGCCCACAGGCCGCAGCCCGGAGTGGGGGGATTTCCTGGCGAATTCCCTGGGGCTGCTGGCGGCAGTTGCCTCACTCAAAGTGGCGTTTCACGAACTGGGGGCGTTAAATTGGCCGGATTAATTGTATTTTTCCCAAAAGAATAGTTAAATTAGCATGCATTAAATAAGCATAAGCATGGAAACGAAAAAGAGTCCGAAAGCCGATTTAAGAAGGAACAGCGGCCTGTATTTTGTACTTGGCCTGGCCCTTGTAATGGCTCTGGTTTATGTGGCCCTGGAATGGAAGACGTACGACGAAGTGAATAACTACGATATATCCATGGATGTCGAGGAGCTTCTGGACGAAGAGGTGCCGATGACCGAGCAGATCAAGACGCCGCCACCGCCCCCGCCGCCTGCCGCCCCCGAGGTGATCGAGGTAGTGGAGGATGAGGAAGAAGTGGAGGAAACCATTATCGAATCTACGGAAACCAGCCAGGAAGAAGAGATTATTGAAGTGGATGACGTGGTGGTGGAAGAAGTCGAAGAGGATATCGACGTTCCCTTTGCTGTTATTGAAGATGTACCGGTATTTCCGGGATGCGAAGGCGCCAGCGACAAGCGTGCCTGCTTTAACGAAATGATGCAGAAACACATCCGCAAGAATTTCCGCTACCCCGAGATTGCCCAGGAAATGGGGATCCAGGGTCGGGTGTCCGTAATGTTTACCATCCAGAAGGACGGAAGCATCGGCAATATCCGCCTCCGCGGACCGGATAAGAACCTCGAGGCAGAAGCGCGCCGGATTATCGAGCGGCTTCCCAAGATGACCCCTGGAAAGCAGCGGGGTCGCGCTGTTCGGGTTCCCTTTTCTATCCCGATCATGTTTAAACTCCAATAGGGTTTCCATTGATAAAATTCAAATCCCGGCCTTGGCGCCGGGATTTTTTTTGCCCCGGTTTGGCGTTGGAAAGAAGGTTGGTGGTGCGTATCTTTGCACACCCGATTGACCCCGTGTATGAAATCCGCCACAGGTACTGCAGAGACCGGCGCCATCCAGCTGGCTTTCACCGACTTTAAGGAGATTACCAAGGCCCGCCTGGCCATCAGTGTGGTATTCTCTGCAGTGGCGGGGTATCTGCTGGGCGCCTCGGAAATCCGGGCGGTTCCCTTGCTGCTCCTCGTTCTCGGGGGTTACTGCATGGTAGGGGCCTCCAACGCCTACAACCAGGTGATTGAACGCTCCCTCGATAAGCGGATGCACCGGACCCGGCACCGGCCGATCCCCTCCGGGAGGATGCGTGTATCTACTGCCATGGCCATAGCGATTGTCATGACGCTGGCCGGGGTGGCCTTGCTCTACCAGCTCAACCCGCGGACGGCCTTTTTCGGCGCCCTGTCGATTTTCCTCTACACCTGTGTCTATACCCCGCTGAAAACCGTCACTCCCCTGGCAGTATTTGTCGGGGCGATCCCCGGGGCCATTCCCTTTATGCTCGGGTGGGTGGCGGCCACAGACAACTTTGGGATTGAACCCGGGACGTTGTTCATGATCCAGTTTTTCTGGCAATTCCCCCATTTCTGGGCACTTGGCTGGATGCTGGACGAAGACTACCGCAGGGGCGGCTTCAAGATGCTGCCCACCGGAAAAAAGGATACGGGTACTGTTGTTCAGATTATTATGTATACCATTTGGATGATCGTCATATCGATTATCCCCGTTTTCGGAATTACCGGGCGCCTGTCCCTCTCCGTTCCCGCTGCCGTGCTCATCTTTTTGATGGGGCTCGTGATGCTGTGGTTCGCGCTCCGCCTGTACGAGCTGCGCGACCGTCAATCGGCACGCAGCCTGATGCTCAGCAGCGTCACCTATATCACCCTGATGCAAATCGTTTACGTAGTCGATAGTTTTATATGAAGAATCGCGATCTCACCCAACAACCGGACCCGATAAAAAAGGAACGGGCCAGTAAAATGATGCTCTGGTTCGGCATCGTCAGCCTGATCATGACATTTGCCGGTTGGACCAGTGCCTACATCGTAAGCAGTTCCCGGGAGGACTGGATGGAGGACTTTCAGTTACCCATGGCTTTCTGGTACAGTACGGGCATCCTCCTATTGAGCAGCCTCACTTACATGATGGCGCTCCGGTCGGTGCGACAGGGACAGCAGCGGGCGGGTTCGCTCTGGCTCGGGATTACCCTTGTGGCGGGCCTGGTATTTATCTATTCGCAGTTTAGCGGGTTCTCCCAGATGATCGGTTACGGGTACTATTTTACGGGACCCACCAGCAACATCACCCTTTCCTACCTGTTCTTGATTGCAGCCGTGCACATTGCCCACGTGGTAGCCGGGCTCATCTCCCTGGTAGTGGTCGTAGTGAAACAACTCCGGGGGAAATACGGCCCCGGCCGCATGCTGGGGATGGAGCTCGGCAGCACCTTCTGGCATTTCCTGGACCTGCTTTGGGTGTACCTGATGCTTTTCTTCTATTTCTTCGGTTAGAAAAGGGGAGGTTTGTGGTTCAAATCTTCTTTTCTAACAGATAAAAAAATGTATTTTTGCTAAAATTATCCTAATACCCTAACTGACACTATGGATACAACGGTAACCACCACGGCTGAAGAGAAAGTCTGGGGAGGCGGTAACCGCCCGCTGGGTGCGAGCTACGGCAAATTGATGATGTGGTTCTTCATCGTCTCGGATGCCCTGACATTTTCCGGCTTTCTGGCCTCCTACGGTTTTTCCCGCTTTAAATTCATCGAAACCTGGCCGATTGCCGACGAGGTGTTTACGCACGTGCCGTTTTTCCACGGGACGTATCCGATGTACTATGTGGCCTTTATGACCTTTATCCTCATCATGTCTTCGGTGACCATGGTACTCGCTGTCGACGCCGGTCACCGCATGATGAAGAACCGGGTCATCCTCTATATGTTCCTGACCATTATCGGTGGGGCCATTTTCGTCGGTTCCCAGGCCTGGGAATGGGCGACATTCATCCGCGGCGATTACGGCGCCGTGGAAACCAAAGGGGGGCGTATCCTGCAATTTGTGAATGCAGATACCGGAGAGCGCGCCGCACTGGCTGATTTTGTGGTTCCCCAGGCCGATGCCCGGGTGGAGCACGACCGGGACAACGGCGTGTGGTTTGAAGCCGAAGGCACCCTGCCTACTTACACGGTAGAGGAAGTGGCCGCCGGTCTCCGCGCCAACCCGAACATCCTGATCCGCACCGAAACCATCAATGAGGAAGGCGAAAAAACCATCCTGAACCGGGAGGAGTCCCTCGATAAGATCCGGGATGCGCGCCTGGTCGTGGAAGGGGCCAACCTGATCCGCAACGAATACGGCAGTCGCCTCTTTGCGGACTTCTTTTTCTTTATCACCGGCTTCCACGGCTTCCACGTATTCTCGGGAGTGGTTATCAATGTGATTATTTTCTTTAATGTGATCCTGGGTACCTACGAGCGCCGCAAGCACTACGAAATGGTCGAAAAGGTCGGATTGTACTGGCACTTTGTAGATTTGGTATGGGTATTCGTATTCACCTTCTTCTACCTGGTTTAATCAAACGAATAATAGCTACAGATGGCACACGAACATAAACTCGAAATTTTCAGGGGCCTGCTCAAATTCCGCTCCAACACGCAAAAAATCTGGGGCGTACTGATATTCCTCTCCATTGTCACCGCTATTGAAGTGGCACTGGGTATCCTCAAGCCGGCAGCGCTTACCGGGAACTATTTCCTGGGGATGAAGCTTCTGAACTGGATCTTCATCATCCTGACCCTGGTTAAGGCGTATTATATCGCCTGGGACTTCATGCACCTGCGGGACGAGAAGAGTTCGCTGCGTCGCGCCATTGTCTGGACGCCCATTTTCCTGGTGGCCTACCTGATATTCATCCTCCTTTTCGAAGCGGATTACATCTACAATGTCTGGAAGGACGGGTTTGTGGCTTGGGATTTTTAAGCGCGTTGGCGCTGCGATACCAGCTCGCATTTCCCATTCTTTATCCCACTTGCTGCGTTGCTTCCCTTGCGCGTAGCGCTGCTATGCGCTGCGGAAAGCGCCTTGAAATTTGAATAAATCTCTGCGAAATCCTTCGCTGTTCTCTTGCGCCAACGCGCCAGGCGGGAGGTTCTGCGATACCAGCTCGCATTTCCCATTTTTAATCCCCCCTTTCTGCGTTGCTTCCATTGCGCGTAGCGCTGCTATGCGCTGCGGAAAGCGCCTTGAAATTTGAATAAATCTCTGCGAAATCCTTCGCTGTTCTCTTGCGCCAACGCGCCAGGCGGGAGGTTCTGCGATACCAGCTCGCATTTCCCATTCTTTATCCCACTTGCTGCGTTGCTTCCCTTGCGCGTAGCGCTGCTATGCGCTGCGGAAAGAGCCTAATACCAGAAAAAAATAAATCAGAGCTACTTCGTTTGGCTTTGCATGAACCCATCTTTTTCTACAACATGCCTGCCTGAAAAGGAAATCTTCTCTATTGAGTTTGCACCATGTCCCCCGGGCGTATTACCCCATGCGAATTAACACAACATAAGGCGGCCGTTGGGCCGTCTTTTTTTATTTTTGCAATCGGTTGCCATGAAGAAGAAATTTGTCCTTACCGTCCTGTTTATCCTGCCGCTGGTGGTGTATATGTTTTTTGCCTCGGGGGTCACAAATTTTGGTCGCTTGCCGGTTCTTTCCGGACCTGTATCGGAGCTTGATGGCTTTGCGGGGGAGCAGCGCCTGCAGGGTAAGATTACGGTGCTTGGGTTCCTGGGGGATTCCGTAGAGTTGCAACAGGGGCGGATGTTTAACCTGAACCAGAAGATCTACAAGCGGTTCCATGAATTTCAGGATTTCCAGATGCTGATGGTAGCTCCTGACGGCACCCAGCAAAAAGTAGCCGGCGTGATGCGGGAACTGGAAACATTTACGGATATCGGCAATTGGCGTTTTGTATATGGCGAGATGCCGGAGATTCGCCGGTTTTTCAACAGCCTGGAGACCGGTCTGGAATTGGATGCCACCGGGGCCACACCCTATGTGTTTATCATCGACAAGGACCGGATGCTCAGGGGAAGGAAAAAGGACGAGGATACCGGCCTTAAGTTCGGGTTCGATGCCACATCGGTTGCCGACCTGAACAACAAGATGGAGGACGATATGAAAATTATCCTGGCGGAATACCGCCTGGCGTTAAAGAGCAATCAGGCGGGGAGGAACACCCAGGAGCAATAACAGGAAACCATGGCGGAGAAACGCAATTACAACTACATCTGGATCGGGGCGGTCATCCTGGTTTTCGGGGCGATTTTTGTGCCGAAGATTGCAGACCGGCTCGGGGAAGGGTCGGTTGTTGAGCGGGATCGGATGAGTGTCGCAGCGGGGTCCGAAGCCGGCTCGGCTCCCCTGGAGTACATCACCCTGAACGGGGAGCGCCGCAAAGTACCGGATTTTGCCCTAACCAATCAGGACAGCCTGCTTATTACCGATGCGGACTATCTCGGGAAGGTTTGGGTAGCCGAATTCTTTTTCACCACCTGCCCCACCATTTGTCCTCAAATGACCGCCAACTTGGTGGAACTCCAGGACGAACTGGCGGAATACGAGGATTTCGGGGTCGCGTCATTTACGATCAACCCGCGCCACGACACCCCGGCGGTCCTCAAGGACTACGCGGAACGCTACGGGATTACGGATATGGACTGGCACCTGCTCACCGGGCCCCGGGACAGTATCTACGAACTCGCCAATGCCGGCTTCAATATCTTTGCGGCGGAGATCCCGGATGTCCCTGGCGGGTTTGAACACTCCGGGTTGTTTGCCCTGATTGACCGGGAAGGCTATATCCGGTCCCGCAAAGACCAATTCGGCAACCCGATCGTCTATTATCGCGGGACAATCAGCCGGGCCGACGGGACGAACGACACAGGCGAAACCGAACAAATCAGCCTGCTCAAGGAAGACTTGTTGAAATTGCTTAAAGAAGAAAATGGAAAATAAGAATAACGGATCGCCCAAAGCGGGCAACATATCAGTACAAGAAGGCAAGTTGAACCGTTGGATCAACGGGGTGTCCATCCTGATCCCCGTGGTCGTGGCCCTGTTGTTCGGCATCCGCATCCCGGATGTGGAACCCCTGGGGTTTTTGCCCCCCATTTACGCTACCATCAACGGGCTTACCGCCGTGTTGCTGCTGGCGGCCCTGTGGGCCATCCGCACTAAGCGCCAGGTATTGCACAGCCGCTTGATGACTACCTGCATCGTCCTTTCCCTGCTATTCCTGGTGATGTATGTGGCCTACCACATGACCTCGGATTCCACCCCCTTTGGAGGCGAAGGCTATGTCCGCTACCTCTATTACGCCATCCTGATCAGCCACATCGTGTTATCCATCGCAGTAATACCCCTTGTGCTGCGCACATATGCCAAGGCGTATTTAAAGGATTTCCGGGGGCACCGCCGCCTGGCCCGGATTACATTCCCGGTCTGGCTCTACGTGGCGGTTACCGGGGTTGTCGTATATTTGATGATCGCACCTTACTACCCGTACTAGACCCCATGAAGCACGCCACCGCATATGTCGTTTTACTGGTTGCCGCACTGCTGGCCCCGGAGGCGGCCAATGCCCAGTGCGCCATGTGCCGGGCCGTGCTGGAGAGCAGCGGGGACACCTCTGTTGCCGAGGGGATCAACAACGGCATCGTCTACCTGATGGCCATCCCCTACGTGCTGGTAGGCGCCCTCATCTTCCTGGTATACCGGAAGGTACGCTCCTGAAATTTAACAAAAATTCCCTGCCGGAAGATGTAACAATCCCGCCGGGTTCCCGTCTTCTATATAACACCCGTATCGGGTTTTCATCAATCAAAAGTACCAACCCATGTTCGATATCGAGCGATGGCAGGAGATTTTCGATACCATCCGAAAAAATAAGCTCCGCACTTTTCTCACCGGGCTGTCAGTGGCCTCCGGGATCTTTATACTGGTAATCCTTCTGGGGTTTGGCCAGGGTATGCAGAACGGCATTGCCCACGAGTTTGAACAGGATGCTTCGACCTCCGTCTGGGTCTGGCCGGGGATGACGACCATGGAATACAAGGGGATGAACCCCGGGCGGCGCATCCAGCTCCGCAACGGTAACTTCGAGTACTGGAGCCGGGCGGAAGGCGACCGCATTGAGCGGGAATCGCCCCGTCTGTTCGTTCGGGACGTCTCGGTAAACTACGGGAATGAGGCCCTGGTTTACGGGATCCACGGCGTGGCCTCCGGGTTCCAGTTTATCGAAAACGCCAAGATGTCCCAGGGGCGGTTTATCAATTTGACGGATATCGAGAGTACGGCCAAGGTGGTGGTTATCGGCGACAAAATCCGCAAGGACGTATTCGGCCACCTGGAGACCCCCATCGGGGAATACATCGAATTCTCCGGCCTTCCCTTCAAGATTGTGGGCGTTTACAAGGAATTGCGGGAACGGGAAGAGGAAACACTGTATATCCCGCTCACAACCGCCCAGAAAGTATTTAACGGAGGCGATCGGGTCAGCAACCTGGCCTATACGCTCCCGCCGGCCGGGAATTTTGACCAGGCGGTAGCCGAGGCCGTCGCCTTCAAGGACGAGCTCCGGCAATACCTGCAGCAGGCGCATACCATTGCCCCCGAGGATACGAGCGCGATCCAGGTCTGGAGCGCCATGGAAGAAGCCAAGCGCTACTACAGCCTTACGGGCAACATCAAGTTCTTTTTCTGGTTTGTCGGCATTTGTACGATTATCGCCGGGGTGGTCGGGGTCAGCAACATCATGCTGATCGTGGTCAAGGAACGCACCCGGGAAATCGGTATCCGCAAGGCCCTGGGGGCCAAGCCCTGGTCCATTGTCGGCATGATTTTGCACGAGGCCATTTTTGTAACCGCCCTCTCCGGCTTTTTTGGGCTCATCCTGAGCATGGGCCTGCTGGAACTGGTGGGGCCGCATGTGGAGGTGGATTATATCATGAACCCTTCAGTGAACCTGACGGTGGCCCTCTCTACGGTGTTCGTGCTGATCCTGGCCGGGACGATAGCGGGTTTTTTTCCCGCCTGGAGGGCCGCCAACATCCGTGTCATCAATGCGCTGCGGGATGAATAGCCCGATACGAACCATAAAAGAACTGCGCCATGTTTAACCGGGATCGTTGGAAGGAAATACTCGAAGTGCTCACCAGCAATTGGTTTCGCACGGTACTCACGGCATTCGGCGTGTTCTGGGGGATCCTGATCCTGATCATCCTGCTCGCCGCGGGCAAGGGGCTGGAGAACGGCATCAAATCGGATTTTGGCGATATCGCGACCAACACGATGTTTATCTGGACCCGCAGGACCACCAAGGCCCACATGGGTTTGCCCAAGGACCGGGAATTCAGTTTCAAGACTTCCGACCGCGAATTGCTCGAGAGCCGTTTCCCGGAATTGCGGTATATCTCGCCCCGGAACCAACTGGGCGGGTTCCGCGGGGGGAGCAACGTCATCCGGGGGATCAAGACCGGGGCCTATAACATCTATGGCGATTACCCGGAAATCATCAACCAGGACCCCATGGGGATTACGGCCGGCCGGTTCCTGAACCAGAACGATATCCGGGAAAAACGAAAGATCGCGGTGATCGGGGAGGGCGTGGTCAGCGAAATGTACGACCCGGGGGAGGAAGTCCTCGGCAGCTACCTGAAAATCCAGGGCGTCAATTTCATGGTCGTGGGTACCTACAAGAAAAAATCGAATGACGGGGACGGGGAAGAAGGGCAGAAACAAATATTTGTGCCGTTTACTACGTTCTCCCAGGCCTTCAACCGGGCGGACAACGTCGGTTGGATGGCCATTACCGCCAACGACGGGACGTCCATCACCTCCCTGAAGGAACAAATCGTCAATACGCTGAAGGAGAAGCACAAGGTTCACCCGGACGACCAGCGGGCCATCGGGTACTTTGACCTGTACGAACAGTACAACAGGGTGGAAAGCCTCTTCGGGGCTATGCGGTTTATCGCCTACTTTGTGGGGATCCTCGTTTTGTTGTCCGGGATCATCGGGGTGAGCAACATCATGTTGATCGTGGTCAAGGAACGCACCAAGGAAATTGGAATTCGCAGGGCCCTGGGAGAACAACCCTGGAGTATCAAGCTGCAGATCCTGCTGGAATCCATATTCCTGACGATTATCTCCGGGATGGCGGGTATTGCCATGGGCGCCCTTTTTATTTACGCGGTTAACTCCCTGCTCGACGCCAACGGCCCGGTGGATATGTTTATGAACCCGAGCGTCAGTCTCGGGGTGGTTGTGGGGGCCCTGCTGATCCTTATGGCTTCCGGCCTGCTGGCCGGTTTCATCCCGGCCCAGAGCGCCATCCGCGTAAAGCCCATCGATGCCCTGCGGACGGAATAACCTCTTGAATAACAAAAAACCATCAATAACACGAAGAATTCTGAAGTCAAATAATTGAGCCATATGAAAAAGTCAGTAACTGTTGTAATCCTCGTTGTGATCGCCCTGACCTTTGGGGGGTCCATGTATTACCTCTATAAAAAGAACGCGGAGGACCCGGTGGTCTACCAGACCGAAAAGCCGAGCCGCCAGAACATCATCAAGAAAACCGTGGCCACGGGCAGCATCCTGCCCCTGGAGGAAGTCCTTATCAAACCGAACATCTCCGGGGTGATCGAGGAGATCTACGTGGAAGGCGGCGACTTTGTCAAATCCGGCGACCTGATCGCCAAACTCAAGGTAGTCCCGAACCTGAGCGCCCTGAACGACGCCAAGAACGCCATAGAGGACGCCAAGATTACCCTGGACGACCAGCGCCGCAATTTCTCCCGCCAGCAGACCCTGTTTGAGAAAGGGGTCATTTCCCAGGCCGACCTGGACCGGGCCCAGGTGAGTTACGACCAGGCCAAACAGGCGTACTCTGCAGCCAACAAGCGGTACGACATTGTGCGTACCGGTACCACCAGCGGGCTGAGCAGTGCGGCCAACACGCTGATCCGCGCCACGGTAAGCGGCATGGTCCTGGAAGTACCCGTGGAGGTCGGCAACCAGGTTATCGAGGCGAATACCTTCAACGAAGGGACCACCATAGCGGCCATCGCGGATATCGACAAGATGATTTTCGAAGGGAAGGTGGACGAGTCGGAAGTGGGCAAGATCCACGAGGACCTGCCCCTGGAGATTACCGTCGGCGCCATCGAGGACCGGGTCTTCCCGGCCGTCCTGGATTACATCGCCCCCAAGGGGAATGAAGAGAACGGCGCCATCCAGTTCGAGATCAAGGGGACGCTGACCAAGCGGGACAGCACCTTTATCCGGGCGGGCCTGAGTGCAAACGCTTCCATTATCCTGGACCGGGCAGACAGCGTCATCGCCGTCAAGGAGGCCCTTGTGCAGTTCGACCCGGAGACCAAGCAGCCCTATGTGGAAGTGGAAACCGGCCAGCAGCAATTCGAACGCCGCGACCTGGAGCTCGGCATCTCCGACGGGATCTGGGTAGAGGTGAGATCCGGCCTGGAGGAAGACGCCTCCATCAAGGTCTGGAACGCCATTTCGCCTTCGGAGTCAGGCGCTTAAATGATTTCCGGAATAATTTTTAACTTCTAAATGTAACATTTAGGCCTGTTTGGGGTCTAACGGGTGTATACTCGTTTCAAAAGACGTTTACCAACCATGATTGAAATCAAAGATTTACACAAGTCCTATAAGATGGGGAGCAATTCGCTCCACGTTCTCAAAGGGATCAATTTTAAGGCGGAAGAAGGCGAACTGGTTGCGATCATGGGGTCTTCCGGCTCCGGGAAATCCACCCTGCTGAATATCCTGGGGATGCTGGACGAGGCCGACGAGGGGGATTATATCCTCGACGGGGTCCCGATCAAGAACCTCAGTGAGACCAAGGCAGCCAAATACCGCAACAAGTTCCTCGGATTTATCTTCCAGTCGTTTAACCTGATCAATTATAAATCGGCCCTGGAAAACGTGGCCCTGCCGCTCTACTACCAGAAAGTAGGCCGTAAGGAGCGCGAATCCAAGGCGCTGAAATACCTGGAGCAGGTTGGCCTGAAGGAATGGGCCCACCACCTGCCCAACGAATTGTCGGGCGGGCAGAAACAACGGGTGGCCATCGCCCGGGCCATGGCGGCCGAACCCAAGGTGCTCCTGGCCGATGAGCCAACCGGCGCCCTGGACAGCACCACCTCCTACGAGGTGATGGACCTGATCCAGCATATCAATGACCAGGGGAATACCATCCTGGTGGTTACCCACGAGGAGGACATTGCCCATATGTGCAAACGGATCATCCACCTCCGGGACGGCATCATTGTCGAAGACAAGAAGATTGAGCAGGTAAGAGCTTCGCAGTATGTTCAATAGGGACACCTGGCAGGAAATATGGCACAGTATTAAGAGCAACAAGCTCCGGACGTTCCTCACTGGATTTTCGGTTGCCTGGGGGATCTTTATCCTCGTGCTGCTGCTCGCTTCGGTGAACGGTATGCAGAATGGTTTCTACAAGCAGTTCAACGACGACGCCACGAATTCAATTTTCATCTACCCGAATGCCACCTCCAAACCCTATGGGGGGTTTGAAGCCGGCCGCCGCATCCAGTTTAAGAACGACGACCTGGCCTTTATCAAGGGGAGTTACGAAGGATCCTACGAGTATATTTCGCCCCGGTTCAACCGGTCGGTCAGTGCAAAATACAAGCAGGAAACCGGGACCTATACGATTGTAGGGGTCAGCCCGGACCACCAGCTGATTGAGCGTACCGTGATTGAAAGCGGCCGGTACCTGAACAAGCGGGACCTGCGGGAGCGCAACAAGGTGCTGGTCATCGGGAAGCAGGTGCAGAAAGAGCTTTTTAAGGACGACGACCCGGTGGGTCAGTTCCTGATCGCCAATGGATTGGTATATAAGGTAATCGGGGTCTTTTCCGACGACGGGAATGAGCGGGAGGAAAGCAATATCTACGCCCCCTATACGACCATGCAGCAAATCTACGGGAATACGGACGAGATCAACATGATCGCCATGACGTATAACCCGTCCTACGATTTTACGCGGGCCCTGGCATTTTCCAATACAATGGAAGAAGTACTCAAGCGCCGGCTGGTGATCCACCCGGAAGACCAAAGCGCGTTTTTCATCAACAACTACGCCGAGGGGTTTTCGAATATCCAGACCTTCAGCAACTTCCTGACTTTCGTGGCCATCGGGGTAGGCGTCCTCATCCTGATAGCGGGTATTGTGGGGATCGGGAATATTTTGATTTTCATCATCAAGGAACGCACCAAGGAAATCGGGATCCGCAAGGCGCTCGGCGCCCGTCCCATCGAGATCGTGAAGTTGATACTGATGGAATCCATCGTGATCACGGCATTTTCCGGATTTGGCGGCATGTTGTTCTCCATGGGCGTGGTGGCGCTTATTGCCCCGATTGTGGATGCCCCGGCGTTCTCCAACCCGAACGTAGACAACACGGTGGTGATCATCTGTACCGTGGTGCTGATCCTGGCCGGGGTACTGGCCGGGCTCGTCCCGTCCATCCGGGCCGCAAACGTAAAACCGATAGACGCATTAAGAGCCGACTGATATGGGACTGCTAGACAGAGATTTATGGAAAGAGGTGATGGCCACGCTGAGCAAGAACATGCTCCGCACCTTTTTGACAACGCTGGGGGTGATTTTTGCGATCGTCATCCTGATCGGCCTGCTCGGGGCGACCAACGGGATGAAAAACGGCTTCAACCAGATTTTCGCCGGGACGGCAACCAACAGCATGTTCCTCTGGGCCCAGCGCACCTCCATGCCCTACAAGGGATTTGAGAGGGGGCGGTCCGTAGACCTGTCCATGGACGATGTGGACATGATCCTGCGGGAGGTGCCTGAGGTGGACGTTATTTCCCCCCGGATCCAGCTCGGGAATTTCCGGGGAACCGTAACGGTAATCCGCGGCGGTCGGTCGAGCGGTTCCAGCGTTTACGGGGACTTCCCGACCATCGACCTGATGTCGAAGAAGAAAATGGTCGAGGGGCGGTTTTTGAACCAGAACGATATTCAAAATTCCCGGAAAGTTTGCGTGATCGGCGTGGATGCCTACAAACTCCTTTTCGACAAGGGGGAAAACGCCATTGGCGAAAGCGTGCGGATCAACGGGGTGTATTTTACCGTGGTGGGCATCTTCAAAAGGAACGACAATATCAACTTTGAGGGGGAGAACACCGTGTTCGTACCCTTTACCACCTTCCAGACCGCATTTAACAGCGGGGACGAGGTGGGGTGGATGGCCATCCTGGTGGACGAAGACAAATCCGTGGCCGTAGCCGAGAATAAAATCAAGGCGCTGCTCAAGCGCAAATACAATATCCACCCGGACGACCCCCGGGCATTTGGCTCGTTTGACTTTTCGCAGATTTTCGAGGGGATCAGCGCCTTTACGATGGTACTGTCCGGTTTCTCCTTCTTTGTGGGCATCTTTACACTCCTGGCCGGGGTGATTGCCGTGAGTAATATCCTGCTGATCACCGTGAAGGAACGCACCAACGAGATCGGTATCCGCCGGGCCCTGGGCGCCACCCCGGGCGTGATCAAGCGGCAGATCATCATGGAGTCCATCGTCCTGACCTTCTTTGCCGGCCTGATCGGCTTCATCATATCCATCGGACTCCTGCACGCGCTGGATATCGCATTCGGGCAGACGGACGACGCGCCTTTTACCAACCCGACTGTCAGCCCGCTTCAGGTAATTGTATCCTTTACGCTGATGGTCACCCTGAGTATTTTGATCGGGATGATCCCGGCCAACCGGGCGGTCAAAGTAAAACCCATCGACGCCCTTCGAGAAGAATAATATCCAAATACGAACAGATAGCTAATTAATTATATCAACCATGAATAAATACGTTAAATACGGACTCTTAGTCGTTGTCGCACTGGGCGCATTCTACGCCATAGCCAGGGTGCTGAAGACCAACAGCAAGCCGGCAGAGTTGTACGAAACTGAGAAGCCCAGCAAGCAGACCATCGTGAACCGGGTGGTGGCTACCGGCAAGGTGATCCCGAAGGAAGAAGTGGACATCAAACCGCAGATTTCCGGGATTATCGACAAGATCTACCTCGAAGAAGGCGCCAAAGTAAATGCCGGCGACCTGATTGCGGTGATCAAGGTGGTGCCCAACGAGCAGTCGCTCAACCAGGCCCAGGGCCGGGTTCGCAATGCCGAGATCGCCCTGGGGAACGCTGAAATAGAGTACAACCGGAACAAAACGCTGTTTGACCGGGGGGTTATTTCCAACCAGCAGTTCAACGACATCCAGACTACCTACGAACAGGCCAAGCAGGAAGTCGAAAACGCCCGGGCAGACTACCAGATCATCCGCCGCGGTTCGGCCGGGGGCTCTTCCAGCGCCAACACAAATATCCGCGCCACGGTAACCGGGACCATTTTGGAAATCCCCGTTGAAGAGGGCGACCAGGTAATCCAGTCCAACAACTTCAACGACGGTACCACCATCGCCACGATTGCAGATCTGGGCCAGATGATTTTTGAAGGACAGGTAGACGAAGCGGAGGTCGGTAAACTGGAGATCGGGATGCCCCTGAAGATTACCCTCGGGGCCATCCAGGACCAGGAATTCGAAGCCGACCTGCAATTTATTGCCCCCAAAGGGGTGGAGGAGGAAGGAGCCGTTCAGTTCCGCATCGAGGGGAGTGTCTCCCTGGATTCCGCCCACTTTATCCGTGCGGGCTATAGCGCCAACGCCTCCCTGGTTCTCTCCCAGAAGGACAGCGTCCTGGCCGTTAAGGAAGCCTGGCTGCAATTCGACAACGAAACGGAGAAACCCTACGTGGAAGTCAAAACCGGCGAGAACGAGTACGAGCGCCGGGACATTGAAACGGGTATTTCCGACGGGATATTCGTGGAAGTGCTTTCCGGGGTTACCGAGGAAGACGAAATAAAAATCTGGAACAAGACGGAGCCCATGAGTTCCGACGAGAGCTAATTCATCAAAATTCAAAAAATGAACACCTTTAAATCAATAAGACCTTCACGCGTCCTGCGGGTACTCTTTGTGCTGTTTGCCTTTTCGGCGGGGGTAATCCAGGCGCAGAAACGGGAATGGACGCTCGAGGAGTGCGTTACCTATGCCGTCGAAAACAACCTGGACGTCCAGCAGTTCCAACTGGCTTTTGAGCGGACGATGCTCGATAAATCGGACGCAATCGGGAACCTGCTCCCTGCTGTGAACGCGCAGACCCAGGTGGGCCGGAACGTAGGTTTTACGATCGATCCGTCTACCAACGCCCCTACCACTGCGGGGATCACCACTGCGAGTGCCAACCTCACTGCGAGCATGACGCTTTTTGACGGGCTCAGGAATATCAACCAGTTGCAACGGGCAAAAATGAATGCCCTTGCCAGCCAGTACCAGTTACAGGACCTGGTGGACGACATCCGCCTGAACGTAGCCAACGCCTACCTGAACGTGCTCTCCAACAAGGAATCCCTCAAGGCCTTCCAGGCGCAATATGCCGTGACGGAGCAGGACCTGAACCGGATCCGCGAGCAGGTAGATGCCGGGGTTCTCCCGCGGGGCGACCTGCTGGAGATCCAGGCAACGGCCGCCAACCTGGAACAGCAGATCGTCAATGCGGAGAACAATGTGCTTCTTTCCCGCATCGTGCTGGCCCAGCTTCTGCAGATCACGGATTACGAAAATTTCGACATTGCGGACCAGGAATTCGAGGTGCCCCCGTCCGAGATCCTGGGCAATTCGCCCAAGGTGATTTTTGACAAGGCGCTGACTTTCCGGAACGACATCGCCTTTTCGCGGTCCAACGTGGAATTGGCCGAACAGGACCTGAAGATTGCACGGGGGGCATATTTGCCTTCCCTCAATGCTTTCTTTAACTACAATACCCGGTATTCCAGCAATACCACCTTACCGGATCCGGCCAACCCGGGGTCCTTTTTCTCACCGACTTTCATCGACCAGCTATGGATCCTGGATGGGATTTCCTACGGGGCCCGGCTGGATGTACCCATCTTTAACGGGTGGAGTACCCGGAACAACGTGAAGCGCGCCAAGATCGACGTGATGCGGGCCGAACTCCAATTGGAGCAGGACAAACTCGCCCTGGAGAACGACATCAATACCGCTTACCTCGACGTGCAGAGTTTTGCCAAAGCCTACGAGGCTGCCCAAAAAACCCTGGAAGCCCGCCAACTCGCCCTGGAATACGCCCGGGAGCGCTATGAGGTGGGGTTGATGAATGCCTTTGACTACGGGCAGGCCCAGGCCCGGGTAGACGATGCACAGGCTTCGGTGATCCAGAACAAATACAACTATATCTTCCGGCTCAAGGTCCTGGAATTCTATTTCGGGCTGCCGATCACACTGGATTAAACCCACCCGGTTTACTAGGAGACAAAAGAAGGGCCCCGGTTTTCGAAATGAAAGCCGGGGCCCTATCTTTGCAACCTATGGCCTGGATACTGAACCTCGAGACCGCTTCCACAAATTGCTCCGTGGCCCTGTATGAAGGGTCGCAACTCCGCGCTCTGCGGGAAGATCCCAGCCCGGGATATTCCCACGGGGAATTGTTGCATGTATTTATACAGGAGGTGTTGTCCGAGGCCGGGGTTGGGGCCGATGCACTCGATGCCATTGCGGTAAGCAAGGGCCCCGGGTCGTATACGGGCCTCCGTATCGGGGTCGCCTCGGCCAAGGGATTGTGTTTTTCTTTGGAGGTCCCGCTCATCGCGCTGCCCACCCTGAAGGTCCTGGCAGCTGCAGCGGGGATTAAAGAGGGGTTGAGCATCCCAATGCTGGATGCCCGCAGGATGGAGGTCTATTCAGCCGTCCTGAATACTGAACTGGAATATGTCCGGGAAACCGAGGCGGAAATCCTCACACCCGATTCCTTTGCAGCTTATAAAGACCAGGGACCCCTGACCCTTGTGGGCAGCGGGGCGGAAAAAGCCCGGGAGCTACTTTCGGACCCGGTTTTTCGGTTCCAGCCGGAGATACAGCCTTCGGCCCGGTTTATGGGGCCCATGGCATACGCAGCCTTTGAGGCCGGATCTTTCGAGGACCTGGCCTATTTTGAACCCTATTACCTGAAAGACTTTATCGCGACGCGAAAGTAGATTCCGGAGAAGACGCAAGCAGCGTGTTGTAGTAGACAACCAGGTGCAGGGCATCTTCGGGTTTACGAACGTTCAGGTTGTTTTCCGAGACAAAATCCCTGAGTTTGTCCTTGTGGTCACCCAGGGCGGCCAGCAGGCTGTTTTTACGCAGGGAAACCGGCTCCATGGGCGCATCGCCCGCCCGTATAAAATATTCCGAGGCATCGAAATAGGCAGGCATCCGGGTATCCTCGTAACCGTGTTCGGCAACTTCCGGCTTCCGGTAATGCTTGATAGGACGCCGGTAGAGGACCACTTGTTGCCCGGGATTCATCGGGATGAAATACCCCCGGTCGATATCTCCCCCTTCCCGGTATGGGTGGACCTCAAAGGTGAGCCCGTCGAGTTCCACGGTGATGTTTTCCCGCTTAAGCAGGCTTTGTTCCTCCCCGTTCTGCCCCAGATACACCATTTGGCCCGTAAACGCATTGAAGCGCATCAAACGCTCCTCTTTCAGCGTATTGTCCGGGTTCTCAATGGTGATGGTCCCTTTTTTGTAAATCTCATCCAGGAACTGGGAACCGTTCGGAGGGAAATCGTAAAGGACCACCTCGAACTGGCCGTGGTACTGGGTGAGTTTGTTGCCGTTGAACTGGGCCGTGGCCATCAGTGTCAGCAGGCAGGCAGCTGTTGTTATAATCGTTTTCATAGTATGCTTCTTTAACTATACAAAGTACTAAAAAATAGCGACTTATGCAAGTCCGGGCCGCCTGCTGTCCGCCTTATTCGCCCTCGGATATCATATGGATATCCCGTTGCGGGAACGGGATCTCGATACCGGCCTCGTCGAACCGGAGTTTGAGCGTTTCCATCACGTGGAAATGCGCTGCCCAGAAGTCTTCGTTTTTCGCCCAGAATCGCAGGCTGAGGTTTACGGAGCTGTCGGCGAGTTCCCCGACGAAAACCTGCGGCTCGGGGTCCTTGAGGATCCGTTCGTCTTCCCCGCAAATTTCCAGCAACAGGTCTTTGGCCTGTTTGATGTTGGAGCCGTATCCGATGCCCACGGTAATTTTATCCCTGCGCGTATCCTCAGCACTGTAATTGACGATGTTGTCGTTGGAGAGCTTCCCGTTGGGGATAATGGCCAGTTGGTTGCCGAAGGTATTCAGCTTGGTAGTGAAAATATTGATCTCCTTAACGGTGCCGTCCAACCCCTGGGCGGAAATCCAGTCCCCCACCCGGAACGGTTTAAACAGCAGGATCAAAACGCCCCCGGCAAAATTCGACAGGGACCCCTGCAGGGCCAGGCCAATGGCCAGTCCGGCCGCACCCACAATGGCTACCAGCGAAGACGACTTCACCCCGAGCTGGGTGATGACCAGCACAAAGAGCAACAGCTTCAGGGCGATTTTGATAAAGCTCTGCAGGAAGGACTCCAGGGCCTCGTCGTAGTCCTTTTTATCAAAAAAGCGACGGACGATTTTATTGATAAAGCTGATAACCCATAACCCGACGACCAGCGTAAGGATGGCCGTTACCAGGCTGGGCAAGAAATTCCAGAACCATTCGACTCCCTGTTCGATGTGTTCCTGATAATCTCCGAATTGTTCCATATTTTGATAAAAGTTGATGTTGGTAAACGATCTGATTTTTCCGGGGAATAGTACGGAATTTGAAGGCTTCAGGCAACTTTAAAGCCTTAAATTTCTGTTAATCGGACGCGTAAGTGCGGAGTAGTTCCAGGGCCTTTCCGCTGTCTTCCAGCGGTTGCTTGCAGCTGCCTTCCCGGCAAATAAAGATCCGGGTTTTCGGCGGGTTGAAGCGGCCCCGGAACAGCGGCAGGTCGGAAGCTTCCCCGGAGAGGGCCAACAGGCATTGAGGCAGGTAGTTTCTGCGCAGGGTGGCCGACTGCTCCATGGCATCGGGCCCGCACACGGCCACTTCGTAAAACGGGACGGACATCCACAGGGCCAATTGCATCCAGTTGGTGTACTGTCCGGGGTATTTGCCTATAGAAGGGACCATGGCGGTAAGCATTTCCCGCGACCGGGTGATCCATTGGGCATCCCCGAAATAGGATCCCAGGACAAACAGGTTTTTCGCCATAATGGAGTTCGATGCCGGGATGACATTATCTGCCGTTTCCAGGCTGCGCCGAATAAGGGCCGGATCCAAAGAGGAATTAAAGTACAACAGGGGTTCCCCGGGCAGGCCAAAATATTGCAGGGCATAAGTGCACAGGTTCCGTGCCCGGTCCATCCAGGTGTTTTCGCCTGTGGCCTCAGCCCAGGAGATATACCCGGCTGCCAGGCAGGCGTAGTCCTCCAGGAACCCGTGGCCGCCCCCGGATCCGCCCTTCGTGCTGTGGGGGACGCTGCCGTCCTTCCGGGTTACCTCCCCGTCCAGGTAATTGGCCAGTTTGCCGGCCGCATCCCGGGCCTTTTCCAGGCCGCAATACCGCCAGGCATCCGCCAGGCCGGAGAGCAACAAACCGTTCCAGGAGGTGAGGACTTTGTCGTCCAGCCGGGGCGCATCCCGTTTGTCCCGAAGGCGCAACAACCGGTCCCTGCACGATTGCAGCCGTTCCCGCAATTCCGGTTCGGGAAGCCCGAGCCGGCCGGCCAGGTCGGCGTCTGCTTCCCGTCGGATCAGGACGTATTTCCCATCTTCCCAATAACCGAATGTATCGATGCTGTAGGCTGCGGCAAATAATTCATAGTCCCCGCCCAGGGCCTCGCGGAGCTCCGGTTCGCGCCAGGTGTAATAGGCGCCTTCTTCCAGGTTGCCGTCCCGGTTCCTGCTGTCTGCATCCAGGGAGGAATAGAAGCAGCCGTCGGGATGCGCCAGGTCACGGAGGAGGAATTCCGTGGTCCGCGATACGACCTCCCGGTAGAGCGGATCCCCGTAACGGGCAAAGGCGCGGGCGTAGAGGCTCAGGAGCTGGGCATTGTCGTAGGCCATTTTTTCGAAATGCGGGACGTGCCAGCGGGCATCCACGGAATACCGGGAAAACCCGCCGCCAACCTGGTCGAAAAGACCGCCAAAGGCCATGGCAGTCAGCGTTTGGTTGACATGCATCTCCAGGGTTGGGTCCGGGTGGAGGGATTCCTGGTGCAGGAACAGGTTCAGGGCAGCGGGCATCATGAATTTCGGGGCGCCCTGCATCCCCCCGTATTCCCCGTCAAACCGCGGCTTCATGGAGTCGATCCAGCCGGAGATTTCCCCGTGTCCGGGCAGGGCGGCATTTGGGTCGGATTCGGGCAGGTTGATGCGGGCGACGGCCGAGGTGAGGTCGTCGGCGTATTCCCTGATGCGGTCGGGGTCTTCCCGGTAGAGCCGGCCCAGCTGAACCAGTGCCTGCAGCCAGCGGTCCCTGGGGAGGTAGGTGGCGCCCCAGAAAGGTTTCCCGTCCGGTAAGGCGGCCACATTCAGCGGCCAGCCCCCCGACCCGGTCATCAGTTGCAGGGCATCCATGTACACCTGGTCCACGTCGGGCCGTTCTTCCCGGTCTACCTTGATCGGGATAAAGAGCGTATTCATTACCTCGGCCACCTCGGGGTCCTCGAAACACTCGTGCTCCATAACGTGGCACCAGTGGCAGGCCGCGTAGCCGATACTGATCAGCAGCGGTTTGTTTTCCTCGGCCGCCCGTTGGAGGTTGGCTTCCGTCCACGGCACCCAATGAACCGGGTTGTAGGCGTGTTGCTGCAGGTACGGGCTCGTTTCGTGAATCAGGTCGTTTGGGGTCTTTTCCATGGCTGGGACTTTTATTTGCAGGGGGCCTTCCGTGTTTTCCGGGTTTTTCCCGGGGTTCCGCAGACCCCTAGGGTTCCGGCGTGGGACGGGAACCAAAAAGGCGCCCCCGGGTCCGGGGGCGCCTTTTTATCCGGGAATCCGGTGTTTTACTTTACCTCGAAGGTAATTTTCGTGTTGACCCGGTAGCTGGCGATCTTGCCGTCTTTCACCGTGCAACTTTGCTCGTTGATATAAATCGAGCGGATATGGTCCACGGATTTGGATGCCTGGGCCAGGGCTTTTTCGGCGGCGTCTTCCCAGCTCTTGTCGGAATTTGCCAATACTTCTATAACTTTTAAAACTGCCATAATTTCCAATTTAAGGTTCTCCCTTAAAGTACGAATTAATGGCCGTACTGACAAAGCCCAAATGCCCTAACCATTGATCGCAACGACTTCGTTGACCCGGTCGCCCATCATGTTCTGCAACATGGTCTGTATGCCGTTTTTCAGGGTAAAGGTCGAAGACGGGCAGCCGCTGCAGGCCCCTTGCAGGATGACGTGTACCGTTTTGCTTTCCGCCTCGTACGACTGGAAGACGATGTTTCCCCCGTCGCTGGCAACGGCTGGCTTGACGTATTCCTCCAGGATGCCGGCAATTTCCTGGGATATCGGGTCCATTTGTTCCAAATTCCCTTCCGGCACGCCGGCAATTTGCGATTTTTCAGCGCTTGCCCCAGGTTCCAGGACTTCTCCTCCGGCGGCCAGGTACTCCCGGATAAATTCCCGGAGCTCCATGCTGACATCCTCCCATTCGGCCACCTCGTATTTGGTTACCGAGATATAGTTGTGGTCCATGAAGACCTCCTTGACAAACGGGAATCCGAAGAGTTTTTGCGCCAGGGGGGAATGCCGCGCCTGGTCGATATCCTTGAATTCAAATACGTCCGGGACGAGTTGTTTGTTGGCGACGTACTTCATCACTGCCGGGTTGGGCGTGACTTCGGCATATACGGTTACTGCCACCCTTCCAGCCTGTTCGGGTTCGTCAACCACGGGTTCGCCCGCATTGAGGTACTCCACGAGTTGCTGGGCCACCTCTTGCTTCACATCGTCCCAGGTAACGATGTCAAAACGCTCCATGGCGACGAAATTCCCGGAGATATAGACCGTCTTGATAAACGGCAGGTAGAACAATTGCTGGGCCAGGGGCGAATCCTTGGCCTCGTCGATATTTTTGTATTCATAGCTTCCCTTGGTTACCAGCGGCTGGTTGGCCTCGAATTTGAGGATGGCCGGATTGTTGGTCTCCTTCAGGGTGATGATATATTCTTCCATCGTGTTGAATTTCTGCAAAATTACGGTATTTCGGCCGGACTCCCTTACATAATAATAGGGGGTTTATACCGTTATACAGTATATTTAAAGGCATTTAAACCACGGCCCCAGTCCCATTTGATGAGAAACCTCCTGCTATGTACAATCGCCTGCCTGGCTGCTGCGGCCAGCCCGCTTTCGGCCCAGGAAGGCATCCCGGTGTATTTTGATTACCTCTCCGATAACTACTACCTGGTACACCCATCCATGGCGGGGATTGGCCAGGGGGGTAAAATCCGCCTGACCGCCAGGCAGCAGTGGTTCAGCGTGGACGAGGCGCCGAATATGCAAACGCTCAATGCCCACTATCGGATCCGGGACAGCCGGAGCGGCCTGGGGGCCATCCTGTTTAACGACGCCAACGGGTATCACTCCCAAACCGGGCTGAAGCTGACCTATGCGCACCACCTGCCCTTTGGCGGCGATGTCCGTATCCTGAACCAACTGTCTTTCGGCATCAGTCCGACCATCCTGCAAAGCAGCCTGGACGAGACCGAATTCCGGTCCGTAGTACCGGACCCGGCGGTAACCGGTTCCAAGATCAGCGCCACCTATTTCAATCTGGACCTCGGGATGTCCTATTCCTACCAGGAGTTCTACGCCCACGTTTCCATCCTGAATTTGCTCGAAACGGAACGGGAACTCTACCGCATTGGCCGGGCCGACCCGGACAACGTGCCGGTAATCGATAACCTGAGGCGTTACCTGTTCTCCGTCGGCTACATTTTCGGACGGGGAGAATGGCGGTTCGAACCTTCCACGATGCTGCAGATCACCGAATTTACCAACGAGAAGGCCATCGACATCAATGCCAAGGCATACAAGGACGTAGGCTTCGGCACGCTCTGGGGCGGTCTTTCCTACCGCCGAAGCTTTGACGGGGCCCAATACGTTCAGGACGGTCAGTTCGGCGAACAGCGGTTGCAGTTGTTTACGCCCATAATCGGGGTAAACGTCAACCGCTTCATGTTTTCGTATAACTACTCCTACCAGTCCGGCGATATCCGCCTGGACAGCGGCGGTTTCCACCAGATCACCCTCGGCTACGACTTCGGCCCGGAGCGCGAAGACCGCTTTGACTGCTATTGCCCGGCGGCGAATTATTAGGGCAGGAACCCGGGAAGGATGCTATTGCGGCCGGCTGTAAAGGCCCTGGCCGGTGTTCCGCACCGCAGGTTGTCCTCGACGTACCGCTGCTACGCCTGCGGAAATGTGGCGGCGCGCGCTTTGGCCAGTCCCTTTTCGCTCGCCCTCATGGACACATCCTTCCCGGGTTCCTGCCCTTCGGCAGATTAGAGTTCGTTTGCTATTGCGGCCGGCTGCAAAGGCCCTGGCCGGTGTTCCGCACCGCAAGCTGTCCTCGACGTAGCGCTGCTACGCCTGCGGAAACTTCGCGGCGCGCGCCTTGGCCAGTCCCTTTTCGCTCGCCCTCTTGGACGCATCCTTCCCGGGTTCCTGCCCTTCGGCAGATTAGAGTTCGTTTGCTATTGCGGCCGGCTGCAAAGGCCCTGGCCGGTGTTCCGCACCGCAAGCTGTCCTCGACGTAGCGCTGCTACGCCTGCGGAAACTTCGCGGCGCGCGCCTTGGCCAGTCCCTTTTCGCTCGCCCTCATGGACACATCCTTCCCGGGTTCCTGCCCTTCGGCAGATTAGAGTTCGTTTGCTATTGCGGCCGGCTGTAAAGGCCCTGGCCGGTGTTCCGCACCGCAAGTGCCCGCGACTTTACGCAGCATTACTACATTTCCGCCGCAGGGGAGACTGTAAACAGGTCGACGGGCTTCTCCCGGCCCTTCAGGTCTTGGGTGCCCAGGGGGGCAACGGTATACCGGCCATCCAGGGGCAAATCGCCCAGCAATTCACCGGAAATCAGGACTTTTACCCCGTAGGAGTTGCACAGTGCTTGCATCCGGGCCGTGGTATTGAGCACATCGCCCGTAAAGAAAATTGCCTTTTTGAGCGCCCCGATTTCTCCGGTGGTTACCCGGCCCACGTGCAGGGCCGCCTTAAATTCCGGGACGATGCCAAAGGTGTCCATATACCACTGCGCATTTTTGTCAAGGGCTGCCTGCATGGCAAAGAAACACCGGATGCAGTTGGCCCCGCGAACCCCGTTGGCGTGGGTAAAGGATACGATCACCTCGTCCCCCACATACTGGTAGACTTCGCCGGAATGGCGCACGATTGCATCCGAAAAATCCGAGTAATAGGCCCGGAGGAATTCAAAGTACCGCGCGTGGCCGAGGGATTCCGCTACAGACGTGGAGGATTTCATATCCGAAAAAAGGAAAATTCGGTACTCCTCCCGGGGTTGGTGGTATTTACCGGTAAAAAAATTCATCAGCACCCCATGGCCGATGTTGTCGCTGATCTCCGAATAAAACAGACTCAGGAAAAGGCTGAAAGCGATGGCCACCATGGTACTGAGGAACTCCACGCTGCTCAGGAAGTTCCAGAATTTCTCCATGACGGCCTCGTTGAGTGGAGAGGCCCCCAATTCCAGGGCTGCCGCCAGGGGGTAGGCGATCAGGATGACCAACAGCATGAAACAACTGTAAAAGGCCAGTTTATAGAGGAGTTTACGGGAAAAACTCCGGGAACGGAACCGGTTGCCTAACCAGAATACCTCCAGGATTCCAACCAGGAACCCGATTAGGGCCACTGCAAGACTTGCGAATGCAAAAACCGCCGGCGTCAGGGTGATGGTAGAATCGGGATTCAGGTTTTCGCTCCGGGTGGCGGTTTCCTGGATAAAAAGCACAAACCAGCCCAGCACCAGCCAGATCACCCCAAAGGGCAGGACCCGCGAAATTTTACGCTTTGTGATTGGAGACAGCAGGATGGCCGGTTTGTTGTTGCGGGTAATTTACGCACTTCGGCCGGATTCCCATATCCACTGTTTTAAATGAAACACCCGGCCGGCCTGTAAGCGGCCCGCCGGGCGTTTCCCTACCACACCTTCCAACAAGCTTATTGCACCCAGGTATAGGCCTTGCGCCGGGCCTGTTTACGCACGGCCTCCAGGAGGGCCCCCTGCAGGCCTTCGGCCGAATCTGTCTGATGCTTCGCCAGATACGCTTTTCGCCGGGCGTCCGCCTGGCGGATCGCCTCCTGGATTTCTGCCCGTTCTTCCTGTTGCTTCTCCAGGTAATCCCGGAGCCCGTCGGTATCCAATTCCCGGAGGTGGCCGGGCAGCGATTTCCGGTTGAGTTCCTCCAGATTGAGTTTGCGGGCTTGGTAGGCATCCACCAGGTCCCAGCTTTCATTCCGGTAAAACGACGAGCTCTTGGAGACGGCCCGTTCCACCATCACGGCTTCTTCCATTTCTGCTGCATTCGCATCCTGTTCGCCCTGGGTTTGTTTCCTGGTCGCCCCGAGTGCCCCATACGCAACGTATGTCTTGTTGAGCCGTTTGTTCAGCTGGATGATGCGGTCGTCATAGGGGGTTGCCACATGGACGATGGCCCGGTTGTGGTCGATGGCGGTATAATCCCCCTGTCCCAGTCGGGCCCCGTCGGCCCAGAGCGTGTTTACGCCCAGCCGGTAGTCCCCGCAGAAGATTGTATTGACCACCACGTCCTTTTCGGCGGCATCCCGGATGACGGATTCATAGGGCGTTCGCCCCTGGTTGAAGGGTTCGTTCCCGGCGATAAAAATAAATTTCAGGTCGCGGGCATCCCGGCTCCACCGGAGCTGCTTTACAGCGCTCTGGATGACCTGCCCGCAGAATTCCTCCCCGCCGTTTGTCCGAAGGGAAAAGAGTTTCCCGGAAATTTCATCCAGATCGCTGCTGAACGGGAGGACCTGGCGGATAAAGCCCTCCCGGGGGGAAAGGCCGTCATTGCCGTATTCATACAGGGCAATTTCCAGGTCCGGGACCCGGTTTTCCCGGCAGCGCACATAACTGAATTCGTTGACCAGGTCCCAAAGGGTCGCCTTTGCCTGGTCGATCAACCCGTCCATGCTGTTGCTCGTATCGAGCAGCAGGGCAATCTGGACGCGCGTCCCGGGGTTTTTTTCCGGGGGGGCGGCCAGTATTTTGCCCCCCGGCAGGTTGCCCCCCAGCAGCAGCAGTGCCAGGATGGATAGAAGCCGGAAGCGGAAACGGTTTTGGGTAGGTGTGAGGCGGGGCCTGTGGGTATCTCTCAGAGGCTGTTTCATAGCGGATTTGTTTTATTGATTTTCCGCACAAACTAGGGGCAACTTTTTAAACCTGCCAGCGGGAATGAGCCAGGCACGCCTTTTGATTAGGTAACGGGCCAGGCGTTTTAGCCAAGCCGCGAAATGGCGCTTCCTTCCGGGGATAAGGCGGGGAAACACGTTTTTCCAACTGGGGGAAATGGACTAAGTTTAACGTATTTAAGCCATGGGCCGGAACCTTTTCTTTGCGATTTGCCTGATGCTCGCCACGCCAGCGGCGGCGCAGCAGGACTCCCTGCGTCCCGCCCAAAACGAGGCGCTGGAGGAGGCCGGTCAACCTGCGGGCCGCTCAGCCGCCGGAAACCGGGACGCCTCAGGAGAGAACCTGGGCGCCCTGCACCGAAGCCTGCTGGATTCCGCCGAAGCTTACATGGCCGGGAATATTCGCAAAAGCCTTGATTTTGTTACCCGTTCCATCGAAATACTGGGAAACCGGAGCAACCGTCGGGAACTCGCACGGTCCCTGACGAAGCTCGGGGAGATCTACCAGTTCCACCGGCAATACGACCTGGCAGTCAACAGTTACCGGGAGTCGATTGAAACGGCCCCGTCCATGCGGACCACCCTGCTGCTGGGGAGCGCGTATGTCCTGAACGGGGATTACCAGGCCGCCCTGGACCTGCTGGATCCTGAAAGGGGCCGCCCAGGGTGGACCCCGGACCAGTTGGCGGACCTGCACGAAATCATGGGCGATGCCCACAGGGGGCTCGACCGGGTGAACACGGCTGTATCCTTTTACGAGTACGCGCTGACGATTGCCGATAAAAACCAAATGGCCGCCCGGGTACCCGACCTGAACTCAAAAATTGCCGAAGCTTTTGACCAGGCCAACCGGACCCAGGAAGCCGAAGCCTACTACGGGAATTCCCTGCGGCAGGCCCGGGAGCAAAACCCGGCCCGCGCCTTGAGGGAAAGCGAAAAAGTGGCCGATTTCTACAGCAAGCGCAGCCGGTACCCCGAGGAGATTGCCCTGCGGAAGCAAAGCCTGGAGCAATTGCGCAACCTGCCGCCGGGCCGGGAGGCACCCGCACAGGATTCCATCACCCCCCAGGGCGTCAACTTCAAGATCGGCCAGGCGTATCTGGCCCAGGATAAACAGGAGGAAGCCATCCCCTTCCTGGCCCAGAGCATGGCAGAGGCGAGTTCCCGGGGCGACCTGGCTGTGGAAAAGGACGCTACCCGCAGGCTCTCCGAGGTGTACCGGAACCGGGGCGACTACAAACGGGCCCTGGAATTGTACCAGCAGTACGTCGCCCTGGTGGACACCCTCTACACGCGTAAGGAACAGGAACTCGAGCAGGCGGCGCGGTTTAGCCGTGAAATGGCCAGCAGCCAGAGCCGCATCCGTACCCTGGAACAGGAGCGGGAGCTGTCTCAGAGCAAATACGACCTGGCCCTGGCGGAACAGCGCCTTACCGGGGAGATCAACAAACGGCAGAAATACATTATTTATTCGCTGATTTTCGGCTTGCTGCTCACCGGCCTGGCAGCCTTCCTCTACTACCGCAGCAACCGTCAGAAGGAGCTCGCCAACCACCTGCTGGCCCTCAAAGGCCTCCGGTCGCAGATGAACCCCCATTTTATCTTCAATGCCCTGAATTCGGTCAACAACTTTATCGCTCGCAATGACGAGCGGAGTGCCAATCGCTACCTGAGCGACTTTTCCCTGCTCATGCGGACCGTCCTGGAGCATTCGGAAAAGGATTTTATCCCCCTGAGCGAAGAGCTGGAACTGCTGGAGCTCTACCTGAAGCTCGAACACGACCGGTTTCCGGATAAGTTCGACTACCAAATTGAGGTGGCCCCGGAGGTGGATGTGGAAGCCTACCACATCCCGCCCATGCTCCTGCAGCCCTACCTGGAAAATGCGGTTTGGCACGGCCTCCGATACAAGGAGGAAAAGGGCTTTCTGAAGGTGGAGGTGCGACCGATCGGCCCCCGGACCATCAGCATTTCCATTTCCGACAACGGGGTGGGTCGCAAGCGCTCGGCCGCCCTGAAAACCAAAAACCAGCAGCGGCAAAAGTCCCGGGGAATGGGGAACATCCGCCGGCGAATCGAAATATTGAACCAGATGTACGGCGACCGGATTGCAGTCTCCGTATACGACCTGAACCCGGACGGCAGCGGGACGCGGGTGGTTCTCAACCTGAGAAGCAAATAATATGGAATTACGGGCCGTACTGATCGACGACGAGGCGCAGAGCCGCGAAATACTGCGGGCCTATCTGGGCAAATATTGTGAAAATGTGGAAGTGCTGGGCGAAGGCGCCAACATTGAGGCCGGCCTGGAGCTTATCCGCTCCAAAAAGCCGGACCTGGTTTTCCTGGATGTGGAGATGCCCTTTGGCAATGCTTTTGACCTGCTGGAACAACTCCCGGAACGCAGTTTTGAAACCGTCTTCGTAACCGCCTACCAGCAATACGCCATGGATGCGCTCAACAGCCACGCAGCCTATTACCTGATGAAGCCGATATCCATCGATGCCCTGGTGGCCGCTGTGGATTATGTGCGCGATATCAAAAGCCGGGAAGAACGCCTGGACAACCGGGTGTTACAAGGGGTACAGGCGGTGTCCGGCAAGATTACCATCCCCCAGCTCGACGGATTCCAGGTCCTGGAGGTTGCGGATATCCTGTATTGCCAGGCGGATGACAATTACACGGAAATCTATCTCAAAAGCGGAAAGATCCTGGTGAGCAAAACCCTGAAATATTTTGAGGAAACCCTCCGGGAACACGCGTTTGCCCGGGTGCATAAATCCTATTTGGTGAACGTGGCGGAAATTGTCCGTTACCGGAAGGGGAAGGGGGGGAGCGTGGTGCTGTCTTCCGGGAAAGAAGTAGCTGTGGCGCCCTCCCGAAAGAAACAATTGCTCAGTTTTTTTGAATAAGCGTAAATTCGGGCAGACCCCGGGTACAGATTTTCCCGGGATAAATCAACACTATGAGTCTTGTAAAACCTGTAAGGGGAAAGGCCCCAGTATTCGGGGCGGATTGCTTCCTGGCCGAGACGGCCGTGGTTGTTGGAGATGTGGAGATGGGAGACCGTTGCAGCGTCTGGTTCCACGCGGTGGTCCGCGGGGATGTGAATTCCATCCGGATGGGCGACCAGGTAAACGTGCAGGATGGGGCGGTCATCCACTGCACCTTTGAAAAAGCAGCCACGCGCATCGGGAATAACGTATCCATCGGTCACAATGCGATTGTCCACGGATGTACCGTTCGGGATAATGTTCTCGTCGGTATGGGCAGTATCCTGATGGACCATTGCGATGTGGGGTCTTACAGTATCATAGCGGCCGGAGCCGTGGTCCCCCAGGGCACGGTGATCCCGGAGGGGTCCATCTACGCCGGGGTCCCGGCCCGGAAAATCGGGGAGGTTCGCCCGGAACTGCGCACCGGGGAGATCGAACGGATCGCAAAGGCTTATACCCGCTATTCCGGTTGGTTCCGGGAAGGAAGCCCGGAAGACTAGGGGTGGGTTCCCCGGGTTTTGTTATCTTGGACCTGCGGGCCGCCCTGTTAGGCCCTGCCAACCGTACTGCGTTATGAAATCCGAATCCGTTATCGCAAATACATCTTCCGTCCGGATCGTGCCGATTTCCGGGAGAAAAAACCTGGGCCCGGAAGAAGGGTACTATGCCGTTTGCTGGATTCAGGATGAAATCCCCAGCCTGCGCATCGGGGAATACCTCGAGGAATCGGTGGGAAATTCGCTGTTTTTCTTAAGCGATTCCACCCACTGGTGCCTGGACCCTGGCGCGGGCAATACCAACCCGGGATACGTACTCTATATCCCCTACCGGTTAATGAACGACCCGCGCATGAGCCGGCTCCATATGAACGAGGTCCGGCTGCTGGCCGGGAACGAGATTCCCCGGGTAAACCCGGCACCCGGCATTGCCCGCCGCATCCAGGATTTGCTGGAGATGCTCGACGAACTGGCCGGTTCGCACCTGAACCACCGGGACGAGGCCATCTTATCCCTGCTGAACACGTTTTTTATCTATCTGGACGGCCAGTGCAATGTGCGGTCGGTAGCGGCCGAAAGGAATTCCAAAAAAAACATCGTCCTTCGGTTCAAGAAACTGATTTACCAGCGTTTCGAAACCTGCCACGAAGTCCGGGATTACGCCGACCTGCTCAACATCAGCGATAAATACCTGAACGAATGCGTCAACGAAGTCCTCGGGGTAAATGCCAAGAGCCTGATTGACGAACAACGCATTATGCGCTCCCGCCATTTATTGAAATTCTCCGATAAAGCCATCAAGGAAATCTCCTATGAACTCGGTTTCTCCTCCCCGGATTATTTCGGCTTTTTCCTGAAAAAACACACCGGGATGACCCCTACGATGATCCGCAGGAGCTAATACTTCGGATATGCCGGGGGTTTTACCGCGATTTTCAAGGATTTGCCAGGCTTCCGCTGGGTAACTTGCCAAAAAGCAATCAAGATGAATCGCAAAAAATTTATGAAAACCGCCGGGGCGGGCCTGGGGATGGCCCTGGTTCCCGTAAGCGGAGTGGCGGCGCGTACCCGTGCCTTTATGGCCTCCGGCAACGAGCTGGAACCGAAACTGGTGCGGGATGCCGACGGAAACGTGCACAATGTTATCGGGGACATCCAAACCCACAAACTGGTTGGTGCCGATACCGGAGGCCAGATCACGGAATGGGTGGACAATGTCCCGCCCGGGGCTGGAATCCCGCCCCATATCCACACCCGGGAAGATGAGATTTTCCGGGTAGTCCAAGGGGAAGTCGAGATTATGGTAGACGGGGAGGTAAGCGTCCTGAAGGCGGGGGATATGGCCTTTGCCCCCCGGAATATCCCGCATGCCTGGAAAGTGGTGGGTACCGCGAAGGCCAAAATGATCACCAGTGCCTTCCCGTCCGGGATCGAAGACATGTTCTACGAGCTGGCCGCATTGCCGGAAGGCCCGCCCGACCTGGCGAAGGTGGCCGAAATCTGCGCGAAACAGGGGATACGCTTCGTCTGACGGCCTAGCGACCCTGGATGTCGCACGCTAAACCCGGCTTCGGCAGGCGCCTGCTATAACTGGCTCCGGCAGGAAAATTCCCGGCGGCCCGAAGTGGCGGGCCGGCAAAGCGGGGTATGAAAAATGCTTACATTTGTGGCAACTGAACAGCCAGTATTATGAAAGCATATGTATTTCCCGGGCAGGGCGCCCAGTTTTCCGGAATGGGTAAAGACCTTTACGACAAGTTCCCCCAGGCCCAGGTACTTTTTGAACAAGCCAATGATATACTCGGGTTTTCAATCACCGAGGTGATGTTCAACGGGTCGGCGGAGGACCTGAAGAAAACCGAGGTCACCCAACCTGCAATTTTCCTGCATTCGGTCATCCTCAGCCGCGTACTCGGGGATTCCTTTGCCCCCGACATGGTAGCCGGGCATTCCCTCGGGGAATTTTCTGCCCTGGTTGCCAATAACACGCTGTCTTTTGAAGAGGGGTTGAAACTGGTTTCCCAGCGCGCCCGGGCCATGCAGAAGGCCTGCGAGGCCCAGCAGAGTACGATGGCCGCGGTCCTCGGGCTGGAAGATGCAGTCGTGGAGGAGGTATGCGCCAGGGTGGACGGCACTGTGGTGGCAGCCAACTACAACTGCCCCGGACAGCTGGTGATTTCCGGCGAAGTCGCGGCCGTGGAGGCTGCCTGTGAGCAGCTCAAGGAAGCCGGGGCCCGCCGTGCCCTGATCCTGCCGGTGGGAGGTGCCTTCCACTCCCCCTTGATGGAGCCGGCACGGGAAGAGCTTGCACAAGCCATCACCAAGGCCAAATTCTCTGAACCTTCCTGTCCGATCTACCAGAATGTCACCGCGTCTGCGGTCACCGACATCGATGCCATCCGGCACAACCTGATTGCCCAGCTGACGGCCCCGGTACGGTGGACCCAGAGTGTACGGCAAATGGTGGCCGACGGGGCCACCGAATTTATCGAGGTAGGCCCGGGCAAGGTCCTGCAGGGCCTGGTCAAAAAGATCGAGTCCGGTGTTGCGGCTGAATCCGCCCAACTTCCGGGCTGAGGTCGTATTCAACCCGAAAATGGGTTATTTCGACCGCTAAATTGGGGGGGCACCCCTTTTTTTAGTAATATTGGTCCCCAACCTTAAAGCCCCTGCAGCCATGGGCTGTAGCCTGAACACCAGACGCTTAACGCAAGCGGACGCTATGAATATACGTCTTCCCGATATGTCCCCCGCCTTCCGGTTGCCTGGCAGGAACTTCCTGTGGGCGGCATTCATGTTATTTACAGGTGTCAGCGCCATTGGGCAGAACCTGTCCATCAGCGATGCGCAGGTGGTAGAAGGAAGTGGCGGTGGGACCAATCTGGTATTTACTGTTAACAACTCAGTTGCATTTACGAGTGTTACCTTTCAGTATGATACCTTCTCCGGTACTGCTATCGATGGTTCCGATTTCACCGGTGTCTCCGGGGGCACTGGCAGTATCGCATTTATCCCCAACAATACAACCATCAGTATTCCGATAACTCCGGATTTGGTTCCGGAACCTTCTGAAACCTTTACCGTTGTGATCAGTAATCCGAGTGCCGGAACCATCTCGGACGATACAGCCATTGGTACCATCCTGGACGACGACCAGGCCATCAGTATTTCCAACCTTTCCCAGGCCGAGGGCAATGCGGGCAATACCAGTTTTAGTTTTACGGTTAGTGTCGACGGCGGGGGTGCGGCATTTGAGGATATCGGATTTAGTTTTGATACTGCCGACGGTACGGCAACCGCGGGGAGCGGCGACTATACGGCGGTCAGCGGGGGCGGCGGGACGATTTTACAAGGCTCCAATAGCACCACTGTGACCGTTTCGGTCAACGGCGACACCACCCTGGAACCCGATGAAAATTTTACCGGCACCATCAGCAATGTCAGTAACGGGAGGACAGGGGCCACCCCGACGGCAACCGGGACCATACAGAACGACGATGCGGCCTCCGTGAGTATTGCCGATGCCTCGGAAGGGGAGGGAACGGGCCCCTTGGAATTCACCGTGACCCTGGACAACGCCGTGCAGGGGGGGACAACGGTCAGTTATTCCTTTACGGATGGAACCGCTACCGGGGGCGGGACGGATTACGACAGTTCGGCCGGGACGGTGACTTTTGCCGGGACGGCCGGGGAGACGGAAACTATCAGCGTGCCGCTGAACAACGACGCCATTGTGGAGGCGGATGAGAACTTTACCGTTACCCTTTCAGGGCCCACCAACGGGGTAAGCCTCGGGACGCCTTCGTCGGCTACCGGGACTATTTTGGACGACGATACGGTGGTTGTTAATTTCTCCGCGCCTTCCTCTTCAGGAAACGAAAATACAGGGGCCAACCTGCCCACCCTCTTTGTGACCGGGACGGTGACCGCGGCGACCACGGTTACGGTAACGGCCACGGGCGGTACGGCCAACGGCGGGGGAATCGATTACAACTTTTCCTCCCCCCAGGTGGTGAACATCCCCGCAGGGGTGTACGACGGGACAACGGCCACGGATATCCCGATCCCCACGCTTTCAATCGTCAACGACGCTACGCCGGAACCTTCGGAAACCATCGTCCTGGGCCTGAGTGCCCCCACCGGCGACGCCACCCTCGGGTCCACGACGTCCACTACCTATACGATCCTGAACGACGATAACCAGGAACTTCAAATTAACAATGTAAGCCAGGCCGAGGGGTCGGGCGGCGGCACCACGGCCTTTAATTTCTCCGTCTCCATTGTCGGTGGCGGTAATGCGCTGCAGGACCTGAGCTTCCGGGTGAATACCAGGGATGATTCTGCCGCCGAACCCTCCGATTACGCCCGGATCCAGAACCAGACGTTTACAATCCCGGCAGGACAGAACAGCGTTGTGGTTCCGGTAAGCGTGGTGGCAGATGACCAGGCGGAACCCGATGAAACTTTCGATGTGGAAATCGACCAGCCTTCGGCCGGGGCGGTTATTGGAGCAAACGACGTCGGAGTGGGGACCATCCAGAACGACGACCAGCAGGGGCTGGTAATCAACAACGTATCGAGGGATGAAGGAGATTCGGGCAATATCACTTTTACCTTCCAGGTGAGTATTTCCGGGGGCGGCAATGCGCTGCAGGACATCGACTTCAGTTATAGCACCCAGGACGGGACGGCCACCGTGGCCGACGGGGACTACCAGGGGCTGACCAATATCGGCGGGACGTTGCCCGCCGGCCAGTCGAGCGTGAATATCCCCGTAACGGTCCTTGGGGACGAGAAGGCCGAGCAGAACGAGACATTTACCGTGGTGCTCAGCAACCCCCAGGGCGGGTTTATCGCCCAGGGCACGGGAACCGGGACCATCCTGAATGACGATGTGAACCGCATCAGTATCGGGGACGTCACCCAGAATGAAGGGAATTCCGGGACCACAAATTTCATTTTTACCGTGACTGTCGACGACGGGGCCGTGGCCCTGCAGCAGATCGACTTTGAATACGACACGTTTCCGAGCGGGGCCAACCCGGCAACCCCTGGGGAAGACTATGTCAGCGTCAGCAACGGGAGCGGGAGCATCGCCGCAGGCGAAACCAGCACGACCATCAGCGTCACGGTCAACGGGGATACGGATCTGGAACCGGCGGAGACGTTTTCGGTAGAGATCAACAATATCGACAATGCGGAGCCGGGGGACGTTACGGGGGTAGGGACCATCCAGAACGACGACCAGTGCGATGCGGGCGATGTGGCCCCTGAACCAGCCTCCGACGAGGATACCACCTTCTGTACGGGGGATATCATCCCGCCCCTGACCGATTTTGTCGTCAGCAACCCGCCGACGAACACGGTGCTGACCTTCAGCCAGAACCCGGATCCGCTCGTGGTTTCCAACCACCTGAACCAACAGCAAATCGACAACCCGGTAGCCGGGACCTATTACGCTTTTTATTACGACTCGGCCAACAATTGCGCCAGTCCGTTATTCACCATCACCATCGTGAGGAATTCCACCCCGGTAATCGACAGTTTTTCCGGGGATGAGCGATGCGGGCCGGGTACGGTAACCCTTACGGCCGCGGGCAGCATCCCGGGAGGCTCCGGGAACAACCCGGACCTGAACTGGTACGATGCCCCTGCCGGCGGCACCCTGGTCTTTACCGGCCCGAACTTCACACCGAGCCTCTCCGAGACCACGACGTTCTATGTGGAGGCCTTTGCCAATGGTTGCAGTTCACCCCGGGAAGAAGTCACTGCCCTGGTTTCCCCTCTGGTAACCACGGGGACGGCCACGAACGGGTCGGCCTGTAGCGTCGCGGAATTTGGCCCTACCATCCGGGACCTGGACGATCGGCTAACCGGTGCGGACCCGGGGAACTGGACGGTGGAAACCGATCCATCCGGGGGACAGCTGTCTATCGAACCCGGTAACCTGGTGGATTTTGAAGGCCTGCCGGTTGGCACCTATTCCTTCCGCTATACCACGAATGTCGCCGAAGCACCCTGTACGGAGGAAACCGTGGTGATTGACATCGTGGTAACCACCTGCGACGTGGATACGGACGGGGACGGCTTGCTGGACGGCGTGGAGGCCGATCTGGGGACGGACCCCAACGAGACGGATACCGACAATGACGGGATCGGGGACGGGACCGAGGTAGGCCCGGATACGGACAACCCGCTCGACGAGGACGGGGACGGAATTATCGATGCCCTTGATTCCAATACGGCCGATGCCGATCAGGACGGGGTGAATGACCAGCAGGACCCGGCCAATAACAATCCGTGTATCCCGAATGCGGATGCCGGGAATTGCGACGTGGACCTGTCGGTGTCCAAGACGGTCAATAATCCCCAGGCCGTGATTGGCCAGGATGTCACCTTTACGATTACCCTCAGCAACCTGAGCGTTATCGAGGTGGAGGATATCCAGGTGGGCGACTTGCTGGAAACCGGGTTCCAGTTTGTGGAATCCACAGCCAGTGCCGGCGCCTACGATCCGCAAACGGGAATCTGGACCGTAGACCTGATCGCCGCGGAGTCCGTTGAGACCCTTGAAATAACCGCAACCGTCCAACCCGCCGGGGACTACACAAATACCGCGGAGTTGCTGGCCTCCACCCCATTTGACGGCAACCCGGATAACGATACGAGTACGGTAACTGTGGAGATTGTGCTTCCGGAGGATGCGGATTTATCCTTGCAGAAATCCGCGCAGATTACGCCGAATGGCGTTTTCAGCGGCGAACGCATTGCCCCGGTGGTGGATGACCGCATCCGGTTTGTCATCATCGTTACGAATAACTCGGAGGACCCGGTGGCGGACATCCTCGTGGAAGATATTTTACCCGAACAGGCGGATACGGGCTTTGAGGTGCTTACCCCCATACCGACCCAGGGAAGTTTCAACCGGGATTCCGGGATTTGGAATATTGGCACGCTGAGCCCGGGGGCCACCGCCGAATTGAGCATCCCGGGGTATGTCCGGCTGGCCACGCAGTTTACGAATACGGCTCGGATCCTCAGCCCGGCGGCCGACGCAGACGATTCGAACAATGCCGATGACGTCCTGGTGGTGGTGAGCGAAAGGAATGAAGGAACGCCCCTTTTCAACCAGTTCTCGCCAAACGGGGACGGGACCAACGACTTTTTGACCATCCAGCTGAACCGGGACAGCGAAGATCCGGGCGTGACGCAGACCATCAGCGCGTATTCCATCCAGATATTCAACCGGTACGGACAATTCGTCCACGAGGCGATAAACCAGACGTCCCCGGTGATCTGGGATGGTAACCACAAAAATCAGCAGGCCCCGGAAGGCACGTATTTCTATATTCTAACCTATACCTATACCACTTCGATCAACCCGGAACCGGTTCAGGTAACCCAAAAGGGCTGGATCCAACTGATTCGATAATATGCAGAAGCAACCTACCCGATCCATCTGGAATACCTGTCGCGTCCTCGGCGCGCTTGTGCTGTTGCTGGCAGGGGCATCCGTTGCCCACGCGCAGCGGGAGCCGCTCTACACCCAATATATGTACAATATCGGGAGCTTTAACCCCGCCTATGTGGGCAGTGTGGAGCGCCCGGACCTGTCCCTGCTCTACCGCGCCCAGTGGATCGATATCCCGGGGGCGCCCCGCACTATTCGCTTTGGTGCCAATGTGCCGCTGGGGAACCGGAAGCACGGGCTGGGCTTCAATGCGGTGAATGACCAGTTGGGCCCCACCTCTCAGACCTTTGTGGATTTTTCCTATTCGTTCCAGGTGCAATTTACCTACGACGTATACCTTGCCTTTGGCCTGGATGCCGGGGGGACGTTCCTCAATACGGATTTCAGCAAGGGGACTTTTGAGAACCCCGGGGAACCCATCCTGGACCAGCAAAACATCAACGAATTCTACCCGACCATCGGGGCGGGGCTGTTCCTCTACCAGGATTTCTGGTATGTGGGGGTGTCCGTGCCCAATTTCCTAACCGATGCGCTTTACAGCAACGAGGTGGCGCAGATTGTTTCGGACCAGTTGCAGTTCAACTTTATCGGCGGCTATGTCTTTGAATTCTCGGACAACCTTAAATTCAAGCCGGCATTCCTGGTGAATTACATGGCCGGCGCGCCGGTAACAGCCAATGTTTCGGCAAATTTCCTCATCAGCGATGTGGTTACGGCCGGGGCGGCCTACCGCTTTGACAATGCGGTGAGCGGCCTGGCGGGTTTCCAGATTTCCGACAATGTGTTTATGGGATACGGCTACGACTACAATACGAACGGGCTGGGCGGTTACAACAGCGGCACCCACGAAATCATCGTAAAATTTTATCTTGGAAGCGGAGGCGGTTCGGACCGCGACCCGGACTCCGGAAAAAGCAAGAAAAAGGGCAAGCAAATCGACAGCCCGAGGTTTTTCTAAATGCCTGACATGAAATTGAAGCCATACATAGCGATTTTTATGACCCTCTGGGCGGTATGCGGTATGTCGCAAAAAGCTTCCCGGGGCGACCAGGCATTTTTTGAGTACGATTACAAAACGGCCATAGCCGAATACCTGGAAGAGAAGCGGAAATCCCATCTGTCCCCTCAGCAGGCACTCAACCTGGCGGAAGCGTATTTCCGCGAACGCCAGTACAAGCAGGCGGCAGACCAGTATGTGCGGATTTACCGGGAGGACAGCGTGATGACCAACCATCACTTTAACAAGATGTTGCAGGCCCTGTCCAAGAGCTCGGAAAAAGAACGGGTGCAGGCGTTCCTCAGTACGCGTAGCTCCCAATTATCCGACGAGTTGCTGGAAAACGCTTCCTTCAACGACGAATTGCTGGAGGATACTGCTACCGGCGAGACGGCCTATACGATCTTTCCGGCCAACGGGAATTCCCCCCAGGCGGATTTTTCCCCGGCCTTTTACGGCAAGGACCGGCTCCTGTTCAGTTCGTCCCGTCCCCAGGATAGCAAGGACACCTATATTCCAACCGGCGAGGCGTTTACGGACATTTACGTAGCAGCGCTGCAATCCGGCGGACAACTCGGGAACCCCAACCCCCTGAATTCCCTTCCCCCCCTTAAATACCACGAGGCCACGCCCTATTACAGCGAATCGCTCCAGGGGGTGTTTTACGTGCGCTCGAATTCGGAGGATGGCGCCCTGACCTATAACCCAAAGGGCAAGAATTCCCTGGCACTCGTGCTCAGCAAGCGCAACGGGCAGCTGCAGACCCTGCTCCGGGATCCGGGCATCTCCTTTTATTACCCGTTTTACGAGGAAGCGACCGGCCGGTTGTACTTTGCGGCCGAATTCCAGCAGGGGTACGGGGGAACGGACCTCTATTACGTGGTCACCAACCAGGGGCTTATCATGTCCGCCCCGGTAAACCTGGGGCCGCGTATCAATACGCCCGGAAATGAAATTGCGCCTTTTCTGGTAGACGGCAGCCTGTTTTTTTCCTCAGACGTCTTCTACGGGCTCGGGGGAATGGATATTTACAAGGCGGAGATCCAGGGGGACGGCACCTATAGCATCCCGGCCAACCTGGGCCCGGCGATCAATACGGAACAGGACGAATTTGGTTTTATTCTCCGCAAATCGGCCGGGGGCGGGTTTGAAGGATACTTTGCCTCCAACCGTCCCGGGGGACGCGGCAGCGACGATATTTACGGGTTTACCACCACTCAAAAACCCGGTTTGAAAACCCTCGTGGTAAGCGGGCAGGTGGTAAGTTCTGAAGATGCCGGGGTGCAGCAGGCGCGCGTCCGGTTGCTCGATGAGGCAGACCGCGTGGTCCGGGAAACCTATACCCGGCAGAATGGCGCATTTCGCATTGAGATCCCCTGGCAGGAGAATATGCGCCTGAGTATTGACAAGCCCCGGTATACCTCGGCTGCCCTGGGCGGTCCCGGGCAGGATTCCATCATTAGCGGCGTGCCGGCGCGCATTGCGCTGAGGTCCGTGGATGAAGTCGTCCGCTCCGTTCGGGAGCGGCAGGAGCTGAAAGCGGAGAAGTTTTATTTTGGCAGGGGGAGCAGCCGTCTTACGGATGAAATTCGGACAGCGCTCCAGGAGCCGCTGCAAGCCCTCAGGGATTTCCCGGGGCTGCACATCCGGATCGAAGCCCACACAGATAGCAGGGGAAGCGAGCAGGCCAACCTGAGCCTATCCCGTCAGCGCGCGGAGGCCATCCGGGATTACTTGGTGGAAAACGGCATTGATGCGGAGCGTATCGAGGGGATTGAAGGCTTTGGGGAATCCCAGCTGCAAAACCACTGTGAGGACGGGGTCTACTGCCTGGAAATCCTGCACCGCCAAAACGAGCGCTACCCGCTCGTGGTTACCAATTACGAAAGCCTCTGAATCAGCGTTCGAGCTGGCAATCCGTACACGCCTTTACCTCCCCGTAATAGGTCTGGCGATATTTGTGCAGCGTACGGAACGGGATGCCGAATATGTGTTTGCGGATATAGGTGACTTTGGTGTCGAGGCGACCCATCCGGGGGGTGAATCGCAATTCGTTGCGCGTTTTGCGGGCAACGCTGAAGAGTTTCATAGGATTGGTGTTTTCAGATGCAAATATCGGCAAATCAGGCATTCATGTCAAATCCGTTCGTCGAATACCCCCGGATCCCCCATGGTAAAAGGGCTTAGGGAGGAAGGATTCCAGGCCTGATGCGTAACTGTTCCTCCAGATGAGCACCCTGCGACAAACAGGGTAAAACTAAAGGAGCAGCCAGCAATAATAGGCGGCAAAAAGACTCAGGAATAGGATGCCCGCATAGGTGAGGACCCGGAGCACCCTCCCGGGTTTGGCTGTGGCCGGCATATCGCCTCCGGTCACATTTTTCAAGTTCATATACCCTACCAACGGGGCCATCACAAAGGAGATAAACGTGGCCAGGGCCACCAGGTTCCCCATATTGGCGCCAAATGCCGTCAGTACCATGAAATTTACCCCGGTAAGCACCAAAATAGCCATGGCGTAGTGCCATCTTTTCCCAAACTGCCTGCGCTTGGGCCGGAGGTACTCCAGCACGTCGATGCTGACGCGCGCAATCGCATCGTGGGCGGTCATGCAGGTGCTGAACATGGTGGCAAAGGCGGAAACGGCGATAAAGATATACGCCCAGTCCCCGATATGCGTGGTAAAGAGCTGCACCACCTGATCTGCAAAAACCACGGCGTTCCCGCTGAGTTCCGTACCCGTACCGTAGAGCGTCCGGTGGCCGATGACCAGGAAAAATACGGCCAGCAGGGCGGTGGTGACATACCCGGTATTGAATTCCTGCAAGGCGTCCTTCAGACTCGGCTTCCCGTGTTTCCCCTTGTACTTTTCAAGGCTCCAGAGGCTGATCCAGCTGCTGGCCTCTACCGCCGTGGGCATCCACCCGATCAGGCTGATCAGAAAGAGGACCCCGACGCTGTCCATCAGCGGGGGACGCCGGAATCCTTCCACGGCTTCCACGGGCGCTTTGTATAGCACCATCACCGTGGTTACCAGCAGGGCGGCAAAGAGGATGGTCACCACGAATTTCAAGGTGGTCTCCAGCAGGCTGTAGCGGCCGATAATCAGGGCTGCGCTGATAAAGGCAAAAAGCCCGAGGGCAATCAGGGAGACGGATACCCCAGATATCCCGAACAGGTTGGCCAGCAACCCGGCGGTAACCACGTAGAGTGCGGCGAGGATCGTAAAGGTGGTTACCAGGGTGATAAACGCATAGAGCCACATCCAGCCGCGGCCCAGGCGGGAATAACCCTCCACGAGGCTGCGGCCCGTCACGTTTGTGTACCGGATACCGTATTCGAAGAAGGGATATTTCAGCAAATTGGCCAGGAGGATCGGGATGACCATCAACCAGCCGTAGGTGGCGCCTGCCTTGGTGGACAGGACCAGGTGGGAGGTGCCGATGGCCATGCTGGCAAAAAGCAGGCCGGGCCCCAGGTTTTTCAGCAGCGTTCGGAATCGGGACATGGTTTGTGTTTATAGCGTATTCATACGCCTTCGTCGGTTGGCCCTAATGTACGAATTCGGCTCGTTTTGCCATGGGCTGGTTATTCAATGTCTATCCGGTTTCCGTAAAACCGGGGCTGCGTATTGAAGAGCAGGTCCAGGAACACCTTGACGCGGGCAAAGTATTCGCGCACCTGTAATTTGGTTCCGGCTCCGCCTGCAACTCCGCGGGCATTAAACCCCCGGGCGTACAGGCCTTTTTTTCCGGCGATATAGAGCGCCCGTTCGTTGTGGAATTCCTGTGAGATGACCGTCACCGTGTCCAGCCCAAAGACGATCTTGGCCCGTACCATGGAGTCCAGGGTCCGGAAACCCGCGTAGTCCAGGAAAATCCGTTCTGCCGGGATCCCGCCGGCCACCAGGTCCTTCTTGATGGTGTCCGGTTCGTTGTAATAGATGGTCCCGTTGTCCCCGCTTACGAGCACAAAAGATATTTTACCTGCGCGGTACAGGGCCAGGGTCGCTGCGATCCGGTTTTCATAAAAGGGGTTCATGCCCCCTTCGGCCCGGTGGCGTGCCGTGCCGAGTACCAGGCCCACCCGGGAGTAGGGAATGGCATCGGGGTCCGAGTAGAGGCGGTCGGCGGTCGCCACCTCGATAACGGCATTGCAGACCACAATCAGCACCAGGGGTGCCAACAGGACGGGCAGAAGGCGCCGGAGCCATTTCTTTATAATACCGGGCATTGGGTTAGCTGCAACGTTTCGGTTTTACTTTCAGTTCGGTGGGGATAAAGGTACGTATTCAAAGAGTATGTAATGTTTGGCCAAACAGGACGACCAAACCCCCGAACCGAATTCTAATCTGCAAACCGTACCTTCACCTGATGAAACCATTCGCACTAATTGCCATTTCCTTGATCCTGCTCACTTCCTGCGGGGAACAGTCTAAAAACAATACCGCCGCATCGGATGCTGCCCAGGGGGCCGACGCAGGCACCCAGGCGCAAATACCAAATGGGGAGGGCGGCCCAACCGAAAACCGGTATCCGGAAGCCCTGAGCCGCGTCCTGGAAGCCCATGGCGGACTCGACGCCTGGAAGGCCCAACGCACCCTGACCTATGTGATGCCGAAAGAAACCCTGTCGGAAACCCATACCATCGACCTGAAGACCCGGGAGGACCGCATCGACACGGACGACTATTCCATGGGCTTTGACGGGGAACGCACCTGGATCCTGGATCCGGATGGCACCTATGAGGGCAATCCGGAGTTCTATCATAACCTGATGTTCTATTTCTACGCCATGCCCTTTGTTCTGGCCGACCCCGGGATCCATTACGGCTCCACCCCGGACCTGGAATTCGAGGGGAAGGCTTACCCGGGCATCCGGATCAGCTACGGGGAAGGTGTGGGGATCACCCCGGAGGATGAATACTATTTGCACTACGACCCGGACACCGGGCAAATGGCCTGGCTGGGGTATACGGTGACGTACAGGACCGGGGAGCCTTCGGACAATGTCAAGTGGATCCGCTACGACAACTGGCAACCGGTAGAGGGAGTACTCTTGCCCGCTTCGATTTCCTGGTACGAATACCAGGGGCGCCAGATCGGGGATCGGCGGAATACCGTGCCCTTTGAGCAAGTTGCCCTGGAGGAAACAGCCCGCCCGGAAGGGTACTATGAGAAGCCCGAAGGGGCGGAGTTTTTTAAAAAGGAGGAATAGGATAGCTGACGGACAGAACCGGCGGGACAACGCCCGTTTGTCCGTATTGGCATACCGTTCAGGGGCATGCAGAAATATTATTTGCATTCCTGCCTTTTTCAATCTACATTCTCGGGGAAATAACCTAAAATCCTGGACATGCTTTCCCGTATACTGCCCACCGAATATCCACTGCGCCTGACGGCCGTGCTCTTTGCTTTTGTGCTCCTCGTCTCCTGCGGGGAGGAAACCGAATCGGCGCCCGACCAGAAAGAAGCCCTGAACGCCTGGTTTGACGAAAAATTCGAAGAGGAACTCATGATGAGCCCGTTGCAGCTCACCGTCATGGGCCGCAAGGAACTCTACGACCAGATAGACGACATGAGCCTGGAGGCCCAGGCGGAACATCTGGCCTGGAAGGAGGCCACCGTGGAGGAACTCCGCTCGAAATTTGATTACGAAAGCCTGGACGAAACGGACAGGACCTCCTACGACCTCTGGATCTACCAGTACGAAATGGAGAAAGCGGGCGAACCTTTCTGGGGGATGAATTACGTGTTCGACCAGATGCGCGGCATGCATACCACCCTTCCGAATTTTCTGATCAACTTCCACCGGGTGGACAGCCTGCCGGATATGGAGGCTTATATTTCCCGGGTAGGGGAATTGGGACGTGCCATGGAGCAACTAACTGCCAGGGCCCGGGAACAGGCAGCCGACGGGATCCTGCCGCCGAAATTCGCATTTGAAACCGTATTGAAACAAACCCGGGCCCTGCTGGAGGGGAAGCCTTTTACGGATTCGGGCGACAGTGCTCCGCTACTGGCCGATATGGAACGGAAAATCGCCGCCTTGCAGGAGAAAGGGGAAATTACCCAGGAGCAGGCCGATTCCCTGGGCCAGGCAGCAGCGGAAGCTCTGACAACCTCCTTTGAACCGGCGTACCGCGATTTGGTGGCCTGGTTGGAGGCCGAGATGCCGAATGCACCGGAAAGCCCCACCGGCGTGAGCCGCCATCCGAACGGTGAGGCGTACTACAACCACCGGCTGAAGGCATCGACCACTACCGACCTGACCGCCGACGAGGTGCATCAGATTGGCCTGGACGAGGTAGCCCGGATCCAGGAAGAGATGCGGGCCATCATGGAAGAGGTCGGGTTTGAGGGAGATTTAAAGGCATTCTTTGAATTCGTCAACACGGACGAGCAGTTTTTCTTCCCGAATAACGATGAAGGCCGGCAGGCTTACCTGGACGAATCTACCGCCTACCTGGATGCCATGTACGCCAAGCTGCCGGACTATTTTGGAATCCTGCCCAAGGCGGGCCTGGACGTAAAGCGCGTGGAGACCTTCCGCGAGCAGGACGGCGCCCCGCAACACTATTACCCGGGCACCCCGGACGGTTCCCGAAACGGCACGTACTACGCCCACCTGTCGGATATGACGGCCATGCCCAAGTCCACCATGGAAGGGGTGGCCTACCACGAAGGCGTCCCCGGGCACCACATGCAAATATCCATCGCCCAGGAGCTGGAATCCGTGCCCAAGTTCCGCACCCAGGCCGGTTTTACGGCCTACAGCGAAGGTTGGGGCCTGTATTCGGAGAGCCTGGCTGGGGAAATGGGCGGCTATGAGAACCCCTATTACGATTTTGGCCGGTTGGTAAACGAAATCTGGCGGGCCATCCGCCTGGTGGTGGATACCGGCCTGCACTCCAAGGGCTGGACCGAGGCCGACGGCATCCGGTATTTTGAGGAAAACTCTTCGATTGCACCCGGGGCCATCAAGGCGGAAGTACAGCGCTATATGGTGATGCCCGGGCAGGCTACTGCCTACAAGATCGGGATGCTGAAAATCCAGGAATTACGCCAAAAGGCCGAAACGGAACTCGGCGACCAGTTTGATATCCGCGCCTTCCACGATACGATCCTGGGTGGGGGCGCTATGCCGCTTGAACTCCTTGAGCGTCGCGTGAATGAATGGATTCGGGAAACCAAGGCGGCCACCCCGCCGATTAAGGAGGGGTAGGGAGTGGCGGCTCGGTGAGTCCCGCCCCAAAAGCCTTCGTCTTGCTTCTTGCGGGAATTGCTCGGCAAAGCCTCGCGAGTCCCGCCCGAAAGCCTTCGTCTTGCTTCATGCGGGAATTGCTCGGCAAAGCCTCGCGAGTCCCGCCCAAAAGCCTTCGTCTTGCTTCATGCGGGAATTGCTCGTTCCTTCGGAACTTCGCGAGTCCCGCCCGAAAGCCTTCGTCTTGCTTCATGCGGGAATTGCTCGTTCCTTCGGAACTTCGCGAGTCCCGCCCGAAAGCCTTCAACTTGCTTCATGCGGGAATTGCTCGGCAAAGCCTCGCGAGTCCCGCCCGAACGTGTTGAAAGAAGAAAAGCCCGCCTGCTCCGCAGGCGTTGGCGTTTTGGTTTTCCCGCTCTCGCTCAAGCAAGCTTGGCTCGGCGTTAAAACCAAAAAGCCAGCGCTTTCAGCGCCGGCTTTTCTTCTTATCCGTACTCGGGACGGGACTTGAACCCGTACGGCCGCAATGGCCATTGGATTTTAAGTCCAACGTGTCTACCAATTCCACCACCCGAGCGGACTGCGAACAAAAAAACGCTGACAGGCAGCGTTTTTTGTGCGTGGAGCGAAAAACGGGATTCGAACCCGCGACCTCCACCTTGGCAAGGTGGCGCTCTACCAACTGAGCTATTTTCGCAATAAAATGTGAACGTGTGTCTTTGAAAGACGCGGAGGCAAATTTAAAACATTTTGGCGAAAACCCAAGAACAATTTGGCGAAAAAGGATCCGAAATCCCGGGTGGGATTCCCGTGCGGAATCGCGAAATTTTGCAAGTCTCCAGGCACTTATTAACCGTCAATTAACCGTGTCCGGATCCGGCTCATCTGGCTTCAATTTCCAATGCCGGACGTGGGAGGAACCCATTTAATAACCCGCCGCCTGCCCATCCTTCCGGGATTCGGAGGCACCGGTATATACTTTGTTCGGCAAATCCACGCCGATGGCCTGGTAGCCGCCGTAGATGCCCACGGCAAAGGCTACGGCATGCCCCTTTTTCTCCAGTTCGCGTACCGTTTGGTAGTCGAACCCGCTTTCCAGGTTCAGGGTGCCCCCGTTGGTCATTTTAGAACCTGTGGGCTGGGAACTGCCGCTGTGGCGCATCCGGGGGGCGTCGCCCGCTTCCTGCAGGTTCATCCCGAAGTCGACGATATTCACCACGATCTGCGTGTGTCCCTGGGGCTGCACGGCCCCGCCCATCAGGCCGAAGCTGAGTACGGGCCTCCCGTCCTTAGTTATAAAAGCGGGGATGATGGTGTGGAAGGGCCGCTTGCCGGGTTCCAGCGCATTGGCGTGACCCGGGTCCTGTACATTGAACATCTGCCCCCGGTTCTGCAATACAAACCCCAGCCCGTCGGGAACCATCCCCGAGGCAAATTCCGAATAGATGCTCTGGATCAGGGAAACCATGTTCCCGTCCTCATCCGCCACGGTCAGGTAGGTGGTATTCCCCGCCTCGATTTCCATATCGCCGGCCGGATAGGAATCCGCAGCCCGGTCCATATCGATGAGCGACCGCCGTTGGTCCGCATAGGCATCGGAGAGGAGTTCTTCCAGGGGGATGTCGTTGAATTCAGGGTCCGAGTAGAATTTTGCCCGGTCTTCGTAGGCCAGTTTTTTCGCTTCTGTAAGCACGTGCAGGTAGTCTGTGCTGCCAAATCCCATGGACGCAATATCAAAGCCCTCCAGGATATTGAGCATCTGCAACGCTGCCGTCCCCTGTCCGTTCGGGGGCAGTTCCCAGATGTCGTAACCCCGGTAATTGACGCTTACCGGCTCAACCCAGTTGGAAGTGTGGGCGGCCAGGTCCTCGTAGGAGAGAAACCCGTCGTGTTTTTTCATGTAGCTGTCGATGGTGCGGGCGATGTCGCCTTTGTAAAAGGCATCCCGACCTCCCTTGGCGATCATTTCATACGTGCTGGCCAGGTCCGGGTTTTGAAAGACCTCCCCCTTTTTCGGGGGCCTGCCATTTGGCATATAGGTCTCGGCAAAGCCGGGCTGGTCCTGGGAATACGGATAAGAGCGTTCCATTTCATAGGCGATGACTTCGGATACCGGGAAGCCCTCCCGGCCGTAGTCGATGGCGGGCTGGAGGATTTCCTTCATGGGGAGTTCCCCAAATTTTTTGTGCAGGGCAAACCAGCCGTCCACACAGCCGGGGACGGTTACCGGCAACGGGCCGCTAAAAGGCACATAACGCATGTCGCGCTCCATAAAATAGTCGATTGAAAGGGATTGGGGCGCCCGGCCGCTCCCGTTGAAACCGTAGAGTTTCTGGTCATCCGCATCCCAGACGATGGCAAAGATATCCCCGCCTATACCGCAGCTTGCCGGTTCCACCAGGCCCAATACCGCATTGGCAGCAATGGCTGCATCCATGGCTGTGCCCCCTTTTTTGAGGATGTCCAGGGCTACCTGTGTGGCCAGTGGCTGGCTGGTGGCGGCCATGCCGTTTCGCGCCAGGATTTCGGAGCGGGTGGTATGGGTCTCCCCGGTGAGGCGGTCCTGTGCCGAGGTGGATAAGGTAAATGCCAGGATGGGAATAAGGATGAGGAACTTTTTCATGGGATGGTGGATTGGTGTTTCCTAAAGCTATTAAAAATATGGGTTCCTTTTTGGGTGTGATTCAATTTCGGGAGTGATTCGATTCTGTCGGCCGATAGGGTAGGGCCGATAGGGTAGCAGGTTCAGGAAGAGGCCCGGTTCTTGGATTTGAGCAGCCGCTTGATCTCGTTGAGTTTCATCAGGGCTTCTACCGGGGTGAGCGTATCGATGTCCAGGTCCAGGATTTCCTCCCGGATCTGTTCCAAAAGCGGGTCGTCCAGGTTGAAAAAGCTCAGCTGCATGTCTTCCTTTACCGCGTGCAACCCGTCGGTGAGTTCTTCCCCCGCATGGGATTTTTCGAGCTGAACAAGAATTTTCTGGGCCTTGCGGACCACTTCCCCCGGCATGCCCGCCATGCGCGCCACGTGGATGCCAAAGCTGTGGTGGCTGCCGCCGGGTTCCAGTTTGCGAAGGAATAGCACCTTGTCCCGGAGCTCCTTCACGGACACATTGTAATTTTTGATCCGGGCAAAGCTGCCGGCCATTTCGTTGAGTTCGTGGTAGTGGGTGGCGAAAAGCGTCTTGGCGCGGGCCGGGTGCTGGTGCAGGTATTCGGCAATGGCCCAGGCAATGGAGATGCCGTCGTAGGTGCTCGTGCCCCGGCCAATTTCGTCCAGCAGGATCAGGCTGCGCTCCGAGAGGTTGTTCAGGATGGAAGCCGCCTCGTTCATCTCTACCATAAAGGTGGATTCCCCCAGGGAAATATTGTCGCTGGCCCCCACGCGGGTAAATATCTTGTCCGTGACGCCCAGCCGGGCAGCCTCCGCGGGCACAAAGCTCCCGATCTGCGCCAGCAGCACAATCAGGGCGGTCTGCCGGAGGATGGCCGATTTCCCGCTCATGTTCGGGCCCGTGATCATCAGGATCTGCTGCTGCTCCCGGTCCAGGTGGAGGTCGTTGGGCACATAGGATTCCCCGGGGGGCAGTTGGCGCTCAATGACTGGGTGGCGGCCCTGGGTGATGCGCAGGTCGGTGGCGTCGGTCATCTCGGGGCACACATACCCGTGTTGCCCGGCGAGGTTTGCAAAGCCGCACAGGCAGTCCAGCCGGGCCAGCGTCCGGGCATTTTCCTGTACGGGGGCGATGTATTCCTGCATCCAGACCACCAGTTGGGCAAAGAGCTGTTGCTCCAGGTCCAGGATGCGCTCCTCGGCCCCCAGGATTTTGGCCTCGTATTCCTTGAGTTCCTCGGTGATATAGCGCTCGGCGCTCACCAGCGTCTGCTTGCGGATCCATTCCGGGGGCACCTTATCCTTGTGCGTGTTGCGCACTTCGATGTAATACCCGAAGACGTTGTTTGAGGCGATTTTCAGGGAGGTAATCCCGGTGCGTTCCTGTTCCCGTTTCAGCATTTGCTCCAGGTAGTCCTTGCCGGATCCGGCCAGGTTGCGGAGCTCGTCGAGTTCTTCGGAGAAACCGGGCGCTACCGTACGTCCCTTGCCGATAATGGCCGGGGCTTCTTCCAGCAGGACGGCCCCTATCCGTTCCCGCAGGGCCTGGCAATCGTCCAGGCTGCCGGCCAGGTCCCGGAGCGCGGGTTCTGCAGCGGCAGCAGCCCGTTGTTTCACGGGGATTACGGCCTGCAGCGCATTTTTTAAATGGACGGTTTCCCGGGGGGTGATCTTGCCGGCGGCTGCCTTGGCAATCAGCCGTTCCAGGTCGCCCATTTGCCGGAGCTGTTCCCGCATCGGCCCGAGTTCCTCCGGGTGGGAGTTGAGGTGCGCCACAATGCGGTGGCGCTTTCGGATGGCCTCCAGGTCCTTGAGGGGCAATGCGAGCCATTGCCGGAGCAGGCGCCCGCCCATGGGGGATCGGGTATGGTCCACCACGTCGAGCAGGGAAACGCCCCCGGGGTCGCGGGTGCGGAACAGCTCCAGGTTTTGCATGGTAAACCGGTCCATCCACACATAGTCTTCCGAGGCGAGGCGGCGCACCCCGCCAATGTGCCCGAGTTGCCGGTGCCGGGTTTCGCCCAGGTAGTGCAAAACAGCCCCCGCGGCAACGATCCCGTCCGGCTGGGCATCGATGCCAAAACCCTTCAGGCTGCTGGTCTTAAAGTGGCCGGTCAGCGTCTCCCGGGCGTAGTCCTCCTGGAACACCCAGTCTTCCAGGTTAAACGTATGGTAGGCGGTGCCGAACTGCTCCCTGAAGTCGGTGCGGTGATTCTTGGAGACCAGTATTTCCTTCGGGCTGAAATTTTGGAGCCATTTGTCCGTGGTTTCCCGGTTGCCCTCGCTGACGAAGAATTCCCCCGTGGAGACGTCCAGGAAGGAAATGCCCATCCGCAATTTGCCAAAGTGTACGGCAGCCAGGAAGTTGTTGGATTTTGCCTGCAGCATGTCGTCGCCCAGGGCCACCCCCGGGGTCACCAGTTCGGTTACCCCCCGTTTGACGATGGTCTTGGTTTGTTTCGGATCCTCGAGCTGGTCGCAGATGGCCACCCGTTGCCCGGCCTTGACGAGTTTGGGCAGGTAGGTGTTCAGGGCGTGGTGCGGGAAACCGGCCAGGGCGGTCTGGTCGCCCCCGTTGTTGCGCTGGGTCAGGACGATGTCCAGGATTTCTGCTGCCCGCTCGGCATCTGCACCAAAGGTCTCGTAGAAATCGCCCACGCGAAACAGGAGCAGGGCATCCGGGTATCGTTTCTTGATCCCGTTGTATTGCTGCATGAGCGGGGTCTCCTTTTTCTTTTTGGCTGCCAAAATTAGATGGTTACAGGGTGCGGAACGAAAATAAGGGATTCGCCCGGCGCACCCAATGGATGTTGATATTTTGGGATAACTTCGGCGCGGGATGCCAGGACGCTGCAGGCGCGCAGTAAAGGCCGGGGCCGCGAAAAGTTCTATTTTTGGTCCCGGAAGGAATTCATGCCATGCGTAAACTGAAAAACGAAGAACTCGGCAGACTGGATGTCGCGGCCTTTAAGGAAGCGCCCAAAACGCCTGCCGTGCTCATTCTGGACAATATTAGGAGCCTGCACAATGTAGGTTCCGTATTCCGGACGGCCGATGCCTTCCGGGTGGAAAAGGTCTGGCTCTGCGGAATCACGGCCCAGCCGCCCCACAAGGATATCCGCAAGACGGCCCTGGGGGCCACGGAAAGTGTTGCCTGGGAATACGCCGGGGATACGCTTCAGGTCCTGGACCGGCTGGAAACCACCCACGAGTGCTGGGCCCTGGAGCAGGCGGAAGGGGCGGTGTCCCTGGGGGAATTCCGGCCGGAGCCCGGTAAGCGGTACGCCTTTGTCCTCGGCCACGAGGTGAAAGGGGTTTCCCAGGCAGTGATAGACCGCTGCCGGGGGGTGGTTGAAATCCCCCAGTTGGGGACGAAGCATTCCCTGAATATCTCAGTGGCTGCCGGCGTGCTCCTCTGGGATTTTTATTTAAAACAGGCCCGGGACCTGGAATAAGCGGGGATTTCCAATACAAAAGCAAAAACCCCGGCCGCGAGGCCGGGGTTTTATGATATTTGAGTTAGTCAGCTTCCCGTAAAAGGGAGCCGCAAGAAAATAAAAGCTGCAGAATCCGCCAAGGATTGCCTAGACTTTAACATCCCCCTCCCGGAGGATCCGGGCAGACATCTCGTTCAGGACCTGCTCGTAATCTTCCGGGTTGGCCACGAAATCGAGTTCGCTTACATCGATCACCAGCGTATTGAGTTCCGGGGAATTTCGCATAAAGTCAAAGTAGCCGCGGTGTATTTTCTCCAGGTATTCGGCCGGGATTCCCCGTTCGTAATCGCGTCCCCGGTTGGCAATCTGCCGGAGCAGCCGGTCCGTGTGCTGGTACAGGTACACGTACAGGCGCGGTTTCCGGACCTCCTGATACATCAATGTAAAGAGCTTGCGGTACAGCAGGAATTCATCTTCCTGCAGGGTGATCCGGGCAAAAATCAGGCTTTTGTAAATGTCGTAGTCGCTCACCATAAACCGTTTGAAGAGGTCCAGCTGGCGCGTGTCCTCGGTAAATTGCTGGTAGCGTTCGGCCAGGAAGGACATCTCCAGGGGGAAGGCGTACCGCGCCTGGTCCTGGTAAAATTTCGGCAGGAAGGGGTTGTCGGCAAATCGCTCGAGGATCAGTTTCGCATTCATATCTTCGGCGATTTTTCCGGCCAGCGTGGTCTTCCCCGCCCCGATATTCCCCTCGATGGCTATGTAGCCGAGATCTGCAAACTGTGAGGCCCGGTCCGGAAAAATCTTGATTCCGGATCGGGTGACGCCCGACCGGTCCCTGCAAGCCTGCAACAGGTTACGGGTATCTTTGCCCAGCACGGGGTGGTAGTATTGGGGGGCGATGTCCGCCAGGGGCTTCAGGACGAATGCGCGTTCGGGTATCCGCGGATGCGGGATTTCGAGCCCGGTAGCCGACAGGGTGGAATTTCCGTAATAGAGGATGTCGATATCCACCTTCCTGGAGGTATACCCCGGGGTCCCGTCCCGTTCCCGCCCCAGGTCTTTCTCGATGCCCAAGAGGGTCCCGAGGAGTTCCACGGGCGACAGGCTGGTTTGGATTTCCACGCAAAGATTCAGAAAGTCCCCGCCTTCAAACCCCCAGGAGGGCGACTCGTATACCGGGCTGATGCGGCTAACCCTGCCGGCGCGTTCCCCAATCCGGAACACGGCCTGCTGCAACAGCCAGGCGCGATGACCCAGGTTGCTTCCCAGGGAGAGATAGGCGGTTTCGCGTGATTTTTCCACAGCGCAAATTACGTAAAAACATCCCGATTCGCACCGGGGCGACCCCCCGTAAATCGCTTGCTTATGGTTATCTTTGCAGCTAGATCCAACAACAATGGCATTTCTAAGAAACCTGCTTGCAGCAATCCTCGGCACCCTGGTGGCCCTGGGGATCGTATTTGTAATGTTCCTGATTTTCGTCAGCCTGGCCGGGAGCGAGGAGCCCGTCCGCATCCCGGACGATTCCGTACTGGAACTCAGTTTCCCCTACCCGATAAACGAATACAGCGGCAATGACCCGGGCGATCCGCTGGCTGGCCTGTTCGACGCCTCCCAGGGCCTGGACGAAATCACCAAAGCCATCCGGCTGGCAGCCGGGGACGACCGGATCAGCGGCATCAGCCTGGGCGGGCCCTACCTGCTGGCGGGCATTACCCAGACCCGCGCCATCCGGCAGGCACTTGCCGAATTCAGGGAAACCGGCAAATTCGTCTACGCTTACGGGGACTTTTACATGCAGAAGGACTATTACCTCTCCAGCGTGGCGGACAGCGTATTCCTGAACCCGGTGGGGACGGTCGATTTCAAGGGGCTTGCAGCAGAAGTGCTTTACTTCAAGGAATTCCAGGAGAAGACCGGTTTGCAGATGGAAGTGGTGCGGCACGGGAAGTACAAGAGCGCCGTTGAGCCCTTCCTGAGCGATTCGATGAGCGATGACAACCGGGAACAACTCCGGGAATTGCTCGCCTCCATCTGGTCGAGCATCCGGGAGGAAATTTCGACCAGCCGGGGCCTGTCGGTTGACGAACTGGACCGCATTGCCGACGGCCTGCTGGCGCGCACCCCGGAACGGGCGGTGACCACTGGCCTGGTGGACGCGCTGATTTACCGGGGGGAGTACGACGACCTGTTGGCCAGGGCCTCGGGCCGCGGGGAGGACGACCCAAAGATTGTCACGCTCCAGGACTACATCCGGGCGACCAAGAACAAGCGCTTGCACACCGGGGATTCCCGGATTGCGATTGTCTATGCCCAGGGAGAAATTTTCTATGGCGAAGGCGGTCCGGACTACATCGGCCAGGTGCGGATGCAGGAAGTATTTAAAAAAGTACGCGAAGATGAAGATATCAAGGCGGTGGTTCTCCGGATCAACTCCCCGGGGGGCAGCGCGCTGACCTCCGAGATCATCTGGCGCGAAATTATGGAGACGCGCAAGGAGAAACCCGTGGTGGTTTCCCTGAGCGACGTAGCCGCTTCCGGGGGTTATTACATGGCGGTGGCCGGGGATCGGATCGTGACGGAACCCACTACTATTACGGGATCCATCGGGGTTTTCGCCACCATCCCCAACATCAGCAGCCTCTCGGAAAAGATCGGAATCAATGCGGAGCAGGTGGGAACCCATGACATGTCCGTGGATTATTCCTTTTTTGAGCCGATGGGCGATGATTTCCGGGAGGTGGTCCGGGAAGGTATCGAGGACACCTACGAAACCTTTTTGCAACGGGTGGCCGACGGACGGGGCATCAGTGTGGCGCAGGCGGACAGCCTGGCGCAGGGCCGCGTGTGGAGCGGCACGGATGCGGTGCGCCTCGGGTTGGCGGATGCCCTGGGAGGCATGCCGGAAGCCCTGGATACCGCGGCAGAACTGGCGGGCGTTGAATCGTACCGGACCCTGAGCCTGCCCAAGTACAAATCGGGACTCGAACGGTTGATGGAAGATCTGGGCGGGGCCGGGGAGGCGGCCGGGCAGGCCGCACTGACGGATCGGTTGGGGGCCGAGTGGGCAGGTATCCTGGAGCAGATCCGGGAACAGCTGCAGCGCAAGGGCGTGCAGGCACGTCTTCCCTTTATCCTGGAAATCCGCTAAGGATGAAGCAGGCCGACCAGCGGGTTGCCTACAAGGCCTACCTATTCCTGGGGGCGTTGTTCATCACCTCCCTGGTGGTGTCCAACCTGATTTTTCAGAAATTCTTTTATTGGAAGCCCTTTGGGGAAGTGGAGGTATTCGGGGCACCCCTCTTTGAATTGTCGGTAGGCATCCTCCCTTATCCGGTGACCTTTTTGATCACCGACCTGATCTCGGAGATATACGGCCGCAAAAAGGCAAACCAGGTTGTTACCGCGGGGATCTTCGCCTCGTTTTTTTCCATGGGCATCGTCCTGCTGGCAGACCGGGTCCCCGCCATTGCGGGATCGCCGGTAGACGATGCCGTTTTCAGCCAGGTATTTGCGCTTTCCCCCATCGCGGTGCTGGCCTCCATGCTGGCGTATTTGTTTGCCCAGTACATCGATATTGCCATATACCATTTCTGGAAACGGCTAACCCGGGGCCGTTACCTTTGGCTCCGCAACAACTTTTCAACATTCTCCTCCCAGATCGTCGATACTTTTACGGTGATTTTCCTCCTGTGTACGTTTGGCGTCCTGCCCTGGGAGGCCTTTTATGGCCTTTTTGTGTCCGGGGTGATATTTAAGATATTTATAGCATTTCTCGACACGCCTTTGCTCTATCTTTTCGTATATATCTTCAGGAAGCGCTTCGGCCTGGCTCCCAATGAGGAACTGCCGCTGGCTTTCTGACAGCATCCGGACAAACCATTTATCGAATAAGACATACGGATTCCCAACGGATCGCGTTAATTATACCGGAGCGTCCCGCCGGATGGGACCCCATACAGATCACACCATATGAAACGCAAAAAACTGCTGAAAATAGTTGCCGGCATCCTGGTATTCCTCCTGCTTTTGGTTATCGGCATCCCGTTGTTCCTGGAGGCCAAAATCGGCCCCATACTCCGTTCGAATGTAAACCGTTCCATCACGGGCGATTTCGATTTTCGGGAGGCCGACCTGAGCCTGATCCGAAATTTCCCGAATGCCCGGGTTTCCCTTCGGGATATTACCCTGACCACGGCGGCCCCGTTTGAGGGGGATACGCTTTTTAAGGCCCGGGAAGCCTACCTGGTGATGGGAATCGGGGAATTGTTCAAGGGCGCGGGCGAGCCCATTGGCATAAGGGAGTTATTCGTGTCGGGGGCCGACCTGCGGCTTCGCCTCGACGCGGAGGAGCGCCCGAATTACCTGGTTGCTGCTGAAGACCCGGCCGCGACAGGGGCCACAGCCGCCTCGGATGGATTTACCTTCGACCTGCAGGGGTATCAAATTGCGGATTCGAAGATTTCCTATATGGACCAATCGTCCGGGATCAGCTTCCTGCTCGAGGATATACAGCATACGGGTTCCGGGGACCTCTCCCTTGCGGAGTCCCGCCTGGAAACCCGCACGGACGCCCGGATCAGCCTGGGGATGGACAGCGTGCAGTACCTGGACCGGAACAGCCTGCAACTCGATGCACGCATCGGTATTGACCTGGAAACGGATACCTATACCTTTCTGGAGAACGAGGGCCTGATCAACCAGATGCCCCTGGTTTTCGAGGGAAGTGTCCAGCTCGTTGAAGAAGGCCAGGAGATTGACCTGGATTTCCGTACGCCCAGTTCCGATTTCAAAAATTTCCTGGCGCTGATTCCCGAGGCGTATTCTAAAAGCCTGGAGGAGGTGCGTACCAGCGGGCAGTTTACGCTGGAGGGGTCCATTACGGGCCGGTCGGACGACACGCGCATCCCCAACCTGGATATCCGGATGGAAGCCGTGGACGCGGCCTTCCGCTACCCGGACCTGCCCAAGGGGATCGACGACATCAATTTCAGCGCCCGTTTGTTGAATACTACCGGGATCGCCGGGGATACCTACCTGGAAATCCCGGCAGCCGGGTTCCGGATAGACCAGGACGTCTTTAATATGAGCGGGAATATCCGTTCCCTGACGGGCAACCCGGAGGTGGACGCGGCCCTGAAGGGCACCATCAACCTCGCCAGCCTGGACCAGGCCTACCCGGTGGAACTGGCACCCGGCCTGAGCGGGGTGCTGCGGGCCGACGTGCAGACGGCATTTGACATGGCTTCGGTGGAGAATAAACAGTACGGGAATACCCGGACCTCGGGTAGCCTGCAACTGAGCAACCTGAATTTTCGGGCCGATAATTTTGCCGAACCGGTGAAGATTCGGGAGGCCCGCCTGCGTTTCGACCCGGTGGAGGCCCGCCTGGAAAGCCTCTCCGGTTCGCTGGGGCAGAGCGATTTTACCCTGAGCGGCACCGTGCGGGACTACCTGGGCTACCTCCTGGCCGACGGGATACTGAAAGGTCAGTTCAGCCTGACATCCAACCAACTGCTGGTGTCGGATTTTATGAGCCCGGAGGACCCTGGCCAGGCTGAAAAGGAGACGGGGGCCGATGCGCGTGCATCCGGACAGGCCCCCGACGGTGGCCCGGCCTTCCAAATCCCCGCAGCCATCGATGTTTCTATCCGGGGACAGGCCGCCAGCGTGGTATACGATGGCCTGCCTTTGCGCAACGTTTCCGGCAACCTGCAGATCCGGGATCAGGAGCTCCAGCTCCGGGATGTCCGTTCCGATGCGCTGGATGGCAAGCTGGCGCTCAATGGGACAGTTGCCACGGGTGAGGGCCTCCCGCGCTTTAATATGGACCTGGGGATTGACGGCTTCCGTATCCGGGAAACCCTGGAGTCGATCGAATTATTCGAGACCCTGGCCCCGATCGCTTCGATTGTGGAAGGGAAACTCAATTCCAGGGTGCAGCTAAGCGGCCTGTTGAACAGCGATTTCAGCCCGGACCTGATGTCCCTGGCCGGGAACGTGGTCGCCGAAGTATTGGCGTCCGACATCACGGGTACACGGGCGAAGGTCCTTGAGGCCCTGGATGCCCGGATGGACTTTTTCAACATGGAGGACCTGGACCTGAAAGGGCTTAAAACGGCCCTGAATTTCGAGAACGGCCTGGTAACTGTCAAGCCCTTTAGTTTTACCTACCGGGATATGGAAGTGTCTGTGGCAGGCAGCCACAGCTTTGACCAGCAACTCAACTATACCGCCACCCTGCAGGTGCCGGCTAAGTACCTCGGCAGCGATGTTAACCGCCTGGTAACCGAGCTGCAGGAGCCCGGCCTGAAAGAAGCGACCGTCCCGGTGGTGGCCACTATCGGGGGCCGTTATTCGGACCCGAATGTACAAACCGACCTGAAACAGGCCGTGGCAAGCCTCACTTCGAGGCTGGTAGAGGCACAGAAACAAAAACTTGTGGCGTCGGGCAAGGAGAAGGCCAAAGACCTGATTGGGAACCTTCTGAAAGGGTCTGCGGACAGTACGCGTAACAGCGCGCCGGATTCGGCAAAAACCGGCCTGGGTTCCGTCCTGAAGGACGTAGTGGGTTCCGGCAGGCAGGATACCACAAAGGCCGCAACCGGGGAAAAGACCACGGCCGGGGAGCAGGTTGGTCAATCGGCCCGGAAGATCCTGGGCGGGTTGTTGGGCAAGAAAAAGGATACGGCAGGTACGGCAAAGGACACCTTGCAGTAGGCCGGCCCCTATTTTTCGGCCCTGGATTTTTTCCTGTTGCGATCCCACCACACGAAGGCTGCAAACAAGACGGCACTGATGGCCGACACCCAGATGAGCCCGTTTTTGAAGGAGTCGGACAACCCGCCTACCAGCGCGAGCGCAATCGTCAACGGGGCAATTCCCAGGAGGGTGGAGCCGATAAATTTCCAGTAATTCATGCCGAGTACCCCGGCGACAAAACTGATGGCGTCGTTGGAGAGGATCGGGTTTAGGCGGGTGATCACGACGGCCCAAAACCCGTAATCCGCGAGGAACCGGGTCACTTTTTTCTCGCTATTTTCCCCGATGAGCCGTTTAACCGTTTGTTTACTCAGGGACCGGCCGATGAGGTATCCGATGGTGGAGGCCGTAAAGATGGCCACAAAAACCACCAGGCTGCCCCAAAACGGCCCGTAGGAGAGGATGGACCCGATCATCAATACCACAGACGGGACCACGATGAGGAACATTTGTACTACCATGCTGCCCACTATGACTGCGGGCCCAAGCCATCCGAAACCCCGGACCCAATCCCGGACCTGTTGCTGGTCGCCGCTGGTGAGGACCTCCCAGGCGCGATCGTAGAATTCCCGCGCCTGAGGCCAGAAAAAATAGGATCCGACCAGGAAACAAAAGATGCCGGCGGAAAGCGCAAAGGTCCACCAGTTATCGGGGAGTTTATCGCGGAATTTCGACATGGTTCAATTATCACAATTTCCCGGTAGCCGGACCATTCCGAACCGCTGAATTATTGAACGAATCGGGGGGCAGCCCCAGGGGTGTTGGGCCGGGTACTAGGCAATCTCCAGGGCCACGTAATAACCCTCGCTGCCCCGGACGTTGAATACCGTATGGTCCTCAAAAATCAGGTACTGCCCCTTGATGCCCATCAGCCGGCCAGTAAATTCCGGGGTTTTTTCCAGATTCAGGCTCTTTACCTTCTCCGGGTACCGGAGGACGGGGAATTCCAATTGGGTTTCCTGTGTGCTGTCGATAAAATAGGGGAGGGCCTCCTCGGGGATATGGGGTTTCAGGTCGTTGCGCCAGGCAAACAGGTCCACATCCTCCAAATTGTTTGTGAGCATTTTGCGCCAGTTGGTCTTGTCGCTTACGTGTTCCTTCAGGGCCACCTCGGTGATCCCGGCCAGGTACCGGTTGGGTGTCTCGACGATCTCAATGGCCTCGTGGGCTCCCTGGTCGATCCAGCGGGTGGGGACCTGGGATTTCCGGGTGACACCCACCTTGACGTTGCTCGAATTGGCCAGGTAGACGATATGCGGCTGCAACTGCACTTTTTTTTCATACGCGAGGTCCCGGTCTTCCTGGTCCAGGTGGGCCTTGCTTTTCTCGGGATGCATGATCCATTCGCCGGCCTGTGGGGTTTCGAAAAAACAGGAACGGCAGAACCCCTGGCGGTAGATCGGCCTGTCCAGCCCGCAGGAGAGGCACTCGTACTTCAGGAACCTGAGGCCAACCTGCCGGTCCAGCAAATCATTCATTCGGACGAAGTCTCCCGGAAACAACAAATAGTAGCGGATGGGCTGGTCCCATTCGGTTTCCATCTTCCGCAGCACCCCTTCGTATTGCATGCACTTCTCTTTTAAAATTGTATCTTTAGCCGCTTTCAAAGCCCGTAAAGATACCGAAAAATGCCTATCCCGCTTTTCAATTCGATTGCATCGTGGTTGCTGAAAAAGCGGTATCACCAGATTGAACTTTTCCTGAAATACCCGGGCGAGGTCCAACAGGAGGTACTGACCAACCTGCTGGAGTTTGCCGAAGAAACGGAAATCGGGCAGCAATACGGATTTGAGGGTATCACCTCTTATGAAGCCTATGCGGGGCGGGTCCCCCTGGTTACCTACGAAGAATTCGAACCGCTGATCGAACGGACCCGGCGGGGGGAGCAAAACCTGTTCTGGCCCACCGAAATCCGGTGGTTTGCCAAGAGCAGCGGCACCACCAATGCCCGGAGCAAATTCATCCCGGTGAGTTCCGAGGCCCTGGAAGACTGCCATTTCAAATCCGGGAAGGATATGTTGTGCCTCTACCTGAACAACAACCCAAACTCCCAGCTCTTCACGGGCAAGAGCCTGCGTTTGGGCGGGAGCAAGGAGTTGTACGAGGACAACGGCACCTATTTCGGCGACCTTTCTGCCATCCTGATAGACAACCTGCCCTTCTGGGCGGAACTCAGCAGCACCCCCAGCAACAAGGTTTCCCTGATGAGCGAATGGGAAAGCAAACTGCAGGCCATTTGCCGGGAGAGTATCCGGGAAAATGTCACCAGCCTGGCCGGCGTGCCCTCCTGGATGCTCGTATTGCTCAACCACATCCTCCAGGAGACGGGCAAGGAGCACCTGCACGAGATCTGGGAAAACCTCGAGGTATACTTCCATGGGGGGGTTAGTTTTAACCCCTACCGGGAACAGTACCGGAAGCTGTTGCCAAAGGAATCCTTCCAGTACTACGAGATCTACAACGCCTCGGAAGGGTTTTTTGCCATTCAGGACCGGAATGACAGCCAGGACCTGCTGCTCATGCTGGACTACGGCATTTTTTACGAATTTATCCCCATGGACAGTTTCGGGAAACCCAGCCAGCGGGTCATCCCGCTCTGGGAGGTGGAATGCGGGGTGAACTACGCCCTGGTCATCACCACCAACGCCGGCCTGTGGCGGTACCAGATCGGGGATACCGTGCGCTTTACAAGCACGAGCCCGTACCGGATCCGCATCACGGGACGGACCAAGCACCACATCAATGTATTCGGGGAGGAACTGGTGATTGAAAATGCCGAGGAAGCCCTGCGCCGCAGTTGCAGGGAAGCCGGCGGAAGTATTGCCGAATATACCGCAGCGCCCGTATTCATGTCCGGAAATGAAAAAGGGGCGCACGAATGGCTGATTGAGTTCCGGGAAACCCCGGCGGATATACAGGCGTTCTCCCGCCTGCTGGACACCCACCTGCAGGACCTCAATTCCGATTATGCCGCCAAGCGGTACCGCAACATCACGTTGAACCCGCCCACCGTCCACCGGGCGCGCCAGAACCTCTTCTACGACTGGCTCAAGTCCAAGGGAAAACTCGGCGGGCAGCACAAAGTACCGCGATTATCCAACACCCGGGAGTATCTTGAGGAGCTCATGGCCTTGAATCAACGGGTCGGCACCGTATAAAGTAGGTAGCCCGGAATGGATTGGATAGCCGTTTTTAATTTTTTACTAATCGCCGGGGCGATTCAAGGGTTTGTATTTAACCTGGGGACTTTCCTGATCCGCAGGCGTATTGAGACACCGGTTCTATTCCTCAACCTGTTTGTATTCTTTCTCTCCCTGAATAACCTGCAGTCCTGGATCATCGAAAAGGGGTTTGTGCCGAATACATTTTTTTGGGCGAATTTTCAGATACCATGGAATGTGCTTATTGTTCCCATGTTTTATGCTTTTCTGGTTCATTACCTCAGTCAGCAAATGGAACGTTCGGTGTTTTGGAAACAGAGCGCCTCAATTTTCCTTGCCCTTTTAATCGCGCGCATCACGCTAGTCCTCGCTGCCGGCGAAGGATCGGTATCAGTGGAAATTTTGGAGCACTATACCAATCTGGAGGATGGGATTGCGCTGGTCTATTCCATTTTTCTCTTTGGGCGGGCCTGGCATCTGTTAAAAGTCTATCCAATCCTGAAACGCCATGTTTTACAAGGTGATAACCTCAGGTGGGTGTTCCGCCTAATGAAGCTGGGTGCTCTTGTCATATTACTATGGTTGTTTGCCGTAATTATGAATTCATTTTCCGAATCGTTCCGCCCGCCGTACACCTACTATCCGTTGCGGATCAGCAGTTCCCTGTTAATCTACTGGGTAGGCTACCAGGCGTTTTTCCAGTATGTGCTGCTTCAGGATCGCCTGGCACTGCGAAAGCGGTTGAGAGAAAAGCCGGCTATATCGATAGCGCATGCGGTTTCATCCAATGAGCGTAGCGAGGCGGGCCACGAGGAGTTTCTGGAATTGGATGCCCATGTCCGCAGGAATCAGCGATTTTTGGATCCTGTACTGAGCCAGGATCGTCTGGCAGAGGAGTTGGGAATGGGTACCAGTACCTTGTCGAGGCTAGTCAATCGATTTTCGGGGAAAAACTTTTCGGATTACATCAATTCTTACCGGGTTGCGTACGCCCGGGAATTGTTGGGCAATCCGGAATTTGTACGGTATACAATAACTTCCATTGGCCTGGAGAGCGGTTTCAATTCCAAATCGACATTCTATACCGCTTTTCGAAAATTTCTTGGCCAAACCCCATCGGCTTATCGGGGTAAGACCGGTTAGGTTCCAAGGTTGTCCGGAATTCCTCCTTAAGCAGAATATGGGACAGTTCTGCCATCGGACAGGCTTACTTTCATCCAATCTAAATCCATAAATATGCGAACGTATTGGACTATTGTATGCTTGGCATTTACTTGCCTGGTGCATACACAGGAGTATTCGGAAAGCCGTACGGTGGAGAAAACCGCTGGAATCGGTCGAAATGAATTGAAGGTAAATTTAGTGTATACGCTGCTTGAGGTGCCTGAAGTCACCTACGAGCGCATTCTGGGTCCAGATAGCGGAATCGGTGTAAGCGTCGATTTGGCGGTCAATGACGATATCGGGTATCGGTTTGCGATCATCCCCCACTACCGGTTCTACTTTGGAAAAGCCTATGGCGGTGGTTTCTTTCTTGAATTAAACAGCCTGATCGGATCCATACGTGACGAACCGTTGATTGATTTCGGAGGTGAAGAAGAATCCGCCCAATTCGCCTTTGGACTGGGTGCGGCAACAGGCGTCAAGTTCCTGACCCGCACAGCATGGGTTGCAGAAATCGCTCTGGGTTTCGGACGCTACCTGGCCTCGGAACAGGGGATGGATTACGGATACCCCAGAGTGGGAATTACCCTTGGCAGACGTTTTTGATGGCCTGTTGCTGTGCGCTATCCGAAGCCTCTTGGCCTGAATCCGCTTGCGGGTAAACCACCGAGCGTATTTTGTCGTAAATATGATAGCACTTACCGATACAGGCTGTCTGCCCCGGAAGGTACGTCGAGAATTTGCCCCAGATTAACCGATAATTGCGGCGATACCAGAATAATTTAACAACTTCGGGTACCAGATTAACCTGCACATGCTTTAAATATTGCAACTATGGCAAGAAGACTCGTCGTCCTTTCGGACTTGTGGGGTTCCAAAAAGGGCCTGTGGATCACTTCCTACCTCGGATACCTGCAACAGTATTACGATATTGTGTATTACGACAGCCGGCAACTGGCCGACATGGACCTGCCTCCCGTGCATACAGCGGAGGACGTGTACCACACTTTCGCCGAAACAGGCATGAAACGAGCGGCAGCCCGGTTGTTATCCAAAGAGCAGGAACCGGCCGACTACCTCGCATTCGGGGGCGGCGGCAGTATTGCCTGGCAGGCAGCCCTGATGGGCCTCCCGGTTAAATCGCTCTACGCGGTTTCACCCCTTTGCCTCCAGAAAATCGGGGGTAACCCGGAATGCCCGGTAACCCTGGTCTACGGGGAATACCACGAAAACCGCCCGGCACCCCTGTGGTTCCGCCAGGCAGGCCTGGAGCCCGAAATCATCTCAAAATTCGGCCAGGAACTGTATTCGGATGAAAAGATTATCCAAAAGGTTTGTATGGATTTGCTCAAGGAGGTCATCGAAGACCGGAGCGGCAAGCCTAAGAAACAGCTTTCAGCTTATTGATTGTCTCGAAAGAGAGTTTTTCCTCAGCATAGGGCTTGGTGACCTTGAATTCGGTCTCTTCGGTGCTCGGTAATTCAAACATCGCATCGGTGAATACCGCTTCGCACAGCGATCGCAGCCCGCGGGCCCCCAATTTGTACTCAATTGCCTTGTCGACAATAAAATCGAGTGCCTGGTCGGTAATCCTGAAGGTGATCCCGTCCATGGCAAACAATTTTTCGTACTGCTTGATGATTGCATTGCGCGGTTCGGTCAGGATGCTGCGAAGCGTCTTGCGGTCCAGGGGGTTCATATGGGTGAGCACGGGCAGCCGGCCGATAATCTCCGGGATCAGCCCGAACTCCTTCAGGTCCTTCGGGATAATGTATTGCAGCACGTTTTCAGCATCCAGGGTTTCCTCCCGCTTGGAGGCGCTGTAGCCGATGGCCTGCATGTTCAGTCGGCGGGTGATGATCCGTTCGATGCCGTCAAAGGCACCCCCGGCGATAAACAGGATATTCTCGGTATTTACTTCGATGAATTTCTGGTCCGGGTGTTTCCGGCCCCCTTTGGGCGGCACATTCACCACGGTCCCCTCGAGCAGCTTCAGGAGCCCTTGCTGTACCCCTTCGCCCGAAACGTCCCGGGTAATGGAAGGGTTGTCGCTCTTGCGGGCAATCTTGTCCAGCTCATCGATGAAGACGATGCCGCGTTCGGCCTTCTCCAGGTTGTAGTCGGCAGCCTGCAGCAGCCGGGTAAGGATACTCTCAACATCTTCCCCAACATAGCCCGCCTCGGTGAGTACCGTGGCATCCACAATGGCCAGGGGCACATTGAGCATCCGGGCAATCGTTTTAGCCATCAGCGTTTTACCGGTACCGGTCTGGCCCACCATAACGATGTTGCTCTTCTGGATTTCGATCTCATCCTCCTTGGAACTGGGTTGCAGGAGTCGTTTGTAATGGTTGTAGACCGCGACGGACAGTACCTTCTTGGTCCGTTCCTGCCCGATGACATAGGTGTCCAGGAATTCCTTGATCTCCACGGGTTTTTTCAATACGAGCTCGGAGGAGAGGTCGTCGGATTTCGACTGACGGGACTCCTCGGCCACGATACCGTGGGCCTGCTCGATGCACCGATCGCAGATATGCGCATCCAGACCGGCGATCAGCAGGTTGGTTTCCGGCTTCTTGCGGCCGCAAAACGAACACTCTAAATTCTCCTTTGCCATAATCAGTTGCCTGCTGTATTAAACTAACGCTAAATATCCTAAAAATTGTCCCCGGATCAGGTGTATCCGCTCTTTTTCAGGTTAATCCTTGTCCCGTTCCAGGATTTCATCGATCATCCCGTATTCCAGGGCCTCGCCGGCTTTCATCCAGTAGTCGCGGTCGCTGTCCTCCTGGATCCGGTCAAACGGTTGCCCGCTGTGTTTTGAGATGATCTGGTAGAGTTCGTCTTTGATTTTAAGAACCTCCCGGGCTGCAATTTCGATGTCGCTCGCCTGCCCCTGGGCCCCCGACAACGGTTGGTGGATCATCACCCGGCTGTGCTGCAGGCCGCTGCGTTTTCCTTTTTCGCCTGCGCAGAGCAGTACGGCAGCCATGGAGGCGGCCATCCCGGTGCATATCGTAGCGACGTCCGGCTTGATGAATTGCATGGTGTCGTAGATCCCCAGGCCGGCATAGACGCTTCCCCCCGGGGAATTGATATATATCTGGATATCTTTGGAGGAGTCCGCACTGGCCAAAAACAGCAACTGGGCCTGGACGATGTTTGCCACCTGGTCGCTGATGCCGGTTCCCAGGAAAATGATCCGGTCCATCATCAGGCGGGAGAATACGTCCATTGCAATCGCGTTGAGCTGGCGCTCCTCAATGATATTCGGGGTCATCCCCACGGGATACATGCTGGTTAGCCCGCGCTCGAGCTGCAGGCTGCTGATGCCGCGGTCCTTGACGGCGTAATCCTTAAATTCCTTTGCGTAGTCCATAGATTCGTTCTGGTAATTTCCAAGCGCGCCGTCCGTACCGGTATTCTCCGGATTACCCCTGGCGCACTCCTTAAAAAAAAGGTGCCGTAACAGATACTGCCGGCACCGTAAAGATATGAATTTCGGTCGTGCCGCCGCCCCGGGGGCCAATTTTTGAGTGCCCGGGACCCGCGGTTATCCGTAAACCTCCTTGACGAACTGGTCGTAGTTCACTTCCTTGACCTTGAGGTTGGCCTTTTCCTTGTACAGGCTGAGGAGTTTCTGGCTCATCAGTTGTTCGGAGAGGCGTTTAACTTCCTCCCGGTTGCCCATCACCCTCCCGGCGATATTCTCCAGGTCTTCCTCCTTCGGGTCCGTCTGACCGTATTGGGCCATCTGAGAACGGATGAAGCCTTTCGCGAATTCTTTTAATTCGTCGAACTGGATATCCAGGCCGTGCTCTTTAATGAGTTTTCCCTCAATCAGCTGATACCGCAACCCTTTTTCGGAGCGCTCAAATTCATCGCTGGCCTCTTCCGGGCTCAGGGGTTTTTCCCCGGTGGTCTGCATCCATTTTTTCAGGAATTCGCGGGGCAGGTCGAATTGGGTGGACTCGATCAGTTGTTCGGTGACGTCGTTGAGCAATTTCTGGTCGGACTGTTGCTGGAATTGCCCTTCCGAATCCTCTTTGATGCGTTCGCGCATTTCCTTTTCGGAAGTGACATTACCCGGGCCGAAAAGCTTGTCGAAGAGCTCCTGGTTCAATTCGGCAGGCTGCCGCTCATTCACTTCCTCGATGTTGAATTCCACCTCGATGTTCAGGTCTTCTGCCTGCTCCCGGTCGATTCCCAAAGTGCTCGCCAACAGGTAATCCTCGGTGAGGAGCCCCTTGGTCTTCAGCGTCACCGTATCCCCGGGTTTGGAGCCTTTCAGGGCAGACAATGCCTTCTTGCTTTTTACCTTGGACAGGTCCAGGGTGGTTTTGTGTTCAATTTCGGCTGCCTCATTCACAAAGGTGCCGGTAACCTCGTCCCCGGCCGTAATTTCTTTTTTGGCCACGAGTTTTCCGTACTGTTTTCGGATCCGGGTAACCTGGTCGTCGATCATTTTCTTATCGGCGACAATCTTGTAGTGGGGGATCGCTTTTTTGGTTTTCAGGGACACCTCGAATTCCGGGGCAAGCCCGAGTTCGAATTCGAAGGCGAGCTCTTCGGAATCCCAATTGAAGTTGTCCTGTTGCTTGGGCAGCGGATTGCCGAGTACGTCCAGCTTCTCCTCTACCAGGTAGTTGTTCAGGTTGTCCTGCAGCAGTTTGTTGACCTCGTCTACCAGTACGGCCTTCCCGTATTGCTTCTTGATCAGCCCCATGGGGACCTGTCCTTTGCGGAATCCGGGGATGTTTGCGTTTTTCCGGTAGTCCTTGAGGATTTTATCCACCTTGTCCTGGTAGTCTTCCTTGGTGATAGCCACCTTCAGGACGGCGTTCAACTCATCGATCTGCTCTTTGGTGATGTTCATTTATTTCTCCTTTGCGTATAAAAATGGGATGCAAAAATAACGCATTTCACCCGACCCGGCAAGTTTTCAACCGACTGTATTTCAACTGCTGGTGCTTATT